>CAWKOI010000013.1:0-226871 GCA_963851115.1 uncultured Actinomycetota bacterium
CCGTTGAGGAGGTGGTGGCGGTCAACGACCCGCTGGGGCCCGCCTCGCCCGCGGCCGCCGAGCACGCCCACATCTCCTACGACGAGCTGATGGCGCGCGGCTCGGGGGAGCCGCTGCCGTGGACGGTCGACGACGAGCTGGGGCTGATAGCGATCAACTACACCTCGGGCACGACCGGCCAGCCCAAGGGCGCGATGTACACCCATCGCGGCGCGTACCTGAACGCGTTGGGCGAGATCATCCACCAGCGCTTCGACCCGGAGAGCGTCTATCTGTGGACGCTGCCGATGTTCCACTGCAGCGGTTGGTGCACGCCGTGGGCGGTGACAGGGATCGGTGCGACGCACGTATGCCTGCGGGCGGTACGTGCGGACGTGATTTGGCGGCTGCTCGATGAGGAGCGGGTGACCCATCTCGACGGTGCGCCCACGGTGCTGGTGTCAATCGCCGAGGCCCCGCAGGCGCACCCGCTCGACCGCGAGCTGGTGGCGACAGTGGCCGGCGCCGCGCCGGGTCCGACGGTGATCGCGCGGATGCGCGAGCTCGGCGCGCGGATCGTGCACGTCTACGGGATGACCGAGGTGTACGGCCCGTACGCCATCAACGAGTGGCAGCCCGGCTGGTCGGCCATGTCGGCGGCGGATCAGGCGCGCCGGCAGGCGCGACAGGGCGTCGCGATGATCCAGTCCGATCCGGTGCGGGTGGTAGACGAGCGGATGAACGATGTTCCGCGCGACGGTCAAACGATGGGCGAGATCGTGATGCGTGGCAACAACGTGATGGCCGGGTACTACCGCGACGAGGTGGCCACCAAGAACGCCTTCGGGGGCGGGTGGCTGCACTCCGGGGACCTCGGCGTCCGGCACTCGGATGGGTATGTCGAGCTGCGTGACCGGGCGAAGGACATCGTCATCTCCGGTGGCGAGAACATCTCCACGGTCGAGATCGAGCACGCGATCGAGTCGCATCCGGCGGTGTTGGAGGTCGCCGTGATCGGCGTGCCGGACCCGAAGTGGGGAGAGCGGCCGAAGGCCTTCGTCGTGCGCAGGCCGGACGCCGAGGTGACTGAGGAAGAGCTGATCGCCTACCTGCAGACGCACATCGCCCGCTTCAAGGTGCCCAAGGCGATCGAGTTCGTCGAATTCCTACCGCGTACGTCGACCGGAAAGGTGCAGAAGTTCGCGCTGCGCGACAAGGAATGGGCCGGACACAGCAGCCGCATCCAGGGCTGAGCGTGACGCCACCCGATCGAACAGGAGTCAGGCGTGTCAGGCGTTCCCATGAACGTGGAGGACCAACGATGAGTCGGCTCGAGCAGGATTCGGCGCATCACGCCGACCGCGCCCTGGGATCTTCCGGACACCAAAAACCCCACCTCAATCAACCCCCCCTTCTGAAAAACAACGAAGGCTCCCCGCCATCAACCGATTACTTGTGGGCGTCGTCGGCAACAGGCCGAGGACACGACGGAGGCAGTCCAGGGAGCAACCAAGACCGACAAATAACTTAAGGGCCAGGACCAAAGGACAGACATGAGATTCTCACCCGTCCCTACGCACCTATTCGAACATGAAAGCAGGACCTAAGCATGAACGCGCCGAGTATTCCGGTGACCGAGAACGTCGCCGATCTCGATTCTGGGGCCACCGAGAATGAGTTCCCAAATGGTGATGATCTTGCGATTTCCCGGGCTACTGATTTCTACAGTCTGGATGAACTGCTCACCGACCAGGAACGCGAGATGCGTGATCGGGTCCGGCAGTGGTGCGACACCGAGGTGGCACCGGCCGCTGCCGGTTATTGGGAGCGGGCAGAGTTCCCGGTCGAACTGGCCAAGGGCTATGGGCGGCTCGGCATTGCCGGCGCCTCGATCGTCGGGAACGGTTGCCCCGGGGTGTCGTTCCTCGCCGAAGGTGTAATCGCCGCCGAACTGGCCCGCGGCGATGGCAGCATCGCCACCCTGAACGCCGTGCATTCCGGGCTCGCGATGACGACCATCGCGATGCTCGGCTCCGAAGAGCAGCAGGCCCAATATTTGCCACGGATGGCGACCTGTGAAATTCTCGGCGCCTTTGCGCTGACCGAACCCAAGCACGGCTCCGACGTGGTTGCGTTGGAAACCCGGGCGCGGCGGCAGGGTGACGAGTGGGTGCTGGACGGGCACAAGCGGTGGATCGGCAACGGCACCGTCGCCGACGTGGTGGTCGTCTGGGCCCGGGACGACGACGGCCAGGTCGGTGCTTTCGTCGTGGAACACCCGGACGGCGCGGAGCACCCGGTTCCCGGGTATCACGCCAGGAAGATCGTCGGTAAAGCAGCGAACCGCGGCGTGTGGCAGGCCCAGATCCGCCTGGACGGAGTGCGGGTGCCCGCCGGTGCCCGTCTGACGAAGGCCCGGACCTGGGACGACACCAACTATGTGCTGGCCAAGTCCCGGCAGACCGTCGCCTGGGAGGCCCTGGGCCACGCTGTCGCCGCCTATGAGGCAGCACTCACTTATTCGCTGCGACGCGAGCAGTTCGGCCGCCCACTGGCCCGGTTCCAGCTGATCCAGGACAAGCTCGCGCACATGCTCAGCGACATCACCGGCATGCAATTGATGTGCACCCGGATGTCGCAGTTGCAGGCCCAAGGGCGGGTGTCGATCGAGCACGCCGCGCTGGCCAAGCTGAACACCGGTGACGGAGCCCGCCGGGTCTGCGCGATGGCTCGGGATATCCTGGGCGGCAACGGGATCCTGCTCGATCACCACGTCGCCCGGCACCACGCCGACATCGAAGCCGTTTACACCTACGAGGGCACCGACTCCATTCAGTCCCTGATCGTCGGACGCGCGATCACCGGGCTCAACGCCTTCCGATGAGCACCACAAAGCGGAAGGTCACCTTGGCTGAACCCGAATGTGGAGAATATTGCCCGCCGAGCAGGTGGAGAAACCCTGCTTGCCCACAACACCTTCGCACGTGACTTCCATCGATGGAGGGGCAACAAGCTGAAAGAATTTGCGCGCACAGGTAATTCAAGCTAACCGTGCACATCACCGCGAGAGTTCGCTGCAGGAGATCCGTGCCAGATGTCGTCATTGCGCGTTGTCGATGCGGCTGACCGCCCACACCTAGCTTAGCTAGCTTAGCTAGGGCAACAGGTCCCTATCCGGTGGGACGGTCGACATTCATCGGCTATCGCATCCGACCGAGCCGAAACCCCCCATCGCGTTAGGCTGAATCATGTCCGCAGACGATCCGGTGACCGTGCTCAGCGAAGACGAGTGCTGGAGCTTGCTATCAAGCGTGTCGTTAGGCCGATTAGTCACGATCCTGGGCGGGCAGCCCGAAATCTTCCCGGTCAACTTCGTCACCCAACGCCGGACGGTGCTGTTCCGAACTGCCCAGGGCACCAAGCTGTTCAGCGCCGTGATGAACGACCGGGTAGCTTTCGAGGCCGACGACCACACTGTCGCCGAGGGGTGGAGCGTGATCGTCAAGGGCAGGGCGAAAGTGCTGTCGGCCAACGCCGAGATCCTAGAGGCCGAGGAAGCGCCGTTGCTGCCGTGGACCGCGACGTTGAAGCCTCTTTACGTACGGGTGATCGCCTTGGAGATCACCGGCCGGCGGTTTAAGTTCGGTCCCGAGCCGGATCGCGAATCCACCTTCGCTTGATGACTGCTGCGCGACGTGGCAGCGAATCGTCACACGACTTCAGCGGCTATCTAAGTGCATCCGATCTAGGGACTTCCGGCCTCCCACGTTTTCCGCCCGCGCGGACAGTTACAACGACCACCTTCCAGGCCGCACGCACGCTGGACCTGCTGTACAGCTTCGCCATGGCGCGATATACCAAAATGTAAGTGGGTGTGGCGGACTCAGCTTGCTAGCCGACCCTCGCCAGGCAGGCGGGCGGCCTGCCCTAGGTTGCGACGCCGAAAGTGTCCGAAGTTGCCGGTTAGGCGGCTTCAGAGCTTCTTGAGACACACCCGGAGAGAGAATTAGAAGTCGACGCTCGCTGCGCCACGGTCCTGATCAGGGTTTTCGATTTGTCGGATCGGCATTCGGCGCGGTGGTGGCGATGAAGTCGTCGAGGATCTTCACCACCGCGGTGGGGGACTCGGCATGCGGGAAGTGTCCGACACCGCGAAGCACTTCCAGCCGACTACTTGGCATGGCCTCGTGAGCGGCGTAGCCGTGGGCGACAGGGATGATCCGGTCCTGGTCACCCCAAATCAGCAAGATGGGTAGGTCAGAACTCAGATGCAACCGGTTGACCGCGCTGACCGCCTGACCCCGGTAGTCCACCACCGAGCGCAGCGTGCGCAGGAACGCCTGCCGGGTCTGTCCGTCCGACAGTGACGAGTAGGCGTTCCATATTTCGCCGGCGCGCGGCGAGTGGATTCCGGTCGACGTGAGCCACGATCCGAGCTTGTTGCCGACGCTCACCACCGGCTGCGGCGCGACGACCGGCAGCACCAGTTCGGCTCCGGGCGCCGACAGGACCCGCAATATCCAGCTCACGTCGGGGCCCAGGCCCCCGCTGCTGATGAGAGCCAGCCGTTCGCAGTAGTGGCGATGCTGGTAGGCGAACTGCATGGCCACGCCGCCACCGAGTGATTGACCGATCACCGTCGCCCGGGTGATGCCGAGTTCATCGAGCAGATCCCGCAGCGATACCGCGAACGCGCCTAGCGAATAGTCACCGCGCGGCTTGGCGGATTCACCGTGCCCGAACAGGTCCGGTGCCACCACCCGATACTTCTTCGCAAGCTGGGGAAGGATCGCCTGCCAGGTGGCCGAACTGCCCGCCATCCCATGGATCAACAGCAGCGCCTGACCGTCTCCCGCCTCCCGATAGGCAACACGATCGCCGTGCAGCTCGAGATAGTTCATCTCGCTCACGTGCACGCTCACGCAGCGCAAAGATCTGCCCGGCCGTGGCGGCCCACGTGGTTCACCGTCGCCGACTTCGCGCGTCGGCCTTGACCTTGTATGCGGACGCAGACCTTCGCGTCCTACTTCGAACATCGATCCCCGCACACCGCCGATGTACCACGTCCATCACCCACCACCCCATCTGATGTCTCGTATTCCCTTGTCCTGGTGCGTGTTCCGGGGAGGGCGGGTGAAATAGGAATCTGACACTCGTGCTCGAACGCAACAATCCACGGTTCCCGTGGACATGATTGTGAACCTCCACCCCAACCTAGGCTGCGGGCTCACCGGCAACATAGACAGACCGGGGTCAACCGAAACACCTCACCAGCATCGCCTCGACCCAGCCGTCGACACAACCAGCACCAACCACGCACCCGACCGGGCACATACAGGCAATTTTCGTCCAACCACGGAGGAGCGCAGCGCCCCCAAAGCTAGGCTCACAGTATGACCGAGACGCACACCGAAGTTCCGTCTGCGTATCCACCGCCGACGGAATTCGCGCGCAACGCCAACGCGACAGCCGAGCTGTACCGCGAAGCCGAGAAGGACCGGCTGGCGTTCTGGGAGAAACAGGCCAACCGGTTGTCCACTCGCCGCCGTGCCGGTACATCTTCGGCGATGTCGCGTTCCTGGGAGGCTCTTAGCCGCTCGTGTGGCGCCGGAGCCGGTGGGTCGCCAATGAACATTTCGCCCGGCCGCACTCGTCGTCATCGCCGACGCCGGACGACCCACGACTGGGGATGGGCGTAGGCGCTCGGATCGGCCGCCGAGCAGGAACAGGAACACGAGTGGTCTCAACGCCCTCGTTTCTGGTTGGGGCCGACGGGTAGAGGCCGATGCCGGCGGTGATGGCGTCGTTCTCCACACGAACCGTCACCGCGTATGGGGCGCGTGGCCAATGAATGTGCCGGTGCCGCAACCCGGTTCGAGAACTCGGATTCAGCGAATCGGGCGTGGAGATATCTGCGGTCTATGACCCGAATGCCCGGGCATGGCTGGGCCGTGAAGATTCTTTGGAAAGGTACCCGCCGGTGAGTTTGCAATCCGGATTCGGGACCGTGGTGACCGCAGAGCCATACTCGGCTATCGGGAAGATCTGGGTTGACTTAGTTGCGCCGGAAGAGTGAGAGCTAAAGTTCCGTCACGATATCGATCTGGTAGGCGCAGATGAGGCCGATCAACCGTTGTGCGCGGCACTACTGCACCCGTCGGGGCAACCTAGCCATGGCTAGTGTGTGGCCGCTGGCGGGCAGGCAACGAAGGTGCTCACCCTGATGGCAGTCGCCGCTTCGACCGCAGACGGCTTAGGCGTCCACCCCGGCGATCGGCGCCGCCAATCGGTATGAGCTCCCGTGGTGCGGCCTATGCAGTGCAGATTGACAGGCTCATGCGACACGCCGATGTTTTGTCAAAGTAGCCCGGCGATTCCGGTCAATCTTCGCTGCCACTCGACAGCCGACTCGTCATCCACTCCGTAGAGCAGGACGAGCATCCCTTTCGCCTGCTCGATCACTGCCCTGTTCTCCGCAGTCTCGGCAAAAGCGGCGGGTAAGGGATCGCAAGCGGCGATCGTCGATTGGGTCGTGATGGGAAGTCCTACGCAGCCTTGCTGTCAAAGTCGCTACATCTGTCTAGCCCGAGCGAAGGCGGCTGTGAGACGGATCTGTGTCAGAATCACTGCCGCGATCCCGCTTGTCCCCCAAACGAACATCAGGGGCAACAAGATCGGCCCCGCCACCCCGAAACAGAACTCATCGTTGCCAAACGTCTAGGAATCAATCAAATGGATCGGCAGCTAGAGCGCCGTCGACTCGATGGCTGCGGCCGGATATGCGGCCGTGGCGCGGTGCGTGTTCGGGCTGACGCCATAGGCGCGTTTGAACGCGCTGCTCAACGCGAACGGCGTGCTGTAGCCGACCTGCCGGGCCACCGCAGCGATAGTGGCCTGGCTCGACCGCAGCAGATCGGCGGCGAGGGCGAGCCGCCAACTGGTCAGGAATGCGATGGGCGGCTCGCCGACCTGCTCGGTGAACCGGCGGGCGAACACCGCACGCGAACACCCCACGGCCGCAGCGAGATTCGCCACCGTCCACGGGTGCGCGGGATTGTTGTAGATCAGCTTGAGCGCCGGACCGACCATCGGGTCGTGCTCGGCGTGCCACCACGTCGGCGCATTGCCGTCGCGGTCGAACCAGGTGCGCAGCACCGCGATGAGCAGCAGGTCCAGCAGCCGGTCCAAGTAGGCCTCCTGGCCGGGACCGTCGCAGCCGGCTTCGGCGGCGAGCAGTTCGACCAGCGGGGTGTCCCATTCGTCGGCCCGCAGCACGAGCACGGTCGGCAACGCGTCGAGCAGCCGGGCACTGACCTCGCTGCGGCCCTCGTACGCGCAGATCACCGACCGCGTTGCGCCGGACGGGCTGTTGCCCCACGTCCGCACTCCGATCGACATCTCGAACTTCAGGCTTTCACCGGACAGTGTCGTGCAGCGTTGTCCGGGATGGATGACGATCATCGG
Organism: uncultured Actinomycetota bacterium; assembly: GCA_963851115.1. Lineage (GTDB taxonomy): Bacteria > Actinomycetota > Actinomycetes > Mycobacteriales > Mycobacteriaceae > Mycobacterium. The sequence continues at coordinate 7,444 of CAWKOI010000013.1, forward strand.
TGTGGTGGTCGGGTCGTCGGCGAAGATGTAGTGCTCGGTGCCGCGGGCGAGCGCGACGTCACCGGGTCGCAGCCAGACGGTTCCGCTGCTCGCGCCGACGATCGCGGCGCTGCCATGGGTCTGGCAGATCAACGTGAGCGGGGCCTCGTCGCGAATGCTCATCGACCACGGCGGATCCATCATCATCCGCAACACGAAAGCGCCTCGCGCTCGCACACCCTCGAGCAGGCCGACCACGGCGTCCACGCGGCGAGCCTATCGTCAATCGGGCGCCGTGCGTGGCCGATAACCGGCGAGATACACCAGCACGCCCGCACGCACATAACGCTGCGGGTCGACGCTCGCCAGCACCTGCGGTCCGCCGTAGAACAGCGCTTGGTCAATGCACCGGCCAACGATGAGGAACGCGAAATGCTCTGCGGCAACAGCGGGTTCGGGGACGTGTAACAGTCCGCGGTCGTGAAGTCGGCCGAAACATTCGGCGAACGCGGCCAGCGTGCGGGCGGGCGCCTGTTCGTAGTACAGCTGCGCCAGCTCGGGGACCCGATTGGCCTCGCCGACCACCAGCCGGCGCAGTTGCACCACCGGCTCCTGCAAGACCGCGCTCAGGTAATCGGCGGCAAGGGCGGTGAGGTCAGCCTCCAGATCGGTGGTGTCGGCCAGCGCGGCGATGCGATCGAGGAACGGCGTCACCGTGCTCTCCAGCGCGTTGTTCACGATCGCCAACAGCAGTTCCTGCTTGTCACCGAAGTGCTTGTAGACCGTCTGCTTGGAGACCTCCGCAGACGCGGCGATCTGGTCGACGCTGGTGCCCTGGTAGCCGTTGCTCAAGAACAGCGTCCGGCCCGCCGACAGGATGGTCTGACGCTTTCGGGCCGAGCGGCCAAGCACTTCGGTCATGTCGACTCCTCGATTCGGTACTGGACAGTCTAGTTCTCCAAGGGTTAGAGTACTGGACAGTCTAGTTTGATTTCACAGGGAGACCCGCCATGACCACGACAGATTGCCCGCCATTGCCGGTGCGAGTCACCAAGTCGCTGCTGGGCTACGGCGTCATCGCCGGCCCCATCTACGTCGTGGCGGTGGCCGCGCAGGCGGCAACCCGCGATGGATTCGACCCCACCCGGCACGCCGCCAGCCAGCTCGCGAACGGTGACCTGGGCTGGATCCAGATCGCCACCTTCCTGATCACCGGAGCGATGACAATCGCGGCCGCCGTCGGCGTGCGCCGCGCGCTCGGTCCCGGTCGGCAGTCGGCATGGGCGTCGGGTCTGCTCGGGGCCTTCGGTGCCGGGCTGGTGGCCGCCGGGTTCTTCAAAGCCGATCCGTCCGACGGTTTCCCGCCGGGCACCCCGCCCGGCATGGGCGAGGTCAGTTGGCACGGGTTGGCTCATTTCGCGGTCGCGGGCCTCGGCTTCGCCTGCCTGGTCGCCGCGTGCTTCGTGCTGGGGTCGTGGTTCGCACACGACGGACAGGCATCTTGGGCCTGGTTCTCACGCATCACGGGGTTCGTGTTCGCGGCCAGTTTCATCGCCCTGTCGTCCGGGACGGGCGGCGCCGCCACGATTCTGGTGTTCACCGCGGCTGTGGTGCTGGTGTGGGCGTGGTTGACCGCGGTGTCGGTGAAGCTCTACCGCGGCGTGGGGATCGGGTAGACGCTCACGCATGCAGTCGGGACGGCCAACGATGGATCGGCGTGCCGGGCCCCGGTTGACTTCGAGTCATGAATACGAGCCCCTTCGTCATCCTGACCTCCCTCGCCGCCCTCGCCAGCGCCGCCGCCGGCGGAATGATGTACGTGTTCTCCACATTCGCGATGCGCGGCCTGAATCGCACCGAACCGGTAGAGGCGATCACCGCGATGCGCGCTATGAACGTCGAGGCGAACTCCAACCCCGCGTTCCTGCTGGGCTACTTCAGCGCGGCGATTCTGGCCGTGGCCGTCGGTGTCGTCGCCGTGATTCAACTGCGCCAGCCCGGCAGCTGGGTGCTGCTGATCGGCGCGGTCCTCGGCGTCCTCGCCGCGATCATCACGATGGCGTTCAATGTGCCGCTGAACAACCACCTCGACGCCGTGAACCCGGTCGGTCTGTCGCCCGCCGACGCGGCCCGCGAGTGGCAGGCGTACTTCACCCCGTGGACGAACTGGAACCACGTCCGCACCGCGACAAGCTTCATCGCGGCCGTGGTCATGCTGATCGGCGTGCGCTACCGCTAGATCGGCGGTTGGAATCCCCCTGTACCCGGCTGCTGCGGCGTCGGTGCCGGGGGAGCGGGCTGCTGATACACCGGCTGCTGCCCGGGCCAGTACGGCGGCCGTCCCGTCGGCGGCGACTGCAGCCGGGCCAGTTCGCGGCGGTGCCGTTCGGCCAGCACTGCCGCAAGGACCAGTTGGGGCGGAACTCCCGGCGGCGGAGGTGGCGATATCTGTGCGACGACGTCGCCGGCGATCCGGTAGGCCATCTGATCCCGCACCCCAGAATCCAATTGCGCTGCGCGGGAGAGAAATTGACGAGCCAGCTCGGCTTGCTCGGCGCCGAGCCCGGACAGCTGCAGCGAGGATGCCCACCACGCCAGCGCAGGCGGCATCGGTGGCGGCGGTGTGAGCCGCGGCGCACGCTCGCTGATCACCACCGTGCCGGCGAAGATGTCACCGATGCGCTTGCCCTTGGGCGAGAGCAGGCTGCAGATCACCGCCGGCCCGCCGGTAAACATCCAGATCTCGATAAAACCGGCCAGCGCGCGAAATAGCGCCTGCCGGAAGCGTTCCGGGCCACCGTCGTCGGACACCACCCGCAGCCCCAGGGCCATCTTGCCCAGTGACCTGCCCCGCGTCGCGGTCTCAAACGCGATCGGATAACCCAAGATCGTCACGACGGTGAAGATGATCAGCACGGCCGCCGACAGTGCCGGATCGAACTGCGTCAATGTGGTCGCCCACAACAGCACGCCGATGATATAGCCGATGAAGACCACCGTGACGTCGATCAGCGCCGACAGCGCGCGGACGGGTAACTGGGCGATCTGAACATCCAGGACCACCGCGTCCCCGGTCACCACAGGTTCTTGCGGGCGGACCATGGCCGCCACGCTACTAGGATTTGCCACGTGGATGTCGACGCGTTCGTGCTGGCGCATCGTCCGACGTGGGACCGGTTGGAGCAGCTGGTGAAGCGGCGTCGGCGGCTGACCGGCGCCGAGGTCGACGAGCTGGTCGACCTCTATCAGCGGGTCTCCACCCACCTGTCGATGGTGCGGAGCGTCTCGACCGATTCGGTGCTGATCGGCCGGTTGTCCGGCCTGGTGGCACAGGCACGCTCGGCAATCACCAGTGCGCACGCGCCGCTGTGGCGCGAGTTCACCCGGTTCTGGACGGTGTCGTTCCCCGTGGTCGCCTACCGGTCGTGGCGGTGGTGGGTGGGGACGGCCATCGCATTCTTCTTCGTCACAACAGTCATCGCCGTGTGGGTGTCCGGCAACCCGGAAGTGCAGGCCGCCCTCGGAACCCCGAGCGAGATCGACGAATTGGTCAACAACGACTTCGCCTCGTACTACAGCGAGAATCCGGCCGGATCGTTCGGGTTGCAGGTGTGGGTGAACAATTCGTTGGTGGCGGCCCAGTGCATCGGATACGCGATCCTGCTGGGGATACCGATCCCGTATCTGCTCTTCCAGAACGCACTCAACCTCGGCGAGGTCGCGGGGTTGATGTTCGACGCGGGCAAGGCCGACATCTTCCTGGGGCTGCTCACCCCGCACGGGCTGATCGAACTGACCGCGGTGTTCCTCGCCGCGGCCGTGGGGATGCGGCTGGGCTGGTCGGTGGTCTCGCCGGGCAACAGGCCGCGTGGACAGGTGCTGGCCGAACAGGGCCGGGCGGTGGTCGCTGTCGCGGTCGGTCTGGTTGCCGTGCTGCTGGTGGCCGGGCTGATCGAGGCGCTGGTGACCCCGTCGCCGCTGCCGACGTTCGTCCGCATCGCCATCGGTGTGGCGGCCGAAATCGCATTCCTGGCTTACATATTCCATTTCGGCCGCAAGGCGGTCCGGGCGGGGGAGACCGGCGACGTCGACGACGCGCCCGACCTGGTGCCCACGGGCTAGAGCCGGCCGGTGGCTTTCATCGCCAGGTAGTGGTCGGCGAGCGCGGGTGCCAACTCTTCGGGTGGGGCGTCGACCACGTCGACACCGCAGCGCCGCAGCCGCGATGCGATCGCCCGCCGGTCGTTGCGGGACCGTTCGGCCGCGGCGGCGTCATAGACCGCAGCCGCGTCGGCACGGCCGGCCGCGAGCCGCTCGACGCGGGGATCGGCGACAGCTGCGAGCAGCACCTGATGCTTGGCGGACAGCTGGGGCAGCACCGCCATCAACCCCTCGTCGAGCGCCGAGGCATTGAGGTCCGTCAGCAGCACCACCAACGCCCGTTGCCGGATTCGCCGCCGTACCGCGGCCACCATGGCGCGGGCGTCGGATTCGACCAGCGCGGGCTGCAGCGGCGCCATCGCCTCCACCAGCTGCGCGAGCAATTCGGTGCGCGACGCGTTGAACACACCTGCGCGCGACAGCCGGTCGTGCGCCAGGAAGTCGACGTGGTCGCCGGCCCGTGCGGCCAGCGCGGCCAGCAGCAGCGCGGCATCCATCGACCAGTCCAGCCGCGGCCATCCGCCCGGGTCGCTCGCGGTGGGGTCAACGCCAACGCGCCCGGCCGAAGTGCGACCGGTGTCGAGCACGATCACCACTCGCCGGTCCCGCTCGGGCCGCCACGTCCGCACCACCACGTCAGCACGACGGGCGGTGGCGCGCCAGTCGATGGATCGCACGTCGTCGCCGACGACATACTCACGCAGCGAATCGAATTCGGTTCCCTGCCCCCGGATCAGCACCGGCGTCATGCCTTCGAGTTCACGCAGTTTCGCCAGCCGCGACGGCAGGTGCTTTCGCGAAAGGAACGGCGGCAGGATGCGGATCTGCCGCGGCACCCGATGTGAACTCTGCCGGCCTGCCAGCCCCAGCGGCCCGATCGAACGGGCGGTGACGAGGTCCGAGCGCTGATCACCGCGGCGAACCGGCCGCAGCTGCGTGGTGAGCCGAACCCGTTGGCCGGCAGCGATGTTCACCGGATGAGTGCGTGGCTCGGCCCGCGCGCTGGGTGCCCAGGCGTCGCGAATCTGGCCACGCAGGCGACGCGTGCCCGCGTTCTCCACGAGGAGCACCGCGTCAACCGGCTGGCCCAACCGCGCTGCCGTTTCGCCGGACCGCGTGCAGATCAGCCGGCGCGTGCTGGCCGCCAGTGCCACGTCGAGCGCCACCACCGCCATGAGCCCGGCCAGCAACACGACGAAAGCAATTGCAGGCCAGGGCGAGAACGCGATCGGCAGCACGCAGATCAGCGCGATCAGGCCGGTGCGGCCGGTGAGGATCATCAGCGTGGAACCGGCACGGCCGCGAGTATGCCGTCCAGCACGCCGTCGGGGGTGGCGCCCTCGAGTTCGGCCTCCGGCCGTAGCCCGATCCGGTGCCGAAGCGTCGGGCGCGCCATCGCCTTGACGTCGTCGGGGGTGACGTAGGCGCGGCCGGACAACCACGCCCACGACCGGGCGGTGGCCAACAGTGCCGTCGCGCCGCGCGGCGAGACGCCCAGCTGCAGCGACGGGGAATGCCTTGTCGCGCCGGCGATGTCCACGATGTAGCCGAGCACCTCGTCGGCCACCAGCACCTGCCGCACCGCTTCGCGTCCGGCCGCCAGTTCGGCGGCACCGGCCACGGGTTGCACAGCGGACAGGTCGCGGGGGTCGAAGCCGCGGGCGTGCCGATCGAGAATCGCGATCTCCTGATCCCGTGGCGGCAGCGGCACGTTGAGCTTCAACAGGAACCGGTCGAGCTGCGCCTCGGGCAGTTGATAGGTGCCCTCGTACTCGATCGGGTTCTGGGTCGCGGCGACGATGAACGGGTCAGGCAGCGGCCGGGCTTCGCCCTCGACGCTGACCTGCCGTTCCTCCATGGCCTCCAGCAGCGCGGCCTGCGTCTTGGGCGGCGTCCGGTTGATCTCGTCGGCCAGAAGCAGATTGGTGAACACCGGCCCGGAGCGAAACTCGAATTCGGCTGTGCGCGCGTCATACACGAGTGAACCGGTGACGTCGCCGGGCATCAGATCGGGGGTGAACTGCACGCGCTTGAACTCCAGCTGCAACGCGGCCGCGAGCGTGCGCACCAGCAGCGTCTTGGCGACGCCGGGAACGCCTTCGAGCAACACATGGCCCCGGCACAGCAGCGCAATGACCAGACCGCTCACCACCGCGTCCTGCCCGACGACGGCCTTGGCGATCTCGCCGCGCAACGCCAGCAACGCATTTCGAGCGGCATCATGCGACGTTGTCTGTGTTGTTGGCTGAGTCACGAGTCTGCGACCTGCCTTTCGATGTTGTCGAGTTCGTTGGCGAGGTTTACCAAGTCGGCGTCGGTGGCCGGTGGTGGACCGAATAGCGTGTGCGCCACCGCTTGCGGGTTCAGGCCGCAGCGTTCGGCGACGGCCTGAACTACCGCGGGCGGCGCGGAATTGTGGCCGAGACCCAGGCGGGGCAGCATCCGCTGCAACGTTGCCGTGCGCAACGCCTCGGCGGCGCGGTCACTCGCGCGCCGCGACCGGTAGAGGCGGCCGCGGCCCTCGACGGTCTCCGACGCGCGCACCACCACTGGCAGCTGCTCAGCGACGAGCGGGCCGATGCGTCGACCTTTCCACACCGCCAGCAGTGCCACCACCAGACACAGCTGCAAGACGATCCAGGTCACGTGGTCGGGAATGAGGTCGGAGATGGTTGCGCCGCCTTCGGATTCACCCTCGCTGTGTTGCGGGGCGTACCAGATCAGGCGCGGATGCGTGCCCGCGAGGTTCATCGCGAGGGCGGCGTTGCCCTCCTCCAACAGGCCGGAGTTGGTCATGAAGTCGGCGGTGCCGACGACCGTCACGGTTCGCCCGTCGTCGGAGTAGCGGACCAGCGCACCGTCGTAGCAGCGCGTCAGTCCTACGTCGCCCTCCGCTTCGTAGGCGTCGCTCAGGCCGAACTGAACCGCACCGGCGCGCGTCGCCTCCCGCAGGTCGCAGTTCGGCTTCGCACCCCCGAACGTGGTGGCGCCGTCGAGACGGATCTCCGGCGCGAGTTCCTCGCGCGTCCGTGACACCGGTTCCACCAGCAGCCGATCGCCGGGAAGGGCGGCCAACTGGCGCAGCAGATCGTCGTCGGTCAGGTAGAACGTTTGCGCCACCAGGATCAGCGTGTCGGGACGCGCGGCCCGTTCCACAGCGGCGATGTCGTCGGCGGCGATGACGTCCACGCCGTGGTCGCGCAGCAGGGTAACGAGCGCCCGCGCGCCATCCGACGACGTTGAGGTCGGATCCATCCGGCCGCCGGGACGTGGTGCGGTCAGATAAGTGCTCAGCACCGCCACGCCGACGATCACGACGATCGCGAGCACGACCCAACGAGCACTGCGCCACCGCTGCACCACCGTAGGGCCGACGGCCGAATCGGCTTGAGTCATCGGACCTCTGCCCAGCCCTCGGCCGCGGCGGGCGCCAACGAACTGGCGGTGGCCGCAGCGGTGTGACGCCGTAGGTGGTCGTCGAGGTCGGCGATCATCCGATACGCGGGTTCCGTACCGGGCCGCTCACCATAGGTGACGTCGTTGAAAGCATCTGCGGCCCGGACTAATTCGGCGGCGAGGTTGGGTACCGCCCGTCCGGCATCACGTGTCAGCTCGGTCGCCGTACGCCCCGGAACGGGGTCGAGCACGCCGTCCTCCTCCAGCTGGCGTGCTATGGCTCTGAGTCGATGCCGTATCGCTGCGGCCCAATTACCCGCCGCCGCAGACTGTTCGGCCCCGGCGCGGTGCTCGGCGGCGCTGAGCTGATGCTCGCCGAAGAGTGCGTAGCCGTCACCTCGGTTGGTGCGCATGGTCCTGCGGGCGATCCGGACGCCAACGACGATCGCCACCGCGAGCAGGATCAGCAACACCGTGATCGTGAACCAGCCGCCCGGCACGGACGAACCCTCGACCATGAGCTTGTACAACAGCTCGTCGATCCAGTCCACCAGGCGTTCGGTCAGTGAAGCCTTGGGGTAGATCGGTTTTCCGAGTTCGTGCTGCGCGGCCTCGTGGGCGGCATCACGATCGACGTCTATGGTCGGCACGTCAGGCTTGTTGGCGGGTCAGCCATAGATGATCGGTGGAATCGGGCGGCGCCCCCGGCCCGAACGCCGCGCCCGTGTGCAGCACCAGGTCGAAGGCCTCCGCGCGCATGCGGCGATCGGTGTACAGCAGCACGACGACGCCGGCCGAAAACGGTGCGGTGATGATCTGGCCGATCGCGCTGCCGATGGATAGCAGGACCAGGGCGATGAGCCCCGCCACCGTGGATGACGCCGACATGAGCAGGATTTGGCCACCGACGCTGAACGGCACGGCGACCGCCCAGGCGATTAGCCCGGCCACGATCTGGCCGAGCAGCCAGATGCCGAACACGCGCCAGAAGTCGTTGCGCACCAGTTTGAACGACCGCACCATCGCCGCGACGATGCCCAGTCGTTCCAGCACGATGACGGACGGCGTCAAGCCGAGCATGGCGCCCAGGTAGACCAGCAGCGCGATCAATGCCAGCCCCAACGGAATGCCGACGACGGGCGGCTGCGACACCGTTGACGGCGAAACCGACCCCGAAGATGATGCCCGACCCGATGCCGACCAGCACGGCCGCGCCGATCACTTCCAGGACGGTGAAGCCGATCAACGCCCACAGCCGGGGGCGAAGCCGTTGCCACGCTTCGCCGATGGTGATGCTGGCGCCGAAAACGGCCCGGCCGACGACCACCGTGAGCATGCCGGTCAGCAGGATGCCCGAGAGCCAGGTAGCGCCGAAGCCGGCGAGGCTCGATACCGACGAGCCGAGCAGCGCACCGGTCGACACCTCTTCGCCGCTCAGCGTCGGCCCGAGCTCGCCGGTGACGGCCAGTGGTACCACCGACAAGATGAGGGCGAGGAGTTGGGCGGCCACCACCACGATGGTGGTCAGGCCAAGCGTGGCTTTGGGATTCGCCCGGATGTAGGTGACGGACCCGTTGAAGATGTCGGACAGGCTCAGCGGCCGCAACGGAATGACACCCGGCTTGAGCGCAGGCGGGAACGGTGCCTGCGGCGCCCCGTACCCCGGTGGTGCATAGCCAGGCGGCGGATAGCCCGGCGCTGCGCCGTAGCCCGGAGGCGGACCGTACCCGGGCGGCGGACCGTAACCCGGCGGTGGCTGGTACCCGGGCGGCGGGTAGCCCGGCGGTGGGTAACCCTGGTAGCCCGGCGGTGGTTGATGCTGGTAGCCCGGCGGTGGATAGCCGGGTGGCGGGTAGCCCGGCGGCGGCGGGCCGGCCATTTCAGACCCGCCGGCGTCGTTGCTCATGGCCACCATCCTGTCGATCACCGTGCAAATTGACAACGTGGTCGACCACTGTGTCACGTCGGTCGCCGACGTTACGGTGGACGAATGGCGACCGAGATCACCGTGCGGGGGTCCTACTCCGCGTTCCAGCCGCCCGAACGCGGGACCGTCCACGCCTCCATCGCCTACGAGGGACCGGCGATGGAACCGGTCTATGACAGGGTGGCGCGCGACCTGGAATCCGTGAAGGCGTCGATCATCCCGATGAAAAGCGAAGACCAGGGGGCCGTTACGTGGTGGTCCGCCGAGCAACTGCGCACGTGGTCGAACCGGCCCTGGAACAAGGACGGCAAGCAGCTTCCGCTCGTGCACCACGCCAGCGTCGCCGTCGAGGTCAAGTTCCGTGACTTCGCCGCGCTGTCACGGTGGGTCGGCGAGCACACGGCGAACACGGAGGGATTCCGGGTTTCAAGTGTGGAGTGGGCGCTCACCGTGAATCGGCGAGAGGCCCTGCTCAAAGAGGTCCGCACCCGGGCCGTGCAAGATGCGGTCCGCCGTGCGCAGCAGTACGCCGATGCGCTCGGACTCGGCGAGATCCGTCCCGTTGCCATCGCTGACGCCGGAATGCTCGGCGCGCACCTCAATCCCGAGGGTGGTCACGGCGCCGCCTTCCTGCGTGCCGCAGCGGCCGGTGGAGGCGCGGACGTCGAACTCGTCCCGGAGCACATCGAGGTGGCGTCGGCGGTCGACGCGCGGTTCGTTGTCGGGGACGCGTGACGCCCCGCGGCGTAGGTTTACGTCATGGCCGAACTCAAAGACCGGTTGCGCGCAGACCTCACGACGGCGATGAAGTCGCAGGACAAGTTGCGCACCGCGACACTGCGGATGCTGCTCGCCGCGGTACGCAACGAGGAAGTCGCGGGCAAGGAGTCGCGAGAGCTGTCCGACGCCGAAGTGCTCAAGGTGCTGGCCAAGGAGTCCAAGAAGCGCGGCGAGTCGGCCGAGATCTACACGCAGAACGGACGTGGTGAGCTGGCCGCCACCGAACACGCCGAGGCGCGGATCATCGACGAGTACCTGCCCACCCCGCTCACCGACGCCGAACTGGCCGACGTGGCCGACACGGCGATCGCGCAAGTGGCCGAGGAGATCGGTGAACGGCCCAGCATGCGACAGATGGGCCAGGTGATGAAGGCCGCGACCGCAATCGCCGCAGGTAAGGCCGATGGGGCCCGCATCTCGGCGGCGGTGAAGGCCAGGTTGTAGCCGTTTCGGCAATCGTTTCTTGGGGTCGATGCCCGGGTACTCCCGGTGCCATGACGCGTTTCGGCTACACCCTGATGACAGAACAGAGCGGGCCTAAAGAGCTTGTCCGTTATGCCGTTTCGGCGGAACGCGCGGGTTTCGACTTCGAAGTGTCCTCCGACCACTACTTCCCGTGGTTGTCGTCACAGGGCCACGCTCCATACGCGTGGTCGGTGCTCGGCGCGGTCGCATACGCCACCGAGCGAGTCGAGCTGTTCACCTACGTCACCTGTCCGACCATCCGCTACCACCCCGCGGTCGTCGCGCAGAAGGCCGCCACGCTGCAGATCCTTGCCGACGGGCGGTTCACCCTCGGCCTCGGCAGCGGCGAGAACCTCAACGAGCACGTGGTCGGTGCACGCTGGCCGACGGTGGCGCGTCGGCATGACATGCTGCGGGAAGCCATCCAGATCATTCGCGAGCTGCTCACCGGAGAGCTCGTCGATTGGAAGGGCGAGTACTACGAGGTCGACTCCGCACGGATCTGGGACATCCCGGAGATGCCGGTCCCCATCGCTACGGCGGTGTCCGGCGAGCGGTCGGTTGAAGTCTTCGCTCCGCTCTCCGACCACCTGATCGCCGTCGAACCCGACAAAAAGATCGTCGACGCGTGGCATGAAGCGCGGCGGGCCACCGGGCTGCCGGGCGATGTCCGGGTGATCGGGCAGATCCCGATCTGCTGGGATCCGGACCGCGACACCGCGATACAGCGCGCGCACGATCAGTTCCGCTGGTTCGCCGGGGGCTGGGCGGTGAACTCCGATCTACCGACGACGGCCGGTTTCGAGGGCGCGACGCAATTCGTGCGACCGGAAGACGTCGCCGAATCCATCCCGTGCGGGCCGGATCTCGACGCGATCGTCGATTCGGTTCGCAAGTACTGGGAAGCCGGCTTCACCGACATCGCGCTGGTGCAAATCGGCGACGAGGGACAGGAGCTGTTCCTCAAGGAGGCGGCGGGGCCGCTGCTGGAAAAGCTGCGAACAGAGTCGCACTGAAGAGGGGATTGACCATGCCGCGCGGTAAAGGGATCTACGACGACGAAGACACCGACGAGCCTAAGGGCGGTCGCCCCGGGCCGAGCGATCAAGGCCGCGAAGGCGGCATGGCGACGCGGGAGGATGCGCCCGACGTCGCCGAAACCGACCAGGAGCCGACTGCCTGAATGATCACTGCTGTTGCCCGCTGGAGAAAACTGACACGGACGTAAATATCCGGAAGGACAAGCGCGCGAGCCTATCGCAATGCGGTTTGTTTAGAGTTGGAGCTTCTCAGGGAAGGTCGACTTCAACATTGGTCTTGGACGGGGGTCGCGTGGTCGACACACTGGTAGTGATTTACCTCGGTGGCTGCATGCTGACCACCCTCGGGGTGTATGCGGCGAGCAGGCGATCGAACGATGGCCAGTCGCAGGCACCCAATCCGCTCGGGGTCAGCCTGTTCGCAGGCGCCGTCTGGCCGCTACTGCTCGTGGGCCTGGTGGAGCTCAGTTCGGTCATCGTGTACGCCAAGGTCCAATCAAGCCGGGTCCCGGTGCAGGTATCTTCGTCTAGCCCTCTTTGCTCACTGAAGATTTTGCCGCTCAACGCATTTGGCGGTCAAAGTGGTAGCGCAGTGGGCGGCCGAGCCGACGTATGGGGGTGATGTGGTACAGGGCGGCAGCGAATCGCCGGTAGAGCCACGAGTAGTGCCGTTCGATTCCCGGTGCGTTCGTGTACCACAGTTCGGCGTCGAGGATCAGTCCCGGGACCGCCCGTTCGAGCTCGCGCGGGTCGTTGATGGACCAGCCCAGTTGCGCGCCGGACATTTTGACGCATCCGTAGCGCTGCAGGAACCACACGCCTAGCCGGCCGTATCCGTCGAACAGCATCTCCCCGCTGGGGAAGTGCTCGGTGATGCGGCGCAGCAGTGCGAGGCCGTCGACGGCGCGCAGGTATGGCGTCACGCCTTCGGCGATGACGAGGACGGGCGTGTCGCCGGCGATCTCGTCGAGCAAATGTGGATCGGTCAGCGATGCGGCGATGATCTGCGCGTCGGTCCGCGGCGGAAAGAGCCGCCGCCGCAACTCGATAACGTCGGGAAGGTCGATTTCGTACCAGCGAACGGTGGGCGGCGGGTCGACTCGATAGACCCGGGTGTCCAAACCGCAGCCGAGGTGCAGCACGGTGCAGTCCGGGATAGCGGGTGAGGAATTGCCGGGCCCAGGTGTCGTAGGCCTTGGCGCGCACCGCGAGTGACGAGTGATCGCTGCGGCGAACCCGCAGCCTGCTGAAGTCGTAGTCGATCCGCTCCAGCACCCTATCGGCCGCGTGGTCTTCGAGGATCGAGTTCGGCCGCCTGCTTTCCATGGCCTTGCCATACAGTGTCGCGAGCGTCGTCTCCTGCGCGCCGGTAAGTTTGATTTTTTCGAGTTCCACGTGGTTACTCCTTTATGGCGACTGCTGATAGCGGTCGAGGCCGGACCGCGCCAACGCGACGATGTCCGCACCGGCGAAGTCATGCGACATGACGTCCAAAACCGCTGCGCACAGTCGGGCGAGCAGCTGCGGCGTCAGCGAGTCGGCCCCGAGCGCGCGCATCAGATGCGGGTGCAGCACCCACACTCCGAGCCGCATCGCAACGATCACGGCGGCCTGGGTGCGCGGGTCCGATTGCGACGCGCCGCCGTGGGGCGGGTGGTTCGCCAGGTATTCCTCGGTAAGCGCGACGAGGTTGTCGAACAGTGCCTCGGCCCCGGCCGACCCGTCAACCAAAGCCCGTGCGACATAACGCAATACGTCCGCAGCGCCTTGATACACGCCGTCCAGATAGGCGGGGTTGGCCACGCCTTGTTCGTCGATGCCCTGCTTGATGATCTGCCGCAGATAGTCGAGGACGTAGTCGTCGCATGCGTCGCGCAACCCCTGCTTGCTGCCGAAATGGTGCGAGACCAAGCCCGGGGCGACGCCTGCCTGTTCGGCGACGGCACGGATGGTCGTCGCCGTTCCACCTTGGCCGGCGAACAGGTGCATCGCCGCATCCCTGATCCGGGCGCGAGAGGTGATGTCCGTGATTGGCCGCACGATCAACATACTAGTCAAACAATCAATTCATTGGTCAAGCGTTCAACGCTTAAGGTGTACCGATGCAAGTTACGTCGCAGACCACCGTCGCCGCGCCGATCGAAGTCGTGTGGGCCACCTTGACCGATCACGTCGGGATGATGGGCTGGGGACCGGGCGTCACCGTGACGATGGATCGGCCCGGCACGGCCGAGGCCAACGGCGTCGGTGCGGTTCGCCGCATTGCGACACCGGGTCCGGGGCCAGACATCGTCGAGGAGGTCGTGACCTTCGAGCCTCCCGCCGTGATGGGCTACAAAGCCCTGTCGGGGATGCCTTTTCCCGGTTACGCCGGCGAGGTGCGGCTCACCCCGGCGGGGAACGGCACGCACATCAACTGGACCATCTCGTCGACCGCATCGTTCCCTCTGGTGAAGGGTCCGCTTCTGGTGATCAGCCAGGTGCTGCTGCGTCTGCTGGCCCGCGCCGCGGTGAAGTCACACCGCGGCATTAATCGTCCAGGCTGCCCATCGTCAGGTTGACGGTCGTTCCGGTCATCCCGCTCGCCTTCTCGGAAGCCATGAAGACCGCCACGTTGGCCAACTCCTCGAGCGTCATGAGCCGTCGTCCGTGGGTCCTGCTCGCGAGGAATTCCTGCCATTGTTCCCAGGTCATGCCGGATGCCTTGGCGCGAGGCTCGAAGGCGTCCTTGATCGTTGGCGTCTCCGGCATGGCCTGCGGTCGCAGACCGACCACGCGTATGCCGTGAGGTGCGAGTTCGGCGGACAGGTTTCGAGTGAGCGCTTCCTTGGCCGCCATCGCCGGACCGTATCCGCCCACCAACGGGATGCCCGTCCGTGAGTGGAGTGCGGTGACCGTCATGATCACCCCCGATTGATTCGGGACCATGTGCCTTGCCGCCAGGCGCGCGGTCAGGAAGTAGGACGTCGTGTAGGCCGCGATCGGCGCGGTGAACTGCTCGGCATCCAGCTCGACCAGGGGCACACCCAGGATGGTCGCATTCGAGATGCCGACCGCGTTGAGCGAAATATCTACGCGGCCAGCCTTTTTGATCACGGACTGCAGATGCTTATCGACGGCCTCGCTCGTCGAGAGCGTCGATCTGCGCGGCGTCGGCGGAAGCGATGTCGTCGGCGACAACTTCGACGGGTTCCAGCCGGCGCCCCGTGAGATACAGCTCTGCTCCTTCAGCCGCGAAGGCGCGGGCGACTGCGCCGCCGATCGCGCCTCCGGCACCGTAGATCACCGCAACCTTGTCCTTCAGCATCATGTATGTGCAGACGCATCGACGCCGGGAAAGTGGGCGCCCATCAACCGCCCAGTTCGTCTTGCGTCCGGCGTCTATACGAGAGTGGAGCTGATGACGGCCGACCTGATTCGAGGGCGCGGGCTGGAGACGGCGATGCGTTTCGAGCGCTGACCGAACCGCACCGCCGAGAGCTACAGCTGCACTGCTACCGGATGCTCGGGTCGTTGCAGGACGCCGAGGATGCCCTGCAGGACACGTTGCTGGCCGCCTGGCAGGGCTTCGGCGGATTCGAGGGGCGCGCCTCGGTGCGGACCTGGCTCTACCGGATCGCCACCAACCGGTGCCTCAGTGCGCGTCGGTTGGCGAGCCGACGCCCCGCCAAGGAGTGGGACATGCCCGCGGTTGAACCGCCCGAACCGACCCGGCTCGGCGAAGTCGGATGGCTCGAGCCATTTCCCGACACGCTGCTGGTCGGCCCCGAGGCCCGCTACGAGCAGACCGAGTCCATCTCCCTGGCGTTCGTGACGGCACTGCAGGTACTGCCGCCTCGCCAGGTCGCCGTGCTGATCCTGCGCGACGTCCTCGGGTTGCGCGCGAACGAGGTGGCCGACATGCTCGACTCGACCGTCGATTCGGTCAACAGCGCGCTCAAGAGGGCACGAGCAGGCCTGCAGCAGCGCCTGCCATCGGATCGCGAATTTCCGCCGGCTCCCGACTCAACTTCCGAGCGGGCGGTGGTGGCGGAGTTCGTCCGCGCGTACGAGTCCGGGGATACCGACGCGCTGGTCGCCTTGTTCACCAACGATGTGTTCGTCTCCATGCCACCGATTCCCCTCGAATACCAGGGACGCGAAGTGGTGGCCCGCCTCTTCGCCAGCATCTTCGGCTCGGGCAGGAGGGTTGACCTGGTGCCGACGCGGGCCAATGGTCAGCCCGCATTCGGGGCCTACCTTCGCGACGCCGGCGGCACCCGCCATGGAAGCGGCTTGTTCGTCCTTACCCTCACCGGCGATCGGATCTGCGCCTTCACCCGCTTCGACAGCGGTGTGCTGCCATGGTTTGGGCTGCCGCGATCGCTTCCTAGCCGAAGCGATTAACTGCACAAAGTCGGGGTGGCGGGATTCGAACCCACGACCTCTTCGTCCCGAACGAAGGGTCAAGGGCGGGTGACCTAGCACGAAAATCTGAGACTTGTTGCCGCGCAACAAGCGTGGGGAGTGCTCTGGAGCTACTGGTCGTCAGCGTCCTAGGCTGGCTTCGCGGCGGCCCCGGCGTCGTTCTTCACCCCGGCATCGTTCTGCACCCCGGCATCGGGCCAGCCTAATCGTCCGGCAGTGACGAATTCCATCACGGCACCCGCCCGCCCACCAGTGCTCACACATCTGTGACAGATGAAGCACGGATCGACTTTAGTTGTTAGAGTTCAGCATTCGCAGCCGGCTGCGACCGCGAACGTCCCTACGTACAACGCTTTCACCAGCCACGGCATTCGGCCACTATGAGATCGACGGCGTTCCCGCGGCCACTTTCGTCGGTATCCGGGTCGGCCACCAGAACCAGCGGCCGAGCAACGCAACAAGGGACGGCAGGACGAAGGTGCGCACGATCAGTGTGTCGAGTAACAGGCCGACTCCGATTGTCACCCCGATCTGGGCCACGCTGAGCACGCTGCTGCCGCTGAGGGCGAACATGGTTATACCGAAAACGATTCCGGCGGTGGTGACCACCCCTCCGGTGGCGGCGAACGCACGGATGATTCCGGTACCAAGGCCGGCGAGGGCTTCTTCGCGGATTCGCATGGCCAGCAGCAGGTTGTAGTCGGCCCCGACAGCCACCAGGGCGATGAATGAGATCGGCGCTACCGACCAGTGCAGTTCACGATGCAGCAGGTATTGCCAGATAAGGATGCTGGCGCCCAGTGCAGAGGCGTAGGACACCGCGACGGTGCCCACCACGCAGAGGCCGGCGACGGGGCTGCGCAGCATAAGCGCGACGATCAGGAAGATCAGCACCAGAGTGATCACGATCAGCATTTTGAGGTCGCGGTTGACCAGAGTCTGCAGGTCGAGGGTGGCGGGTCCGACGCCGGCGAGATAGACGGCGGTCGGGGTGAGCGTGCCTTCCTTTGTCGCTTCGTGCACTGCGGTCTGGATCTGCCGGGCTTGTTGCGCGCCGTCGCTCCCCCATGCCTGCCCGTCGCCGTAGACCAGCAGGTAGGTGGCGTGACCGGTACGCGATACCAGTTTGTCCAGCGCAGCCTTCAGCCGCGGATCTGAACAGTGCCCGCTGCGGGAGGTAGAAGCCGCCGGCGGCGCTGCCCTGAAACTGCGTGTCGATCTCCTGCAGATAGACCGCTAATTCGTGCACCTGCGGTGCCAACGATTGGGTGATGTTCGGTCAGCTCAGCGGTGGCGCGCGAGCGCGCCGTATCTGCTCGGTCATCGCATTGATTGCTGCCGGCATGCCGGCGAGCGCATCGAGTTGCGTTCGCGGCACCGGTGTTGAGTTTGTTTGCACCGCTGGCGAGTTGGTCGGAACTCTGCAGCATGCCGTCGACGGGTTGCACCACCCGGGCAACCGTCGAGCAGATCGAGTTGTTCGGGCAGTCCGGTGTCCCCGAGACGAAGGCGCGCAACGGGTCGAGGTAACCCGACACGGTCGTGATGTTGGTCTGTAGCCCGGTCATCCCGCTGCGCATGTCTTCGGCGGCCGAGCCGATGCCGCGCAACCCATCGGCGCCGCCCTGCAAGCCGGCGGAGAGCCGCCCGACAACTGCCGACATCGACGCGAGCGCGTAGTCAAGGTCGGCGGCCCGGCTCAGCCGCTCGGTGAGCGTGTCGAACGTAGTGTTGAGATTGTCGGCCGATGACGCCGGCCAACCCACTCAGACGTGGCCTGGTCGGGAACCGTGCCCGCCGGACGACTGGCCGACTGCACCATCCGCACACCCGGTATGGCCATGATCTGCCGGGTGATCCGCTCGACGGCGATCAGCCCGGCAGGGTTGCGGATGTTGTGATCGGCGGAGATGGTGACCACCGTCGGCAGCAAGTGGTTGGTCGAGAAGTGGCGGTCGGCGCCCTGGTAGCCGCGGTTGGATTCGGCGGCGGCAGGGGTGGCGGCCGGCTCGTTCCAGCCGATCTGCAGTCCGGTCAGCGGCAGCGCCGCCAGCACGATCAGCGCCCCACTGGCGGCGAGGATCGGCGCCGGCCAGCGGGCCACACTCACACCGATGCGCCGCCAGCGTCGAGGTGAGACGGG
Source organism: uncultured Actinomycetota bacterium (assembly GCA_963851115.1). Lineage (GTDB taxonomy): Bacteria > Actinomycetota > Actinomycetes > Mycobacteriales > Mycobacteriaceae > Mycobacterium. The sequence goes on from CAWKOI010000013.1 coordinate 25,742, forward strand.
AAGGGCGGGGCTCGAGCCAGCCACGGCGACCGGCGAGCACGATCAACGCCGGGCGTCAAGGTCAGGCGACGCCAGCATCGCTACCAGAATGCCTATCGCGCAAGGAATTGCCGTGCTGCGGAACACACCCACCCGCGCAAAGCTCAAACACGCCAACGCCACCGCGATCGTCATGGCCGATCCCACGATCACCGGGGCGACGCCACGGTAGGCGCCCAGCAACGATTCGTCAGGGGTGATGCCGCGTCGTCGGCCCTCGCGGTAACGGCCGATCAAAAAGATCGCATAGTCGGTGCCGGCACCAAGCATCATCGCGGCCAACAGCGCGACGGAGAACAGCGACACTTCGACCACCCCGGCTTCGCCGAGCGCCGCCACGATCGGACGGGTCACCGCGACGGCGGCGCCAACCGAGATCAGCGGGATCGCCGCGCCGACGGGCGACCGATAGACGACGATCAGTAGCAGCAGGATCAATCCCACGGTCGCTGCGGTGATGCGGAACATCTGCTGATCGATCGCCGTGAATTCGTCGGAAACGGTGGCGCCCGGCCCGGTGACGTAGGCCTGCAAGCCATGCGGTAACCCCAGTCGCTTGATCGTGTCGCGCACGGCGGTAACCGATTCGTTCGGCCTGGGAGGTGCCGAGCAGCCCGGACAGCCGCGTCATCACGGTGACAGCGCGGCGGTCCGCGCTCTGTGCCGCCTCGGCGGTCGCCGGATCTGACCAGAGGTCGGTGACTGAACCCACGTGCTTCGCTGTCGGCGCTCAAGGCTTCCACGAGCCGGTCGTAGTATCGGCGGTCGCGCGTCATTCAGGGGTTGATCACGTTCCAGCAGAATGTAAAGAAATTGTCGCTGGCAGTTCGCTAGAGCAACTCGGCTGGCGCGCCGCGCGGCGCTATCGAACTGGCCGCGTCGGCAGGTATGAAGGAGCGGGAGTGCGTTTCACGCGACACGTTCGAGCTGGGGCATTGTGAGAGTCGCGGCGCCCATGCCGACGACCCAGAGGACGACAATCCAGGCGGCGTAGCGGCCTGTGAACCGAGCCAGCTTCCCCGCCACATCATGCAAGGTCAACGCCCCCCGGCACTCACGTCACTGACAGTACGTGCTGCGGCTCACTGTCCGCAGGTGATAGGCGCCTGGTCGACTCCGAACTCTGAACTCCGTCTCGTCGAAGTCTCGCGCCGCCCGCCAGTACTGCCACGTGAATCCGGGCCAGAGCGCTCGATTGGCGCCCTTTCGATCCAAATACCAATTCGTGCAACCCCCGTTCACAAATACCCTCTTGGCCGATCGGCGCTGGATGTCCTCGTTGAACCTGTCCTGGGCGTCTGGCGGACATCGATCGAGGTGGCGGCACGTTGCTGTGCACGGTCCATGGCGCGCAGGGCGTACTTGATCTGTTGCTCGATCATGAACACCAGCGAGTTGTATATCACCCGGTGTTGGGGCCCATCAAGAGGAACGCATTGGGCATCCCCGCCATCGAGACACCGATGTGGCCCTGGAGGCCCTCGGTGCTCCACTTCGATGCGCCATCACCTCGCCGCCGGCACCGCGGATCCTGAGGTCGTCGAACCTATCGAAGACGCGGAACCCCGTGGCGTAGATGATGACGTCGACCGCGCGCTCAGTTCCGTCGACGGTCACGATACTGCCCGGCCGCACCTCGGCGATACCGTCGGTGATGACCTCGGCGTTGGACCGGGCCAGCGCCTGATAGTAGGTACGTGAAAACAGCAGGCGCTTGCACCCGACCCGATAGTCGGGAGTGAGCTTGGCCGCCAACGCCGGATCCTTAATGCTCCTACGTATGTTGGCCTTGCTGGCCCATTCGAGCACCTTATACAGGTTGCTGTGCCCATAGAGCGCGAAGCCCAGCAACTCCGCGACGCAATAGGCGGTGGCACGGAAGACGTTGCGGGCCAAGGGCACCTTGGCGAAAAGCTGTTGAACTGGCTTTGGATGGCCGGGTTGTAACGGCCTAACACCGAGGGCGGGGTGCGCTGATACAGCTGCAACTGCTCTACCTGCTCGGCGATGACCGGCACGAATTGAATCGCGCTGGCGCCGGTGCCGATCACGGCGATCTTCCTGCCGGTCAGATCCACGCTGTGATCCCATCGGGCGGAGTGGAAGACGGGCCCCGTGAAGGACTCGATGCCGCTGATTTCCGGGATGCTTGGCACATGCAGCGGGGCGACGCTGATGACCACGAACTGGGCGGTGACCGTACGTCCGTCGGCCAGGCGCCCCCGCCAGCGCGACGCTGCCTCATCCGAGTGCGCCTCGATGAGTTCGGTGCCGAACATCACCTTGCGGCGCAGGTCGTACTTGTCGGCGACCTGCTGCAGGTACGCCCTGGATCTCCGGCTGCGAACACCACATCTTGGACGAATACGGGTTCTGCTCGAGGAATACGAGTAGAGGGCGGTCGGGACATCGCAGCGCATAGCCCGGATAGGTGTTGTCGCGCCAGGTCGCCGCTGATGTCGTGTGCCTTCTCCAGGATCACGAAGTCGTCGCGGCCACGCATGCGCAACTGGGCTGCCATACCGAGGCCGGAGAAGCCGCTACCGATGATGGCGATGGTGGTTTCCAGGTCCGATGTCTGGGTCATCGTGCAGCTCCTTTGTCGAACGTCTTGAGTAGTGAGGGGAAGAAGGCGGGCACCCGCGCGGCGTAAGCTGCGATAGGCCGCGCCGAACCGGGCGACGAGGTCGCGCTCCTCGAGGAAGGTGCCGAGCAGGATGTAGCCCGTCAGGCCGACAGCCCACAGCAGGTGCTCGGCCGTGAATGTGCTTGTGCACCAGAAGCAGAGCAGTAGGCCGGTCATCAGCGGATGGCGCACCAGACGGTAGGGCCCGTGCGTTTGCAGCTGGTCTGAGGTCGCGTCGGGCACCTTGGTCACGTAGCTGGCGGTAGGCCTGGCTGATGCCGAGCAGGTGGAAGTGGTTGAGCAGCAGGGTCGCCGCGTAGACAAGCACGAAGCCCAGCCAGAAGCCGACCTCGAGCACTGCCTCGACGAAGCCGTCGGCGGACCAGATCAGGTGCGGCAGCGGCTGCCAGCCCAGGCACAGAACCGACACGGCCAGGCTGGCCATGACGATGTAGACGGTGCGCTCGAGGGCGTCGGGCACCCAGCGGTTGGCGAACGCTTTGAACGAGGGCCGGGCCATGCCCGAGTGCTGCAGGCCGAAGAGCGTGAGCAGCAGCACGTTGATCACGACTGAAGGGGCGGTGGCCAGGGCGGGACGGCGTCGACGGTCTTCGGCAACCACCAGCCGCCCGGTAAACAGAAGCAGCACAGGCACAGTCACCTCGGCGAAGGCGTATCCGGCTGACGCGAGCAGAACGGGGACCAGCCGACGGCGGTCGGTCAACACGTCCTGTATCTGGTGGCGCGTGATCAGATCGATGCGAACCAGGGCAGGTACCGCGAGCGGACTGTGCCCTCCTCCAATCGTTTGTCCAGCTTGGCCTTCCATCGCTTGCCGTAGGTCGTGTCGAGGAAGCTGCCCGGTGCGACGAGGCGCCAGGCCGAGGTGAGGGTCATCGAGTAGGGCACGATCACCACGGGATCGACCTGCCGCATGAACTGGAGCTTGTCGGGGATCTGGCTCCAGTGGATGCCGGGGTAGCGGTGGTGCACGCTGTGGTAGCCCTGGTTGAAGATCCAGAAGTTGAGCTGAGTTGCCCACCGTGTTGATCGATTTGCTCGGGTCGTCCTCGAAGACGCGTGCGGGGGCGTGGGTCAGCCAACGCGAAGTAGCCGCTGTTCGACCTGGCTCACCACGAAAGGGATGCCGTAGAAGAGCAGGGAATCGCGTGTTGTCGGCAATCGCACGAGGTGGTCAGCCGATCAGCGCCATTACCAACGTGATGTCCAAGATGAACTGGTGGCGCCGCTTACGACGGCGCGGGCCGACGCATCGGCTGCGAAAATCGTTCGTGCCGGTGGTCTTGACGACGCAGCCGTATCTGATCGAGTACCAGACGGCACGCATCCCCGTCTCGCGCCCCTCTGTCGAGGTGATGTCACCGGGCCCGTCGTTGAAGCGGTGGTGGTTCAGGACGTGCACCTCGCGCATGTCGGCTGCCGTCGATCAGGCAGGCATGCAGCACAACACGTCGACGACGCGGTTGGCACGTCGCGACACGAAGAGCGGCCGATGGGTGTGCATATGGAGCACGCCGATGGTGATCGAGAGGTTGAGCAGCATCAGCGTGGCCATCAGCGGCACTGCCAGGTACCAGTTCGTGGTGACCGGCAGAGCAGAAGCGAAAGCTCAACAGCCTGAACCAGCACACGAAATGTGCCAGCGGGCCGACATTCGCGGGGTGATCGAGCTTCAGCACCGGTCGGCTGAAGGACGGGGCGGCGGGCTTTCCGGCACTGGGGGCGGTCGCAGTTGACGATGATCATGAGCGGGCTCCTGGGGTAGCCGCGTCGAGGGCGGTGAGCTGGGAATTGAGTGGCAACGGCCTGGATCGCTGCGGCGTCGTGCGATCCGCAACTGCTCCAGGGCGCCGAAGGCCAGATGATCGGCGATCATCATGCGGCGCACGTGGGGCGCAGGCAGTTCGCCGGTCAGCGGTTCTTCGGGCAGGTCCCGCACCAGGGCGAACGTGCTGCCGATCGATGAGGGGTGCCACCGCGGTTGAGCTCGACGTGATGGTCGGCCGCCCCGAGCCCCTCGACGACAAAGGTCTGGGGTGACGCATCGAGCAGCCGGTGGATAGCCGCGTCAGCGGACCGCCGTACCCGCTTGAGCATCGTCGCCCACCGAACCGGTGATTGGGCTGCCAGCACGGCTGCGCCGAACCACAGCCGCTTCCGGTAGGGCGCGGGCGCCCCGACGGCCGCGCACAGGAAAGCCGTCGTCGTGATGGTCATGTAGGCCGTCGCCGCCCGGGCGCCGCGACTCTGAGTCCGCGGGCCGAGCCACGTCAGCAGGGCGAAGCCGCCCAGCGCGGGAGCCAGCAGCCGCAGCATCACCGCCCGGGTGAGTTCCTCGCGGTCTCTGGCGCCATAGAGCGCAAGTTCGCCGTCGCGCAGATCGTTGGCCAGTTGGGCGACAACGCCGATGCATCCGGCCAGCTCGCCCACGTCGGCCTCGGTGCAGGCATCGTCGGTGACCAACAGACATGCGTAGCGCACCACGCCCCCGAGCACACGCTCGCCTAGGCGACCCGCGGCAGGGGTGAATCGAGGTTGCTCGCCATCACGTCGCCGATGTCGTCCAGCACCTGTCCGATCCGTTCCCGTCCGTCCGACGGGCAGGGCCGAAATCAGCGCCCGGACGTCGTGGATGTGGTCGGCCAGCACCAGGTCGACGGCTTCGCTGTCGCGCACGGTGACCGCGTGCAGCGGCGGAGGCGGCGTGTCGGTGACGCCGTTCAGGTAGCGCACGGCGGCCAAGACGGCGCCGCTGGCCAGCGGGCGATCGCTGAGGTCTTCGTAGGCGTCGAGCACCGGGCAGGCCAGCAGGGCGGCGGTCGCCTCGGCCGCAGGTGCCGCTGGCAGGAACCCGACCGCCATGCCCAGGTTGCGGGCCGCTGGGACCAGCGCCGAGCCGGGCCAGGTCATCCGGAGACTCGGGCCCCCGCAGCGCGGCCAGATCCGGTGCGTCGCGCAGCTGCCGCAGCCCGCGGGCGAGGACGCCGAAGCCGCTCGGTGCTCATCGGGAGACCAACCGCAGCGACAGGTCGCGAAAGATGCTCACGCGCGGGAGAGGGCGGGAAAACGTCCATCGCCCGGCGGGCCGTCTCGGCGGCTTCGACGGCGACCGCGCGGGCGGCCCGGCTGGCCTCGCTGTTCACCAGGTCTGCCTGCAGTTCGGCACTGGAAGTCAGCTCAGACAGCCACATCTCACGAGCACCGGGCCGAACGGCCAGCCATTCGATCACCGGCCAGGTCGGTACCTGGCGGACGAGGTCGCCACCGGCGTCCTTGCCCAGCGAGGGGCCGCCCTCGACGTCACGCACGTCGTCCATGATCTGGAAGGCGAGGGCGAGATGGTCGGCGTACTGCATCAGGGCGCGCAGCCGGTCGTGGTCGACGCCGCCCGCCGTGCCGCCGTACGAGCAGGCCAGCCGGAACAGCGTGCCGGTCTTCGCGCTGGCCACCAGTTCGTAGTGCCGGCGCAGGGCGGCGTCGTCGCAAGCGGGTGGCAGGGTCTCGATGAGCTGGCCGAACGAGAGGTCCCATAGTCGGTCGAAATACGCGACACCGGGGGCCTGACCGAGCCGCACGAACACCGTGGGGTTGTCGGCCAGCACCCGCGCAGCCACGTGTAATGCCGTGCCCGCCAGGTGGAATCCGGCCCGGGCGGCAGTCCGGACGCCGAACGCGGCCGCAACCGACGGTGCATCGCGGCCGCAAGAGTGAACCATCGCAGATGTCGTCATGCATGAGCGACGCCTCGTGGAGCATCTCGATCGCGCAGGCCATGTCGACGGCGTCGTACATCGGCACCGCGGCCGCGGAGGGCAGCAACTGGGCGCAGGCGAGCACCATGCAGGCCGGCCCGGACGCGCTTACCGGGTGACGGCGAGGACGTGCCGGTAGATGGCGTCGAAAGTGCCACCGGTGATGAGGATTTCCCGCAGCCGATCGGTCAACTGATCGGATAAGGTCATCAGCGACGGGCGGTGATCGAGCATGGTCATGCCGAAACTCTGCCTAGCGACGAGCGCGGTGTCGTGCGTAGTCGACTACTCAAATTGCGCCGTCGACTACTCGGGTGGCGCTCTTTCCACGCCGTGACCTCTTCAGTCTTACGACGTGGCCGCCTGGCGAGGTGCGGACGACCCCGATAGCAGTAGGGAAAGTTCTCACAGCCCGCCATCTGGGACTCGTGGGCGTTGGTTGCGCTGCAGTCCATCAGTGATGGCTCCGGCGCGCATGGCTGGCGGCCTATGTGCGGTCGGGTGAGTTGGGTTGCTGGGTGCCGGGGCACGAAGACATCCAACGCAGTTGTACGTTCGGCGAGCCTAGGACCACGAAGCGATCCGTGATCTGCTCGACGGGTGACCCCGATTGTCGGAATGCTGCCTCTCCGCTGCCCAATTGGACCGGAGAGCGCAGTGATCACGCAGAGAAGCAGCGCCGCCCCTGACCTTTCGATGCAGGTCAGGGGCGCGGTTCTGTTATCTCGACTGACAAGTCGGGGTGGCGGGATTCGAACCCACGACCTCTTCGTCCCGAACGAAGCGCGCTACCAAGCTGCGCCACACCCCGCGTGAAGCCACGACAGCGTATCGCACCGGCAACGGTAGAAGCCAAACGCATATCGTGCCCGCGATTTCTGCACCAGGGCTGCGATCGGTCGCTCAGGACGACCGTGGTGCAGAACTCGCGGCGGTCCACGCGGGGCGCAGCGGCGTGACTATCGGCGGGTTTCCCTCAGCACGGCCAGACGCTCGCGGTACTCGGCCTCGTTGACCTCGCCCTTGGCGTAGGCGTCGCGCAGCGTGCGCTCACCACCGCGGCCACGCCAGCGCCGGGCGAAATAGATGATCGTCCCGATGACGAGCACCAGGACCACGAGGCGGATGACCAGGAACCATGGCGAGAAGCCGTGGTGGCCCCAGCGTTCGTACTCCTCGGCTAGGATAAGTGGTTGCGGTTGGGGTGATCTCGTAAATACTCATGCCATCGAGCCTGCCGTCGGCGGGCCTTCGACACATCGGCCCGCAGTCGTCAATGCCGGTACGCCGCCAGGCGTAGGACCGCCCTCAGCCCTGCCACCCCGGGCGTACCAGGCCGCTCTCGTAGGCCATCACGACCAGTTGCGTGCGGTCCCGCGCCCCGAGTTTGGTCAGGATCCGGCTGACATGGGTGCGTGCGGTGGCCGGGCTCATGAACAGGCGCTCGCCGATCTCGGCGTTGGTCAGGCCCTCGGCGACCAGCGCCATGACTTCACGCTCCCGTGAGGTCAGTTCGGCCAGCGCGCCGGGCGGGCCCGCCGGTTCCTTGGTCCTGGCGGCGAACTCCGACACCAGCCTGCGGGTCACCGACGGCGACAGCAGGGCGTCGCCTTCGGCGACCACCCGCACCGCTCGTACGAGTTCCGTCGGTTCGGTGTGTTTCACCAGGAACCCGCTCGCGCCGGCCCGCATCGCCTCGAAGACGTACTCGTCGAGTTCGAACGTCGTCAGCACGACGACGCGGACGTCGGCCAAATCCGGGTCGGCGGCGATCTCCCGCGTCGCTGCCAGCCCGTCCATCTCCGGCATCCGGATGTCCATCAGCACCACGTCCGGACGCAACTTCTGGGCGGCGTCCAGTGCGCGGGACCCGGTGTCGGCCTCCGCGATCACCTCGATGCCGTCCTGTGCGTCCAGTAGCGCGACGAAGCCGGCCCGCACCAGTGCCTGGTCATCGGCGACCAAGACCCGAATCGTCATGAGCCACCGCTGATTTCGTCAGTCAGCGGAAGAGTGGCATGCACGCTGAAGCCCCCGCCCGGGTGACGGCGTACCGATAGGTCGCCGCCCAGCGCACGGGCGCGTTCACGCATCCCGGTGATGCCGCTGCCACCCGACGACGGGCTGGCATTGAGTGGGCGCCCATCGTTGTCGACGGCGACGGCCAACTCATCGGGCCGCCCGTAATCGACTGTCACCGTGGCATTTTGAGCAGTCGAGTGCCGTACCACATTGGTCAGCGACTCCTGCACGATGCGCGCGGCGGCGACATCGATCACCGCAGGCAGCACCCGCGGCTCACCGTGCACGGCCGTGGTCACCGTCAGCCCCGTTGCGCGCGCCGTCCCGACCAGGCCGTCCAGGTCGGCGATGCCGGGGGTGGGTGCCGTGGGCTGCGCATCGTCAGCACGCAACGCCGTCACCAACGAGTGCACATCCGAAATCGCTTGCTTGCTGGCATCTTTGATCGCGGCCAGCGCGGGACCCGCGCGCTCGGGATGTTCGTCGAGCAGTTCCAGCGCCACCGAAGACTGCACATTGATCATCGACAGGCTGTGAGCGAGCACGTCGTGCAGTTCCCGGGCGATGGACAGCCGCGCCTGGGTGGCCCGGCGCTCGTGCTCCGACCGCGCTTCGCGGGCCATCGCGGCCTTGCGTTGCCGCCGGGCGTCGATCACCGCGCGGCGCTGCCGGATCCCCTCGGCGACCGCGACGAGCACGATCAGCCACGCCGCGATCGCACCGATGGCGACCGTGGGCGGCGGGTCCTCGCCGCGAAGCAGCGGGATCAGCCAGACCACCGCCGCCCAGCCCAGTAGCGGTAGTGGATAGCTGCGCCAGCGCGGGCCCACCGTGGCCGCGGTCAGGAACGCCACGATCAGCGACACGAATATCGGGCCGAAGCGGAAACCCGCCGCCAGGTAAACCCCGGTGATCGCGATGACGGTCAGCAGCACCGTGTAGGGGTAGATGGTGCGCAGCAGCAGTGCGACGGGACCAGCAATCAACAGCACGTAGCCGAACCAGTTCAGCGGTACCCAGTGCAGATCCGGTCCGCCGCGATGACGGGGCCGGGTGCTGCCCCCGAGCTGGATGGCGGCGACCACCAGCGGAATCAGCCACACCGCCGGACGGCGCAGCGCAGCCTGAACCCGGTCCATATTCGCAACGTAGTAGGGGATGGGCCACGTCGGCGTCCGCGCAGCGACGTACGATCACGACACGCCGCGGGATGGATATGGGTTGTCGGTGGCGTTATGCAAACTGACGGTAGTAAACCGATGAAGTGAGGCACGAGATGACTGGGCTTGGAGCATCCATCTATCTGGGATTCTTCGCCCTGGCCGCGTTGTGGCTGTTCTTGACCTCCGACGGGCCGCTCACCGGTGGATTCGACGATCAGGGCCAGGACCCTGACCGTTCGAACTCCACCAGCACCGAAGCGAAGTCCGAGGGGTCCAGCCCCTGGCTGGTCAGCCACTCGTCGCAGAAGTAGGTGTCCGCGTAGCGGTCGCCACTGTCGGCGAGCAGGGTCACCACCGACCCGCTGCGCCGCGCCGCGATCATCTCGGCCAGCAAGCCGAACGCTCCCCATAGATTCGTCCCCGTCGATGGACCGACCCGCCGGTTCAGCACCACACTGGCGTGCCGCGCTGCCGCAACGGATGCGGCGTCAGGCACCACGATCATGCGATCCACCACGTCGGGCAGGAACGACGGCTCCACCCGCGGCCTGCCGATGCCCTCGATCCGCGACGACACCCCCGTCACGACGTCGGGGTTCCCCTGCGCGTACGCCGGGAAGAACGCCGAGTTCTCCGGGTCGACGACACACAGACGGGTCGCGTGCCTGCGATAGCGGATGAACCGGCCGATGGTGGCGCTGGTACCGCCGGTGCCCGCCCCGACCACGATCCACTCCGGAATCGGGTGCGACTCTTCGTCCAACTGCTCGAAGATCGACTCGGCGATGTTGTTGTTGCCGCGCCAGTCGGTTGCCCGCTCTGCGTTGGTGAACTGGTCCAGGTAATGTCCGCCTGTCTCCGCGGCCAGCCGCTCCGCCTCGGCGTACACCTGTGACGACTCAGCAACGAAATGGCAACGGCCGCCTTGGGATTCGATGAGCGCGATCTTGGCGGCGCTGGTCGACGACGGCATCACCGCGATGAACGGCAAACCCAGCAGCGCCGCGAAGTACGCCTCGGACACGGCGGTCGATCCCGACGACGCCTCGATGACGGTGGTGTTCTCGTCGATCCAGCCGTTGCACAGTGCGTACAGGAACAGCGACCGCGCCAGCCGGTGCTTCAGGCTGCCGGTGATGTGGGTCGTCTCGTCCTTGAGGTACAGCTGCACGTCGACGCCGTCGCACCACGCCATCGGCAGCGGATAGCGCAGCAGATGGGTGTCTGCGCTGCGCCGGGCGTCGGCCTCGATCAACCGGACCGCGTTGTCCACCCACTCGCGTGGCTGGCTGCGACTAGCCGTTGACGCCTTTTCGGTCACCGTGCCGATACTGTCGGGTGGCTCTGGCCTGCCCGCGTCGCGGCGTCACGGCCCCCGGTCGGGGCCGCCACCAGCGTCAACAACGTGGCCTCGGGCCGGCAGCAGAACCGCAGCGGCGCGAACGGCGACGTGCCGATGCCCGCCGAGACATGCAGTTGCATGTGCGCACCCCACTTGGACGCGCCCTTGGCCCGCGACCGGTCCAGGTCGCAGTTGGTGACGATCGCGCCGTAGAACGGCAGGCACAGCTGCCCGCCGTGGGTATGGCCGGCCATCACCAGCTGATAGCCGTCGGCCGCGAAACGATCCAGCACCCGCGGCTCGGGCGAATGGGCCAATCCCAGCCTCAGGTTGGCGACCGGGCTGGCCGGTCCGGCGATGGTGTCGTAGCGGTCGCGGGACAGATGCGGGTCGTCCACGCCTGCGGCGGCGATCCGCAGGCCGGCCACCTCGAACTCGCGGCGCGTGTGCGTCATGTCCAGCCAGCCGCGCTCGGTGAACGCTGCCCGCAGGTCCTGCCACGGCAGCGGCTCCCCGTGGATCCGGTGCCCCGGATTGGTCAGGTAGTTCGCCGGGTTCTTCAACCGCGGCCCGAAGTAGTCGTTGCTGCCGAACACGAACACCCCGGGCACCGACAACAAGTCACCCAGCGACTGCACGACGGTGGGCACCGCCTTCGGGTGGGCGAGGTTATCGCCGGTGTTGACCACCAGGTCGGGCTCCCAGCGGGCCAGCTCCCGCAGCCAGGCCTGCTTGCGCCGCTGCTGTGGCCGCATGTGGATATCGCTGACATGCAGCACCCGCAGCGGCGACGAACCCGGCGTGAGTACCGGCATGGTCACCTCGCGCGTCACGAACGCGTTCCGCTCGATCAGGGACGCATAGCCGATCCCGGCCACCAGCGAGCCGGCGGTGACGGCGGCGGTGTTCTTGAAGATTGTTGAAGCCGCGGGCATGCCCGAGAGCCTACTGCCAGTCGCCCGGATCACGGCGGTGGTGGCGGCGCCGGCGGTGGCGGTGGCGGGGGCGGCGCCGGCGGTGGCGGCGGACCCAGCACCGGAACGGTGATCGGCGGTAGGCCGGGGATCTCGACGACCGTCTGGCCCACCGGCGCCGGCAATCCCGGTATGCCGGGCGGCGCTGCGCGGCGGCGGCGGCGGTGGCGGTGGGATGCCGTTGGAGATCTGGATCGTGATGATCGAGCCCGGAATGGTCTGGCCGCTCGGCGAGGTGCCGACCACGGTGCCGTAGCGACGACGAGCTGTTCACCGGGGTGGCCTGGTCGGCGACCTGGAAACCGGCGTCGCGCAGCCGCTGGCGTGCGTTGTCCTGGGTCAGGCCCGACACACTGGGTACCCGCGAACCCGGGACGCCGTCGACGAATCGCGGATCGGTCGGCGGCAGCTTGACCTCGCCGAAATTGTTGGCGATCGGCTTCATCGCGGTGAACCACGTCCGGGCCGGCTCGTTGCCGCCGAACAGGTCGCCGTAGCCGCATTTGCGCAGCGGGAACGAGCACAACTCGCCGGGAGTCGTGGAGTCGTCGTAGATGTAGCTGGCCGCCGCGTACTGGTTTGTGAAGCCCAGGAATGCCGACGAGCGGTGCGACTCCGTGGTGCCCGTCTTGCCCGACATCGGCAGATCCCAGCCGACCGAGCCGGCCGATCCGGCAGCGGTGCCCGCACCGGTATCGTCCTTGCTCAGCGCGTTGGCCAACGTGTTGGCCAACCCTTCGGGCACCACCTGCTCGCAGGTCTCGGTGGTCACCGAGACCTCCTTGCCGTCGCGGTCCCAGACCTTGTCGATCGGGTTGGGCGGGCACCACATTCCGCCGGACGCCAGCGTCGCGGCCACATTGGAGAACTCCAAGGCGTTGACCTCGATCGGTCCGAGCGTGAACGAGCCGATGTTCTGCCGCTTGACGAAGTCGGCAAGGCTCTCGTTGCTTTCCGGGTCGTAGTCGCGGGCGGTGCCGGGCAACGCGTAGGACCGCAGGCCCAGCCTGACCGCCATGTCCACCGAGCGCTGAACGCCGACCTGCGAAATCAGCTTTGCGAACGCCGTGTTCGGTGACGTGGCCAACGCGTCGGTGACGTTCATCGAACCGCGGTAGCCTCCGGCGTTCCTCACGCACCAGGTGGCGGCCGGACAGCCGGGGGTGTCGCTGCTGCCGAGCCCCTTGGCCTGGAACTGGGCCGGCACGTCCAACTGCGCGTTGATGCCCATCCCCATCTCCAGGGCCGCGGCCGTGGTGAAGACCTTGAATGTCGACCCGGCGCCGTCGCCGACCAGAGAGAACGGCTGCGGCTGCATGGTCTCACCGGCATCGAGGTTGAGGCCATACGTGCGGTTGCTGGCCATCGCCAGCACCGGATGCGACTCCTTGCCTGGCTTGATCACGCTCATCACGCTGGCGACGCCGTCGAGGTCGGGGCTGGCGATGCCGTCGATCGCCGACTTGACCGGGGCCTGCACGTCCGGGTCGAGTGTGGTCCTGATCAGGTAGCCGCCCCTGGCGACCTGTTCCTTGCTGATGCCCGCGCGGGCCAGGTACTCGAGCGCGTAGTCGCAGAAGAACGCGCGATCGCCGCCAGCGATGCATCCGCGCGGCAGCTCGTTGGGCTGCGGCAGGATGCCCATCGGCTGCTCCTTGGCGGCCCGCAGCTCCTCGGCGTGTTCGGGCAGGTTCTCGATCATGGTGTCCAGCACCACGTTTCGACGAGTCAGCGCACCGTCGGGGTTGGTATAGGGGTTCAGCGAGCTGGTGGACTGCACGAGGCCGGCCAGCAGCGCGGCCTGCTGCCAGTTCAGCTCGGAGGCGTTGATGCCGAAGTAGGTCTGTGCGGCGTCCTGGATGCCGAACGCGCCGTTCCCGAACGACACCAGGTTCAGATAGCGGGTGAGGATCTCCGGCTTGGTGAACGTCTTGTCGAGCGTGAGCGCCATCCGGATCTCGCGCAGTTTGCGGGCCGGGGTGGTCTCTACGGCCGCCCGCTTCTCGGCGTCGGTCTGTGCGATCACCAACAACTGGTAGTTCTTCACGTACTGCTGCTCGAGGGTCGAACCGCCTCGGGTGTCGAGGTTTCCCGAGAGATATCCCGACAGGCCGGTCAGCGTGCCCTGCCAGTCGACGCCGTTGTGCTCGGCAAACCTCTTGTCCTCGATCGAGACGATCGCCAGCTTCATGGTGTTGGCGATCTGGTCGCTGGTCACTTCGAACCGGCGCTGCGAGTACAGCCACGCGATGACATTGCCCTTGGCGTCGACCATCGTCGACACCTGTGGCACCTCGCCCTCGACCAGCTGCGCAGAGCCGTTGGCAACCACGTCGGAGGCCCGGTTGGACACCAGGCCGAACCCGCCCACCACGGGAAACATCAGCGCTGCGGCGACCACGCTGGCCAACAAGCAGCACCAGGCGAGCTTGATGACCGTAACGGCGGTCGGTGGGCGCTCCGGCATGCGTACAGAGTAACGACGTCGCCGGTTGACGTGCGCCGAGGCGTTGTTTGTCAGGAAATGCCAGCAATTAGCCGGGGCACAGTACCTGCGCAAGCGTCAATTTTGGGTCTGACGGCACGGTCGTCCCAAAAAAGTAGGTATTTACCCATTGCGCGGAACCGCCCTGACCACCTAAGTTGGGCACACAGTGCGATGCAGGTCACACTCGGCCTTCGCAATGTGGCGTAGATCGCATCAGCGTTCTACACCGGAGGACTACGCCGTCGCTAGGTGGCTGGAACGAAGGGATCGCTGGTGTCAGGTACTAGGCCCGCTGCGCGCAGGACAAGCAACCCATCAGCCCACAGCATTGTCCACGGCGCAGAGGCCGAGGCCCGCATCGCCTGGGTATCCCAGGCAAGATGCCGCCAAGCCGATCCCGATGAGCTATTCGTCCGCGGCGCCGCGCAGCGCAAAGCCGCCGTCATCTGCCGACATTGCCCGGTGATCCTGGAATGCGGCGCCGACGCCCTCGACAACCGCGTCGAGTTCGGCGTGTGGGGCGGCATGACCGAACGCCAGCGCCGCGCCCTGCTCAAGCAGCACCCCGAGGTGGTTTCCTGGGCCGAGTTCTTCGCCGCCCAGCGCAAACACCGCAGCGCCGTATAAGACGCCTTCGTCAGACTGGTGCGGGCGGCCAGGCAACATCCCCGCGACAATGAATTCTGTGCGCCAGTGGTTTGCGGCGTTGATCCTGCATCGTGTGGACTCTCTTCTGTTATGTGTGTCGACTGTCTCTGCCGTGGGTGCTATGTGTGCTCGCGGGCGATGACGGACAAGGCGAACCTTGTCGTCGACATGGTGGTGTGCAGCAGAGTGGTCACGGACGAAGCCGTGACGATCCTGCAGCGCATCGCGAGCAGGCCGCCTGTTTAAGCGGAAAGGCCGCTCAGGCTAGATTCGCGGCTACGCCGCGTTAGCCTCGCCGGTGATCTGATCGGCGATGGCCCGCAGCGCCTCCAGGTCGGAGACGTCGAACGGCAGTGAGGGCACCCCGACGATCGCCACATGCGGGTTGGCGCCGGTGAACCGCGACAGCAGCCGGACCTCGCGCTTGGCCATCGACGCCCGGTCGGCGTGAATCCGCAGCACCGCGGCCGCCAACGCGTCGGGATCCGTCTTCTCGATCTCCTCGGCCGCTTCCTCCGCCTTGTCGGCGTGCAGGTCGCACAGCGTGGGGTGGGTGCGGTTGAGGATCAGTCCCGCCAGCGGCATGTGCTCCTGGGAGAGCCGGTCAACGAAGAACGACGCCTCTCGCAGCGCGTCGGGTTCGGCCGCCGACACGACTACGAACTGGGTGCCGCGCCGCTTGAGCAGCTCGTAGGTGCGGTCGGCCTTCTCGCGAAACCCGCCGAACGTCGTATCGAGCATTTGTACGAAAGCGGCTGCGTCGGAGAGCATCTGAGAGCCGAGTACGGTGGAAAGCGCCTTCATGGCCAAGCCGACCGCGCCGGTCACCAACCGCCCGATGCCGCGACCGGGAGCCAGCAGCAGCCGCCACAGGCGGCTATCCATGAAGCTGCCCAACCGTTGTGGCGCGTCCAGGAAGTCCAGCGCGTTGCGCGACGGCGGGGTATCGACGACGATGAGGTCCCACTTGTCTTGGGCGAGAAGCTGACCCAGCTTCTCCATCGCCATGTACTCCTGCGTGCCGGCGAGCGAAGTCGCCACGGTTTGGTAGAACTGGTTGTCCAGAATCGCTTCGCCCCGTTCGGGTCCGGAGTACTGGATCACCATCTCGTCGAACGTCCGGCGCATGTCGAGCATCATGGCGTGCAGCTCCCCGGGGACCTCGGGTGCAAGCGGAACGCGCTGCGGCGAGTTGCCGAGATCCTTGATGCCGAGCGCCTGGGCGAGCCGCTTGGCCGGGTCGATGGTCAGCACGACGACCGTGCGGCCATATTCGGCCGCGCGCAACGCCATTGCCGCCGCGGTGGTGGTCTTGCCGACTCCGCCTGCGCCGCAGCACACCACGACGCGGTTGGACGTGTCGCCCAGGATCGAGGCCATGTCCAGGGCCGGCGGGTTGGCGGTCATCGACTCTGCTTTCTGGTCCGCTTCACTACGTTCATCGGACGCCCTGCCGTTCAAGAGCTTCGGCCAGTTCATAGAGGCTGCCGAGGTCGACGCCGTCGGGCAGAGCGGGCAACTCCAGCCGCGGCACGTCGATATCGTCGAGCTGCTCTGCGCTCTCGGCGCGCGCTGCGATCCGTGTCGCATGCTGAATCGCCTCGGTCAGCAATCCGGCAAAGTCACTGTCTGACAACGTGATTCCGGCATCTGCCAGGCCGGTGCGGACGGCGTCGGCGTCGATGTCGCCCTCGGCTGCCTTGGCCAGGTCGTCAGGAGGCAGGTACACCGGGATATTGCGGTTGACGATGACGCTGCCGATCGGCAGGTCCAGCTCCTTGAGTTCGTCGATGGCCTCGAGGGTCTCCTGCATCGGCAATGCCTCCAGCAGGGTGACCAGGTGGATGGCTGTCATGTCGGAATGCAACACCTTTACCACGCTCTCGGCCTGGGAGTGCACCGGACCGCCCTTGGCCAGCTCCGACACCGCCTTGGTGACGTCGAGGAAACGGGCGATGCGGCCCGTTGGCGGCGAGTCCACCACGATCGCGTCATAGACCGGCTGCTTACCCTTCTCGGCCCGGGTCACGATCTCCCGGATCTTGCCGGTGAGCAGCACGTCACGCAGACCCGGCGCGATCGTCGTCGCGAACTCGATGGCACCGATGCGCCGCATGGCCCGGCCGGCCAGGCCCAGGTTGTAGAACATGTCGAGGTACTCGAGGAACGCGGCCTCGATGTCGATGGCCAGCGCGTTGACCTGACCGCCGCCGTCGGCGGTGGCGATCTTCACCTCTTTGTATGGCAGCGGCGGGACGTCGAACAGCTGCGCAATGCCTTGGCGCCCTTCGACTTCCACCAACAGCACCTTGCGGCCACCTGCGGCCAGTGCCAGTGCCAGCGAGGCTGCGATGGTCGACTTGCCGGTGCCGCCCTTGCCGGTGACGAAGTGCAAACGCGCCTTGCTCAGGCGGGACGGCCAGCCGAGGTGTTTCTGGCCGTTCGGTGTGGTAGCCACCAGTGCATGCTAACCAAGGGGTGATCGGTGCCCGATAAGCTCAGCCCCATGAGCGAACCGACCCGCTGGGAGTACGCCACCGTCCCGCTGCTGACGCACGCGACCAAACAGATCCTCGACCAGTGGGGCGACGACGGCTGGGAGCTCGTTTCCGTACTGCAAGGCCCGACCGGTGAACAGCACGTCGCATACCTGAAGCGACCCAAATGAGCTGGTCCGCCCGGCTCACGGAATTAGGGGTCGAGTTGCCCGATGTGGTGGCGCCTGTGGCGGCGTACGTGCCCGCGGTGCGCACCGGCAACCTCGTGTACACCGCCGGTCAGTTGCCGATGACGGCGGGCAAGTTGGCGGTGACCGGCAAGGTCGGCGCAGACGTCACCCCGGAGGAAGGCAAGGCGCTGGCCCGGGTATGTGCGCTCAACGCGCTGGCCGCGGTGAACTCGTTGGTCGGCATCGACGCCGTCACCCGCGTGGTCAAGGTCGTCGGCTTCGTCGCGTCGGCGCCCGGGTTCAACGGCCAGCCCGGCGTCGTCAACGGCGCTTCCGAACTGTTCGGTGAAGTCTTCGGCGACGCCGGTGCGCACGCCCGCTCAGCGGTCGGGGTGTCCGAACTGCCGCTGAACGCCCCGGTCGAGGTCGAGCTGATCGTCGAGGTCGCGTGAGCGACGATCGGCCGAAGCGAAGTGACACCGATCATCCCGCCTACGGGCTGCTGCGCCCCGTCACCGAAACCGCGTCGGTGCTGCTGTGCAACAACCCGGGGTTGCTGACGCTCGACGGCACCAACACCTGGGTGCTGCGGGGACCCGGCAGTGACGAGATGGTGATCGTCGACCCCGGACCCGAGGACGACGATCACATCGCCAAGCTCGCCGACCTCGGCAGGATCCCGCTGGTGCTGATCAGCCACAAGCATGAGGACCACACCGGCGGCATCGACAAGATCGTCGAGCGCACCGGCGCCGTCGTCCGCGCGGTGGGCAGCGGCTTCCTGCGTGGGCTCGGGGGCCCGCTGAGCGACGGCGAAGTCATCGACGCCGCAGGCCTGCGCATCACCGTGATGGCCACGCCGGGCCACACCGCGGACTCGGTGTCGTTTCTGCTCGACGATGCGGTGCTCACCGCCGATACCGTGCTGGGCCGCGGCACCACCGTCATCGACAACGAAGACGGCAGCCTCGGCGACTATCTGGAGTCGCTTCGCCGGCTGCATGGTTTGGGCAGCAGAACCGTGCTGCCCGGCCACGGTCCCGATCTCGACGACCTGGAAGCCGTCAGCGCCATGTACTTAGCGCACCGCGAGGAGCGACTCGACCAGGTGCGTAGCGCGTTGCGGGACCTCGGCGACGACGCCACCGTGCGGCAGATCGTCGAGCACGTCTACACCGACGTCGACGAAAAGCTATGGGACGCCGCCGAGTGGAGCGTGCAGGCCCAACTCGACTACTTGCGGTCCTGAGTGATTTGTGGAGTCCAGCCGCGCTGACAGCGGTCAAGACTCCACAAATCACTAGCGCGCGCGGCGGGCCAGGCGCTCGGAGTCGGAGATCAACACGCTCTTGCCCTCCAGGCGAATCCAGCCGCGGTGGGCGAAATCGGCGAGCGCCTTGTTGACCGTCTCTCGCGATGCGCCGACCAACTGCGCGATCTCTTCCTGCGTCAGGTCGTGCGTCACGCGCAGCGCGCCGCCTTCCTGCGTGCCGAACCGCTGCGCCAGTTGCAGCAGCTGCTTGGCGACGCGGCCGGGCACATCGGTGAAGATCAGGTCGGCCAGGTTGTTGTTGGTGCGACGAAGCCGGCGGGCCAGCACTCGCAGCAGCTGCTCGGCGATTTCGGGCCGATCGGCGATCCACGCGCGCAGCGCGTCGCGGTCCATCGACACCGCGCGTACCTCGGTGATGGTGGTCGCGCTCGACGTGCGCGGGCCGGGGTCGAAGATCGACAGTTCACCGAACATGTCCGACGGGCCCATGATGGTGAGCAGATTCTCGCGGCCGTCCGGTGACCGGCGACCGATCTTGACCTTTCCCGAAATGATGATGAACAGCCGGTCGCCAGGCTCTCCCTCCGCGAACACGGTGTGTCCACGCGGGAAGTCGACGGGCTGCAATTGCTTGGTCAGCGCGGATACGGCGCTGGGTTCGACCCCCTGGAAGATTCCGGCCCTCGCCAGGATCTCGTCCACGTTGCCCCTCTTAAGCTGTTGGGTGATATGACATGCGTAAGCCGACCTCTTACTGGTTAGCGAGATCAGTCTAGAGGTACGCCATTTCGCGACGTCCCACGCTACACACGATTGGCATGCCGAGTCGGCTGAAATTCAGGATTCGGCCGGTGATGGACGTACAGCCGTGTCGGCAAACCCGGTGCAGGAGTAGTGGTGCTCAACCCGTTTTGTGTCGACTCCCGCTCGTGCAGCCGCTGATTCAGACTGTCCAGCGCGCTGCTCATACCGTCTCGTGCCAGCGTGTCGACGTCGGCGGGCTCCGCTTGCTCGAGGAACTTGGCCACATCCGTCGCTGAAACGGTGTCGCGGCGCAGGCCCGATTCGAGTCGCTCCAGCCCGAATGTTGCCAACATCAGCAACCCCGGAATGAGCGCCACGAGCAACCAGGACACAAGGGTGAAGTAAACACGGCCAAGGTCTCAGCGGGATTACGAATTGTCACCGGTCCGCACTATGCGATGTCCGACCCCCTCAGTACGCTGGCATTCGTGAGTGTGGGTGAGACTTCTGCCGCCAAGCCGGCGCGGCGCGCGCGCAAACGGGACGGTGAAACCCACCTCGGCCTGGTCCGACGGGCCCGACGTATGAATCGCGAACTGGCCCAAGCATTTCCGCATGTGTACTGCGAGCTGGACTTCACCAATCCGCTGGAGCTGACGGTGGCGACGATTCTGTCGGCGCAGAGCACCGACAAGCGGGTCAACCTCACCACCCCGGCGTTGTTCAAGAAGTACCGAACCGCGCTGGACTACGCGCAGGCCGACCGCACGGAACTCGAAGAGCTCATCCGCCCCACCGGGTTCTATCGAAACAAGACCAACTCGCTGATCCGGCTCGGCCAGGAACTGGTCGAGCGGTTCGACGGCCAGGTGCCGTCGACCATGGAGGACCTCGTCACGCTGCCCGGCGTCGGCCGCAAGACCGCCAACGTGATCCTCGGCAACGCCTTCGACATTCCCGGCATCACCGTCGACACCCACTTCGGCCGCCTCGTCCGGCGCTGGCAGTGGACCGAAGAACAGGACCCGGTGAAGGTCGAACACGCGGTCGGTGAGCTGATCGAGCGCAGCGAGTGGACCGACCTGAGCCACCGGGTGATCTTCCACGGCCGCCGCGTGTGCCATGCGCGCAAACCCGCCTGCGGCGTATGCGTGCTGGCCAAGGACTGTCCCTCCTTCGGCGCCGGCCCGACCGATCCGCTGGTCGCCGCGCCGCTGGTCAAGGGCCCCGAAACCGAACACCTGCTGGCGCTGGCCGGGCTGTAGCCACCCTCAGCCCGATGAGCACGTCGACTCGCTGGACCGTCGCGGTGATGGTTGTCGTCGTCGCGCTCGGCGTCGCGCTGTGGACGCAGTTGGGCGAGGACGGATCGCCGACCGGGTCGACGGGGCCAGGGTCGGCCCGCGACCGCCGCGACGCCGACACCGCCGAGGCACTGGCCGGCCCGCGGGCCCGCGCTGAGCTGCGGCCCTGCCCGCCGCCCGGTGCAGGCCCCGGCCCGGAAGCCCTGCGCGGCATCACCCTCGAATGCGTGGGCGACGGGTCGAGCGTCGATGTCGCCAAGGCCGTGGCCGGCCGGGCGATGGTGCTCAACCTGTGGGCGTACTGGTGCGCGCCGTGCGCCGAGGAGCTGCCCGCGATGGCCGAGTACCAGCAGCGCGTCGGGCCCGACGTGACGGTGTTGACCGTGCATCAGGACGAGAACGAAACCGCGGCGTTGCTGCGGCTGGCCGAGCTGGGTGTGCGGCTGCCGACGCTGCAGGACGGTCGCCGGCTCATCGCCGCCGCGCTCAAGGTGCCTAACGTGATGCCAGCGACGGTGGTGCTGCGCTCGGACGGTAGCGTTGCCGAAATCCTGCCGCGGTCGTTCGCCAGCGCCGACGAGATCGCCGCAGCGGTCGACCCAGAGATAGGAGCGTCGGGGTGAGCTGGGGCAGCGAGGGGGACGAGCTGACCCCCGACGCCGCCCCGCCCTGGCTGAAGCCGCTGGTCGACAACGCCCACCACGTGAAGCGGGCCTATCGGCGCCGCGTTCCGCCCGACGTGCTGGCCATGGTGATGGCGGCCGCCCAGAAGCGGGGCGAAGGCCGCGCGCAAATCCCGGCCGCGACGCCGCCGTGCTGGTGCTGTTCTCCGGACCCCTCGACGCCACGTCCGACGGTCTTCCCGACGAAGCCACCGTGTGCAAGTGGGGGCCCCAGTCTGGCGGCTTGCCTGCGGAAGCCGACTTGCTGGTCACCGTGCGCGCGTCGACGCTGCGCCACCACGCAGGCCAGGCCGCGTTCCCGGGCGGCGCGGCCGACCCCGGCGACCACGGTCCCGTGCACACCGCGTTGCGGGAAGCCAACGAGGAGACGGGCATCGACACCAGCCGGCTGCATCCGCTGGCCACCCTCGAGCGGATGTTCATTCCGCCGTCGGGTTTCCACGTCGTGCCGGTGCTGGCCTACTCGCCCGATCCGGGACCCGTGGCCGTCGTCGACGAATCCGAGACGGCGATCGTTGCCCGCGTCCCGGTGCGCGCGTTCATCAACCCTGAGAATCGAATCATGGTGTACCGCAAGGCGAACACTCGCCGCTTCGCCGGCCCGGCGTTCCTGCTCAACGAGATGCTGGTGTGGGGTTTCACCGGCCAGGTGATCTCGGCGATGCTCGACGTCGCGGGCTGGGCACAGCCGTGGAACACCGACGACATCCGTGAACTCGACGACGCAATGGCGCTCGTCGGCCACGACGACGGCTACGGTGAAGCCCAACAATGACATCGTCGCAATGGCTTGACCTCGCCGTCCTCGCGGTCGCCTTCGTCGTCGCCCTCTCCGGATGGCGGTCCGGGGCGCTGGGCTCGCTGCTGTCGTTCGTCGGGGTGGTGCTCGGCGCCGTGGCCGGGGTGCTGCTGGCCCCGCACGTGGTCGACAACATCACCGGCCCGCGCACCAAGCTGTTCGTGACGTTGTTCTTGATCCTCGCGTTGGTGGTGATCGGTGAGATCGCCGGCGTGGTGCTGGGCCGCGCGGTGCGCGGCGCCATCCGCAACCGCACGCTGCGCACGTTCGACTCGGTCATCGGCTTCGGGCTGCAACTGGTCGCGGTGCTGGTGGCCGCATGGCTGCTGGCCACGCCGCTGACGTCGTCCGACCAGCCGAACCTGGCCGCGGCCGTGCGCGGCTCCAAGGTGCTGGCCCAGGTCGACGAGGTGGCGCCGAGCTGGCTGAAGTCGGTGCCGACCCGGCTGTCGGCGCTGCTGGACACCTCAGGCTTGCCCGACGTGCTGCAGCCGTTCGGCCGCACACCCATCGTGGCCGTCGAGGCCCCCGACGCCGCGCTGGCCAACGATGCCGTTGTCGCCGCAACCCGCCCGAGCGTGGTGAAGATCCGGGGTGTCGCGCCGAGCTGCCAGAAAGTGTTGGAGGGCAGCGGTTTTGTCGTCTCGCCGAACCGCGTGATGTCGAACGCACACGTGGTCGCCGGCTCCGACAGCGTGACGGTCGAGGTCGACGGGCAGAACTACGACGCATCCGTGGTGTCCTACGACCCCAACGCCGACATCTCGATTCTCGACGTGCCGGACCTGCCGTCGGCGCCGCTGGCGTTCGCGGATGCCCCTGCGGCGACCGGCACCGACGCCGTCGTCATGGGCTATCCCGGCGGCGGGGATTTCATCGCCACCCCCGCTCGTGTCCGAGAGATCATCGAGCTGAAGGGCCCCGACATCTATCGGAGCACCACCGTCACCCGCGAGGTCTACACCATCAGAGGCACTGTGCGGCAAGGTAATTCGGGCGGTCCGATGATCGACCGCAGCGGCAAGGTGCTGGGTGTGGTGTTCGGCGCAGCGGTCGACGATGCCGACACCGGCTTCGTGCTCACCGGCAACGAGGTTTCGCGTCAGCTCGACATGGTCGGCAACACCCAGCGCGTCCCCACCGGCGCCTGTATCGCCTAGCGGCCGTAGACCTGCCGCAGAAACCGGGTGAGCTGCTCGTTGACCACCTCGGGTGCTTCCTCGTGGCCGAAATGCCCTGCGCCGGTAATTGATACGTAGCGGCCGTGCGGGGCGTATTCCTGTGTGCGGTATACCGGGTCGGCCAGCACGTACGGGTCGGCGTCGCCGCGCAGATGCAGTACCGGCACGCCCAGCGGCCGCTTCATCGAGCGCATGAACCGGCGGCCCTCGCCGCGCAGCTGACTGCGAACGGCCCAGCGCTGATACTCGTAAGCCGAGTGCGCCGCCGACGGGATCTGGATCGCCCGACGCATGTGCCGGATGGTCTCGGAAAAGTCTTCGGAGGCTTGCCATTTCCCGCTGGCCCGGCTGCGCACCAGTCGCTCGAGCTCCTCGGCGTCATTACGGATCAACGACCTCTCGGGCCACATCGGCAGCTGATAGCGAAGCATCCACGGCAGCAGTGCCCGGCCCTGGTCACGCCGCGTGAGTGCGGACCTGCGCAGCGCGGCCGGATGCGGCGAGCTGACCACCGCGATGGCCCGCACCACTCGCGGGTGCAGCACCGATGTTGCCCAGCAGACCAGGCCGCCGTCGGCATGACCGACGAGCGTCGCGGCCTCGTGGCCGAGCGCGCGCACCAAACCGGCCGTGTCGCCGGCAAGCGTCCAGCCGTCGTAACCCCGTGGCGGTTTGTCGCTGCCTCCGTAGCCGCGCAGATCGACGGCCACCACCCGGGCGCCGGTCAGGCTCCGCAACTGGTGGCGCCATGACCACCAGAAGGAGCCGAAGCCGTGCAGGAGAATGACCAGCGGCCGTTCGGTCATCGGTGTAGTAGACGCTTCGGGCGACTCGGCCTCCACGACGTGGAAGCGAATCCCGTTGGCGTGCACTTCGAGATGTCGCCACGGACCGTCGATGCGGACCACCGACGGATCGGGCGGCGAGGCCATTACCAGCCTGACGGATCGGTGGTCGAGGCCTTGGCGGCCTGGCCGTCGGGCGAGGTGAGCGCCTTGTCGTGACCGGGTGTCAGTGCCTCGCGGGTTTCCTTCACCGATTCGATGGTCTGCTGCGGACCCCGGATGCGCCTGACCTTCAGATAACCGAACAGCGCCAGCACCGCGGTGACCAGGACCATGATCCCGAACACGATCAGGAACGCCGCCCAGCGCCAGATCCAGGTGTCGAGCAGCTCGGCGACGAAGAAGAAGAAGAAGAACGTGGAGTAGAACAGCACCACCAGCGCCAGGATGAAGAAGACGCTGCCGGTGAGGCCCTTCTTGACATCGCGGGTGATCTCGGCCTTGGCCAGCTCCACCTCGGCCCGCACCAGCGTCGACACCTGGGCCGTCGCGTCCTTGACGAGGTCACCGATTGACGGGTCGGCCTTGGCGGCGTGCGGGTCTACCAGCGGTATAGAGGTCACAGTGGTCGGCACGCCATTCCTGCGTTCGCTCACGGAACACTTCCTCCCCGCATCTGATGTCAGTCGCGGTTCATGTTGCCATGTGGCGTCCCGCTAAACGATCCCGGCCGACGATAGACTGCCTGCGTTGATTGTTGCGCGGCACGTCGATAGGGGTTAGACACTTGAGGACCAGCGGCCGCTGCCGGATGGTTTCTGCGGCGATCGTGGCCCTGGCCGCGTTGTCGATGACCACCGGCGTTGCCCACGCCGACGCGCCCATCGCGTTGGGCGGCGGCTCGGGTCTCGTCGTCGAGGGCGACACGCTGTGCACGCTCACCACGATCGGTAATGACAACCGCGGCAACCTGATCGGCTTCACGTCCGCCCATTGCGGCGGTCCGGGGGCAACGGTGGCGGCCGAAGGCGTCGAGAACGCCGGTGTGATCGGCACGATGGTGGCCGGCAACGACGCCCTTGACTACGCGGTGATCCAGTTCGACCCGCAGAAAGTCCGGCCGGTCAACAACATCAACGGCTTCCAGATCGACGGGCTCGGGCCCGATCCCGTGGTCGGCGACATCGCCTGCAAACTGGGCCGCACCACCGGCTACTCGTGCGGCGTGACGTGGGGGCCTGGCACAGAACCGGGCACCATCATCAACCAGGTCTGCGGGCAGCCCGGTGATTCCGGCGCGCCGGTCACCGTGAACAACCGGCTGGTCGGCATGATCCACGGCGCATTCAGCGAAGAGTTGCCGACGTGCGTCGTCAAGTACATCCCCTTGCATACCCCGGCGGTGACCATGTCGTTCAACACGCAACTGGCCGACATCACCGCCAAGAACCGACCGGGATCCGGTTTCGTCCCTGTGGGCGCTGCCTGATAGCTCATCGCTGCCTGACTACTTGCCGGCCCGGATCGCCTCGAACACGCTGGGGTCCACCAACGTTGACGTATCGCCGAGTTCGCGGCCCTCGGCGACGTCACGCAGCAGCCGGCGCATGATCTTGCCGCTGCGGGTCTTCGGCAGTTCCGGCACGACGTGAATCTCCCGCGGCCGAGCGATCTTTCCGATTTCCTTGGCGACCTGCTCGCGCAGTTCCTCCACCATGTCGCCGCTGTCCTTGGCGTGCGCCTCGAGAATGACGAACGCGCAGATGCCCTGGCCGGTGGTCTCGTCACTGGCGCCGACGACCGCCGCTTCGGCCACGCCGGAATGCCCGACCAACGCCGATTCCACTTCGGTGGTCGAGATCCGGTGGCCCGAAACGTTCATCACGTCATCGATGCGGCCAAGCAGCCAGATCGAGCCGTCGGAGTCGACGCGCGCCCCGTCACCGGCGAAGTACCAGCCCTGCTCGGCGTACCGTGACCAGTAGGTTTCCTGTAGCGCTCCGGATCGCCCCAGATACCGCGCAGCATCGACGGCCACGGCTGATCCAGCACCAGGTAGCCCGTCACGTGCTCGGCTTCGTCGGCGCCGGGCACCAGTTCGTTGCCCTCTTCGTCGACGATCTTCGCCGAGATACCCGGCAGCGGTTTCATCGCCGAGCCGGGCTTGGCGGCGGTCACGCCCGGTAGCGGTGAGATCATGATCGCTCCGGTCTCGGTCTGCCACCAGGTGTCGACGACCGGAGTTCTGTTGCCGCCGAAGGCATCCCGATACCACCGCCATGCCTCCGGGTTGATCGGCTCACCGACCGAGCCCAGCAGGCGCAGGCTGGACAGGTCGTGGGCGTCGGGGAACTCGCGGCCCCACTTCATGAACATCCGGATCAGCGTCGGCGCCGTGTAATAGATTGTGACGCCGTACTTTTCGATGATCTCGAAGTGCCGGTGCTCGCTGGGCGAGGCCGGGGTGCCTTCGTAGACAACCTGGGTGGCGCCGTTGGACAGCGGGCCGTACACGATGTAGGTGTGGCCGGTGACCCAGCCGATATCGGCGGTACACCAGAACACGTCGGTCTCCGGCTTGATGTCGAAGACGTTGTGGTGCGTGTACGACGACTGCGTCAGGTAGCCGCCGGAGGTGTGCATGATGCCCTTCGGCTTGCCGGTGGTGCCCGACGTGTAGAGCAGGAACAGCGGATGCTCGGAGTCGAACGCTTCGGGGGTGTGTTCGGGCGACGGCAGGCTCGACGGTTTCGTGCCACCACAGGTCGCGGCCGTCGGTCCACGGGGTGTCAATCCCGGTGCGCCGCACCACCAGAACGTGCTCGACTGGGCTTTTCGGCCTGTCCGACCGCCTCGTCGACGGACTCCTTCAGCGACACCGCCTGGCCGCGACGGAACTGACCATCGCTGGTGATCACCAGCTTGGCTTCGGCATCCTCGATGCGGGCCGCCAGTGCGGTCGCCGAGAAGCCCGCGAACACGACGGAATGCAAGATGCCAAGCCGTGCACAAGCCAACATCGCCACGATCGCCTCGGGCAGCATCGGCATGTAGATGGCCACCCGATCGCCGGCGACAAGCCCCAGATCGGTCAGCGCATTGGCGGCCTTGCACACCTCCGCCTGCAGCTCGGAGTACGTGATCACGCGGCTGTCGCCGATTGGGTTCGCCCTCCCAGCGGATCGCCACCCGGTCGCCGTTGCCCGCCTCGACGTGCCGGTCGACGCAGTTGTAGGCGACGTTGAGCTTGCCGCCGACGAACCACTTGGCGAAGGGGGCCTCGGACCAGTCCAGTACGTCGGTAAACGGTGTGTCCCAGGACAACCGGTTGGCCTGCTTGGCCCAGAATGCCAGCCGGTCCTGCTCGGCCTCGCGGTACAGCTCCTCGGTTGCGTTGGCCTGCGCGGCGAACTCGTCGGGCGGCGGGTACGAGGACGGAACTTCGGTGTGCTTCGCGTGTCGGACATATCTGTGAGCGTAGTCACCGACCGTTGCATCTACGTTGGCAAGTCACAAGCCGCGCCGTGGGCGGCATATGCTGCGCGCCGAGCGGTCGGCTAGCGTCGGTTGCCGTGACCGACCCGCTGGCCCCACTGGCCGAGCTGCCCGGCGTGGCGGCGGCCAGCGAGGAGGCGCGTGAGGCGCTGGGCCGCGCCCATCGGCACCGCACCAATCTGCGTGGCTGGCCGACGACCGCGGCGGAGGCCGCATTGCGGGCGGCGCGGGCCTCGTCGGTGCTGGACGGCGGTTCGTTGCAGCTGTCGGAGGACGGCGAGGCCGACCCGGTGCTGGCCGGCGCACTGCGCGTGTCGGAGGCGTTGGAAGGCGGCGCGACGTCGTTGGTCGGGGTGTGGCAGCGGGCGCCGCTTCAGGCGATCGCCCGGTTGCACGCGCTGGCGGCCGCGGACCTGGCCGCCGACGAGCGCCTGGGACGCCCGCGCGGAGATGCCGACGTCGGGCGACGGCTCGAGCTGCTGGCCGACATCGTCACCGGCGGGACGGGGGTGCCCGCTCCGGTACTCGCCGGGGTCGTGCACGGGGAGCTACTGACGCTGGAGCCGTTCGGCACCGCCGACGGCGTGGTGGCCCGTGCCGTGTCGCGCCTGGTGACCATCGCCAGCGGCCTGGACCCGCACGGCCTTGGCGTGCCGGAGGTCTACTGGATGCGCCAGTCCGGCGACTATCGCGCTGCGGCTCGGGGCTTCTCGTCGGGGACACCCGACGGCCTGGCGGCGTGGTTGGTGCTCAGCTGCCGCGGCTTACACGCCGGTGCAAGGGAGGCGTTGTCCATCGCGCAGGCCGCCTCGTCGTAATTGTTCACAGCAAAACGAAGCGGGCGACGTTCCGAACTGATTCGGCTCGCCGCCCGCTAGCACGGACTCCGGTTACCAAGCGTGCTTATGTGGGTTGCGTGGGTGACCTCGGCGTCCTTGCGATGCGCTTCGGCTGCAACCCCACCCAAGGGGCCGTCGTGGCCGTCCGCTCTTCGCAATTACGCAGGCCCGCAACACTTTTACCTATTCCGCGGTATGTGCTCCGCGTGGGTGCCGGGATCCGTGCTGGGTAGCCTGAATCGGGAGATCGAACCTTCTCTTCCGGCTCGGCCTTGGCCTCTCCAAGCTTCCGTGGTTCCTTTGTACTCCGTGACCACCGTCACATCAAGGGTCAATTCGCGCGAGACGCCGGATCGTTACCGCGCGGTGCCAGCTACTACACGACGTAGCGCTTAGAAAGCGAAACGTCGCAGCAGCGAGTACGTCAGAGCGCCGGCGGCCAGTGCGCTCACCCCGACGGCCGCGGTGGTCGCGACGGCCGCGCCGGACGGCGCGGGGATGCGGTCGCGCAGCGACACCGGGTTGGAGAAGGTCAGCACCGGCCAGCCCCGCGCCGCGGCCTCTTTGCGCAGTGAGCGATCGGGGTTCACCACGGTCGGATGCCCCACCGCTTCGAGCATCGGCAGGTCGGTGATCGAGTCCGAGTAGGCGTAGCAGTACTCGAGGGCGTATCCCTCGCGGGCGGCGAGCTGACGGATCGCCTCGACCTTGCCCTCGCCGTAGCAGTAGAACGCGATCTCGCCGGTGTAGCGGCCGTCCTCGACGACCATCCGGGTCGCCATCGCGTGCGTGGCGCCGAGCGCGCGGGCGATCGGGGCGACAATCTCCTCGCCGGAGGCCGAAACCACGACCACGTCGCGGCCGCACAGCTTGTGGTCGGCGATCAGCTCGGCGGCCTCGGCGAACACCAGCGGGTCGACGATGTCGTGCAATGTCTCGCCGACGATCGACTTCACCTGCTCGACGTCCCACCCGGTGCACATGTTGGTCACATAGGAGCGCATCCGGTCCATTTGGTCGTGGTCGGCTCCGGACATCAGGAACAGAAACTGGGCGTAGGTCGATTTGAGAACGGCCCGCCGATTGATTAGCCCCTGATCGAAGAAAGGTTTGCTGAAGGCCAATGTGCTTGACTTCGCGATGACCGTCTTATCAAGATCGAAGAAGGCGGCGGTACGAATGGGTTTGCCGGCCGGCGTCCCGAGTTGCGGCGCAACCAACCCCCCGCTAGCCGAATCGGATGCGGTCACGCCGCCCAGCATAGGTGCCCGTGCGTGACAATTCGCGACAGAGTGTACAAATTGGCAGTTCACGACACCTGCCGGTGACTGCAAATCTTTCCTGCTATCTACTGCTTTCTGTGGCAAGCAGTACTTGCGCCCTTCCACGCCGCCGTGTGTATAGTGAGCATTACTCGGCTTATGCCGGGTGTGCATCAGCCCGACCCCCCGGGGCTGATACACGACGACCTCCGCCTCCTCCCCCCCTGGCGGGGGTCGTCCCTTTTTCGGGCAGGGTTCGCCTAGCGGATAGATCCCGCACTGTCATGTAGTTGCGGAATCTGGTTTTCACTACTTACATACCGCACGGTTTGTCCACACATCGCGCTTTATCCACAGACTTCGTCGTCGCAATAGCGGCGCGTCGGCACCCGCCCGCAGGGTGGGGTCATGACGGCAACAGACGGGATCTTGGCGCTGGTCGGCGACCCGGCCCTGCGCGATGACGTTGACCGAGTTGCCGCGGCATCCGGACTTCACGTCGTGCACGCAACCGACCCGTCCAGCCGCAAGGTGTGGGCCGGTGCGGTGGCCGTCCTGCTCGACGTGCAGGCCGCTCGCCGCTGCACCGACCGTGCGCTGCCGCGGCGTGGCCGCGTCGTGCTGGTGGGCCGCGCGCAACCGTCGGCCGCCGACTGGGAAGCCGCGATAGCGGTCGGCGCCCAGCACGTTGTCACCCTGCCGGCCGAGGACGGCGTACTGATGGCCGAACTGTCCGACGCCGCCGAAGCCGCCCGCGACGACGGTCGTCGCGGGGCGGTCATCGCGGTGATCGGCGGTCGCGGTGGGGCAGGCGCATCGGTGTTCGCGGCCGCGTTGGCGCAGAGCGCACCCGACGCATTGCTTATCGACGCCGACCCGTGGAGCGGAGGCATCGACCTGGTGCTGGGCACTGAGTCGGAAAGTGGTCTGCGCTGGCCCGACCTGGCGCTGCAGGGTGGTCGGCTGAACCTCGCCGCGTTGCGCGACGCGTTGCCTCGGCGTCATGGGGTCAGCGTGTTGTCGGGCGGTCGCGTCGGCGGTGACATCGACGCCGCACCACTTGGCGCGGTGATCGACGCGGGCAGTCGCGGTGGCGCCACGGTCATCTGCGATGCGCCGAGGCGATCGACAGCCGCTGCCGAGATCGCGCTGGACACCGCCGATCTCGTCGTTCTGATCGCCCCTGCGGATGTGCGGTCGTGCGCCGCCGCGGCGGCGATCACTCCCTGGGTATCGACCATCAATCCCAATGCCGGGGTAGTGGTTCGGGGCCCGGCGCCGGGCGGTCTGCGATCGAGCGACGTCGCAGAGATCGTCGGTCTGCCTCTGCTGGCGGCGATGCGTCCACAGTCGGACATCGCAGTCGTTCTCGAGCGCGGTGGGCTTAGGCTGCGACGACGGTCCCCGCTGGCGGCCGCGGCGCGACGGGTGCTGTCGGTGGTGCATCAGCACCCGGCGGTGAACGCGGCATGAGCACCTCGCTGATCGATCGAGTTCGCGAGCGGTTGGCCGCGGAGTCCGCGCCGCTGCGGCCCAATGTGGTCGCCGCCGCGATTCGGGCCGAATCCGGCGGAGTGCTCGGCGACGCCGAAGTGCTGAGCAATATGCGGGTGCTGCAGACCGAACTGACCGGGGCGGGAATTCTGGAGCCGCTGCTCTGCGCGGACGGCACCACCGATGTACTGGTCACGGCACCCGACGCGGTGTGGGTCGACGACGGAAACGGTTTGCGCCGCACCTCGATTCGGTTCGCCGACGACACCGCGGTGCGCAGGCTGGCGCAGCGGCTGGCCCTTGCCGCGGGACGTCGCCTCGACGAGGCGCAGCCGTGGGTTGATGGGCAACTGTCCGGCCTGGGCTCGGGCCAGTTCACCGTCCGCCTGCATGCGGTGCTGCCGCCGATCGCCGCGGACGGGACGTGCCTGTCGCTGCGCGTGCTGCGGCCGGCCAGCCAGGACCTGGCCGCTCTGACCCGAACCGGCACCATCCCACCGCAGGCAGCCGATCTGCTCGACGAGATCATCCGTGCGCGGCTGGCGTTCCTGATCTCGGGTGGCACCGGTGCCGGAAAGACGACGTTGTTGGCGGCGACGCTCGGCGCGGTGCCCGCCGACGAACGCATCGTCTGCGTGGAGGATGCCGCGGAGTTGGCTCCGCGACATCCCCATCTGGTGAAACTCGTCGCGCGGTGCGCCAATGTCGAGGGCGTCGGCGAGGTGACGGTGCGCGACCTGGTCAAGCAGGCGCTGCGCATGCGGCCGGACCGGATCGTGGTCGGCGAGGTTCGCGGCGCCGAGGTGGTGGATCTGCTCGCGGCCCTCAACACGGGCCATGACGGCGGTGGGGGCACCGTGCATGCCAACAATCCCGCTGAGGTGCCGGCTCGGCTCGAGGCGCTGGCCGTGCTCGGCGGACTCGACCGCGCCGCTCTGCACAGTCAACTCGCCGCCGCGGTAAAGGTGGTGCTGCACGTCGGCCGCGACCGCGCGGGCCGGCGCCGACTGAGCGAGATCGCGGTGCTCCGCACAGGAGAGGACGGCCGCGTCCGCGCAACCGCCGCGTGGCGCGCTGACACCGGATTCGATTGCGGAGCAGAGCATTTGAGGGAGCTCATCCGCGCCAGGGAGCAATCATGAGCGCGCTCGCCCTGGCGCTGGCGCTGCTGATCGCGCCGACCTCATCGCGACATCGCGTGGAAAGCCTCAGACTGATCGCGCCGGCACACCGCCGGGTCCCCGGGACGCTGATCGCGGCGTGTGCCGCACTGGGTTTCTCGTTCGTCGTTCCGGTCACGGTCATCGCAGCCACGGCGATCGTCGGGGCCACCGTGGCGCTCCGCTTCAGACGACGGCTCCGCCTGCAGCGACGCGCGGCCGAGTCCGTTGCCCTGCAGGCGGCGTTGGACGTCCTCGTCGGGGAGCTGCGCGTCGGCGCCCATCCGGTGGCCGCGTTCGACGTGGCGGCCAACGAGGTCGACGGCGCGGTCGCGGCATCGCTCCGCGCAGTGGCGGCGCGAGCACGGCTGGGTGCCGACGTTGCCGCGGGCTTGCGCAGCGTGGCGCGGCGATCACCCTTGCCGGCGCACTGGGAACGGCTGGCGGTGTACTGGCAACTCGCCCAGACACACGGCCTGGCGATCGCCACGCTGATGCAAACCGCGCAGCGCGACATCGTGGAACGCGAACGATTCTCGGCGCGCGTGGCCGCCGGGATGGCCGGCGCCCGCACGACCGCCGCGGTGCTGGCCGCACTGCCGGTGCTCGGCGTCGGCCTCGGCCAGCTGATCGGAGCCGACCCCGCGGGCTTCCTGCTTTCCGGCGGTGCCGGCGGATGGCTACTGGTCATCGGTGTCACCCTCGCCTGCGTTGGCCTGCTCTGGTCAGACCGGATCACCGCGCGGGTGCTGACATGAGCTGGGCCGCCCTGCTTTTGGCATCTGCGCTCCTGGTCGGCGGAGATCACTCGCGAGTGCGGATCCGGGCCGGCAAGACGGCGCCGACGCGGACGCGCCACCACCGCGTTCCATCCGGCGATCCTCTGGCCGCCGCGTCGAGCTTCGATGTGCTCGCTGCATGCCTGCGCTCCGGTATGGCGGTCTCGACGGCCGCGGCGGCAGCGGCCCCGTCGGCTCCAGTGGAGCTGGCGCGACTGCTCAACCGCGCAGCCGACCTACTTGCGCTCGGTGCTGATCCGGCCACCGCCTGGTCGAATTTCCCCAGTCCCCAGTCCCCAGCTTGCGCGGGGCCCATGCGCGTGGGCCCATGCGCGTGGGCCCAGATCTCCGCCTGGACAACCACGCTGAGGCGCTACTGCGGTTGGCGCGGCGATCGGCTGCGTCAGGTGCCGCGCTGGCGCAGGGTGTTGCGGAGCTGGCCGCGCAATCACGCCATGACGCCGCGGACTCGGCCGGCGCCGCCGCGGAGCGCGCCTCGGTGCTGATCGCCGGACCACTCGGGCTGTGCTACTTGCCTGCGTTCCTGTGTCTGGGCATCGTGCCCGTTGTCGCCGGGTTGGCCGGCGATGTGTTGCAGGCGGGGCTTCTGTGATGGCGAACGAAGAATGAGGAGGAAAACCGATGGTAGGAAACTGGGCCCACGCGCGTGGGACCACGCGCAAGCTGGGGACTGGGGAGATTCGAGCGTTGCAGGCTCGGCTCACGTTGTTGGCCGTCGACGAGGACGGCATGTCCACGGTCGAGTACGCGATCGGCACCATCGCGGCGGCGGCATTCGGCGCAATTCTGTACACGGTGATCACCGGCGACTCGATTGTCAGTGCGCTGACCAACATCATCAACCGGGCGTTGAACACCAACGTCTAGGCGATGAGGCCGGCGGTGTCACCGTCGAGGCGGCGTTCGCGATCGCTGCTCTGGTCGTCGTGCTCATTCTCTGCGTGTCCGGGCTCATGGCCGTGTCGATGCAGGTGCGTTGTGTCGACGCCGCGCGGGAGGCCGCCCGGCTCTCGGCGCGCGGCGACGACAGTTCTGCATCGGATGCCGCGCGCAGCATCGCACCCGACGGCGCCGCGGTGCAGCTGCGTCGCGACGGGGGATTCGTCGTCGCCACCGTCACGACGAGATCGGCGTTGTTGCCGGGAGTTACCGTCGCTGCGCAGGCGGTGGCCGCGGTCGAACCGGGTCTGCGCTGAGCGAGGCTCTGCCGGGCTGGTGGCCGTGGCGATGATGGCGGTGCTGTTGGCGGTCACCGTGGGCGGCCTCTACGTCGGCTCGGCGGTGATTGCCCGGCACCGGGCGCAGGCAGCCGCTGATCTGGCATCGCTGGCCGCTGCCGGCCGGCTCGCGGACGGCGCCGATGCGGCATGTGCCCAGGCGTCCGTGGTGGCGCGGGCGATGCACACCGCGGTCACACGATGCGTGGTGGAGCAGCTCGACGTGGTCGTCACCGTCGACGCCACGGTGGTGCTCGGCAGGCTCGGGATCGGTCCGGCGCGCGCTGCCGCACGGGCGGGACCGGGCGAGGCAGGCGGCTAGTCCTTGGGCGCTTTGGCCTTGGGCGACCGGGCTTTTCGCTTCGACACGGCCGGTTCGACGGATTCCGCCGCGGCGAGTTCGGCGGCCGTGGGTTCCCGCAGCGTCGCCAGCCCGGCGTAGATATTCTCCTCGAGCTCGACCCGGTTCACCGTCACGTGCACCGGCGTCCATCCACCGCCGTTGGCCACCATTCGCAGCACGCCCACCGCGGTGCCGTGGACGAATTCGCTTGCCATTCGTGCCATCTCGGGACGATCGGCGGGGTGTACGGCGTGCTCTCCTGTCATGCTGGCCCGCCAGTCGAAGAACGGAACCGGGTCATCCAGCCATTTCAACAGCGTCCAGTTCTTCAGGTCGACCAGGGCGCGATGAACGCCGGGCTGCGCGAGCCCATCGAGGATCCGCTGCGCCAAATAGTCCTGCGGAACGGTCGGACCCTCTCGCTCGCTGCGCCAATTCATCGCGCGGCAGAAAAGCCGTTCGCTGCCATCGTCCTGGTCCTCCATCAGCGCCCGCGCGACGAAACCGACGGTGATCGCCTCGCCCTTGTGGTCGGTGACGTCCCAGGCGCTGCAGAACGTCTGTGCCCACCTCGGGCTTGATCGCCATGGACAGCACCCTTGCCTCGCTCGGGTTGAGGTCCCGCCGCGGCAGATCATCGGCGAACGCGCGGCCGTGGGTGGCCGCCTTCTCGGGATCCCACCCGCTGTTGAACAGCGACTCTGGGGTGTCAGTGGCGGTGCCTCTCGACAAGTCCCAAATCAGCGGACCCGGTATCGGGCGCTCGGGTGGCTCCATGTCCGGGGGACCGACCCAGACGTGCACGCCGTGGATCCGCCCATCAGACATCTGCACAACTTCAGTACGAATTACGCGGTCGTTCTTCGAGGTGATGCTGCTCAGGCCTTGCCCGGCGCGCACGGTCTCGCCGATGGCCGTCTGGATCGCCATCAGGTTGGGGTTGCGTCGGAGAAACGCGCTGATTGGAACCAAGTTCTTGGTTTGACGACCTTGTGCGACCACGGCGGGCTCGCTGCCCAGTGTCTCCACGAGCAGCCAGTCGTGGATCATGGCGGCATTTTACCGGTGGGCTGACAGCGACCCGACAGCCGAAGTCGGCTACGGAATCCGTCGATCTGCGCTGTTAGCAGGCCTCACAAAGCCTTCGGTTATGCATTCCTAAGTTGCGACGGCCCCTCCGACAAGGTACTTTTCGTCTGCACCCGCACTTCGGGATTGGAAACGGATCGCGTTGTCCGGGCGTTCTTCCGCAACCGTCTGTGTGCTCGGCGTTGCTCGACTTCAGCGCCCCAGCCACGGAACCGTGGGGGGCGACCGTCGAGGGGTCGGTCGCCCCCTGCGGGCGGTTCACGACCGGTGACTCGCGAGGTGCGCGAGCACCAGGCGCAAGACCTTCACCGCCGCCGCCTTGTCGAGCGGATCGTTGCCGCTGCCGCACTTCGGCGACTGCACACACGACGGGCAGCCGAGCGGGCATTCGCATGCCTCGATCGCCGCGGCCGTCGCGGCCCACCACGTGTCGATCTTCTGGAATCCGCGATCCGCGAAACCAGCGCCGCCTGGGTACCCGTCGTAGACGAATATCGTCGGCAATCCGCCCACCGGGCCCACCGCCGTCGACACCCCACCGATGTCGCCTCGGTCGCAACTGGCGACCAGCGGAAGCAAACCGATCGCCGCGTGTTCAGCGGCATGCAACGCCCCGGGTACACGCAGCAAATCGATTCCGTTGTGCTGCAATGCCTCCGGCGTGATGGTGCACATCACCGCGGTGGTGTCGAGAGTGCGGGTGGGCATCTCGAGCTCGACGAAGTCGATCACCTCCCCGTTGAGCCGGCGGCGCAGATAGCCGATCACCGTGTTGGTCACCGACACCGGCACGAGCCCAACGGTGACCGGCCCG
Source organism: uncultured Actinomycetota bacterium (assembly GCA_963851115.1). GTDB lineage: Bacteria > Actinomycetota > Actinomycetes > Mycobacteriales > Mycobacteriaceae > Mycobacterium. Next base: position 62,767 of record CAWKOI010000013.1, read on the forward strand.
TAGATGTTTCGCTCGCCTTCCCCAGTGACGACGATGTCGGTCAGCTCGCGGGCGAAAGTCGTGTACCCCGGGTCCTCGGCGTGCACAAACGCGACGCCGTCCTCGAAATCGAGCGAGTCGACGACATAACTCTCACCCTGATGCAGATACACCGCGCCCGGATGCACCGAGGCGGATGCCTGACCCACACCCGCGCTGCCCAGCAGCCGGCCGGTGTCGGCCTCCAGGATCGCGATCTGCCCACCCGATGAACCGCGGATGTCGACGGCCGGATGCGGATCGACGCCCGGGGTAGGGAAGTAGCCGCTGGACCGTCGGCGCAGCAACCCGTCATCGACAAGCGACTCCGCCACCGCCTCGGCGTTCCACATCCGCACCTCCGCGGCGGTGAGCGGAAGTTCGGTCGCCGCGCAGAGCAATTGCGGGCCAAGGACATACGGGTTGCCGGGGTCGATGACCACGCGCTCGATCGGTTTGTCCAGCAGCGCCGCCGGATGGTGCACCAGGTAGGTGTCCAGCGGATCGTCACGGGCGATCATCACGATCAGCGCGCTCTGCCCGCGGCGACCCGAGCGGCCGGCCTGCTGCCAGAACGATGTGACGGTGCCGGGAAAGCCCGCCAGCACCACCGCATCCAGCCCCGCGATGTCGACACCGAGCTCCAGCGCGTTGGTGGTGGCGAGCCCGCGCAATTCGCCTTCGGCCAAGCCGCGTTCGAGTTCGCGGCGGTCCTCGGCCAGATACCCCGCGCGGTAGGACGCCACCCGCTCGGCCAGATCGGGAGCGACATCCTCCAGCCGGGCCCGCGCACCCAGCGCCGTCAGCTCGGCGCCGCGACGGGACCGGACGAATGTCAGCGTCCGTGCGCCCTCGGCGATCAGGTCAGCCATTACCCTGGCCGCCTCGGCACCGGCGGAACGCCGTACCGGAGCGCCGTTTTCGCCGACTAGGTCCTCGCGCATGGCCGGTTCCCACAGCGCCACCGTGCGCGCGCCCTGCGGCGAACCGTCCTCGGTCACCTCCGCGACGGACTGGCCGATCAGCTCGGAGGCGGTGGCGGCGGGTGCCGCGGTCGTCGCGCTGGCGAAGATCACCGTCGGGCTCGACGTGTATCGCGTGCAGAGCCGCAGCAGGCGTCGCAGCACCATAGCCACGTTGGATCCGAAAATCCCACGGTAGTAATGGCATTCGTCGATCACAATGAATTGCAGGTTGCGCAGGAACACCGCCCAGCGCGCGTGGTTGCGCAGCAGCGAGAGGTGAATCATGTCGGGGTTGGAGAAGATCCACCGAGATCGCTCCCGTGCGAACCGCCGCACCTCGCCGCCACTGTCGCCGTCATACGAGCTCGGCGCGACATCCCCTAACCCGGGCACGGCTTCGGTGAGTGCCACCGCGGCCCGCAGCTGGTCGTGGCCGAGCGCTTTGGTGGGCGACAGATACAGCACGCGCGCCCGCGAATTTTCATTCAGCACCGTCAATATCGGCAATTGGTAGGCCAGTGACTTGCCGGACGCCGTGCCGGTGCTGAGCACTACATGACGGCCGTCGTGCGCAAGATTCGCCGCCGCGAGTTGATGTGACCACGGCGCCTCGATGCCGCGATCAACAAACGCCCGCACCACATCTGGGTCGGCCCACCGCGGCCAGGCCTGGGGGCGTCCCCGCCGCGGCGGCAGATCCGCGACATGGCGCACCGGGTGTTCGTCCGGATCGGTGCCTTCGACCGCGCAAGCAAGCAACTCGCGGCCGAAATCCGACCCCCGATCTGACACTGCGGGCCTCCTGAAACCTGTTTGTAGACGAATTGTTCACCAATTGATCCAGTCGAGACTGTCGCCACAGCCCCGAACATGATTGACTAACTGCGGTCGCAGCTTCTGTGTTCGTGTATCAGCACTCGCAGGATCGACGTTGCGATCGCGGTTCCTGCGAGGGTTGTAGGTCGGGTCAAGTTCCGACGACTCCACGAAGGTATGGCGGTCGGAACTGGCCCGGTACATCGGAAGTCGGTGAACCGCCCGGTAAGAAGAGAAGGAAAGTACAAGAGATGCCACAGGGAACTGTGAAGTGGTTCAACGCGGAGAAGGGCTTCGGGTTCATCGCTCCCGAGGACGGTTCCGCGGACGTTTTTGTCCACTACACGGAAATTCAGGGAAGCGGCTTCCGCACCCTGGAGGAGAACCAGAAGGTCGAGTTCGAGGTTGGTCAGAGCCCCAAGGGCCCGCAGGCCACGGGCGTTCGCGCCGTCTAAGCAATCACGCTTGAGGAAACCCCCGCAGTTCCGGTAACGGCTACTGCGGGGGTGTTTCCGTTTTGGGCCCCTGCGGCCCGGCGGCACATTCGTTAGGCACCACTGGCCTACTGTCGACTGCGTGAGCCAGCTGTCGTTCTTCTCGGCAGAGTCGGTGCCGCCTGCGGTCGCCGACCTGACCGGGATTCTCGCCGCACCGGGCCAGGTGGTGCTGGTGGGGAGCGGAGCGCGGCTGTCCGTCGTAGTCGATCGGCTGTGGCGCGCCGAGGCCCTCGCCGAGATGATCACCGAGGCCGGGCTGCAGCCGGAGATCGTGCGCACCGACGAGAACACGCCGCTGGTGCGCACGGCGGTGGACCCACGGCTGGTGGCCATCGCCCGAGACTGGACCCGAGGCGCCGTCAAGACCGTGCCTCCACAATGGCTGCCCGGCCCGCGCGAACTACGGGCCTGGACGCTTGCGGCCGGTACCCCCGAAGCGGACCGGTACCTGCTCGGCCTGGACCCGCACGCCCCAGACACGCATTCGCCGCTCGCCTCGGCCATGATGCGGGTCGGGATAGCTCCAACGCTGATCGGCACCCGAGGGTCCCACCCGGCGCTGCGGATCAGCGGCCGACGACGGCTATCGCGCCTGGTAGAGAACGTGGGGGAACCCCCCGGCAACGTCGAAGCGTTTGAGCAATGGCCCCGCATTTAGCGACCCGCCAGGAGGGGGCCAGTTTGCGTCGGCTCGCGCGGGGTGCGAAATTGTCAGTTGCCAGGGGGGCCGGATCCACGCCGAGGCGTTATATATCCGGAGCCCGAGGCGACAGGAGAAGTGGAGCGTAGACACAGGTGGCTGACGGGGACCGCGGTAGCGGCCGCAACGGTAGTGTGCGGCGGCTCGTCATTGTCGAGTCGCCTACTAAGGCACGCAAAATAGCTGGCTACCTGGGCTCCAACTACATTGTCGAGTCCTCCCGAGGGCACATCCGGGACCTGCCCAGGGCCGCCGCCGACGTCCCGGCCAAGTACAAGTCAGAGCCGTGGGCGCGCCTCGGGGTCAACGTCGACGCCGACTTCGAGCCGCTCTACATCATCAGCCCGGACAAGAAAAACACCGTCGCCGAGCTGAAAGACCTGCTCAAGAACGTCGACGAGCTGTATCTGGCCACGGACGGTGACCGCGAGGGCGAGGCCATCGCCTGGCACCTGCTGGAAACGCTGAAGCCGCGCATCCCGGTCAAGCGGATGGTGTTCCACGAGATCACCGAGCCGGCCATTCGGGCCGCCGCCGAGGACCCGCGCGACCTGGACAACGACCTGGTCGACGCGCAGGAGACCCGCCGCATCCTGGACCGGCTTTACGGCTACGAGGTCAGCCCGGTGCTGTGGAAGAAGGTCGCGCCGAAGCTGTCGGCCGGCCGCGTGCAGTCGGTCGCGACCCGCATCATCGTCCAGCGCGAACGCGAGCGGATGGCATTCCGCAGCGCCGGCTACTGGGACGTCACCGCCGAACTGGATGCCAGCGTCTCCAATCCGCAGGCGTCCCCGCCCAGGTTCACCGCCAAGCTGAACTCGGTCGACGGGCGGCGCGTGGCGACCGGCCGGGACTTCGACTCGCTGGGAGCGGTCCGCAAGCCCGACGAGGTGCTGGTGCTCGACGAGGCCGCGGCGTCGTCGTTGGCGACGGGCCTGCGCGGCGCGCAGCTCACGGTGTCTTCGGTCGAGCAGAAGCCCTACACGCGTCGGCCCTACGCGCCGTTCATGACGTCGACCCTGCAGCAAGAGGCCGGCCGCAAACTGCGGTTCTCCTCCGAGCGCACGATGAGCATCGCGCAGCGCCTCTACGAGAACGGCTACATCACTTATATGCGTACCGACTCCACGACACTGTCGGGGTCGGCCATCACCGCCGCGCGCAATCAGGCCCGCCAGCTCTACGGCGAGGAGTACGTGCACCCGACGCCGCGGCAGTACACCCGCAAGGTCAAGAACGCGCAGGAGGCCCACGAGGCCATCCGGCCCGCCGGTGACGTGTTCCAGACCCCGGGCCAGCTGCACAGCCAGCTGGACACCGACGAGTTCCGGCTCTACGAGCTGATCTGGCAGCGCACAGTGGCCTCGCAGATGGCCGATGCGCGCGGCACGACGCTTTCGCTGCGCATCTCCGGTGAGTCCAGCGACGGGCAGCAGGTCGTGTTCGGTGCGAGCGGCCGGACCATCACCTTCCCCGGCTTCCTGAAGGCCTATGTCGAGAGCCTCGATGACTTCTCTGGCGGTGAGGCCGACGACGCCGAGAGCCGGCTGCCCCAGCTCGAGCAGGGCCAGCGGGTCGACGCCAAGGATCTGACCGCCGACGGGCACACCACCTCGCCGCCTGCGCGCTACACCGAGGCGTCGCTGATCAAGGCGCTGGAAGACCTAGGCATCGGCCGGCCGTCGACGTACTCGTCGATCATCAAGACCATCCAGGACCGTGGATACGTCCACAAGAAGGGCAGCGCGCTGGTGCCCTCATGGGTGGCGTTCGCCGTCACGGGCCTGCTGGAGCAGCACTTCGGCCGGTTGGTCGACTACGGCTTCACCGCTGCGATGGAAGACGAGCTCGACGAGATCGCCGCCGGTAACGAGCATCGCACCACCTGGCTCAACAACTTCTACTTCGGCGGCGAGCACGGAGTGCCGGAGTCGATCGCCCGTTCGGGCGGGCTGAAGAAGCTCGTCGGCGTGAACCTCGAGGGCATCGACGCTCGAGAAGTCAACTCCATCAAGCTGTTTGACGACGACCAGGGTCGCCCGATCTATGTGCGGGTCGGCAAGAACGGGCCGTACCTCGAGCGCATGGTCACCGGCGACGACGGTGAGCTCAAGCCGCAGCGCGCCAACCTCAACGACTCGCTCACCCCCGACGAGCTGACGCTCGAGCTGGCCGAAAAGCTGTTCAGCACACCGCAAGAGGGCCGCTCACTGGGCGTGGACCCGGAGACGGGGCACGAGGTCGTCGCCAAGGACGGCAGATACGGGCCATATGTCACCGAGGTGCTGCCCGAGCCGGACGAGCCCGAGCGACGAGGAACAGCCGGGCCCGCTAAGAAGGGCAAGAAGCCCACCGGGCCCAAGCCGCGCACCGGTTCGCTGTTGCGGACGATGAGCCTGGACACGGTGACACTCGACGACGCGCTGAAGCTGCTGTCGCTGCCCAGGGTCGTCGGTGCCGATCCGAACACCGGTGAGGAGATCACGGCGCAGAACGGCCGCTACGGCCCATACCTGAAGCGCGGCACCGACTCTCGCTCGCTGACCACCGAAGAGCAGATGTTCGACATCACGCTGGACGAGGCGCTGAAGATCTACTCGGAACCGAAACGCCGTGCCGGGCAACGCGCTTCGGCACCGCCGCTGCGTGAACTGGGCAACGACCCGGCGACCGGCAAGCCGATGGTGATCAAGGACGGCCGGTTCGGGCCGTACGTCACCGACGGCGAGACCAATGCCAGCCTTCGCAAGGGCGACGACGTGCTGTCGATCACCGACGAGCGGGCCGCCGAGCTGCTGGCCGACCGCCGGGCGCGCGGCCCGGTCAAGCGGGCGAAGAAGACGGCCAAGAAGGCGACGAAGAAGGCCGCCAAAAGGCGCAGCTAGAAGCAACACGTGATGCTGGCCAATATTTGAGCCGCTCGAGGACCATTCCTCGGCGCAATCGAATGCCGAGGATCTTGTGGCAACTCAGCTGCGCGATCCGCACAGCGGAGCTGCGGCGCCCGTCGCTCCTGTGACACCTGCCGTCGCTCGACTGACTGGACACCAGGTTCAGCGGCCGGGCGAGCTGGGTAGACGCGGTGCGGCCGCGCAGGTCCACGATCTCGCCGACGTCCCAGCACAGCGCCTCGGCGTCCAGCGCACCGCTGACCGCGATCGCCGACGCCAGCACGTGGCCGGGCTCGAGCTTGGCCAACTCGGTGAGCCGGGCCGCCTCGTTGACCGGGTCGCCGATCACGGTGTACTCGAAGCGGGCCTGCGCTCCGATATGCCCGGCGATCGCGCGCCCGGCCGACACCCCGATGCCGAACTCCGTCTGGCCCAGCACCTCGATGAGCTCGTCGTGCAGTTCGCGCGACGCCGCCAGCGCGCCGCCGCACGCGTCGGGATGCTCGATCGGCGCTCCGAAGATGGCCAGCGCCGCGTCGCCCTGGAACTTGTTGACGAAGCCGCCGTGCCGGTTGACGGTGTCGACGACGACGCGGAAGAAGTCGTTGAGCAGGTTGACGACCTCGGCCGCCGGGTCGGGTCGCCGCCAGCTCCGTCGACCCGACAAGGTCGACGAAAAGCACTGCGACGTCGCGCTCCTGGCCGCCGAACTCGGTGCCGCGCTCCAGGGCGCGGCGGGCCACATCCTCGCCGACGTAGCGGCCGAACAGGTCGCGCAGCCGTTGCCGCTCGGCCAGGTCGCGCACCATGTCGTTGAATCCGGCCTGCAGCAAGCCCAATTCACTGGCGTCGTAGATCTGCATGTGCGCGTTGTAGTTTCCGCGCTGCACTTCTCCCATCGCCCAGCGCAATTGGCGTAGCGGGTCGGCGATCGACATGGCGACCAGGACGGTGCCGGCCAGGCCGATCACTAGCGCCGAGATGGCCAGCAGCAGGATCGGCGGAGTTCGGCGGGTGCGGTCAGGATTTCGAACTTGCGCGCCACCAGCGTCAGCACGATCGCCAGCAGGGGCACGCCGGTGGACAGTACCCACGTCAGGACCTGGCGCAGGATGACGCCGGGTGCCCGGAAGTTCTCCGGCACTCCGCCGCGCAACGCCGCCACCGCCACCGGGCGCAGCACCCGCTCCGACTGCAGGTATCCGATGATCGCCGTGGCGGTGGCGCCTAGCGCGGTGGCGACCGCGATCACGGGCGCCGACTTACTGGCGACAGGCCAGCTGGCGACGATGAACACGACGGAGCCCAGGAGCCAGTTCGTCACGCTGATGACTGAGCGATAGAACGGCATCTTCAACGCGCGGGTGCGGGCCATCTCGGTGGTGGCAGGGTCGCGCTCGCCCAGCAGCGTGTCCCGTCGCTGCCAGCGCATGACCGGGATCAGCAGGCGCAGGCTGAGATATGAGGCGACGGTGAACGACACGAACAGGTAGGCGAGGAAGATCGCCAGGTTGAAGACCGGCAGGTCCTGCAGCTGGATGCGGTCCTCGGGCGGTAAGCCGAAGCGCAGGAAGCCCAGCACGAACAGCGCGCCGATGATGTCGGCCTGCAGCATGCCCAGCGTGAACACCGGCCATGGCGTGCGCGCCACCCAGCGGACGAATGCGCTGATTCGCCCGATCGGAACGGTCTCGGTGGTCACCCGTCAACCGTATCGGGCCGCGGTGACCTGATAGGCCGCGGTGAGACAGACGTGTCGGTTTGCCGCACTACTGTTATTCACGATGGCCGGTGTTTTTTCGCGTCTTGTGGGGCAGGACGCCGTGGAAGCGGAATTGGTGTCTGCGGCGCGGGCCGCGCGGGGTGATTCGGCTCACACTCCTGCGTCTACCGGCACCATGACACACGCCTGGCTGATCACCGGCCCGCCCGGATCGGGGCGATCGATCGCGGCGCTGTGCTTCGCCGCCGCCCTGCAATGCACCTCCGACGGCGTGCCCGGTTGCGGCGAATGTCGTGCATGTACGACGACGATGGCCGGTACGCACGCCGACGTGCGGCGCATCATCCCGGAGGGGCTGTCGATCGGCGTGGACGAGATGCGCAACATCGTGCAGATCGCGTCGCGGCGGCCGGGCACCGGGCGATGGCAGATCGTGCTGATCGAGGATGCCGACCGGCTGACCGAGGGCGCGGCGAATGCGCTGCTCAAGGTGGTCGAGGAGCCGCCGCCGTCGACGGTGTTCCTGTTGTGCGCGCCGTCGGTGGATCCCGAGGACATCGCGATCACGCTGCGCTCCCGCTGCCGGCATGTGGCGCTGGTGACGCCGCCCGTCGACGCGATCGCCCGAGTGCTGGTCGAGACCGATGGGCTTTCCGTTGAGGAAGCCGGCTGGGCGGCGTCGGTCAGCGGCGGCCACGTCGGGCGTGCGCGCCGGCTGGCCACCGACGAGCAGGCGCGGGAGCGCAGGCAGCGGGCGCTCGGCTTGGCGCGTGACGCGGCGACGCCCTCGCGGGCCTATGCCGCGGCGGAGGAGTTGGTGGCCACGGCCGAGACGGAAGCGCGCGCCCTGACCGAGGACCGCAACGAGGCCGAGACGGAGGAGTTGCGAACGGCGCTGGGTGCGGGTGGCACGGGCAAGGGCACTGCGGGCACGCTGCGCGGCGCGACGGGTGCGATCAAAGACCTTGAGCGACGGCAGAAGTCGCGCCAGACGCGCGCATCCCGAGATGCACTGGACCGGGCGCTGATCGATCTGGCGACATACTTCCGCGATGCGCTACTGGTGTCGTCCGGAGCGGGCGAGATCCAGGCCAACCATCCGGACATGGCGGATCGGGTGGCGGCGATGGCCGCGCACGCGTCGCCGGAGAAGCTGCTGCGCTGCATCGAGGCGGTGCTGGAGTGCCGCGAAGCATTGGCCGTGAACGTCAAACCGAAGTTCGCGGTCGATGCGATGGTGGCCACGGTGGGGCGGGCGCTGCGCGACTGACTGACTTGGGCGCTCGGTGGGCCCTGCCGTAGACTCGTCCCGCCCGTACGGCGACTCGGCTCCTCGCGCGAGCGCTCGTCGTGAGCACGCCACCTTAGCTCAGTCGGTAGAGCGATTCACTCGTAATGAATAGGTCAGGAGTTCGATTCTCCTAGGTGGCTCAAGAAGTCCTCCACCAGCGGCACCACCTCGCTGAGGTGGGTCTCCAGCAGCCAATGACCGCCGCCGAGCAGATGCAGCGGCGCGTCGGGCAGGTCGCGATGGTAGGCGCGCGCCGATTCCTCCGGCATGTAGCCGTCGTGCAGGGCCCCACACGATCAGCGTCGGCGGCTTGTGCTCGCGCAGGTACGCTGCTTTGCCGAACCAGTCCAGCGTCGACGGCTGATCCTCGAGCAGGTGGATGAGGTTCGCCAGTCGCTCCGGGGTGGACATCAGCGACCAGTGCAGCGTCCACAGGTCAGGGCTGATCCGGTCGGCGACGTCGTCGGGTAGCTCGCCGCGGAACTCACTCTCGAACCCCGCGAGGGTGACGTGCTGGGCGATGCGCCGTCGCGCGTCAGGGCCGGGGTTTTCCCAGATCCTCTTCAGGAAGTCGTACTTCGGCCCGAACGCGTCGGCGTAGATGTCGCCGTTCTGGATGATCAGCCCGGCAACCCGTTCCGGTGCGGACAGCGCGAGCCGGAAGCCGAACTGCGACCCATAGTCATGCAGCCACACGACGTAACGCGACAGTCCTATCGTCTCGACGAACGCTTGCAGGAATTCGGCGTACCCGTCGAACGTGTACCCGAAGTCGTCCGGCGAAGGCGTTGCGCTGTAACCGAATCCAGGCATATCCGGCGCGACCAGCCGCCATCGGTCCCCGAGCGCAGCCATGAGATGGCGATAAACGAAGGACGATGCGGGGTATCCGTGCGGCAGAAGCAGGACCGGCGCGTCAGTGGGCCCGGCTTCCCGGTAGAAGGTGTCGATGCCTTCGACTGTCACACGGCGATGGCGGACGGGGGCGAGCTGCATACCGTTCGGTTCCCCACGTCAAACACCTCGCGCGCGACCTTGCATGCGATGTTGGCCGCGGGAAAACCGGCGTAGCCGCTGGAGTGATAGATGACTCGCGGCTCTTCGGCTCTGGAGAGCGCCCTTCCGCCGCTGCGCCCTGCCAGCTGCTTTGCAGGTCGCGTAGGGCGTTGCGCTGCACATTGTCTTGAGCTGCGCCACCTTGCCGAGGCCGGCTGCGGCAGTCGTCAACGCCTCGGGGCGCGTGCCACCAGCGACACCGAATTAGCCATTTGCCAAGTATCCCCCAGCCAGAACTATGTCGGTGCCAGGAATCCGACCGGGCCTGCCGCGATGCACACCGACAGCGCAGAGGTGTTGGCAGCCACATTGATCGCGTCGCCCGCGCCAGGCAGCCGCACAAACACCCGGTTGAGCCCGGGCCGGACCGGCACCTTCGTTTCGGTGCCCTCCGACAGCGACAGCGTCATGGAGCCATCGACGGTTGGCGAGGTAGTTGATCTCGGCGGTCCAATCGGCAGGCAGCAGCGGACCGTCGAGCGGCATCCGGACTCCGAAGTCGGGCTGGACGAAGTAGCCGCATTGCGGCGCCGGGCCTTCAACGATCGACCGCACCCAGGTGACCTTCGCGTCGACAAGACGCCCGCTGGAGTCGAGCATGCGCAGTTCGGTTGTGGCGCCTGCGAATTCGGGACGATCCCGCAGCAACGCGAACATGTGGCTCGCCAGGTTCTCCGGCCAGGCAACGCGCTGTAACACCAGCGGATCGACCTCCTGGTCGAGCAGTGGCGCGTCGGAGGAAGCGCGCGCTGCGGCGAGCCCGGCGCGTGCGTTCTGCAGGTACGGCTGGGTGGGGTTGTCCCGCCAACTCGTCAAGAACGTGGCGGTCGAGTACAGGCTGCTCGCCACGAATACCACTGTGAGACTGACTATTACCGCCGTCCGCGCCCGCGACGCGTCCAGCCATCGCGATCGCTCGCGGTTCGGCGCGCACAGCCCGACCGCTGCCAGCAGCGCCAGCACCACGACAAGGTCTGGCAGGTAGCGCAGGGTCTGGGCCAATTCGAGCGCGGTGAACCGCGACGACCGCATGAGATAGATCGGGATCTGACACGCGACCGCATAACCGAGAGCCGCCAACCACACCATGCCAATGCGTTCCTTGCGAACGGACGACACCGCCACGACGGCGGCCAACGCCACCCAACCCAGCATCATCACCGCAACCGGGGGTGTCGCCCACGGCGAAGCAGGCGCCCACCGCTGCCAATCCCACGGCCCCCCAACCAGACCCGGGACAATGCCGTGAGTCATCGGAGCGGCTCAACAGGTCCCACGTCATCGACAGGTCAAAGCTCCAGCGCTTCTGGTCGACGACGATCAGATACACGACGATCCACGCCGCCGTCACCGCCAGAGACGGCACCCACAGCCGAATCCCGCGGCGCCACACCATCCGCAACGGAGTCCGACCCCGTGACGTGGGCATAACAGCGCAACGATGGTGAAGGCGACGAACGGTATGACGCCGGCCTTCTCGAAGAACAGCAGTCCTCCGACGTACACCAGAAGCCCGGTGATCGCATAACGCTGGTTGCCGGTGCGCACCAGCAGGATCGCGTCGGCGCACACCCACGCCAGTGCGGCAAGCATCGGCAGCGAGTTCAGCGCGGCCGCCCACCACGCGAACCCTGGTACTGCCAGCGGGGTGAACAGTGCGAACGTCAACGGCAGCAGCAGCACCGGGCGCCAGCCCAGAATGACGTGCAGCACCCTCAGCAGCGCCAGCGAGGCCAGCAGTTGCAGCACCACGAGGCTGATCGCAGGTCCGATCCAGTTCAACGGCGCCAGCCGGGTGATTCCGCCCGCGACGAGGAACGCACCCGGCATGACGTGGCCGTCGTGGTCGTCGAACAGATACCCCGGCGACAGCAGGCCCTGTGTGCCCGCCCGGCCGATGAGGATCAGGTCGTCCCAATAGAAGTAGCCGCCGAACGCCAGCACCGCCCGGATGACCAGCTGCACCGCGATCAGCGCGGCAGCGGTGCGGGCGACCCAGTTCATCTCGCGTCGACTGTACGGTCCACGGCCGCTCTCACCGGCCGTCGGTATGGTGAGCCGATGCGCACACTGGTGACGGGGGCAGCCGGTTTCATCGGATCAACGCTGGTAGACCGCCTGCTCGCGGACGGGCATTCCGTCGTCGGCGTCGACGACCTCAGCTCCGGGCGCAGCGAGAACCTTGGCCCGGCCGAACGCAACGCCGACTTCGAGTTCGTCAAGGCCGACATCGTCGACGCCGACCTGATCGGGCTGCTCGCCGACACCCGTCCCGAGGTGATCTTCCACCTCGCCGCCCAGATCTCGGTGCGCCACTCGGTGGACGATCCGCCGTTCGATGCCTCCGTCAACGTCGTGGGCACCGTGCGTCTCGCCGAGGCGGCCCGCCGCGCCGGCGTCCGCAAGGTCGTGCACACCTCGTCGGGCGGGTCCATCTACGGCACGCCCCCCTCGTACCCCACCAACGAGGACACGCCCATCGACCCGACCTCGCCGTACGCGGCGAGCAAGGTGGCCGGCGAGGTATACCTCAACACCTTCCGGAACCTCTACGGCATGGAGTGCTCGCACATCGCCCCGGCCAACGTCTACGGCCCCCGCCAGGACCCACACGGCGAAGCCGGCGTTGTGGCGATCTTCTCCCAGGCCCTGCTCGCCGGGCGGCCGACCAAGATCTTCGGTGACGGCACCGACACCCGCGACTACGTGTTCGTCGACGACGTCGTCGACGCGTTCGTCCGGGCGTCCGGCGAGGCCGGGGGAGGCCAGCGGTTCAACATCGGCACGGGGGTGGAAACCTCAGTGCGCCAACTCCATACGGCGATCGCATCGGCTGTCGGAGCGCCCGACGATCCGGAGTTCCATCCGCCCCGCCTCGGCGACCTGCAACGGTCCTGCCTGGACATCAGCCGGGCGGAGTCGGTGCTGGGATGGCGGCCGACCGTGAAACTCGACAACGGCGTGGCCCGGACGGTCGAGTTCTTCCGCAAGCAAAAAAGATTGTAAGGCGTCGTTCGATTGCGAGTGATGGCCAGCCGGATCGCGCTGCTGACAGCGCTATTGAGCGCAATGGTGCCGACGGACTCTTAACGCTGCTCGGGTACGCGCGCGTTCTGCAATGCGACCGCCCGCGCCAGTCGCGCGTACTTCAACTCGATGTCCTTGAACCGCATGTAGGCCGACAGCGTGGTGAAGGCGAAGGCGACGATCAGCATGTACGTGATCAGGTCGGCTCCGCGGTCCACGCCAACCCAATTCGCGACGACGGTGGTGTCGTCCGGGCGGAGGATGGCGTAGATGCTGGCGATCACGAACAACACGTACCCGACCTTCACCCACGCCTTGGACCGCGCGCTACCGCGCGAGCGCAACAGGTAGACCAGCAGCGCGAGCACCGACACGATCAGCAGCGCCTGGATCCAGTTCATCGCGACATCCTCCCTCGCAACAAGCCGTCGAAGATGATGTTGACACCGTTGAGCAGTGGCTGGCCCTTCGACTTCGAGTAGTCGGTGTAGAGAATCTCCACCGGCTCTTCGGTTACCCGCCAACGGTTTTCGTAGGCAAGAGCGATGAGCTCGCTGGCGTGGCTCATGCCGCTCATGGTGATGTTCAGCCCGTCGGCCACCGTCTTGTTGAACACCCGCAGCCCGTTGTGCGCGTCGGTCAGCCCGAGCCTGCGGCTGCGCGGACTCAGCCACGCCGCCGAGCGCAACACCAGCCGCTTGGAGAGCGGGGTGCGGCTGACCACGCCGGGGTCGGCGAATCGGGTGCCGATGACGAGGTCGACGTCCTCGGCGGACAGCTGGTCGATCATCCGGACGACGTCCTTCACTTGGTGCTGACCATCGGCGTCGAACGTGGCGAAAACGGCCGCCCCTGGCCGGCTGCGGGCATACTCCACGCCTGTCTGGATCGCTGCGCCCTGACCGAGGTTGACCGGGTGGCGCACGACATGGGCGCCGGCGCGCAGCGCAACCTCATCGGTGTCGTCGCGGCTGCCGTCGTCGACACAGACCACGTGATCGAAAACGGACCGAACGTCAGCGATGACGTCGCCGATAACGCTCGCCTCGTTGAAGGCCGGGACGACGATCCAAACGTCGTCGTAACGCGTGTCTGGAGTACTGATGCCTCACAAAATACATGGTCAGGAACCGGCATCCTGGCAAGCGCGCCCAGGTGCACGGCGATTCCGACAAATGGCCCACACAGCAGGGCGATCACCGTGCGGGTCTCCAGGCCCACCGGCAAAGCAGCAACAGCGCCGATGCGACCGTCGCCGAAACCCATCCCAGCGAATACGCCTGGTGCTCCGCCGCCGCGACCGTCGCCGCGCCGGTCAGTGTCAACAACGCGATCGCGACGGCCGCCGCGGTCAGCCAGGCCAGCAGTGCGCCGTCGGCGAGGTACTCGGCCCCGAACGCGCTGCGCAGCAGCCAGGGCCCGAAGACCCCGGCGGCCAGCACACCCAGCAGGCCAAGCCCTGTCACCACCGCGGCCGGTGCCGCCAGTGCCCGCAATCGGTGCGTGCGCTGGTCGACGAAATGCGCGATCAAATTCCCTTGCATCGCCGTCAGCGGCACCAGCAGCGGCGCGCGCGTCAGCGTCACCGCCAGGATCACTACGCCGCCCGCCGCGCCAAGATCTCCCGATGTCGCCTTGAGCAGCACCGGGAAACCCATCACCAGGATCGCGCTGGCGCCTGCGGCGGCGATCGAATGGGACGCGCCGCGCAGAAACGTCACCGTGCCGCCGGGCGTCAGCAGCCGTGCCGCGGCCCGGGTGGCCGGCGAGGCGAGCAACAGAATCAGCCAGGCCATCGAGCCTGCGACGGTCGCCCACAGATACCCGACCAACCCCCAGCCCACCACGAACGTTGCTGCCGCGACCGCCACCCGTGCACCGGCATCGGCCACCATCAGCGACCCGTACTGGCTCCACCGGTTCACCCCCGCGAGCATGCCGAGCAGCGTCGCGTGCAGGCAGAAGCCTGCCAGCCCGACACACAGCAGCGCCACGCTCAACCACCGCGCCTGGACGAACACGTGGCCCGACCACAGCGGTGCGGTGGCAGCGATCACCGCAGCGGCCACCACGCCGACCATCGCCGCCACCCGCATCGGATGCGTACGCGGCCCGGCGACGACCTCGGTGTAGCGGGCCGAACGCACCTCCCGCGTCGCCTCCTGCAGCAGGCCGAACGCCGCACCGGTCACCAGGCCGAACGCCCCCCAGAACACGCCGAACACCGAGAAGCCTGCCGGTTCGAGATCGCGGGCGGCCAGATACAGCACTGCGTAGCCGCACAGCGCGGACAGCACCGTTGCGGTGCCGACACGCGCCACGCTGGCGCGGGTGATCGCCCCGGTCGGAGTTCCCGCGTCGGTCACGGGTCGTCCAACGTGGGTAACTCCGTCGAGTACAGCCACGCATCCCACAATGGCCGCAGCGACTCGTGCGCGTAGTTGGCGGCCAGGCCGGTGAAGTCGTCGGTGACCGCGGTGCCGTGGCGGTGACGTGTCGTCCAATCTTGCAGCAGCGCAAAGAAACTCTCGTCGCCGAGGTGTCGCCGCAGCACATGCAGCGTGAGCGCGCCGCGTTTGTACACCCGGTCGTCGAACATGTCGCGCGGTCCGGGGTCGACGAGCAGCAGATCCTGTGGCGAGTCGGCCAGCCGCTGGTAATAGTGGTGTGCCCATTCGTCGGCGCTGGGTCCGCCGCTGTGCTCCGACCACAGCCACTCCGCGTAGCAGGCGAAGCCCTCGTGCAACCAGATGTGGCGCCAGCGTTTCGCGGTGACCGAGTTGCCGAACCACTGGTGCGCGAGTTCGTGCGCTATCAATCGCTCGGCGCCGCGCTGCCCGTCGCAATGGTTGGCGCCGAAGATCGAAATGCCCTGCGCCTCAAGTGGTATCTCCAGGTCGTCATCGGTCACCACCACGGTGTAGCCCGTTGCCAGCGGATAGGGCCCGAAAAGCTTGACGAACAGCTTCATCATCTGCGGCTGCCGGTAGAAATCGTGGTCGAAGTTGCGGCGCAACCGGTCCGGCAGCACCGCGTGTATCTGAACACCGTTCTTCGCCAGGCGATATCGGTCGTAGGGGCCGATCTGCAGCGTCACCAGGTAGCTCGACGTGGGCTCGGCCTGTTCGTACGTCCACGTGGTCATGCCCGCGCGGGCCCGGCGGGACACCAGCTCGCCGTTGGCGATTGCGTAATAGGGGCTCTCGGTGCTGATCCGAATGTGGTAGCTGGCCTTCGCGCTGGGGTGGTCGTCGCACGGAAACCACGATGCGGCGCCGTTGGGTTGCCCGGCGACCAGGACACCCTCGGACAGCTCCTCGAAACCGACTTCACCCCAAAGGGATCGGATGGGCCGCGGGGTGCCGCCGTAGCGCACGACGATCGTCATCGCCGCGCCCGCCGGCAACGAATCGGGCAACGCGATATGCAGCTTGCCCGCGGAGGACCGGAACTGCGCGGGCCGCCTGCCGTTCACCGACACCTTCGTCACCGACAGCGCCTCGGACAGATCCAGGGTGAAAGTACGCAGCGACGCCAGCGTCACGGCGGTGATGGTGGCCGACCCGGACAGCCGGTTGATAGCCACCTTGTACTCCAGGTCCAGCTCGTAGCGCGACACCCGGTAGCCGAAGTTGCCGTTGGCAGGCAGATACGGGTCGATGACCACCGGCGTCGCTTTCTTGATGGCTTTCTTGCTCCTCGTCACGCGGCGCTTTCTTCTGTGGTCGTTGGCGCCGGGTCCGGCGCATCGCCGCGCTTCTTTCGGAACGCATTCCACGGCGCGATCGGGTTGCCCTGCCAGCGGGTGGACGGCGGAACTTCGTCACCACGCATCACCAGTGAGGCAGGCCCGACCGTCGCTCCGGCGCCGATCCGCGCCGCGGGCAATGCGACACAATGCGGCCCGAGCGTCGAACCCTCTTCCAGCACAACGGTGTCCATCCTCATGATCCGGTCGTGGAACAGATGCGTCTGCACAACGCAGCCGCGGTTGACGGTGGCGGCCTTGCCGAGCGTGACCAGATCCGCTTCGGGCAGCCAGTACGTCTCACACCAGACGCCGCGGCCGATCGATGCGCCCAGGGCCCGCAGCCACAGGTTCATCACCGGGGTGCCGCTGGCGGCGCGGGCGAACCACGGCGCGGCAACGGTCTCGACGAAGGTGTCGGAGACCTCGTTGCGCCACACGAACGACGACCACAACGGATGCTCGATTGCGCGGATACGACCCACCACAAGCCATTTCGCGATCACCGCAATGCCGCCGGCAATCGCGCCGGCCGCCAGCAGCACCAACCCGCCGGCCAGCGCGGCCCACAGCCAGCCGAACGAGACTGCCAGCCACTGCACCGTGAACAACACCGCCACCCCGATAGCGAACGTCACGACCATCGGAACCAGACGGCACGTCTCGACCATGGCGCGCAAGAACTTCAGCCGCAGCGACGGGTGGAAGGTGCGCAGGACATCCGCTGCGGTCGGCTTGCGGCGCAACCGAACCGGCGGGCTGCCCAGCCACGACGAACCGGCTTTGGCCTTGTGCGGCGTCGCGGAGAGCACGGCCACCAGCCCGTCGTCGGGCACCCGCCTTCCAGGCTGCGTGATGCCCGAATTCCCGAGGAACGCCCGCTTGCCGATCGTCGCCTTCGCGACGTGTATCCAGCCGCCGCCCAGCTCGTAGGACGCGACCATGGTGTCGTCGGCCAGGAACGCGCCGTCCTCGACGACGGTGAACTTCGGGATCAGTAGCGCCGTCGAAATCTCGGTTCCCCGGCCGACTTTCGCGCCGAGCACCCGCAGCCACCCCGGCGTGAGCAGGCTGGCGTACACCGGGAACAGATAGTTGCGGGCTGCGTCCATCAGCCGCTCGGTCGCCCACAGCTGCCAGCCGACCCGGCTACGCACCGGGTGGTAGCCCTCGGGCATCCACAGCGAAAACGCCCGAACCCCGATCACCGTCAGCAGCGCATACGTCACGACCGCGGCGAGGGTGGCCGCCGGTGTCCACAGCGCCGCGGGTGCGATCGCCGCGGTCAGCGAGTCCGCGTCGCGAATGCCCCATCCGATCACGGCCAGCCCGGCGGCCAGCGCCACCAACGGCAGTCCGCCCAGCAGTACCGACGTCATACCGTAGACGGCCACCCACAGGGGTGCCCGCGGCGGGCGGTGATCCGGCCATGGGTGGCGTGCCTTGCCGGACTTCACCGCGGGCGAGCCTTTCCAGTACTGAGCGTTCTTGACCTTGCCGACCACGCCCGAGCCGGGTGCGACGTCGGCGTTCTTGCCGACGACGGCCCCGGGAAGCAGCGTGGTGCGGGCACCGATGGTGGCGTCGTTGCCGACGGTGATCCGGCCGACGTGGAAGTGGTCGCCGTCGATCCAGTGCCCGGACAGGTCGACCTCGGGCTCGATCGAACAGCGATGCCCCAGTTTGGCCATCCCCGTCACCGGCGGCGCCGAGTGCAGGTCGACGCCCTTGCCGACCTTGTTGCCCAGCGCGCGGGCGTAGTACACCAGCCACGGCGCCCCGGCCAGGTTCTCCGCGCCGCTGGCCTCCGCGAGCCGTTCGGCGGTCCACACCCGCAGGTGGACCGGCCCGCCGCGCCGGTAGGTGCCGGGTTCCAAACCGCTGAGCAGCAGCCGCGCGCCCAGCACGGCGATGGCCATCCGGCCCAGCGGGCTGACGAACAAGACGAAACTGCCGACGATCCACCACCAGCCAACCGTCACCGTCCACGGCACCAGGGCCAGCGTGGCCACGACGTTGTTGGTCAACGCCAGCCAAACCACCCACTGCAGCCCGGTGAGGGTGGCCAGCGGCAGCGACAAGGCCACCTGCACGGCCTGGGTCAGCCGTGGTGTCGGCTTCACCACGCGGGTCTCGACCTGAGGCGGCGGGTCGAGGTCGTCGAGGAATCCCGCCAGCGATCCGAGCCGGGGATGGTCGTACAAGTCGGCGACCGTCACCTGCGGGTAGCGCTGCCGCAGCGCGGCCACCAGCTGCGCCGCCGACAGCGAGCCGCCGCCGAGCGCGAAGAAGTCGGCCTCGGGACCGTCGACCGGCGCGGCGAGCACATCGCGCCACAACCCGGCCAGCCAGCCCATCGTGCCGCCCAGGTCGGGCGCTTCCTCCTCGGTCTCGCCCGGCGGCGGCCAGGGCAGCGCGTCGCGGTCCACCTTGCCCGACGTGCGGGTGGGTAAGTCGTCGACGAGTACCAGCCGCGGCACCAGCGCGGCCGGCAGCGTCTCGGCCAGCGTCGCGCGCGCCTTCGCCAGGTCGAATGACGGGTCGGCGCTGGCGATATAGCCGACGAGCAGGGGTGTGCCGCTGGCCGTGCGGCGCACCGCGGCCGCGCCGCCGCTGACGCCCGGCAGGTGCACCAGCGCGGAATCCACCTCGCCGAGCTCGATGCGGCGTCCGCCGACCTTGACCTGGTCATCGGCTCGGCCGACGAAGTACAGGCCGTCGGCCTCCAGCCGGACCAGGTCGCCACTGCGGTAGGCGCGCGGCCATCCAAGCGTCGGCATCGGCGCGTACTTCTCGGCGTCCTTGTCCGGGTCCAGGTAGCGGGCCAGCCCCACCCCGCCGATCACCAGTTCGCCGACCTCGCCGCTGCCCACCGGCGCGCCATCCTTGTCCACCACCGCGAGGTCCCAGCCGGCCAGCGGCAGGCCGATGCTGACCGGCCCCTTGCCGTCGAGCCGCGCGGCACACGCCACCACGGTTGCCTCGGTCGGGCCGTACGTGTTCCACACCTCGCGGCCCTCGACAGCCAGCCGCTCGGCGAGCTCGGGCGGGCATGCCTCGCCGCCGAAGATCAGCAGCCGCACGGCCTCCAGCGCCTCGGCCGGCCACAACGCCGCCAGCGTCGGCACCGTCGACACCACGGTGATGTCGCGGGACACCAGCCACGGCCCTAGGTCCATGCCGCTGCGCACCAGCGAGCGCGGCGCCGGAACCAAGCAAGCCCCGTTCCGCCAGGCCAGCCACATCTCCTCGCACGACGCGTCGAAGGCCACCGACAGCCCGGCCAGCACCCGGTCCCCGGGCCCAATCGGGTTGTCCTGCAAGAACATCTGCGATTCCGCGTCGACGAACGCCGCCGCGCTGCGGTGCGTGACCGCGACGCCCTTCGGAGTGCCGGTGGATCCGGAGGTGAAGATGATCCACGCGTCGTCGCGACCCAATGGGGATGCCGCGCGCCATCCGCGTGACGAGCCGGATCTCCGGACCAGGCCATGCTCGGTGATCACCGCCACGACGTTCGCCTCGGTGAACACCAGCTCGGCGCGCTCCTCTGGGTCGTCGGCGTCGACCGGCACATACGCGGCGCCGGTGGCCAGTGTCGCGAGGATCGCCACGTACAGCGCGTAGCTGCCGGACGGCATCCGGATGCCGATGCGGTCACCGCGGCCGATGCCTCGGGCGGCCAGCCATTCGACGCTCTCCTCGATGTCGGCGATCAACTCGGCGTAGGTGAGCTGTACCTCGCCGTCGTCGAGTGCCGGTGAGTCGGGGTGGCGGCCCGCGGTGTCGTAGAGGATGTCGATGAGCGTGCGCGGCTCAGGAGCGAACGGCGAAAGCACGTACTGTGCGGGTATCTCCGGCGCCACGACTACAAAACTACTAAGCGGGGCGGTGCGCTCGTCGGCGCCGCACTCGATGTGTGATCACAATTGCGACAACGACTGCGAGCGCCCCGATGGCATACCACTTGTACCGCTCGAACCCGGCGTAGATCTCGACGATGTTGTCGCCGGCGAGGTATCCCAGCCCCGCCCACGTGCCCACCCACAGCACCGCGCCCAGCGCGTTGTAGCCCAGGAATTTGAGCCATTGCATACCCGCGATACCGGCCAGCAGGCCGTTGATCTGGCGCAGTCCCTCGATGAACCGCGCGACGGTGACGACCTTGCCGCCGTGCCGGTTGAAGAAGCCCTCGGCCCGGTCGAGCCGCTCCGGCGTCAGCAAGATGTAGCGGCCGAATCGCTCCGCCAGCGGCCGGTCCCGGCCGAAGAGTCGCGGCGGCAGATACCAGCGATGAGCCTCGCCGGGCACCGGCACGCCGAAGTCCTCCAGTAGCACCAATCCGCCTACCGCGAGGTAGCCGTAGTGCTCGAGCACCGGCTGCATGTCTGAAAAGACACCGGGCAAATGGGTGTCGGTCACGACGTAACCGTAAGTTCACGCCGTTCGGCCCGCCCGGATTTCGCCTGGCCCCACTGGCCTGGCACAATTGGCCGGGGAGGGGAGTATTCCTTCGCCGCGGCGTCGTCATCACGTCGACCGTCATCGGACGACCGGTGCTGCGGACCGCCACGAATGTGACGGTGGGAGAGACCTCCGGCGTTGTTCGACGACCGGAGGTTTTGTGAACGTAACCCAACTCGAGTGGATCATCACGCTGGGCGTGACGATCGCCGTCCTGCTGTTCGATGTCGTGGTGATCGGACGTCGGCCGCACGAACCGTCGAAGCGCGAAACCGCGACGTACTTGACGATCTACATCGGGCTCGCGGTGGCGTTCGGGCTGTGGGTGTGGTTCTTCCACGGCAGCCAGTTCGGGCTGGAGTTCTTCGCCGGCTGGCTCACCGAGTACAGCTTGTCCGTCGACAACCTGTTCATCTTCCTGATCATCATGGCCAGCTTCAACGTGCCGAAGAAGTATCAGCAGCAGGCACTGCTGGTGGGCATCATCCTGGCGTTGATCTTCCGCGGCATCTTCATCGCGCTGGGCGCGGTGGCCATCAACCAGTTCTCGTGGGTCTTCTACGCCTTCGGCGCGTTCCTGGTCTACACCGCGTTCAACCTCGTCCGCGACACCGACCACGACGACGACGCCGAAAACTTCGTGGTGCGATTCGCGCGCAAGCACCTGAGCCTCACCGACAAGTGGGACGGCGGCCTCAAGCTGTGGGTGAAGGAGAACGGCAAACGGCTGATGACGCCGATGTTCCTCGTCATCGTCGCGCTCGGCACCACCGACCTGCTCTTCGCGCTGGACTCCATACCCGCTATCTACGGCCTGACCCAGGAGCCGTACCTGGTGTTCACGGCGAATGTGTTCGCGCTCATGGGTCTGCGCCAGCTGTACTTCCTGCTGGGCGACCTGCTCAAGAGGCTGGTCTACCTCTCGCAGGGACTGGCCTTCATCCTGGCGTTCATCGGCGTGAAGCTGATCCTGCACGCGTTGCACGAGAACGAGCTGCCCTTCATCAACGGCGGTGAACACGTTCCGGTGCCGGAGATCCCGACGCTGCTCAGCCTGGGCGTGATCATCGTGACGTTGATAATCACCACGGCCGCGAGCCTGTACAAGACGCGGGTGCACGACGTGAAAAACGGCGGGAAGCCCTCGGCCGAGGACGCCGAGGAATCAGAGGAACCTTTGGATTCCCGCTGATCCCAACCGTCGACCGCGGTGCACGGCGCAACTAGCGTGGCGCCGTGCGGCTATTCGTGGCAGAGACACCCGGCAGCTGGACGGAGCTGACGCACGGCGATCAGCGAACTGTGCGGGTGGCCGCTTTAGATCTGCAGCAGGCGCGACGAACCAGCGCCCGGATCCGAGCGCACGGTGAGGACGTCGCGGTGATTCTCGACGTGACCGTCGCGGTCGCAGGCGATTTCCGTTCGGCGCAAAGAGTTCTGGAGCCGGACGGCGCAACGGTGCATTACGCGGGAACGGTCGACGGGCTGGCCGGGTTGATCTCCGACATCGACAGGGCTGACGTGGCCGACGGCGTCACCCTGATTCCGGCGTCACCGCGGCAGGATCTCCGGGTCCTGGGCCGCGACGTGCTGCACCGGCTGTCTGTGCGGGGTCAGCCGAGGGCGTCGTAGATCAGCGACGCGTATCGGTTGGTGCGTTCGGTCCCGTTGTGCCCGGCCCCATCTTGTTCATCACGTAGGCGAACGTGGCGCGGTGTTCGGGATTCATGACGACCATCGAGCCGCCCCAACCTCCCCAGAAACAAATCTTGCCCTCGGGAATGGCGGGAACGCTTTCCGGTGAGGGCAACCCGAAGCCGATACCGAACCGCAGCGGGACCATGATCACGAGGTCGGGGCCATTCGACTGTTCTCGGAATATCAGGTCGATGGTCTCCGGACTCAGCAACTGCACGCCGTTGGCCTTGCCTCCCAAGGAGATTGGTGACAGTGCCCGCGCCAGTGCGCGGGCGTTGCCGTGGCCATTCGCACCACCGATGTCTGCGCGACGCCACCCCTCGGTCTCCGCGATCTCGGCACCATTCGAGTCAGGCGGGAAAGACGCGAACGTCTTGATCATCGGATGGTCGGCCGGCATGGCGTCCAGCGGCAGGTCCAGCGGCGGAGGCGGAATCAGTTCCGCGGTGCGATGCTCGTCCTCCCTACGCACGCCGATCTGAACGTCGGCACCGAGAGGCGCCGCGATCTCGTCACGGACGAACTCTTTGAGGGTCTTGCCCGTAGCGCGCCGGATCACCTCCCCGATCAGGTGTCCGTAGTTGACCGCGTGATAGCCGGATGCCGTTCCGGGTGGCCACCACGGCGCCTGACGGGCGAGGTGGCTGGTCGCCTTCTCCCAGTCGTAGATCTCCTCGATGCCAAACGGGGCCTCCCATCCGGAGACGCCCGACGTGTGCGACAACAGGTGACGCACGTCGATGTCCTGCTTGCCGTTCTGGACGAACTCCGGCCAGTACTTTGCGACGGGAGCGAAAGCATCGATCGCGTCGCGGTCGATCGCGATCAATGCCGCCAGCGCAGTGAGTGTCTTGGTGCAGGAGAAGAAGTTGACGATGGTGTCCTCGCCCCAGGGCACCGTCTTGGCGCGGTCCGCGTGACCGCCCCAGATGTCGACGACAAGCTCACCGTCGATGTCGACGGCTATCGATGCCCCGAGTTCCTCACCTGTGACGATCTCCTCGGCCAGCGCGTCCGCGACCTTGTCGAAGCTGGTATCCCAGTGGCCCTTCACGACGTCGCTCATGCCGTGCAACCTACGAGACTGTTGCGTTTGTTGCGGCGAATCGCGAGTAGGCGCCGCAACAAGCGATACCCAGTGCCTGGCCGATGGAGTTCGAATACAGCGGATTGATGCAAACAGTGAATGATTCAGGCCAATATTTGACTTGGACATGTATTTATCCCGCCAATAACCTGCAAGTATGACTTCCATGATGTCGTCTACAACTGATCTGACCGGACAGATGATCATCGCGGGGTCGCCGGTGCGCGGATCGGGAGCCGAGATCCGCGGCTTCGATCCCAACACCGGATCCGAGCTGGAGCCGGCATACCGGTACGGCGATGCGTCACACGTCGAGGCTGCCTGCGCAGCGGCCGCCACGGCATTCGCTGAATATCGAGGTACCTCGCGTGAGCAGCGCGCGTCGTTCCTCGAAGCGATCGCCGACAACATCGAGGCGATCCGCGATGAATTGGTGGCCCGCGCCGCCGCCGAGAGTGGCCTGCCCGAGGCGCGCCTGACCGGCGAAGTCGGCCGGACCACCGGCCAATTGCGCATGTTCGCCGCGGTGGTGCGTGAGGGCAGCTGGAACGAGGCGCGAATCGATCCGGCCCAGCCGGATCGGACACCCTTACCCCGCCCCGATATTCGCCAACGCAGCATCGCGCTCGGGCCGGTCGCTGTCTTCGGCGCCAGCAACTTCCCCCTCGCGTTCTCAGTGGCCGGCGGCGACACCGCCTCGGCGCTGGCCGCCGGTTGCCCCGTCGTCGTCAAGGCGCATGATGCCCATCCCGGAACCTCCGAACTGGTGGGGCGTGCGGTGACGGACGCGGTGCGCGCGGCGGGCCTTCCTGCCGGGACCTTTTCGCTTCTGTACGGGTACGGCCCCGAGCTCGGCACCGCGCTGGTGACCGATCCCCGCATCAAGGCGGTCGGGTTCACCGGATCCCGTTCGGGCGGGACGGCGCTGGTGGCCGCGGCGGCCGCGCGGCCCGAGCCGATCCCCGTGTACGCCGAGATGAGCTCGATCAACCCGGTGTTCCTGCTCGGCGGTGCATTGGCCAACCGGGCCGCCGATATCGGTCGCGCCTTCGTGGCTTCGCTGACGATGGGCTCGGGACAGTTCTGCACCAACCCCGGGCTGGTGATCGCGGTCGACAGTCCAGACCTGGACAATTTCATCGCCGCCGCGCGCGACGCACTGGCCGAGACGACCCCGACTGCGATGCTGACGCCGCACATCGCCGACAGCTATCGTCACGGCGTCGAGGCGCTGCAGAACGAGGCAGACCTGATCGCTCGCGGGGTGGCCAACGACGCACCCACCGTGTGCCGCGCCGCGTTGTTCAGTTCCGACGCCTCAACCTTCCTGGCCTCGGACACGTTGCAGGCTGAGGTGTTCGGGGCGTCCAGCGTGCTCGTGCGTTGTACGGATGCCGACGAGCTCCGCGAGGTCGCGGCGCATGTCGAGGGTCAGTTGACGGCTACCGTGCACGCCGACGAAGCCGACCACGAAGATGCTCTGGAGCTACTGCCGATCCTCGAGCTCAGGGCCGGTCGGATCCTGTTCAACGGCTGGCCCACCGGTGTCGAGGTCGGGCACGCGATGGTGCATGGCGGGCCGTACCCGGCGACCTCGGACTCCAGGACCACCTCGGTCGGTGCGCGCGCAATCGAGCGTTTCGTCCGGCCGGTCTGCTACCAGGATGTGCCAAAGACGCTGCTTCCCAGCCCGATTGCGGACGAAAACCCCGAGCGGCTATGGCGCCGCATCGACGGCGACCTGACCAAAGACTGACCGGATCACGAAAACACTGCGAGGAGTCGGAATGCACCCCGCCTTTGATGGCGTCCTGTTCTTTCCCGTCACCCCATTCACCGAATCGGGTGATGTGGATACCGAACGGTTGGCGCAGCACGTCGCCAACGGGTCGACGCGGGCCCCGGCGGTGTCTTCATCGCCTGCGGCACTGGCGAGTTTCACGCCCTAGAGGCATCGGAACTGCGCAGCATCGTGCGCACCGCGGTCGACGTGGTCGGCGGCCGGGTCCCGGTGTACGCAGGCGCTGGCGGATCGATCGCCCAGGCCAAGGCGTTCGCCCGGGTCGCAGCCGAGGCGGGCGCCGACGGATTGCTGCTGCTGCCGCCATATCTCGTCGAGGTGCCGCAGGCCGGCCTGGTGGACTACACCCGCGCTGTCGCTCAGGTCACCGACCTGTCTGTGATCGTCTACAACCGCAACAACGCGCGCTACACCGAAGCCTCGGCTATCGAGGTCGCTCAGATCGAGAACATTGTCGGATTCAAGGACGGCACAGGCGATCTCGACCAGGTTTCGCGCATCGTGCGCGCCGTGACCGATGCCCTGGCGCCGACGGGTAAGCCCTTCCAGTTCTTCAACGGCCTGCCGACCGCAGAGGTGTCACAACAGGCGTATCGCGCGATCGGCGTGACGCTGTACTCGTCGGCGACCTTCGCGTTCGCGCCCGAGCTTGCGCTGGCGTTCTATCAAGCACTCGAAACCGGCAACGAACCGCTGACCGCGGCGTTGCTGCGCGAGTTCTTCCGATCCGGCAGGCATCGTCGTGCAGGCGCAGCGGATCGTTGCCGAATACGGTTTCACCGCAATCAAGCTCAAGGGTGGCGTGTTTCCTCCGGAGGAGGAGATGGCCGCCATCGAAGCGCTGCGGGCCGCGTTCCCGGACCACCCACTGCGGCTCGACCCCAACGCCGCGTGGAGCCCGCAGACCTCGATCAAGGTCGCCTCCGGTCTGGCCGGGGTGCTCGAGTACCTCGAGGATCCGACGCCCGGCCTCGACGGCATAGCCGAGGTCGCACTGCAGGCTCCGATGCCGCTGGCGACAAACATGTGCGTGGTCGCGTTCGACCAGCTCGCGCCGGCCATCGCGAAACAGTCTGTCGGCGTTGTGCTTTCCGACCATCACTACTGGGGTGGCCTGAACGGGTCCCGGCTGCTGGCGGGCATCTGTGAGAACTTCGGCCTCGGTCTGTCGATGCACTCCAACTCGCACCTGGGGATCAGTTTGGCCGCGATGGTGCACCTGGCCGCCGTGACGCCGAACCTGACCTACGCCTGCGACACGCACTGGCCGTGGAAGACCGAGGAGATCGTCAAGCCCGGCGCGCTCGAGTTCGTCAACGGCTCGGTGCCGGTGCCGACCACGCCCGGGCTGGGCGTCCAGATCGACGACGAGCAGCTCAACGCACTGCACGAGCAGTACGTGCGCTGCGGCATCCGCGACCGCGACGACACCGGATACATGCAGAGCATCGATCCCGAGTACCGCGCGATCAGCCCCCGCTGGTAGCCAGGCCGCCGCTAGACTGATGCGCGTTCGCCGCGTTTGCGGCGCCAAGTGATGCTAGGAGTGCATCGATGTTCTCGCTTGCGCGCCTGTCCTGCTTCATCGCGGTAGCCGAGGAACTGCACTTCGGGCGGGCCGCCGAGCAGCTGCACATGACGCAGCCGCCACTGAGCCGCCAGATCCAGCAGCTGGAGAACGAACTCGGCGTGCACCTCATCGACCGCACCACCCGATCGGTCACGCTCACCCCCGCCGGGGTCGCATTCCTTCCCGACGCCCGCCGGATCCTCCAGCTGGCCGAGGGCGCGGCGCAGACCGTAAAGCGCATTCCGGCAGGCGATCTCGGCACGGTCGTCGTCGGCTTCACCGCGGCGTCCGCGCACGCTGTGCTGCCTCGCCTGCTGGACGCCGCACGCGAGAAGCTGCCTGACGTCAAGCTCGACCTGCGCGAGATGGTCACCGCAGCGCAGATCGAAGGGCTGATGACCGGTGAGCTCGACCTCGGTATGGCGCGCCCGCCGCTGAAGCGACCCGGCCTGGTATCCCGGCCGCTGCTGCACGAGCAGCTCGTCGCCGCGCTGCCGGTGGGACATCCGTTGGCCGGTCTTGCCAGGCCGCTGACGTTGAACGACCTCGACGGCCAGGACGTCGTCATGTATTCGCCGGTGCAGGCACGCTATTTCAACGAGTTGCTGATCAGCACGTTCACCATCGCTGGCGCGACTCCCCGCTACGTGCAGTACGTCACCCAGGTACATACCATGCTGGTGCTCGTGCGCTCGGGAACCGGCATCGCTCTGGTGCCCGCATCGGCTGCCACGCTGCACCCCGACGGGGTGGTGTTCCGGTCCATCGGGGCGTTTCGAGAGCGGCCGGTGGAGCTCGACGCGGTGTGGCGTGGTGATAGCAGCAACCCCGCGCTTCTTCGCTTGCTCAGAGACGTTCTGCCCCAGAGGGAGTGGACCATGGACGACTTGGTCGAGGACGTCGTCGGCTAGAGCAAATTCCTGCTACCGTCTAATAAAGACTTTTGGAGGGGTGTTCCGCGAGTGATGTCGATGATGAAAATGGTTGTCGCGGTTGGCGGTCTGGCGTCGGCGCTGACCACTGGAGTTGGGATCGCATCCGCAGAACCCGATGTGAGCCCAATTATCAACTCAACGTGCACTTATCCGCAGGTGATGGCGGCGCTCAACGCCCAATCACCGCAACTCGCCAGCCAATTGTCCGATTCTCCGACGGCTAACGCGTGGCTGCAACAACTCATCGCCGCGCCGCCGGATGGGCGCAGGGCGATGATCGCGCAGGCGCAGAGCGTGCCCGCGGTTCAGCAGTACACGCCAGTGATTCTGCAAGTCGCCAACACCTGCAACAACTTCTAGCCCCCGGCGGCCACGGGCATCGGGACAGGCGTCACCAACGTGCCGGTCTCCAGGAACTTGTCGAGATTGCGCAGGGTGAGTTCCTCCATGGCCGCTCGGGTTTGTTCCGTGCCGCTAGCGACGTGGGGCAGCAGCACGACGTTGTCGATCCTCAGCAGCGCAATAAGGAACCTGAGGCTCGTCGGCGAACACGTCCAGGCCCGCGCCCGCGAGCCGGCCAGCGGTCAACGCGTCCACCAACGCCGCTTCGTCGACCACACTGCCCCGGGAGATGTTGATGAGGTACCCGTCGGCGCCTAGCGCGTCGATGACGTCACGGTCGATCAGCTTGCGGGTTTCGACGCCACCGGCCGCGGCGACGATCAGCACGTCGACCCGGCGGGCCAACTCGAGCGGCGACGCCACATAGGTGAATGGGGTGTCGGCGACCTCACGGCGATTGTGGTAGCTGATCGCGCAACCGAACGCCGAAAGCCGTTGGGCAATAGCGCTTCCGATGCGGCCCAGTCCGATGATTCCCACGCGGGTGTTGCTGACCTGACGGGTCAGGGGGTAATTGCCGTCGACCGCCCAACGCCCTTCGCGCACATAGCGGTCGGCTGCGGAGAACTGACGCAGGACGTCGATCATCAGCCGTGAGTTTGGGTAAGGGATACGCAGCTATTAGTGCCCACTCGGAATGCCGATCACCAGTGCCACA
Source organism: uncultured Actinomycetota bacterium (assembly GCA_963851115.1). Lineage (GTDB taxonomy): Bacteria > Actinomycetota > Actinomycetes > Mycobacteriales > Mycobacteriaceae > Mycobacterium. Next base: position 92,114 of record CAWKOI010000013.1, read on the forward strand.
GCGCGGAGGGGCGAGGCCGTGACGACACGAGTGACCGATGTGAACACCCGGTACGTCACGCTGGCGGCTGCGGGAGCCGCGCTCGGCGGCTTTCTCTTCGGGTTCGACACCTCGACGATGAACTCGGCCATCCCGGGCATGCGGACCGACGCTGAACATGTCCGCGGGGGTGGTCGGATTCATCGCGGCGGTCTCGCTGATCGGTGCGGCCATCGGGGGTGGTTCGCCGGCCCGGTGGCGCGGACGCCATGCCCACCGGGTCGCCGGGTGAAGGCGCCGATCGCGGATGGGCCGCGCTGTCGTACGGCTTCCAGAACCGGCCGCCGATCACCTCGACCATCTCGACGTTGTAGGACTGGAACTCCTCCGGAATGCGCGCCCTCGGTGCCATGGTGTCCGGGTCGAGGGTCGAGGACTCTGTCATGTCTGGCTCCCGTTCGTCCCGTCCCGCTCCAGTGGGCGGCCCAACGCGTCGGCAGACCGCCTTCGTACGCCAGTCGGCTCAGCCCGACGAATACGCCCGTACCCGCATTCGCCGAACACAATCACGTTGTCGCTGCTGCCGCCCGGAGGGTCCGGTCCGGTGGGCTCGTCAGGTCATGGGCGAATCGCGAGAAGCATGGCGAGGGCCTGCCGGTCGTTCTCGGACCATTGCTGCAGTGCCTGCGAGACGACGGCAGCGCTGGCGCTCCCAGCCGTCGTACACCTGGTTCGCGAAGCGTAGGCGAGCGGGTCACCAGTTGTCGTAGCCGCCTTCTGGTCCCAGCATGCGATCCAGCCGAGTGCGATTGATCCGGGCCAGCTCGTTGCGAACCACCTTGCGCTCGGTGTCGATGTCGTTGAGCAGGCGGTCGGTCATCGTCGCGAGCACATCCTGGGCGCCGTAGCCGTTGACGAACATCACGAAGCCGAAGCCGAAATGCTCCAGGTAGCGCTTGGACGCCACGCCGAGCTGGTCCATCACCTCGGGCTCGTCGTCACCAGATCGCGCACTGCTCGGCCTGTGACTTCTCACTGCCCGGCCGCCTACCGATGTCCGGGTAGGCCTGCAGGATCGAGTCGATGGAATCCTCCGACAGCCCGAACAACAGCGTGTCGGCCTGCCGGAACAGCGCGTCGTGATGTCATACGGGCGGCCGCGGGCCAGGTCGGCGGCCAGCGGCACGCTGTAGCAACACTCGTAGACCGCGTGCACGGCGCGGCGCATCGGCATCGCGTTGAACGCGTCGAGCCCCATGCCCTGATGCATCAACACACCGCAATCATCGAAGCCCGAGAGAACGTCGGCGTTACGCCGTGTTACAGCGGCGAAAACTCCTGCATCAGTGGCCGGTCTTGAACCGCTCCAGCGACGCCAGCACCTCGGCCTCGGCCTTTGCGCGGCCGACGAAGTCGGCGGCCTTCACCCACTTGTTCGGCTCGAGGTCCTTGTAGTGCACGAAGAAGTGCTTGATCGCCTCCAGCTCGAACTCCGGGACGTCGCCGAGGTCCTGGATGTGGTCCCACCGCGGGTCGCCGGCCGGCACGCACAGCACCTTGTCGTCGCCGCCGGCCTCGTCGGTCATCTGGAACATCCCGACCGGCCGGGCCTCCACGAGGCAGCCGGGGAACACCGGTTCGGGCAGCAGGACCAGCGCGTCCAGCGGGTCGCCGTCCTCGCCGAGGGTGTTCTCGATGAAGCCGTAGTCGGTCGGATAGCCCATCGACGGTGTACAGGTAGCGGTCCAGCTTCACCCGGCCGGTGTCGTGGTCCACCTCGTACTTGTTGCGCGAACCCTTCGGGATCTCGATGACGACGTCGAACTCCACCGCCGCGGCTCCTTGCCATGTGCTCGATCAGGGTCGTCGGGTGACGACGGAGGTCAACCCTAGTAGAGCGATACCCTGCTGTCGGCGGGGTCACGGAGTCAGGAGAGGTATGCGGCCCACTCGGTGGCGGCGATCCACCCACGTGGTGGTCGGGGTGGCGGTCCTTGTGCTGGTTGCTGCCGTCGTCGCGGTGGCGGCGGTGCTCACCACCGGGCACTCCACGGACGCGGCGGCCGTCAAGCCGGCACCGCCTGCGGCGACCGCCAAGCCCGGCATCGTGCCCGTCGCCGACTCCGCGCCCGAAGCCGACGCCCGACCGGCTGGCCGCCGCCTTGGCGCCGGCGCTCGCCGATCCGAACCTCGGCAACCTGACCGGCCGGATCACCGACGCGATGACCGGCGCGCAGCTGTGGGCGCGGGGCGCCGACGTGCCGATGCAGCCGGCGTCGACGAACAAGGTGCTGACCGCGGCCGCGGCGCTGCTGGCGCTTGGACCGCGACGCCCGGCTCACGACGCGGGTGCTGGCCGGCGACGCGCCCGGGCGTCGTCGTGCTCAAGGGCGGCGGTGATCCGACGCTGTCGGCGGCGCCGAAGGGTCAGGACACCTGGTACCGGGACGCGGCGCGGATCAGCGACCTGGCCGACCAGGTGCGGCGCAGCGGCATCGAGGTGACGGCCGTGCAGGTCGACGTCAGCACCTACAGCGGCCCGACCATGGCGCCGGGCTGGGATCCCGCCGACATCGACGGCGGCGACATCGCCCCGATGGAATCGGTGATGCTCGACGGCGGCCGCACGCAGCCGGTCAGCGTCGAGTCGAGGCGGTCCACCACGCCCGCGCTGGACGCCGGTCGCGCCCTGGCGGTGGCGTTGGAGGTCGACCCCGCCACGGTCACGGTGCTGCCGTCGGGGCTGCGCGGCGGCAACGAGATCGCGTCGGTGCAGTCGCCGCCGCTGATGGAGCGGCTGCGGGAGATGATGAACGCCTCCGACAACGTGATGGCCGAGTCGATCGGCCGCGAGGTCGCCGCCGCGGTCGGACCGTCCGCAGAGTTTCGACGGCGCCGTCCGAGGCGGTGCTGGACGAGCTGGACGGCGCCAAGATCGACACCGGCGGCGCGCGGCTGCTGGACTCCAGCGGGCTGTCCGTCGATGACCGGCTGACGGCGGAAACGCTCGACGAGGTCGTCAACGCCGCCGCCGGCAGCGCGCAACCCGATCTGCGGCCGCTGGTGGATCTGCTGCCGATCGCCGGTGGCAGCGGCACCCTGTCCAACCGCTACCTCGACACCGATGCGCGGTCGTGCCGCGGCCGGATTCCTGCGGGCCAAGACCGGATCGCTGACCGGAACCAATTCGCTGGCCGGCATCATCACCGACGCGAGCGGGCGGGTGCTGACGTTCGCGCTGATCTCCAACAACGCCGGGCCGACCGGCCGCATCGCGATCGACAACCTGGCCGCCACGCTGCGGTCCTGCGGATGCAGCACATGAGCCCGTCCACGAAGTCCAAGCTCACCGTCGGCCGTGCCGTCGACTGGGAGTTCGCCGCGGCCGTCGGCGCCAAGCTGGCCCGGCCGGGGCCGGCGGCCACCGACTACACCCACCGCCAGGTGATCGAGCAACTGACCGAGGCGGCGCGCAGCTCCGAACTGCCGGTGCGCGACGTCACCGGGCTCAGCGAGGGCGGCGAGATTCCCGAGGCCCGCATCGTGGACCGCACCGAGTGGATCCGCGCGGCGACACAGTCCATGCGGGTGATGACGGGCGGCAGTGAAAAGGATGGGGCCAAGCCGCGGCCTTATTTCCGGGCGGATCACCGGCGCCCAGACCGGCGCCGTGCTGGCGTTCATCTCCGTCGGGCATCCTTGGCCAGTACGACCCGTTCGGTCCAGGTGGCGGCGAGCTGCTGCTGGTGTACCCGAACGTGATCGCCGTCGAGCGTCAATTGCGGGTGCAGCCCGCCGATTTCCGGCTGTGGGTGTGCCTTCACGAGGTCACCCACCGGGTCCAGTTCCGGGCCAATCCGTGGCTGGCCGACCACATGTCGCAGATCGCTGGCCGTGCTCACCGAGGAGGCGGGCGACGACGTCAGCGAGGTGGTCGGCCGGCTCGCCGAGTTTCGTCCGCAGCAGCCGCAACGGCGGCGGTGTTAATGGTGCTGCGCGCGAACCGAATTCGACCGGCATGATCGGACTGCTGCGCGCCGTGCAGTCCGAGCCGCAGCGAAAGGCGTTGGACCAGCTGCTGGTGCTGGGCACGCTGCTGGAGGGCCACGCCGACCACGTGATGGACGCCGTCGGGCCGAAGGTGGTGCCGTCGGTGGCCACCATCCGCCGCCGGTTCGACGAACGGCGTCAACGCAAGCAGCCGCCGCTGCAGCGGGTGGTGCGGGCACTGCTCGGGTTCGACGCCAAGCTCAGCCAGTACACCCGCGGCAAGGCGTTCGTCGACCACGTGGTGTCCCGGGTTGGCATGGCCCGGTTCAACACGGTTTGGTCCGGGCCCGAAACCCTGCCGCTGCCAACGGAAATCGACGAGCCGCAGCGATGGATCGACAGGGTGCTGTAGCGACGCTGCAGACGGCGGTCGCGACGTTCGCCCGCGACTACAGCGCCGGCGACCAACGCTGGTGCGTCGCAATGTCCGGCGGCGCGGACTCGCTGGCGCTGACCGCCGTCGCGGCCGCGGTGAAGCCGACCACCGCGCTGATCGTCGACCACGGCCTGCAAGCAGACTCCGAGCGGGTGGCGGCCACCGCACGAGACCAGGCGATGGCGCTGGGATGCGTTGACGCTCAAGTGCTTTGCGTAGAAGTCGGCACGACGGGCGGTCCCGAGGCCGCGGCTCGCACCGCCCGCTACCGGGCGCTTGACGCGGCGCGCGGCGACGCGCCGGTGTTGTTGGCGCACACGCTCGACGACCAGGCCGAGACCGTGCTGTTGGGGTTGGGCCGCGGATCGGGTGCCCGCTCGATCGCCGGCATGCGCCCCTGCGACCCGCCCTGGTACCGCCCGCTGCTGAGCATCCGCCGCGCCGTTACACACGCCGCCTGTGCAGAGCTGGGCCTGTCGCCGTGGCAGGACCCGCACAACGCCGATCGCCGGTTCACCCGCACCCGGCTGCGCACCGAGGTGCTGCCGCTGCTGGAGGAGGTGCTCGGCGGCGGGGTCGCCGAAGCGCTGGCCCGCACCGCGACCGCGCTTCGCGAGGACACCGACACCCTCGACGAGCTGGCCCAGCGGGCGCTGGCCGACGTCGGCACCGGCGGGGGACTGGACGTCGCCCGGCTGGCCGCGCTGCCGGAGGCCGTCCGGCGCAGGGTGATTCGCGGGTGGCTGCTTGCGGGTGGGGCAAGCGGGCTGACCGACAAACAGATTCGCGGCGTGGACACGCTGGTCACGGCGTGGCGCGGGCAGGGTGGCGTGGCTGTCGGGTCGCCGCTGCGCAGCCAGCGCCTCATCGCAGGCCGCCGCGACGGGATGCTGACGCTGCACACCGAGCCGGTGTGATCAGACGCCGCGTTGGTCGCGGGGCCGGTCACATGGCACGCTGTGGACGTGCCGTCGCAATCCGCCGAGCAATACCCGGGCGATATCAAGTCGGTGCTGCTCTCGTCGGATCAGGTCCAGGCGCGCGTCGCCGAGCTGGGCGCACAGGTCGGCGAGGACTATCGCGAGGCCATCGCCGCGAGCAACGAGGACCTGCTGCTCATCACGGTGCTCAAGGGCGCGGTGTTCTTCGTCACCGACCTCGCGCGGGCCATTCCGTTGCCGACCCAGCTGGAGTTCATGGCGGTCAGCTCGTACGGATCGTCGACGTCATCGTCGGGCGTGGTGCGCATCCTCAAGGACCTCGACCGCGACATCAACGATCGCGACGTGCTGATCGTCGAGGACATCGTCGACTCCGGGCTGACGCTGTCCTGGCTGTTGCGCAACCTGGCGACCAGGCATCCGCGATCGCTGCGGGTGTGCACGCTGATGCGCAAGCCCGATGCCGTGCGCGCCGACGTGCGACATCGCCTACGTCGGCTTCGACATTCCCAACGAGTTCGTGGTCGGCTACGGCCTGGACTATGCCGAGCGCTACCGCGACCTGCCTTACATCGGGACGCTGGACCCCAAGGTGTACGAGCAGCTGTAGTCGGCGCAAGATTGGGGCGCGGACGTGAGGAGCAAGAATATGGCCCAGCCCCAGACAGCCCTGCGGATCTGCCCGTTGTGCGAGGCCACCTGCGGCCTGACGCTCACTATCGACGACGGCCGGGTGACCGGTGCCCGCGGTGACCGCGAGGACGTCTTCAGCGCGGGATTCATCTGCCCGAAGGGCGCGAGCTTCGCCGAACTCGACAACGATCCCGACCGGCTGACGCGGCCGCTGATCCGGCGCAACGGCGCCCTGGTCGAAGCGACCTGGGACGAGGCATACGCGGTCATCGAGGATCGCCTCGGCGAAGTCATCCGTGAGCACGGCGGGACATCGGTCGGGGTCTACCTGGGCAACCCGAACGCCCATACCGTCGCAGGCAGCCTGTACGCGCCACTGATCATTCGCGCGCTTGGCACGCATCAGGTGTACAGCGCCAGCACGCTGGACCAGATGCCCAAGCATGTAGCGCTGGGCTACATGTTCGGCAGCCCCGTCGCGTTCACGGTGCCCGACCTCGACCACACCGATTACCTGGTGATCATCGGCGCGAATCCCCTTGTGTCCAACGGAAGTTTGGCCACGGCCGCCGACTTCCCCGGCAAGCTGAGGGCGCTGCGTAAGCGCGGCGGCCGGTTCACCGTCATCGACCCGGCCCGCACACGCACGGCCGAACTGGCCGATCGCCACATTGCTCCCCGGCCGGGCACCGACGCCGCGCTGCTGTTCGCGGTCGTGCACGTGCTCTTCGAAGAAGGCCTTGTTGCACCGGATCTGGGGGGAGTGGCCGAACACGTCAACGGTGTCGACGACGTCCGTGCGCTGGCCGACGGGTTCTCACCGGACGACGTCGCCGCCGACTGCGGCGTGCCCGCCGACGAGATCCGCGCCCTGGCCCGCGAGATCGCCGCCGCCCCCTCTGCGGCCGTCTACGGCCGAATCGGTACGTCCACAGTCGAATTCGGCACGCTGTGCAGCTGGCTCGTCGACGTCATCAATGTCCTGACCGGCAACCTCGACCGCCCCGGCGGGGCGATGTTCCCACTTGGAGCGGCGGTTCCCGCACCGCGGCCGCCCAAGCCGGGCCGCGGGTTCAAAACCGGCCGCTGGCAAAGCCGCGTGTCCGGTTACCCCGAAGCCCTGTCCGAGCTACCCGCCGCAGCACTCGCCGAGGAAATCGACACCCCGGGCGAGGGCCAGATCAAGGCAATGATCACGATCGCGGGAAACCCGGTGCTGTCCGCGCCGGACGGTGAACGGCTCGACCGCGCGCTCGACGGCGTCGGGTTCATGCTCAGCATCGACCCCTACCTCAACGAGACGACGCGGCACGCCGACGTCATCCTGCCGCCACCGCCGCCATCGCAGAGCGCCCATTTCGACTTCGCACTCAACAATCTGGCGGTGCGAAACAACGCGCGGTACTCGCCGCCGGCGCTACCACTGGCCGATGGGCGTCCAGACGAGCCGGAGATCCTGTCCCGCATCGCGCTGATCCTCTACGGCGTCGGACCCGACGGCGATCCCGGTCTCGTCGACGAGCAGGTCATCGCGACGACCCTGGCCAAGGAGACCGCCGATCCGCACTCGCCCGTCGCCGGTCGGCCCGTCGACGAACTGACCGCGATGCTTGCGCCCGGCCCTGGCTATGAACGACGGCTCGACATGATGCTTCGGCTCGGACCCTATGGCGACGCGTTCGGCGCCAACCCCGACGGGCTGACGCTCAAACGGCTTACGGCCGCCCCGCACGGCGTCGATTTCGGCCCGCTACAACCACGCCTGCCCGAGGTGCTGCGAACCCCGACGGGGCGAATCGAACTCGCACCGGAGCCGCTCATCGCCGACGCGGCGCGGCTTCGGGAGTCGCTCGGCCGTCGAGCCGACGGGTTCGTACTCATCGGCCGGCGGCATCTGCGTTCCAACAACAGCTGGATGCACAACCTGCCTGCCCTCGCCGGCGGCACGAACCGGTGCACTCTGCGGATCCATCCGGACGACGCCGCCGAGCTCGGCCTCACCGATACGGCCGTCGTCAAGGGACCCGGTGGTGAACTACTGGCACCGGTCGAGGCCACCGAGGATATGCGCCGCGGTGTGGTCTCGCTGCCGCACGGCTGGGGTCATGACCGCGGCGGCACCGGGCAGACCGTCGCGGCGGCCCACCCCGGCGTGAACGTCAACCAGCTCAACGACGGCAACCACCTCGATCCGCTGTCAGGCACCGCGGTGCTCAACGGCATCCCGGTCGACATCGCGCCTGCGGGCTAGGTGAGCTCGTAGACCACCGTCACGCTGAACCCGACGGTCTGCTGGCCGGGCTCGATCGGGACAGCGGCCATCTCCGCGGCGCCGCCCCTCGTGCCCGGATACGGAATGGGTGGCGTCGAAGACGGCGCCTCCGATATCGAGATCACCTTGCCCAGGTCCAGTTCCGACAACAACGCGTACTGCTCGGCCCGGCTCTTGGCGTCATTGAACGCCCGGGCGCGCGCTTCGCGGACGAGCTGTGAATCGTCCTCGATCGCAAGGGTGACGTTGTTGATCCTCGTCGCATCACCGCCCGTGCTTGCGATCGCCGCGAACGCCTGCGACGCCGCGTCGAGTTGGCGGATCTTGATGTCAATGGCGTTGCTCGCGCGATAGCCGCTGATGTTCGTGCTGTCGCCGCCCGCGTACTGCGGCTGCACGCTCACCTGGGAGGTGTTGATGTCCTTGCTGTCGATACCCGTAGCCACCAGCGCGTCGATAACCGCCCGCTGACGCTGGCTGGTCTGGTTCAGCGCACCGGCGGCATCGGGGGCGATGATCTCCATCGCCGCGTTGATGGTCAGCGTGTCGGGCGTGCCCTCCACCTCGCCGGCGCCGACGACGGTGACCTGCCGTACTTGGGCGTTATCGGACACGATCGGACCGGACGACGCGTCGCAACCCGACAGGACAACGGCGAGGACTGCCGCGAGGAGGACAAGGAGTCGGGTGGGCAACTTCGCTCTCGCTGCGATCGGCATGCCAGGCACCCTACCGTTACGGCGTCACCAGGATCTTGCAGTGCGTGTCCGGCTTGGCCAGCTCGTCGAACGCCGCACTGACACCGTCAAGGCAGACCTCACCGGTGATCAGCGGGCCGACGTCGATGTCGCCTTCGGAGATGGCACGCAGTGATTCCGCGAACTCCGCCGGTCTTCTGATCGCCGTTCGAGGAGCCCTGCATCTGCTGGCCGAGTTCGAGCATCGTCTCGCCGTGTTTGGCGAAATGCAGGTCGGAGCCGCAGATCCCACATGCCGTCACGCCAACCAGCACTTGGCCGGGGCCCGGAATCGGCTCGGGCACGTCGTCGCGCAACACCATCTGCCGGTCGCGCAATACGACAGCGCGCATCAGCTCTGTTCCCGCTCTTTAGTTCGTCGGTGTGCTCGGTGATCGCCTTGACAATGGCCTCGCCTGCGCGGCCGAGCAGTTGGTCGCGCATGCCCTTGGCCCAGTCGTGCGACGCCCGCGGCGCAGTCAGTTGACCCTTGAAGTGCGGCATGACCTCACGGGCGAACAGCTCGTAGGAGTGGTAGGTCGCCTGTGGCGACGCCCAGTCGTGGCCGAGCAGCAGCAGGGTGCCGAACCCGCCGGATTGCTCGAGCAGGTCCTGGATGTAGGCGACCGCGTCACCAGGTGTGCCGATGCAGCAGTTGCCCTTGCCCGCATACTCTGCGACGAATTCGCGCGGAGACGCAGTGCCCTCGACGGAGTTCGACAGCGGCACAAAGCCGGCCGCGCCGAAGTAGTTCGCGAAGTCAGCCAGCCCGTAGACGCAGTCGTCGATGGCCTGATCGCGGGTATCGGCCAGATGCACGATCGAAAGCACCCGCCAATCCTTACGGTCCGGCTCGTCGCGGCCCGACTTCTCGGCCTGGTCGGCGACGACCTCCCAGGTGTTCTCCAGCGCGGCATAACCGCCCGGCACCGACATCGACAGAGAGAGCAGCGAGGTGCCCAGTGCGCCTGCCAACCGTGGCCCGGACGGGGAAATCATTGCCGCGCATGCGATCTCGGGATACGGCCAGGTGTACGGGCGGATGTGCAGCTGGGCATCGCGCAGCGTGAACCAGTCGGAGTGCCTGCTGATGCGCTCGTCGGGCGCGGCCCGGAACAACGCCAGGATGGCCTCCAGCGACTCCTGCATCATCCGTCGCTGCTCGACCGGGTCGATGCCCATCATGTAGGCGTCCGACGGCAGCGCCCCCGGCCCGGTGCCGAACATCACCCGGCCGCGGGTCAGGTGATCGAGCAGCACCCACCGGTCGGCCACCATCAGCGGGTGGTGGTACGGCAGCGACACCACGCCCGTGCCCAGCCGGATGTGCTTGGTGCGCTCGGCGGCCGTGGCGATGAACACCTCGGGGCAGGCGATGAGCTCGTAGCCGCCGGAGTGGTGCTCGCCGAACCACACCTCGTCGTAGCCGAGCCGATCCAGCGCAACCGTCCGCTCGAGGTCGTATTCCAGTGCGAGGGTGGGAGATTGGCCGACCGGATGGAACGGGGTGATGAACACCCCGAAGTTCAATGGACGGCTCATCTATGGCTCCAATCCGGACAGGAATTCGATCAGCAGCTCGTTGACCTCGTTCGGGCGCTCCTGCTGTATCCAGTGCCCGGCGCCGTCGACCATCAGTTCGCGGTAGTCGCCGGCGACCACCTCGCGAACACGGTGACGCGGCGTGTAGACCAGCGTCGGGTCGGCGGCTCCGCCGATGAACAGCGACGGCACCGAGATCGTCGCGGCCGGCGTCGTCGCGGTCAGCTCCCAGTTGCGGTCGAAACAGCGATACCAGTTCAACGGTGCGGTGAAGCCGGAGTGGGTGAATTCATCGACGTAGTAATCGAATTCGTCCTGGCTGATCCAGTCGGGCAGGCCGTCCGGTTCGGGGATGCGGTCGATGAAGCCTTCGGGGCCGGGCGTGAGCATCCGCAGTCCCGCCGCCTCATCGGTGGTCGTCAGGGACCCCATCAACCTGCGCATCGTGGTGGCGGGGTCGCGGCTCAGTTCGGCGTCGGCCGGACCTGGTTCCTGGAAGTAGAGGATGTAGAAGAAGTTTTCGCCGAACACCTTGCGGAAGGCTTGCGTGGTCGGCACCCGCGAGCGCGGGACGGGCGGAAAGCTCAAGCCGGCGATCCCGGCGAACCGGTCCGGATGCAGCAGTGGCGCCGTCCACGCCACGACGCCGCCGAAGTCATGGCCGACGAGCACCGCACGTTCGGCGTCGACGTCATCGAGCAGGCCGACGATGTCGGCACTGAGCTCGACGACGTTGTAGGCGTCGACCGCCACCGGCTTGGAAGATCCGCCGTACCCGCGCTGATCGGGCGCCAATACGTGGTAGCCGGCGTCGGCCAGCGCGGGTATCTGATGGCGCCACGAGTAGGCCAACTCCGGGAAGCCGTGGGCCAGCACAACGACCGGCGCGCCGCGGTCGCCGGCCTCGATCACTCGAAGCTGTACCCCATTCGTCTCAACTAACCGTTCGGTCGATGTGAGCACGATCTCACCCAAGCACAGGGCTGCCTGCTCGGAAAGGGCCTCGCATCGGCGAGAAGCACGTTAGCGACGTCGCTACTCGCACTTCTCGTCGCTTACGTGCATCTCGCGGAGTAATAGGTCGTCAGTTGCAGTTTTCGGCCACGACCTAACACGGCATGCGCGACAGAGCGCGGCGATCCAGAACCGTCGGGAACTGTAGTTCGTTGGTCTCGCGGTAGCCTGAACTATCCCAGCTGCGCGTATTGGAAGGACCTGGCCGACTACGGCCGATGCTTGATGAACCGGAAAAATGTGATCCGCACGCTCACCGCGATCACCGTGGTGTTGTTGCTGGGCTGGTCGTTCTTCTATTTCAGCGACGACACCCGCGGGTATAAGCCCGTCGACACCTCGGTGGCGATGGCCCAGATCAACAGCGACAACGTCAAGAGCGCGCAGATCGACGACCGTGAGCAGCAGCTGCGGCTGGAGCTGAAGAACGGCAACGGCGACACCGAGAACAGCGACAAGATCATCACCAAATACCCCACCGGATACGGGGTGACGCTGTTCGACGCGCTCAATGCGAAGGGCGCGAAGACCAATACCGTCGTGAACCAGGGCAGCATGCTCGGCTCGCTGCTGATCTACCTGCTGCCGCTGCTGTTGCTGGTCGGCCTGTTCGTGATGTTCTCCCGCATGCAGTCCGGCGGCCGGATGGGCTTCGGCTTCGGCAAGTCGCGCGCAAAGCAGCTCTCCAAGGACATGCCCAAGACCACTTTCGCCGACGTGGCCGGCGTCGACGAGGCGGTCGAAGAGCTCTACGAGATCAAGGACTTCCTGCAGAACCCGTCGCGGTACCAGGCGCTGGGCGCCAAGATCCCCAAGGGCGTGCTGCTCTACGGCCCGCCCGGCACCGGCAAGACGCTGCTGGCCCGCGCTGTCGCCGGCGAGGCCGGGGTGCCGTTCTTCACCATCTCGGGCTCGGACTTCGTCGAGATGTTCGTCGGCGTCGGCGCCTCCCGCGTCCGCGACCTGTTCGAGCAGGCCAAGCAGAACAGCCCGTGCATCATCTTCGTCGACGAGATCGATGCGGTCGGCCGCCAGCGTGGCGCCGGCCTGGGCGGCGGCCACGACGAACGCGAGCAGACGCTGAACCAGCTGCTGGTCGAGATGGACGGCTTCGGCGACCGACAGGGTGTGATCCTGATCGCGGCCACCAACCGGCCCGACATCCTCGACCCCGCGCTGCTGCGGCCCGGCCGCTTCGACCGCCAGATCCCGGTGTCCAACCCCGACCTCGCCGGCCGTCGCGCCGTGCTGCGTGTCCACTCGCAGGGCAAGCCGATCGCCGACGACGCCGACCTGGACGGGCTGGCCAAGAGGACCGTCGGCATGACCGGCGCCGACCTGGCCAACGTCATCAACGAGGCGGCACTGCTGACCGCCCGCGAGAACGGCACGGTCATCACCGGCCCAGCGCTTGAAGAGGCGGTCGACCGCGTCGTCGGCGGACCTCGCCGCAAGAGCCGCATCATCAGCGAGCACGAGAAGAAGATCACCGCCTACCACGAGGGCGGCCACACGCTGGCGGCCTGGGCGATGCCGGACATAGACCCGATCTACAAGGTGACCATCCTGGCCCGTGGCCGCACCGGCGGGCATGCGATGGCGGTGCCCGAGGACGACAAGGGCCTGATGACCCGCTCGGAGATGATCGCCCGGCTGGTGTTCGCGATGGGCGGACGCGCCGCCGAGGAGCTGGTGTTCCGCGAGCCGACCACCGGCGCGGTGTCCGACATCGAGCAGGCCACCAAGATCGCCCGCGCGATGGTCACCGAGTACGGCATGAGCTCCAAGCTCGGCGCCGTCCGCTACGGCACCGAGCACGGCGACCCGTTCCTCGGCCGCACCATGGGCACCCAGGCCGACTACAGCCACGAGGTGGCGCAGATCATCGACGACGAGGTGCGCAAGCTCATCGAGGCCGCGCACACCGAGGCGTGGGAGATCCTCACCGAATACCGCGACGTGCTCGACACCTTGGCCGGCGAGCTGTTGGAGAAGGAGACCCTGCACCGCGCCGAGCTGCAAGCCATCTTCGCCGACGTCAAGAAGCGGCCGCGGCTGACCATGTTCGACGATTTCGGCGGTCGCGTCCCGTCCGACAAGCCGCCGATCAAAACGCCGGGCGAGCTCGCCATCGAGCGCGGCGAGGAGTGGCCGAAACCGGTTCCCGAGCCGGCGTTCAAGGCCGCCATCGCGCAGGCCACCAAGGCCGCCGAAGCGGCGCCCCAAAACGGCACAAACGGCGCAGGCGGCAACGGAGTTCCCGCCAACGCACCGACCCAGCCCGACTACGGCGCCCCCGCCGGTTGGCACGCCCCGGGCTGGCCGCCGCACCCACAGCAACAGCCGCCTGCACCGCAGCAGCACCCGCAAGGCTATTGGTATCCGCCGCCGCACTGGCAACAGCCGTACCCCCCGTATCAGCCCTACCCGCAGCCCGGACAACCTGCACCACAGGGTGGCGCACCCGCGCCCAACCCGAATGAGGACCCGGGCCAGGACAACAGCCGGCCTAAACCGCCGGCACACGGCTGATCACGAAAAGAGGCTTAGATGACGCGGTCGCACAACAACTCGGCCACGTTTACCGCCCCGGCATTCGACCAACAGCGCGCTGAGTCGGCGGTCCGCGAGCTGTTGATCGCGATCGGGGAGAACCCCGACCGGCATGGTCTGGAGGACACGCCGGCTCGGGTGGCGCGCGCGTACAAGGAGATGTTCGCCGGGCTCTATACCGACCCGGACACCGTGCTGGACACCACCTTTGACGAGCAGCACGACGAGTTGGTGTTGGTCAAGCAGATCCCGCTGTACTCCACCTGCGAGCACCACCTGGTGGCGTTTCACGGGGTGGCGCACGTCGGGTACATCCCCGGCAAGGACGGCCGGGTCACGGGGCTGTCGAAGATCGCCCGGCTGGTCGATCTGTACGCCAAGCGCCCGCAGGTGCAGGAGCGGCTGACCGCGCAGATCGCCGATGCGCTGATGCGCAAGCTGGATCCGCGCGGTGTGATCGTGGTGGTCGAGGCCGAGCACCTGTGCATGTCGATGCGCGGGGTGCGCAAGCCGGGCGCGGTCACCACCACATCGGCGGTGCGCGGACAGTTCAAGTGCGATGCGTCATCGCGGGCCGAGGCGCTGGATCTCATCTTGCACAAGTGAGCCCACCCAGCCTTATGGTCCCTTCGGGAACGTGCGTGCAGGTCATGGGGGTCGTGAACGTCACCGACGATTCCTTCTCCGACGGGGGACTGTTCCTCGACCGTGACCGTGCCGTCGAGCATGGTGTTGCACTGGCCGCCGAGGGTGCCGCAATCGTCGACGTCGGCGGTGAGTCAACCCGGCCCGGCGCCACCCGTATCGACGCGGGGGTGGAAACGGCACGTGTGCTGCCCGTAGTCAAAGAACTTGCCGGACAAGGTATTACAGTAAGCATCGACACCATGCACGCGGAGGTGGCGAAGGCGGCGCTGGAGAACGGCGCCCAGATTGTCAACGACGTCTCCGGCGGGCGGGCCGATCCCAACATGGCGGGTCTGCTCGCCGACGCGAAAGTGCCCTGGGTGCTTATGCATTGGCGATCGGTCGGTGCGGCCCGACCGCATGAGGTTCCTCGTACGGCGATGTGGTCACCGAGGTCCGCGACGAACTGCTGGCCAGTGTCGACGCCGCCGTGGCAGCCGGGGTCGATCCGGCCAATCTGATCATCGATCCGGGTCTCGGATTCGCCAAGACCGCAGAACACAATTGGGCGTTGCTGCGTGCGCTGCCCGAGTTTGTCGGCACCGGGATCCCGGTCCTGGTCGGCGCGTCCCGCAAGCGCTTCCTTGGCACGCTGCTGGCGGAGCCGGACGGCGAGCCTCGGCCGCCGAGCGGCCGGGAGACAGCCACGGCGGTGATATCTGCGCTGGCTGGTCTGCACGGTGCGTGGGGGGTGCGCGTGCACGATGTGCGGGCCTCGGTAGATGCCCTCAAGGTGCTCGAGGCCTGGTCGGATGGCTGACCGAATCGAGTTGCGCGGCTTGACCGTTCGCGGTCACCACGGCGTGTTCGAACACGAGCGGCGCGACGGCCAGGACTTCGTCGTGGACATCACGGTGTGGATCGACCTGGTCACCGCCGCGGGCAGCGACGACCTGGCCGACACCCTCGACTACGGCGTGCTGGCCCAGCAGGCGGCCGACATCGTGGCCGGGCCGCCACGGAAGCTCATCGAGGCGGTCGCCGGCGACATTGCCGAAGGCGTGATGGCCGACGAGCGGGTGCACGCCGTCGAAGTCGTCGTGCACAAGCCTTCGGCTCCGATCCCCTTGCAGTTCACCGATGTGGCGGTGGTGGCGCGGCGCTCCCGGCGCGGTGAGCGGGGTGCGCCGTGACAACGGTGGTGTTGTCCATCGGGTCCAATCTGGGCGACCGGTTGGCGCGGCTGCAGTCGGTGGTGGACGGTCTCGACGGGGCGGTGCATGCGGTGTCGCCGGTCTACGAGACGGCCGCATGGGGCGGCGTCGAGCAGGGGCCGTTCCTCAACGCCGTGCTGATCGCCGATGACCCCGCCCTCGACGGCCACGGCTGGCTCCGCCGCGCGCAGGACCTGGAACAAGCCGCCAACCGGGTGCGCGGCGAGCGCTGGGGTCCGCGCACTCTCGATGTGGATTTAGTCGTCTGTAGGGAGACGACGGAGGCCGGCGATCTCGAAATAATCCTGCGCGACGAGGAGCTCACGTTGCCGCATCCGCTCGCCCATCTACGGGCGTTCGTATTGATCCCGTGGCTGGCGGTGGACCCCGACGCCACGCTCACGGTCGCCGGTGCGCGGCGGCCCGTCGCCGGGCTGCTGTCCGAACTCGAGCCCGCCGAGCGCGACGGAGTGCGGCTGACCGGCCTGGTGCTGGGCCGCCAAGCATCGGACGCCTGATGGGCCCGACCCGCAAACGTGACTTGACGGCCGCGACGGTGCTCGCCGCCGTGGCGGGCTACCTGCTGGTGGTGCTGACCTACCGGTGGTTTCCGCCGATCACTCTATTGACCGGCGTTTCACTTCTGGCCGTGGCGATCGCGGAGGCGGGGTGGGCGTTCTACGTGCGGGCGAAAATCAACGACGGAGAGATCGGAGACGCGCGGGGCTGGCTGCATCCGCTCGCGGTGGCCAGATCCGTGTTGATCGCCAAGGCGTCGGCGTGGGTGGGAGCGCTCGTGCTGGGTTGGTGGGTCGGGGTATTGGTTTACCTTTTGCCACGGCGCAGCACCCTGAGAGTGGCCGGCGAAGACACCGCAGGCGCGGTTGTGGCCGCGGTGTGCGCGCTCGCGCTGGTTGTCGCGGCGCTGTGGCTACAGCATTGCTGCAAGTCCCCGGATGAGCCGCCGGAAAACGCTGACGGAGCGACGGAGTAACTCGTGGCCGCGGGCGGGTAGCCGAATCGCCGAAGCGGTCGACACGCGAGGTGACCTGTGGCGGGTACAGTCGGCCCATGACCGATCCGACCCGCAGCGTCCGGTCTCGGCGCGGCGGCCGCAGGCCGAGTTGGTTGCTGCTGACGGTGTTGCTGGTGCTCGCAATCGTGGCGAGTTCTGCCCTGGTTTTCACCAACCGGGTGGAGTTGCTCAAGCTGGCCGTGATCCTCGCCCTGTGGGCCGCGGTCGTGGCCGCATTCGTGTCGGTCATCTATCGGCGGCAGAGCGATATGGACCAGGCCAAGGTGCGGGATCTGAAGCTGGTCTACGACTTGCAATTGGACCGCGAGATCTCGGCGCGGCGGGAGTACGAGCTGTCTGTGGAGACACAGCTGCGCCGTGAGCTGACCTCGGAGCTGCGTGCCCAGGCAGCCGACGAGGTGGCCGGTCTGCGGGCCGAACTGGCCGCGCTACGCGCCAACCTGGAAATCCTGTTCGATGCCGACCTGTCGCACCGGCCCGCGCTCGAAACCGATCGCACCACTGTCCGTGCGTACAGCGACTGGGCCCGGGACGCTGAAACCACCGGCCGGGTGACCAGCAGCCGAATCGACACGGAGGATCGCGAAGACGGCCACCGCGACACGGACGTCCGCACCGAGGAAAGCCCCATCATCGACGTGCCGGCCGAACCCCATCCACCGGAGCCCGAACGGGTGCCGCCGCCTGCGGCTTCTGAGGGTGCGCACCGCAGGCCGTCAGAGGCGGAGCCGCCGGGTTGGCGGCACTCGGCCGATGAGACGCCGCCACACGCATGGTCGCCGCCACCGCAGCCGCCGCCAAAGGCATCCGAACCGCCCCCACCGCCACCTCCGCCGCCGCGACCCGAGCCCGAGCCTGCCGTCTCGCAGGCACCGTCGTCGACGGACTGGCAGCCGGCTCCTGCCGAAGGACAATGGATTCCCGCCGGAGCGCCCGGCAGCAACTGGGCGTCACCCATCGCCGAAAACGGTTCCTCGGGCGAGTACGTCGGCAGGCGGCGGGCCCCCGAGCCGGCGATGCAGTCTCCGCCCGCCGACGTTCGCCGCGGACGCCACTCCGCACCGCCGGATGCGGCCGATCCGGGTCGACCGCCAGCGCCGCCGACATTGGCCGCCGAATCCGGGGGTGCGCCGCCACACCCCGAACCACCTCCGCAGCCGGAGCCCCCGCAACAGCCGCCCCCGCCCCCGGCCGCGCCGCGGCATCGCGGCGCTGACGAGGCGGAGACCACCGGGGGCCAGTCGGTTGCCGAGCTGCTGGCGAGGCTCCAGGCCACGCCCACCGGAGGCGGCCGTCGCCGCCGCGACGAATGAGATAACCTCTTATCGACCGTCCGGTACCCGCACCGCAGGACCGGAACGAACAAAGTTTTGACATTCAGCGAGGTCGTCTGCATGGGGACCCCCGAAGGATTCCGTCCGGCGCGGCTCACGATCGGCATCATTTCTGCTGGTCGGGTGGGCACTGCGCTCGGTGTCGCGCTCGAGCGCGCCGAGCATGTCGTTGTCGCCTGCAGCGCCATTTCGCAGGCATCGCGGCAGCGCGCGCAGCGCCGGCTACCCGACACCGCGGTGCTGCCGGTGGACGAGGTCGCAGGCCGCGCCGAGTTGTTGCTGCTCGCGGTTCCCGACGCTGAACTGTCCGGGCTGGTATCGGGGCTCGCCGCCACCGAAGCGGTGCGCCCAGGCACCATCGTCGTGCACACGTCCGGAGCCAACGGCGTCGGCGTGCTGGCCCCGCTTACCGAACGAGGCTGCATCCCGCTGGCCGTCCACCCAGCCATGACATTCACCGGCTCCGACGAGGAAATCGATCGGCTGCCCGACACCTGCTTCGGCATCACCGCCGCCGACGAGGTCGGGTACGCGATCGCCCAGTCGCTGGTGCTGGAGATCGGCGGCGAGCCGTTCCGGGTCCGAGAGGACGCCCGCACGCTCTACCACGCGGCCCTGGCGCATGCCAGCAATCACGTCGTCACCGTCCTGCTCGACGCGGTTGAGGCGCTGAGGGCCGCATTGTGGGGTCAGGAACTGCTGGGACAGGAACTGGTCGGCGACGCACCCGGCGGCATCGCCGAGCGGGTGATCGGTCCGCTGGCGAGGGCGTCGCTCGAGAACGCGCTGCAGCGCGGGCAGGCGGCGTTGACGGGCCCGGTCGCCCGCGGTGACGCTGCCGCGGTTGCGAGACATCTGCGAGCACTGGCCGAAGTGGATCCCGAACTGGCGCAGGCGTATCGGGGCAACTCGTTGCGCACCGCCCAACGCGCGCACGCCCCAGAAGACGTCTTCGCCGTGCTCGCCGAGGCGGGGCAGCCATGACCGACCGCAAGCCGCAGTTCACCGCCGGTGAGCTCAACGTCTACTCCAGCCCGCGCGACGTCTCCGATGTCACCCGGGCGCTGCGGGCCACCGGCCGCAGGATCATGCTCGTGCCGACGATGGGCGCCCTGCACGAGGGGCACCTGTCATTGATCCAGGCCGCCAGGCGCGTCCAAGGGGCCGTCGTGGTGGTGTCGATCTTCGTCAACCCACTGCAGTTCGGCGCCGGCGAAGACCTCCACGCGTATCCGCGTCCGCTCGAGGACGACCTCGCTGCGCTGCGTGATGAAGGTGTGGAGATCGCGTACACCCCGGGCGCCGCGGACATGTATCCAGACGGCATGCGCACCTCGGTGCAGCCTGGACCACTGGGCGAGGAACTCGAAGGCGCCGCGCGGCCAACGCATTTCGCGGGCGTGCTGACCGTCGTGCTGAAGCTGCTGCAGATCGTGCGGCCGGACCGCGCGTTTTTCGGCGAGAAGGACTACCAGCAGCTGGTGTTGGTGCGGCAGATGGTCACCGACCTCAACCTCGACGCGCAGATCGTCGGTGTTCCGATCGTGCGGGAACCCGATGGGCTGGCAATGTCGTCACGCAATCGGTATCTCGACGAGGTCGAGCGCGAGCAGGCCGGCGCCTTGTCGGCGGCGCTGCTGGCCGGCATGTACGCCGCATCGGGCGGAACATCTTCCGCGCTGGACGCCGCGAGTGCTGTGCTCGACGAGGTGCCAGCGATCGAGGTCGACTACCTGGAGGTGCGCGACCCGATGCTCGGCCCGCCGCCGGCCGAAGGGATCGGCCGCATGCTGGTGGCCGCCCGGCTGGGCAGGACCAGACTTCTTGACAACATCGCCATCGACATCGGAGCAACTGCCGGCATCGACGGACATCCACGGGTCGGGTCGGCCGGGAATCACGAATTGCCTTGGAGGAATTGATGTTACGGACAATGCTCAAATCAAAGATTCACCGTGCCACGGTGACTCATGCCGACCTGCACTACGTCGGCTCGGTGACCATCGACGCCGACCTGATGGACGCTGCGGATCTGCTCGAGGGTGAGCAGATCACCATCGTCGACATCGACAACGGGGCACGGTTGGTCACCTATGCGATCACCGGCGAGCGGGGCAGCGGCGTGATCGGCATCAACGGCGCGGCAGCGCATCTGGTGCATCCTGGCGATCTCGTCATCCTGATCGCGTACGGCACGATGGAGGACGCTGAGGCCCGCACGTATCAACCGCGCGTGGTGTTCGTCGACGCCGACAACAAGCAGATCGATCTCGGTCACGATCCCGCCCACGTGCCGGCCGACGCGGCCGAGCTGATCTCGCCGCGGTAAGCCCGTGCTGCTCGCGATCGACGTCCGCAACACCCATACCGTCGTCGGATTGGTATCGGGTTCGGGTGACCATGCAAAAGTGGTGCAGCACTGGCGGCTTCGCACCGAGTCTGAAGTGACCGCCGACGAGCTCGCGCTGACCATCGATGGCCTGATCGGAGACGATGCCGAGCGGCTGACCGGGGCCGCCGGGTTGTCCACGGTGCCGTCGGTGCTTCACGAGGTGCGCTTAATGCTCGAACAGTACTGGCCGTCGGTGCCACACGTGCTGATCGAGCCGGGTGTGCGCACCGGTATTCCACTGCTTGTCGACAACCCCAAGGAGGTCGGGGCCGACCGCATCGTCAACTGTCTGGCCGCCTTCCACAAGTACGGCACCGCGGCGATCGTCGTCGACTTCGGCTCGTCGATCTGCGTCGATGTCGTGTCCGCGAAGGGCGAGTTCCTCGGTGGGGCGATCGCTCCCGGCGTGCAGGTGTCCTCGGACGCGGCGGCCGCCCGGTCGGCCGCGCTGCGTCGGGTCGAGCTGACCCGACCGCGATCGGTGGTCGGGAAGAACACCGTGGAGTGCATGCAGGCCGGCGCCGTGTTCGGATTCGCCGGCCTGGTGGACGGACTGGTGAATCGCATCCGCGAGGACGTCGACGGGTTCGGCGGTGACGACATCACCGTGGTGGCCACCGGGCATGGGGCACCGCTGCTGTTGCCGGACCTGCACACCGTCGAGCGCTACGACCAGCACCTCACCCTCGACGGTCTGCAGCTGGTGTTCGAACGCAACCGCGACAGCCAGCGCGGCAGGCTCAAACAGGCCCGCTGAAAGAACGTGCGGATGAGGTCGACGACCCGGTCGGCGTCGTCGAGCACCGGGATCAGCTGCCACTTGTCGACACCGTGCACGGATGCGAGTTGCCGAAGCCCAGCCAGGCGCCCACCTCGACACGGTCCGCGGTGCCATGAGGCGGGTAAGCCCGTGAATCGCCAATCCAAAGGCTCGTCGGCCAGCGCGGCTACCGCTGCCGCATTGATGGGAGCGGCCATGCGTTCATTTAAGCTGGCAGGTCGTGACATCACCTGAGCAGCCCGAGCACCGAGTCCGACGTTCCCGAGCAGTTCCGGATCCGTCAGGCCAAGCGTGAGCGGCTGCTCGCCGAAGGCCGCGAGCCGTATCCGGTTGACGTCGCCCGCACGCACACCCTGGCCGAGATCCGGCAGGCCTACCCCGACCTGCCCGCCAACGCCGAGACCGGCCAGATCGTCGGCGTCGCGGGCCGGGTGATGTTTGCCCGCAACTCCGGAAAGCTGTGTTTCGCGACACTGCAGGAGGGCGACGGCACCACGCTGCAGGTCATGATCAGCCTCGATCGAGTCGGGCAGGAATCGCTCGACGCGTGGAAGGCCGACGTCGACCTCGGTGACATCGTTTACGTCCACGGCGAGGTGATCAGTTCACGGCGCGGGGAACTATCTGTGCTCGCCGATTCTTGGCAAATTGTTTCGAAGGCCCTGCGGCCGCTTCCCGTCGCCCATAAAGAGATGAGCGAAGAGTCTCGGGTCCGGCAGCGCTACGTCGATCTGATCGTTCGTCCGGAGGCCCGCACCATCGCTCGGCAACGCGTGGCTGTGGTGCGTGCGGTGCGCTCGGCGCTGGAGCGGCGCGGCTTTCTCGAAGTCGAGACGCCGATGCTGCAGACGTTGGCCGGTGGCGCGGCGGCCAGGCCGTTCGTAACCCACTCCAATGCGCTCGACGCGGACCTGTACCTTCGCATCGCACCGGAACTGTTCCTAAAGCGTTGCTTGGTGGGCGGTTTCGACAAGGTCTTCGAGTTGAATCGGGTGTTCCGAAACGAGGGAGCGGATTGGAACCATTCACCCGAATTCGCGATGCTGGAGACTTACCAGGCCTACGGCACGTACGACGATTCCGCCGTCATGACACGTGAGGTTATTCAAGAGGTTGCCGACGAGGCGATCGGCACCAGAAGGGTGCCATTGCCCGATGGCACTGTCTACGATCTGGACGGCGAATGGCAGACGTTGCAAATGTATCCGTCGCTGTCCGAAGCCCTCGGCGAGGAGATCACTCCACAGACTCCGGCCGAACACTTATGGAAGATCGCCGAGGAGCTCGGCGTCGAGATTCCGCGCGACCGCGGTTACGGGCACGGGAAATTGATGGAGGAACTTTGGGAGCACACAGTCGGTAACAAGCTGTGGGCGCCCACCTTCGTCCGCGATTTTCCGGTGGAGACGACGCCGCTGACCCGCGCGCACCGCAGCATCGAGGGCGTCACCGAGAAGTGGGATCTGTACGTCCGGCGCATCGAGTTGGCCACCGGCTACTCCGAACTCATTGACCCCGTTATCCAGCGCGAAAGGTTCGAAGCGCAGGCCCGCGCGGCCGCCGCCGGCGACGACGAGGCAATGGCTCTCGATGAGGATTTTCTCGCCGCTTTGGAGTATGCGATGCCGCCGTCGACCGGCACCGGAATGGGCGTCGATCGGTTGTTGATGGCATTGACGGGACTGCCGATTAGAGAGACAGTTTTGTTCCCGATTGTTCGACGTCACAGCAACTGAACTGCTAGATTCAGAACTTGTTGAAATGGTGTGCTCTGATATGGCACATTGGTGCGGGGGTTCGGGATCTAATCTACTCATCTAGTGCAGATGCAGAAGGGTCAGTGTGAGCTAATGGCGAAGAAAGTGACCGTCACGTTGGTCGATGATTTCGACGGCGAAGGCGCTGCCGATGAGACGGTCGAATTCGGGCTCGACGGGGTGAGCTATGAGATCGACCTTTCTTCCAAGAATGCCTCAAAGCTTCGGAACGACCTGAAGCAATGGGTCGACGCGGGCCGCCGGGTCGGCGGCCGTCGACGCGGCCGTTCTGCTGGATCGGGCCGCGGGCGTGCGGCGATCGATCGCGAACAGAGCGCCGCGATCCGGGAGTGGGCGCGCCGCAATGGGCACAACGTGTCCACCCGCGGACGCATCCCGGCCGATGTCATTGACGCATTCCACGCGGCAACATAGTTTGCCGTTGCCAGAACATGGCCGCGACGCGGACCGTGCTCGGCTCAGGGAACGGCGCGCGGCCTGACCGCGGCGCCGAGGGCAAGCCCCGCGGCGGCAACACCGAACGCGATTGTCGCCGTGCTCGCAACCCCCCACAGCAGCTGCAGTCCGGTTAGGGCGATGTAGACGGCGCCGAACACCGCCGCCGCGGCGTCGAGCCCGAACTCTTCGGTCAGGACCGGAAGGAATAACCCGTAGGCGAACCGGGCCAGTCCGTAACACACCGCGATCAGCGACAAGCCGGCTGCGGCCAAGCGGAGAGCGTGAACATCTCGCGACATGACCACCCCTACACTGGTCGGTGCAACAACCGGCGACTGCCGCGTACCCAGCCGGTACGCGCGCTTTCGCTAGCGGCGAACCGATCGCCGGTCGATAGCGGAACGATCTGGGTACTTCGCGGCGTTGCTGTATTTGCGTCCGTGTGGAGGTCCGCACGGTGGGGCACACGAGGCGGCCGCCCACTACAGTAGAAGGCGGGCACCGCGTGTTTCCGCAGTACCCAATGGTTAGGGAGAGCAGGTAACCACCGATGTTCGAACGTTTTACTGACCGCGCACGCCGCGTTGTCGTCCTGGCGCAAGAAGAGGCCAGGATGCTCAACCACAACTACATCGGCACCGAGCACATCCTGTTGGGACTCATTCATGAGGGTGAGGGCGTAGCCGCCAAGTCACTGGAGTCGCTGGGCATCTCGCTGGAGGGCGTGCGCAGCCAGGTCGAGGAGATCATCGGCCAGGGACAGCAGGCGCCGTCAGGCCACATCCCGTTCACCCCGCGCGCCAAGAAGGTGCTGGAGCTGAGCCTGCGCGAGGCGCTGCAGCTCGGCCACAACTACATCGGCACCGAGCACATTCTGCTCGGCCTGATTCGTGAGGGTGAGGGCGTCGCCGCCCAGGTGCTGGTGAAACTGGGTGCCGAACTGACCCGGGTGCGTCAGCAGGTCATCCAGCTGCTGAGCGGCTACCAGGGCAAGGAGACCGCGGAGGCCGGCACCGGCGGCCGCGGCGGCGAGGCGGGCAACCCCTCCACTTCGCTGGTGCTCGACCAGTTCGGCCGCAACCTGACCGCCGCCGCGATGGAGGGCAAGCTCGACCCCGTCATCGGCCGCGAGAAGGAAATCGAGCGGGTCATGCAGGTGCTCTCCCGCCGCACCAAGAACAACCCGGTGCTGATCGGCGAGCCCGGCGTCGGCAAGACCGCCGTCGTCGAGGGCCTGGCACAGGCCATCGTGCACGGCGAGGTCCCCGAGACGCTGAAGGACAAGCAGCTCTACACGCTTGACCTGGGTTCACTGGTGGCAGGCAGCCGCTACCGCGGTGACTTCGAGGAACGCCTGAAGAAGGTGCTCAAGGAGATCAACACCCGCGGCGACATCATCCTGTTCATCGACGAGCTGCACACCCTGGTCGGTGCGGGTGCCGCCGAGGGTGCCATCGACGCCGCGAGCATCCTCAAGCCGAAGCTGGCCCGCGGCGAGCTGCAGACCATCGGCGCCACCACCCTCGACGAGTACCGCAAGTACATCGAGAAGGACGCCGCGCTGGAGCGCCGGTTCCAGCCGGTGCAGGTCGGCGAGCCGACGGTCGAGCACACCATCGCGATCCTCAAGGGTCTGCGGGACCGCTACGAGGCCCATCACCGGGTGTCGATCACCGATGGCGCGATTGCCGCCGCGGCCACCCTGGCCGACCGCTACATCAACGACCGCTTCCTGCCGGACAAGGCGATCGACCTGATCGACGAGGCCGGTGCCCGGATGCGGATCCGCCGGATGACCGCGCCGCCAGACCTGCGCGACTTCGACGAGAAGATCGCCGAGGCGCGCCGCGAGAAGGAGTCCGCGATCGACGCGCAGGACTTCGAGAAGGCGGCAAGTCTGCGCGACAAGGAGAAGCAGCTGGTCGCTCAGCGCGCCGAGCGCGAGAAGCAGTGGCGCTCAGGTGATCTCGACGTGGTCGCCGAGGTCGACGACGAGCAGATCGCCGAGGTGCTTGGCAACTGGACCGGCATCCCCGTGTTCAAGCTGACCGAGGAGGAGACCACTCGGCTGCTCCGCATGGAGGACGAGGTCCACAAGCGGATCATCGGCCAGGAGGACGCCGTCGCTGCGGTCTCCAAGGCGATCCGACGCACCCGCGCCGGCCTGAAGGACCCTAAGCGCCCGTCGGGCTCGTTCATCTTCGCCGGCCCATCCGGTGTCGGTAAGACCGAGCTGTCCAAGGCGCTGGCCAACTTCCTGTTCGGCGACGACGACGCGCTCATCCAGATCGACATGGGCGAGTTCCACGACCGCTTCACCGCCTCGCGGCTCTTCGGTGCCCCTCCGGGCTACGTCGGCTACGAGGAGGGCGGCCAGCTCACCGAGAAGGTGCGGCGCAAGCCGTTCAGTGTGGTGTTGTTCGACGAGATCGAGAAGGCGCACCAGGAGATCTACAACAGCCTGTTGCAGGTCCTCGAGGACGGTCGCCTCACCGACGGTCAGGGTCGCACGGTCGACTTCAAGAACACCGTGCTGATCTTCACCTCGAACCTCGGCACGTCCGACATCTCCAAGGCGGTCGGCCTGGGCTTCACCCAGGGCGGTGGCGAGAACAACTACGAGCGGATGAAGCAGAAGGTCAACGACGAGCTGAAGAAGCACTTCAGGCCGGAGTTCCTCAACCGCATCGACGATGTCATCGTCTTCCACCAGCTCACGACCGATCAGATCGTGCAGATGGTGGACCTGATGATCGGCCGGGTGGAAAAGCAGCTCAAGGGCAAGGACATGGCCATGGAGCTGACCGACAAGGCCAAGTCCCTGCTGGCCAAGCGTGGGTTCGACCCTGTGCTCGGTGCGCGGCCGCTGCGGCGCACCATCCAGCGCGAAATCGAGGACGCGCTCTCGGAGAAGATCCTCTTCGAAGAGATCCGACCGGGCCAGCTCATCACTGTCGACGTCGACAACTGGGACGGCGAGGGCGCCGGGGAGGACGCGGTGTTCACCTTCACCGGGACCAAGAAGCCGGCCAAGGTGGTCGAACCGGACCTGGCTCAGGCCGGTGCCGCCGGCGCGCCGACCGCGGCCGCCTCGGAGTAACAACTACAAGCGAAAGCGGGCGGTTACCCCCTTGTGGGTAGCCGCCCGTTTCGTCTGCGCGGCAATCCTCCATGCTGAGGGGTCGTGACCGGCTCGTTCTGGTGTGACCTTGCGATCGGCATCGCTGCCGCGCTTGTGTTGGCGTGGGTGGCGCTAGTGATCGCTCTTGCGATGCTGCGGCCGCGGGGTGGGATGCTTCGTGAGGCCGTGCGGATCCTTCCCGACGTGCTGCGTCTGATTCGCCGCCTTGCCGCCGACCGCACCCTTCCCCGCGGCGTCCGCGTTCGTCTGGCACTGTTGCTGGCCTATCTGGCGATGCCGATCGACCTGGTTCCCGACTTCATCCCGGTGCTTGGTTACACCGACGACGCAATCATCGTGACCGCGGTCCTTCGCAGCGTTGTGCGCCGCGCCGGCATCGGCGCCGTCCGGGCGAACTGGCCCGGAAGCGACGACGGCTTCGCCGCCCTCATTCGCCTGAGCGGCTTGGCCAATTCAAACAACGACAACTGCTAGACGCATTGCTTAGGATGCTGATGTAATCGGCGGGCGAAGGAATCTGGTGAGAATCCAGAACGGTCGCGCCACTGTGGACAGTCAGACCCGACGCCCGTCGTCACCTGAAACTGGGACGCGAAATCCCGGAAAGGAAATCGACATGACCTCTTCTGAGGCGCACAAGAGCGCTGCGTCCGCACTTGACTTCTCCGCCACCAAGGCAGTGGTCTGGCTGACGCTCACCGCATTCCTCGCCCTCTTGGTCATCTACTTCGTTGGCATGGACCAGGGCGCGACGTCGGTGTTCGGCAACAACACCGTCATTCACGAGTTCGTGCATGACGCCCGCCACCTCCTCGGCTTCCCCTGCCACTGATCGCCCGGGAGTAGTCGACACAATGGAAAAGCAGATCATCGGGCGCGGCTTGCTTGCCGGTGCCCTGGCTGGAATGTTTGCGTTCGTCTTCGCCCGGATCTTTGTCGAACCAGTGATTGAACGGGCGATCGGATACGAGGACGGCGTTGGCGCCGCCCACGAGGCATTGGAGGGTGCACACGGCGGACACGAGCACGGTGGCGAAGGGTTCGAAGGGTTCACCCGAGGCGTGCAGGCCAACATCGGCATGGGACTCGGGGTGCTGGCCTTCAGCGTCGCCATGGGTGCGCTGTTCGCGGTTGTGTTCGCGGTGGCATACGGACGCGTCGGTAACGTCTCGGCGCGCCTGCTGTCGCTGTATGTGGCCGGTGGAATGCTGCTGAGCCTCTACGTCGTTCCCGCGCTGAAGTACCCGCCGAACCCGCCGGCCGTGAGTCTCGACGAGACCATCCGACAGCGCACGCTGTTGTACTTGCTGATGGTCGTGCTGTCGGCTGCGCTGTTCGTAGGTGCGGTCTACCTGGGTCGGCGGCTCGCGGAACGGTTGGGCGCATGGAACGCGGCGTTGGTCGCCGCCGGTGCGTACATCGCGGCGGCCGCAGTCGTGATGCTCATCCTGCCGACCATCGACGAGACGCCTGGACCGTTGCTCGATGACGCGGGGAACATCGTTTACGAAGGCTTCCCCGCCGATGATCTCTACGAGTTCCGGCTCTTCTCGCTGGGCACGCAGGTCGTCATGTGGGTGACTATCGCGCTGGTGTTTGCCGCATTCGCATCACGCCTCCTCGGCGAGAAGCGGCAGGAGACGTCCATCCCGGCATGAGCGAGGTCGTCCGGCTCACTCTGGTATCCCACGCCATGACGGATGCGATGGCAGCCGGACGGTTTCCCATTGACGAGCCGCTCAACGCCGTCGGCCACCGACAGGTCGACGCGTCCATCGAACTGGGCGTGACCGAGCGGGCCTACTGCGGTCCGGAGAAGCGGACGAGGCAGACCGCCGAACTGCTCGGCCTGCACGCCAGCATCGACCCGCGGCTCGCGGATCTGGACTGCGGCCGCTGGCGCGGTGACGTGCTGGGCGGGGTGCGTCCCGCAGACCTGACGGTCTGGCTGACCGACCCGACATGGGCCCCGCACGGCGGCGAGTCGGTCATCGAGTTGATCAACCGGGTGCGCGGGTGGATGGACTCACTGACCACCCGCCGCGCCCGGCTGGTCGCGGTCACTCACCCGGCGGTGATCCGCGCCGCGATCCTGGTGGCGCTCGATGCCCCGCCGAAATCGTTCTGGCGCATTGATATTGCGCCGGTGAGCCGTACCGTGATGCACTTCCGCGGGCACGCCTGGACGCTGCGCTCGAGCATGTAGCTCAGTTGATCGGCACCAGGTCAAAGGTCTGGTGCACGATCGACAGCAGCCAGCTCGCAGCGGTCTGACTGTAGTAGCGCGGCCAGTTCAATTGGAAGCTGACCACCCAGGGCTGGCCGGTGTGATCAACGGCGTACCAGCTGAATGTCAGGTCCCCAGGCAGGTTTCCGCCCTTGGCGCCGATGTAGGACCACTTCGCCTTGTCCAGCTCGATACCGGGTATGGCCGAAAGGATTTGCTTGACGGGCGCCGCCTCGCCCACCGCCGCGGCCTGTAGTGCGGCGTGCACGCGGCAGATGTCGGCGGCGCTGCCGTACCACTCGGCGCCGTAGTTGGAGGCCGGAGTGTGTGTGCGCGTCGGATCCGGTTGGTACGGACGGGAATTCGTCTGCTGCAACAGCTGCGCGCGGGCCTGCGGTGAGGCCTGCTTCCACTGCTCCCGCAAGTCCGGTTCACCCCAGCCGACCGAGAACAGCTCGTGCATCGTCGGGAACGGGGTCATGCTGGCCGGATCGTGATGGCCTGCCGCCACCAGCGCGCGCTCCACGGCACCCGGGCCAAGTCGCGCGATCAGCAGGTCGGTGGCCATGTTGTCGCTGGCCGAGATCATCTGCTGCGCGGCTGTGCGCACCGACACCTGAGCGCCGGGAGGCAGTTCCTCGAGGCCCGCGGAACCGACCGCCTTGGCCTGCTTAGTGATGGTCAGCGGGTCGTTCCAGCTCACCGTCCCGGCCTTGACCGCATCCGCAACCGCAAGCAGCACATAGAGTTTGAAGATCGACGCCAGTGGCAACGACAGATCGGTGTTGCTGCCGGCCACGACCGAGCACTTGCCGGCCGGACCTTCTGGGACGACCTTCGACACCTGATACGAGTATCGCGCGCCGGACTTGGTCAGCTCGGCGTCGATGTCCGACCACTTCTTGATCACCGGCGGCTGCAACGTCACCTCGAACCGATCGACCATGCCGGCGTCGTTGGTGCGCAACTCGATGTCCTGTGCCGCTCCGTAGGACGTCAGCACGTGCAGGGTGGCGCTGCCGGCGCCGATGCTGATGCCGCTGACGGTGAGCGGACGGTCCCCCCACAGGTTGCCCATGGCGGAGGTGACGAAGTTGACCTGTTCTGGCGCGGCCATGGTGCGCACCCCGACGGTGCCGATCGGCCAATCGGAATTGAGCATGTCCATGGTCTGCTTGGCCCGCAGCCCCTGGGGCGTGTTGGTGTCGATGTGGACGCCGTACGCCGCGTCCGCGGGCGCGGGCCCGGTGTTGGCGCAGCCGCTGGCCAGGACGACGACAAGTGCGACAGCGACCGCCAGCCCGGCCGCCGGATGTCGTGCCCGGCCTGCGTTACGCCTTAGCGCCGGTCCCCGCAACGTCCAGCACAACCTCGAACTCCAGCAGCGAAGCGCCCGTGGCCACGGGATTCGCGCGCTGGCCTGCGTGCGCCTCGACCGCGGGGCCGGTTGCCCACGCCTGGAACGCCTCTTCTGACTCCCATTGCGTCACCACGAAGTAGCGGTCTTCACCCTTGACCGGGCGCAATAATTGGAAACCAAGGAAACCGGGCTGGTTGTCGACGGCGTGTGCACGGTTTGCGAACCGCTTCTCCAGTTCCGGACCGGCGTCGGGCGGGACCTCGATTGCGTTGATCTTCACCACGGGCATGCCGCTAGGCTACCGTGCCCTGCCATGGCCACCGACCTGCTGAGGGCGCGCGGCGGCCGCGGCGAGCCGCTGGTGCTGGTGCACGGCCTGATGGGACGGGGGAGCAGCTGGTCGCGTCAGCTGCCCTGGCTGACCCGGCTAGGTGAGGTGTACACCTACGACGCGCCATGGCATCGCGGTCGCGATGTCGCCGACCCGTACCCGATCAGCACCGAACGGTTCGTGTCAGACCTCGGCGACGCCGTGGCTGCCCTGGGCCGGCCGGCGATTCTGATCGGGCATTCGATGGGGGCCCTGCACTCCTGGTGCCTGGCCGCGACACGGCCGGATCTGGTGGGCGCGCTGGTGGTGGAGGACATGGCACCCGACTTCCGGGGCCGCACCACAGGGCCGTGGGAGCCGTGGCTACACGCGCTTCCGGTCGAATTCGATTCGGCCCAACAGGTTTACGACGAATTCGGCGAGGTGGCGGGGCAGTACTTCCTCGAGGCGTTCGACCGGACCGCGACGGGCTGGCGGCTGCACGGGCATACCAAGATCTGGATCGAGATCGCCGCCGAGTGGGGTACCCGTGACTACTGGCGGCAGTGGAGGGCGGTGCGGGTGCCTGCATTGCTCATCGAGGCGGGCAACTCGGTGACACCGCAAGGGCAGATGCGAGAAATGAATGAGACCGGCCACCGGACAACGTATTTGCACGTGCCCGGCGCCGGTCATCTAGTTCACGACGACGCGCCGCGGGTCTATCAACAAGCGGTCGAGTCGTTTCTAGCGACGCTCGCCCATCGCGCCTGAGGCGGGCCAATTCGGGCTCCGCTCGAAGCGCGTGCGGATCGCATCGACGTCGTGTGCGATGCGAAATCCGTCGCGGTCGTCCTCGAACAGTCGGCCAGTCATCGGTGCGGACCACCGGAACTGGTCGAACCGAATGCGAAGGGAGTCGGAGCGGTGGGCGGCCCAGCTCAGCGCCGCTGCCACCGCGAACGGGGCGATCAGGATCAGGAAGGTCAGTGCAGTGGTCATGGCAGTAATGCTCCGCTGATAAATATCCCGCCAACAGTGGCAGGAAGGACACCTTGAGATAAAATGCTGCCATGGCAATAAGAAGCGTATCTGCGCTGGTGCTGGACGGTCTAGCGATTTTTGAGTTCGGCGTGATCTGCGAGGTGTTCGGCATCGACCGTTCCGCCGACGGCGTACCGAACTTCGACTTCAAGGTCTGCGGGCCCGAGCCGGGCAAGCCGCTGCGAACGTCGGTCGGCGCGACAATCACCCCTGATCACGGGCTCGATCACCTGATCGGGGCCGACCTGGTGGCGATTCCTGCGATCAGCAGGCAGAACGGGGGCTATCTGCCCGAGGCGCTGAAGGCGGTGCGGGCCGCCGCCGAGTCCGGGTCGATCATCTTGACGGTGTGCTCGGGCGCGTTCGTCGCTGGCGCCGCGGGGCTGCTGGACGGCAGGCCGTGCACCACGCACTGGATGCACGCCGACGAACTCGCCCGCACGTATCCGACGGCGAAGGTCGACCGCAACGTGTTGTTCGTGGACGACGGGAATCTGATCACCAGCGCCGGCACTGCTGCGGGCATCGATGCGTGCTTGCACCTGGTTCGCCGGGAGCTGGGCAGCGAGGTCACCAACAAGATCGCGCGCCGGATGGTGGTGCCGCCGCAGCGAGACGGCGGTCAGCGGCAGTACATCGACCAACCGATTCCCGTCCGATGTTCGGAGGGCTTTGCGCCGCACCTCGACTGGATCCTGGGCAACCTCCACAAGCCGCACACCGTCGCCACGCTGGCCGCTCGCGCACACATGTCCGCGCGCACGTTCGCGCGCCGGTTCGTGGAGGAAACCGGTCGCACACCGATGCAGTGGGTGACCGACCAGCGGGTGCTGTTCGCGCGCAGGCTGCTGGAGGAATCCGACCTCGACATCGACCGGATCGCCGACCGGTCGGGCTTCGGCACCGCGACGCTGTTGCGTCACCACTTCCGCCGGATCATCGGCGTGACGCCGTCGGACTACCGGCGCAGGTTCTCCTGCGGCGGTCCGTGCGAGGAAGCCGCGGCTACCGCCTGACCGGGTCCTGTTCGCGCACCAGGGAATACACCCGCCAGCGACCGGGAACGCCCTTGAGTTCGTGCTCACCGTGTTCGGCGAACGTGCGCCGTGACCCGGTGACGATCTCGCGCACCGTCGACGACACCAGCACCTCGCTCGGGCCGGCGAGCGCCGCGACCCGGGCGCCGATGTGCACGGCCATGCCTGCGATGTCGGCGCCGCGCACCTCGACCTCGCCGGCGTGAACACCGGCCCGCACCTCGATGCCGAGCGGACGGACGGCGTCGACAATCGCGTCCGCACAGTCGAGCGCGACGCTGGGACTGGTGAACGTCGCGACGAATCCGTCGCCGGCCGTGTTGACTTCGCGACCGCGGAACCGTCCGAGCTGGTGGCGGACGATCTTGTCGTGGTTGTCCAGAAGGTCGTGCCAGCGGAGGTCGCCCAGTTCGGCGGCGCGCTGGGTGGAGCCGACGATGTCGGTGAAAACGATTGTGGTGAGCACGCGTTCGGTGTCGAAGCCACCGCGCATGCCGGTGATGAACTCTTCGATCTCGTCGAGCAGCGCTCCGGTGTCACCCACAAAGTGCAGGGCATCCGCTCCGGGAAGCTCGACGTAACGGCACCCTCCGATGTGCTCGGCGAGGTATCGGCCGTGTGCAACCCGGACGAGTGGCGAGTCCTTGCGATGCAAGATCAGCGTTGGCACGGTGATACGCGCTAGTTTGTCGCGAACGTCTGAGTCGGTGATGGCCTGGGTGACCGCGCGTGCCATGCTCGGCGACGCCGCGCGGTTGCCAGCGGAATCCCACCACGCACGGAACGCCTCATCGCTCGCGACGCTCGGTGCGACCACGCTGAGAACGTCGAATCCTTGCTCGACCGCGTCCGGGTCGATTGCGACCGTCGTGAACGGACTGGCCGTGCTCAGCGGAGCACCGACTTCGTAGTCGGGCGCCCACAACACGCGCGCCGCGCCGTTCACGATCACCAGGCTGCGCACCCGCTCCGGGTAATCGGCGGCGAGGACGAATCCGCTCATCGCCGTCAGCCCGGACCCGAAGATCGTCGCCTTTTCACATCGAACTGCATCCATCACCGCGATGGCGTCCTCGGCCCAACGGGCGGGGCCCAACGGATCCGACGACGGCACATGCGACGAAAGGCCCGTGCCGCGCTGGTCGAACCGGATCAGCCGGGAGAACGATGCGAGGCGGCGATGGAAGCGGTACAGCGAAGGCTCGGCGTCGATCGAGTCAATCGGAAGCAATGGCCCGGGCAGTACCACCAAGTCCACCGGGCCGTCGCCGAGGACCTGGTAAGCGATGTCCATGTCGCCGCATTTGGCGTAGCGGGTACGTGGGGCTTGCGCCACAGCCACAGGCTAACTCAACTAGTCGCCTTCACCGGCAAGGGCAAAACGGCCGTCGGCCGTCTGCTCGACCAGCCCGTCGACCAATAGCGTGTCGAGCGCGCGGTCGCGCTGCGCGGTATCGGACAGCCACGCGACGTCGAGCTGCGCGCGGGTGACGGGAGAATCGTTCCCGCGCAACACATCCAGCAGCCGGCCTCGGACTTGGCGGTCGGTGCCGGCGTACTTCTGAACGCGGCGCGCGGTG
This sequence comes from uncultured Actinomycetota bacterium, assembly GCA_963851115.1. Taxonomy (GTDB): domain Bacteria; phylum Actinomycetota; class Actinomycetes; order Mycobacteriales; family Mycobacteriaceae; genus Mycobacterium. The sequence goes on from CAWKOI010000013.1 coordinate 126,511, forward strand.
GTGGTCGCGGCCGGATATCCGCTCGAGCGCCATGCGCAAACGCTCAACGGGCACAGCCCGCAGCGCGGTGCGCGGGCGGTGCACACCGTTGCGCCGAGTTCCATCAGCGCCACCGAAAACCGCGGTGCGTCAGCATCATTGGGCAATAGCTCCTCGACGTCGTCCAAGTCCCGAGGTGACGGCGACGCGGCCGCATCGGCGCGGCCGTGCACCGCCCGGGCCACCACACGGCGGACGTTGGTGTCGACGACGGGCACCCGCTTGTCGTACGCGAAGCACGCGACTGCCCTGGCGGTGTATGCGCCGATGCCGGGCAGCGACAGCAGGGTTTCCACGTCGTCGGGAACCACGTCGCGGTGCGCGGTGGCGATCGCCGTCGCGCATTCGTGCAGGCGCTTGGCCCGGCGCGGGTAGCCGAGCTTGCCCCAGGCACGCAGCACGTCGGCGGCGCTGGCCGCCGCTGTCGCCGACGGGGTGGGCCAGCGCGCCACCCAGTCCAGCCAGATCGGCTCCACCCGGGCCACCGGCGTCTGCTGCAGCATGAACTCACTGACCAGGATGTGCCACGGTGTAACACCCGGCCGCCGCCACGGCAGGTCGCGCTGCGCGTGCTCGTACCACCGCAACAGCTCGGTCGAATCGATACTCACGACGGGCTCCGGCAGAATGTCCGCCATGCCCAACTCGAATCCGGTGGCCGCATGGAAAGCACTCAAAGAAGGTAACGAACGGTTCGTCGCGGGCCAGCCCGAGCATCCCAGCCAGAGCATCGCGGACCGGGCCCGGCTGGCCCATTCGCAGAAACCCACAGCCGTGTTGTTCGGCTGCGCCGACAGCCGGGTGGCCGCCGAGATCATCTTCGATCAGGGCCTTGGCGACATGTTCGTGGTGCGGACCGCCGGCCACGTCATCGACTCGGCGGTGCTCGGATCGATCGAGTACGCCGTCACAGTGCTTGATGTACCGCTGATCGTGGTGCTCGGTCATGACAGCTGCGGTGCGGTGAAGGCGACGCTGTCGGCCATCGACGACGGTGAGGTGCCCGGCGGCTACGTGCGTGACATTGTGGAACGGGTGATGCCCTCGATTCTGCAGGGCCGTCATGCCGGCTTGACCCGGGTCGACGAGTTCGAAACCCGACACGTCAACGACACCGTCACGCAGCTCAGAATCCGCTCGGCTTCCATCGCCGAACGGCTCGCCGCCGGGGACCTGGCGATCGTCGGCCTGACCTACCACCTGGCCGACGGCCGGGTGGTGTTGCGGGATTATCTGGGCGATATCGGCGAAGGCTGACTCGCGACACGCCGAGCCACCTCGGACGACTCGGCGTGACCTGGGCTTACCGTGAGGTCGTGCTGGATCTGGAACCGCAAGGCCCGCTGTCAACGCAGATTTACTGGCGGCGCAGGGCGTTGGCGCTGGGCATCGCCGTGCTCGTCATCGCCATCATCGCCGCCGTCGTGGTCATTGTCGTAAGAAACAGCACGGGCTCCGACAACGCGAACGCTGAGAACCCGGCCCCAACCCCGGCCGCCGCTCCGACCCCGCTGCCCGGTGAGAATCCCGAGATCAAGACACCGGTGATGCCGCCGGCGCCGCAGGCTCCGGCACCGACACCCACGCCGACCGCGGCCGTCGTGCCGCCGCCGGTGCTCAACGAGGGTGACGACTGCCCGGATTCCACGCTCGCGGTCAAGGGCATCACCAACCAGCCGCAGTACGTCGTCGGTGATCAGCCGAAATTCACCATGGTGGTGACCAACATCGGGCTCGTCGCCTGCCAGCGCGATGTCGGCGCCGCGGTGCTGGCCGCTTACGTCTATTCGCTGGACAACACCCGGCTGTGGTCGAACCTGGACTGCGCGCCGTCGAACGAGACGCTGGTCAAGACGTTCCAGCCGGGCGAACAGGTGACGACGGAGGTGACCTGGACCGGCATGGGTTCGGCGCCGGAATGCCCACTGCCGCGCCAGCCGATCGGGCCGGGCACGTACAACCTCCTCGTACAGCTCGGCAACCTACGGTCGGCTACGGTGCCGTTCATTCTCGCCCAGCCAGTAGAGTCGCCGCCTGGTGCACCGCCCATTGAGGGCGCGCCCCCGGCCGAGATTCCACCTGCCGGCTGATTCGCGACTAGGCCAGCCGGTCGGCGATCGTCGACTCGGCCAGCTGCGACAGGCCCTCCCGGATGTGGCGTGCCCACATCGACCCGATGCCCTCCACGGATTGCAGATCACTCGCGCTCGCGGCCAGCAGCCCCTGCAACGACCCGAACGACCGGACCAGCAGGTCGACGTGGGCGAACTGCAGTCGCGGGATGCCGGCCATCGCACGGTAACCGCGTGAGCTCATCGCCGAGTCCTGCGCCTCGGCCGTCGACGGATATCCGAAAACCCTTGCCAGCGTTGTGAAGTCGAGCAGCTCGTTGTCCGAGAGTCCGTCGAGCTCGTCCAGCGTGGCGCTTACCTGCGCGGCGGTCGGCGGGTCGGGGTTGGCGTGGTAGTCGCGCACGATCAGCTCACGCGCGGTGTCGTTGTCGCCGACCAGCTCCTCGAGCTGCAACTTGAGCTGGCGTCCATCGGTGCCGAGTTCGACGACGTCCGAATCGATTTCGAGGCTGATCCGTCGCACCATCTCCAGCCGCTGCACTACCGTCATCACGTCGCGCAGCGTCACGAAGTCTTCGATCTCGGCCGTCGACAGCTGCCGGCTGACTTCGTCGAGGCGGGTCTTGTAGCGCTCCAGCGTGTCGATGGTCTGGTTGGCGCGCGACAGGATGGTCGCCGAGTCGGGTATCACGTGGCGTTCGCCGGCCACGTAGACCGTCACGATGCTCATCGAATGACTCACTGAGATAACCGGATAGCCGGTCTGGATGGCTGTGCGCTCGGCCGAGCGGTGCCGGGTGCCGGATTCTTCTGTCGGTATCGAAGGGTCGGGCACCAGCTGGACGTTGGCGCGCATGATGCGGCTGCCGTCGCTGGACAGCACGACGGCGCCGTCCATCTTGGACAGCTCACGCAGCCTCGTCGGTGCATAGCGGACGTCAAGCGAGAAGCCGCCGTCGCAGATCGCCTCTACGCTGTCGTCGTAGCCGATCAAGATCAAAGCGCCGGTGCCGCCGCGCAGAATGCGTTCCAGCCCGTCGCGTAGCGCGGTGCCAGGGGCCAGCCGGGCGATGGTCTCGCGCAACGTCGGGCGGACCAGCTGCACGACATTGCGGCTCGACCTGCCGCCCGCCTTCACGGCCATCGCGCCTCCTAGGATCGGCCGCTATTCTCCGCGATTTGCCGCAACACCCGCAATGCCGCGCCGATGTTGTCCGCCGGTATCGTACGTAGCCCCGCAGGCACCGCTGTCACACCCGGTGGCACGACGGCCGAGGTGAAGCCGAGCCGCGCCGCCTCAGCGAGCCTGCGATCCATTCCGGTGACGCGCCGCAGGTCGCCGGCCAGACCGACTTCGCCGATCGCGATGGCGGCGGCCGGCATCGGCAGGTCCATGCACGACGACGCGATCGCGAGCGCCACCGCCAGATCCGATGACGGGTCGGTCAGCCGCATGCCGCCGACCGTGGACAGGTAGATGTCGTTGGCGCCGACGGGTAACCGTGCGCGCTTCTCCAGCACCGCGGTGATCATCGCGGCGCGCGACGAATCGATACCGCTGACCGCCCGTCGTGGTGAGCCGCTGGCGGGTGCTCCGATCAGTGCTTGCACCTCACCGATCAGCGGGCGCTTACCGTCGAGCGTGACCGTCACGGCGGTGCCCGACACCGGCTTGGGCCGCTGATCGCGGAACAGCCCCGACGGGTCGGCGACACATTCGATTCCGTTGTCGTGCAACTGGAAACAACCGACCTCGTCGGCGGCGCCGAAGCGGTTCTTGACGCCGCGAACCATCCGCAGCGACGACGTGCGGTCGCCCTCGAAGTGCAGGACAACGTCGACGAGATGCTCCAGTGATCGCGGCCCGGCGATCGCGCCGTCCTTGGTGACGTGGCCGACCAGAATCATCGCCACACCCGGGGACTGGGAGGCCTTGGCAAAGGAGGTCAGCGTCGTGGTCACCGCCCGCACCTGGGTGACGCCACCGGTGACGCCGTCGGTCTCGGTGGTGGACATGGTCTGCACCGAGTCGACGACGACCAGGCTCGGCCGCACCGCATCGATGTGGCCGAGCGCCATCTGCAGATCCGATTCGGCGGCCAGGTAGACCTCGTCGTGCGTGCAGCCGGTGCGTTCGGCGCGCATCCGGATCTGGCCGGCCGACTCCTCGCCGGACAGGTACAGCGCGCGCTGGCCGGCCCGGGCCCAGCGGTGCGCAACCTCGAGCAGCAGCGTCGACTTGCCGACACCGGGATCGCCGGCCAGCAGCGTCACCGAACCCGGGACCAGCCCACCCCCGAGCACGCGGTCCAGCTCGCTCACACCGGTGTGGAGGTGGCGGGTGCTGCCGGGGTCGATCGAGCTGATCGGCACTGCCGGCGACGTGGGGGCGACGGCGCGCCGCGCGGCGGAGCCGTTCACCGCGGCCAGCACCGCGACCTCGTCGACGGTGCCCCAGGTGCCGCAGTCCGGGCAGCGGCCGACCCATTTGGCGGTGACGTGGTGGCACTCCGAGCAGCGGTACTGCGAACGCGCCTTGGCCACGCCGTGACGGTATCCGTCCCGACCGACAGAACGTTTGCGATGGAGCCCGTGTCGGGGCAGCAATCGCCCCGGTCGCGACTAGTGGCCGCCGCCGTGACCGCCCGCGTCGCCGCCGGCTTCTACGGCCTCTTCCCGTCGAGGGGCTTCCCCCGCTGAGATCGGCACTCCAACGGTGCCCTCACCGGACCGCTCGAAGTCGAACGTGAAGTTGTAGGTGATTCCGTTGGTGATCGGCTTGGACAGGTTCACAGTGGCCTCGACCGCCTCGGCGGCCTCGACGCTCTCCAGCGGGGTGGTCTGCCCGTCCGGCACGCCGACCACGAGCACACCGCTCGCGGGCACCGCGGCGTCCCCTGTCAGGGTCACCGTGCCGACGTCGGACGTGATCGACACCAGCTCGTCGTCTTCGTCCGGCGAATTGTTGGCCGCAACGAAGATCAGCTCGACCTCGCGGCCCGGCTGCACGTAATCGGAGGACTGCACGGCACGCAGGTGGATATTGCGCAGCGAAATGTTGCCGATGTTCGCGCTGGTGCCGTTGACGGCGGGTTCCTGGGTAGCGGTCTGGGAGATCTGTCCCGCTCCGCAGCCGCTGAGCGTGACGGCAGCGACCAGCCCGCAGGCGGCCAGGCCGGCGGTAACGGCAGAAGTACGCGGTTTGAAGCGGTCCACTGGGGCCTCCTGCTCGGCCGACGATGCGACCGAGACGCCGGTCGCTGTGATTCGACTATGCACAGTAGTAGGTGGCGGCCGGAGGCGGTAGCGGAGGGCTGGCGGGCCTCGAAACGGGTGTGCGCTGCGGCTCCAGCGGCATGTCGACAGCTACCTCGAAGCGGCTGGCGCGCGCGCTCTAAGAGGCCAGCGTGTGGCACGGATTTGTCACTCTGTCAACCCCTTGTCTTCACCTGTAGTGCCCCTGACCTGCACCGTTGTTCCGCACCTGTCTGGGTCCCGTGCTAGCATTGAGTGGTGAAAGGGGCTCGCAACTGATGATTTTTAAGGTCGGAGACACCGTTGTCTATCCACACCACGGTGCTGCGTTGATCGAGGCGATCGAAACCCGGACCATTAAAGGCGAACAAAAGGAATACCTCGTCTTGAAGGTCGCCCAGGGAGATCTCACCGTTCGAGTTCCCGCCGACAATGCCGAGTATGTCGGGGTACGCGACGTGGTCGGGCAGGAGGGTCTGGACAAGGTGTTCCAGGTTCTTCGCGCCCCTCACACCGAAGAGCCGACCAACTGGTCGCGTCGGTACAAGGCCAACCTCGAGAAGCTGGCCTCCGGTGATGTGAACAAGGTGGCCGAGGTCGTCCGCGACCTCTGGCGCCGGGATCAGGAGCGCGGCCTGTCCGCCGGCGAGAAGCGGATGCTGGCCAAGGCGCGGCAGATCCTGGTCGGCGAGCTGGCACTCGCCGAGAACACCGATGACGCCAAGGCGGCAATCATCCTCGACGAGGTCTTGGCCGCCGCTTCCTGAAGGACATGATGTCGGTCCCGCGCGTTGGGCTCGGCACCGACGTCCACCCAATCCAGGCCGGACGGCCGTGTTGGTTGTTGTGTCTGTTGTTCGCCGACGCCGACGGCTGCGCCGGCCATTCCGACGGAGACGTCGCCGCTCATGCGCTTTGTGATGCGCTGCTGTCGGCCGCAGGGCTTGGCGACATCGGCGACGTGTTCGGCACCGACCGCCCGGAGTGGCGCGGCGTCAGCGGCGCCGACATGCTCCGCCACGTGAACGGACTGCTGGCGGCCGAGGGCTACCGCGTCGGTAATGCGGCGGTACAGGTGATCGGAAACCGGCCCAAGATCGCGCCGCGGCGCGCCGAGGCGCAGAAGGTGCTCACCGAACTGCTCGACGCCCCGGTTTCGGTGTCGGCGACCACCACCGACGGCCTCGGGCTCACCGGTCGCGGAGAAGGTTTGGCGGCCATCGCGACCGCTTTGGTGGTCGTTGACGGCTAACGCCGAATAGGCCGGTAAGCTGGCGCGTCGTGACCGACGGCATGCGGCTATACGACACCATGGCGGGTGCCGTACGCGACTTTGTGCCGCTGCGGCCCGGTCACGTCTCCATCTATCTGTGCGGTGCGACCGTGCAGGGCCTGCCGCACATCGGCCACGTTCGCAGCGGGGTGGCGTTCGACATCCTGCGCCGCTGGCTGATGGCGAAGGGCTACGACGTCGCGTTCATTCGCAACGTCACCGACATCGACGACAAGATCCTCAACAAGGCCGCCGACGCGGGCCGTCCGTGGTGGGAATGGGCCGCCACCTACGAGCGAGCGTTTTCGGCGGCCTACGACGCACTGGGGGTGCTGCCGCCGTCGGCTGAGCCGCGCGCCACCGGGCACATCACCCAGATCGTCGAGCTGATCGAGCGGCTGTTGGAGAGCGGTCACGCCTATGTCGGCGGCGGCGACGTGTATTTCGCCGTGCTGACCCTGCCCGACTACGGCAAGCTCTCCGGCCACAAGATCGACGACGTGCACCAGGGCGAAGGCGTCGCGACCGGCAAGCGCGATCAGCGGGACTTCACGCTGTGGAAGGGCGCCAAACCCGGTGAGCCGTCCTGGCCCACGCCGTGGGGCCGCGGCCGCCCAGGTTGGCACACCGAATGCGTCGCGATGTGTGAGGCCTATCTGGGTTCCGAGTTCGACATCCACGCCGGCGGCATGGACCTGGTCTTCCCGCACCACGAGAACGAGATCGCTCAGGCCGAGGCCGCCGGTGACCCGTTCGCCCGCTTCTGGCTGCACAACGGCTGGGTCACGATGGGTGGCGAGAAGATGAGCAAGTCGCTGGGCAATGTGCTGGCGATTCCGGCTGTGCTGCAACGGGTTCGGCCCGCGGAGTTGCGTTACTACCTCGGCAGTGCGCATTACCGGTCGATGCTCGAGTTCTCCGAGACGGCGCTGCAGGACGCGGTCAAGGCCTACTCCGGCATCGAGGACTTCTTGCACCGGGTCCGCAACCGGGTCGGTGCGGTGGTGCCCGGCGAGTGGACGCCGAAGTTCGCCGCCGCGCTCGACGACGACCTGTCGGTGCCGATCGCACTGGCCGAGGTGCACGCCGCCCGCGCCGAGGGCAACCGGGCGCTCGACGCCGGTGACCACGAGGCGGCCCTGACCCAGGCGATGTCGATCCGGGCGATGATGGGCATCCTCGGCGCCGACCCGCTCGACGAGCGCTGGGAATCCCACGACGAGACGTCGGCGGCACTGGCCGCCGTCGACGTGCTGGTGCACGCCGAAGTGCGGCGCCGCGAGGACGCCAGGGCGCGACGCGACTGGGCGGAGGCCGACGCGATCCGCGACCGGCTGAAGGAAGCCGGAATCGAGGTCACCGACACCGCCGACGGGCCGCAGTGGTCGCTGCTCGACGGGCATACGAAGTAATGCCTGGAAACTCGCGGCGCCGGGGCGCGGTTCGTAAACCCGGCACCAAGAAGGGGCCGACGGTCGGGTCCGGCGGTGTGCGAAGGCGCGGGCTAGAGGGCCGCGGCGCCACCCCGCCCGCGCACATGCGGCCCAAGCACCCCGCAGCCAAGCGCGCGGCCAAGGCCCAGCCGCAGCGCCGGCCTGCCCGCAAGACCGACGACACCGAGATCGTGTTGGGCCGCAACCCCGTCGTCGAGTGCCTGCGCGCCGGCGTGCCGGCCACCGCGCTGTACGTCGCATTGGGCACCGAGGCCGACGAGCGGCTCTCCGAATCGGTCAGGATCGCGGCCGATTCGGGCATCTCGATTCTCGAAGTGCCGCGCCACGATCTGGATCGGATCGCCGCGAACGGGCTGCATCAGGGCCTCGCGTTGCAGGTTCCGCCGTACTCCTACGCCCACCCCGACGACCTGCTTGCCGCCGCAAAGGCGCCGCGGATCCCGCATTACTTGTGGCGCTCGACAACATCACCGACCCCCGCAACCTCGGCGCCATCGTCCGATCGGTCGCCGCCTTCGCCGGCCACGGCGTGCTGATTCCGCAGCGGCGGTCGGCGTCCGTCACTGCCGTTGCGTGGCGCACCAGCGCGGGTGCGGCCGCCAGGGTGCGGGTGGCGCGCGCGACGAATCTCAATCGGACGCTGAAGAATTGGGCCGACGCCGGCCTGCAGATAGTCGGGCTCGACGCGGGCGGCGACACCACCGTCGACCAGTTTGACGGCACAGTGCCGACGGTCGTGGTCGTCGGCTCCGAGGGCAAGGGGCTGTCACGGCTGGTGCGGGAGAACTGCGACGCCGTGGTGTCCATCCCGATGGCCGGGCCGACGGAGTCGCTGAACGCCTCGGTTGCCGCCGGTGTGGTGCTGGCCGAAATCGCCCGCCAGAGGCGGGGTTAGCGGGGTACCCGCACGCCGAGCATCGCCACCAGGCCAGCCGTCAGCACCACGCATAGCCCGCCCATCCCGGCCCTGTCGGTGCCGAACAGGTCGATGGAGGTGAAGAACATCAAGGGGGCCAGGAACGACGCCGCGCGCCCCGCGGTGGTATAGAGACCGAACGCCACACCTTCCTTGCCCTCCGCGGACATTCGCAGCATCAGCGCCCGCGCAGACGCCAAGGTTGGGCCGACGAACGTCAACTCCAGGGGCGCGACGACAACGACGTACTTGATTCCCGAGAAGCATCTTCCATTGGTAATGCCCTTCGCCTATCTCGGGGTGTCGGAGGAAACGCTGAATCAGCTTGACGCGGTCCTGAAGCCCATGGTGGACGCGGGTTATTCACGCAACGACAATCCGCTGACCGCTCCGATTACGGTGGATCCGGTGAATGGCTATGACCCCGCGGCCGTCACCGCACCGGCAACGCAGGCCGCCTTTGGCGGCGGCGCCGATCCCGTCTCGCAGCTCCTCGCCGGCCTCCAGTACGTGTTGAACAATCAGCACCAGCCATGACACCAGACGGCTGCAAAGCCTGGGGCGGCAATCAGCCCCGACGGGCCGTTGTCATCTTCCCCAGTAGCCCGATCGTGCTGTGCCAATGGTAGTGCCACCGGCACGCGAAATCCGCGCTCACTCCGCGGGTTTGCATTGCTGCGGTGTGGACGCCACGGTTGGCTCGAAGTCGACGGTCACGACGCCGTCAGAGACCTGTAAACCCGACCACGAGCAGCGCGCAGCCCAACCCGGCCAGTAGTGCGGCAACCGCGCGGGGACTACACGACCGGAGCCATCCGTGCAGCGCGGTCATCCAGGCGCGGGTCCTGTCGGGGGCTACCAAGTAAGTAGCGAGTGGAACCTCCACAAGCGCGAAGGCCACGACGTTGAATTTCAGCAGTGCTCCGACTTGCGTGGCGGGCGCGCCGCCGGAGGCAAGGATGACGGCGAGCACCGCCAGGTAGTCGACGGACGGCAACGCGATTCCCAGGCCGGCAGTTCCCGCCACCCAAAGCGACCGGCCGTCGCGCAATTGCCGCGCCCGCCTGGCCGCGTGGGTGTGCTTGAACCGGCCCGACAGTATGTTGGTGGCCACTACCGCGGCGCCCAGCAGGGCCAGTGCGCCGATCACGATCTGCACCTTGGGCAACGTGAAATGCGCCGAACCCAATATCCGGGGTCGAAAGACGAACAGCACCACCAGACCCACGGCTGTTCCCATCGCGAAACCGCCGCACAGGAACGCCAGCAATTGCGACATCGGTCTTGGCCTGTTGAGCATCAGGACCGTCATCCCGATCCGGAACGGTTCCAGGCTCACTGCGAGGGCCATCACCAGGACGGTGATCCACATGGCAAGTCGGTTCCGCTGGGCCGCCTAGCTAGGCGTCCAACCGGGTGAACTGCGCGTGCCGGTACTGCTCGACGCAGGCGGCCCGTCTGATCTTGCCGCTCGTCGTGGTGGGAATCGACCCAGGTGATACCAGAACGAGGTCCGAGACATTCAGGCCGTGTGACGTGGATACCGCCGAGATGACATCGTTCTTGACGTCGCTGAGCCGGTGCATCGCCTCCGCGTCGGAATCGCCGCGTTTCTTGAGTTCGATAATGGTGACCAACTTCTCCGTGTGATCCACCGGAACCGATATCGCCGCGACCCGACCGCCCGTGATCTTTTGGACCGTCGCCTCGATGTCCTCGGGGTAGTGATTACGCCCGTAAACGATCAGCAGATCCTTGACGCGCCCCACGATGAACAGCTCACCTTCGGAGACAAAGCCCAGGTCGCCGGTTCGGAGCCATGGTCCCTCAGGTGTGCCCGGCGAAGCATCGACAAGCTGTGCGCCGAACGTGCGCTGCGTCTCTGCCGGTTTTCGCCAGTAGCCCTCCGCGACGTTGGCGCCGTGCACCCAGATCTCACCGATCGTTGCCTGCGGGCACTCGATGCTGGTGTCGGGATCGATGATGCGCACTACCGGTGACGTCGGCTTGCCGTAGCTCAGTAGCGGTGTGCCGGTTTGGGGCCCGCAGCGCTGCGCGCTGCCGGCGGACAGCTCTGCGGAGTCGAAGGAAACGGCTACCGGTGGAGCACCCGCAGTGCCGCTCGCCACATAGACCGTTGCCTCCGCCAGGCCGTATGAGGCGCGTAGCACGTCGTCGCGAAAATCGAACGGGGCAAATCGATCAGCGAACCGTTTCAGCGTCGCGGCGTGTATGCGTTCACTGCCGGCGGCCAGACCCAACACGCCACTGAGGTCGAGCCCGGCCATGTCATCGTCTGATGTTTTTCTCGCAGCCAGGTCGAAGGCGAAATTGGGCCCCGCCGACCACGCGTGACTGTTCCTGGCCAGCGCTTGCAGCCACCGGGCCGGCCGTTGCAGGAACGCCATGGGGCTCATCACCTCGGCGCGATAGCCGCCAAGGACCGGTGCGATGACCCCCTGCATCAAACCCATGTCGTGGTAGAACGGCAGCCACGACACGATGGTGGTACCCGGCGGCGCGATCCCGTGGGAGTCGGGGAACAACGCGGACATCATCTGTTCGAAGTTCGCCTGAAGGTTCCGGTGCGAGATCATGACTCCGGCCGGGAGGCGGGTGGAACCGGAGGTGTACTGCAAATACGCGACACTCGGCACCTCATCGGCTCGCGTACTCGTGGATGCCATCCGGGAGTCCAGATCCAGCGAATCGGTTTCGATGATCGTGGGCACGATGCCCGTATTGTGCTGGCGAGCGTAGTCGCCGACGCTTTCAGCGACCGTCGAAGTCGTGAGGACGACCGCGGGTGACGAATCGGCGAGGACGGCACTCACACGTTCGTCATGCGCACCGATCTCCGGGACCGGAAGCGGAACCGCGATGAACCCAGCCTGCATGGATCCCAAGAAGGCCGCGATGTAATCAAGGCCCTGTGGAGCCAGTATCACAGCCCTGTCCCCGGCCGACCCATGAAGCCTGATCTCGTGCGCAACGTTGCGTGTTCGGCGATACAACTGCGACCACGTCAGGCTTTCGGCAACGCCCGCCCAATCCTGCTCGTAGTCGGTGTACGTGAACGCTGTGTCATCGGGCTGCAGACCGGCACGCTCGCGAAGCACGGAGAGGATAGACGGCTCGGGCATGGGCGTCAGATTACAGCCGTGTGCCGAACCGCGTGCTTGGCGACGACCGTCGCGGCTCGCTGGTCCCGGCGCGGCCGGGTCAGGGTGAACTTGTCCACCGGTAGCGTTTCGCCGAACGGCCCGTTGACCGCGTAGTACGTCGCCGCTATCGACGTGGTGCCCCCGGGCTGCCCGGGATCGACGTCGAACGCGACGAAGCCGCACGGGTTGTCCATGTCACGAAAAACCGACCAGGGCGCGGCCTCCTCGACATGGTGCGGAACCTTGTGCCTTAGAGCGGGATCGAGCTTCCCTACCCGCGTGAGGACCTGGCATCGGGGCTCGCGGGAAGAACATTCGAATTGGACGGTATCGAGGTGCCTCCGCCGCCGATCACCAGATGAACCGTGCCCTTGCTGGTGTCGATCAGGTCCGGTTGGGTGTCGACGGGCATCGGCGTCAGGGTGTCGCTTGGCAGCGTTCCCCGGATCGGGTGGCTGCGTTCGTAATGATGCTCATGGCCGCAGACCACCAAGTCGACGCCGAAGCGGTCGAACAGCGGCAGCCAGTTCTCCCGTATGCCCAGGTCGGCACCGTTGGTGCGCTCGCCCGTCGACACGGCGGTCTGGTGCATGCACACCACGATCCAGTCGATACTGTTGTCGCTGCGGCTGCGCTCGAGTTCGCGCTCCAGCCAACGCTTCTGGGCGCCACCGGAGTAACCGCGGACATACGAGTTGCCGCCATCCTGATAGCAGATGTCGTCGTTCTGCAGGCTGATCACCCGCACCGACCCGGCTGTGAACGCATACCAGAGACCGCGCAGTTCCGGGTCGGACTCCGGAATCGGGCAGCGCGAAATAGGTCTGGTAGGCGCCGTAGCCGATCGGGCCGTTGCCCAGCTCGTTCTCGTGGTTTCCAGCCGCCGGCATCCACGGCCGGTATCGCGCGGATCTGGAGTTGTTCTCGAACCAGTCCGACCAGGTGCGGACCCGGTCGTTGGCGAGGTTGGCGTAGCACAGGTCGCCGTTGACCAGATTGAACAGCGGCGCGGCCCGCTCGACCGCGGTGGTGATGTCGCCGGCCGCAGGCGATCCGCGATTGTCTCGGCCGAAGGCGGAGGCGACGAGCGCGTCGAGCGTCGGGGTGGCCTGGTCGCCGAAGCTGGTGAACCGCAGCGCCGCTCGGCCACGCGGCGCGGTACGCACGGTGCCGAACTCGGGACCGGCTCCGTCGTGGAAGGCGGCGTACACATAGTCGGTGTCGGGCTCCAGTCCGGCCAGCCGCGCGTGGTGGACTCCGGACCTCGGTCCGGGACGCGGCGTCGCGATACGTCACCGTCTCGGCGGCCACCGTCCGGCCGAGCCCGTCGTCCGGAGTTCCCAGCACGACCCGTGGATTGCGCACCGCTGTGGTGGTGTGCCACGACACCACCACCTCCGTCGAAGCGTCGGCGCCGAACTGCAGATGCAGACCGCCGATTCGAGGTGTTCGCACCAGCGTTCAGAGCACCTTCACCAGGGTCGTCGACTTCGGCTCGATGCCCGCCCCCGGTGTCGCGCGGCGTACCCGCTTGGCGACCCACGGCGCCGCGAAGGCGGCGGCCCATCGCAGATTGGCACGAAAGTCGCGCACCGGAGGCGACGAAGCGAGGAACGCTGCCGACCGGGTTGGGAGGTGATGTGAAACAGTCAGCGTGTCAAGAACTTTCGCGGCCATCCGCTCATGTCCGATCGGTGAGAGATGGACCCGATCGCCATCCCACAGGCGCGGGTCACGAAACTCGCTGAACCGCCAGAAGTCCACGAGCTGCAGACCGAGGTCATCTGCGATGCCCCGCAACAGCTCGTTGTAGACCGCTGTCCGGCCTCGCAGTCGCCGGAACAGCGGCACTGTGCCAAGGTCACCGGCTGTGAACGCGAGCACGAGGGCGCCTGTCTGCTGCAACATCTTCAGCCCGTCGGCATATCGGGCCATCATGGCGTCGATGTCGTTGCGCACCAACAGCAGGTCATTCATGCCCGCGTAGATGGTCACGAGATCGGGCTCGAGCATGACGGCGGTTTGAACCTGCTCGGTGAGGATCTCGTCCATCCTTCGGCCACGCACGGCCAGGTTGGCGTAGCGGAATCGGGATTGTTCTGCGCCAGCGCGACTGCGACGTGATCCGCCCATCCGCGTAGGCCATTCGGGCTGGCTGGGATGTGGGTCGCCGATACCTTCGGTGAACGAGTCGCCGAGCGCCACGTATCTGCTGAACACGGCCACGGCACCAATTTTGCCGACCTATGGCGGTTCGCTCGCCCGCAGCGCCGTCGATGGGTGAATCGACGTCAGCCGTCCCACCGCCGTTCGCGTCGATGTAACCGTTGCTTAGGCTCTGCGCCGCCGATGATGGGCGGGAGGCGCGGAGGGGACGATGTCATGACGGCCCTGAAGACAGATGCCGGCCTCGCCCTCTCCTTCCAGGGGGGGTTCAAGTTCGGCATCGACAATGGGCGTACGTGCCGTTCGACGTGCCGACCGGCATCCGAGCGGATCGACGGTCACGACGTCTCATGACCACTTCTCGCTTCTTGGGATCGGCCCGTAACGTGTTGGATCTGGGCCTTTTCGGCCCGCCGGCCATGAGCTCGGCAATGCAGAGGGATTCCGCGGCTGGTCCGGCGGTGCCCGGGCGGGCTTCATGCTGTCCGCGACCAACGCGACGCCGGGCTACCTCACCGGCCCCATCGACCCGGGCCGGTGGGCGCTGGCGCTCGGCCCCGTGGTGCTCAACCCGCTGGGTATGGACTGGCGGGCACAGAGTCGAGCTCCGCCGCGGCGCGCAGCCATCCGATTCGCGCGGGCTGATCGAGTCCAGTCCGGTGGCGAGTCGACCCGTCGCGGAACCGGTTGGTACCGTGGGGATTTACATCGTGCACACGGTGCCACTCGGATGGCCGGCCTCGAAACGTGTGAGATGGTTGCGGCAGCCAAGTCGGCGGGCCTGGACTTCATCGTCTCCACCGACCACAACACGAGCTCCGCCAATCGGGCCTGGGCCGGAACTTCACGAGCGATGACCTCCTGGTGGTCGCCGGGGAGGAGGTCACCACCCGGCACGGACATTGGCTGGCCGTCGGGCTGCCGCCCCGGGGCTGGGTTGACTGGCGGTATGGGCCGCGGGATGGCGTCTTCGAGCGCTACGCCGATGAGGTTCGCGCCGGAGGGGGACTGGTCGTGGCCGCACATCCGGCGGTGGCGCTGCAGCTCAACGCATCTCATGATGACGGCGCAACGACGGCCGGATTGGGCGAGACACTCCGAGTGCCGCCCGGCGGCGACGTGACGGTAACCGCCGCGGTAACCGGTGCGCCCGAAGCAAGCCTCGCCGTCGTCACCGAGGCCGGCTGCGTCGGCCGTGCAAAGACTGATGATTCCGGCGCTGGCATGGTGCGGTGGACCGGATCGGGCGCGGACGCACGGTTCGCGCGCGTCGAGGTGCGCCGCGCGGCGCGGGGACGGTTCCCCTCGATGGTGGCACTGTCCAATCCGGTCTGGTTCAGCGTGGTGTCCTAGACGCCGAACACTCGGATCCCGCACCACAGGCCGAGCACTGAGGCCACCAATGTCAGCGGCACGGTGCACAGTCCGAGGCGAGTGAACTCGCCGTAGCCGGCCGGAATGCCGGCTCGGTGAACCACGCTGCGCCACAACAGATTCGCCAGCGATCCCACGTAGGTGAGGTTCGGCCCGATGTTCACCCCGATGAGCACGGCGAGGACCGCCGGCGCCCCCGCGCCCGCGACAAGCGGCAGGAGCACCAGCACCGCGGGCAGGTTGTTGACGACGTTCGACAACACCGCAGCCACCGCCGCGATGCCCAAGAGCGCTGGCAGGGTGGTCCCGGTCGGCAGTACTGAGCGCATGATGTCGTCGAGGCCGTGGAGCATCAACGCATCCACCACCACGCCCAAACACAACACGAACGCCAGGAAGGGCACGTTGATCGCGTCAAGGATCCCGGCCGGTGTGCTGCGGCGTTGGGCCAGGCTGCGCACACCCAGGACGACGGCGCCGCCCAGCGCCGCCCACGCCGGTGAGACGTCGAACAGCGATGTGACGGCGAACCCGATGAGCGTCGCCGCAAGCACGACGAGGACGAACACCGGCACTTCCGCCGCCTCCGGCACGGCGTCTTGGTGTGGTTTCACCGAGAGATCGCGACCGAAAAACCAACGCAACAAGATGAACTCGACGGCTATCGCGGCCAGCCATGGCAGCGTCATCACCGCGGTGAAGTGAACGAACGTCATGCCTGCCGCGGTGAACGCCAGCAGGTTGGTCAGATTCGACACCGGAAACAACAGCGAGGCGCTGTTGGCCAGATGCGCGGTGGCGTACGCGTGTGCTCGCGCCGGGACCGCCAGCGCCCGGGTTGTCGCCAGCACCACCGGTGTCAGCAGCACCACCGTGGCGTCAAGACTCAGAATCGCGGTGGTCGCGGCGGCGATCACGAAGACCATGGCCAGCAGTCGGTGCTGGCTGTCCGACCTCGCCCGCGCCATCGCCACCCCGGCGGCATGAAACAGGCCCTCGTCGTCGCACAGCCGCGCCAGCACCAACACCGCGGCGAGAAACCCCACCACCGGCAACAACCGGCTGACTTCGGCGGCCGCGTCGTGAAACGAGATCACCCCGAATGCGATGAGCAGACCGGCCGCAGGCACCGCCGCGACAGCCTCGGGCCAGCCCCGCGGCCGGACTATCGCGAATCCAAGCACTACAGCCAGCGCCACCAGCGCCGCGAACAACCTGTTTCCTTTCCGCCAGCCGAACATCCGGTGACCAATGTCCCCTCGATCCTCCTCGAGCGGGTCGCGGCCCTGGAGCGTCGATAACGTGGTCAACCATGCGCAAAGCCGCCTTCATCATGCTTGCTGTGTTGGCCGCCGCGGCCGGTGCGGCGCCTCCGGCCGGTGCCCAACCGGTCGGTTTCGACCTTCAGTCGCACCGCGGCGGTCGCGGGGAGACGACGGAGGAATCACTGCGGGCCTTCGCAAAGTCGCTGCAACTCGGCGTCAGCACGCTGGAGTTCGACATCGTCATCAGCAGGGACGCGCAACCACTGGTCTGGCACGACCCCGTGATCGAGGTCACCAAGTGTGCCGACACGGCGCCCGCCTTTCCTGGCGACCCGCTCTATCCGTACGTCGGCAAGCTGGTGCATGACCTCACGCTCGAACAGATCCGCATGCTCGACTGCGGCAAGCTGCTCAGCGGCTACCCGGACGCCGAAGTTGTGCAGAACAACAAGATCGCGACACTGCCGGAGGTCTTCGCCCTCACCGACTCCTACCGGGCGGATGTCAGATACAACATCGAAACGAAGGTGGAGGCCGATAAGCCCGAAACATCAGCCACCCCACAACAATTCGTAGAAGTGATTCTCGCGGCCGTACGAGCGGCGGGCAAGGTGGACAAGGTTGAGATCCAGAGCTTCGACTGGCGCACCCTGCCGATCGTGCGATCGGCCGAGCCGTCGATTCCGCTGGTGGCGTTGTGGGACGAAACGACGTGGGTGCCGAACTCACCGTGGCTGGCCGGCGTGAATCCGGCAGCCGTCGGCGACCCGATCATGGGCGCCACGATGGTCGGCGCGAACATCCTCTCACCGGGGTACTCGGTGCCATACGGGCTCACGCCCAAAGATGCGGGGTTCGCACTGGTGGCCGACCGCGCCTTCAATGACCGGGCACACGCTATGGGGCTCAAGGTGATTCCGTGGACGATCAACGATGCCGACACGATGCGTGCGCAGATCACGGCCGGCGCGGACGGCATCATCACCGACTATCCAAGCCGGTTGCGCTCGGTGATGGCCGAGTTGGGCATGCCGCTGCCACCGTCGTACCGGACCAGCTAGGCGATCCACGGGTCGGCGCGCTGCCACAGCGTGGGCAGATGCAGCGCGACGCCGTCGTCGGCGGCCAGTCGGGTCAGCACCCGCATCGACACATCGAGGTCGTCGACGCGCGTACGGCAGTGCCCGCAGTGGTTTGTGCAGCGGCCGGAAGAAGTCGTCCCAGTGGATGAGTACGACGCGGCGGGCGCCGACGGTGCGCACGGTCTCGGTCCAGTAGTCGACCAGGTATTGCTCCGGCTGCAGTCCGAGTTGGCCGACGCCGAGGTACACCACCTCTGCGCGCTGCCCGGCCAGCGCACCGCGGACGAAGCCGGCGCTTCCCACGATCAGCAGCCGACGGTCCGACGGCCGGTGGTGCACAAGCGTCGACCACGCCTCGCCGCACTTGTACGCAGATACCTTGACGGGCGGGACGACCGGCTCGGTGATCACGCCAGGGAATCGGTCGGGCGGGCAGTGTTCGGCTTCGATCAGCGTGACGTCATATGCCCCAAGGGTTATCGGCTCACCGGGCGTGACCGTGACGACGCGGTCCTCCGGCAGCCCGTGACCGCGGCCGACCTGCGCGGCCGACGTCCCGCCGATCACACGCGCACCGGTGCGCTCGGCGACCACCGCGGAATCCATCGCGTGGTCGAAGTGGGTGTGCACCGGCAGCACCGCCTCCAGCCGGTCGACGCCGATGCGGGCCAGGCAGCCGTCGATGCGCGGAGCCGACGGAGACAACGGCCGCAATCCGACCTCGAGCAGGCTCGGCCGGGAGAAGAAGCCGTCGGTCATCAGCGCCGAATCGCCGTCGTCGATCAGCAGCGTCGTGACGCCCGCCCACGACGACGGTCAGCGGTGCGCTGGGCTCGGCCGACGGAACGTCGAAGTAGCGCCGCATAGTCACGCAGGTCGGGCCGGCCGAGCTTGAGGCGCATCAGACGAACGCTTGGAGTTCGACGCCGTCGGCGACCAGTCGGTCGCGGACCGCATTGGCGATCTGCACAGCTCCTGGCGAATCGCCGTGCACGCAGACGGATTCGACGGTGATCGGGATCGTCGACCCGTCGACCGCGGCGACGCGACCGGCGTTCACCATCGACGCGACTCGCTCGGCGATCTCTGCCGGGTCGTGCAGCAACGCGTTTCGCTCCCGCCGCGAAACCAGTTGACCGTCAGAGCGATACGAACGGTCGGCGAACGCCTCCGGCACTGTACGCAGGCCGAGCTGTTGCGCCTCGGCGAAGAACACCGAACCGGATAGTCCCAGTACCGGCAGGTTTGGATCGACGGCGTGCACCGCCTCAGCCACCGCGCGGGCCTGGCCGTGGTTGTTGACGATCGTGTTGTACAGCGCACCATGGGGTTTGACGTAGCTGACGGTGGATCCCGCTGCGTGGGCCAACGCCTGCAGCGCGCCGATCTGGTAGATGACGTCGGCGCTCAGCTCGTCGGGCGTCGCGTCGATGAAACGGCGGCCGAACCCGGCGAGATCGCGATAGCCGACCTGCGCGCCGATCCGGACACCCCGCTCGGCGGCTGCCTTGCAGGTGCGAAGCAGCAGCGCAGGATCGCCGGCGTGAAACCCGCAGGCCACGTTGGCGCTGGTGACCACGTCGAGCATGGCTTCGTCGTCACCGAGGCGCCATGCCCCGAAGCCCTCGCCGAGGTCGGCATTGAGATCGATTTCCCGGGGAGAGGCTCAGACACGGGCTCAGCGTATCGGCGCGGCCGGTGTGGCCCAGCCGTTCTCCGAGACGAACTCTGCGAGCGGACGCCCGAATGTCCACTGGTCTGGTTCCAGCGCCGGCCGGTCCGGAAACTCCGGAACCGGGCCAAGGCACAGGATCGCGACGGGCTCTGCGTCGTCGGGCATCCGCAGCAACTCAGCCAGCCGGCCGGGCTCGAAGATCGACACCCATCCCATGCCGAGGCCGTCGGCACCACGGCGTCGGGCAGGAATCGGCGCAGATCGCGGCGCTCGGCGATCACCCGGTAGATCGCATGGCGCTCCGCCGCGCTGAACGCATGCTCGGTCACGGGGTCAGCCTAAGTGGCACGATCGTGGCGTGAGCATGACCCGCGACGAGGTACTGATCACCGCGACGGAACTGGCGCAGCGCCTCACCGCAGCCGAGCCGCTGACCATCCTCGACGTGCGCTGGCAGCTGACCGAGCCCGACGGGCGTGCCGCCTACGAGCGGGGTCACCTCCCAGGCGCGGTGTACGTGTCGCTCGAAGACGAGCTCAGCGATCACACCATCACCGGGCGGGGACGCCATCCGCTGCCGTCCGGCCGCAACCTCGAGGCGGCGGCCCGGCGATGGGGCATCCGCCGTGGCGTACCTGTCGTCGTGTACGACGATTGGAATCGCGCCGGTTCGGCGCGCGCGTGGTGGGTGCTTGGCGCCGCGGGCATTTCGGACGTGCGCATCCTCGATGGCGGTCTGCGCGCATGGACCGGCCCCCTCGAAACGGCGACCGCCGCACCGGAGCCCGGCGAGGTGACGGTGCCACACGATGACCTGTACGACGGGGCGCGCCCGACGCTGTCAGCCGAACAGGCCGGGGACTTCACGCTGATCGACGCGCGAGCGCCCGAACGTTTCCGCGGTGAGGTCGAACCCGTCGACCCGGTGGCAGGCCACATCCCGGGCGCCAGGAATGTGCCGAGCACGAGCCTGCTGGCCGATGACGGAAGCTTTCTGCCCGACGCCGATCTCACCCGGCTGTTCGACGGCGCAGACGAAACCACCGGTGTCTACTGCGGCTCGGGCGTCACCGCCTCGGTGGTACTGGCGGCGCTCGCCGCCGCCGGTGTGGACGCGGCGCTGTATCCGGGCTCCTGGTCCGAATGGTGTTCGGACCCAACGCGACCGGTGGTCCGCGGGTGACACACAGCACGTCCGGCATCGCCGGCAAGGTCGTAGCGATAACGGGGGCCAGCAGCGGTATCGGCGAGGCAACTGCCAGGCTCTTGGCCGCCCGAGGTGCGCGAGTTGTGCTCGGAGCGCGCCGGGTGGATCGACTCGAGGCGCTCACCCGTGCTATCACCACCGCCGGTGGCGACGCGATTGCGATACAGGTTGACGTCCGTCGCCGTGCTGACATGGTGGCCGTCGTGGCTGCGGCGCAGCGGCAGTACGGCCGACTCGACGTCTTGGTCAACAACGCCGGCGTCATGCCGGTCTCGCCCCTGGACGCGCTGCGAGTCGATGACTGGGAACTGATGGTCGACGTGAACATCAAGGGTGTCCTGTTCGGCATCGCTGCGGCGCTGCCGGTCTTCCGCGAACAAGGCTTCGGGCACGTCATCAACACCGCTTCGACCTCGGCGTTGCGCGTCGTCCCTAACCAGTCCGTGTACGCCGGAACAAAGATGGCGGTTCGAGCGATCTCCGAGGGCCTGCGCCAAGAAGCGGGCCCCAGCCTGCGGGTAACGATCATCACCCCGGGCATGACGTCGACGAACTTTGCCGACGGGATGACCGACCCCGACACCAGGTCTCAGCTCGAACAGGTGCGGGACGCGATCGCGATGCCGGCTGACGCAGTTGCCCGCGCGATTGCGTTCGCCATCGACCAGCCCGCGGACGTCGACGTCGGCGAGATCGTCGTCCGCCCCACCGCGCAGGGCTGACTAGCCAGGTGCCGACGTGCGGTCACGCCGGCCGACCAGCCAGCACACCAGGAAGATCGCGAACGAGATCGTGGTGACGAACACCGAAACCGGCACCCCGGGCGCCAGCGACAACACGATGCCGCCGACCGCGGAGATTTCAGCGAAGACGACCGACGCCACGATCGCCGCGACGGGCGAGACGAATACCCGCATCGCGGCGGCCGCGGGTGTGATCAGCAGGGACATCACCAGCAGCGCGCCGACGATCTGCACGCCCTGGGCGGCGGTGACCCCGACCAGCGCAGCGAACACGATGCCCAGCGCGCGGACCGGTACCCCGCGCGCGGCAGCCACCTCCGGGTCGACGGTGGCGAATAGTAGCGGCCGGTAACACACCGCCAGCACCGCGACGACGAACACCGTCACCACCGCGAGCAGCGCCAGCCCCGAATACCCCACACCCACGATCTGGCCGGTCAACAACGCGAAGCTGGTGCCGGTGCGGCCCGGATACAGGTGGATGAACAGCACCGCCAGGCCGAGCCCGAACGCCATCACCACCCCGATGGCAGAATCCCGTTCCCGGGCACGCTGGCCGAGAACGCCGAACAGCACCGCCGCCAGCACACTGCCGACGAGCCCTCCGAGCCCCACGTTGAATCCGGCCAGCAGCGCGAATGCCGCGCCGGTCAGCGACAGCTCGCTGGAGCCGTGCACCGCGAACGACATCTGGCGCATCACGATGAACGGCCCGATCAATCCCGCCATCAACGCCAGCAGCGCGGCGGCGAGCAGGGCCTGCTGGACGAAGTCGCGTCGGAGTAGATCGGCCGTGATGTCGAAAGAGAACAGGTGGGCGAACAGGTCGACAAGCCGTTCATTCATGTGTGTGGCCCATCGCGTGATCGGAATGGTCGAGGTGCTCGCCGACGACGACGTACCGGTTGCCGACCTTCACGACCTGGATGTCGGCGCGATACAGCTCCGACAGCGTCGCCGAGGTCATCACCTCCTCGACGGTGCCGACCCGGAACCGGCCGTCGACGAGGTACAGCACCCGATCCACGTACGGCAGTACCGGATTGACCTCGTGGGTGACGAACAGGACGGCGGTGTCGGCCTCGCGGCGGCGTTGGTCGATCAGCGCGGACACCAGCCTGGCGTTGGCCGGGTCCAGGTTCAGCAGCGGTTCGTCGCACAGCAGCAGCACCGGATCGGTGACCAATGCCTGGGCGATCCGAACCCGCTGCAGCTCGCCACCGGACATCACGCCGACCGGTACACCGGCGAGGTGAACGGCATTTACCTGACCCAGCGCGCGTTGCACAGCGGCCCGTTTCGTGGACCGGTCGGCGCGACGCAGGCTTGTCATGCCCCACCGGTCTCCGTCGTAGCCCAGGCCGACCAGGTCTTGAGCGCGCAGCGACAGGCCGGGCTCGACCGCCCGGTGCTGAGGGACGTAGCCGATGCGCCGGCTGCCCGCGGTGACGCGTTGTCGGTCGACGGTCGCGGTACCGGCAGTGAGCGGCAGCTGTCCCAGCAGCACCTTCAGCAGGGAGGTTTTTCCGGTCCCGTTGGGGCCGAGCACCGCCACGAACTCGCCCGCCCGCACGGTCAGGTCGAGGTCGTCCCACAGCACGCGGTCGCCGAAGGCCAGCCGGGCGCCGGTGAGTGAGACGACGTCGGCAGCCACAAACAGTGATTATCGGTTCGTCTGCGGCGCGTTATCCAACTGGCTCGCCAATTGCTCGGCGGTCTGGCGCTGCCAGGCCAGGTAGTCGGTGCCCTCCGGCAGGGTTTCGGTCACGGTCACGACAGGGATCGTCGCTCGCCGCGCCGCGTCCTCGATCTGCTTGGTGACGTCGGTTTGAGTCTGCGGGTTGTACAGCAGCGCCGACACCTGCCGGGTGTTGATCAAGTCGAGCATGGCGGCCAGGTCGGCCGGGGACGGGTCGGTGTCTTCCTCGATCGCACTGCTGAAGCCCTCGGGGGTCTTGTCGGTCACTCCGGCGTTGACCAGCAGGTAGTGCGCGACGGGTTCGGTGGCCACGACCGACGCGCCGGGGTGGGCCTGACCGATGGCGCGCTCGGACGCGGCGATCTCGTCGGCCTGCTTGCCGAACTCGGCCGCGTTGGCGCGGTAGGTGTCGGCGTGGCCGGAATCCACCTCGGCGAGCCGGTCGGCGATCTTGCTGGCGACCGCCTTGGCGGTGGCCGGGTCGTAGAAGACGTGCTCGTTGGCCGGCTGCTCCGACGTGTTCAGCAGCGAGTACGCATCGACGTTCGCGACGTCGGGATGGTTGGCCAGCACATCGTCGACCCAGCGGTCGTAGCCGCCGCCGTTGTAGACGACCAGCGACGCATCGGTGATCTCGGCCGCGTCGGCCGGGCTGGCCTCAAACGAGTGCGGGTCGTCGACGGCGCTGGTCATGATCGACTTCACCGTCGCGTGGTCGCCGGCAACGGCGCTGGCCACGCTGCCCCAGACGTCCGTGGAGGCGACGACGGTCGCGGTGGCGTCGTGATGTTCGTGCGAGTCTGTGGGCTGCTGGGTGCACGCGGCGACGCCCGCGACCAGTCCGATGCCCAGTGCCACGCCGACCGCTGCCTTGATCGCACGCATGCGTACTCCCTAATACAAAATGAAAACCGTTTCCAATAACTCTAGCGCACCGAAACCCGGCTGTACCAAATCGATCCACTAACGTCAGGGAGCATGTCGAGGAGTCCCACGCCCAGGCGGCGTGCGACCCTGGCCTCTTTAGCGGCGGAGCTGAAGGTCTCGCGGACCACCGTCTCCAACGCCTACAACCGCCCCGACCAACTGTCGGCGGACCTCCGCGAACGCGTGCTCGCTACGGCCAAGCGGTTTGGCTATCCGGGTCCGGACCCGGTCGCACGCTCGCTGCGCACCCGCAAGGCCGGCGCCGTCGGGCTGATGATCACCGAACCGCTCAACTATTCGTTCTCCGATCCGGCAGCGCTGGATTTCGTTGCCGGACTGGCAGAGTCGTGCGAGGAGGCCGGCCAGGGCCTGCTGCTCGTGGCTATCGGCCCGAACCGCAGTGTCAGCGACGGGTCCGCTGCGGTGCTCGCCGCGGGTGTCGACGGGTTCGTGGTGTACTCCGCCTCCGACGACGACCCGTACCTGCAGGTGGTGCAGCAGCGCCATCTACCGGTGGTCGTCGTCGACCAGCCCAAGGACGTGCCTGGCACCTCACGGATCTGCATCGACGACCGCGACGCCATGCGACGGCTCGCCGAACACGTTGTCGGACTTGGTCATACCGAGATCGGGCTGCTGACAATGCGGTTGGGGCGCGACTGGCCGCATGGGGGCCCTCGGCCTGCGGTGGCGGATCCCGAGCGCGTGCAGACCCCGCACTTTCACGTCCAGCGTGAGCGCATCCACGGCGTATATGACGCGATGACCGCGGCGGGCCTGGATCTGGCGGCGCTGACCGTGGTGGAGAGCTACGAGCACCTGCCGACCTCGGGTGGGGCGGCCGCCGAGGTGGCGCTCGACGCCAATCCGCGAATCACCGCGCTGATGTGCACGGCCGACGTGCTCGCCCTGTCGGCGATGGACTACCTGCGAGCGCGGGGAATCTACGTGCCCGGACAGATGACCGTGACCGGATTCGACGGTGTGCCAGAGGCGTTGCGCCGCGGGCTGTCCACCGTCGTGCAGCCCAGCCTGGAGAAGGGGCGACGGGCCGGCCGGCTGCTGCACAAACCCCCACGAGACGGGCTGCCCGTGATCGACGTTCTCGACACCGAAGTGGTGCGCGGCCGAACGTCGGGCCCGCCGGCCTAGAGTTCGGTCACCGGCGGGGTGGCCCGCCACGAGTCGATCATCGGCTTCAGGCCCTCGACGAGCATCGGCAGCGCGGGCGCCATCGCCAGGACAGCGATCATAGCGAGCCGACCGGCCGCCTCCGTTATTCGCAGCACCCGCTCGTCGACCGGACGCAGCCCCAGCGCACGGGCGGCCGCGTCGTAGGTTGCGATGCCTTCGGGGCCCACCATCGCCAGATCGGACTCGACCGCACCCAACGTGACGAGTTCGAAGTCAGACCACAGTTCGCCGTCGGGCGTGGCGATCATGTTGTGGTACGGCGCGTCACCGTGAATGGGCTGGACGTCGACGCCGGGAAAGGCTGATTCGAAGCCCGCGCGAGACGTGAGCACCGGCGCGAGGACGGCCCATTCCCGTTGCGCCCGTTCGAGATCAGCAGCGGAAAGCAGGTCGGGCATTCCCTTCAACTCGGCCAGCCCTTCGGGGATGTACATACCGAAGGGCGCCCAGAACCCGAGTTCGCCAGCGTCGTAGTCACGCAGTGCGGCGTGCAGCCGTGCGGTCTGTTCGATGCGCCTGCGCATGTCCAGCTCGGCGTCTGGGACTTGTTCGACAAACTGCCAGAATGTCATCGAGAACCCGTCCCGCCGAACGGGTTCGCGAGGCACGAGTGGACTGGGCGGCACCACCGGATGGCCCCGGTCGGCAAGCCATCCGGCCACGGCCAGCTCCGACCGCTGCTGCACCGTCTGGGTATCGGGGGCTTGCGAGTACGACGGCGGCAGCACAGTGGGTACCCGCACCACGACAGGAGTCGGGGCCAGGTGGACGATGACGGAGAACACGTCGTAGAGCACTCGCGGCTCGTCCACCCGCAGCCCCAGTTCGGTGCCCGCCGCCGTCGCGGCGGCCACCGCCCGAGTGGTCCGTGCAGCGATTTCGTCCGGGGTCATCACCGTGCGCAGTATTGCGACAGCGCGGCGACGCGTCGACCCATTTTCACCAACGTCAAGCCGAGTATGTTCGGCGCTCGTCGAGCAGGTACTCCAGTGCGGCGGCAACGTCTTCAGGGGTTTCGATCCGATAGCCGGCGAGCGTGTCGCCCGGTCCGACCTTGACACCGACGTCGCCATCCCGCAACCGGCGGAACGCCTTCTCGTCGGTGACGTCGTCGCCGAAGAAGACGACCGCCGATGCGTCGTGTTGCTCACGCAGGATGTCGACGGCCTCGCCCTTGTCGGTGGAGATCACCGCGAACTCGAGCACCGCCTTGCCCTCGGTGAGTTGGGCCTCCCACGCCTCGGAGGCGCCGCGCGCCGCGTCCAGCGCCGCCTGGGCGTCGGAAGCCGACGCATTGCGCACATGCATCGCCACGCTCGCGGGCTTGGGTTCCACGGTCACGCCGGGGCGGCCCTCGGCGATCGTCTGGAGTTCGTCGACGATCCGGGCCAGCAGGCCGCGGTCGATGTCGTGGACGAAACCGGTGTCGAACTCCGCGCCGTGGCTGCCAACCAGATGCACCGTCTCCGGCATCGACGACAGTGAGCGCAGGGTGTCGAGCGCCCGCCCGGAAATCAGCGCGGCAGCCGTGGCCGGCAGATCCGCGAGCTCGACGAGTGCGCTGGCAGCCTCGGCAAGCGGGCGGGCATCGGCAGGGTTGTTGACGATCGGGGCGAGGGTGCCATCGAAATCGGAGGTGACCAACAGTCGCGGTGCCTGGGCCGCCTCGGTGAGCGCGCGCTGCAGATCGGGCGGAAGGGCGGTCACCCACTAAACCTTAGGGTGCTCCCCATCCCCGATCAGCAGACGGACCGCGAGGTCCAGCCGCTTGCTGACGTCGGTCGCCGACGCGCGCCGAGTCAGCCAGGCCAGCAGGTTGGACAGCCACACATCCGAGATCACCCGCGCAATGTGGTACTGGTCCTCGGTCGGCTCGCCGTCACTCATGGCGCGGGCGAACATCGAGTCCATCAGCTTGCCGACGTGATCAACCTCACCGGCGGCCGAGGCGTCGGCGAACACGAACGCACGCGTCATGGCCTCGGTCAGCAGCGGGTTGCGCTGCATCGCCCGGTTGAGCTTGCCGACCATCAGGTTCAGCCGCTGGTACGGCGTGCCGCCGGCCAGCGTCGTGCGGTCGGTCTTGGCGTCGATGCGCTCGAACTCCCGGCCGAGCGCAGACACCAGCAGATGCACCTTCGACGGGAAGTAGCGGTACAGCGTGCCGACCGCGACATCGGCCCGTTCGGCGACCGCGCGCATCTGAACGGCCTCGTAGCCGCCCTTGGAGGCGATGGCAAGGGTGGCGTCCAGGATGCGCTTGCGGCGCTCCCTCTGGGCTTCGGAACCGAGCTCGGACTCGGCCAGTACGGCCACGTTCATCACCTGACGCGGTCGCGAGTCAGACCCGGAGGACGGGTTGGTGTGTGCTGGCATGGACGTCGCGGACATGCGGCAGGCAGCTCCTTCATCTTGCGCTCTTGGTGAAAACGATACGCATGCCCATCTCTTATTTCTCACCTCCGCGCCCGTTACGACACCGACGTGTCCTGCTGTAATGACGGTCGACTTGACGGTCGAACGCTGGCACTATTAGAACACGTTCTAGTGAGAAGCACGCCTTTCTCACCCAAACACTAGGAGTCACGGTGGCGGTTTCTTCTCTGGAGACCAGTTCTTCCGAGCAGTTTGCCGCTCGCGAACTGATCCGTAGCTGGGCCGCGAGCTCCGGTGGCATCGCTGCAGCGCGGGACGTGGAGCAGGGCCGGCCCGACGCGTGGCGCGCCCCGTATGAACGGTTGGCCCAGCTCGGCATCTTCGGCGTCACGGTCGCCGAGGAGCATGGCGGCGCCGGTGGCACGGTGGAGGATCTGTGCGCGATGGTCGACGAAGCCGCCGCCGCGCTGGTCCCCGGTCCGGTCGCCACGACGGCGCTCGCCACGCTCGTCATCCCGGGATCGCACGCCGACCTGCTCGAGTCTTTGGCGTCGGGCGAGCGCACCGCCGGTGTCGCATTGACGGCCGACCTGCTCTTTGACGGCGGGCGAGTGTCGGGCACCGCCGAGTACGTGCTGGGCGCCGATGCGGCGGGCGTGCTGGTGTTGCCCGCCGGCGACACGTTCGTACTGATCGACGCCGGCGCCGACGGTGTAGCGATCGAACCGCTGAAGGCCACCGACTTCTCCCGCCCGCTGGCGCGCGTCGTGCTCGACTCCGTACCCGCCGAGGCGCTGCCTGCATCGGCGCAACGCACCGCCGACCTGGCCGCGACGGTGCTGGCGGCCGAGGCCGCCGGGTTGGCGCGCTGGATGCTTCAGACCGCCACCGAATACGCCAAGGTGCGCGAGCAGTTCGGCAAGCCGATCGGCAGCTTCCAGGCGATCAAGCACATGTGCGCCGAGATGCTGCTGCGCTCCGAGCAGGCCTCGGTGGCCGCGACCGACGCCGCCAGGGCCGTCGCAGACCCCGACGAGCGTCAGCTGTCGATCGCCGCCGCGGTGGCCGCATCGGCAGGCATCGATGCGGCGAAGGCGAACGCCAAGGACTGCATCCAGGTGCTCGGCGGCATCGGCATCACCTGGGAACACGACGCCCATCTGTATCTGCGCCGCGCATACGGGATCGCGCACTTCCTCGGCGGGGCCCCGCGCTGGCTGCGCCGGGTGGCGGCCCTGACGCAGCAAGGAGTTCGGCGTGATCTCCACATCGACCTCGACTCGGTGGCGCACCTTCAGCCCGAAATCGCTTCCGCGGTAGCCGAAGTCGCCGCGCTTCCCGCCGAGAAACAACAAGTTGCGCTTGCCGACGCGGGGTTGCTGGCGCCGCACTGGCCGCGGCCGTTCGGCCGGGAGGCCGGGCCCGCCGAGCAGCTGCTGATCGACCAGGCGATGTCGGAGGCGGATGTGTCGCGGCCGGATCTGGTGATCGGATGGTGGGCGGCTCCAACCATTCTCGAGCACGGCAGCGCCGAGCAGATCGAGCAGTTCGTGCCCGCCACGCTGCGCGGTGAGCTGTTCTGGTGCCAGCTGTTCAGCGAGCCCGGCGCCGGATCCGACCTTGCAGCGCTTCGCATGAAAGCTGTTCGCGTGGAAGGCGCGGACGCGAGGAGCACCGGCGGAACCGGTTGGCGGCTCACCGGGCAGAAAGTGTGGACGTCGCGGGCGAATTGGGCTCAGTGGGGTGTGTGCCTGGCGCGCACCGACCCCGATGCGCCGAAGCACAAGGGCATCACCTATTTCCTCGTCGACATGAAATCGCCGGGCATCGATATCCGGCCGCTGCGCGAGATCACCGGTGACAACTTGTTCAACGAGGTGTTCTTCGACGACGTCTTCGTGCCCGACGAGATGGTCGTGGGCCAGGTCAACGACGGCTGGCGGCTCGCGCGTACGACGCTGGCCAACGAGCGGGTGGCGATGGCCCACGGCACCGCGCTGGGCAACCCGATGGAAGAGCTGCTTGCCACCGTGGCCGAACTCGATCTCGACGCGGCCGAACAGGACCGCCTGGGCGCGCTGATCGTGGCGGCTCAGGTCGGTTCACTGCTGGACCAACGGATCGCCGAGTTGGCGGTCGGTGGTCAGGATCCCGGGCCGCATGCCAGTGCGCGCAAGCTGATCGGGGTGCGGTACCGCCAGACGCTTTCCGAACTGCGGATGGAACTGTCCGACGGCGCGGGTGTTGTCGAGAGCAACACCGTGCACGACTTCCTCAACACCCGCTGCCTTACCATCGCGGGCGGCACCGAGCAGATCCTGCTCACGCTGGCCGGCGAACGGCTGCTGGGCCTGCCGCGCTAGCTGAATGTGGTCTGCGCGCACGCGTCGGGTGTCGTGAGGTTCACACCCGCGTACACGACCTGGATGTGCGAGCAGGCGATGAAGGGGGCAGCGGTGTTCGGTCCGCCGGTGCTCCAGTCGGTGGGTACCGAACTGCCGTCGACATGGAAGCGTTCCATCGGCCCACCGCCGAAGTAGGTCACCGAGATCTCCACGACGTTCATCGACTTGTACAGCTTCGACAGCACGTTGTCGTGATTGGAACCCTTGGTCTCTCGCGGATTCCCCGACGGTGCACTGTACTGGGCTTCCTGCCACACGTTGCGATCGTTGCTGCGGATCGTGATGGTCTGCCGGGCCCACGCGTCGCCTGGGAAACCAGTGGGCCCCCCCGGCGCCATCAGGTTGGCCTGGGTGTCGAAGTCACACCGGCCTTCGGAGAGCACGCAGTTGGCGGTGACGTGCATTTCGATCTGAGTTGCCGGATCGACCGGGATCGACCGGGTGGCGGAGTTGGAGGCGGCCGCAGCCGACGCGGGGTGCGCGAGTGCCGCGGTCAGCAGTGCCGCCGCGGTAGCTGCCGTGAGCCGGGCCATCGTCATGAACGTATCTCGTCCGTCATTCGTCGTAAGTGACTTCTATCGAATCGGAGCGCGGCCGAGCCTGGCAACCGAGGATCAGGCCCTCGTCGAGATCCTGCTGTTCGAGCACGTCGTTGACCTCCATCTCGACGTCGCCGCTCTTCTTCAGCACGGCGCACGCACCGCAATGGCCTTCGCGGCAGGAGAACGGCGCATCGAGACCCTTGTCGAGCAGCACGTCGAGCAGCTTGGCGTTGCGCGGCCAGCGGATCTCGTGCTTCTCCCCGTCCAGCGTGACGATCGCGGTGGCCGGCCCCTCGTCGCTGTCGTCGTCTTCGATGACGACCGCCGCGAATGGGTCCGACTCCAACGACTTGAACACCTCGATGTGGATGCGCTGGGCCGGCAGGCCCGAGTTCTTCAGCGCCTCCTCGGCCGCGGCCATGAACGGCCCCGGCCCGCAGATGTACGCGTCGTGCCCGGCATACGGCGCCGCGAGCCCGGCCAGTGCCGCAGCGCTCGGCAGACCCTGAACACTTTCCAGCCAGTGCACGACGGTGAGCCGATCGGGATACTTGGCCGCCAGCTCGCGCAGTGCACAGCCGAAGATCACCGAGTTCTCGTCGCGGTTGGCGTAGACCAGAACCACCTTGCCGCTACCTTCAGCGAGCACCGACTTGAGGATGGCCATCATCGGGGTGATGCCGCTACCAGCGGCCAGTAGCAGGAAGTCGGCATCGAGCGTCTTGGGCACGAAGGTGCCCGACGGCGCGAGCACGTGGAGCTTCATCCCCGCATGCACGTGGTCGCACAACCAGTTCGACGCGTACCCGTCGGCAGTGCGCTTGACGGTGACGGTCATCGGGTCGCCGGTGAACGGCGAGCTGCACAGCGAGTAGCAGCGGGCCACCGAGCCGGTCCGGTCGCTTGGCACGCGCAGCGTCAGGAACTGGCCGGGCGCGTAGCGAATCCTTTCGGCCGGTATCTCGGCTCCGTCGGGCACGGTGAACACCAGCGAGCGCGCGTCGTCGGTCTCCTCGACGACGGCGGCCACCTGCAGCTCGAGCACGTGGCTACCGAGCGGCTCGTCGGTCACTATCCGTTACCCTCTCATCGTTAATAACTAGAACAGGTTACAGAAATGCATGTGCCCAGGTCTAGCTGCCGTAGGAATGCCCTGCTCGACACAAATCGTAACGTGTTCTAATCTCTGTCTAGGTCCGTATTCCCGGGAGGCAAACCAGTGACGTCCATTGAACAGCGTGACGTGGAGTCGGTCCTAGCCGGCATCGACGACCTGCTGCCGCTGATCGCCAAGCGCGCGCAGGCGACCGAAGATCTGCGCCGCCTCCCCGATGAGACCGTCAGCGAGCTCGACGAGGTCGGCTTCTTCAAGCTGCTGCAGCCGGAGCAGTGGGGCGGCCTGCAGTGCGACCCGACCGTGTTCTACGAGGCGGTCCGGCGGATCGCCACCGCATGCGGCTCGACAGGCTGGGTCAGCTCGATCGTGGGCGTGCACAACTGGCATCTCGCGTTGTTCGACCAGCAGGCGCAGGAAGAGGTCTGGGGCGAGGACCCGACAGTCCGGATCTCGTCGTCATACGCGCCGATGGGCGCCGGCCAGGTGGTCGACGGGGGATATCTCGTCAACGGGTCGTGGAACTGGTCGTCCGGTTGTGACCACGCGACGTGGACCTTCGTCGGCGGTCCGGTAATCAAGGACGGCAGGCCCGTCGACTTCGGCAGCTTCCTGATCCCGCGCACCGAGTACAAGATCGACGACGTGTGGCACGTCGTCGGGCTGCGCGGTACCGGCAGCAATACGCTTGTGGTCAGGGACGTCTTCGTGCCGACGCATCGGTTTCTGTCGTACAAGTCGATGAACGACCGCACCGCGGGCGGCCTGCGGACCAACACCGCGCCCGTCTACAAGATGCCGTGGGGCACCGTGCATCCCACCACCATCTCGGCACCGATCGTCGGCATGGCCTACGGCGCCTACGACGCGCACGTCGAGCACCAGGGCAAGCGAGTCCGCGCCGCGTTCGCCGGCGAGAAGGCCAAGGACGATCCGTTCACCAAGGTCCGCATCGCCGAGGCGGCCAGTGACATCGACGCCGCGTGGCGCCAGCTGATCGGCAACGTCGGCGACGAGTACGCGCTGCTGAAGGAGGACAAGGAGATTCCGTTCGAGCTGCGGGCCCGCGCCCGTCGCGACCAGGTCCGCGCCACCGGCCGCGCCATCGCGTCGATCGACCGGCTCTTCGAAGCATCCGGCGCCACCGCGTTGAACAACGATGCTCCGGTGCAACGGTTCTGGCGCGACGCGCACGCCGGCCGGGTGCATGCCGCCAACGATCCGGAACGCGCCTACCTGATCTTCGGCAACAACGAGTTCGGGCTGCCGCCCCAGGACACGATGGTCTGATGACTGCTGTCGACGAAGTCACATTCGAGTCGACCTCGCGCTACGCCCAGGTACGCGATGACATGCGGCTGCACTACCACGAGGCCGGCGTCGGCAACGACCAGACGATCGTGCTGCTGCACGGCGGTGGCCCGGGTGCGTCGAGCTGGTCGAACTTCGGCCGGAACATCTCCGTACTGGCACAGCACTTTCACGTGCTGGCCGTCGACCAGCCGGGCTACGGGCACTCGGACAAGCACACCGAACACGAGCAGTACAACCGCTACAGCGCCACCGCACTGCTGAACCTCTTCGATCACCTCGGGCTGGAACGTGCTGCGCTGGTGGGCAATTCGCTCGGAGGCGGCACCGCTGTGCGGTTCGCGCTTGACAATCCCGACCGGGCGGGCCGGCTGGTGCTGATGGGCCCGGGTGGGCTTTCGGTCAACCTGTTTGCGCCTGATCCCACCGAGGGCGTCAAGCTGCTCGGCAAGTTCTCCGTCGCGCCCACGCGGGAGAACCTGGAGAAGTTCCTGCGGATCATGGTGTTCGACCAGAAGCTCATCACCCCCGAGCTGATCGATGAGCGCTTCGCGATCGCCAGCACGCCCGAGTCGCTGGCCGCGACCCGGGCGATGGGAAAGTCGTTCGCGGGTCCCGACTTCGAGCTCGGCATGATGTGGCGCGAGGTGTACAAGCTGCGCCAGCGGGTACTTCTGATCTGGGGCCGGGAGGACCGGGTCAACCCGCTCGATGGCGCGCTGGTGGCACTCAAGCAGATTCCCCGAGTGCAACTGCACGTGTTCGGGCAGTGTGGGCACTGGGCACAGCTGGAGAAGTTCGACGAGTTCAACAAGCTGACCACGGATTTCTTGGGAGGCGGGTCATGAGCATCCGGTCACTGGGCTATCTACGCATCGAGGCAACCGACGTCGCGGCCTGGCGTGAGTACGGCCTGAAAGTGCTCGGCATGGTCGAGGGCAAGGGCACCGTCGAGGGCGCGCTCTATCTGCGCATGGACGACTTCCCGGCTCGGCTCGTCATAGTGCCAGGGGAACACGACCGGCTGCAGGTGTCCGGGTGGGAAACGGCGAACGCCGCAGGACTGCAAGAGATTCGTAACCGGCTCGACCTCGAGGGCACGCCGTACAAGGAAGCCGGCCACGCCGAGCTCGCCGACCGTCACGTCGACGAGATGATCATTTTCGACGACCCATCCGGTAACACGCTCGAGGTGTTCCACGGCGCCGCGCTCGAACACCGCCGGGTGGTCAGCCCCTACGGGCACAAGTTCGTCACCGAGGACCAGGGCCTTGGCCACGTGGTGCTGACCACCCGTGACGACGCCGAGTCGCTGCACTTCTATCGCGACGTGCTGGGCTTCAGGCTGCGCGACTCGATGCGGCTGCCACCGCAACTGGTTGGCAGGCCCGCCGACGGGCCGCCGGTATGGCTGCGGTTCTTCGGTGTCAATCCCCGCCACCACAGCCTGGCCTTCATGCCGGGCGAAACACCCAGCGGCATCGTGCATCTGATGATTGAGGTGGAGAACAGCGACGACGTCGGGCTGTGCCTGGATCGTGCGCTTCGGCGCAAGGTGCCGATGTCGGCGACGCTCGGCCGTCACGTCAACGATCTGATGCTGTCCTTCTATATGAAGACACCCGGTGGCTTCGACGTCGAATTCGGTTGTGAAGGCCGGCAAGTCGACGACACCGACTGGATCGCGCGGGAGAGCACCGCGGTGAGCCTCTGGGGTCACGACTTCAGCGTCGGCTTCAAAGGCTAGTGTCCGCCGAGCCATTGGACCCTCGCACATTCCGTAATGTGCTGGGACAGTTCTGCACCGGCATCACCGTGATCACCACCGTGCACGACGGCGCACCCGTCGGATTCGCATGCCAGTCGTTCGCGGCGCTGTCGCTGGATCCGCCACTGGTGCTGTTCTGCCCGACCAAGGTGTCGCGGTCGTGGCAGGCGATCGAGGCCAGCGGTAAGTTCTGCGTGAATGTGCTGCACGAGAAACAGAAGGACGTGTCGGCGCTCTTCGGCTCGAAGGAGCTGGACAAGTTCGCCGGAATCGATTGGCTCCCTTCCAAACTGGGTTCACCGGTCATCGACGGCACGCTGGCGCACATCGACTGCGCGGTGCATTCGGTGCACGACGGCGGCGATCACTACGTGGTGTTCGGCGCGGTGCACTCGCTTTCGGACGTGCCGCACAAGAAACCGCGACCGTTGCTGTTCTACCGCGGTGAGTACACCGGTATCGAACCGGACAAGAACACGCCTGCGCAGTGGCGTGACGACCTGGAGGCCTTCCTAACCGCCACCACGGACGACACCTGGCTCTAGATACAGCCCGCCGCGCACGGGTCGAGCGGCGGCAACGATTCCGGTAGCGGTGCGTTGGGGTCGGCAGGCGGCTGCTGCTGGGTGAGGTCGACGTCATCTTCGAGGTCAGGCGCGATCGGGACGAACTTGCAGAAGAAGTTGATCGCGAGGTCGCACGGATTGTCACCCGGCTCGGCACTCGCCGGGCCCGCGAGGAACACTGCCGTGGCCAACGCGCCGAGCGCGGCGATGGCCGACTTCCCGAGGACGCCGACTATGTGGGTAATGGACATGGCCTGCGTCACCCTAGTGCATTTTTTTCTACGAAGTCCACGATCGCTTCGGCGACCTCGCGGTGCACCGTGTCGTTGAGGATGTCGTGGTGCCCGCCGGGAAACTCCTTGAGCTGCAATGGGTCTATCTGTTCGGCGTAGGCACGCACCGCACCGATCGGTGCGATCGGATCGTTGACACCGTGCACCGCGAGTGTGGGCACGGCTAGCTTGGGAAGCTCGGCGCCGAACCGGTCCCACGCCTTGTCCAGTTCGCGCGCCAGCGGAGCGCCGTCCGCGTCGACGAATGCCAGCGGGTCGTTCTCCAATGAGTCGAGATAGAACGGATCCTCCGACAGCCAACCGGGGTCCAGGTCGAAAGAACTGTCCGGCGTCGAGCATCTCGGGGATCGGAATCAGCGGGGCACCGGAGATCACGCCGGCGCGGTAGCGCTCGGGCTGGCCCAGCAGCCGGAACAGCGTGACGATCGAGCCGAACGAATGCCCTTGGGCGATCAACGGCATTCCTCCCCGGCTTGCGCTCGGCCCATCTGCGAGCTCGGTCAACGTGTCGGCCAGGTCCGAGCTCTCCTCGATCGACCCGAAGTCCCCACGGGTGCCCGGGCTCAGCCCGTGCCCGAATTGGTCGACCGCCCATAGGTCGATGCCCGCGGCATTGAGTGCGAAGCCGTAGCGGTGGTAGACGCCGGTGTGTTCGCCGAACCCGTGCAGGAAGATCACGGCGGCGCGGGGCTCGGCCGCGGCCCAATGGCGGTAGTAGGCCTTGCCGTGCTGGTGGTCGATGAATGGCATGCCCTCAGTGTGCCCGTTTCTGCCAACCGGCGATCAATAACTGCCACCGGAATTATTACCCTGACCTCGCTGTTTACACAGTCAGATCACAAAGAGAAAGAAAGAAGTGGGATCGAAATGAAGAAGTTCGGATTTGCCGCCGTCGTCGCCAGCGGGCTCGCTGTCGCGGTCCTCGGCTTCGCCGCCCCGGCGCAGGCGGGTAACGAGTTGACCGTCCCGGTCTACCCTGCAGCGCACTCGACCGGCGTTGACCATCTCGACTGGCTCAATGACATCCAGCCGAAGGTGAATGTCCCGCAGGTTGACACGGACGTGCACCAAAGCCGTTAATAAGCAACGCAACCGAGAAAGGGCACCCGCTATGCGGGTGCCCTTTCTCGTTGGCGGCGTTGTGGAGCTTTACCCGCGGTTACCGCGGCTCAGGCTCCACAAATCACCTGGGTCGGTCTGGACCGGGGAGTCCTGCCAAGAATTCGTCGGGTGACGGGACCTGCAGTCGCAAGTATGTTCGAAGTAGTTGTGCTCCCAGATCCCGAAGAACTCGGGTTGCTGGACGATGCGGAATTGATCGACGTACTTGCACTGGCGACGTCGATGGAGCGGTTGGCGCAGGCATATCGGATGCACCTGACCGACAGATTGTTCGAAGGAAGGATGAAACGGCCGACCCGACCCCCACGAGCGGCGCCGACAATGCGTCGCAGGCGCGCGAGACGAAAAGCGCGAAAACGTAGGAGTCGCCGCCGCTAGCGCGCACCAAGCAGCACGTCGCGCTGATCCTCCATGCGGTCGCGGATCGCGTCCACGACCGCGGCGACTTCGGGTCGGCGCAGTGTCTCCGCCCGGGTGACGAGCCAGTACGTCAACTGGATCGCCACCGCGTCGGGCAGCACGCGGACCAGATCGTCGTGTCGGTCGGCCATGAAACAGGGCAGTAGGCCGACGCCCGCGGCGGCGCGGGTTGCCTCGACGTGCACGAAAACATTGGTGGACGTCACCGATTCGCGCATGGCGGGGGCGAAGCTCGTCGCCACATCGAGGTCGTCGACCTGCAGCATGGAATCGATGAAGTAGACGAGCGGATACCGCGCAAGATCGGGGATGCTCGTCGGGGTGCCGTGCCCGGCCAGGTAATCACGCGACGCGTAGAGCCCGAGGCAGTAGTCGCCAAGCCGGATCGCCTTGGCGCGGTGCACCTTTGGTTCGCCGACCACCACCTCGACGTCCAGGCCGGACCGCTGCTGAGTGGCTCGGCGCGTCGTGGCGACGATTTCGACGGCCACGTTCGGGTGCTTTCGCTGCACATGAGCGGCCGCCGGGGCAGCGATATATGCGGAAAAGCCGTCGGTCGCCGATATCCGTACGACGCCTTCCAGGGTCCGCTCGCCGCCGGGGTCAACGGTCAGGGAACGCACGGCCGATTCGACGGCTTCGGCGGCCGACAGTGCTTCGCGCCCGAGATCGGTGAGCTCCCAGCCGGCGCCGACCCGCGCCAGCACCCGTCCTCCGATCGACTGCTCCAGCGCGGCGATACGGCGCGAGATGGTGGTGTGGTTGAGTCCGAGTTCCTCCGCTGCGGTGTTGTAGCGCCCGGAGCGGCCGACGGCCAGCAACACCAGCAGGTCATCGGCGCTGGGTCTGCGGCCGGATGGCAAAGTCACATCTGCATTTTTGCAGATAGCTCCTGCGGTTTTGGTCATTGCAGGTGGGGGTACCTGCATGAATACTCACAGTCGTCTGTGTGGGGCATCACAATCGAGGAGCGTCCGATGACGATTCACAATGAGACACCGCCCGCGGGCAGCGAACCCGGGTCGGTACCGACCGGACTCAAGCGGGTGGTCGCCGCGTCGATGGCCGGCACGGTCGTCGAATGGTACGAATTCTTCCTTTACGGCACCGCGGCCACGCTCGTCTTCAACAAGGTGTTCTTCCCGCAGAGCGGCAGCGACTTACGGCGCGATCTTCGCGGCGTTTCTGACCTACGCGGTCGGGTTCTTCGCCCGCCCACTCGGCGGCGTTGTGTTCGGACACTTCGGTGACAAGTTCGGGCGCAAGAAATTGTTGCAGTTCAGCCATTCTGCTGGTTGGTGCCGTGACGTTCCTGATGGGCTGCCTGCCCACCTTCAGCCAGATCGGAGTACTGGGCGCCGGCGTTGCTGGTCGTGTTGCGGTTCCTCCAGGGCTTCGCCGTCGGCGGCGAGTGGGGTGGTGCGGTGCTGCTGGTGGCCGAGCACAGCCCGAACCGCAGCCGCGCCTTCTGGGCCAGCTGGCCGCAAGCCGCTGTTCCGCGTCGGCAACATGCTTGCGACGGTGGTGCTGTGGTGTTGACCGCGACGCTGTCGGAGGCATCCTTCCTGTCGTGGGGATGGCGGGTCGCGTTCTGGCTGTCCGCCGTCGTAGTGCTGATCGGCTATTACATCCGGACGAAGGTGAGCGACGCGCCGATATTCCTTGAGGCGCAGCAGGAAATCGAGCGGGTCAAGGCCGTCTCGTACGGCGTGGTCGAGGTGCTCAAGCGTTATCCGCGTGGGGTTTTCACCGCGATGGGTCTGCGGTTCGCCGAGAACATCATGTACTACCTGGTGGTCATCGTCTCGATCACTTACCTCAAGCAGCAGGTCGGTGTCGACACCGGCGCGATCCTGCTGATGGCTGCTGGTCGCTCACGCGGTGCACTTCCTGGTGATTCCACTCGTCGGGCGGATGGCGGATCGATTCGGCCGTAGTCCTGTGTATATCGTCGGCGACATCGTTGCGCGGCGACCTGGGGATTCTTCGGGTTCCCGATGATGGACACCGGGAACTATCTGCTCATCATGGGCGCGATCATCATCGGACTGGTCATCCATGCGCTCATGTACGCCCCGCAGCCGGCCATCATGGCCGAGATGTTCCCGACCCGCATGCGGTATTCCGGTGTCTCCCTTGGCTATCAGGTCACCTCGATCGTGGCGGGATCGCTTGCGCCGATCATCGCCGTCAAGCTTCTGGAGATCTACGACTCCTGGGTGCCGATCGCGATCTACCTGGCCGCAGCTGCCGTCGTCACTCTGGTCGCGGCACTGTTCATGCGCGAGACGAACGGCCTTGATCTGGCAACCGTCGACGAGGCCGATCGCGAGGAACTCGCGAAGAGTGGCGCCGCATGACCGACCTGGACGGACGCGTTGCGCTGGTCACGGGCGGTGCAAGCGGTATCGGCGCGGCCTGCGCGCGGGAACTCGCGTCCCGGGGCGCGGTGGTCACCGTCGCCGACGTCGACGAGGTGGCCGCCAAGGCCATCGCCAGCGAGATCAACGGAAAGGCTTGGGCGGTAGACCTTCTCGATGTTTCAGCTCTTGAAGGCCTGCAGCTGGAGACCGACATCCTGGTCAACAACGCGGGCATCCAGAGCATCAACGCGATACCCGAGTTTCCCCCCGACCGCTTCCGGACGATGCTCGCGCTGATGGTCGAAGCCCCGTTCCTGCTGATCCGCGCGGCCCTGCCGCACATGTATGAGCAGAAGTTCGGGCGGATCATCAACATCTCGTCGGTGCACGGCCTTCGCGCCTCCGAGTACAAGGTCGCGTACGTCACCGCGAAGCATGGGCTGGAGGGCCTATCGAAGGTGACCGCGCTCGAGGGCGGGCCGTACGATGTGACGAGCAACTGCGTCAACCCGGGCTATGTGCGGACGCCGTTGGTGACCAAGCAGATCGCTGACCAGGCCCGGACCCATGGCATACCGGAGGATCAGGTCCTCGCGGAGATCTTGTTGAAGGAGAGCGCGATCAAGCGGCTGGTCGAACCGGAAGAGGTTGCGGCGCTGATCGGTTGGCTGGCCTCACCGGCGGCCGGAATGGTTACGGGCGCGTCCT
The DNA here is from genome assembly GCA_963851115.1 of uncultured Actinomycetota bacterium. Classification (GTDB taxonomy): domain Bacteria; phylum Actinomycetota; class Actinomycetes; order Mycobacteriales; family Mycobacteriaceae; genus Mycobacterium. Next base: position 167,004 of record CAWKOI010000013.1, read on the forward strand.
ACACCATGGACGGCGGCTGGACCGCGCGATGACGGAAGCCCAGTGGGTCCCGACGGAGCAGGACGTCGACGACGCGCGGGTGACGGACTTCGCGCGGTTCGTAAGCCGTCGCACCAACCTGCCGATGCCCGACTATCACACTCTGTGGCAGTGGTCGGTCGACGATCCGGCCGCATTCTGGGCGGCGTTGTGGGAGTACTTCGAACTCGGTGACGCCCCCGATGTGGTGCTCGAGAACCCGCAGATGCCCGGCGCCCGATGGTTTCCCGGCACCCGCCTGAACTACGTCGACCAGGTCGTGCGCAACGCGAGAACGGACCGGCCGGCCATCCTGTATGTCAGCGAAGACGGCCCGATCGTCGAACTGTCATGGGCCGAACTGCTCAGTCGGACTGCCGCTTTCGCGCGCAGGCTGCGATCGCTTGGGGTCACGCTCCGGCGACCGCGTGGTCGGATACCTTCCGAACAACCCCGAAGCGATTATCGCCTTCCTGGCGACCGCGAGCATCGGCGCGATCTGGAGCGCCTGCGGACAGGACTATTCGGCCAAGGCCGCGCTGGATCGGCTCGGCCAACTCGAACCAGTCGTGCTGGTGACGGCCGACGGGTACCGGTTCGGCGGCAAGTGGCGCGACAAGCGTGACGAGATCGCGGCTCTGCGTGAGGGGCTGCCATCGCTGCGAGCGACGGTGATGGCATCGGAGCTGGCGAGCGACGACGACGGTGGTCTCGAACGTCGTGCCGGTGGACTTCAGCCATCCGCTGTGGATCGTCTACTCGTCGGGAACGACGGGCCTGCCCAAGGGCATCATGCACGGACACGGCGGCGTCGTGCTCGAACACCTGAAAGCGATTGCACTGCAGTCGGATATCGGGCCCGACGACACCTTCTTCTGGTACACCAGCCCGAGCTGGATGATGTGGAACTTCCAGGTCGCCGGTCTGCTGGTGGGCGCGACCATCGTCTGCTACGACGGCAGCCCCAGCGTCTCCGCGGCCGGACGCGTTGTGGGACATCGCCGCCCGCGTCGGCGCGACGGCCTTCGGCACCAGTCCCGGCTATCTGCTCGCGTGCGCCAAGGAGCAGGCGCGTGCCGCGCAAGGATTATGACCTGTCGGCGCTTCGCACGGTCGGCATCACGGGGTCATCATTGCCGCCGTCGTCGTCGCTGTGGTTGCGCGACAACGTCGGCGAACAGGTCCAAGTCGCGTCGATCAGCGGCGGCACCGATGTGGTGTCGGCGTTCATCGGCGGTGTCCGCACGGTGCCGGTATGGCCGGGCGAGTTGTCAGCGCCGTATCTGGGCGTCGCACTGGATGCGTGGGATGAGTCGGGTAAGCCGGTGCGCGGCGAGGTCGGGGAGTTGGTCGTCACGAAGCCGATGCCGTCGATGCCGATCGAATTCTGGAACGATGCGGACGGAACACGATACCGCGCAGCATATTTCGAGATGTTTCCGGAAGTGTGGCGGCACGGTGACTGGATCACGATCACCGAGCACGGCAGCATCGTGGTGCACGGCCGGTCGGACTCGACACTGAACCGGCACGGCATCCGGATGGGCAGCGCGGACATCTACCAGGCGGTGGAGCGGCTGCCGGAGGTCGCCGAGGCGTTGGTGATCGGCGCCGAGCAGCCCGACGGTGGGTATTGGATGCCGCTGTTCGTGGTGCTCGCCGACGGCGCCGAACTGACCGACGAGCTGAAGGACCGCATCAAGCGACACCGTCCGCGCCGAAGTTGTCGCCGCGGCACGTACCCGACGAGATCCTCGCGGCTCCCGGTGTCCCGCACACCCGCACCGGCAAGAAGACTCGAGGTGCCGATCAAGAAGTTGCTCCAGGGCGGCGACCTAGCCCGTGTCGTGGAGAGCAGCGCGGTCGACGATCCCGCGCTGCTCGACTGGTACGCGAAACAGAAGCGCTACGCCCGCGGCTGCGGCGCTAACGCAGCCAGGAGCCGATGCGCCGCAACGCTTCCTCGATGTCGCTCGTCGGCCCCGCGAACGACAGCCGCACGAACGAGCCGCCGCGTACGGTGTCGAAGTCGATGCCCGGAGCGATCGCAACACCGGTGTCGTCCAATAACTTCGAGCAGAACGACAGTGAATCTCCTGTGTGGTCGGAGACGTCGGCGTATACGTAGAAGGCGCCATCGGTCGGGGCGAGCCGGTCCAGGCCGATTCTGCGCAGCCCGTCGAGCAGCAGCTCACGGTTGGCCGCGTAGTGATGCAGGTGGCCCTCCGCTTCGGCGACCGACTCCGGGGTGAACGCCGCAACCGCCGCGTATTGCGGCAGAACGGGCGGGCAGATGGTGAAGTTCCCGGTCAGACAGTCGACCGCGCGAAGCAGGCCGCCCGGCACCAGCAGCCAGCCGAGCCGCCACCCGGTCATCGCGAAGTACTTCGAAAAGCTGTTGACCACCACGGCATCTCGTGAGGTCTGCCAGGCGCAGCTGGTGGCGGGGGCGCCCTCATAGACCAGTCCGTGGTAGACCTCATCACTGATCAGCCGGACACCCGACGCCTCGCACCACGACGCGATCGCGGCCAGTTCCTCGGGCGGGATCACCGTCCCGGTCGGGTTGGCCGGGCTGGCCACCACGACACCCTGCACGGGCGGATCGAGCGCCGCCAGCATCTGCACGGTCGGCTGAAACCGGGTGTCCGGTCCACATGGCATCTCGACCACTTCGCAGCCCAATGCCGACAAGATGTTGCGGTAGCACGGATAGCCGGGACTGGCGATGGCCACCCGGTCGCCGACGTCAAAGCACGCGAGGAACGCGAGCAGGAAGCCGCCGCTCGAGCCGGTGGTGACCACCACCTCGTTGGGATCGACGACGATGCCGTGACGGTCCGCATACGAGCCGGCGATCGCGGTGCGCAGCTCCGGGATGCCCAGCGCGACGGAGTAGCCGAGAACGGTGTTGTTCAGCGCATCTATCGCCGCCGCGCGCACCGCTGCCGGTGCCCCGGCGCTCGGCTGGCCGGCCGACAGGTTCACCAGGTCACCGTGCGTGCGCTGGCGCTCCGCGGCGGCCAGCCACACGTCCATCACATAGAAGGGCGGGATGCCGGCACGAAGCGCAATGCGATCGGTCACCCGATTGAGGCTAACGACGCTGGCGCCGGGAACCGTGCACAATCATCGAATGACCGAATAGATCCAGGCGCGTCGGTTGTGGTCGGGATCGGCCCGGTCACCATCGACGACGTCCTGCGCGTGGCACGCGACAACGCCGCTGTGGTGATCGCGGATGACGCTCTCGCCGCGGTCGCTGCGAGTCGCTCCCACATCGAAGCGCTCGCCGAGCACCCGACTCCGGTGTACGGCGTCTCCACCGGCTTCGGCGCACTGGCAACGCGCCATATACCGCTTGAGCTCCGAACCAAGCTGCAACGCAGCCTGATTCGATCGCATGCGGCAGGGTCCGGGCCCGAGGTCGAACGCGAGGTCATCCGGGCGATGATGCTGCTGAGATTGTCGACCTTGGCCACCGGCCGCACCGGTGTACGTCCAGAAGTCGCCCAGGCATACGCGGGGATGCTACTCAGCGCGGGTCTGACACCGGTTGTCTACGAGTACGGCAGCCTCGGCTGCTCCGGTGACCTCGCGCCCCTCGCGCACGTCGCACTCGCGATCATGGGCGAAGGACAGGTACGCACCGTCGACGGCGAGCTCGTGCCAGCTGCAGACGCTCTGAGCCGCGCATGGCCTCGTACCGATCGTCCTCGCCGAGAAGGAGGGCCTCGCCCTCATCAACGGCACCGACGGGATGCTCGGCCAACTTGTCCTGGCCTTGGCCGACCTCGACCGACTGCTCGTGCTGGCCGACATCTCGGCGGCGATGAGCGTCGAAGGCCTGCTCGGCACCGACAAAGTCTTCGCGCCGCACCTGCAGGCACTGCGGCCCCAGCCCGGCCAGGCCGTGGCCGCCGCGAACATGGCCCGAATCCTCGCCGATTCACCCATCGTCGCGAGCCACAGCGGACCGGACTGCAGCCTGGTCCAGGACGCGTACTCGCTGCGGTGCGCACCCCAGGTCGCCGGCGCCGCGCGCGACACGATGGCGCACGCCCGCAACGTCGCGAACTGGGAACTGGCCAGCGTCATCGACAACCCCGTCATCACTTTCGATGGACAGGTCGAATCGAACGGCAACTTCCACGGCGCTCCTGTGGCCTACGTACTCGACTTCCTCGCCATCGTCGTCGCCGATCTCGCCAGCATCAGCGAACGCCGTACCGACCGATTCCTCGATGCAGCCCGCAGTCACGGGCTCAACCCGTTCCTCGCAGACGACCCGGGCGTCGACAGCGGCCACATGATCGCGCAGTACACCCAGGCCGCGATCGTTTCCGACCTGAAACGCCTGGCGAACCCCGCCAGCGTCGACTCGATCCCGTCGTCGGCGATGCAGGAAGACCACGTATCCATGGGCTGGTCGGCGGCCCGCAAACTGCGCAAGGCAATCGACGGACTCACCCGTGTCCTTGCGATCGAAGTCCTCACCGCGGCAAGGGGAATCGAGATGCGCGCACCGCTGACACCATCGCCCGCAACCGGTGCAGTCATCGCGGCTGTTCGCGGACGGGTCGCGGGACCCGGCGCCGACCGCCACCTCGCGCCTGAAATCGAAGCGGCCGTCGAACTGGCACGCGATGGATCGCTTGTCGCCGCGGTCGAATCGGTTATCGGTCCCCTACGTTGACTCTCCTACGAGACGTCCGACATCGTCGAGAAGCGACTCGGCCATCGCGAGGTCTCCTCTGAGGTCTCGGTCCTCGTCGTTGCGGGGGAGGTCGGCGGCGAGCGCAAGTGCCTGACCCAGCACACCTGTGAACCGGTCGTCGAGCCGACGCTGCCGCAGCAGCCTGACGGCGCCGACGAGTTCGCAGCCCAGCAACACCCGGTACGCGGCAACGGACCGCTCGAGTTGAAGGGCGCCCTGGGACGCGAAGGTGGCGTCCTCCTCTGCACCCCTCGACAGCACGAGCGTCCCAACGGACGCCGGTTGGGCGGCATTGCGTATCTCGGCGATCGCCCCCGCCGCGACGTACTCGACCATCATCAGCCCGGACGACCCTTCCGGGCCGGCGGCCAGAAAAGCGTTGCCGCCGTTGGTATCCGGGTCGTTGAGCATTCTGATCCGGGAATGTGTGATGGGTGAGGTCAAGGCCAACGCCAGTGTGGTTCCGTCCAATTCGAGCGACAACGACGCCTGGTAGAAGGCGCCGTGGTGGACCACCTCGTCGCCCTCGACATCGAACAGCGGATTCTCCTGCGCCGTGTTCAAGGTCCGCTCGAGCTGTCCGGCGAGCGAACCCAATGACGCAACGACGCTTGCGTGAGCCACCGGGTATACCCGCAGCCCGTACGGATCCTGGATGCGCGCAGGGCTGCGATCGGGCCGACTGTCGTCCGCCAACAGCGACCGCATTCGGGTGGCGACGGTCTCCACATGTGGAGCGGCCGCCGCGCGTGCAGCAGCCGACGAGAAGGCCGAGGGATTACCGTCGAGTGCGAGGAAGCTCAGCATGTAGATCACGCTCGATGCGCGTTCGAGTCGGACGAGCTCGTCCAGCGCAAGGCAACTGCGTCCGACGGTCAGCGCGCTGCTGCTCATGAATGGAAGCGCGCTGTCGGCCCCCCACGGTTCCATCGGCGTCAATTCAGACGTGGCAGGCCGCTCACCGATCAACGTCAACGCTGTCCCGGCCAGCGGCGCGAGGTCGCCGGTTCCGATGGAGGCGTACTGAAGGAGTTCGGGTAGGGCGTCCTCGTTGAGCATTCGCTCGAGCCCGCCCAAGATCTTGGGATCGAGCCCCGCGCCGGGAACGCACAACTGAATGAGTCGCGCCGCGAGCATCGCACGAACGGTTCTGTCGTCGAGCGGATCGCCGGCGTCCACGGCGTGGCTGCGGAGCAGGCGCATTCCGTATTTCGGATCGTCGGAGGGGACGGGCGAGATTCGGTTCGCGCCGACCCCGGTGGTGCGGCCGTAGGTGGCGAATCGTGTGCTGAGGTCGGCCGCCCGGTCGTACACCCGGGTGACGGCCTCGATGACTCTTGCGGAAACCGAGACCTGATCGCGGCGGTCTGCGAGCGCTACAACGTCGGCAATCCCGCCGGTCCCGTTCAGCACAATCATGTAATTCTCCTCATTCTCTATCGCAGACGAGCGATAAGCCCTATCATCGCCCCAAGTCCAAAATTCCGCTAGATGGCAATTGAATTTCATCCAGTAGCAATGCGGGGTGGTTGGACGAAACGTCGGGACCGTCGGTTCCGTCCCGACGAGAGGAGGTCATCGTGGCCGAACCGTCGACACGGACTGTGGAACGAGCACTTGCCTTGCTCGCGACCATCTGCGAACGCGGCGGGGCGAATCTCGCTGACAGTGCGCGGGAGTGCGACCTCGCCCCAAGCACGGCACTACGGCTTCTGCGCACGCTGGAAACCACCGGGTTCGTCACCAAGGAAGAGGTCGGGACGTACAAGCCCGGGAGTCGGATCATCCAACTCGGCGCCCAGGCGCTGGGCAACGAGTCGTTGATCGACCTCGCCAAGCCGGCGATGGAGAAGCTCGTGGCCGAGACGGGCGAGTCCGTCTACCTCAGCGTCGAAGGGCACCGCGCCACGGCGCTGTATATCAGCATCGTCGAGGGAACTCACTCGGTCCGGCACGCCAGCTGGGTCGGTCGAACGGTTCCCCTCGACAGGTCGGCGGCGGGGCACGCGCTTCGCGGTGAAGTTCCCGCCGAGGGGTACGTCGTGGTCGAGCGCGGTGTCGAGCCCGACGTCACCGCGATCGCGTGCCCGGTGTACTCGGAGGCTCGAATCGTCGCGGCGCTGAGCCTCGTCATTCCGAGTTACCGGCTCACGGCATCGGAGACGGTGCAATACGGCCGACTGCTGGCCTCAGCCACGGCGGGCGTTTCCGCCCAACTGAGCCGTCCCCCGAAATAAGTCCTCAGAAAGACAGTCATGATCACATTCGACAACGTCTCCAAGGTGTATCCCGACGGCACCGTCGCCGTCGACAAACTCACCATTACGGCGCCCAACGGAAAGATCACCACCCTGGTCGGCCCGTCCGGCTGTGGAAAAACGACCTCCATGCGCATGATCAACCGCCTGATCGAGCCGAGCTCGGGCACCATCGAACTCGACGGAGTCGACACGCAAAGCCTCGATAGAGTCGCCCTTCGTCGCAGGATCGGCTACGTCATCCAGAACGCAGGCCTGTTTCCCCATCGCACCGTCGTAGACAACGTGGCCGCCTTGCCGCGATTGCTCGGTGGTGGCAAGAAGGAAACCCGTTCGGCGGCAATGGAACTCCTGGAGCGTGTCGGTCTCGACGCCAAGTTCGCCGGCCGGTATCCGTGGCAGCTCTCCGGCGGTCAGCAACAGCGAGTAGGCGTCGCGCGTGCGCTGGCGACGGATCCGCCCTTCCTGTTGATGGACGAGCCGTTCAGTGCCGTCGACCCCATCGTCCGAAGCCAGCTGCAGGACGAGTTTCTGCGTCTACAGGCCGACATCTCCAAGACCATCGTGATGGTCACGCACGACATCGACGAAGCCCTCAAACTGGGTGACCAAGTCGTGGTGCTACGCGAGGGCGGAACTCTGGCCCAGGCGGCGACTCCCGCCGAGCTGCTGGCGGCTCCGAGTGATGCCTTCGTGGCCGACTTCGTCGGGTCCGCGCGGGGCTATCGGGCGCTCGGGTTCCACATTTCGGACAATCTGCTCAAGCTCACGGATGAGCCGACTATCACTGTGGGACAAACCGTGTCGACGATTCCAACGGCCAACGGACGGTGGGTCCTGGCGGTCGACGCCAACAACGCACCGATAGGCTGGGTCGACACCGAGAATGTGCGCGGCGACTCCGTCCAGGACAGTGACGTCAACCTCTGCGCCACGTCGGCGCGTCGGGGCGATCCGCTACGAGACCTGCTCAACTCGGCTCTGTCGAGCCCGAGTGGACGCTGTGTGGTCACCGACGAATCGGGCGTGCTGCTCGGGACCGCCACCGACCACGACGTCATCGACGCGATCAGGCGAGCCAAGGACGCGAGGTCGGCGGCATGAACTGGATCTCGTCCAACATTGACCGGATCGTCGAGCTCACCATCAGCCACATCTGGCTCACACTGGCACCGACGATCCTCGGTCTCGTCCTTGCGTTACCGCTCGGGTGGTGGGCTCATCGATGGGGGCGCGGGTACGCGGCCATCGTCGGAACCGCGGGCCTGCTCTACACGATTCCGTCGCTGGCCCTGTTCATCATCCTGCCGGTCATTCTCGGGACGAAGATCCTCGATCCGATCAACATCGTTGTCGCGCTTACGCTTTACACCCTGGCGCTGCTGGTACGTGTCGTCGCTGACGGGCTGAGCTCGGTGCCGCACGACACCGTGGCTGCCGCCGAGGCAATGGGGTACCGCAACTGGCAGCGACTGCTCTTGGTCGAACTGCCCGTCGCGGTACCCGTTATCGCGGCGGGATTGCGGGTTGCGGTCGTGTCCAACGTCAGCATCGTGACCATGGCCGCCCTGCTGGGAATCCCGCAGCTCGGCTCGCTGTTCACGCAAGGGTTTCAACTGCGGCTCTACGTTCCGCTGGTCACCGGTGTCGTCCTGTGCGTCGTGCTCGCCGTCATTTTCGACGGCTTGATCATCTGGTTGAACAAGCTCTTAACCCCCTGGCGGCAAAGGACGGTCACGTCGTGAACATCGTCGGCTGGTTTACCGACCCGGAGAACTGGACGGGTCCGGGCGGCATTCCCGCACAGATCGGCTACCACCTCCTGTACTCGGCCGTGGCGCTGCTGATCGCCTTGGCGATCGGGGTCCCGCTGGGCGTCGTCATCGGCTACACGGGAAGGGGTGAAGCGTTGGTCGCCGGGTCCGCGAACGCATTGCGTGCGCTCCCGTCGCTCGGGCTGCTGGTGCTGCTCTTCCTGATCATCTCACCGGTCGTCACCGGGCAGCTCGTGTATGTGCTGCCGACCATCGTTGTGCTTGTCCTGCTGGCGGTTCCACCGATACTCACCGGAACGTATGCCGGCATTCAGAACGCCGACCCGGACGCGGTAGGTGCGGCCCGCGGGATGGGCTTTACCAAGCGCCAGATCCTTCTGCGGGTGCAACTTCCGTGCGCCTTGCCGCTCATGATCTCCGGCGTCAGAAGCTCGACCCTGCAGATCATTTCGACGGCCACCATCGCGGCATATCTCGGTCTTCAGGGTCTCGGCCGGTTCATTCTCGATGGCAGAGCGCAAGCAAACTTCGCCGAAATGGCCGGTGGTGCCATCCTTGTCGCTGTCCTCGCCATCGTTCTCGAGTTCAGCTTCGCCTGGCTCGGCCGGATCATCGTGTCGCCGGGTCTGCGGCGCACCGCCGCGAAATCCACCTCACCAATGGCCACGGCCGTCCCCGAGCCGGCCGCCACCTAGGTGCCGCACGGCGCCGATCATCACATCAGGAGAACATCATGAAGAAGCGCACCATCCTCTCAGCCCTGGCAGTCACGTCGGTACTTGCGCTGTCCGCTTGCGGCGGCGGCGGCGATCCACTTTCGGCAGAGGGGGACAACACCGGATCCTCGGGTTCGCAGGTCATTGTCGGTTCCGCCGACTTCACCGAGAGTCAGCTGATCGGCAGCATCTATTCACAGGCGTTGCAGGCCGCGGGTGTGGATGTCAAGGAACAGTTCAACATCGGAAGCCGGGAGGTCTACATCGCGGCCCTCAAGGACGGGTCCATCGATCTGATCCCGGAGTACACCGGTGCGCTTCTGAGTTATCTCGACGATAAGTCGACCGCCTCGACGTCCCAAGCGGTGTCGACCGAGCTCGCGACCAAGTTGCCGTCCGGGATCTCCATGTTGACGCCGTCGCCGGCGGAGGACAAAGACGTCGTGGCCGTGACGAAGGCCACCGCCGACAAGTACAAGCTGACGACGATCTCGGACCTGGCTCCTGTCGCCGGTGAACTCGTACTCGGCGGACCGCCGGAATGGGAGACACGCGTCCGGGGTGTGGTCGGCCTGCGCGATGTGTACGGACTCAACTTCAAGGAGTTCGTCTCGCTTGACGCCGGTGGCACCCTGACGATGACGGCGCTTACCAATGGCCAGATTCAGGCAGGCGACCTTTTCAGCACCGACCCCGGTCTCAAGACGAACAACCTTGTCGCCCTTGAGGACGACAAATCGTTGTTCGCCGCGGAGAACGTCGTTCCGTTGATCAAGACCTCCAAGCAGAACGACACGATCACGAAGACGCTCAACGATGTGTCGGCGAAGCTGACCACCGAGGACCTCATTTCGATGAACGCCGAGGCCGCGACCGGCACCAACCTTTCCGATATCGCCAAGAAATGGCTCGCCGACACCGGCATCAGCGGACAATAAGCAACCCTCGTTAGGACTTCATCTCTCATGATCAATCCGGACCTCCGGTCCTCGTCCTGTCCGTGCTGCGCGCGGAACCGAAATCTCTTGCAAGGGTTGGCAACAAGAAGCCGCCCTACGCATGTTGATGAACAATCTCGACCCCGAAGTCGCCGAGCATCCCGATGAGCTCGTCGTCTACGGCGGCACCGGAAGGGCCGCGCGCAGCTGGGCAGCGTTCGATGCAATCGTGCGCACTCTGCGGTCTCTGGAGGACGACGAGACAATGCTGGTGCAATCCGGTAAACCCGTCGGCGTCTTCCGCACCAACGTCTGGGCTCCGCGTGTGCTGCTGGCGAACTCCAACCTGGTGGGGGACTGGGCCAACTGGGAGGAGTTCCGCAAGCTCGAAGCCGAAGGCCTGATGATGTACGGCCAGATGACGGCGGGATCGTGGATCTACATCGGCACCCAGGGCATCCTCCAGGGCACCTACGAAACCTTCGGGGCCATCGCGAAGAAGCGGTTCGGCGGCACCCTGGCCGGAACCATCACCCTTACCGGCGGCGTCGGCGGTATGGGCGGTGCTCAGCCGCTCGCGGTGACCATGAACGAAGGCGTCGCCATCTGCGTCGATGTCGATGCCACGCGCATCGACCGCCGCATCGCCAAGCGTTACCTCGACGTCAAGGCCAAGGATCTCGACGATGCCCTGGCGCTGGCCGTTGATGCCCGAGATGCCAAGCGGCCCTTGTCCATCGGCGTTGTCGGCAACGCAGCCGAGATCTTCCCGGCCCTGCTCGAACGCGACGCACCCATCGACATCGTCACCGACCAGACTTCCGCACACGACCCGTTGTCGTACCTGCCCATCGGCATCGACTTCGACGACATGAAGAAGATGTCGGAAAAGGACCCTGTCTATTTCACCGAACAGGCGCAGGAATCGATGGCCAAGCAAGTCGCTGCCATGGTCGGGTTCATGGACAAGGGCGCGGAGGTTTTCGACTACGGCAACTCGATTCGTGACGAGGCGCGTAAGGCCGGATACGACCGCGCCTTCGACTTCCCCGGATTTGTTCCCGCCTACATCCGACCGCAGTTCGAAGAAGGCCTCGGGCCGTTCCGCTGGGCAGCACTGTCCGGCGACCCGAAAGACATCGCCGCCACCGACAAGGCGATCCTCGAACTGTTTCCCGACAACGCACACCTGCGGCGATGGATCACGATGGCAGGCGAGCGCGTCGAGTTCGAAGGACTCCCGGCGCGCATCTGCTGGCTCGGCTACGGCGAACGCCACCGTGCCGGCCTGAGATTCAACGAGATGGTCGCCTCGGGTGAGCTGTCGGCGCCGATCGTGATCGGCCGCGATCATCTCGACTCCGGATCGGTGGCCTCGCCGTACCGCGAGACCGAAGCAATGCTCGACGGTTCGGACGCCATCGCCGACTGGCCACTACTCAACGCACTGCTCAACACTGCTTCCGGTGCCACCTGGGTCTCGATCCACCACGGCGGCGGCGTCGGCATGGGCCGGTCCATTCACGCCGGCCAGGTCTCTGTCGCCGACGGGACCGAACTGGCAGCACAGAAACTCGAACGCGTGCTGACCAACGATCCCGGTATGGGCGTCATCCGACACACCGACGCCGGATACGAACACGCCACCGCTGTCGCGGCCGAACGTGGGGTTCGTATCCCGATGCAGGAGAACACATGACGGCGTTCGACACGTTGTGGCCCACCATTCTCGACGTCGGTCGAAACGCCGGCACCGGTGGCTATCGCCGGTTCGCGTGGTCGGATGCCGACCTGACCTTGCGTGAATGGTTCGTCGGGTGCGCCGAGCGTCGCGGGATGGATGTCGAGGTTGATCGCAACGGCAACATGTGGGCATGGTGGATGCCGCCGGGATGGACCGGAGATCCCCGCGACGCCTTCGTGACCGGCTCGCATTTGGACTCCGTTCCCGACGGCGGGGCGTTCGACGGACCGCTGGGCGTGGTGTCGGCATTCGCGGCGATCGATGTGCTGCGAGAGCGCGGGGTGGTACCCGTCATCCCGGTGGCCGTCGTCGTATTCTCCGACGAGGAGGGCGCGCGCTTCGGGGTCGCGTGCGTCGGATCGCAGCTGTCGACCGGCGCTTTGACCGCCGATCGGGCGCGTGGACTGCGCGACGCCGACGGAATTACGTTGGCAGAGGCACTTGTTCGAGTCGGTCGCAATCCGGAACACCTCGGCGAGGATCCGCACCTGGCAGCTCGCGTCGGGGTGTTCGTGGAGTTGCACGTGGAGCAGGGTCGTGCGCTCGACTTGGTGAACGCTCCCGTCGCGGTCGGCTCATCGATCTGGCCACATGGGCGGTGGGAGTTCACGTTCGGTGGCGAAGCCAACCACGCCGGATCGACGCGACTGGTCGATCGGCGCGATCCCATGCTGGCCTTCGCGTCCTCGGTGCACTCGGCGCGGGCGGAGGCAACCGCACACCACGCGGTCGCGACGTTCGGCAAGGTGATCGTCTCGCCCAATGGGGCCAACGCCATACCGTCGGAGATCCGGGCCTGGCTGGACGCCAGGGCGCCCGACGAGGCGACCCTGACGGCGCTGGTCGACAAGATAACTGCGGAGGCGCAGCGGCACGCCGCGATCGATTCCGTCACCCTCGACGTGACCACCGAATCGCTCACTCCGATAGTCGAATTCCCAGAAGGGCCGCGCGCACGCCTGACGAAGGCGCTGCGCCATCTCGGTGATATTCCGGTGCTTCCGACCGCGGCGGGCCACGACGCAGGCATCCTGTCCGCCCGGGTTCCAACCGCAATGCTGTTCGTTCGCAACCCAACCGGCGTCTCGCATTCGCCCGAAGAACACGCGGAGATGGCCGACTGCAATCAGGGCGCAGTGGCGCTTGCCGACGTCATGGCCGACTGGACGTCTCGATGACGAGCGCGGCCGACTGGTGGTGCGAGCACGCCTGGCTCGGCGGAGATACCGTCGACACGGGGGTGCAGATCTCGGTGGCCGATGGCCGCATCACGTCGATACAGTCCAACGCCGCTCCCGCCGCCACGTCGAATCGCCTGTACGGCATGGTGATACCGGGCATGGGCAACGCGCATTCGCACGCGTTCCACCGCGCGCTTCGGGCGCGTACCCAACGCGATCGCGGGTCGTTCTGGACATGGCGCGATCTGATGTACCGAGCGGCGGACCGACTCGATCCCGACGGTTATCGACGGCTGGCCCGCGGTGTCTACGCCGAGATGGCGCTTGCGGGGATCACGTCGGTCGGTGAGTTCCACTACCTGCATCACGACACCGGCGGGCGGCGATACTCCGACCCGAACGCGATGGGGCACGCGCTGATCGACGCTGCGGGCGACGCGGGGCTACGCCTGACACTGCTCGATACCTGCTATCTCAGTTCGGCTCCCGACGGGACGCCGCTGAACGAGGGACCCCAACAACGCTTCGGAGACGGCAGCGGAGCGGGCTGGGCCGAGCGTGTCGAGGCACTCGAGCAACAGCTGCAGACGGCTCCACGACCGGGGCCCGACGTTCTCCTCGGCGCTGCACTGCATTCCGTGCGAGGGGTTCCGGTCGAGCACATGCCTGCCGTCGTCGAATGGGCCGATGCTCACGAGCGACCTCTGCACGTTCACTCGTCGGAGCAGAGGGCCGAAATCGACCAGTGCATCGCCGCGTATGGGCGAACCCCCACGGCCGTCCTGAAGGACGCGGGTGTGCTCGGACGCACGGACCACCGCGGTGCATGCCACGCACTTGACTGCCGAAGACATCGGCGACTTGGACGATACAGCCACGGGCGTGTGCTTCTGCCCGACCACGGAACGAGACCTGGGCGACGGCATCGGTCCCGCGCCGGCACTGCTCGAAGCGAACGGATTGTTCAGTCTGGGTTCCGACAGTCACGCCGTGATCGACATGTTCGAGGAGGCGCGGGCGGTAGAACTCGACGAGCGCCTTGCTCGCGAGCAGCGCGGCATCATCGGAGCATCAACGCTGCTGCACGCTGCGACCGTGGGTGGCCAGCACGCGCTTGGGTGGATGGATGCGGGACAGTTCCGGGTAGGGGCACGCGCGGATTTCGTTGCCGTGGACCTGAACTCCGTTCGCACCGCGGGGGGCGACGCGACGGTGGAGACGGTGGTGTTCGCGGCCTCTGCCGGCGATGTCACCGACGTGGTGATCGACGGTCGGGTCGTGGTCACTGACCGCCGCCATGTCGGTGTCGACCCCGTCGCCGAATTGGGCGACGCCATCTCCGATCTGATGGGGGTCCGGCCGGAAGCGTTGCAGGCCAACTCATGAGCACCTTGTACGCGGGCATCGCCGAACTGGTCACCAATGATCCGGCCCAGGGGGACGGCAGCGCACTGGGCATCATCGAGGACGGCGCTGTCCTCGTCGACGACGACACCGTCGAATGGGTGGGTCGTCGAAGCAACGCTCCCGCGGCTGATGAACGTGTGGACTTCGGCGGCTCGAGCGTCATTCCCGGGTTCGTCGACAGCCACGCGCATTTGGTGTTCGCCGGCGAGCGCTCGGCCGAGTTCGCCGCCCGGATGAGCGGTCAACCCTATGCGGCGGGCGGAATCGCGACAACCGTGGCGTCCACGCGCGCCGCCGACGACGCGACGTTGACCGCAGGGGTCAATCGGCTCGCGGACGAACTTCTCAGAGCGGGTGTGACAACGTTCGAATCGAAGAGCGGGTACGGCCTGACCGTCGAGGACGAGGCTCGATCGTTGGCCGTGGCTCGCCGATTCACCAGCGAAACAACGTTTCTCGGTGCCCATGTTGTGCCCGCCGAGTTCCGCGACAACCGCGAGGGTTACATCGACCTGGTCACGGGGCCGATGCTGGACGCCTGCGTTCCGTTCGCCCGATGGATCGACGTGTTCTGTGACCGTGGGGCGTTCGACGTCGACGAGTCGCGTGCCATCCTCGCCGCGGGTGTCGCCGCCGGGCTGCAGCCGCGTGTGCACGCCGGCCAACTCGCACCCAGCGAAGGGATTCGAATGGCGGTGGAACTCGGGGCCGCGTCGGTGGATCACTGCACATACGCCTCCGACGAGGACATCGACGCGTTGGCCGCCGGCTCCACGGTCGCAACGCTTCTGCCAGGGGCCGAGTTTTCCACTCGTGCGCAATGGCCGGACGCCCGTCGGATGATCGACGCCGGCGTCACAGTTGCGATCGCGACCGATTGCAACCCCGGCAGTTCGTTCACGACGAGCATGCCGTTCTGCATAGCCGTGGCGGTCAGGGACATGAAGTTCACTCCGGCTGAGGCGTTGTGGTCGGCGACGGCAGGTGGTGCCGCTGCGCTTCGACGCGATGACGTCGGAGTGCTTGCTCCGGGCAAGCGAGCCGACTTTGTGCGCCTCGACGCACCCTCGTATGTCCATCTGGCATACCGGCCGGGCGTGCCGCTGGTGCGCGACGTCGTGGTCGGCGGCCAGGCTGAATCACGCTATCCCGGAAGCCGGTCGTTATGGCGATGGCAAGCGCCACGAGCGGTCGGCGATTGGGTCGTGGCGGCTTGCCGCGGCCGAGCCGGGCGATCTGCTGTTGATACCACGCGCTGTTGAGTAGATCGTCGATGCCCTTGATCCCAACGGTCCGCGGTCCCGCGTCGCTCGCGATCGCGGTGCCGTCCGTCAGGCGACGCGGCAGATCGGGTTCTTGTGCAAGTGGGCGAGCAATGCCGATGACGTCGACGCGCCGCTGCGCAATGCGTCGATCATCCTGTCGCGGCTGTGGAATCTACTGTGAGCATGATCGGCACGGTCAGCTCGCGCGCGAATTGCTCGGCGAATTCCAGAAAGTACGCTTCACGCGCCGCCGTTGACGCCCGTTTCGGTGCGCCGTCCACCACCGCGACGCTTTCGTATGTGCCGCCCGATATCTCGATCATGTGCACGCCTTCTGCTTCCAGTGCCATCGCGACGCGTAGCGCCTCGTCGGTGTCGAAGCTGCTGCGTTGAAAGTCGGCCGAATTCAGCTTGACCGCCACCAGGAAGGACGCGGGTGTGGCCGATGCACCGCACGAACGACCTCCAGCAGCAGCCGCATGCGGTTCTCCAATGAGCCCCCCACCGGTCCTCGCGGCGATTGACCAGCGGTGAGAGGAACTGGTTGAGGAGGTAGCCGTGCGCGGCATGCAGTTGCACCCCGCCGAAGCCCGCGGTTGACGCCACGCGCGCCGCCGTGGCGAAGCGCTCGATCACGCGAGGATCTCTGGTTCGGCGAGCGGGCGGGGAGGCTTGAACAACCGGGCACCAACACCCTCGACAACCAGTGGCGTCGCGGAGGCGGAAACCACTCTTGTAGCCGGCCGGCCACCGACATGCCACGCATTGTCTGTCGGCCGGGGTGCGACAGCTGAACTGAGGAACTTGGCGTCGGTGCCTGCTGTGACCGCCGCCCAGTCCCGAAGTTCGGGGAGAAAGCGATCATCCTCGATGACAACGTTGCGATGCGCCTCCATCGCCGAGCCGTCAACCATGACGTTGCCGCTGATCAGAAGCCGAGCACCGGAAGCGGCAAATTGCCGGTAGGCCTCGATCAGCTGGCGGCTGGGCGCGCCATGCCTGCTGGCCAGGTGCTCGCTCATGGCTGCCTTGGCGATTCGGTTTGCCAACGCGATCCCATTACTCAGGACAAGCTCGCGCGACAGTTCGGACTCCATCTCGGCGGTGGTCAACTCGGTCATTTGAGCTCCTGTACAGACGACTTGGACGATGTACAGGAGAAGGGATGCGGCCGTATATTTATTCCCGTGCCGAGTGAGCGAACCGATCGGGTGCCGCTGGACCGGGCCACCGTGACGGCCGAAGCGCTGGCCCTGGCGGATGCTGAGGGGCTCGCCGGCCTCACGATCCGGCGGCTTGCCGCGCATCTCGGGGTGACGCCCAACGCGCTCTATTGGTATTTCCGCCAGAAGGATCAATTGCTCGACGCGCTGGTGGAGCATCGTTTCGCTGCTGTCGTGCTGCCAGAAGCTGACAGCCGAGAATGGTTTGTCCGAGCTACGCGCGCTGCTCGCGGCACTCGTCGACGCGCTGCGCCGCATCCCGCGATCGCTAGCCTCACCGAGACGCGCTACTGCTCAGCGAGCCCGGAATCAACATCGCCGAGCGTGCGCTCGCCCTCCTCCGGGCAGCAGGGTTCTCGGCCGAACAGGCGGCGCAACTCGCTGGGTTCCTCCTGAGCGCGGTGGTGTCCCTGGTGATCGCCGAACCCGGAAGTTATGACGTCCACGATGAAGAGGGCAGAGACAAGCAGCGTCGCGCACAAAAGGCCGTCCTGCTGACATTTCCGCCGTCCGTGTACCCAATGTGATCGACTCAGCCGACGCGCTGACCGTGTGCGAGAACGACGACGCCTACTACGCGCAGGGCATCGATCTGTTGGTGGCGGGAGTACGCGGGCTCAGCAGGGGATAGTACGGGCGTATTAGCTGCTGCTACAGTGGATGAGTGGCAAACGAAACGCGCCAACGGATGATCGTCACCGCCGCTCGAATGTTCCAGCGCGACGGGTACCACGCGACAAGCTGGCGACAACTCGTCAAGGAAGCCGGCACGCCGTGGGGCTCGCTCCATCACCACTTTCCAGGCGGCAAGGACGAATTGGGTGTCGCAGCACTCGACCTCGGCAGTGACGGTGTGATCGCGCTGATCGACCACGTGTTCACCGAACACGACGATGCCGGCCGAGCGGTCGCACTTTGGTTTGAGCTGAGCGGAGAGCAGCTCGTCGACACCGATTTCGAGTCGGGACTGCCCGGTTGCCACCGTCGCCCTCGAGACGGTGGCAAGTCCAGGACCGGTGAAGGACGCGGCGCGCTCTGCCTTCTCGGCCTGGGAGAAACGCCTTGCGTCGCATCTTCGGCGCGCCGGCGCCACTCGCACCGGTGCCGCTGATGCGGCGTCCGCGGTCCTCGCGCTCCTCGAGGGCGCGATGCTGCTGGCCGGCGTGCACGCCCGGGTTGATCCGATGCGCGTGGCGTCGAGACAGGCTCAGGCGATCGTCGGCGAGGCCGTTCGGGCGGCGCAAAAAGGTCACCTACCCATTGCACTAAGACGATCGTACTAGCCTAGTGTCTCTCACTAAGACGATCGTATTAGGGGCCAAGTTCTCTCCTGAAAGGAGCCACCCGTGGGGATAACGCTCACCCAGTCCGAGCTTGCTTTCGAATGGATGTACGTAGCCGGTTATCGACTGCGGATGCGACGGGAGCGCAAACCCGGCGCTCCGGTTCTCCTCTTGACCAATGCTGGCGCAGACGATCCGCTGCTGGGACCGTCAATGGGACAGGCTGGCATCCGATTTCGAACTCTCGCCGTGGACTTACCCGGGTTCGGGCTCTCATCGGGCACCAGGGACGTGATGCGTCCATCCGCTCAGGCGGATATCTTGCGCTACTACTCGATGATCTCGGGGTCGTGGCGCCGATCATGATCGCGCCCGACGTCGGCGTTCCGATAGCACTGTCACTGGCCAGTCGCCATCCTGGCTCGGTGCGGGGACTGGTGCTGTTCGATGGTCCGACCGACTTTCCCGTTGACGTGTCGCTCGTCGGGCGTGTGCTGTATCGATCGCGACTGGCGCGAGCGGTGACGAGTCTGTTTGGCGCCCGTTCACGCTCGAGACGATCCGGCAGGGGTACACGGACAAGGAGGCCAGGCCCTCGCGCGCAGCGGTGATGGAATACCTGCGGGCCGCGCGCAACCCGCGACGGTTCGGCACCACGCTGCACTATTTGGGCTCCTACGCGACGGAGCTTCCGCGCGAAGGTGGCTGGCCGGGCGTCGATATCCCGGTACTTGTCACGTGGGGAACAAAGGACCCGTTCCTATATCCCAGCAACGGCGAGCGCCTGGTGCGCTCATTGCCCAACGCTGAGTTCAACCCCATGGTAGGCGTCGGCCACTACAGCCACGAGGATGCCGGCGAGCAGTTCTTCAACGTGCTAAACGATTGGGTCGCAAGGAACTTCGAGTTCGCCCACTAGAACACCTCGGCTTCGAGCCGGCGCAGATGCTCCCGCGGCGGCCCGAGCAGCTGCGCGCTGGCGTGCGCGCGCTTGAAGTACAGCTGGATGTCGTGCTCCCAGGTGATCGCGATGCCGCCGTGCATCTGCACGGCCTCCGCAGCCACTTTCGAGAACGCCTCGCTGGCCGCCACCCGGGCCAGCGCCGCCGACGTCGTCGACGGTTCGGCGATCGACGCATCGACAACCGCCCGTGCGGACTGCACCGCGACGTACAGGTCGGCCATCCGGTGTTTGAGCGCCTGGAAGCTGCCGATCGGGCGGCCGAACTGCACGCGGTCCTTGGTGTATTCGACGGTCAGATCGAGGCACTTCGCGGCGGCGCCGATCTGCTCGGCGGCCAACAGGATCGCGGCCGTGTCGGCCAACCCGGGGTCGGCCCCGATGTCCGCGGTCTCCTGCGGCTCGACCCGCGCGAGCTTGCGCGTCAGATCCATGGTGTCGACGGGCTGCGCGGTGAAGCTCGTCCAGCGGGTGAGCGTCTTGCCGTCGGCGGCGATCACGATGTCGGCGATGCCGCCGTTCACCACGTAATCGCGGCCTGAATGCTCTTCGCGCGAGCTCTCAGGCGTCGAACACCACCGCGCCGATCTTCGTGCCCTCGGCCAGCCCTTCGAGCGCGTCACCGTCGGGCTCGTCGGCGGCGAGCAGCGCCAGCTCCGCCAGCGTGGTGCCCAGCAGCGGGGTGGGAACCAAGCCCTTGCCCAACTCCTCGAGCACGACGGCGGCGTCGGCGAGTTCGCCGCCTGCGCCACCCAACTCCTCCGGCACCACCAGCGCCGCCGCGCCGACCTGTTCGCACAGCAGCTTCCACAGCGACTCGTCGTAGCCGCGTTCCGATTCCATGGCCGCCCGCACCGCTTCCGGCGACGCATGCTTCTCGACCAGTGCCGCGACCGTCTCGCGCAGCAGTTCCCGTTCCTCAGTCACTAGAGCCCCTCCAACACCCGTCGCCGGTGCGCGGTCGGATCGCCCCACGCCGAGCGCAGGGCCTGCACCCGCAGCAGCCACAGCGACAGGTCGTGCTCCTGCGTGAAACCGATCGCGCCGTGCGTTTGCAGCGACGAGCGTGCCGCCAGCAGCGCCGCGTCCGCGGCGGCGACCTTGGCGGCGCTGACATCGCGCGCGGTGTCGGCTGAGTTGTCCGCCAGCGACAGCGCCGCGCCGTAGACCAGTGGGCGCGCCAGCTCGATGGCGATGTGCACGTCGGCGAGCTTGTGCTTGATCGCCTGGTACGTCCCGATCACCCGCCCGAACTGGCTGCGCTGCTTGGCGTATTCCACCGAGGCGTCCAACATCGCCTGGCCCGCGCCGACCAACTGCGCGGCCGTGGCCAGCACACCGAACTCATAGGCGCGCGCCACATCGGCAGCTTGCGCCTCACCGGATGCGCTGACGTCGAACAACTTTCGGCTCGGGTCGACGGACTCGTGTTGTGCACCGGCGGCACCATCACGCACTTCACCATCGGCGGCCACCAAGATCAATGCCGGCGGCATCCGCATCGACGGCGCGGGGCACCTGCGGCGGGAGCGCGACGGTGGCGATCAGTTCCCCGGCGGCCAGCGCCGCGCTGCGATCGTCGTCAGCCAGCAAAACCGGTGCCACCGCGATGGATTCGGTGACCGGTCCGGGCACACACCACCGGCCCAACCGCTCCGCCGCGACCACCAGGTCGACTGGATGCGCCTCGATCCCGTCGAACTTCTCCGGCACTGCCAGCGCGGTGACCCCGAGGTCGGCCAGCTGCGCCCATACCTTGCGGCCAGGGGCGGTGTCGCCCTCGGCCCACGCGCGAACCGCGCCGGGCAGATCGGCCGCGGCCAGCGCGGCGTCGATGCTGGCCGCGAAGTCGCGCTGCTGCTCGTCTAGATCGAATCTCATTTCTGCAGGTAGCAGACGCAGAAGAAGAGATAAAAGCCAACATCGACGGCTGGGAACTGAGGTAAGCCCGGGTCGGACCGGCGCCGCAAAGCGGAGGAAATAGCCGATCGGTACAGCCGACGGAAGAGGCGCAGCCGTTAGACGAGCGCTGACTGTCGTGGCAGTTAAACGACGAAGGTGGGGCGCGCTGCGACGGTGTCGATCTGGACGGTCGCAGGTCGATTGAAAAATTTCGTATCTTGGGGGACCCGACAGCACCTGCGATGTTACGCACGCGACGGAACGGCGAATCGGACCTGATCTACGGAGACGGCAAATGGTTCCTGCACGCCACCGACGAACACCGAAGCGCCGCTGGCCGAGCCGGTGAAAGAGTTCGTCGGCGTAGACATGGGAATAGACAACATCGCCACCACCAACGACGGTGACCGAGCCGTGCGGCGCCAGGCTCAACCGCTCGCAAGCGGCGGGCGCGGCTGCGGAAACGGTTGCAGGCCAAAGAAACCAGCTCGGCGCGGCGGCTGGGAAGAAACGACGCAGAAAGGAGGCGCGCTTCGCCGCCGACGACAACCACCGGATCGCCAAGCGCATCGTGGCCGAGGCAGAACGCACCGGACGCGGTATCGCCGTGGAACAGCTGACGGGAATCCGCGACCGGGTACGGCTTCGAAAGCCCCAGCGGGCCACGCTGCACTCGTGGGCGTTAGAGGAACTCGGCTAGTACTTGGCCTACAAAGCCAAACGAGCAGGGGTGGCGTTCGTGGAAGTCGACGGGGCGTACACGTCGCAGAGGTGCAGCGCGTGCGGCTGGGTCGACAAGGGAAACGGGCGCCCCAAGCGGCGTTCGATGTGGCCGGTGTGCTCGCTGGGCACGCCGACCGCAACGCAGCGCGCAACATCGCAGTGCGCGGTGTCGAACGCTGGGGCGAAGTCATGCGCCCACACGCAGCGCCCACACTGACAGAGAGTAGTTGGCCTGCTCCCGCGGCAGCCCCAGCAGCCGCTCGGCGATGATGTTGCGCTGAATCTCGTTGGTGCCGGCGTAGATCGGGCCACCGAGGGCGAACAGCAGACCGTCGGTCCAAGAATCGGCCAGCTCGCCGTCGGCGCCGCGCAAGTCCAAAGCGGTCTGGTGCAGGGCCACGTCGAGGTCCGACCAGAACACCTTGGTCACCGAGGACTCCGCACCCAGCTCTCCGCCGCCGGCCACCCGGGTCACCGTCCCGAACGTGTGCAGCCGGTAGGCCTGCGCCTTGATC
Source organism: uncultured Actinomycetota bacterium (assembly GCA_963851115.1). Lineage (GTDB taxonomy): Bacteria > Actinomycetota > Actinomycetes > Mycobacteriales > Mycobacteriaceae > Mycobacterium. The sequence continues at coordinate 189,630 of CAWKOI010000013.1, forward strand.
CACGCATCAGCAACCCGGTCGGCGAACGCCTCGTCAGGAGCGGACTTCCATTGCGCCACCAGTCGCTCCGCCGGAGCCAGGAAGCGCGCAGGGCTGCGCAGCGACATGCCTCGCTCGTTGCTCGATGTGCTCATCGCCGCGCGCCAGCCGTCGTGCACCGCGCCGATGACGTCGTTGTCGGGCACGAACACGTCGTCGAGGAAGATCTCGCCGAAGCCGGTGTCGCCGCCGAGCTGCGCGATGGGACGCACGGTGATTCCGTCGGCCTTCAGGTCGAACATGAAGTACGTCAGCCCGCGGTGACGTTCCGCTTCAGGATCGGAGCGGAACAGGCCAAACGCCCTCTCGCCGAACGGGGCTCGCGAACTCCAGATCTTCTGGCCGTTGAGCAGCCAGCCACCGTCGGTCTTCGTCGCGGTCGACCGTAGCGACGCCAGGTCACTGCCGGACTCCGGTTCGGACCACGCCTGCGCCCAGATCTCCTCGCCGCTGGCCATCTTCGGCAACACGCGGTCCAGCTGTTCGGAGGTGCCGTGTGCGAACAGCGTCGGTGCCAGCATCGACGTGCCGTTGGCGCTCGCCCGCCCGGGCGCACCGGCGCGGAAGTACTCCTCCTCGTACACCACCCACTGCAGCAGGGTGGCGTCGCGGCCGCCGTAGCGCTCCGGCCAGGTGATCACCGAGAGACCGGCGTCGAAAAGCACCTTGTCCCAACGTCGATGCTGCTCGAAGCCCTCGGCGGTGTCATAGGACTTCGTCGGGAACGAGTCCTTGTTCGCCGCAAGGAATTCGCGCACCTCCGCCTGCAACTCGAGGGTGGCGTCGTCAAAACTCAGGTCCATTCAGGCCCTTTCACGCAGCAGCGGCTTGACCACCTTGCCGCCTGGATTGCGCGGCAGTACATCGAGGAACTCCACCGACCGAGGTGTCTTGAAGTTCGCCAAATGCTGACGCGTGTATGCGATTACGGTCTCTTCGTCCAGTGTTGCGCCGGGCTTGGCTACGACGAAGGCCTTGCCGACCTCGCCAAGCCGGTCGTCGGGCACCCCGATCACCGCGGATTCAGCGACGCCGTCCAGCCGGGCCAGCACCTGTTCGATCTCGGCGGGGTAGACGTTGAACCCGCCGCAGATGTACATGTCCTTGAGCCGGTCGGTGATCTTCAGATTGCCCGCATCGTCGACGGTGCCGACGTCGCCGGTGTGCAACCAGCCGTCGGAATCGATTGCGGCGGCGGTGGCTTCGGGGTCGTCGAGATAGCCGAGCATGACGTTCGGGCCGCGCAGCAGCACCTCGTCGTGTTCACCGATGCGCAGCTCGAAGTCGGCGATCGGACGACCGCAGGTGGTGGCGACGGTGACCGCGTCGTCGTCGGCGCGGCACATCGTGCCGAACCCGCTGGCCTCGGTCAGGCCGTAGGCGGTCAGCACGATGTCGATGTCCAGCTCTTTCTGCATCCGTTCGATCAGCACGACCGGGATGACCGCGGCGCCGGTGACCGCGAAGCGCAGCGAGGTCAGGTCGTAGTCGCCGCGCTTGGGATGGTCCAGCAGTGTCTGGTAGATCGTCGGCGGACCCGGCAGCACGGTGATGCGGTGGTCCTGCACCGCCTGCATGGCCTTCTCGGGGTCGAAGGTCAGCTGCGGGATCAGCGTCGCACCGGTCTGCAGGCAGGCCAGGATCCCGGCCTTGTAGCCGAAGTTGTGGAAGAACGGGTTGATGCACAGGTAGCGGTCGTCGCTGGTGACCTGTCCGCACTCGGCCCACGCTGCGGGAGCGTCCAACGACTGCCGGTGCGCGCAGAGCGCACCCTTGCTGCGGCCGGTGGTGCCGGAGGTGAACAGGATGTCGGAGACGTCGTCGGGCTTGACCGCGGCGGCGCGGGCGTCGACCGCATCGAGGTTCGTGCCTTCCGCGACGAAGTCGTCCCAGGTGCCGTCGTCCTTCTCGATCGGGACGCGGATGATGTGGCGCAGCGCCGGCAGCGCATCGCGGTCGAGTTCGGCGGTCTTGTCGGCGCCCAGGAACTCACCGGCGGCGACCAGCAGGGGCGCGCCGGTGCGGGCCAGGATGTCGGTGGCCTCGCTCGCGGTGTAGCGGGTGTTCAGCGGCACCAGCACCCCGCCCGCGTAATGGGTGGCCAGGCACGCCACCACCCAGTGCCAGGTGTTCGGCGACCAGATCGCGACCCGGTCCCCGGCGTTGACGCCCAGCTCGATCATCGCCGCGGCCGCCCGTCGGACCTCGGACCGCAACTCGCTGAACGTGAACCGCCGATCATCGGTGACCAGCGCGTCGTGGTCGGAGAATTGGTCGGCAATCCGGTCCAGGACCTGCGGAATGGTCCTCGGATCGTCCCCTGCCCGGGCGTGGGCCCACGTCATCGATGCTCCTCTAACAAAGCAAGTGCTTGGTAGGTTAGCCTACAAGAGTGATAGAGGTCCAGGAGTTCCGGGCCGAGGTCCGACGGTGGCTCGCCGACAACCTCGTCGGCGAATTCGCCGCGCTCAAGGGGCTCGGTGGGCCGGGGCGCGAGGACGAGGCGTTCGAGGAACGGCGGGCGTGGAACCAGCATCTGGCCAAGGCCGGCCTGACGTGCCTGGGCTGGCCGGTGGAGCACGGCGGGCGGGGCCTGTCGGTTGCGCACCGCGTCGCGTTCTACGAGGAGTACGCCCGCGCGGATGCGCCCGACAAGGTCAACCACTTCGGCGAGGAACTGCTCGGGCCGACGCTGATCGCCTACGGCACACGCCGAGCAGCAGCAGCGATTCCTGCCGAAGATCCTCGACGTGACCGAGCTGTGGTGCCAGGGCTACTCGGAACCCGGCGCGGGCAGTGACCTGGCCAACGTGTCGACGACGGCCGAACTCGACGGCGACCAGTGGGTGATCAACGGCCAGAAGGTGTGGACGTCGATGGCGCACCTGTCGCAGTGGTGCTTCGTGGTGGCCCGCACCGAGAAGGGCTCCAAGCGGCACGCCGGCCTGTCGTATCTTCTGGTGCCGCTCGATCAGCCCGGCGTCGAAATACGTCCGATCGTGCAGCTGACCGGGACGGCGGATTTCAACGAGGTGTTCTTCGACGACGCCCGCACCGAAGCCGATCTGGTGGTGGGGCAGCCCGGCGACGGGTGGCGGGTCGCGATGGGCACGCTGACGTTCGAGCGCGGCGTGTCGACCCTTGGCCAGCAGATCCGTTATGCACGTGAGCTTTCCGACCTTGTCGAGTTGGCGAAGCGCAACGGCGCCGCCGACGACCCGCTGATCCGCGAGCGGTTGACGCGGTCCTGGACAGGCCTGCAAACCATGCGGTCCTACGCGCTGGCGACCATGGACGTCGAGCAGCCCGGCCAGGACAACGTGTCGAAGCTGTTGTGGGCCAACTGGCATCGCGACCTGGGCGAGCTGGCGATGGATATCGTCGGGAAGGCCGGGCTGGTGGCCGAGGACGGCGAGTTCGACGAGTGGCAGCACCTCTACCTGTTCACCCGCGCGGACACCATCTACGGCGGGTCCAATGAGATCCAGCGCAACATCATCGCCGAGCGGGTGCTCGGCCTACCCCGGGAGGTGAAGGGATGAGCCTGGCGGATCGCGCCGAAAGAGATTGACGGCCACGGACTTCTGAACGGCAAGGTCGTCGTGGTGACGGCCGCGGCCGGTACGGGCATCGGGTCGGCCGTCGCGCGGCGGGCGCTGGCCGAGGGCGCCGACGTCGTCGTCTCAGACCACCACGAGCGGCGGCTTGGCGAGACCCGCGACCAACTGGCGGAGCTCGGCCTGGGCCGGGTGGAGAGTGTGGTGTGCGACGTGACATCCACCGCGCAGGTCGACGCGTTGATCTCCTCGACCACCGCCCGCATGGGCCGGCTGGACGTCTTGGTCAACAACGCCGGGCTGGGCGGACAGACGCCGGTCGTGGACATGACCGACGAGGAGTGGGACCGCGTCCTCAACGTGACGCTGACGTCGGTGATGCGTGCGACCCGCGCGGCGCTGCGGTACTTCCGCGAGGCCGACCATGGCGGCGTCATCGTCAACAACGCCAGCGTGCTGGGCTGGCGGGCGCAGCACTCACAGTCGCACTACGCGGCGGCCAAGGCCGGCGTGATGGCGTTGACCCGTTGCAGCGCAATCGAAGCCGTCGAGCACGGCGTGCGGATCAACGCGGTGTCGCCGAGCATCGCCCGGCACAAGTTCCTCGAGAAGACCAGCTCTCGGAGCTGTTGGACCGGTTGTCCGAGGGCGAGGCGTTCGGCCGGGCGGCCGAGCCGTGGGAAGTGGCTGCCACCATCGCATTCCTGGCCAGTGACTACTCCAGTTATCTGACTGGAGAAGTGATTTCGGTGTCGAGCCAGCACCCCTGAGCTACAGGCCGAGCATGCGCGCCGGGTTCGTGGACAGGATCGCGGTCCGTTCCCCTTCGGTGATACCGGGCATACTCTTCAGCCACGCGACCGGATCCTCCTGCACCATCGGCGCCGGGTAATCCGTGCCCAGCACCACCCGGTCGATCCCCACCGCATCGATCACGAACCGCAGGGTCTGTTCGGTGTAGGTGCACGAGTCGTAGTAGAACCGGCCGAGGTACTCACTTGGCGGCCTCGTGAGAACCGTTTTCGCGTCGGAGAATTCGGGCACCTCCATGTCCGCGGCCCGCCACGTCTTGTCCATCCTGGCCGCCCCGAAGGCGGAGTACCCGCCGGCGTGTCCCAGACAGATCTTGAGATCGGGGTAGCGGTCCATGATGCCGCCGAAGACCAGGGTCGCGAAGGTCACCGCGCGGTCGACGAGGTTGCCGATGCTGTTGGGCAGCGCGTAGCGGGTCGTCCTGGCCTTGACCAGGGTCGGCCCGCACTGGTGGAAGAACACCACCGCACCGAGCGACTCGACCGCCTCCCAGAACGGGATAGAAATGCGGCTCGTCGAAGGTCATCCCGTTGACGTGGTCGTTGATCGTGATGCCCCGGTACCCCAGGGTTGACATCGCGTATTCCATTTCGGCGACGGCCCGTTCGATGTCCTGCATCGGCACCGTCGCCAGCCCCGTGAACCGATCCGGGTGTGCATTCATCATCTCGGCGATCTCGAGGTTGCACGCCCGGGCGATCTCCTGGGTGACGGCCGGATCGAGCTCATACCGGTAGAAGTCGTTGTTCACCGTGAGCACGTGCATATCGACCCCGGCCGCGTCCATCTTCGCGATGCGATCCACCGCCGAGATGGAGAACTCGGGTATCTCGAGCTCGCCGATGGATTTGTCCAGCGTGTGCCAGGTCCCGCCATCGAGCACCGCCTCGCGGAAGCTCGGTGGTGTGACGTGGGAGTGGACGTCTATGACAGGCACGTGTTGTCAGCCTTTCTTGTCGTTGTCGAGCAGCATCGCGGCGGTGCCGCGCAGGATCGATTCCACCTCGTCCTCCGACAGCACGCCGATCTCGGTGAGGCGATTGACCGGGTCCAGAACCCGCATCGGGGCGGGCCAGTCGGAGCCGAGCACCACCCGGTCGGCGCCCACCACGTCGACCAGGTATCGCAGCGTCCTCGGTTCGTAGGTCACGGCGTCGTAGGTGAACCGTCGCGCGTAGGTGCTCGGCGGGCCCGTTGTCGCGCCGCGCATCGACGGAAAGGCGCGCCAGCCCTGGTCCATTCGATCCAGCGCGAAGACCGTGTATCCGCCGGCATGCCCGAGGCACACCTTGAGGTCCGGGTAGCGGTCCATCACTCCGCCGTAGACCAGCGCCCCGAACGTGATCGTGCGATCCACCAGGTTGCCGATCGAATTGAAGAAGAAGAATTTGTCGATCCGGGCCTCGACCGAGGTCGGGGCGTACTGATGAACGAAGATCAATGCACCGAGTTCGGCTGCGGCGGCCCAGAATTGGTCGAACCTCGGGTCGTCGTAGGTCATGCCGTTCACGTGGTCGTCGATCATGACGCCGCGCAGCCCGAGGTCCGTGATGACCCTGGTGAGCTCGGCGACCGCCAGATCGGTGTCCTGCATCGGTACCGTCGCGAGCCCGGCGATGCGGCTCGGACGCTCCCTGACCATCTCGGCGATCTCGTCGTTCACCGTCCCGGCGATCGTCGCGGTGACCGCAGGCTGCTGGTGGTACTGGTAGAAGACGTCGGTCGGCGAGGTCAGCTGCACCTCGATGCCGTCGGCGTCCATCGCCTCGATCCGTTGATCGAGGCTCCACAGGTTCATCGGGTTGTGCAGCTCGCCGTCGGCCGATGTCATGCCGTGCCAGTCGGCACCGCCCAGCACGACGTCGCTGAAGCACCGCGGTGTCACATGAGCGTGCACATCCACGATCCGTGGGACGGCACCGTGCGTCGTCGGTCCGCTCACAGGCCATGCATGACGTGGGTAAGCCGGGCAGTCCACTCATACTGCGTCGACTGCACCCAGCTGCTTCATGGCCTGCGCGTAATCCTCACCCGCGATGAGCTTTTCGGCGGCCGCACGGTCGGCACACCGAATGTCGACGATGCCGTCGAAATCGGTGGTCAGGGTGCCGATATTCTTGCCGATCGTCACCTGTTGCACCAGCGGGGACGCTTCCAACGACTTGACGGCGTCGAGTGCGGCCTGACGGGACTGTTCGTCGGACTCGTCGGCCCACACGAACATCGCGGCGTGCTTGACCTGGTTCTTGGTGATCAGCGGGGCGCCGTCGTACCACCAATCGACCCGGGCGGTGATCTCGCCGCGGCAGATCGAGGCGTTGTAGACGGCAACCTGATGGTGCACGTCGTCGTCGTTGTACGCGTCCATGCCTTCCTGGTCGTCGAAGTCCAGGTGCAGCGCGACGTCGTAGTTGACCGCGGGGCCGAGTTTGCGACTACGCCAACGGGGTTGGCGCTTCCACGGCTTGACCTCGCGCAGTTGGGAGGAGCCGCCGAACTCGTCGAAGCCGAAGTCCAGCGCGCGAACGCTCGGGCAGGCGAACCGCATGTATGCCAGCCCCTTGAGCATCTCGCACGCCCTGCTCGAGTGTGGTGTCCTCACGGAACATGAAGAAGGCGGAGTGGCGCAGCATTAGTTGAGGTGTTCCTTTCGGTTGTGTCGATCAGAGCGGTGTCAAGAACCGACCGGCGGGTTCGAGACGCATTTGCTCGAAGAGGGCAAGGACATCGGCCTGCTTGGTGACGACGTCGCGGTCGGTCTGCAGCCGCGGCCGGGGGAGCGCGACGGGAATATCGGCGTACACCGTGCCGCCCTTGTTCATCATCAGAATCCGGTCGGACAGCTGGACCGCCTCGTTGACGTCGTGCGTGACGAACAGCACCGTGGCGCCGGTCGCCTGCCAGAGCTGTTGCAGCTCGGTGCGCAGCCCGCGGGCGGTGATGGCGTCGAGATGGCTGAAAGGTTCATCCATCAGCAGCAAGTCGGGCTCGATCGACAGCGCCCGCGCGATGCCGATGCGCTGGCGCATGCCACCGGACAGCTGGCCGGGATACATATCGGCGGTGTGGACAAGGTCGACCATCTCCAGAAACTGCATGCATTGGTCCCTGCGAGCCTTGCGATCGCCCTCGTCGTGGACGTACATCATGTTTTCGATGACCGTGCGCCACGGCAGCAGCCGCGGATCCTGGAACACGTAACCGATCCGGGCCTCTCCCTTTGCGCCGGTTACCTTCACGGTTCCCGACGTCGGCTTCTCGACGCCGGACACCAAGTTGAGGAACGTGCTCTTACCGCAACCCGACGGGCCGACCAGGCAGACGAACGTGTGCCCAGATGCCTCGAAGCTGAAGTCGCTCAGCGCGTGTACCTGTCCGCCCGAATGGTCGGCTGGTAGACCTTGCTGACTTCGTCGGCTACCAGATGCGCCATGTGTGCTCCTCACGTCGATGTCTCACCATCGCTCCGTGCCCTCCTGCCAGCGTCGTGAATACCGGGACAGACGCTCGAGGACCAGCCGGTCCACGGCGAGAATGACGACGATCTCGATGAGGCCCCATCCCATGAGGCCGTTGAAGTTTCCGGCGTCATACCAGTACGCCGCCCGGTACCCGGCGCCCCAGTTGCTTGCGAAGAATTCGACCAGTGAGAGCGCGCCCCAGCCCGCCAGCACCGCGTACCGGAAACCGGCGATGATGTAGGGCGCCATCGCCGGAAGCACCAGACGGCCGAACATCCGTCCCGCCGAGACCTTGTAGGCCTGCGACATCTCCACCAGCGGCTTCGGCAATGACTTCGCGCCCTCGAAGGTCGAGGCGACCAGCATGGGCGTGGCGGCAAGCACCGGCACCACGAACGGACCGACTTCGGAGAAGCCCCACCACATCGCGGCGAGCAGTGCCCAGATGAACGCGGGCAGCGCGAGCATGATGGTGACGACGTCGCGGAAGTACGCTCCGACCCGCCACCACCGTCCCATCGCCCAACCGATCAGCACACCAAGCACCAACACTGCCAACAAGGCGAGGGCCGCGCGGCGCAGAGTCCACGTCAGGTGTACCCAGAGCTCGCCACGCATCGTCTCGTCGATGAGGAACTCGATGGTGCCGACGGGTGTCGGGATGCGGTCGGAGAGCAACCCGATCGCCTGCCAGAAGGCAAGTGCCAGTAGGCGCGCGGTGTAACGGGCCGCCCGGTCGGAGGTCAGCCAGCGCCATGAACCGCGCGGCTCAACGGCGGTGACCGTGCTCATGGTCCCGTCCCCTTCGTACTGGTGTCGACGGATTCGACGACCTGCTCGGTGGCGCTGCGCTGGACAGCATCACTGGTCGAGGTGTCGTCGGCGGGTCCCGGCGTCGCTCGGCGACCACGTCGCAGTCGCCCACTCCGCGGCGGTGTCTCGCTTCGCCACCTGAACAGGCGATGTTCGACGTTCACGAGTACCAGTCGTTCGAGCAGGACCACGAAGATGACGAAGAACCCCATCCAGGCAAGCACGTCGCGCACCGAGAAAAGGTGATAGGAGCGCGCGATCTGATAGCCCGACGCCGCTTGAGCCGCCGAAGGTTTCGACGAGCGCGGCCAGCTTCCACGAGTCGGCGAACGACACCCGTCCGCCGGCGAAGGCGAACGGGGTGACGGTCGGGATGATGACGTGCTTGATCATGTCGACTGCGACTTCGGTTGAACGACTTGCTCATTCCGATCAGGTCGGGGTCGACGGACATCATGCCGGCCGCGACATTCAGCGCGATCCCCGGCAGCACGAACAGGATCACCACCGAGGTCGGGCCCATTCCGCTGATTCCGAACACGATGATCGCCACGATGGCGTACACGATCAGCGGGACGTTGGCGGCCAGATAGATCAGGTCGTGGAAGAACGCCCGAGCGTAGCGGTACCGGCCCATCAGGAAGCCGATCACCGACCCCAGTCATCACCGCGATGACCCAGCCGACCACGGTTCGCCAGAAGCTGTCCAGGAAGTTGCTCAGGACGGCCCCGTGCACGGCGAGTTCCCACATCCGCGTTCCGACGGCCCATGGCGACGGAAGGACGTAGGGCTCCATCCGGGACGCGGCATAGGCCCAGAACGCGATGAAGGACGCGATCCCCGCCACCGAGTACGCCTGCGACGCGAGGAGCCTGCGGGTCGACGGCGCGAATGTCATTTTGTCGGCGGCGTGATCACGACCATCTCAGGATCGGGTTGGTCAGGGTTAACCACGCCCGCGTCCTTCAGAAGCTGGAAGATGCCCTTCTCCTTGTCGATCCACTCCTGGGTGAGGTACGGCGAGTCGACGAACCAGTCAAAGGTGTTGGCGAAGTAACCCTTTATCCAGTTCGCTTCTTCCTCGTTCTCGACGGCGAAATGTTGTGGATATTCGTCGATGATCTCGTCGCGATGTTCGGCCCATTCGTCCATGGCGCGCTGCCAGACCTCCAGGAAGAACGCGGCTTCCTCTTTGTGGTTGTCGTACCAGTCCTTGCGCCCGGTGAACAGATTGCTCATCACGCCCGCGTGCCCGGGGGAGATGGTCTCGCCGTAGAGCTCTGAGGCGGACCTGCCGTCGTACATGATGTTCAGCTCGCCGGACGCGAACTTCGGGATGGACTGCGTCGGGTCGGCGAAGGCGGCGCACACTTCGTTGTTCAGGACGAGGTCCGGAATGATCTGGTAGTCGGCCGTGACCAGGTTCAGGTCATCACCGTTCTCGGCCAATTTACGGTTGTCCATCTTGTCGATGAGCGCCGTCCAGATCAGGGTGTTGCCCACCACGGACTCTGCCGCGATCTTGCAGCCTTTCGGCATGTCGGAGACGGTTTCCCAGTCCGGGTTGGCGGTGATCATGACGTCCTTGGCCTTGTTGAACTTGCCGAAGGTTACGGTCTTGACGCCGGTCTCCTGTTCGAGGGTCTGCAGCTCGTAGGTGCCGATGGAGACGACGTCGGCGTGACCGCCTGCGAACTGACCGAACTCGTCCCAGGTCACCGTCTGCAGGATCCGGTACCCGGATTCCTTCTCCATCTCCTCCAGAATTCCCTGGTCCTGGATCCAGTCCCACGCCGGGTCGGGCGAGAAGGTGAATCGTATGACGCCGTCCTCGCCGGTATCGGCTGCGTTCGACTCCTGTTGCGGACCGCTGCAACCGGTGGCGAGCAGGATCCCCACGCCGAGCACAGCCGCAAGGGATTTTGTCGTCTTGTTCATTGGGTGGACCTCCTGCGTTCTCCGCCGGGCGGCTGCCCCTGGTGCTGGCTGCCGCAATAAACTATAGAACGGCAGATTCTATAAACTATGGGGATTTCGCAATTTATGGGTTTCCTTCGCGTAACGGGGTTGTGAATCGGCAGGGCTGCACGAGCCCGGCTATCCAAGCAAGCGCTTGGTTGATACCCTTTGGTGGTGGACCGGGACGCGTCAACGAGACGGGATGAGCTGCTGCAGCTCGCCGCGGGCATGTTCGCCGAGCGCGGCCTGCGGGCGACCACGGTGCGCGACATCGCAGACTCGGCCGGCATCCTGTCCGGCAGTCTGTATCACCACTTCAAGAGCAAAGAACAGATGGTCGAGGAGGTGTTGCGCGACTTCCTCGACTGGCTGTTCGGTCGCTACCAGGAGATCGTCGACACCGAGGCCAACCCGTTGGAGCGCCTCAAGGGACTGTTCATGGCGTCGTTCGAGGCGATCGAGCATCGTCACGCGCAGGTGGTCATCTACCAGGACGAGGCCAAGCGCCTTTCGTCGCTCCCGCAGTTCTCGTTCGTAGAGACCCGCAACAGAGAGCAGCGCAAGATGTGGGTCGACGTGCTGAACCAGGGCATCGAGGACGGTTACTTCCGGCCCGATATCGACGTCGACCTGGTGTATCGGTTCATCCGCGACACCACGTGGGTTTCGGTCCGCTGGTATCAGCCCGGCGGACCGCTCACGGCCGAGCAGGTCGGCCGCCAATACCTGGCCATCGTTCTCGGTGGCATCACTGCCGAACAGTCAACCTAAGGAGTTAGTCATGCCCGAGGCGTACATCGTCGACGCTGTGCGTACCGCCGTTGGTAAGCGCAACGGCTCACTGGCCCACCTTCACCCGATCGACTTGGGGGTGGCGGCATTTCGCGGGTTGTTCGATCGCCTCGATGTGGATCCGGGAGCCGTCGATGACGTCATCGTCGGATGCGTCGACGCGATCGGCGGGCAGGCGGGAAACATCGGCCGCAACGCGTGGCTGGCTGCGGGCTATCCAGAGGAAGTCCCAGGGGTGACCGTCGACCGGCAGTGCGGATCGAGCCAGCAGGCGATCTCGTTCGGTGCGCAGGCGATTCTCTCCGGCACGGCCGACGTCATCCTGGCGGGCGGTATGCAGAACATGAGTCAGATCCCGATTGCTTCGGCGATGACGGTTGGACAGCAATTCGGATTCACCTCGCCGACAGGGGAGTCCGAGAACTGGCAGCATCGATACGGCGACGAGGAGATCTCCCAGTTTCGCGGGGCGGAGCTGATTGCAGAGCGGTGGAACATCTCTCGCGAGGAAATGGAGCGGTTCGCGCTGGCCAGCCACGAGCGGGCGTTCAAGGCGATCCGCGGCGGGCACTTCGACAACGAGATCATCGGCGTCGGGGACTTTCGCATCGACGAAGGACCGCGGGAGACGTCGCTCGAGAAGATGGCCTCGCTGCCGACGCTGACCGAGGGCGGCCGGTTGACCGCAGCGGTCGCCAGTCAGATCTCCGACGGGGCGAGCGCGGTATTGCTTGCGTCGGAGCAGGCGGTTAAGGACCACAAGCTGACCCCGCGTGCGCGAATCCACCACATCAGTGCCCGCGGCGCCGATCCGGTGTTCATGCTGACCGGGCCGATCCCGGCGACGCGGTACGCGCTGGAGAAGACGGGACTGTCGATCGACGACATCGACACCGTGGAGATCAACGAGGCGTTCGCACCGGTCGTGCTGGCATGGTTGAAGGAGATCAAGGCCGATCCGGAGACGGTGAACCCGAACGGCGGCGCCATCGCGCTCGGTCATCCCCTCGGCGCGACGGGCGCCAAGCTCTTCGCCTCGATGCTCAACGAACTCGAGCGCACCGGCGGACGTTACGGCCTGCAGACGATGTGCGAAGGCGGCGGGACCGCCAACGTGACGATCATCGAACGCTTGTAGCGCTCTCGATCTCGACCGATACGGCGCGGCGTTCGGCGGCGGATCGGTACAGGGCATCGGCGACGGCGACGGCGCGCAAGCCGTCCAGGCCACTGGCGATCGGTTCCGTCCCGCGTGCCACCGCCTCGGCGAAGGCGGCCACTTCGGCCGCATAGGCAGTTGTCGTCGACGTCGCGAGTCGGCTGACCCCGTCATCCGTGTGTAGGTCGAGTTCGTCCCCGGGGGCCGGGCTCGTCCCGCCGCGACCGTTGAGCCAGCCCTGTGCGCCGAACACCGTCAAGTCGGGTCGCGTGCCGGCGCGGCGGCTGTGCGATGAGATGTTCACCAGCGTTCCGTCAGCCAGTTGGAGGCTGCCGACGACGACATCCTCGGCTTCCGGCTTGTCGACCATGCAATCGACTTCCACCACCGGCTGATCACACAGGTAGGCGGCCAGGTCGACCGCGTGTACGCCCTGGTGCAGCAGCGAGCCGCCGCCTGCGAGCGCCGAATCGGCGCGCCAGGTGTCGTAGGGGTAGTGCCCCTTGCCCGCGCCAACGGCCATCTCGGCATAGAACACGTCACCCAGCTGTCCGGCTGCAATGGCTTCGCGGGCGGCGCGGGCAGTTTCCTTGTAGCGCAAGTGAAATCCGACGCCCAACCGCAGATTTGCTGCCGCGGCGGCTTCGACCATCGCTCGGGCATCGCCGAGGTTCAGCGCCAGGGGCTTTTCGACGAGCACGTGCTTGCCGCGCTCGAGTGCGGCGATCGTCTGCTCGGCGTGCAGGCCGTTGGGCGTCGCGATGTACACCACATCTACGGCCGGGTCGTCGAGCATCCGCCCGTAGTCGTCGTATGTCGACGCCGCACCGTGCTTCTCGGCGAATTCGGTTGCGCGGTCGAGGCTGCGGCTGCAGACGGCCGCAAGACCACTGTTCTCATCGGCATTGACGCCCGGTGCGATCGATCTGTCCGTGAGGACACCGATGCCTATCAGGCCCCAGCCGACGCTCATCGCCGTGTCTCTTGTGCCGGTGCGTCGTGTGTCATGTCGATTGCACTCCAATCAGCTGGCGTAGAAGACATAGTTTATATGTTATTAAACATCGCAGACACGGGTTAGGCCAATCGTGCGAAGGTGCCGTATCAGGGCGTACGGGGACGCCGTTACGTTTCGCTGGTGGTGCTCGCCGGTTCGTTGGGGTCGAACTCGAGCGAGTGGAGACTCGACTGGATATGTGCCTCGACCGCTCGTGCGGCCGCTTCGGTATCGCGGTGGAGGTAGGCGTCGAGGATTGCTCGGTGCTCGAGTTGCGGATCGGGTCCGACACGGTGGCTGATGGCCAGCGGCACGTAGAGCGCCGCTGCCTCAAGCAGGGAGCTGAGGATACCCACCAACCTGGGCGAGGGGGCCGGTGACAGGAGCAACTTGTGGAAGTCGCGGTTGCAGACGACCCACTTGCCCTGGCCGTTCGCCGTTTCATCCAGCGCCGAATACAGCGCCTCGGCTTTGTTGAGCACATCCAGGGTGACGTGTTCGACCGCCAGTCGGGTCAGATCGGGTTCCAGCTTGAGCCGGATGCTGTGGATCTCCTTGGCGTCGTTGAGATCCAGGGTCGTCACCTGCGCCCCCTTGCGTGGCAGCAGCGTCACCAGGCCTTCGGTCGTGAGGTCGCGCAAGGCTTCCCGGATAGGCGTCATGCTCACCCCGAGTTCCTTGGCGAGGCTCGCCTGAATCAGCGGGGCACCGGGCGGGAGCTCTCCCGTGAGGATCCTCGAACGCAACGCTTCATACGCGTATGAATGGGCGGTCTGTGGTGCGGCGACTGTCATTCCACCCTCACTTCATAATCGATGAACCATCGGTCTCCGTCCGGCGGCGGAAGGCTCCAACGTGCGCAATAGCCGCATCAGGCCTGATCATCGGGCCGCCCATCCCTGCTATAGAATACAGCAACATGCTCAAAACACCTGGCGAGGTGCCCGCTGCGCTGAGGGTGGGCGGCGTCATGGCCGACCTCGCCGCGGCACTGCTTGGACTCGTGTACCCCGCAGCAGCGCGAGGAGGCGCTCCTTCCGTTCGAGGGCGACGAACGCGTCCGGTGGTTCTACACGCCGACGGACCATGGCGGTTTGCCGCTCAACGCCCAGCGCCCTTCGCAGCAGCAAATGACGATGCGCCTGGTGGCCGCGGGCCTGTCCGAGTCGACCTACAACACCGTCGCCACGGTGATGGGCATCGAGAACATCCTGGATCGGGCCGAGGGCTGGCGGAGTGACTGGGGCCGGGAACGCGGGCGAGACCCCGGCTTGTACTGGGTCAGGATCTTTGGCGAACCGGGCGCCGATCGCTGGGGATGGCGCTTCGGCGGTCACCACGTCTCGCTGAACTACGTCATCGTGGGTGGCTGTTGATCGCCACCACGCCCTGCTTCATCGGATCGAATCCGGCCCGGTCAGCGATGGTGGGCGGCGAAGAACTGGCCCCGCTCGGCGCCGTTGAGGACGTCGCCAGGTCGCTGGTCCACACGTTGTCGGATGTCCAGCTGCGGCAGGCGTTGTTGCATCCGTCCGCGCCCAGCGACATCGTCAGCGGAAACCGTCCTCGGCTGAGCGGGGCAGCCGAGATCGTCCACATCAACGATCCGGGCCTCTGGCGCCAGACCGTCGATGAGCCACGGCGCAGACAGCGCGCCGATGCCCCTCGGGAAGTCGTCATCCGGCCGCAACCGAGTGGCCTGGCCGCTGCGGAGATGACGACCGCCCAGCGAACGCTGCTCCACACGCTGGTGTCGACGCACGAGGACTGTGCCCCCGATGGCGTGCTGGCGAAGTCGCCGAGTTCGCTGGACGGTGTCCACTTCGCGTGGGCGGGTGACCTGGAGGCCGGCCGACCGCACTATTACCGACTCCAAGGTCCAGAACTACTCGTGGAGTACGACAACACGCAGAACAACGCCAACCACGCCCATTCGGTGTGGCGCAGGCCCGCGAGTGACTTCGGATTCGACGTGCTCGAGGCCCATCGGAGCAATTACCCGCATTGACGGCGCGGCGACCTTAACCTGCGTTATTCTTTTCTACACTTTATAAACTCGAGGGGAGCCTTAGCGATGGCCGCGGACGACGTCGGTGAGATCCCCGAGGTCATGCGGGCCGCCGTGCTGTTCGGGCCGAACGACATGCGCGTGGTGGAGAAACCCGTGCCCAGCCCCGCCCATGATGAGGTCCTCGTGCGGGTGGTGATGTGTGGCGCCTGCGGCACCGACACCGCCATCCAGGCCGAACCCTTCCCGGGTCAGCCACCCTACGGATCGTTCACACCGGGCCATGAGTGGACCGGCACGGTCGTGAGCCGTGGTGACAGTGTTGACGAGGTCGACATCGGGCAGCGTGTCGCGATGCACGTACACCATGGATGCGGCCGGTGCCGCAACTGCCTCAACGGCGCCTACACCGCGTGCGAGAACTATGGCGATCGCGAGAAGGGCCATCGCGCAACGGGATTTACGGTCGACGGAGGATTCGCCGAGTACGTCGTGCACAACGTCAGTTGCATCTACCCGCTGCCGGACAACCTCAGCTGGGAGGAATCGGTTCTCGTCTCCACCGCAGGCACGGGTATCCACGGGCTCGGACCGGGCGGGGGGACTGGTTGCCGGCGACACCGTGGTGGTGATCGGCCCCGGCCCGGTCGGGATCATGACCGCACAGGTCGCGCGGGCGCTCGGCGCGGGGAAGGTCATCGTTGTCGGCACCCGCGAGGAGCGCCTCGACCTGGCCATTGCCCTCGGAGCGACGGCGGTAGTCAACTCGGTGAACCACGATCCCGTTGCGGAAGTGGACCGCCTCACAGGTGGGCGAGGGGTGGACATGGTGATCGAGGCGTCGGGAGACCCGGCGACTCCCAACCAGGGCCTGCAGATGGTCCGCCGCGGCGGCAAGGTGCTCTTTCTCGCGTTCTACAAAGACCCGGTCCCCTTCGACCTGGGTTTCGCCAATCGTGAGGAGATCACCCTCGTCACGTCTCGAGGCGAGGGCAGCCGAGCCGTTGGTCGTGCCCTGGAGCTTGCCTCCGCAGGTCTGATCAGCGGTGAACGCCTTGTCACTCACAGGTTTCCGCTCGACGAGATTCAAGTGGGCTTCGACATGCTCAGGAGCCGACAAGGTAAACCGATGAAGGCGGTGTTCATTCCGTGATTGAGCGGTTACTGCGACAAAGCCAGAGCCAGGCCCGATAACGCGACGATCCAGCTCGCGAAGCTGCCGACGAGGAAGTACTCGGTGACTTCGTCGATGCCGATACCGCCGTTCTCGCGGGCCTTTTGCGCGTTGATCTCCGGGAACCGGATGATGCTCTTGGCGGCGACGACGGCTGTTGCCGCGGCGAGTTGACCCGCCAGACCCAGTCCGACGATCAGCAGCCGTTCCATCGGGCCGAGCAGCCGGCCACCCTTCAGCTTGTCCGACGCCTGCGGTTCGCCCGCCGGCTTGACGGCGCCGACCGAGCCAAGCACCAAGCGCACCAATTGATTTCCCGTCACCAGCTGCAACAGCACTACACCGGTCATCATCAACAGCCGATCCGGGTCCACTCCTTCGAACCCACGCAGGCCAGTCCAGGAAGGCCATCGCTGGACGAGCCCGGCGACGTCAGAACCCCAGCCCGACAGCACAATCAGCAATCCGACGGCACCGCCGAACAACGCCAGCGGCGCCACCTCGTGCTCACCGGTTCGCTCGGCGCGGGCGCACAGCAATAGCCAGCCGACGCTGGCCACCGCGGCGATCACCAGCAGTGCGACATCGCCGAGGTGCCAGAGTCCGGCCAGCGTCGCGCAGCCGATGACGACGACCGGCGCGACCACCACGGGCACCCAGAGCCGTTCGGTCAGCCTGCGGCACACGTCGGCGACGCCCACTGCGATCAGCATCACCGCCAGCCCACTCACTGGACGCTCCGCAGGTATTGCGACGCTTGGACAATCAAGTCCAGACCGTCGCGGCCGGCGCGCTGCGACACCGCCGAGGCGCTGATGCCCTCGGCCGCCGCGATGTCCTTCTTGGTGTGGTTGCTCAACAGGCCCTTCAGAATCCGTAGTGATCGGTCATCGAGCGATCCAAGCAGATGGTCCCGACACAACAGCGCCGCATTGATTGCGTCGATGTCCCCCCGGGCTTCGCCCTTGACCCGAAACGAGGTGCGCACCAGCGCCAGGCCCGGTTGCCGCTGCGCCGCCGCCGTCCACTCGATGGCCTCGCGCGCCGCCCACCATCCCGGTCCGTCCTGGATGCCCGCGCTCGCGTCGAGCACCATCACCGCACCCCAGCCGATGCCGAACCGGACGTCGATTTCCGGCGCAACGGCCACGCGCAACGACAGCGCCGCCTCGATCGCGCCGCCGACCGTCGGATAGCTGCCCTGGAACTCATCACCGACCGTGAAGGACGGCGCGTCTATCGCTTCGGCCGCGATGTCGGCGAGCGCCCGGTTCAGGGCTCTATGCTGCGTGCTTCGGTCGGCGACGTGACGGGACCCGACGACGTCGCCGATCAGCGTCGCCCGAAGAGCTGATGAAGCGATAGCCTTCACCCTGGCCATATGAAGAGTATAGCTTCAATATCAAAGAATGAAGCTCACAGCTTCATATCGAATAGCTATTCGACCAACGCCGCGGCCGCCTGCAGGTGCTTGACCGCGTCGCTGACGATCGACTCGATCAGCTCGGCGCACGACGGCAGGTCGTCGAGGATGCCGGCGACCTGCCCCGAGGCCAGCACACCCGCGTCGGTGTTGCCCTCCACCAGCCCAGCCTTCAACAGCATCGGGGTGTTGGCCGCCATCACCACCTGCGACCACGTCAGGTCCTTACCGTGCCGCATCTCCATGCCGTCGCTGATCATCGACCGCCACGTCATCTTCGACATCTTCTTGAACTTCTGCGCGTTGCGCACCGCGGCGCTGAACCCCCGCAGCCGCGAGCCGCTTTCCAGCTTCTCGACGAGCCCGGTGCGCAGCACCCGGTGCGGCATGCCGTCGACGCGGGTGGACACCACGGTGCCGTCCAGCGCCGCCTCGAGGTACCGCTGCTTGACCGCGTCGGGCACGGTGGAATCCGAGGTCAGCAGGAAGCGCGTGCCCATGGCCACGCCCGCGGCGCCGTACGACAGTGCCGCCGCCAGACCGCGTCCGTCGAAGAACCCGCCCGCCGCCACCACCGGGATGTCGACCGCGTCGAGCACCGACGGCAGCAGCAGCGTGGTCGCCACCGGGCCGGTATGCCCGCCGCCCTCGCCACCTTGGACGATCACGGCGTCGGCGCCCCAGCCGGCCACCTTCTTGGCGTGCTTGGCCGCTCCAATCGACGGAATCACCACCACGCCAGACTCTTTCAGCCGCGCGATCAGATCCGGCTTCGGCGCCAGCGCGAACGACGCGACCTTTACGCCCTCGCGGATCAGCAGGTCGACGCGATCATTGGCGTCACCGGCGTCCGCGCGGATGTTGATGCCGAACGGCTTGTCCGTCGCGGCCTTGACCTTGGTGACCGCGGTCTGCAATTCATCCAGCGTCATGGTCGCCGACGCCAGGATGCCTAGCCCGCCGGCATTGGCGGTCGCCGCCACCAGCCGCGCACCCGCCACCCAGCCCATCCCGGTCTGCACCACCGGATGTTCGATGCCAACCAGCTCGGTCAGCGGTGTCCTGAGCTTTTGGGCTGTAGTCATGCCTTGACTTCCTTGTCCCGCAGCGACTTCGGGTCGATCACCTCGCGGATCAGCTTCTGCTCGTCGCCGGTGGGCAGCCGCGTTGTGTCAGCGGACTCCAGGCCGTGCACCTCGAAGGAGGTGTTCTCGCGGACCTGATCGGGCTCGATACCGGGGTGCAGCGACACCGCCCGCATCTGATGGTCGGGCCCGTTGAAGTCGAACACGCCCAAGTTGGATACGACGCGGTAGACGTTGACGAACCGGTACGCCGGGTTGCCGGGATCGACCTTGTCCCAGCCGATGCCGGAGACCACATCGACGGCATCGCAGAACACCCGCTTGGAGTGGCTGCCCACCCAGTAGCTGGTCGCGTGGTTGATCGTGTTACCCGGTGCGCCCCGGACACCGAACATCTGCCGGGTCGGGTGCTGCAACGGCCCGAACGCCGAGAGGTTCTGGTTGCCGTAGCGGTCAATCTGGTTGGCGCCCATGACCACATGGCGGCGGCCCCACGCCAGCGTCTCGAAAACCCGGCCGAACGGCATCCATCCCTCGACGGCGCCGGCGGCGCCAATCGCCGGGGTATCGGCCAGCAGTTGGGCTTCACCGTCGGTGAGCAGGATGTCGGGGGAGAAGGTCAGTCGGGCGAGCCGCGCGCCGACGGACACGACCGTCGTCATCGGGCTGACCATGATCTCGCCGGCATCGCGGAACAGCTCCGCACAGGCGACGACGCACACTTCGGCGCGGCTCACGGAAATCACGACGAGGCCTCCTCGCCGAACTTGCGCACCGCCGCCTGATAGTCGGCCTCGCCGCCGGACAGATACGTCTGCACGAACTGCTGTCCAGGTGTCGTCCTCGAGGGCGGCTTGTGCGTAGTGCCGCTGGAACTTCTCATCGCGGCCGTAATCCGGTGCTGCCGTGGTGAAGTGGGCACCGCCCGGCGCCTCCACCACGGTGTCCACCATCATCCGGTTCACCAGCAGCGCCTGTGGCGGCACCGCCTTGACGAGCTCGTCGGTGGGCACCACCTGCTCCACCGACAGGTAGCGCTTGTCGGCGGCCATCAGGTACAGGTCGTCGAAATACGGGTCGATGCCGGTGTACGCGGCGTTACCGGACGCATCACCGAGATTCAGGTGCACGAACGCAGCGTCCAGCCGCAGCGCCGGCATCGCGACCAGGGTCTCGTAACCACCCTCCGGGGCAGGGTAGGGCGACGTCACCGTCGAAAGCTCGCCCTCCCAGAAGTCCAGCACCGAGCTGCCCAGTCCGGCCCGGATCGGCAGGAACGGCAGCCGCTGCGCCGCTGCCTGCAACCCGCAGCGCAGCATTCCCTCGTCCATCTCCCGCGCCTCGATGGCACCCGACGTGCGCGCCTTGGCGAACCAGGGGTCGTAGAACGGCGGCGAATCCAGCGATACGAAGCCGTAATACACCCGCCGCACCTTGCCCGCAGAGCACAGCAGGCCGATGTCCGGTCCGCCGTAGCTGACCACCGTCAGATCCTTGACGTCGGTCCGCAGGATGGCCCGCACGAACGCCATCGGCTTACGTCGCGACCCCCAGCCGCCGATTCCGATCGTCATGCCGTCACGCAATCCGGAGACGGCCTCGTCGAGGGTGGTCCGCTTGTCGCTCACTTGGCTCTCCCTTGGAGGTACCCGCAAACGCGTCACGGTGCTCGTCCGACACCCCAGCGAGGTTCAGCTCGAACGTAAAGCCTTGTTCCATGCGGTAACTGGAGTTCACGCGTTGGACGTCGATGAGGTTCAGTGCCTCCTTGGCGGCACGGATCACCCGGGTGTCCTTGGCGGCGATGTCGTGGGCCACCCGCAGCGCCGCCTCGTCCAGCTGTTCGCGCGGGACCACCTCGTGCACCGATCCGAAGTGGTGCAGAGTCGCCGCATCGACGGTCGCGGCGGTGAAGAACAGCCGGCGCATCATGTGCTGCGGCACCAGCCGCGACAGGTGGGTCGCGGCGCCCAGCGCGCCACGCTCGACCTCGGGCAGCCCGAACGTCGCGTCGTCGGACGCGACGATGACGTCCGCGTTGCCGACAAGCCCGATACCGCCGCCCACGCAGAACCCGTTGACGGCCGCGACCACCGGCACCGCGCACTCATACACCGCGCGGAACGCGGCGAAGCAGCCGCGGTTGGCGTCGATCAGCGCGGTGAAGCCCTCGGTGCGCTGCATCTCCTTGATGTCGACGCCGGCATTGAAGCCTCGACCGGTCGCCCGAAGGATCACGACATGGGTCTGTTGGTCCTCGCCGGCCTTGGTGATGGCGTCGGCGAGCTCGAACCAGCCGCGCGACGGAATCGCGTTGACCGGCGGGTAGTCGACGGTGACCGCGACGATGCCCGGCTCGAGGGTGGAGGACGTGATGGTCATTGCACTTCCTGGGGTCGGTACCTAAGCAAGCACTTGCTTGGTACGCTAGCACAGTGACCGACGCGCCAGACATAAACCTCGGACTCAAGGACAGGGTCGTACTCGTGACGGGCGGCGTCCGTGGCGTGGGCGCCGGAATCAGCGCGGTCTTCGCCGACCAGGGCGCGACCGTGGTGACGTGCGCACGCCGGCCCGTCGAGGGACTGCCTTACGAGTTCCACTCCTGCGACGTGCGCGACGACGAGGCCGTTGCCGCGATGGTCGACAAGGTCGTTGTCAACCACGGCCGCATCGACGTGGTGGTGAACAACGCAGGCGGCTCACCGTACGTCCTCACGGCGGACTCGAGTGCGAAGTTCAATCGAAAGATCATCGAGCTCAACCTGTTTGGACCGCTCTCGGTTTCGCAGCATGCGAACCGGCACATGCAGATCGCAGTCGCAGGGTGGATCGATCATCAACGTCGCCAGCGTCAGCGGCCGCAGGCCGACGCCTGGCACCGCGGCCTACGGCGCCGCCAAGGCGGGCGTCGAAAGCCTCACGAACACGCTCGCCGTCGAGTGGGCACCCAAGGTCCGGGTGAACGCGTTGGTGGTGGGAATGGTCGAGACCGAACAGGCGGACTTGTTCTACGGCGACGCCGATTCGATCGCCGCGATCTCCGCCAACGTGCCGCTGGGCCGCCTCGCCAAGCCGGCCGACGTCGGTTGGGCCGCAGCATTTTTGGCCTCAGACGCGGCGTCGTACATCAGCGGCGCATCGCTCGAGGTGCACGGTGGGGGAGAGCCTCCGCACTACCTGGACACAACGACCGCGAACGCGATCAAGTAAGGGGACAGCGGATGGGTTTGCTCGACGGCCGGGTGGTCATCGTGACGGGTGCGGGCGGCGGCATCGGGCGCGCGCACGCGCTGGCGTTCGCCGCCGAGGGCGCACGCGTGGTGGTCAACGACATCGGTGTGGGGCTGGATGGCTCACCCGCCGGCGGCGGCAGCGCTGCGCAAGGTGTCGTCGACGAGATCACGGCCGCCGGAGGCGAAGCCGTGACGAGCGGGGCGAACGTCGCCGACTGGGACGCGGCAGCCGGGCTGATCCAGACCGCCGTCGACACCTTTGGTGGACTCGACGTCCTGGTCAACAATGCGGGCATCGTCCGCGACCGGATGATGGCCAACACCAGCGAGGAAGAGTTCGACGCGGTTATCGCCGTGCATCTGAAGGGGCACTTCGCCACCATGCGGCACGCGGCGGCCTACTGGCGCGCCCAGTCCAAGGAGGGCAATACCGTCGACGCCCGCATCATCAACACCAGTTCCGGCGCGGGCCTGCAGGGCAGCGTCGGACAGGGTAACTACAGCGCCGCAAAGGCGGGCATCGCCGGCATGACACTGGTTGCGGCCGCCGAGATGGGTCGCTACGGCGTCACCGTCAACGCGATCGCGCCGTCCGCTCGCACCAGGATGACCGAGACCGTATTCGCCGACATGATGGCCAAGCCCGACGAGGGTTTCGACGCGATGGCACCGGAAAACATTTCTCCGCTGGTGGTTTGGCTTGGCAGTGTGGAGTCCAAGGACGTCACCGGCAAGGTCTTCGAAGTGGAAGGCGGCGTGATCCGGGTTGCCGAAGGCTGGGCGCACGGGCCCCAGGTCGACAAGGGTGCCCGGTGGGATCCGGCGGAACTCGGCCCGGTGGTGAGCGATCTGCTGGCCAAGGCTCGGCCCGCAGTTCCGGTTTACGGCGCTTAACTCGGCGAAACCGCCGCTGAACCGTCGCGCCGCGGCCATGATGGACGAGTGCGACGGTTGAGACTGCCGGCTCTTGTCGGCGCAATGTTGTTGGTGTTGGCCGGGTGTGGCGGTCAGCGGGGTGATGACTCCGCGGCCGCGGAAACCGAGCCGACGTCGTGTGAAGTGACCGCCGACGCCCGGCTGAGTATCGCGACGGGGAACACCACCGGCGTTTACTACACGCTGGGCGGCGCCTATGCCGAGGTCATCAGTAAGGCGACCGCGGGCAAGTTGAAGGCGACCGCGGCGGAGACGTCGGCGTCGCTGCAGAACATCCAGCAGTTGGTGGCGGGCACCCATCAGGTCGCCTTCTCGCTGGCCGACACCGCCGCCGACGCGGTCAATGGCACGGCATCGTTTACCGAGAAGCAGCCGATCGCGGCGCTGACGCGGTTGTATCCCAACTACACCCAGGTGATTGCCCGCGCCGATGCCGGGATCAACTCGATCGCCGATATGCGGGGCAAGCGGGTGTCGACGGGGGCGCCGAATTCGGGCACGGAGGTGATCGCCAACCGGATGCTGGCGGCGGCCGGACTCGATCCGGCCAAGGATATCCAGGCGCAGCGCACCGAACTGGGTAAGACCGTCGAGGGCATGAAGGACGGCTCGATCGACGCGATGTTCTGGTCGGGCGGCCTGCCGACCGGCGGGATCACCGATCTGTTCGTGAGCCAGCGGGACGCCGTCAAGTTCCTCGACGTGACGGACACGTTGGGAAAGCTGCAGGAGATCAATCCGATCTATGAACGCGGCGTCATCCCGGCGAGCACCTACCAGACGCCGGCGGACGTGCCGACCGTGGTGGTGCCCAATGTGCTTCTGGTCAAAGACGATATGGACGGAAACACTGCCTGCGTGCTGACCAAGGCGCTGTTCGACAACAAGGCCGATCTGGTGCAGGCGAACAAGGCGGCCGACGGCATCGCGCTGGACACCGCCCGTCAGACCAGCCCGGTGCCGCTGCATCCCGGCGCCAAGAAGGCCCTCGACGAGCTCGGCGCGGCCAGCTGACCGAGAGCCAACGCGACACCGACCGGCCGAAGCCGGCCGGAGACGTCGCGGCGCCGGCCTCCTACGAGGAGGAGAAACCGGCGCGCCAGCTGACCGGGTGGGTTCGCCACCTGGTGACGGTCGGCTGTGTCCTGGTCGGGCTGTTCGCGCTGTATCAGGTGTTCTTTCCGCTCGCGCAGGGCAACCAGGTCTCACTGATCTTGTTCCTGGCGGCGGTGTTGCCGTTGACGTTGTTGTGCTATCGCTCGGGGCTGCGGCTTCGTCGCCACAACACACGGCCGCCGACGGCAGAACCCGACGCCGGTCGACTGGCTGCTGGCGGTGGTGGCGTTGGTGGCCTGCCTCTACCCGGTGCTGCCGTTCCAAATCGGCGACGGCGGTGGCGGATTCGACGAGTTCCTGAGTCGGCAGGGCACGCCCGCGGCGGTCGACGTCATCGTCGGGACGGTCGTGTTGCTGTTGGTGCTGGAGGCCTGCCGCCGGACGACGGGCGCCGCGCTGCCGATCGTGTGTGTGCTCGCGCTGGGCTACGCCTACTACGGCGGCTACCTGCCGCAGGGTGCGGCGATCGCGCATGCCGGCGTGGACTGGGACCAGATCATCAGCGCATCGTTCATCCAGTCGACCGGCCTGTACGGGGTCCCGCTGGACGTGGCGGCCACCTACATCGTGCTGTTCACCATCTACGGTGCGGTGCTGGACGCGTCCGGTGCCAGCAAGTTCTTCATCGACCTGTCCTTCTCCGCGTTCCGGCGGTCGCGCGCGGCGCCGGGCCGGACCGTGACGCTGGCCGGGTTCCTGATGGGCAGTGTCTCCGGCTCGGGGACCGCGACGACGGTCAGCCTGGGGTCGGTGACGTGGCCGGTGCTGCGCCGCGCCGGCTACCCGAGCCGAGAACGCCGGAGGAATGCTGGCCGCCGCGGGGATCGGCGCCATCCTCTCCCCGCCGACGCTGGGCGCCGCGGCGTTCATCATCGCCGAGTACCTCGGGGTGCCGTATCTGACCGTGCTGGTCTGGGCGATCGTGCCGACGATCCTGTACTACCTGGGCATCCTGCTCGCCGTGGAGATCGACGCCCGGCGCTACGCCACGCGTGAAGTCGACGTCGACACGGAGTCCACCTGGCGGCTGCTGGGACGATTCGGCTACCACTTGATCTCGCTGGCGACGATCGTCGTGTTCCTCGCGATGGACGTGTCCGCCATGCGCGCGGTGGTCTATGCGACCGCGGTGCAGATCGTGCTGTCGTACCTGGACCGCGAACACCGGCTCACCCCGGTCAAGCTCTACGGCGCGCTGGCCACGGGTGTGCGGGGAGTGCTTTCGGTGGCGGCGGTGTGCGCAGCCGCCGGCGTCATCGCCGCGATGATCACCCGAACCGGGCTGGGCCTGCAGTTGAACTCGATTCTGGTGAACACCGCCCGCTCGATCAGCGAAAACCCCACGGCGGTCCTGATTTTCACCGCAGTGTTCGCGGCATTGGCGGTGTCGGTGCTCGGGCTCGCGGTGCCGGTCACGGCGTCGTTCGTGATCAGCTGGGTGATCATCGGACCGGCCCTGCAGGATCTCGGCGTCGCGGCCCCGGCGGTGGCGATGTTCGTCTTCTATTTCGCGGTGCTCTCCGAAGTGACGCCGCCGACCGCCCTGGCCAGCGTCGCCGCTTCAGCGATCACCGGCGGCCGGGTGATCGCCGACGATGTGGCAGACGTGGAAGTACACGCTGCCCGCGTTCCTGGTGCCGTTCGCGTTCGTGCTGACCGACAACGGCGAGGGCCTGCTCGGGCTGCGGTCGTTCGGTGACATGGTGTGGACGGCGGCGGTCGGCGCGCTGGCAGTGGCGGCCCTGGCCGTGGTCACCGGCGGGTGGCTGATCCGCCGGGCGGGCTGGCCCGAGCGGTTGCTTTGCGCGCCGGCGGCGGCGTTGCTGCTGTACCTGCACCCGATAACGATGGCCGTGGGAGCCGGCCTGCTCGCGGTAGCAGTGGCCCTGAATCTCGTTATCACTCGCAGAGGACCAACGGAATCACCCGATCAGTCGCCTTCCGATATCCCCGGTACGGCGGATAGAGCCTGATCAGCTTGGGCCAGAGCACTTTCGTTCGTCGTCGGTGGCGTCGCGGGCGATGAAGTCGAGATGCGCGTCGCGAATCACTGGATGTGCACCTTGGGGTCTGCCGTGAGATTGCGATACCACCCCGGACGAGCGTCGCGGCCGCCAAAGGAGGCAGGCAAAAGCAGGCCCCGGTTCGTCGTTGAGAGGCGGCGGGCTAAGCGGGGTGTTAAGAGCCTCTTCGGAGGGAGCAAGTGCACGGGCTGTAGCGGCACGCGAACTCTGCAGCCTCGTCAAGGTACAACGGGAGAGCCGAGCCGGTCATGTCACGGTGAAGGCCATGTCCGGCGAGCCCTGGTCCGGGGTTAGCTCGCTGGGTCTTTCCGGGGTAGGGGAGATTGCACGTGCACATAGTCTGGTTCGGAACTGGAGAGGCCCGTCTGCCTGGCCCGTGTCGGGCAAAGACCAGGGGTATAAGCCGATGGTGAAAACCTTTGGAGGGCAGCGGGAGTCCGATGGGAGCGTAGTACCGCTGATCGGCGTGCAACATAACGCGCCGGGAGGGAAGGGTCCCAACTTTGATCACGCGGGCGAAGTGGGTAAGCGTGAGGGCATGGCCGGGGTGTCTCGGTCCAATTTCCCCGGCAAGCCGTCGCTTGCCGTAGCCGACGACGAGCCGTTGTGCCCGTCGGGGGTGAAAGTGCGAGAACTGCAACGTGCGCTATGGGCTGCGGCCAAGCAGTCTTCGGGTCGGCGTTTCCACGCCCTGTTTGACCGTACTGCAGGGGTGACGTGCTGGTGGAGGCGTGGGAACGGGTGCAAGCGAACAGGGGTACGGGCGGGGTGGATCGGATCACTTTGGTCGGGGTGGAGGACTACGGCGTGGACCGCATGTTGCGTGAGTTGCGTCGTGACCTTCTATCGGGTCGGTATCGTCCCGCGCCAGCGCGGCGTGTGGAGATCCCGAAACCACGAGGCGGTAAGCGGCCGTTGGGCATTCCCACGGTGCGGGACGGGGTGGCCCAGGCGGCGGCCAAGATCGTGTTGGAACCGATTTTCGAGGCGGACTTTCTGCCGTGCTCGTATGGGTTTCGGCCGAAGCGGTCGGCCACCCAGGCGATGGAGCGACTG
This sequence comes from uncultured Actinomycetota bacterium, assembly GCA_963851115.1. Classification (GTDB taxonomy): domain Bacteria; phylum Actinomycetota; class Actinomycetes; order Mycobacteriales; family Mycobacteriaceae; genus Mycobacterium. Next base: position 217,279 of record CAWKOI010000013.1, read on the forward strand.
CGCGTCGGTTTCATCGAGGGGGTCACCCATGTGGTGGAGTTGGATATCGCCAATTTCTTCGGTGAGATTGACCACGACCGGCTGCTGGCTGAGGTCGGTAGGCGGGTCTCGGATCGGCGGGTGCTCAAACTGCTGCGCAAGTGGATGCAGGTAGGAGTATTGGTCGATGGGGTGCATGAGCGGACGGTCGCGGGCACCCGTAGGGCGGGGTGATCTCGCCGCGGTTGGCCAACGTCTATCAGCAGTGCTCGACACCGAACTCTCTGTCCGCGGGGTGGGGGAGTTGGTGCGATACGCCGATGACGGTGTGGTGCTGTGCCGCAGCGCGGCACAAGCCGAGCACGCCCTGGCGGTGCTGGGGGAGATCCTGGCGTCGTTGGGGTTGCGGCTGCATCCGGACAAGACGAAGGTGGTCGACCTGCGCGAGGGGCGTGAGGGCCTGGATTTTCTGGGTTGTCATTTCCGGGCGTGCATGTCAGGGCGGCTGTGGGAACAGAAGCGCATCGTGCGCTACTACCTGCACCGCTGGCCCAGCCAAACGGCCATGGCTCGGGTGCGGGCCAAGGTCCGTGTCCTCACCGGCCGTAACCGGGTCGGAATCGATATCCGTGACGTGATCGCAGCATTGAATCCGATCCTGCGCGGCTGGGGCAAGTACTTTCGCACCGGCAACGCCGCGAGGAAGTTCAGCCTGATCGATTGGTACGTCACGGGGCGACTGCAACGGCTTGCTGATCAAGAACGTGTACCATATGTCTTGCCGAAGTTGCCGATTCGCAAACTATTTCTTGGTGCGGCGGCTGCCGCCGTGCCAGTCCTCCTCGATGCCAACCGACTCCTCGTCGACGCCGAAACTGGCCAGCTGAGGTCGTTCCCGCAGGCTGCGCTTGATCTCCGCGAAGCCGCCGAAGCCGGCAAGGCCGATGACGTGGTCCCATAGCCGGCCTGCGTCGTCGGGACTCGGCAGCCTGCTGATCACCGGGCCGAAGAACGCCGTGCCGCCGGGCGGCTCGAAGTGCAGGATCGGCGTTCCGACATCGCGGCCCGTCAGGGTGAGCGCCTGCTCGGTCTCCGCGCGGATCTCGTCGTCGAGCGTGGTGTCGTCGAGCGCGTCGGCAAGGTCGACGGGCAGCCCGGCGTCGCGCAGCAGTGGCTCCAGCAGTTGTCGCGTCCCAAGGTCGGACGCGGACAGGCCGTCGCGGGGCGTGTCGAACAGCCGGGCGCCCAGTGCCTCGTAGAGCGACGCGACCGCCGGCCTGCCGTGCTCTCGCCGCGCCCGTGCGCAGACCCGGAGCAGCCGCAGGCCCGCGGTGTGCTCGTCCTCGTAGTGCTCGGGGAAGTGTGTCGCGTAATCCACGTTCGCGTTGAGGATCCGCAGCGAGATGAACCGCCAGTCCACGCTGTACTCACGCTGGGCGGCCACCATGCGCACCCACTTGCTCGTCATCCAGGCGAACGGGCAGACCGGGTCGAAATAGAAATGAAGGTCGGCTGTGCTTGTCACGGCTCGCAGACCACGAGCGGGATCACGCGATCGGTCCAGGACTGGTAGTCCTCGTATGTCGGGTACATCTCGACCAGCTGAGGCCAATACCGCTCTCGCTCTTCGTCATTCGCGTCGCAGGCGCTCAGTTCGAGCACCTCGTCCTTGATCTGTACCTTGACCTTCGGGTCGGCCTTCAGGTTGAGGTACCACATCGGGTTCCTGTCGCTGCCGCCACGCGACGCCGCCAGCACGACGCGGTCGCCGTCACGCAGGAAGTACAGCGGGCTGACCCGCGGCTGGCCGCTCTTGCGACCGGTCGTGGTCAGCAGCGCGACCGGAATGTTCTGGCGTGTGCCGCCGAGCCCTTCGCCGTTGTTGCGGCGATAAAAGAACGTGTTGATACGCGACATCCACTTGAGGAGGACGTCGGAATAGCGCGAGTTCAGAAACGGCAGCGGTGACTTCGGCATCGGCTCGATCCTGATGCCGCGAGCGCTCGCTAGGACTTGACCAGGAAGGGCCGGATGTTCGCCTTGATGTGGTGGATCTTGCCATCCGACGGGGGGATGACGAACGTCTCGTCGATGTGGGCGCCGACCCGCCGCCCCGCGAACGACGGTTTGGTCTCCAGATCGAACCTCGCCCGCACCACGTCGCCGTCGACTGCGAACTCGGGCACGGTCGTGGCCCGAATGACCCGGTACTGCGCTCCGCGATTCAGGCTGCGGCGCAGGTGATTTCCCGAGAAACCGGTCTTGATCCCCACCTCGATACGAGTGCAGGCCAGTGCGAACGGAACCTTGTCGGCATCGTGACTGACCAACGCATCGATGTACGCCTGCGCGGCCGCGATGCGTTCGGCGTCCGAAGCGGGCACTAGATCCGCTCGATGATCGTGCCCGTCGACAGCGCTCCGCCGGCACACATCGTGATCAGCGCGGTGCTCTGGTCCGTGCGCTCCAGTTCGTGCAGCGCCGTGGTGATCAACCGGCTGCCGGTGCTGCCGACCGGATGTCCCAGCGCGATGGCGCCACCGTTGACGTTGACCCGGTCCATATCGGGCTCGTGCACGCGCGCCCACGACAGCACGACAGACGCGAACGCCTCGTTGATCTCGACGAGGTCGATGTCGCCCATCTTCATGCCGGCCTTCTCCAGTACCTTCGCGGTGGACTGGACCGGACCGTCGAGGTGGTAATACGGCTCCGCTCCGACCAGCGCCTGGCTGATGATCCGCGCCCGCGGCCGCAGGCCCAGCGCCTTGGCTTTGTCCTCGTCCATCCAGAGCACAGCGGCGGCGCCGTCGGAGATCTGCGACGACGTGCCCGCGGTGTGGATGCCGCCCTCGAGCACCGGGTTCAGCCCGGCCAGGCCCTCGAGCGTGGTGTCGCGCAGGCCCTGGTCGCGGGTGACGACGTGACGCTCGCTGGTCGGCTGCTTCTGTTCGTCGAGCACCGGCGCCTCGATGCCGCTGATCTCCCGGTCGAACCGGCCCTCGGCCCACGCCTGCTTGGCCTTGCGCTGCGAGTCGAAGCCGAACTGGTCGATCTCCTCGCGGGTGATGCCGCGCCGCTTGGCGATCCGCTCGGCGGCGGTGAACTGATCGGGCAGGTCGATGTCCCACGACTCGGGCCGCAGGATCCCGCGATCGGGGCCGGCGTTGGCGCCAAGCCCGACGCGGCTCATCGCCTCGATGCCGCACGCGATGCCGATGTCGATGGCGCCCACCGCGATCAGGCCCGCGATCAGACCGTTGGCCTGCTGACCGCTGCCGCACTGGCAGTCCACCGTCATCGCGCCGACATGCTCCGGTAGACCGGCGACCAGCCAGCTCACCCGGGTGATGTTGTTGGACTGCTCACCGAACTGCGTGACGCAGCCGCCGACGATCTGCTCGACGTCACCGGCGTCGATGCCGGCCTTCTCCACGAGCGCCTTCTGTGTGGCGCCCAGCAATTCGGTGGCGTGCAGGCCAGACAACCATCCGTTCCGCTTGCCGATGGGGCTGCGGGTGGCTTCAACGATGACAGGGTTACCCACTCCGCCAGGCTAGAGCACGTTTCATCAGTATGCCAAGCTGCGATGTCCTCACGCCTTTGATCTGCGGTGAAGCCATGTTTTACTGGCACTAGAACACGTTGCAATTGAGGAGCGCACACTGTGACTTCCCCAAACGGGAATCCCCCCAACATTCCGGCCGACTTCGACTTCCTGGACCCCGATGTAAACCTCGCAGGGCTGCCCGTTGCGGAGCTAGCCGAGCTGCGTAAGGCCGAGCCGATCCACTGGGTCGACGTGCCCGGCGGCACGGGCGGCTTCGGCGACAAGGGCTACTGGCTCGTGACCAAGCATGCGGACGTCAAGGAGGTGTCGCGGCGCAGCGATGCCTTCTCGAGCTGGCAGAACGGCGCCATCCCCGTGTGGCCGAAGGAGATGACGTTCGACAACGTCGAACTGCAGCGCAACGTCATGCTCAACATGGATGCTCCGCACCACACCCGGCTGCGCAAGATCATCTCCCGCGGGTTCACCCCCCGCGCCATCGGACGGCTGGAGGAGGAGCTCGCGCAGCGCGCGCAGAACATCGTCAAGACCGCCGCGGCCGAGGGCTCCGGCGACTTCGTCGAGCAGGTGTCGTGTGAGCTGCCGTTGCAGGCCATCGCCGGTCTGCTCGGTGTTCCCCAGGACGATCGGGACAAGCTCTTCCGCTGGTCGAACGAGATGACCGGCGGCGAGGATCCCGAGTTCGCTGACGTCGATCCCGCGCAGTCGTCGATGGAACTGATCATGTACGCGATGGCGATGGCCGACGAACGGGGCAAGAACCCGACGGACGACATCGTCACGACGCTGATCCAGGCCGACCTCGACGGTGAGAAGCTCTCCGACGACGAGTTCGGCTTCTTCGTGATCATGCTCGCCGTGGCGGGCAACGAGACGACGCAACTCGATCACCCACGGCATGATCGCTTTCTCCAGAACCCCGACCAGTGGGAGTCTTCAAGAAGGAGCGCCCGTGACCGCGCCGACGAGATCGTCGTGGGCGACGCCGGTGTCGGCGTTCCAGCGCACCGCCAACGAGGACTCGAGTTGGCGGCGTGCAGATCAAGAAGGGCCAGCGGTCGTGATGTCCTACCGTCGGCCAACTTCGACGAAGAGATTTCGAAGACCGCACACATTCAACATCCTGCGCGACCCGAACCCCCACGTTGGCTTCGGCGGCACCGGCGCGCACTACTGCATCGGCGCGAACCTCGCTCGCATGACGATCAACCTGATCTTCAACGCGGTCGCCGATCACATGCCCGATCTCAAGCCCGTCGGCGAGCCGGAGCGGCTACGTTCGGGGTGGCTGAACGGAATCAAGCATTGGCAGGTCGACTACACCGGTAAGTGCGCGGCCGCGCACTAGCACCGCCACACGAATCAAGGAGGATTCGGTTGGATTTCACACCGGACCCGGAGCAGCAGGCTGTCGCCGACGTCGTGACGTCGGTGCTGGACCGGGACAACAGCTGGGACGCACTGGTCGCGGGGGGCGTGACGGCGCTGGCGGTGCCCGAGCGCCTCGGTGGTGATGGCGTCGGCCTGCCCGAGATCGCGACGGCGCTCACTGAAATCGGCAGGCACGCCACCATCAGCCCGGCGCTGGCCACCCTCGGGCTCGGCACCGCGGTGCTGCTGGATCTGGCGTCCGACGACCAGCAGGACCGCTACCTCGCCGGCGTTGCCAAGGGTTCGGTCCTGACTGCGGCGCTCAACGAGCCTGGCGCGCCGCTGCCAGACCGACCGGCCACTGTGTTATCGCGGTCAGCGGGCGGAAACAAGCTCAACGGCACCAAGGTCGCGGTTCCCTATGCGGAACAAGCGGATTGGATCGTCGTCACCGCCGACAACGCCGTCGTGGCGGTGTCGCCGAAGGCCGACGGTGTGCAGGTGACCAAGACCCCGTCGTCGAACAAGGGCGACGAATACACCGTGACGTTCTCCGATGCAGAGGCCGACGGGGTGCTGCAGGGCGCTCAGGTGCACCGGGTAAACCAGTTGGCGTTGGCCGCGATTGGCGCGTTCGCATCCGGTCTCGTCGCGGGTGCGCTGCGCCTGACCGCCGACTACGTGGCCAACCGGCATCAGTTCGGCAAGCCGCTTTCGACGTTCCAGACGGTCGCCGCACAGCTCGCGGAGGTCTATATCGCCTCGCGCACACTGACATTGGCGGCGACGTCGGTGGTGTGGCGGCTGACCGAGGGCCGCGATGCCGATGACGATCTCGACGTGCTCGGCTACTGGCTGGCCTCGCAGGCACCACCGGCGATGCAGATCTGCCATCACCTGCACGGCGGCATGGGCATGGACATCGCCTACCCGATGGACCGCTACTACTCCACGATCAAGGACCTGACCCGGCTGGTGGGCGGGCAAGCGCATCGTCTCGACCTGGTGGGAGCGCAATGTACATCGAACTGACCCCCGAACAGAGGCAGCTGCAAGCCGAACTGCGGCAGTACTTTTCGAACCTGATCTCCGCCGAAGAGGCCAAGGAGATGGAGGCAGACCGGCACGGCAAGGCGTACCGGGCGGTGATCAAGCGGATGGGCTCGGACGGCAAGCTCGGCGTCGGGTGGCCCAAGGAATTCGGCGGCCTTGGCTACGGGCCCGATCGAACAGCAGATCTTCGTCAACGAAGCCCACCGGGCCGATGTGCCGCTGCCCGCGGTGACGCTGCAGACTGTCGGGCCCACCCTGCAGGTGTACGGCAGCGCGGAGCAGAAGAAGAAGTTCCTCCCAGCGATCCTGGCCGGCGAGGTGCACTTCGCCATCGGTTACACCGAGCCCGAGGCGGGTACCGACCTCGCTTCGTTGCGCACCACCGCGGTTCGCCAGGGCGACGAGTACATCGTCAACGGGCAGAAGGTGTTCACCACCGGCGGCCATGACGCCGACTACATCTGGCTGGCGTGCCGCACCGACCCGGAAGCCGTGAAGCACAAAGGCATTTCGATCCTGATCGTGGACACGAAAGATCCCGGCTACTCATGGACGCCGATGATCCTGTCCGATGGCGCGCACCACACCAATGCCACTTATTACAACGATGTTCGCGTGCCCGCGGACATGCTCGTCGGTGAGGAGAACGGTGGCTGGCGGCTGATCACCACTCAGCTGAACAACGAGCGGGTGATGCTCGGCCCGGCCGGCCGGTTCGCCGCCATCTACGACCGGGTGCACGCCTGGGCATCCAAGCCCGGTGGCAATGGGGTGACCCCGATCGATCATGACGACGTGAAGCGCTCGCTCGGTGAGATTCACGCGATGTGGCGGATCAACGAGTTGCTCAACTGGCAGGTCGCGGCCGCAGGCGAGACGATCGACGTCGCGGACGCAGCAGCGACGAAAGTGTTTGGCACCGAGCGCGTTCAATATGTCGGGCGGCTGGCCGAGGAGATCGTCGGTAAGTACGGCAACCCGGCCGAGCCGGAAACCGCCGAGCTGCTGAAGTGGCTGGACAGCCAGACCAAGCGGAATCTGGTGATCACGTTCGGCGGCGGAGTGAACGAGGTGATGCGCGAAATGATCGCAGCTTCTGGCCTGAAGGTGCCGAGGGTTCCGCGGTGAGTGCAGTCGAGGATATCCAGAAGGCGGCCGAGCGGGTCAAGGCCGAAGGCAAGAGCAAGCCGCGGGTTGGTCGCCATCCGGTCAACCAACCGATGGTCGACCACTGGCTGGACGCGATGGGCGACAAAAACCCCATCTACGTCGACGAAGAGGCCGCCAAGGCGGCAGGGCATCCCGGCATCGTCGCCCCGCCGGCGATGATCCAGGTCTGGACGATGATGGGCCTCGGTGGTGTTCGCGCGCCCGACGATCCGCTCACCAAGATCCTCGACTTGTTCGACGACGCAGGCTATATCGGCGTGGTCGCCACCAACTGTGAGCAGACCTACCACCGGTATCTGAGGCCGGGTGAAGAGGTTAGCGTCGCCGCCGAGCTGACCGATGTCGTCGGACCAAAGCAGACCGCGTTGGGTGAGGGTTTCTTCATCACCCAGAAGATCACCTGGCAAGTCGGCGACGAGGATGTCGCCGAGATGATGTGGCGCATCATGAAATTCAAGCCCTCCGATTCCGGTGCGGGTGATCAGGTGCCGGACGATCTGGACGCCGACATGATGATGCGGCCGTCGTCGTCACGCGACACCAAGTTCTTCTGGGACGGCGTCAACGCGCACGAGCTGCGCATCCAGAAGCGGCCCGACGGCAGCCTGCAGCATCCGCCGGTGCCGGCACTGTGGGCCGAAAAGGAAGTCCCGACCGACTACGTGGTCGCCAGCGGCAAGGGCACGGTGTTCAGCTTCGTGGTGCACCACGCGCCCAAGGTGCCTGGCCGCACACTGCCGTTCGTCATCGCACTCGTCGAACTCGAGGAGGGGGTGCGGATGCTCGGCGAGCTCCGCAACGTCGACCCAGCCAAGGTGGAGATCGGAATGCCTGTACGCACAACGTATATCGACTTCCCCGAGGGAACCCCGGGTCCGGCGTGGACCCTCTATGCATGGGAGCCGGACGCATGAGCGCGCCGACGGTCGAGGTTGGCACCAAGCTCCCCGAGCTCAAGCTCTACGGCGACCCGACGTTCATTGTCTCGACGGCGATCGCCACGCGTGACTACCAGGACGTCCACCACGACCGGGACAAGGCGCAGGCCAAGGGCAGCAAGGACATCTTCGTCAACATCCTCACCGACACCGGCCTGGTGCAGCGCTACATCACCGACTGGGCGGGGCCGAACGCGATCATCAAGACGATCGGCCTGCGGCTCGGAGTGCCGTGGTACGCCTACGACACCGTGACGTTCAAGGGTGAGGTGACCGCAATCGAAAACGGCCTGATCACGCTGAAGATCGTTGGCAGCAACAGCCTCGGCGATCATGTTGTCGCGACCGCCACACTGACGATCGGAGGCGCCTGATGCCGGGCGAACTGTCCGGGAAGGCCGCGATCGTCGGGATCGGCGCCACCGATTTCTCCAAGAACTCGGGCCGCAGCGAGCTTCGGCTTGCCGCCGAGGCGGTGCTGGACGCGCTCGACGATGCGGGCCTGACCCCTGCCGATGTCGACGGCATGGTCACGTTCACGATGGACTCCAACACCGAGGTCGCCATAGCACGGGCGACCGGCATCGGGGAGCTGAAGTTCTTCTCGAAGATCCATCACGGCGGTGGCGCGGCGTGCGCGACGATCCAGCAGGCGGCGATCGCGGTAGCGACGGGTGTCGCGGATTGCGTGGTGGCATACCGGGCTTTCAATGAGCGCTCGGGGATGCGGTTCGGGCAGGTGCAGATGCGGTTGGTGGAGAACGCCGATTCGACGGGTGTGGACAACTCGTTCTCGTATCCGCACGGGCTGTCCACGCCGGCCGCGCAGGTGGCGATGATCGCCAAGCGGTACATGCATCTGTCCGGGGCGACGAGCAAGGACTTCGGCGCGGTCTCGGTGGCCGACCGCAAGCATGCCGCCAAGAACCCGAAGGCCTACTTCTACGAGAAGCCGATAACGATTGAGGATCACCAGAATTCGCGGTGGATCGCCGAACCGTTGCGGCTGCTGGACTGCTGCCAGGAGACCGACGGCGCGGTCGCGCTGGTCGTCACGTCAGCGGAGCGGGCCAAGGATCTCAAGCAAAGGCCGGCCATCATCGAGGCGGCGTCGCAGGGATCCAGCCCCGATCAGTATTCGATGGTCAGTTACTACCGGCCGGAGCTGGGTCTGCCCGAGATGGGTCTGGTGGGCAGGCAGCTGTGGCAGCAGTCGGGGCTGAAGCCGACTGACATCCAGACCGCGATCCTGTACGACCATTTCACCCCGTTCACCCTGATTCAGTTGGAGGAGCTGGGGTTCTGCGGCCAGGGTGAGGCCAAGGACTACATCGCCGACGGTGCGATCGAGATCGGTGGCCGGCTGCCGATCAACACCCACGGCGGCCAGCTCGGCGAGGCGTACATCCACGGCATGAACGGCATCGCCGAAGGTGTCCGCCAGCTACGCGGGACTTCGGTGAACCAGGTGCCCGACGTCGAGCACGTGCTCGTCACCGCCGGCACCGGGG
>CAWKOI010000014.1:0-142822 GCA_963851115.1 uncultured Actinomycetota bacterium
TCGCGTTCGGGAAAAACTTGTTGACTGCGCTGACATATGCATCGATGAGGTCGTCGTAGCGCTGGTCGCGAACACGGGAATGCCGCAAACCCAGATACATCTCGTCGTTGAGCAATTTGACATTGTCGGTGCCCATATCCAGCACGACTGGCAGCACCCGTCGTGGATGGATCCCGGCGGCCGCGGTGTAAACGGCCAGTTTGCCGATGGCGATTTCGATTCCGCCGACGCCTTGATCCCCAATTCCCAGAATGCCTTCGGAGTCAGTGGCAACCAGCAGGTCCACGTCGTCCGGTCCCAGACCGGTGTTGCGGAAGGCGGACTCGACGTTGTCGGGTCGATCAACGGACAGGTAGACGCCGCGGGGCCGGCGAAACTCGTGACTGAACCGTTCGATCGCCAATCCCACCGTGGGCGTATACACCACCGGCAACATTTCGGAGATGTGCTCGGTCAGCAGCCGGTAAAACAACACCTCGTTGCGGTCTCGAAGGTTCGCCAGGTACACCCACTTTCGAAGCGGGTTGGCCTGCTCGAGGTATTGGGCGTAGACCCGGCGCACCTGCGATTCCAGAGTGGTCACCCCGCTGGGCAGCAAACCATCCAGACCAAGGGCCTCCCGCTCGTCAAGGGAGAACGCCGTCCCGCGGTTAATTGAGGGTGACGCGAGAACAGCGCTACCCCGGACATTGATCCGCGCCAGCACGCCTCCTGGTTCGGGTACTAGCTCATACGGTGCGGTCGTCATTTCACGGCTTTCCATCTCGGTGGTCATCCGCCAGATCGCGGCGGCTGAAAGTGTTTTCCTGTCCTGCTACAGCGAGTTGAGGGCTGGTCTTCATGAGGTTCGTTGCTGCTGGACGCGGATCCTGCTGATCGACGGGATATCGGAGACGCCGCTGTCGCCTCCGCCTCTTCGCCGTTGGCGCTTCGCGCACTCGTCCGTTGATGACGACGTGTACGGTGCCGCCGGTCCGGTACCCGCGGAGCTGCGAGAGCTGGCGGGGTTCCGCGACGACACCCGGGCCGGCGAACGCGGCGTCGCTATGAATTGATATCGGCATCACGGTGTAGCCCTGTTCACCCAGGTTGATCTGGTCCAGCTGCTGTCGCAGGCGCGGGGGTGTTGGCGCCCGTCACCGGAGAACCCGCGATCTCAAGGAGGCGCCGCGCTCGGTCCGCGACGGGCAGATCAACGAACTCGCCGCTGGGAAGGGCAAAGCCGCCGCCGCTGGCCGCCTCGAACCCAGCAAGTACCTGTTGGGCCCACTCGATCTCGGCCTCGGTAGGGGTGAAAACCTCATGGAGGGTGTCCAGCTGACGCGGATGGATCGCCGACTTACCGAAAAAGCCCAACGACCGGGCGAACTGGGCTTGGTCGCGAAGTCCGGCTGTGTCGTCGAGCAGGGGGAAGACGCTGTCGATGGGCGGTTCGATCCCCGCCGCGCGCGACGCCAGAACCAGATGTGACCGCGCATAGAGGGTTTGCAGGTTCCCGCCGGAGGTGTTGAGGTCGCGCTGCAGGTCGACACCACCCATCGCCAGAAACCGAACACCGGGCACTGCGGCGATCTCCTGTGCAGCCAGCACACCGCGCGCGCTTTCGATAGCACAGATGATGGGCTTACCTGGCGCCCTTGCTGTCACCCACTCGACATCGCCCGCAGATTCGACCTTGGGGATCCGGATACCAAAAGCTCGATCCGCCACAGCGGCGAGATCCGCTTCACACCAAGCGGTTTGGGCGGCATTCACCCTGACCCATGCGGGATGGTCGAGTAGGGCCTTCGCGACCATCGCACGAGCCGTGACCTTCGCATCCGGCGGGACCGCATCCTCCAGGTCGAGCATCACCGCATCGGCACCGGCGTGGAACACCCGGTTCAGAAGTTTTGCGTTGTGACCCGGAGCGAACAAGTAACTACGGTCCATCAGAGGACCCCGTTCTCGCGGAGCTCATCGAGCTTATCGCCGGAGATCCCCAAGAGCTCGTCCAGCACGTTGGCGGTGTCCTGCCCGAGGCGGCGTCCGCCATGACGGATCGAGCCAGGCGTGTTGCCCATCCTGAAGATCAAGTTCTGCATTTTCAGCGGCCCGAGGTCTTCATCCTCGATGGTGGTGATCATGTCGCGGTCCTGGACATGCGGGTCATTCATGAGCTGCTCGATGTCATAGACCGGGGCCAGCGCTGCGCCGGCGGCCTGGAACGCCGCCGAGACCTCCTCCATCGGCCGCGCACCGATCCATTCCGCGACGGGAGCATCGATCATGTCCGCGTGCTTGACCCGCTCACCGGCGCGGGGAAACCATGACTGCTCGGCGATGTCGGGCCTTCCGACCAGGTTCATGACGCGTTCGGCAACTGAGGTGGCACTCGCGGAGATCGCCACCCACCGGCCGTCGCTGGTGAGGTAGGCGTTGCGGGGGGCATTGTTGCTCGATCGGTTGCCATGGCGTCCTGAGACCAGCCCGAGTTGGTCGTAGACGCTGGGGCCCGGACCCAGGATGCCAACCAGCGGTTCCAACAGCGACAAGTCAATGACCTGGCCGCCGCCCTTGGTCACGTCCCGGTGGTACAACGCCAGCATCACCGCGTAGGCACCGGCCAACGCGGCAACCCCGTCCGCCAATCCAAACGGCGGCAACGTCGGGGGCCCGGTCTCCTCGCCGGTCTGGTGGGCCAGGCCGCTCATTGCCTCGGCCAGGGTGCCAAACGCTCGTCTGCTTGAGTACGGCCCTTTCTGCCCGAACCCCGTGACCCGCAGCACCACCAGTGCTGGATTGATTTTCTGCAATTCCTCGGGTCCGAGGTCCCATTTCTCCATGACTCCGGGACGGAAGTTCTCAATCACCACATCTGCCTGCGCGACGAGTCCGCGCAGAATGTCTTGGCCTTCTGGCTTACCGAAGTTCAGCGTGATGGTTCTCTTATTTCGAGCGATTACCTTCCACCACAAGCCGTGCCCGTCCTTCGACAATCCGTGCGTTCGTGCCGGGTCGCCTCGGGGATGCTCCACCTTGATGACATCCGCTCCCCAGTCCCCCAGCAGCATCGCGGTGATCGGTGCTGCGTAGACCGTGCCCAGGTCCAGTACACGCAGGCCTGCCAACGGCCCCGGGCTGATTGGCTGCGCTTCATCGTCGGAACCGGGGACATGCTCGGGAGTAATGGATTCGGGGGTATTCATTGTCATGGGCGACTCACCTTCGGGAGAGACTGCCAGATGATTCTGGTCATCTCATCGCCGTCCAGCTCGACAACGGTGCCTTTAACCGCAGTCTTCGCCATCTGTGACCTACTCCTTTTTCGAGCTACCGATTCTGGCTCGTGAGCCGGCGGCCGCATCTGCATCAGTTCTACGACTCTCCTGCATCTACAGTTCCTCCGGTTTGACGGCGAGCACCGGCTTGGGGCATTCCAGCAGCACCCGCTGGGAGACGCTGCCGAGGAGCAGCTTGCCGACCGGGCTACGGTGCCGGATGCCGATGACCAGCAACCGGGCGTCGTCGCGCTCCATCGCCGTCAACAGCTCGTCAGCGGTGTCCACCCCGACAGGCTGGGTGAGCTCGAACTCAACCCCGCAGCTGTTCAGCCGCTCCTCGACGTCATGGACCTCACCGGGCTGCGCAAACCTCGGGTCGGCCAGCGCCTCGCCGGTCGTGGCATTGATCACCAACAGGTTCGTCTCCCGCAATTTCGCCTCGGCGATCCCGTGCTCAAGCGCCGCCTTGCCGAACTGATCCGCGGAGTAGCCGACGACGATCATGCCCCCGCCTTTTCCACGCGCTTCTCTTCGATCTCTTCGGTCTGGATATGGATCGGGTCGGGCTCGGTGCGGTGCAGGAGCCGCAGGATCAACGGGGTGAGCAGCAGCAAAGCCATGCATATGTAGGTGATGATGGCGACGGGCTCGCTGAACAGGCTGCTCCAGTCACCTCCGCCGAGCTGCAGGGTCTGCCGCAGTTGGCGCTCGATGCGCGGCCCCAGGATGACGCCGACGATCAGCGGCAGTATCGGTAGCCCGAACCGCCGCATCATCAGACCGAGCAGCCCGAACACCAGCAGCAGCGCCAGGTCAAGCGGCTGGATGTTCACGGCGAACGCACCGAGCGTGGCGAAGAACAGGATGCCGGCGTACAGGTAGGGCCGAGGCGTGCGGAGCAGCCTCGCCCACAGCGGCGCCAGCGGCAGGTTGATCACCAGCAGCAGGAAGTTAGCGATGAACAGGCTGGCGATCAACGTCCAGATCAGCAGCGGCTCCTTGTCGAACAGGGTGGGGCCGGGCTGAATCCCGTAGGACACGAACGCGGCCAGCATGACCGCCGCGGTGGCGTTGGTCGGCAGGCCCAGCGACAGCATCGGCACCAGCGTGCCGGCGGCCGACGCATTGTTGGCCGCCTCCGGTCCCGCAACACCCTCGATCGCCCCCTTGCCGAACTCCTCTTTGTGTTTCGACAGCTTCTTCTCGGTGACGTAGGACAGGAACGTCGGCAGTTCGGCGCCGCCTGCCGGCAGCGCGCCGAACGGGAATCCGTAGCCGGTGCCGCGCAGCCACGGCTTCCACGAACGCCCCCAGTCCTGGCGGCCCATCCACGGCCGGCCCACCGGGATGACATCGACGGGGCGGCGCCGCAGATGCGCCGCCACCCATAGCGCCTCGCCGAGGGCGAAAATCGCGACGGCGATCACCACGATGTCGATCCCGTCGGACAGCTGCGGCAGGCCGAACGTCGCACGAGGCTGCCCGGTGAGGAAGTCGATGCCGACGATGCCGATGGCCAGGCCGAGAAACAGCGATATCGCGCCGCGCAGCTTCGATGCGCCGAGCACGGCGGTCACCGCGACCAGCGCGAACAGCATGATCGCCAGATAAGACGGCGCGCCCAGCGTCACGGCGAACCGCGACACCGCGGGCGCGAAGAACACCAGCAACATGGTGCCGATGGTGCCCGCCACGAAGGATCCGATCGCCGCGGTCGCCAACGCCTGGGCAGCGCGGCCGGCCTTGGCCATCTTGTTGCCTTCGATCGCGGTGATCACCGACGACGACTCGCCCGGCGTGTTGAGCAGGATCGAGGTGGTCGACCCGCCGTACATGCCGCCGTAGAAGATGCCGGCGAACATGATGAACGCCGCGCTGGGGCTGACGTTGTAGGTGACGGGCAACAGCAACGCCACCGTCATCGCCGGGCCGATCCCGGGCAGCACGCCAACGGCGGTCCCCAGCAGCACGCCGATCACCGCGTACAGCAGGTTCATCGGCGTCGCGGCCTGCTCAAAGCCCTGAAGCAACCAATCGAGGTTTTCCATATCAGAGGATCCCGTCCAATATGCCTGCGGGCAGCGGGATCCCGAGCCCGGAATAGAACGCGTAGAAGCTGCCGACCGCCAACACCGCACCGATGAGGATATTCAGCAGATAGCGTCGGCTGCCCAGGATCGTGGCGGCGCCGGCGAAGAGCAGCGTTCCGGTGATCGCCCAGCCCAGCGGCACCACGAGCAGGATGGTGGCTACGAACAACCCGACCAGAAGTCCCACCGTGCGCCAGTCACCCGGCACGTTCGGATCGACGTCCTCGCCCGCGTCGGCCTCACCCTTTGAGCCGCGGGGGATCGCGATGGCCAGGATGACCGCCAGCACTATCAGGCCGATGCCGATGACCATCGGGAAGAACTTCGGCCCGAGGGGATCGACCTTGGCGAATCCGCCCTCCAGGGTCAACGCGTCATAGATCAGGAAGCCACCGACCGCGACGAGCACCGCACAAACGAGGTACTGGGCCTTGTCGATCGAACGTTCCCGCGGTGCAGGGGTATCCACAGGTGCCTGCGGCCCTCCCGAAGTGGTGGTCATACCAACCCCAGATCGGTCAGGGTCGAGGAGACCCGGTTGTCCTGCTCTTGCAGGAACGCCTCGAACTCCGGGCCGGTCTTGAACGCGTCGGTCCAGCCGTTCTTCACCAGCGCCTCCTTCCATTGCTCCGTGCCGTGCAACTTCTCCAAGATTCCCACCATCGCCTGCCGGGCTTCGTCGGAAATGCCTGGCGGCGCAAGGATTCCGCGCCAGTTGGTGAAGGTGAGGTTGATCCCGGCCTCGGTGAGGGTCGGCGCGTCGACGCCCTCGACCCGCTCGCTGCCGGACACCGCAAGCACCCGGACCTGGCCGGCCTCGATCTGGTCGACGAATTCGCCGAGACCCGTTGTTCCCGCATCGATCTTCTTGCCCAGCAACGCGGTCAGCAGGTCGCCGCCGCCGTCGTAGGTGACGTAGTTGACCGCCTTCGGATCGACGCCCGCGGCGCGCGCCGTTTCCATCGGGAACAGGTGGTCGGGACCACCGGGCGACGATCCGCCGCCGATCGTCACGTTGGCCGGATCGGCCTTCCAGGCGGCGACGAAATCCTGCACCGTCTGGAACGGTGAATCCGCCGGAACCAGAATGCCTTCCTGTTCCTCAACCATTTTCGCGAGCGCTGTCGCGTCGGAGGCGCGCGCCGACGATCCATTGGTGAACACCGCGCCGACCACGCCGAGCCCCATCATCATCATGATGTCGTCGTTGCCTTTTTCGTTCATCAGCCGGGCCATCGCGACGGTGCCGCCCGCACCGATCACGTTGAACACCTCGACCCGCCCGGTGATGTCGTTGTCCTCCATGATCTTCACGGCCGTGCGCGCCGTGAGGTCATAGCCGCCGCCCGGGCTGTTGGGCACCATCATCCGCAGCCGGTGTAGTCCGGATTCTTCGCCGCGCGTGACGCCGCAGGCCGTCAGCAGTAATGCCGCGATCACGGCGATCACCAGGCCGGTGATCGTTCGCCGTTCGCCTCGTATGAACTCGACCCTTTTCACAGTCGTCCCCAATCACTGATTTGTGATGCTCAGCAATACTGGACCCTGACAGTGACCTACGTCACCGATTCGTACGCAAAGGAAGTATTGGTCATTGAGTTCATCGCGGTCATCGTTCGTCGGCCTGCTTAGAGGGAGAAGCCTGGCCGGCCAGTTCCTGGTTTTCCAGCTGCTGGTGGTCGCGGTGGTGCTGCTGGCCGTGGCCGCGGTCTCGGTCGCGCAATCGACCCGGGAGTTTCGCGAGGTCCGCGGGCAGCGCATGATCGCGGTCGCTGAGAACATCGCGTCGACGCCCATCGTTCGCGACCGCTATGCCGACCCATTCGCCGCGAGCGTGCTGGCTCCCGAGGTGGATCGCGCGGTCGACCTGTCCGGCGCGGGGCTGGCGGAGATCATCGACCCGGGCGGCACCGTGGCCGTGTCGTCGGACCCGGCCCGTATCGGCCGGCACATCGATTGGGGGCCGAGTAACGCCGACGAAGGCCGGGCGTGGTTCGGCGATCTCGATGTCGACGGCGTGCACAGCCTGGTCGGACAGGTGCCGATCCTCGCCGCAACCGGTGACGTACTGGCTGTCGTCTCGGTCAGCGAGCGGTATCCGTCGGTGTGGGAACTGCTCAGCGGTGCCGGGGAGCGGCTGCTGTTCTACCTCGGACTCGGCGCCGCCCTCGGCATGCTGGCCTCATGGCTGCTGTCGCGGCGGATCAAACGTCATACCCGTGGGCTGGAGATCGCCGAGATCGCCAGCCTGGCCGACCACCGGGAAGCCTTGCTGCACAGCATCCGTGAGGGTGTGGTCGCGGTGAACAACGAGGGCGACATCACGCTGCTCAACGACAGCGCGCAGGAGCTGCTCGCTGTGACCGGTGCGGCCGTGGGCCGGCGGGTCGACAGCGTCGGCCTCGATCCCGCGGTGGTCGAATTTCTGCTGTCAGGCGAAGACGGCCGCGATGTCGTCATCGCCACCCGCACCCGGGTGCTGGCGCTGAACCGGCGGGCGGCGACGAGTCAGGGGCAGCGGATCGGAACGGTGACGACGATGCGCGACAGCACCGAACTCGCTGCGCTGCAGGGGCAGCTGTCGTCGCACAAGAGCGTGACCGACACGCTACGCGCGCAGACCCACGAGTTCGCCAACCAGTTGCACACCATCTCCGGGCTCGTCCAACTGGGCGAGTACGACTCGGTGCGTGACCTGGTGGGCACTCTGACGCGGCGACGCGCCGAGATCAGTGACGCTGTGACCCAAAGGATCTCCGATCCTGCCGTGGCTGCGCTGCTGATCGCCAAGACGTCGCTGGCGGCCGAAAGCGGGGTGTCCCTGCAGCTCGCGCCGGATTCGCATCTGGCCGCATTGGATCCCGCGCTGGCGACCGAAGTGATCACGTTGCTGGGCAATCTGATCGACAACGCCGTCGATGTGTCGGTGGGGTCCGATCCAGCGACGGTCACGATCCGCATCGACGACGGCGACGGGCTGATGATCTCGGTGGCCGACTCCGGACCGGGTGTACCCGAACACCTTCGGGAGGCGATCTTCGCGCGCGGTGTCACGTCGAAACCGGACGTTCCGGGCGGACGTGGCATCGGGCTGGCGTTGGTGCGGCTGGTCACCGCCCAGCACGGCGGCACCGTTGAGGTCAGCGACGGACCAACCGGCGGTGCACTCTTCGTGGTTCGGCTGCAGGCTCGGCCCGCTATCGTCGCCGAGAAGGCCGCCCATGCGTGACGTGCTGATCGTCGACGACGATTTCATGGTCGCCGAGATTCACCGCCGTTTCGTCGAACGAGTGGTCGGGTTTCGCGCCGTCGGTGTGGCCCGCACAGGCGCGGAGGCGTTGTCGGCGGCACGGGAACTTCACCCGAACCTGATCCTGCTCGACGTGTACCTGCCGGACATGACGGGTCTGGAAGTATTGCGGCGGTTGCGATCCGAAGGCGACCGCGTCGGGGTCATCATGATTACCGCTGCGCGAGAGTTGGACACCGTGAAGGGCGCGTTGGATGGCGGCGCCGCCGACTATCTGATCAAGCCGTTCGAGTTTCCGCAACTGCAGGCCAAGCTGGAGGCGTTCGGGGCGCGCGCCGACGCGCTGGAATCCGCTGGCGGCGTTGACCAGTCGTTGATCGACTCGCTGTTCGGCGCGTCCGCGCCCACATCGGCGCAGGAGGTCATGCCGAAGGGGTTGGGCGCGGAGACCGGTCGTTTGGTGCTAGATGCGGTGCGGGATGCCGGAGAGGTGTCGGCGGCCGAATGTGCGGACCTTGTTGGGGTATCACGGGTCAGCGCACGTCGCTACCTCGAGCACTACCTGAGCACGGGCATTTTGGAACTGCGGTTGCAGTACGGCGTCGGCAGGCCCGAGCGACGATACCGACTGGCGCGGCTAGGCGGCGTGTAGGTCGGCGATGGCGATGCCGATCCTGGCTTCGACCTCGCTGACGAGGGGGGCATCAGCGAGTGGGAGAAGTAAGCGATCCCTTTCGCCCTATCGGCCCGTCATCTCGGGGGTGGCGGGCCGAACGTGCGTCTAAGTAATGAACCATAGGTGGTGTCGGTGGTGTCGACGCGAAACACGAGTAGTCAACTACTCGTGTTTCAACTCTGAACCAGGCGGACGATTACAACGCAACGGTCGGGGGCTGACTACCAAGTCCGCCAAGTCCGTGTAGGCGGAGCCGTGACGATGCCTATTGGTGGCATGCAAAACCGTTTACGGCGAATCCTCCGGCCGTGGCGTCGTCTTGGACACGGGCGTGGCAACTTTCAGGCCGCCGACAACGTTCCGGTTGAGCCGGAACCCATTCTCGAGGGTGCAGGCTGCTGAACGGCCACGCAGCTCGATCAGGTCCCGCAGTGTGTCATCGAGCAACGCAATCGCCGCCGTCATCGCGTCGGGTTGCGTTTTCCACAGCCGCGTAGAGCCCTCGACGTCGGCCAAGCGCAGCGTTACGGTTCCGGTCGGCAGCTCGCTCACACCAGGATCGCTCCACTCGGTCTGGCTCATGCTAGCCAGCATGCGACCAGCGCGTACGGCAAACATCAGCGCAACCGCGTATTTCTACGACCCCCACCGGACGCGAATAGGCGGTCTGACCGATGGTCTTCGGCCACTGAGACCAGATAGTCGAGTAGTCCGACTACTGAAACCGAAAAGTCACGTATGGGAGTACGCGTTCCAACCGTGCACCTGAGCCTCAGGCTTTTTTAGCAACGACCATTGGGGGACACCATGACCGTCGAAATCACCCGCACCAACGACCCGAGCGTCTTCGAGGCCGAACTGCCCACCATCGCCTACGAACACGCACAGAGTCCCGAAGAGGCGCACGCGCTGATCCGGCAGGCACATCGACAGGGTCCGATCGCCATGGGACCGCACGGGCCAGAGGTGTTGGCCTACGACCTGGTCCGAACGGTCCTGCGTGACGACCGGTTCGCCATGCCCAAGGGGGGCGCCCTTCCGGCGCAGGGCATTACCTCCGGCGAGCTATGGGAGATCGTCATCAAGGGGCTGCTCAGCCTCGACGGCCCCGCACATCACCGACAGCGGCGACTCGTGTCTAAGGCGTTCACGCCCAGGGCCGCTGGGCGGCTCCGCACGACGTGTGCCGACATCATCGCCGAGCTTGTGTATCAACATGCCGGCACGGGCCAGTGCGATGCCGTTGCCGACATCGCCAGGGAGTACCCGATTCCGATCATCTGCGCCCTGCTGGGCACCCCACGCGAGGACTGGCATCTGTTCTCGGCCTGGGCCGACGACATCTTCAAGGTCTTCGACTGGAACGTCGTCAACGATGCGCCCGACATCGTGCGCGCGTGGAAGGAGCTCGAGGCCTACCTCGACGAAATGGTCACCGCCCGGCGTGACGCGCTGACCGACGACCTGCTCTCCGCCATGATGCGCGCCGAGGTCGACGGCGATCACCTCAGCCACGACGAACTGCTCACGCTCGCCGCCACTCTGCTGATGGCGGGAACCGACACCACACGCAACCAATTGGCCGCCGCGGTGCAGGTCTTCTGCGACCATCCCGACCAATGGAGGCTGCTGGCCGAACAGCCCGCGCTGGCTCCCCAAGCGGTCGAAGAAGTGATGCGCTACTCGCCGGTCATCTTCATGACGATGCGCATAGCCGTCGAGGACGTCGAACTGGGCGGCGTCACCATCCCGGCCGGCACATTCGTCATCGCCAATACCGCCGCAGCCAACCACGACCCCGCGGTCTACAAGAACCCGGACCGCTTCGACATCACCCGTGAAGGGGCTCCGGCCATGCTCACCTTCGGCGGCGGCATCCACTACTGCCTCGGTGCGCACCTCGCGAGAATCGAGCTCGCCGAGGCGTTGACGATCATGTCGCGTCGCATGCCCGACATGCGATGCACCGGCCCCGTTCCATGGAAGCCGTTGACGGGCATAACCGGCCCGGTCAGCCTTCCGGTCCAATTCGACTGCGGCTACTAACGGCTCACAACCTGCCCGTCAGCCGATCGCGCCACGACCGCCCGTCGGGGTCGTAGATCAGCCGGTATGCCGGTTCGGCCCACAACCGGGTCAGCATGCCCAGTTTCTCCGGTTGGTGCGGACGCAGCCGGCCCGGCGGCCTGGGGCCCTTGCGACCGGACGCATGCCATGCGTCCAAAGCCTCCGCCGCGGTGGCGATCTCCTGCACGGCTGTGCCTAGATCGACGAGAACGCCGTCCTCACTGCCGTCGGCGGCCCGATCCAGGTGCTCGCGCATCAGCCGCAGCCGCAGATCACGCGCGAACTCCTGGGTGTCATCCAGCACGGCACAAGATAATTCGCTGTCGTGCGTCCACGACCTTCGGTTGAAGTTGTCGCTGCCGACGCTGGCCCAGACATCGTCGATGACACAGACCTTGGCGTGCACGTACACCGGTGTGCCCTCGTGGTTCTCGACATCGAACACGTGAACGCGGTGCGGACTGGCCTCCCGGCATGCGTCTATCGCTTGGCGACGGCCAATCATGTTGGGCGGCAAAGCCAGCCGACCGTCGACGTCGGGATAGCGTGGCACGACCGCGATCAGATGCAGGTCCGGGTTGTCCGCCAAGGCACGGGCAAAAAGGCCGGCCACCCGTTTCGACCACAAGTACTGGTCTTCGAGATATATCAGTCGCCGGGCACGCCTCACCGCCTTTGTGTACCCCCGCGCAATGCTGCGCTCGCCGTGCGGCGCAAAGTCGTACTCGAAGTGCGCGTCGGGATACGTGCGCAGCACCTGCACGGCATGCGGCCCGCATGGCGGCGGATCGGGCGGCTGTTCCGGCAGTTTCCCGGGTTTCAGGTCGGCGCCGCGCAGCTTGTCTTTGATCCACGCGATCGGCGACAGCATGTCCAGCGGCGCCGGGTCGTTCCAACGCTCGCGGAACGTCGTGTCGAGCGCCCCGACAACCGGGCCCTGCAGCCGCAATTGCACGTCGTGCCACGGCGGGCGGTCGCCGTAGTGCTTGGACATTTGCACCGCCTGCGGGTCACCGTGATGCGACTCGTCGTCACGGCGCGAGTGGCACAGGTCGATGCCACCGGCGAACGCCACGTCGCGTTCGGGCGCGTCCGGGTGACGGATCATGACCAGCTTCTGGTGGTGCGACCCGCCGAAGCGCACGCGTTGATCCAGCAGCACCTCGCCGCCGGCCTGTTCGATCGCGTCGCCGAGGTGCTGGTTCTCTTCCTCGCTGTAGGCGAACTTGTCGAGATGTGACCGCCACATCAGCCCCTTGACGACGACGCCGCGCTCGGCCGCGCCACAGAGCAACTCGGCGATGGTGGGCCCGTCGTCGCGCATCTTCTCGTCCGGGTCGCCGCGCCAGTCCGTGAAGAACAAGTGGTCACCCGCGCTGAGCGACTCGACCTCGGTGACAAGGTGGTCGAAGTATGTCGAGCCGTGGATCATCGGCTCCACCCGGTTGCCCTCGCACCAGGCAGGCAAGTGCGAGCAGGGGTTACCCCGGTCCTCTGTCGTTAGGAACCAATCGGTCAACTCTGACACTTCGAGGGATGCCCACTTGACGGTCAAAATACGCAGCCGCACCCTGACCGCTCTGCCAAGATCGGGTGTGCTCTTCTCCCGGCGCTTGGTAGCCGTCGCCTGCGCGCTGGTAATGCTGACTGGCTGCTCACCCGCCGCCCTGCCGCCGGAGTCACCGACAACCACCACGGAAAGCGCCAAGGCCGATGCGGTGATGCGAGTCGTCCGCGACACCATGGCCCAGGCACATCTGAAGGCCGTCATCGTCCGGGTGACCGTCGACGGCAAGGAGATCGTCACCCAGGCACTCGGCGAGTCGATGACCGGTGTGCCCGCGACGACCGGCATGCATTTCCGCAACGGCGCGGTCGCGATCTCCTACGTCTCCACGCTGCTGCTGAAGCTCGTCGACGAGAACAAGGTGAGCCTCGACGACAAGCTGTCGAAATGGCTGCCCGAAATCCCGCATGCGGACCGGGTCACGCTGGGCCAGCTGGCCCAGATGACATCGGGCTACGTCGACTACGTCATCGGCAACACCGAAATGAACGACGCGCTCTATGCAAACCCGTTCCGGCGCTGGACCACCCACGAGCTGCTGCAGTACTCGACCACCAAGCCGCTGCTCTATGAGCCCGGCACCAACTGGAACTACGCACACACCAACTATGTGCTGCTGGGCCTGGCGCTGGAGAAGGCGACCGGCCAGGAAATGCCGAAGCTGTTGTCCGACAAGGTTCTTCGGCCTCTCGGATTGACCAACACCGTCAACTCGATCACCGCGGAAATCCCGTCCCCCGTGTTGCACGCGTTCAGCTCCGAGCGCCGGGCGGCGCTCAAGATCCCGGCAGGCACACCGTTCTACGAAGAAACGACCTACTGGGACCCGTCCTGGACGATCACCCACGGCGCGATTCAAACCACCACCATCTACGACCTCGAAGCCACCGCGAGGGGTATCGGCTCGGGCCAGCTGCTCACGCCCGACTCGTACAAGAAGATGGTCTCCACCGACCTTCGGGGCAAGACCCACAAGCAACCCGGCTGCACCACCTGCGACGAGATGAACGACATCTACACCTACGGCCTCGGGCTGGTCATCTCCGGCAACTGGTTATTGCAGAACCCACTGATGTCCGGATACGCCGCCCTCGAGGCCTACTTACCGTCGCAGAAGATCGCAATCGCCGTGGCCGTCACCTACGCGCCCGAAGCGTTCGACGACCAGGGCGATTACCGCAACGAGGCCGACACCCTGTTCCGCAGGATCGGTGCCGAGATGGCCCCCGAAGATGCGCCACCCATGGCTGGGCCGAAATAATGTCGCCGTGGCGCCGAAGGTTCTGTTCATCTACAACGAGCATCTAGCGACCGAAGCCCTGCTGGGTGATGCTTTCACCGAGTCCGGGTTCGACGTCGACACGTTCGAGGTCGTCCCCGCCGAACGCGTCGACGCCCCGGCCGGCGAGGTGACCTTCCCCGACCCACTCGGCTACGACGTCATCGTCCCGCTCGGCGCGCGGTGGCCGGTCTACGACGACGCCCTGCGCCGCACCTGGGTGGGCAGCGAGATGCAGCTGGTGCGCGACGCGGCCGACGCAGGCGTGGCGCTTCTGGGCGTCTGCTTCGGAGGCCAACTGCTCGCGCAGGCGTTCGGCGGTTCGGTCGCGCGCTCGGCCGTCCCGGAGATCGGCTGGTACGACGTCGACAGCGACAACCCCGATCTGGTGCCCGGCGGGCCCTGGTTCCAATGGCATTTCGACCGCTGGACGCTGCCGCCGGGTGCGACGGAGATCGCCCGCACCGCGAACTCGTCGCAGGCGTTCACGCTGGGCCGCGCCCTCGCGCTGCAGTTTCACCCCGAGATCGACCGCCAACTGCTTGAGCTGTGGCTTGCCGACGACCGTGACGGCGAGGTCGTCGGCGTAGGCCTCAGTCACGACGAATTACGCTCCCGCACAACCGAACTCGTCGACAGCGCCGCGGAACGGATCCGCGGCCTGGTGCGCGGATTCCTCACGCACGTGGCTCATCAGCCGTGCCCGAGTTCGTGAGCCAGCGCGTCATCGATGCCCGGATGCCGGAACCGGTGGCCAAGGGTTTCGAGCTTGGTCGGCACGACCCGCTGATTGGCCTCGGCGAGCTCATGGGCGCCCTGCTTCCCTAGCAATAGCCGAGGCCCCAGCGACGGTACGGGCTGGGGGCACCTCCCGCCCGAAGGGCAGGGGGACACCGCGGGCCGGTGCAGTACCCCGGCCAGCGACTTGGTGTAGTCGGCGTTGCGCAGCGGTGCCGGTGCGACGGCGTTGACGGCTCCGGTCAAGTGGGTGTCGTACAGCGCGCGGTAGTACACGTCGAGCAGGTCGTCCAGTCCGATCCAGGACAGCCATTGCCGGCCGCTGCCGAGCCGACCGCCCAACCCGGCGGCGAACAGCGGGCGCATCAGCCGTAGCGTGCCGCCGCGGGCGGACTGCACGATTCCGGTGCGCACCGTCACCACACGCAGCCCCGCCTCGCTTGCGGGCGAAGTCGCTGCCTCCCAGTCCGCGACCACGTCGGCCAGGAATCATCATCGGTAGGAACATGGATATTCGTTGCCGCGGCGCGAATGGATTGTTACGTGGCGGTGTGGGTACCCAGCGTGAGCGATACCGATGTAGGAACAAACCCACGGTCGTAGGCTGGAAATGTCCCCGATATCGAAAAGACTGTGATGAGCGGATGGAGCGGACTCGCCCGGCGAAATGCGAGGCGCACGTTCCGGGACCGTCGAGAGGCCGGCCAAGTCCTGGCTGAGGAGCTTGCGTCCTATCGCGGCAGGGACGACCTGTTGGTGCTCGGTCTGGCCCGCGGCGGCGTGCCGGTTGGGTGGGAGGTCGCGTCACACCTCGGGGCGCCGCTGGATGTGTTCCTGGTGCGCAAGCTCGGTGTGCCGCAGTGGCAAGAGCTGGCAATGGGCGCGATTGCCACCGGCGGCGAAGTGGTTGTCAACGACAGCCTGATACGCAACCTCGGCATCAGCGACGAGCAGCTTGCGGCCGCGATCGAACGCGAAACCGAAGAACTCCACCGCCGAGAGCAGGCGTATCGCGGCGGACGGCCGCCCATCGACATCGCGGGCAAGACCGCGATCCTGGTCGATGACGGCATCGCCACGGGCGCAAGCATGCGCGCCGCGGTGCGTGCGGTGCGGGCCGCCGAGCCCGCCCAGATAGTAGTCGCGGTGCCAGTTGGACCACCGTCGGCGTGCCGTGAGCTCGCTGAGGAGGCCGACGATGTGGTGTGTGCGACCATGCCGCCCGGATTCGAAGCGGTCGGTCAGGTGTTCGAGGACTTCCACCAGGTCACCGACGACGAAGTACGTGAATTACTCACCACGCCAACGGTTTAGCGGCGGTCCTCGTCGGCGACCTCGTCATCGAGCTGTTCGGTTGTGACGGCGGTGGTTTCGGCGTCGCTCTCGCCTTCGGGCTGATCGGCGACGGGCGGTTCGTCCGGGTACTCCTCGTCGAATTCAGCCTGTGCTTCGTCTTCGTCGAATTCGGCCGCAGCCTCTGGCTCGTCGCGCTTCGAGCGTTCCCGCACCGCGTCGACGATCAGGAGCAGCACCCCGATCACGCTGGCGGCGATACAGACCCAGGCGATCAACTCATTGCTGGTGACAACCGCGGTCACCAGCGCGGCAAGGCCGATGACCGCGAGCACAAGCGCAACGATCAGCATTGATCAACCCTAGGTCGAAGGGGAACTAAACGGGACGCGCTGCGGTCTAGTTGTTACCCCGATTGAATTGGTTGAAGCCGGCGTTCTCGCTGTTGGCGCCCGAGTCCACCGGTGCGGCCGAGCCGCGCTGGCCAAGCTCTTCGAGCTGGGATTCCAGGTAGGTCTTGAGCCGGGTGCGGTATTCGCGCTCGAACGTGCGCAGCTGTTCCAGGCGGCCTTCCAGCACCGTGCGCTGCTGGTTGATGGTGCCCATGATCTCGGAGTGCTTGCGCTCGGCGTCGGCCTGCAGGGCGTCGGCCTTCTCCTGCGCCTGGCGCAACTGCGCCTCGGAGCGGGTCTGGGCGTCGGCCAGCATGGCGTCGGCACGCTGCCGCGCCTCGGTGACCGTGGTCTCGGCGGTCTGCCGGGCCTCGCTGACCATTGCATCGGCCTGCGCGCGGGCATCGGCGAGCATCTTGTCGGACTCGGCCTTGGCAGTGCCGGTCAGCCGGTCCGCGGTGTCCTGGGCCAGGCGCGAGCACCTTCGCGGCCCTGACGTGGCTCTCCTCGCCGACCGGTGCCGCGGGCGGCGGCGGTGCCTCGTAGACGGGCTGCGGTGCCGGGGTCGGCTCGGGCTCCGGCTCCGGCTCGTAGAGCGGGATGGCCTGCGTCGGCTGGACGGCGCCACCGTCGGCTCGGTCGGCGGCCAGCTCCTGATCCAGCTCGGCGACTCGCTGACGAAGGTCGGCGTTCTCTTCAATGAGCCGGGTCAGCTCGTTCTCAACCAGATCGAGAAAGGCATCGACCTCGTCCTCGTTATAGCCACGCTTGCCGATCGGCGGCTTGCTGAACGCGACATTGTGGACGTCGGCTGGTGTGAGCGGCATTGTCTGCCCCCTTGGAGTCTTGGACCGTCAACCGATCTCAAAGTGTAGAGCCTTACTGGAACGTAACTGGCGCCCATCCTGTCACACCAGACCCGGCGGTTGCAGGAGAGGCCGATAATTAAGAGCGAATTTCAATCATTCGACAGAGTTGAGGGGGCGAATATCGACCCCGGCAAACGGTCGGTGACGGCGGCGGCGATCGCCAAAGGTGGCCGGGGGAACCGGTTCTCAGGCTGCGGCGCCGAACGCCAGCTGCATGCCGATGAACGCGACGAGCAGCAGCACCATGATCGACAGATCGAACCGGACAGCGCCTATCGTGAGCTGAGGAATGATCCGCCGCAGCAGCTTCACCGGCGGGTCGGTCACGGTCATGATGATCTCCAGGATCACCACCGTCAGGCCCTTGGGACGCCAGTCGCGGCTGAATGAACGGATGAACTCGACCACGACCCGGGCGATCAGCAGCAGCCAGAAGACAAACAGCGCGAAACCCAGGATTTCGAAGAAGAGCGACAACTGAGCCGACCTCACTCCAGGCAGATGTGTGAACATTCGATACAAGCAGGGCCAAGGTGTCGCTCACAGCCCGAGCGCCAGCGTGACGCCGCAAGCCTACCTGCCGAGTTCGTCGGCGACGTTACGGCTGTTCAGGCCTATCGGTAGGCCTTACTGATAGGCGTAGAAGCCGGCTTCGGCGATGCGGCGCCGCTCCTCGGCGGTGACATCGATATCGGCCGGAGACAGAAGGAAGACCTTGGTGGCCACCTTGTCGAACGAGCCGCGCAGCGCGAAGGCCAGCCCGGCGGCGAAGTCGACCAGCCGCTTTGCATCGGCGTTGTCCATCGTGACCAGGTCCATGATGACGGGGGTTCCGTCGCGGAATCGCTCGCCGATGGTGCGGGCCTCGCTGTAGTCCTTCGGGCGCAGCGTGGTGATCTTGGACAGCGGGCTGCCCTCCTCGAACAACGCCGCCATCCGGCGCGGGTCCATCGCCAGCGCGCCGCGGGTTGAGCCGCGCAGCCCACCGAGCCGCGGCATCGGCCGGTCGAACTCGCGTGGTCCGCGCAGTCTGGGGTCGAATCGGGGCTCCTCGTAGCCGCCGCGGTAGCTGGGCGGTTCGTCGTAATCCCGGTCCTCGTAGCCGCGGCCGTAACTGTCGTCGTCGAACCGGTCATCGCGAGTACGACGCGAGTAGCCGCGCGAGGGGCTGCGCTCGTCGTCCTCGTAGTACTCGTCGTCGTAGTCCTCCGTCGGCGCCATACCGAAGTAGGCCTTGACCTTATGCAGTGTGCTCATCGCTAGGACCCTTCTGCACTTCCCGAAGTTGTGGTGTCTGTGATGAAGATGCGACTGGAGTGACTACTCATGGTGACGTTAGCGGTCGTTGGCCCAATAGCGCGGTACCGACACGCACACACGTCGACCCGTGTTTTACGGCGATCTCGAGGTCGCTGGACATGCCGGCCGACAGGCCGAGGGGCTGCGGATAGCCACGCTGCACCCGTTCCCGCTCGCCGGCCAGTCGCGCGAACGCCTCCGCGGGGTCGGATTCCAGCGGCGGGATGGCCATCAGCCCAACGAACTGCAATCCCTCGGCGGCCTGCGCGGCTGCACACAGCTCGTCGATCCGGTCCGGCCCGCCGACGTCGACCCCACCCCGTTTCTCGTCGCCGTCGAGGCCGATCTGGATGTAGACCCGCAGTGGCTCTGCCCGGCGGCCCTCGGCCAGCGCCTCGGCCGCGGCCCGGTCCAGCGCGGCGATCACCTTGGCGCTGTCGACCGAGTGTGCGGCGTAGGCCCAGCCCGCAATCGAGCGCGCTTTGTTGCGCTGGATCCGCCCGACCATGTGCCAGCGAATCGGCTCGGCACCCAGCATTGTGCTGACTTCGGCTGCTTTATTCGACGCTTCTTGTTCGCGGGATTCGCCAAATGCCGCGCATCCCAAACGCGTCAAAATAACGACATCGGTCGCCGGAAAGAATTTGGTAATCGGGAGTAATTCAATTTCGTCGACATTGCGTCCAGCGGCCTCTGCCGCGTGTGCGAGCCGAGACCGGACGGCCGACAGCGCCTCGGCCAGTTCGAGTTCGCGGGTGGTCGTCACGGCGGTCATTCCATCCACACCAACGACGCCAGACGTCCGGTGGGGTTATCGCGCCGATGACTGAACAGCGTCTGGTCCTCCACCGTGCAGCGCGGGTCGACGTCGATGGCCGTGACGCCCAAAGTCGTTAGTTGCCGGGCGATTCCGGCCCGCAAGTCCAGCGCGGGCGTGCCGCGTGAGGTCGTCGTGCGACTGCCTGGCAGGGCCGCTTCCACTTCCGCTGCCATCGCGGCGGGGACCTCGTAGTTGCGCCCGCTGACCGCAGGGCCCAGCAGCACCGAGATGTCCTCGACGTGCGCGCCAAGGCCCAACATCGCCTCGACGGCGCGGGCCACAACGCCTTTCTGGGCCCCGACCCGCCCGGCGTGCACCGCCGCTACGACCCCGGTCCGCGCGTCGGCCATTAATACCGGAACGCAATCGGCTGTCACCACCGCCAAAGCCAATCGCGGCGTGGTGGTCACCAATGCGTCGGTATTGTCGACGGCCGCGTCGGGCGGTTCGTCGACCACGACCACGTGGTCGCCGTGCACCTGGTTCATCCAGACCACGCTGTCGTCGCCCAACCCGATCGCCGACGTGAGCCGTTTCCGGTTGGCGGCGACCGCGGCAGGATCGTCGCCGACATGGTCGCCGAGGTTGAAGGTGTCAAACGGCGGCGCAGAGACGCCGCCGGCGCGGGTGGTGGTCACGCGCCGTACTCGAACGGTCACGATCGCCAGTATGGGCGCGCGGGTCAGTGGCGCATGAAGGGCGGCACGTCGACATCGTCGTCGTCGTCACCGCCGATGCTGACCGTCGCGCCGTTGGTGTGAACCGGCACGCTCGCCGCGTCGGCGGGATCGAACAGCGAGGTGCTCACCTTCCCGGCCTTGCCTGGCTCGATGGTCTGCCCGGCGCCGACGACCGGGTTGCGGCCCGGTCCGGTCGCATCGAAGCCCGCGGCGATCACCGTGACACGGACTTCGTCGCCCAGCGAGTCGTCGATGACGGTGCCGAAGATGATGTTGGCCTCCCCATGGGCGGCTTCTTGCACCAGCGACGCGGCCTCGTTGATCTCGAAAAGCCCGAGGTCGCTGCCGCCGGCGATCGACATCAGCACGCCTTGCGCGCCTTCCATCGACGCCTCCAGCAGCGGCGAGTTGATGGCGATCTCCGCGGCCTTGAGCGCCCGGCCGTCGCCGCGCGCCGAGCCGATACCCATCAACGCGGTGCCGGCACCGCTCATGATGCCCTTGACGTCGGCGAAGTCCACGTTGATCAGGCCCGGCGTGGTGATCAGGTCGGTAATGCCCTGCACGCCGTTGAGCAGCACCTCGTCGGCACTGCGGAACGCGTCCATCAGCGATACCGCGGCGTCGCCCATCTGCAACAAACGGTCGTTGGGGATGACGATCAGGGTGTCGCAGCTTTCCCGCAACGAGGTGATACCTGTCTCGGCCTGGTTACTTCGGCGCTTGCCCTCGAAGGAGAACGGCCGGGTCACCACGCCGACGGTCAGCGCGCCGAGCTTGCGGGCAATGGTCGCGACGACGGGCGCACCGCCGGTGCCCGTGCCACCGCCTTCACCCGCGGTGACGAACACCATGTCGGCGCCGCGCAGCAGCTCCTCGATGTCGTCCTTGGCGTCCTCGGCGGCCTTGCGCCCGACCTCGGGGTCGGCGCCGGCGCCCAGTCCGCGGGTGGAGTCACGGCCGACGTCGAGCTTGACATCGGCATCGCTCATCAGCAGCGCCTGCGCGTCGGTGTTGATGGCGATGAACTCGACGCCCTTGAGTCCCTGCTCGATCATCCGGTTGACGGCATTGACGCCGCCGCCGCCGATGCCGACCACCTTGATCACGGCGAGGTAGTTATGCGGGGGGGTCATCATAGATCGCCCTTCCTCCCTGGTTGCCTGTCGACGCGCCGAGCCCTCCGGCAAACTCTCAACCTCAACCAGAGGCTTAGAGTTATGTCAAGTTGTTCCGCGCAACCAGAACGGTAGGGCGAGGCCGCGAGGTATCCATGCAGGCGCGCCGACGCGCACATCAAGAATTTTCGCGCAAAGTCGAGCCGGGGCCGCCGCGAAGACATTGGGGTTACTGCCGCCCACGCCGCGCGTCCATGGGCCCGAAAAGTTCGGCGAGCAGTTCAGCGGCGCCTCCGGCGAATCACTGCGGGCGGTGGCCGATGCGGTGATCCGCAACGATCGGTCCGCCTACCAGACGCGAGTTGGACGTCTAAGAAAGCCCCCGCCTGCACGCGACCCATACAACACCCCCACCGCAGACCGAGGAGTCGCAGGCCTGCACCTCGCCGGACCAGGCGTAGCGGGACCTACTTGACCGTCGGCAAATCCGGGCTGGACACGTCGTAGGTCTGGCCCGGCTGGGTGAGCAGCGCCCCGAGTTTGAGCGCCTTTTCCTCCGTGCGATCGGTGGTCCCCCACACCACAACCCGGCCGTCGGTCAACGTAAGCGAGATCGCGGCGACCGACGGCGCCGAGATGCGCCCGACCTGCCCGGCCACCTCCGGCCGAAGTGACGTCATCACCTGCAACGCGGCCTTGGTCGCCGGATCGCTTGGCCCTGGATTCTCGGCGTCGAGGTACGGCACGCCCGGCGGCGGCGGTGCGGTCGCGAAATCCACGCCGTCCTTGTCGAAAAGGTGCGGCCCGTCCGGATAGTCCTTGACCACCACCGGCACCCGCTCGATGACAGTGATCCGCAGCGTCGACGGGTACTGGCGCTGGACCCGGGCGCTGGCGACCCGCCGGATGGCCGCCACCCGCTCGGCAACAGCGTCGGTGTCGACCTGCAACAGCGGCGTCCCCGACTGCACCGCAGCAGAGGTGACGACCTCTTCCTGCGACACCGCGCCCAGCCCGGTCACGACGATATTGCGCGCCGACATGATCGGCGTGAAGTACAGCAGCAGGCCAAGACCGACCACCACCACGCTCAGCAGCGCGGACCACATCAGCACTTTCAGGCCCCGAACTGCCCCGCGGCCAAGCTTTTTCGTTTCTTCCTGCGGCCCGCCGGATGCTCGGCGCTTGGCCTCGCGGCGCGCGTTCTCGATCGCGGTGGCGCGGGCCTGGGCGGCGCGCCGCTCCTCGCGTTCGCGCCGCGCCCGGCGCCGAGGGCCCTCGTAGTCGGAGGCGGCGGCCGGTGGCATCGCCGGTTCAGCTGCCTCCTCAGGGGCGGCTTCCGGGGTCTCGCTGTCAGTCGGTTCGGTCATCGAAACGCCGTCCCCGACCGGCCCGGTGCGCTCCGATTGGCCTTCGTCTGCAGTGCCGCAAGGATTTCGGTGCCCAGCATGGTGACGTCGCCTGCGCCCATCGTCACCACGACATCACCGGGGTCGACGGCCGCGGCGACCTGTTCGGCAACCGCCGAGAAGTCCGGCAGGTAGGTCACGGGCACGCTGACGTGGTCGGCGACCGTCGCCCCGCTCACCCCGGCCAACGGCTGCTCGCGGGCTGCGTACACGTCGAGCACGAACACCTCGTCCGCGCCATCCAGCGCTTGGCCGAACTCGCGAGCGAAAGTCTGTGTCCGCGAATACAAATGGGGCTGGAACACGACGATCGATCTGCCGCCCTGATCGCCTTGCTCGGCGACCGTCCGCATCGCGCTCAGCGTGGCGCGGACCTCGGTCGGATGGTGGGCATAGTCGTCGAACACCCGCACGCCATTGGCGGCGCCCACCAATTCGAAACGACGACGCACGCCCTCGAATCCGGCAAGCCCGTCCAGGACGGAATCGGCCTGCGCGCCGACCTGTATCGCCGCCAGCAGCGCCCCGAGTGCGTTGAGTGCCATGTGCCTGCCGGGTACCGCGAGCCGCATCACCCGGGGATGCCGTTCGCCGGTCAGCTGAATGTGCGCGACCGCGCCGGTGCCTTGTTGTTCCCAGTCCAGCAGCATGCCCGCCAGCTGCTGACTGGGGTCGCTGCCGTAGCGCAGGACCCGGATGCCCAGCGCCTCGGTGCGTTCGGCCAGCGCGCTCGCGCCAGGGTCATCGGTGCAAACCACCAGCGCGCCACCGGGTTTGAGCCGCTCGGCAAAGGCGTCGAACACGGCGCCGTAGGCCTCTGCGCTGCCGAAGAAGTCCAGGTGGTCGGCCTCGATGTTGGTCACCACGGCGACGTCGGGGGTGTACTCAAGCAGTGAGCCGTCGCTTTCGTCGGCCTCGGCGACGAAGCAGTCGCCGCTGCCGTGGTGCGCGTTGGTGCCTGCCTCGCCGAGGTCGCCGCCGACCGCGAACGACGGGTCAAAACCGCTGTGCTGCAACGCCACAATGAGCATCGAGGTGGTAGTGGTCTTACCGTGCGTACCGGTGACCATCAGCGTGGTGTGTCCGGCCATCAGCTTGGCGAGCACCACGGGACGCAGGATCACCGGGATGCCCCGCCGCCGCGCCTCGACCAGTTCGGGGTTGGTCTTGGGAATCGCCGCGTGGGTGGTGACAACCGCCGTTGGCCCGCCCGGCAGCAGGTCCAGCGACGACTCGTCGTGTCCGATGCGGATGGCAGCGCCGCGAGCGCGCAGGGCGACCACCCCGCGAGACTCCTTGGCGTCCGACCCCGACACCAGGCCGCCGCGGTCCAGCAGGATGCGGGCGATGCCCGACATGCCCGCTCCCCCGATACCCACCATGTGTACCCGCTGCAGTTCGTCAGGCAAGGTCCGATGTCGCCGGCCTTCCGGCTCCGGTGACTTCGCATTCATCGCAAGCGCTTTCGACCGTTGCGGGAGCTGCGGGCCACATCGAGGGCAACCTCGGCGACCCGCTGCGCGGCGTCACGGTGCCCGGCCAGCGCGGCGGCCGCGGTCATCGCCTGCAGCCGGGCGCCGTCGTTGAGGATGCCCGAGACCGTGTCGGCGACGAACGATGGGGTGAGGTCGGCGTCGTCCGCGATGAGCCCGCCGCCGGCGTTGACCACCGGCAGCGCGTTGAGTCGTTGTTCGCCATTGCCGATGGGCAGCGGAATGTACACCGCGGGCAGGCCGACCGCGGTCACCTCGGCCACCGTCATCGCGCCGGAGCGGCACATGGCCAGATCGGCCGCGGCGTACGCCAGATCCATCCGGTCCAGGTACGGCACGGCGACGTACGGCGGGTCGTCCCCCGCAAGCGGGCGGTGCCCCCAGTCGGCCGGCTCGCGCAGGTCGAGGGTGTTCTTCGGCCCATGGGCGTGAAGCACCGAAATACCGGCAGCAGCAAGATCTTTGGCGGCTGCAGCGACTGCACGGTTGATCGACTGGGCGCCCTGGGATCCACCGAACACCAGCAATACCCGGGCATCGTCGGAGAACCCGAAGTGGGCCCGCGCCTCGGCCTGCAACGCCCTTCGGTCCAGGGAGGTGATCGCTGCCCGTACCGGCACACCGACCACTTCGACGTGCCGCAGTCCGGGATCCGGCACCGCCGACAGCACGCGGCGGGCCGATCGCGCGCCGACCCGGTTGGCCCAGCCCGCGCTCGCGTTCGCCTCGTGCACGACCACCGGAATGCGGCGCCGCCTCCCAGACAAGGCGAGTCCTCCGCGCGCGGCCAGATATGCCGGCAGCGCGACATATCCGCCGAATCCGACGATGACATCGGCATCAACGTTGTCGAGCACCGCCCGCGTCTGCCGCACCGCCCGGCGCACCCGCATCGGCAGCCGGACCAGATCGCCCGATGGCTTGCGTGGCAGCGGAACCGGGGTGATGAGCTCCAGGTGATAGCCGCGTTCTGGCACCAGCCGCGTTTCCAGACCGCGCTGTGTGCCCAGCGCCGTGATCCGTACGTCAGGGTCGAGCGCGGTCAGCGCGTCCGCAACGGCCATTGCGGGCTCGACATGCCCCGCTGTGCCGCCGCCCGCAAGGACGACCGAAATACTCACCCGTAACGCTGACCTTCCATGGTGCGAGCCCGTCGGCCCTGATTGCGCTGGCCAGCCCCGAAACGGCCGGTTTTGGCCGAGCGCTGGCCGCCTCCATGATGCCCTGAGCGTCGCACGGGCCGATCGGCCGCATGGGGTTTGCGCCGGTTGTCCTTGGCGGGCTTGCGCGCGGGTCTGGCAGGCGGCGCCTCAGTGGCGCGACCGCAGCCGGACGCGCAGCGCCTCGGTGCGGGTCGGAACGTACGGCTCCGGCAGCGGCAGCCGCAGCAGCCGGTTCACCCGATCGTCGCGTCCTGCCCGCAGCGCCGCCAGCGCCTCCGGTTCGTGGCGCGCCGCGTTGGCCATGATCCCGATCATCAATAGCGTTGTGGCCGTTGATGTTCCGCCAGCCGAAATCAGCGGCAGCTGCAACCCCGTTACGGGCAGCAGCCCGACGACATAGCCGACATTGATGAACACCTGGCCCATCACCCACAGGGTCGCGGTGGCGGTGAGCAGCCGCAGGAACGGGTCCGCGGAGCGCCGCGCGATGCGCATCCCGGTGTAGGCGAACAGCCCGAACAGGCACAGCAGGCCCGCCGCACCGACGAAGCCGAGTTCCTCGCCGATGATCGCGAAGATGAAGTCGTTGTGGGCGTTGGGCAGGTAGTTCCACTTGGCGCTGCCCTGCCCCAGCCCGTCGCCGAACACACCGCCGTTGGCCAGCGCGAACCGGGCCTGGCGGGCCTGGTATCCGGAGCCCTGCGCGTCCGCCC
Source organism: uncultured Actinomycetota bacterium (assembly GCA_963851115.1). Taxonomy (GTDB): domain Bacteria; phylum Actinomycetota; class Actinomycetes; order Mycobacteriales; family Mycobacteriaceae; genus Mycobacterium. The sequence goes on from CAWKOI010000014.1 coordinate 26,180, forward strand.
CGGGGTTTAGCCAGGACTGGACGCGGGCGGAGCGGTAGCCCTCGGCCATGGCCAGCACCGCCGCCGATACGACGACCGCGAACAACGAGGACAGGAACACTCGCAGCGGCAGGCCGGCATACCACAGCAGGCCGAGCAGGATGATGCCCAGCGACACCGTCTGCCCGAGGTCGGGCTGGGCGACGATGAGCGCCAGCGCGATGACCGCGGCCGGCACCAGCGGGATCAGCATCTCGCGCAGCGACGCGTGCTCCAGACGCCGTGCGGCCAGCAGGTGCGCACCCCAGATCGCGAACGCGATCTTCGCCAGTTCGGACGGCTGCATGGAGAACCCCGCCACCACGAACCAGCCGCGAGACCCGTTGGCCTCCTTGCCGATTCCGGGGACCAGCACCAGGACAAGCAAGACGATGGTGAGGGCGAAGCCAGAGAAGGCCAGGCTGCGCATCAGCTGCACGGGCATCCGCAACGCGACGTAGAACGCGATCAGCCCGACCACCGTCCACAGCACCTGCTTGGCGAAGACCACCCACGGCGACCCGTCCTGGTCGTAGGAGTACACACCGGAGGCGGACAGCACCATGATCAGGCCCAGCGTGGTGAGCAGGGCGGCGACCGCGATGATGAGGTGAAACGACGTCATCGGCCGGCCCAGCCACGCGCCGAACGCGGGTGCGGGGGCCGCGGGCAACGGCCTCGGTGGCCTTGGTGTCGGCCGGCGTCTGGTCGGCGGTCGCGCTGGCTCTCCGGTGCCGCAACCGGGTCAGGATGTTGCTCACGGGCGGCTACCGGGTCGCGGCGCGCACGGCCGAGGCGAACGCATCGCCGCGGTGGCCATAGCTGCTGAACTGGTCGAAGGACGCGGCGGCCGGAGCCAGCAGCACGGTGTCGCCGGGGCCGGCCAGGTCGCGCGCGGCGTCGACGACGGCCGTCATGACCGCCTCGCCAACCGTGCGCCCGCCCACGTCGATCACTCGAGTCACATGATTCACAACTGACTCATTTGACTCAATTATCCCAAGCACCCCAGAATCCTCCCCCGTCACAAGCTCGACGACGGGGACATCCGGGGCGTGTCGCGATAACGCGTCGGCGATCAGCGACCGATCGCGTCCGATCAAAACGGCTCCGACCAGCCGATTCGCCACCTGGCCTACGAGTTCGGCGACCGACGCGCCCTTGAGCAGGCCGCCGGCGATCCAGACCACCCGTGGATAGGCGGAGATCGATGCCGCAGCGGCGTGCGGGTTGGTGGCCTTGGAGTCGTCGACGTAGGTGACGCCGTCGACCGTCGCGATCACCTCGGCGCGGTGCCTGCCGAGCTGGAATCCGGCGAGCGCATCGGCGATGGCGCCGGGCGCGACGTCGACGGAGCGTGCCAGCGCCGCCGCCGCCAGCGCGTCGAGCACGCCGACCGGTCCGGCCACCGGAATCGACGCCGTCTCGGCCAACGCGACACCGTTGCCGAACGCGTTGTCCACCAGCATCCCGTCGCGAACGCCGAGTTCACCGGCCGCCGGTTCGCCCAGCCGGAAACCGACCCGCACCGGCGCGGCGGCGGTGTCCAACAGCCCGGCCGCGACCGGGTCGTCCAGCCCGACGACCGCCACCCTCCCGTCCAGCACGCGGGCCTTGTCGCGGGCGTAGTCCGCAAGCGTGCCGTGCCAGTCGAGGTGGTCTTCGGCGACGTTGAGCACCACCCCCGCCTCCGGGCGCAGCGACGGCGCCCAGTGCAGCTGGAAGCTCGACAGCTCGACGGCCAGCAGGTCGGATGGTTCGGCAAGCACGTCGAGCACCGGGTTGCCGATGTTGCCGCACAGCACGGCGCGCCGCCCGGCGGCGATCAGCATGGCGTGCAGCATCGACGTCGTGGTGGTCTTGCCGTTGGTGCCGGTGACGACAAGCCAGCGCCGCGGCGGCCCAAAGCGGCCGGAATTGTCCAGCCGCCAAGCCAATTCGACGTCGCCCCAAATCGGCACCTGCGCGTCGGCAGCGGCCGCCAGCACCGGCGCGGTCGGCGGGAATCCGGGGCTGGTGACGACGAGGTCGTAATCGGTGATGTGTGCCTGCGCGTCAGCGGTGGTGACCACAGACGCCGGCGTGATCAGCCGCTGCAGCGCCTTGGGGTCGTCGTCGCAGATCGTCAGCCGCACACCCGTGGGCTCCAGCACAGCGCTCACCGAGCGGCCGGTGAGGCCGGCGCCGGTCACCAGAACACGGGCCCCCGGCACCAAAAGCGCGAGGTCGGTCATCTCAGGCCCCGACGGTGGTCAGCCACTCGCTGTAGAAGAGCGCCACGCCGAGCCCGCAGGCGATCGCGGTGAGCAACCAGAACCGGATGATGACCGTCGTTTCGGCCCAGCCCACCAACTCGAAATGGTGGTGAAACGGCGCCATCCGGAACACCCGGCGCCCGGTGGTGCGAAACGCCATGATCTGCACGACGACCGAAGTCACCTCGGCGACGAACAGCGCACCGAGCACGACCGCGAGCATTTCGGTGCGGCTGGTCACCGACAGCCCGGCGATGACGCCGCCCAGCGCAAGCGAGCCGGTGTCACCCATGAAGATCTTGGCCGGCGCGGCGTTCCACCACAGAAAGCCGACGCACGCCCCCGCGGTCGCCGCCGCGATGATGGCCAGGTCCAGCGGATCGCGCACGTTGTAGCAGCCGAGCCCGGGACTGACGGCGCACTCGTTGCGGAACTGCCAGAAGGTGATCAGCACATAGGCCGCGCAGACCATCGCCATCGCTCCGGCGGCAAGGCCGTCGAGGCCGTCGGTGAAGTTCACCGCGTTGGACCACGCGTAGACGATCGTGATGCAGAACAGCACGAACAGCGCGGGCGGCAATGTGACGGTGGCGATTTCGCGGACGTAGGACAGTTCGGCGCTGCCCGGGGTCAGGCCGTCGGCATTGCGGAACTGCAGCGCCAGGACGCCGAACAACACCGCGGCGGTTATCTGGCCCACGGTCTTGGCGGTCTTGTTCAGGCCGAGGTTGCGCGAGCGGCGAATCTTGATCAGGTCGTCGATGAAGCCGACGGCGCCCAGCGCGGTGGCCAGCCCCAGCACCAGCAGTCCCGACGCGGACGGCCCGCGCCCGTCGAGCGCGACACCGACCAGGTGGGTGCCCAGATAGCTGGCCCAGATTCCGGCCAGAATGGCCACGCCGCCCATCGATGGCGTGCCGCGCTTCTTGTGGTGACTCGGCGGCCCGTCCTCGCGGATCTCATGACCGAACCCCTGCCGAGTGAACAGCCGGATCAGCACCGGGGTGAGCAGGATCGAGACCGTCAGCGCGATGCCGACGGCGATGAGGATCTGTCTCATCCGCGCGTTTCTCCGTCGTCGGCGACCAGCGCGTCGGCCAACTCCCCCAGCCCGGCGGCGTTCGAGGCCTTCACCAGCACCACGTCACCGGCCCGCAGTTCAGCCCGCAGCAATGCCAGCGCGGCGTCGGCGTCGGCCACCATGGTGGCCTCAGACCCCCATGACCCCTCCATCACCGCCCCGTGGTGCATGGCGCTCATAGCCCTCCCGGTTCCCACGACGATGAGTCGTGACACATCTAAGCGCACCGCGAGCCGGCCGATGCGGTCATGCTCCGATATCGCGTCGTCACCGAGTTCGGCCATCTCACCGAGCACCGCCCAGCTGCGCCGCCTCTGGCCCGGCCTCGCGCGCCATCCAGGCCAGCGCTTTCAGCCCGGCGCGCATGGAGTCGGGGTTGGCGTTGTAGGCGTCGTTGATGACGGTGACACCGTCGCTGCGCGTGGCGACCTGCATACGGTTCTTGGACACCGGACCTGCGGCGGCCAGCGCCGCGGCCACCTGCTCGAGGCCGGCTCCGCATTCCAGCGCGACCGCGGCCGCACACAACGCGTTGGACACCTGGTGATCGCCGTGCACCGCAAGCGCGACGTCCACCTGGTTGTCCCCGGCGTGCAGCGCGAACCGCGGCCTGGCCAGTTCGTCCAGCGTGACCGGCCCGGCCCACACGTCGGCGCCTTCCGACCGCGACACCCGCACCACCCGCGCGGCGGTCTGGCCGGCCATCGCCGCCACAGCGGTGTCGTCGACGTTGAGGATCACCACGCCTGACGATGAAACCGCTTGGGGCAGTTCGGCTTTCGTCGCAGCGATGACTTCCCGCGAGCCGAACTCGCCGAGATGGGCGGTGCCGACGTTGAGCACCACCGCGATCGACGGCGGGGCGATGGCGGCAAGCGAGGCGATGTTGCCGGGGTGGCGCGCCGACATCTCCAGGACGAGATAGTCGGTGGACTCGGTCGCGCGCAACACCGTCCACGGGTGGCCGAGTTCGTTGTTGAACGAGCCCGGCGGCGCGATGACCTCCCCCAGCGGCGCGAGCACCGCGGCCAGCAGATCCTTGGTCGACGTCTTGCCTGACGAGCCGGTGATGCCGACGATGGTCAGCCCGCCGTCCACCAGCTCGGCCGCCACGGCGGCTGCCAGTCGCGCCAGCGCCGCCAGCACCGCGGCCCCTGCGCCGTCGGTGTCGTGTTCGAGCACGCTGGCCGCGGCGTCGGATTCTGTCGTCGGGGGCACTGGGTTTGACGATGATCGCCGGCACGCCCACCGGTCTGGCCGCCAGCACCGCGACGGCCCCCGCACCCACCGCGGCCGCGGCGAAATCGTGGCCGTCCGAACGTGCGCCCGGCAGCGCCAGGAAGAGCCCGCCCGGTGTCACGGCCCGCGAATCGAATTCGACCGTGCCCGTGACGCGGGTAGCGGCGGCGTCGTCAGGTGAGATGTCGGCCAGCTCTCCGCCGACGATGTCGGCGATCTGGGCGACGGACAGATCGATCATCCGTGGTTCTCCGACGCCTTGAGAGACTCAGCGAGCTCGTCGCGATCGTCGAAGGGCCGAGTCTGCCCGCGGCTGGTCTGGCCGGCCTCGTGGCCCTTACCCGCGATGAGCACCGCGTCCCCAGGCTGTGCCCATGCGACCGCATAGTCGATGGCCTCGCGGCGGTCACCGATCTCGACGACCTGTGCCCGGCCGCCCGCCGCGCCCGCCATGATCGCCGCCCTGATGGCAGCGGGGTCCTCGTCGCGGGGGTTGTCGTCGGTCACCACGACCAGGTCGGCCAGCTCGGCGGCGACGCTGCCCATGGGTTCCCGTTTACCCGGATCTCGGTTGCCGCCCGCGCCGAACACCACCGCGAGCCTGCCCGCGCCCTGCTCCCGCAGCGTCTCGAGGACCGCCCGCAGTGCGCCGGGTTTGTGCGCGTAGTCGACCAGCGCGAGAAAGCCTTGCCCGCGATCGATCGGCTCCAGCCGCCCGGGAACGGTCGCGGTGCGCAGTCCGGGCGCGGCCTGCTCGGGTGACACCCCGACGGCGTCGAGCAGCGCCACGGCCAGCAGGCAGTTGGCGACGTTGTAGCGGCCGGGCAACCCGATCCGCAGCCCGTGATGCACGCCGGCAGGGTCGACCGCGAAGAACTCCTGGGCGCCAGCCTGCGAGCCTGCGCCTACTGTGCGAACGTTCTCGACCCGCCAGTCCGCATCGCGACCGGTGGCGCTGACCGACACCGGGTTGTGTGCGACGGCCGCCATGGCGCGGCCGGCGTCGTCGTCGATGCAGACCACGGAAACGCTTGCGTGCGTGGGGGATTTGGGATCGAACAGCCGCGCCTTGGCGTCGAAGTAGTCCTCCATCGTCGGATGGAAATCCAGATGATCGCGCGACAGATTGGTGAAGCCGCCGACCGCGAAGTTCACTCCGTCGACCCGGCCAAGCGTGAGCGCGTGGCTGGAGACCTCCATCACCACGGTGTCGACGCCCTGCTCGAGCATCGACGCCAGCAGCGCCTGCAGCTCGGGCGCCTCCGGCGTGGTCAGCGCGCTGGGCTGATCGCGGCCGTCGATCCGGACGCCGACCGTGCCGATCAGACCGGCCACCCGCTCCGCCGACCGTAGACCGGCCTCGACCAGATATGTCGTCGTGGTCTTGCCGGAGGTTCCGGTGACGCCGATGACACGCAACCGCTCCGACGGATGCCCGTAGACCGTGGCGGCCAGCTCGCCAAGCACCGATCGCGGGTCCGGATGGATCAGCACCGGCACACCGAGATCACCGCCGTCTCGACCGATGAGTTTCGCCCCGGCGGCGTCGGTGAGCACTGCGACCGCGCCACGTGCCACCGCCTCACCGACGTAGCGGCCGCCGTGCGACGACGCACCCGGCAGCGCCGCGAACAGGTCCCCTGCCTGCGCGTTCTGACCTCGCAGCGTCACCCCGGTGATCCGGATGTCGGGGACCACGACGCCCTTCGCGGGCACCGCGCCCACCTGCTCGGCCAGCGGCCCGAGCGCGTGGCCGACAGGGTGGCTGGGACGCAGGTTCATGGCGATGACACAGTACCGGCCGCCCGTCCGGCGACCCTTTCGCTCAGGCGGCTTGCAGCGTGAGCGGCGGACCGGGGTCGGGCGAGAGCGGCACGTTCTCCCGCTGCAGCAGCCAGGACGTGATGTTGTGGAACAGCGGCGCCGCCGTCGTCCCGCGCTGGCCGTCGGCCGTGCGCGCAGGGTTGTCCATCATCACGCCGACGACATAACGAGGATCGTCGGTGGTGGCGATGCCCGCGAAGGTGATCCAGTAGACCTCGTCGTAGTAGCAGCCGCAGCCCGGGTTGATCTGCTGCGCGGTGCCCGTCTTGCCGGAGATCTGATATCCCTCGACGGCGGCCTGCGACCCGGTGCCCTGCTGTTCGCCCATCGGATCGCGTTGCACCGTCGCCCGCAGCATCTGCCGCACGGTCTGCGCGGTCTGCGGTGACACCACAGCCGCACCCCTTCCGGTCGCGGTTCGTCGGTGCGGGTGCCGTCGGGGGCGATGGTGGTCTTGACGATGCGCGGCGGGATGCGCACGCCGTCGTTGGCGATGGTCTGGTACATGCCCGTCATCTGCAGCAGCGTCATCGAAAGACCTTGCCCGATTGGCAGGTTGGCGAACGTGCTGCCCGACCACTGATCGATCGGCGGGACCAGGCCGGCGCTCTCGCCGGGCAGTCCGACACCGGTGCGCTGGCCGAGGCCGAACCGGCGCAGCATGTCGGCGATAGCGCTCCGGACCGAGCCGCTGGGCCAGCATCAGCGTGCCGACGTTGGAGGACTTTCCGAAGATGCCGGTGGTGGTGTACGGCATGGTGCCGTGATCCCACGCGTCGGAGACGGTGACCCCGCCCATGTCGATCGAGCCGGGAACCTGCAGGACCTCATCGGGATTGGACAGCCCGTATTCGATGACCGAGGCGGCGGTGATGATCTTGTTGACCGAGCCCGGTTCGAACGGCGAAGACACCGAGGGGTTTCCGAGCTGCGCGATCGGATTGCCTGCCGATGTCCTGTGCGGGGTCGAACGTGTTGTCGTTGGCCATCGCAAGGACCTCACCGGTCTTCGCGTCGAGCACGACGGCTGACACGTTCTTCGCGCCGGACAGGTTCTTGGCCTGCTGGACCTGCTGCTGGACATAGAACTGGATGTCGTCGTCGATGGTCAGCATCACCGTGGAACCATTGACGGCGTCGTGCCGGTTGCGGTAGCTGCCGGGAATCACCACGCCGTCGGACCCTCGGTCATAGGTGATCGAGCCGTCGGTTCCGGCCAACACGGCGTCGAGCGAATCCTCAAGTCCCAGAAGGCCGTGACCGTCCCAATCGATGCCGCCGACGACATTGGCCGCCAGCGATCCACCCGGATACTGGCGCAGATCTTGGCGCTCCGACCCGACTTCGGGGAACTTGGTGGTGATGGCGTCGGCGATGGCCGGGTCGACGGCGCGGGCCAAATAGACGAACGACTCGTTGCTTCTGAGTTTCTTCAGCACGGCCTTGGCGTCGGGCTTGTTGTTCAGCCGCAGGGCGACCTCGGCGGCGATCTCGCGCAGCCGCCGGTCGGGGTCCGGCGCGTCAGGGGTTTTCGCCTTGGCCTCGGTCAGCTGCTTGCGGATCTTGACGGGCTGGAAGGTCAACGCGCGGGCCTCGATGGTGAAGGCGAGCTTGTCGTTGTTGCGGTCGACAATCGAGCCGCGCACCGCCTTCTCGACGTCGGTGACCTTGAGTTGGCCGGCCGCCTCGGCGCGCAGCCCCGCGGCCCGTGGCACCTGCAGATTGAACAGCTGAGCGGCGGCGACGACCAATAGCAGCAAAATGACGGCGTTGCCTGTGCGATGGCGGAACACGAACGACGCACTGCGCAAACCACTTTCGGCCACCGCAACTCGGGTCCGGCGGGCACGCGCAGACCGCTCCTGCGGTTGTGGTTTCTTGCGGGCCCTCGGGCTTGCCTTCGGCTTGCCCCCGCGACGGCCCGCAGTGTCGCCGCGGCTCATACGGGCGGTGCGATCGGCTGTTCGGCCAGCGGTGCGGCCGGCGCGACGGCCGGCTGCTCAGCCACCGGTGCAGCAGGTGCGGCGGGCGGCTCAGCGGGGCCCAGCGCGGGCGTCTGTCCGCTGGCGGCGTGCGGAACCTCGGCCGCCGGCGGAGCCGACAACGGCACGGCCGGCGCGACGGGCACCGACGGTTCGGCACCCGGAACTGTCGGCGGCGGCGTCCGCGGTGGCACTCGGACGGTGACCTCGCGCGGCTCGACAACCCGGGGCGCGGGAGGCGGAGGCGGCGCAGGAGGAGTGTCCTCGGGCAGCGGGGTGTTCAGCGGCGGCGGCGGAACACCCTCAGCTGGTCTGGGCGTGCCGACCACGACCCAGTTACCCGCGGGATCCTGCACCAGGTGTGCGGTGTCACGCGACGGGATCATGCCGAGGTCGCGGGCCGCCTCGGCAAGCGCGGGCGCGGCCTGCGCTTCGAGCACGTCGCGTTCCAGCGCCTCCTTCTGCTGCTGCAGCGCCTGATTCGTCTCGCGGGCGTTACCCAGTTGATAGGAGCGTTCGGCGGCGTCGGTCGAGAGCCACAGCGTGACGCCAAGCCCCAGACCCAGCGACCCGATGACCAGGACGACGAAGGGCACCCTCGCGACGAGCGTGCGGGGGTTCAGCTCGATCGACGCCAGCTTGACGATGATCCGCTCGCGAAGTGGCGGGCGTACGACCTTGGGCGCCTTTGCTTTTCGCGCCTTGGCCCGCGCCTTGGCCTGGCTGGCGTTCTTGGGCCTGCCGGGACCGTCGGTCGGCCGCGGTATCGGATTGGTCTGTGGCGCCGACCGCTGCGGACGCTGTTCGCGCGTCGGCTTGCGCCTGCGCGTCGGCGTGTCACCCGGGCGGTGTCCTCCTGCGCGGGTTGCCTGCCGCTTTTTGCGCCGGGGCTCGTCGCCGGCATGCACCGGCGCTGTCCGCTTGGCCTTCATGGTTATCCCCCAACCTTTTCCAGTGCCCGTAGCCGCACTGACGCGCTACGCGGATTGAGTTCAATCTCCTCGGCGCCCGCACGTTCGGCACCGCGGGTCAAGGCGACGAATTCCGGTTCGTGTCCGGGCAATTCGACCGGCAGGCCGGGCGGGGTTCGGGATGCCGTCGCGGTGGCGAACTGGTTCTTGACGATGCGGTCTTCGAGGGATTGGTAGGCCATCACCACGATCCGGCCGCCGGGGGCCAGCGCGCCCAGAGCGGCGGGCAGGGCGTCACGCAAGGAATCGAGCTCGCCGTTGACGACGATGCGCAGCGCCTGGAAGGTGCGCTTGGCCGGATGCCCACCGGTGCGGCGCGCCGGCGCGGGGATGGCCTGATACAGCAACTCCACCAGCTCACCGGTGGTGGCAAAAGGTCGATTGACCCGGCGACGCACGATCTGGGCGGCGATGCGACCCGCGAACCGCTCCTCACCGAACTCACGCAGCAGGCGCGCGAGCGTTCTCTCGTCGTAGGTATTGAGGACGTCGGCGGCGGTCAGAGGCGCATCGGGATCCATCCGCATGTCCAGCGGCGCGTCCGAGGCATAGGAAAAGCCGCGTTCGGTGCGGTCGAGTTGCATCGACGACACGCCGAGGTCGAACAGAATGCCGTCCACTTTGCTTGCCCAGTAATCAGTTTCGGCCAGCACACCCTCGATGCCGTCATAGCGGGTGCGCACCAGCAGGACCCGGTCGCCGAATCCAGCCAGCCGTTCACCGGCGATCCACAGAGCGTCTGGATCACGATCCAGTCCGATCACTCGCAAGCCGGGAAACTCGGTGAGGAAACGCTCGGCGTGCCCGCCGGCGCCCAAGGTGGCGTCGACGAGGACGGCGCCGGTGCCGTCGCGGTGCTGGCGGGTCAGCGCCGGCGCCAGCAGCTCGACGCAGCGGTCGAGAAGGACTGGAATGTGCCCGTGGTCTGCGGACTCGCGGGAATCCTGCCCCATCGCAACGCCTCCGATAAGGGCCCCTGCACCGAGGTCCCTGTCCGAGAGCACGGACCTGGCGTTGGGGAAGTACGCCAGGGCCGGTTCGGACAGAGGCCACGATGCACGGGCAACGTGCCGGTCAATCGGCGGATCAACCTCCGCTTCAGATGATGTCGTGTAGAGCTTCATCGGTGGCCGCGGAGAAGTTCTCTTCGTGGGTCTGCTGGTAGGACTGCCATGCTTCGGCGTCCCAGATCTCCAGGTAGTCAACCGATCCGATCACCACGCACTCCTTGGACAGGTTGGCGTAGCGGCGATGATCGGCCGATAGCGTGATCCGGCCCTGCGCGTCGGGATGCTGTTCGTCGGTGGCGGCGGCCAGATTTCGCAGGAACGCGCGAGCCTCCGGATTGCTTCGCGACGCCTGCGACGCCCGTCGTGCCAGCTTCTCGAACTCCGTCCGCGGGTACACGGCAAGGCTGTGGTCTTGGCTCTTGGTCACCATCAACCCTCCTGCCAGCGCGTCGCGGAACTTGGCGGGCAGCGTGAGCCGCCCCTTGTCGTCGAGCTTCGGCGTGTAGGTGCCCAGAAACATCCGGCCACCTCCTGCCACTCCGGAGCCCCGGTCGCTCCGTTGCCGCCACTTTACCCCACAATCCCCCACTTTGCTCCAATTTGATAGCAAAAGTTGTGTCTATGTCCCCACTGCGTCCCCCGCAGCTGGAGTTTTAGCACTCGGACTGGAGCGTCCTAGCTGACTTGATCCGACAAAGCCGCAGCTAGAGGCCCATTACCGGGACGGTGGGGCGCTGTGGGGAGACAGCCGCGCCATCCGCGCACAAAAAATGGGGTAGCCCCTTGTGGGCTACCCCATGGGTCGGTGCGGGGTTATTCGTCGAAGCGACGGCGGAACCGGTCCTCCATGCGGCTGGTGAAGGAGCCGCCGGAGCCCTTGGCCCGCTTCTGCTTCGGGGCGCCGGGCTCTGAGCCGGAGCCCGAGCGATCACGGCCACCGGATACCCGCGGGCCGGTGATGGCGAAGACCACGCCGCCGAACATCACGACGAAACCGACTACGGACAGAATCGGGAAACCGCTGATCTGGGTGGCCGGGAAGGCAACACCAGAAACGAGCATCGCGAGACCAATTACGAAGAGTGCGGCCCCCTGTAGACGGCGCCTGGCCGAAGGGGCGCGCAGGTTCCCGCCGCGTACGCTCGACGCGAACTTGGGATCCTCGGCATAGAGCGCGCTCTCGATCTGGTCGAGCATGCGCTGCTCATGATCGGAGAGTGGCATTCGTCCCTCCCTTTGCCGCCGCGGCCATCGCGTTGTTCAAACTCGTGTATGCCCGCATTCACGGGCACCTAACAGTCATGATACGAGGTCAATCTGAGGCGTACCACCTAGTTCGCCGTCGATTGTATGACGTTGGGCACCGCCGCCGGCCAGCACCTCGCCCACTCGATAATGGTGTTGACGACACCCGCTCGATCTCGAAGAAGGACGGCCGCAGTTGGCGACATTTCTCATCGAACTGTCGCCGAGCGATATGCATCGCCGGCTAGGTGATGCGCTGGCGGTGTACGTCGGTGCCATGCGCTATCCGCGTGGCACCGAAGATCAGCGCGCGTCGATGTGGCTGGAGCACACGCACAGAGGTGGCTGGAAGGCCGTCGCCGCTGTGGAAGTGCCCGACGAAACTACTGATTTTTCGGCAGCCACCCTGGCCGCGGCGCCGATGCTCGGAGTGGCGTACGGCTACTGCGGCGCGCCCGATCAGTGGTGGCAGCAGCAGGTCGTGCAGGGTTTGCATCGGGTCGGTGCGGACCGGACGCAGATCACCGAGCTCATGACCAGTTACTTCGAGCTGACCGAGTTGCACATCGCTCCGCTGGCGCAGGGGCGCGGTTTGGGTGAGGCATTGGCCCGTCGGCTGCTCGCCGGCCGCGGCGAAGCCCATGTGCTGCTGTCGACACCGGAGATCAACGGCGAGGCCAACCGGGCGTGGCGGCTGTACCGGCGGCTTGGCTTCACCGACATCATCCGCGGCTACCACTTCGCCGGCGATCCGCGCGCCTTCGCGATCCTGGGCCGGGCGCTGCCGCTCTAACCGGTGCGGTCTGGCACGATGACCACGTGAGCGCCGACCAGCCCCGACGCAGCGGCCGAATCCGGCTGCTCACGGTCGTGTTGCTGCTGTTGCTCGTCATCCCGATGGCGGCCGGATGCGTGCGGGTCAGGGCGTCGATCACCGTGTCGCCAGACGACAGGGTGTCCGGGCAGATCGTCGCGGCGGCAAAACCCCGCAATGCCGACGACAAGGGACCCCAGCTGCTCAACAGCCTGCCGTTCGCGCAGAAGGTGGCGGTGTCCGAATACAGCCGTGACGATTACGTCGGCTCGCAGGCCGTGTTCTCCGACCTCACGTTCGCGGAGCTGCCACAGCTGGCGAACATGAACCGCGACGCCGCAGGCGTCGACATCTCGCTGCGCAGGGCGGGCGATCTGGTGATCCTCGAGGGTCGTGCCGACCTCACATCGCTGAACGACCCCGAGGCCGACGTCTCGCTTTCTGTGGCGTTTCCCGGCGAGGTGACATCGACCAACGGCGACCAGGTGTCCGCCGAGGTCGTCGAATGGAAGCTGCGGCCAGGGGTGGTCAGCACGATGAACGCCCAGGCTCGCTACACCGATCCCAGCGCCCGCTCGTTCACCGGCGCGGCGATCTGGCTGGGGATCGCGTCGCTCTTGGTGGCCGGGATCATCGGCGGGCTGGCCTACAGGAGCCGGGACCGCTCCCCCGGCGTCGGCGAACCGGTCGATCCGGCTCGCTGACTTTCTGCACAAACCCGTGCCACGCTCTACTCTGAAGGCACTCGGGGGGCGAGTAAACGGACTTCAGGAAAGGGGCGCCCGCTGAGCGTGGATGCAGCGGCACCGTCAGCCGTCGAGTTGGCCAGCGCCGTCACCGAACAATTGCGTGAGTATCTCCGCGATCGCCGCCGCGACTGCGCCTACATGGGCACCGACTACGGCGAGCTGACCGCCGCGCTCGAGGAGTTCGTGCTGCGAGGCGGCAAGCGGCTGCGGCCCGCGTTCGCCTACTGGGGCTGGCGTGCTGTGACCGAACAGCAGGACGAGCCGGCAGATCCTCGGATAATCCGGCTGATCTCGGCGCTCGAGCTGCTCCAGGCGTGCGCGCTGGTGCACGACGACGTCATCGACAGCTCTGCGACCCGCCGCGGGCTTCCCACCGTGCACCGGCTGTTCGCGGACCACCACCGCGTCAGCAACTGGCACGGCTCGTCGGAACAGTTCGGGATATCGGCAGCCATCCTTCTGGGCGACCTCGCGCTCGTGTGGGCCGACGACATCGTCGCGACCGCGGATCTGCCGATCGATGCGCACCGGCGGGTGCAGCGGGTCTGGGCAGCCATCCGCACCGAGGTGCTCGGCGGGCAATACCTGGACATCGTCGCGGAAGCCAGCGGTGCGGAGACGGTGGCGTCGGCGATGACGGTCAACGTCTACAAGACCGCGTCGTACACCATCTCTCGACCGTTGCAGCTCGGCGTGGCCGCCGCCGCCGACCGCCCCGACGTGCTCGCCGCCTTCCACGAGCTGGGCACCAGCCTCGGGGTGGCGTTCCAACTGCGCGACGACGTGCTCGGCGTGTTCGGCGATCCGGCGGTCACCGGCAAGCCCTCCGGCGACGACCTGCGGTCGGGCAAGCGCACTGTGCTGCTGGCCGAGGCGGTCGAGCGAGCCGAGAAAATGGATCCGATGGCGGCCAAGCTGCTGCGCACGTCCGTCGGCACCGAACTGTCCGACGCGCAGGTCAAAGAGCTGTGTCTGGTCATCGAATCGGTCGGTGCGCTGGCCGCAGTGGAGGAGCGCATCGACGTGCTCACTCGCCGGTCGCTCGAGATTCTCAACGCCGCACCCATCGACGCGCGGGCCAAGTTGGGCCTGTCCGAGCTCGCCAGAATGGTCGCGAACCGGTCCGCCTAGGAGCATGACAACACCCACGCCCACGCAGTCCCCGAAAAGCGGGCTGGCGCAGCATGCCTCGCGGCTGACCGCCTTCGCGACCTCGCCGGAGGCGAAGCCGGCACGCCTGGGCTTCCTGGGCGCCGTGTTGATCGCCGCCGGCGGACTGGGCGCGGGCAGCACGCGGTTGCATGATCCGCTGCTGGAGTCCCTGCACCTGTCCTGGCTGCGATTCGGGCACGGGTTGGTGCTGTCGTCGGTGCTGCTGTGGGGCGGGGTCGCGCTGATGCTGATCGCCTGGCTGTGGCTGGGTCGCAGGGTGATCGACCGCACGGCAACCGAATACACGATGATCGCGACGACTGGCTTCTGGCTGGCGCCGCTGCTGTTGAGCGTCCCGGTGTTCAGCCGCGACACGTATTCGTATCTGGCGCAGGGCGCACTGCTGCGCGATGGCTTCGACCCGTATGTGGTCGGCCCCATCGACAACCCGAACTCGTTGCTGGACAACGTGAGTCCGATCTGGACGACGACGACCGCGCCGTACGGACCGGCGTTCATTCTGATCGCGAAGTTCGTCACGATGCTGGTCGGCAACGACGTCGTCGCCGGAACCATGCTGTTTCGACTGTGCATGCTGCCCGGGCTGGCACTGCTGATCTGGGCGGCTCCGCGGGTGGCCCGCCATGTCGGCGCCAACGGAGCGGCCGCACTGTGGATTTGCGTGCTGAACCCGCTGGTGATCATCCACCTGATGGGTGGAGTGCACAACGAGATGCTGATGGTCGGGTTGATGATGGCCGCGATCGCGCTGACGTTCTCCGGCCGGCACATCGCCGGTGTCAGCCTGATAGCGGTCGCCGTGGCCGTGAAAGCCACGGCCGGACTGGCCCTTCCGTTCATGGTGTGGGTGTGGACTCGTGATCTTCGCGACCGACGTGGCGACTCGCCCGTGAAGGCGTTCGCGGTGGCCACGGCGGCATCGGCGCTGATATTCGCGGCGGTGTTCGCGGTGTTGTCCCTGCTGGCCGGGGTCGGTCTCGGCTGGCTGACCGCGTTGGCCGGATCGGTGAAGATCATCAACTGGCTGACCGTGCCGACCGCTGCGGCGAACCTGGTC
Source organism: uncultured Actinomycetota bacterium (assembly GCA_963851115.1). GTDB lineage: Bacteria > Actinomycetota > Actinomycetes > Mycobacteriales > Mycobacteriaceae > Mycobacterium. Next base: position 41,598 of record CAWKOI010000014.1, read on the forward strand.
AACGTGTTCGGCGGCCTCTTGTTCCCGGTGAACTTCTACGCGGTGCTCGATGCCACCCGCATTGCAGGCATCGCGATCATCGCGATCTCACTTCCGTTGTTGTGGTGGCGGTTTCGCCACACCGACCGCGAGGCGCTGATGGGTATCGCGCTGGTGATGGGGGTCGTGGTGCTGTTCGTACCCGCCGCGTTGCCGTGGTACTACACCTGGCCGCTGGCGGTAGTGGCCGCACTGGCCCAGTCCCGCCAGGCGATCGCAGCGATCGCCGGGCTGTCCACATGGATCACGGTGATCTGGAAACCCGACGGGGCGCACGGCATGTACTCGTGGACGCACGTGCTGCTGGCCGCGGCGTGCGCTGCGGTCGCGTGGTATTCGCTCTACAAGGCGCCGGAGATTAATAGGCCACGACCGCTGAGCGGTCAATAAGCCAAAGCCTGCGCCCGGCGCAACACCTCGCGGGCCTGGTGCGAGTGCGAGCGCGTCGACCGGCCTGGCGTTGGCCTGCCGTTCGGTCGCTCCGTCACGCCTGATGGTCAGCGACGGGTCGGGAGTGAACAGCCAGCGCACGATCTCGGTGTCGCGGTATCCCCCGTCGTGCAGCACGACCAGCAGGCCAGGCAGGCTTTTGACCACGTGTCCGGTGTCGTCGAAGAAGATCTTGGGCACCACCACCGCGCCATCACGGCGCACGCCGACGAGGTGGCCTTCACGTAGCTGCTGAGCCACCTTGGTCACCGGCACGCCGAGCAAAGCGGCGACGCCCGGCAAGTCGTAGACCGCTTCACCGGGATCCAGTACGTCATCGGCGGCGGGAATGCTGCTCACCGCATCGAGTCTAAGTCGCAACGGCCGTCTCGTTAACATGTCTTCGGTGGATGCCTACCAGCAATCGGACCCGCTCGTCGGGATCGTTCTGGACGGCAGGTATCGCGTCGACACCATTATCGCCACCGGCGGCATGTCAGCGGTGTATCGCGGACTCGATCTGCGGCTGGATCGGCCGGTGGCGTGCAAGATCATGGATTCGCGCTACGCCGGCGACCAGCAGTTCCTGACCCGGTTCCAGCGCGAGGCACGCGCGGTCGCCCGGCTGAAGGACCCCGGCCTGGTCGCCGTCTACGACCAGGGCCTCGACAGCCAGCACCCGTTTCTGGTGATGGAGCTCGATCGAGGGCGGCACCCTGCGGGAGCTGCTGCGCGAGCGCGGACCGATGCCGCCACATGCGGTCGCCGCGGTGCTGGGTCCCGTGCTCGGCGGTCTCGCGGTGGCACATCGCGCCGGGCTGGTGCACCGTGACATCAAACCGGAAAACGTGCTGATCTCCGACGACGGCGACGTGAAGATCGCCGACTTCGGTTTGGTTCGCGCGGTGGCCGAAGCCAAGATCACCTCGACCAGCGTCATTCTGGGCACCGCGGCATACCTGTCGCCGGAGCAGGTCGCGACCGGCGACGCGGGTCCGCGCAGCGACGTCTACTCCGTCGGGATCCTGGCCTACGAGCTGCTGACGGGCACCACGCCGTTCACCGGGGACAGCGCTCTGGCGATCGCGTACCAGCGGATGGACAACGACGTCGCACCGCCCAGCTCTGTGATCGCCGGTGTCCCATCGCAATTCGATGAACTCGTGCTGCAGGCCACCTCCCGCGACCCGGCCGAGCGGTATGCCGACGCCATGGAGATGGGCGCCGAACTCGACGCGATCGTCGACGAGCTGGGCCTGCCCGATTTTCGGGTGCCCGCGCCGCGCAACTCAGCCCAGCATCTTTCTGCGGCGCTTCACCGTAGCCAGGTTAGCCAGCAGCACGCCACCACCGACACCACCGCGCGGCCACCGGTCGCACACCCACCAGCGGCACACCCACAGGTGCCGCGCCAGCACACCCGCGAGCTCACCCGCGACGACTGGCAGCCGTTTACGCCGGACCAAGAGCCCGAACATCAGGGCGTGTCAGGACAATTCGCCGGCATCGACCTGGACGAGTTCTACTGGGCCCGGCAACGCGCCAAGCGTGTGCTGCTGTTCGGGGTGCTCGCGGTGCTCACGCTCACCGGCCTGATCGCCGCCGGAGCTTGGACGCTCGGCAGCAATATCGGCGGGCTGATCTAGTCGTCGCGCAGGGTCACAACTCGGTTCAGGGTTGATTTCCCGCGACAAGCAGTACTACAGTCGTAGTGGAATAATTCAACGCATGCTGAAATCACAACGAGGTGATTGACAATGACGGAGCCTGTACTCCCGGTTCTGGTCGTGGGCGCGGGACCGACTGGCTTGATGGTGGCGAATGAGCTGGCGCGGCATGGAGTTCCACCGCGGATCATCGACCGCGGACCTGCGCCTGCGACGACATCCCGCGCCTTGGTCATTCAGCCCCGAACTCTGGAGATCTTCGACGACATCGGGGTGATCGACCAGACGATCGCGGCGGGCAACCCGGCGACGGGCCTGACCATCACCTTTTCGAAGAAGACGGTCGAGTTGGACTTCGCCGGCCAGTTGACCGGGCCGCAGAACTACACCGCTTACCCTGAACCGCGCACCCTCTCGCAGCACGACACCGAGCGAATTCTCACCGAACTGTTGAGCAAGCAGGGCGTCGAGATCGAGCGTGGACGGGCGCTGACGGATCTCGCCCAAGACGGCGAGTGTGGTGACCGTGTCGTTGCACGGCGATGATGGATCGATCGAGACCCTACGATGCCGGTGGGTCATCGGCTGCGACGGCGCGCACAGTGCGGTGCGAAAGGCGGCTGGTATCCCGTTCTCCGGCTCCACGTACCGCGACGAGTTCATCATGGCCGATGCCGAACTCGATTGGAAGTTGCCGCACGGCGGGCTATACGGATTCCCCAGTCCTGCAGGAATTTTCGCGGCATTCTCGATGCCGGGCGAGAATCGCTACCGGATCTTCGGCAACTTCCCACCGGGACCGGAGGGCTCCAGCGCCGAGTACAGCGAACCCAGCCACGAAGAGTTCCAGGCGATGGTCAACGCCCGCGTGCCCTTCTCGGCCAAGGTCGTCAAGGAGTACTGGGTGACCCGCTACCGGGTGCACAGTCGCACCGTGCCGCGTTACCGCGACGGGAGGACATTCCTCGTGGGCGACGCCGCCCATGTGCACAGTCCCGCAGGCGCACAAGGCATGAACACCGGCATTCAGGACGCCTACAACCTGGCCTGGAAACTCGCCCTGGTCGAACGCGGGCTCGCCGACGACTCGTTACTGGACAGCTATCAGGCCGAGCGCCACCCGGTGGGTGTCGAGTTGCTGAGGACCACCGACCGGTTGTTCTCGGTCTTCGGCGGACAGAATCCGCTCGCCCGGCTGGCTCGGGGCCGGGTGGCGCCGGTGATTGCCAGTCGTGTGCTGACCCGACCGTGGGTCCGCAGGCGGTTCATCGGCCTATTGGCGCAACTGCGCCTTCACTACCCGGACAGCCCGCTCAACGCCGAGGACGGTTCGGGCTGGCGGGACGCGCCCGCGCCGGGCGACCGGGCCCGCGAGGCCGACGTAGTCATCGACGGGCGACAAGGACACCTCCACGAGGTGTTTCGCGGCACCCATCACACGGTGCTCCTGTTCACCGGACTCGACGACGACGCGCGCCCGGCCGTGGAACTGTGCCGGATCGCCGGACAGATCGAGCAGAGGTATCCGGGGATGGTGAAAGCGCGCGTCGTCACCGCCGAGCGCTTCGCCGATCACCCTGCGGCACTTGGCGATCCGACGCGGTCGGCACATCGCCAGTACGGGGTCGCCTCGGCCTGCGCGTTTGTCGTCCGGCCTGACAAGTACATCGGCTACCGCGGCCGCCCCGTCGACGTCGACAGGCTGATGGCGGATTTGGCCCGGCGGTTAGTCGCGCAGCATCTCCGCCCTGATCTAATCGCGGAGCATCTCCGCGACTAGGAACGCCAACTCCAGTGACTGCTGGGTGTTCAGCCGCGGATCGCAAGCCGTTTCGTAGCGGCCCGCGAGGTCGGAGTCGGAGATGTCCTGGGCGCCGCCGAGGCATTCGGTGACGTTCTCGCCGGTGATCTCGACGTGGATGCCGCCGGGATGCGTGCCCAGCGCCCGGTGCACCTCGAAGAAGCCCTGCACCTCGTCGACGATGCGGTCGAAGTGGCGGGTCTTGTAGCCCGTCGACGACTCGTGGGTGTTGCCGTGCATCGGGTCGCACTGCCAGATGACCTGATGGCCGGTCGCCTGCACCTTCTCGATGATCGGCGGCAGCAGGTCGCGCACCTTGTTGTTGCCCAGCCGGCTGACCAGCGTGAGCCGCCCCGGCTGGTTGTGCGGGTCGAGCCGCTCGACGTACTCGACGGCCAGCTCCGGGGTCATCGTCGGGCCGATCTTCACCCCGATCGGGTTGGCGATCACCTCGGCGAACGCGACGTGCGCGCCGTCGAGCTGGCGGGTGCGCTCCCCGATCCACACGTAGTGCGCCGACAGGTCGTAAAGCTTCGGCGTGCCGTCGTCGTCGGACAGGCGCAGCATCGCCCGCTCGTAGTCGAGGACCAAAGCCTCATGGCTGGCATAGATTTCGGCGGTCTGCAGGTTCGGGTCGTTGACGCCGCACGCGCTCATGAACCGCAGGCCGCGGTCGATCTCACCGGCCAGCGCCTCGTAGCGGGCGCCTGCCGGAGACGTGCGGACGAACTCGCGGTTCCAGTCGTGCACCAGATCCAGCGACGCGAGGCCACCCGAGGTCAGCGCACGCACCAGGTTCATCGCGGCGCTGGCGTTGGCGTAGGCACGCACCAGCCGCGACGGGTCGTGTTCGCGCATCGCGGCGTCGGCGGCGAACCCGTTGATCATGTCGCCGCGGTAGGACCTCAGGCCCAGCGCGTCGATGTCGGCCGACCGCGGCTTGGCGTACTGGCCGGCGATGCGGGCCAGCTTGATCACCGGCATGCTGGCGCCATACGTGAGCACCACCGCCATCTGCAGCAGCGTTCGGATGTTGGCCCGGATGTGCGGCTCGGTGTTGTCGGCGAAGGTCTCGGCGCAGTCGCCGCCCTGCAGCAGGAACGCCTCGCCACGCGCCACGTCGGCCAGCAGCCCCTTGAGCCGCTCGATCTCCGACGGCACGGTCACCGGTGGAACGCTCTCGAGAACCGTCCGCATGACCTTGGCCGCATCGGCGCCCCAGCTGGGCTGCTGGGCCGCCGGCTTGGCCAGGGCCGCGTCCAGCCGGTGCCGCAGGTCATCGGGCAATGGCGGAAGCGGAGGCAGCTGGTCGATGGGTACGTCGACGGTCCAGTTCACCCGTACATGGTAACTGGGCGCCGATACCGCTTTTTCTACGCCTGCGCAGGTAGGACGCCCGTGGTCATCAGCCGAAACCGGAGCAGATTGTGCCGCGCGTCGACCAGCGCGTCATGCGCGTCGCGCGGGCGCGGCGGCATCCGAGGCGAACCGCGCTCCTCCCAGAACTGCCGCAATTCGCGGGTGAACCGCGGGATCGCGGGCGGCAAATCGGTCATCGGCCCCCACAGTTGGCACAGCACGACGTGGTCGTAGGCGCCGACCCAGGCCCACAGCTCGATCGGCTCGTCGCCGTCGACGCCGAAGAAGTCCTCCAGTTCCGAACGGATCTGCCGCCGCGAGCGCCACAATTGCGATGCCGGCGGCGGCAGCTTGGGCAGCACATGCTTGCGCACCCAACTGCCCGCCCGCTCCGGATTGAATTCCGTTGAAATCGCGTAATATTCGCGCCCGTCCTCGGCGGCGACACCAATGGATATCAACTCGATGGTGCGGCCGTTGTCGATGAACTCGGTGTCGTAGAAGTACCTCACACTCCGGCCTTATCCCGCGTCTCTTGCGGTCGTTCGGCCGGCGCGGGTGCGGCGTGGATCTCGCGGTCCAGCTGCTCGTTGACTTCTTTGTCGTCGGGGAAGTGCGGCTCCCCGGCGATCACGTGCTGAAGCCAGAGCTTCGCCTGAACCACGGGTCGGCGCTGCTTACGTTCCCGTTCAAGCGCCTTGTGCATCTTGCGGGGCCGATTGCTGTATCGCCAGCGCGCCCACGGCGCGTGCGGGCGGGACAGCCGGAGCGCCCCGATCACCAGCAACGGGGTGATGAACATGCCGACCAGCCCGGTCCACACCTTGCCCTTGAGCAGGACGATCACCGCGAGCAGCAGCGTCAGAAGGGCGGCGGCAACCACCGCGGCACGCACCGCTAGCGAGTGATCATCGCGCCAAAGGCTGACATCGAAGAACGCCAGCGGGTTGAGCCCGACGATCAGCAGCCCTGCCACGGCCACCGCGGCAAATACCGCGTCCACCGAGGTACGGCCATCCTCTGCCCAGTACACATCCTCCAAGTGCAGGATCAGGGCGAACTCATCAAGAACCAGTGCTGCTCCGATGCCGAAAAAGATTGCGGCGGCTGTAAATTCGGGTACTCCTCCGTCGACCGCCAATGTCACCATCGTCACCCCGGAGACCATGACCAGTACTACGCCGATCACGACATGGTGGATGTGCACCGAACCATGGCCGATATTGCGTGGCTGCCACCACTTGCGTGGCGAATCGCTGCCGGCGTGCGCACGGATGTACCGGACGATGGTGCGCGTCACCAAGAACGTCAGGAGGAAGGCGATCAGGCACCACATCAGCGGTAACCGCTCCGGTGGGATGGCCAGGTCGAATTTCAAGTCGATCGTTTGTGCGTCGAACACGCAGAGAATTTACGCCGACCTGCGCGTGTCGGGGCCGGGATACCGTTCGACGCGCCGCTGGGCCCCGATAGTCTGGTCTGCGACATGAGTACTTGGCGGTCGCCCGGCGGGGCTGGTTGGGGGCCAACGCTCGCCTGGCGGCTGTTTCAGCTGCTCACCGTGGCGGCGTTGGCCTGGGCGGGCTGGCGGTTACTCGGCCATCCGCCCTACCGCATCGACGTCGACGTCTACCGGATGGGCGGGCAGGCCTGGCTCGACGGCCGGCCGCTGTACGCCGACGGCACGATGTTCCACACCCGCGGCGGCCTGGACCTGCCGTTTACCTATCCGCCGCTGGCGGCCGTCGCCTTCGCCCCTTTCGCCTGGCTGCCCCTTCCGGTGGCCAGCGCCGCGATCACGCTGACCACGCTGGTGCTGCTGATCGCGTCGACGGTGCTCGTGCTGACCCGTCTTGACGTGTGGCCGCAGACCTCCGTCACCGGCGAGCCGGCCTGGCTGCGGCGATGCTGGCTGGCCGCAGCGGTCGTGGCGCCCGCGGTGATCTATTTGGAACCGATCCGGTCGAACTTCGACTTCGGGCAGATCAACGTGGTGCTGATGACGTTGGTCATCGCCGACTGCGTGCCGCGCAAGACGCCGTGGCCGAGGGGCATGCTGCTGGGCCTGGCGATCGCGCTCAAGCTCACCCCCGCGGTGTTCCTGTTGTATTTCCTGCTGCGCCGCGACACGCGTGCGCTGCTCGTCACCACCGCGTCGGCCGTGGTGGCCACACTGGCCGGCTTTGCGTTCGCGTGGCGCGATTCCTGGGAGTACTGGACCGAGACCGTGCGCAACACCGACAGGATCGGCACCGTCACGCTGAACACCAACCAGAACATCGCGGGCGCGCTGGCCCGGCTCGGCCTCGGCGAAGGTGAGCGGTTCGTGGTGTGGACAGTGGCCTGCTTCGCGGTGCTGGGGTTGACGGTGTGGGCCGCGCGGCGCGCGCTTAGAGCCGACGAGCCGGTGCTGGCACTGATCTGCGTGGCGATGTTCGGCCTGGTGGTCTCGCCGGTGTCGTGGTCGCACCACTGGGTGTGGGCCTTGCCTGCCGTGCTCGTCTGCGCGGTGGTCGCCTATCGCCACCGGCACGCGGCGCTTGGCCTGGTGACCCTGGCGGGTATTGCGCTGATGGTGTGGACACCGATCTCCGCTGATGCGCGAACACGAGGAGACGGCGGCCTCATTGTGGCGCCAGCTCGCGGGCGGATCGTATGTGTGGTGGGCGCTCGCAGTGATCGTCGTGGCAGGCACGGTGTCCGCGCGCACCGCCGCGCGTAATCGGCCGGCTGTCAACGCCGCGCCGGTGCCCGCAGTCAACTAGGCCGCGATCTCGGCCTTGGGTTCTTTGCCGTCTTTGACGTCAGCGGCGTAGAGGTCCACGTACTCCTGCCCGGACAGGCGCATCAACTCGTACATCACCTCGTCGATGACGGCGCGCTCGATGAACCGGTTACCGGCCAGGCCTTCGAACCGGCTGAAGTCCATCGGCTTGCCGAACTTGACCTGCACCCGGCCGAACCGCCACATCTTGCTGCCCGGCGGGTTGACCACGTCCGTTCCGATCATCGCGACCGGAATCACCGGCACGCCCGTCTGCAGCGCGAGCCGGGCCAGACCGGTCTTGCCCTTGTACAGCCGGGCGTCGGGCGAGCGGGTGCCCTCGGGATACATCCCGAGCAGCTTGCCCTCTTTGAGGATCCGTTCGGCGGTGTTCAGTGCGCTTTCGGCGCTGTCGGCGTCGGTGCGGTCGATCGGCACCTGACCGGCAGCCGAGAAGAACCAGCGCTTGAACCAGCCCTTCAGGCCGGTGCCGGTGAAGTACTCGGCCTTGGCCAGGTAGGTGATCCGGCGCCGAACCACCAGGCACAGATAGAAGCTGTCGGCGACGGCCAGGTGATTACTGGCCAGGATCATCGGGCCGGAGTGCGGAACATAGTCCAGCCCTTCGACTTTCGGCCGGCCGAGCAAAGACAGCAGGGGTCCCATGAAGACGTACTTGAAAAGCCAATACCACATGGACCCTCCCCAGGACCGAGCGCCGGGCGGTGCTCTGCGACAACTTTACCCACGCGCTGTGGATGCGACCACAGGGCGCGACCTCACTCCTCGACAGTTACCGGGATGTGCTGATAGCGACCCGGCCCCGACGGCGGCGGTTCGTCACCATCCGGACCGTCCGGCGACGACGGTGGCTCGGGCGGCTCCGGGGCACCTTGCCGTCCGCTGTGTCTGCAGTGTCCTCGAGGATCGCCCGGATGACCGTCAGCAGCGCCACGCTGTGTTCGGCGATGACGGTGAGTAGCGGATGCTGCTCACCGGACACCAACGCGGCAAGCGCACAGACCGGGCACCACACCTGCTGGCACTTCCCCGGTCCGTCACCGCTGCCCGCCGCCATCGCGGCGGCCGATCGCACCGCGGGGTCGATCCTGTCCAGGATGGTCTGCGCCAGCTGCCGCAGTTCGGGACCAAGGTCGGGAGTGCGGCCCGGCACTCACGCTGGCCACACCTCCGGATTCGGTCGAAAACGCACTGTCAGCTCGCTGCCTCGCAACTGTGCGTCCATCACGATGCACCGCCGCAGGACGGACGCCAGCCGAACCCGGCGCCGCATACCGCCGGCGCCGATGATCAAGTCATCGTCGACCCGGCCCAACGTCAACGCGGCGGAGTCGACCTGCGGCAATTCTAGCCGCAATCGGTAAATGGCTTCGAGTCCAGATCCCGATTCGCGGTCCACGATCGGGCGCAACGGTCCCGGCGGCGACGAACCGTCGCGGCGACGAGCGCTGTCGAGCAGCTCGCCGAGCGCCTTGGGGCCGATCGGCTCGCCGGCCAGATGCGGCACCAGCACCAGCTGGACATCACCGATCGTCGTGTCGAGCTCGTCAAGCACCGTCTGCTGCTCGGAGATGCGCTCGGAATACCAGTCGAATGCGGGATGCTCGGGCAGGTTGCGGTACTCGTACGAATCGTCCTGCACCAGAATCTGATTGACGATCAGCTCGCCGACCCGCACTCCCATCAACGCCAGCGATCCGAGGGTTCGCACCGCCTCGGCGGCCACTACGCGTTCGGCCGTCATCACCAGGTGGGCGCTGACCCGCTCCCCGTCGGTGAGCAGTGAGCTCAGCTGTTCGGTCGCCGGTACCGATGCGCTCGAGCAGTCCGACGACGGCAGCAGAGCGCGCGTCGTCGGACGCGCTGGAGAGGCGACGATGCCGCGGCCAGGCCCGCTCGAGGTAGAGGCCGAACGTCGCGGGCAGAGTGAGCATGCGCAGTGCATCGGCCGTCGACGCACAGTCGACCACGACGTGGTCCCACTCCCCCGAGGACGCCAACTCGCCGACTTCGTGCAGACCGAGCACCTCCTGGATGCCTGGCAGCGCCGAAAGTTCTTCTGGCGCAACGTTGCCCAGATCAGACTCGGGGAATCTGCCGGACAGCAGGCCGGCGATCTCGCGCCAGCGGCCCTCCAGCAGCGCCAAGGTGTCCAGTGCCAACGCGTCGAGGAATCCGCCGCCGGCGTCCGCGTCGTCGGCGAGCACCCGCGTCGGCTCGCGCAGGCCGGTCGGGATGACGGTGGCGCCCAGCACGTCGCCGATCGAATGCGCTTGGTCGGTGGACACGATCAGCACCCGCAGACCGGCGCGCGCATCGCGCACGGCGGTGGCGGTCGCCAACGTTGACTTACCTACCCCGCCCTTACCGACGAAGAGACTGATCCGGGCAAAGGCAGGTGCAGCGGAATCACTCAGCCTCGACTCGTTTCTTGAGGTCCTTCAATGCGGTGTCGGTCAGCCTGCGCTCGGCCTTGCGCTTGAGCAGCCCGATCATCGGGATGATCAGGTCGACCGACAGTTCATATGTGACGTCTGTCCCAGATCCCTTGGGCGTCAACCGATATGCGCCATCCAACGCCTTCAGCAGCGAGCTCGACACCAGTGTCCACTTCACCGAGCCGTGGTCGGGCGGCCAGTCGTACGACAGCACCATGGTGTCCTTGAGGACGGCGGCGTCGAGCACCAGTCGGGCGGTCTTGGGGTAGCCGTCGTCGTCGGCCTCGAGCACCTCGGTTTCCTTGTACTCGGCGACCCACTCCGGATAGGAACCGATATCGGCGATGACGTCCATCACCGTCCCGGGATCGGCATCGATATAGATGGTCTGCGCCGTCTTGTCCGCCACTGAATACTTCCCCGCTAGGTCTGCCCGATGGCAGAAAATCTACCTTCCTCCGAATGCTCTGGCCGAACTATCAGGCCAGCGGCGGTAGTCCCACTGGCCGCGACGCCTCCAGCCGCTGCTTGACCTCGAACGCCATCCGCTTGCCCGCCACCCGGCGCTGATGGTTCAACTTGGCCAGGTTCATCTTGGCCAACTGCCACGCCGCCACGCCGGACGGTTCAGCGTGAAGGAAATAGTGCAGGTTCACGCCGTCCAGCACGGGTTCCAGCCAGATCTCCATGGTGCCGGTGAGCGCCCCGGTCACGGTCCAGCGATGGCCCATCGCGGCGCGGTCCTCAACCACCGTTAATCGCAGGTCGGGCCACCAGCGTCGCCAGCTCGCGGGATCCGCCGACGGCCCTGCCGACCTCGACCGGGTCGGCGGCGACGAAGGTCTCGTCCGCGATCTGGATGCTGTTCATGGCGTACAAGCTTCACACATGAGCCTGACCTGGCCGATGGCGGCCGACTAGGCTGGGAACGGCAAAGTCGCTTGTAGTCCCCCGCAAGCGGGCGGTGCCCCCAGTCGAGAGGCCATGATCGTGCGTGAGTTCAGTGTTCCCGCATCATTCACCGTCGGCGAGCACGACAACATCGTCAGCTCCGTGTTCTCCCACGAACGCGACGATCCCGACCACGTGATCTTGTCGCGCTTCGTCGACGGCGCCTGGACGGATGTCACATGCGTCCAGGCTGCCGGCCAGATCCGTTCGGCGGCACTGGGTTTGATTGCGGAGGGCGTCAAGCCCGGCGACCGGGTGGCTTTGCTGTCGGCGACGCGGTACGAATGGCCGATTCTCGATTTCGCCATCCTGGCCGTCGGTGCGGTGACCGTGCCGATCTACGAGACAAGTTCCGCCGAGCAGGTGAAGTTCGTGCTGGCCGACTCGGGTGCGGTGCTGATCTTCGCCGAGACCGACGCGCACGCCGACAAGATCGAGCACCTCGCCAGCGAACTGCCCGAACTGCGCAAGGTGCTGCGCATCGAGGGGTCCGGCACAGCCGCGCTGGACGCGCTCGCCGAGGCGGGCAAGTCCGTCGAGGAGAAGCAACTCGATGACCGGCTGGCTGCGATCAAGGCCGCCGACCCGGCGACGCTGATCTACACGTCGGGCACCACCGGCAGGCCCAAGGGCTGCCAGCTGACCCACTCCAACCTGGTGTACGAGATCCGCGGAGCCAAGGACTGCTTCCCGACACTGTTGGACAAGGGCGAGAAGATGTTGGTCTTCCTCCCGCTCGCACACGTGCTGGCCCGTGCCATCACCGTCGCGGCGTTCGCCAACAAGGTCACGCTGGGCTTCACCAGTGACATCAAGAACCTGGTGCCGATCTTCGGGGTGTTCAAGCCGACGTTGGTGGTGTCGGTTCCGCGGGTGTTCGAGAAGGTGTACAACACCGCCGAACAGAACGCCCGCAACGACGGCAAGGGCCGGATCTTCGAACTGGCCGCCGACACCGCCATCGAATTCAGCAAGGCGGCCGACACCGGCGGCGCCGGACTGCTGCTGCGGGCCAAGCATGCGCTGTTCGACCGCCTCGTCTACGGCAAGCTGCGCGCCGCGCTCGGCGGCGAGTGCCGCGGGGCGATTTCCGGTGGCGCACCGCTGGGCGCGCGGCTGGGTCACTTCTACCGCGGCGTCGGACTGACCATCTACGAGGGCTACGGCCTGACCGAGACCAGCGCCGCGATCACGGTGAACCGGATCGACGACGTGAAGGTGGGCTCCGTCGGAAAGTTGTTGCCCGGCAACAGCATGCGGCTGGCCGACGACGACGAACTGCTGGTCAAGGGCGGCGTGGTGTTCAGCGGCTACTGGCACAACGAGGAGGAGACCAAGGCGGTCTTCTCCGACGGCTGGTTCCACACCGGTGATCTCGGCGCCATCGACGACGACGGCTTCCTGACCATCATCGGCCGCAAGAAGGAGATCATCGTCACCGCCGGTGGCAAGAACGTCGCGCCTGCGATCCTCGAAGACCGGCTGCGTGCGCACCCGCTGATCAGCCAGGCGATGGCCGTCGGCGACGCCAAGCCGTTCATCGCCGCGCTGATCACCATCGACCCCGAGGCCTTCGGCGGCTGGAAGCAGCGCAACAGCAAGGACGCCGGCGCATCGGTCGGCGACCTCGCTACTGACCCCGACCTGGTCGCGGAGATCGATCTGGCAATCAAGGAGGCCAACCAGGCGGTGTCCAAGGCCGAGGCGATCCGCAAGTTCCGGATCCTGCCGGTCGACTTCACCGAGGACACCGGCGAGCTGACACCGACGCTGAAGGTCAAGCGCAAGGTGGTGGCGCAGAAGTTCGCCAGCGATATCGAAGCGCTCTACGAGAAGGACTGAAAACCCGAGTTCCTGGCGTGATTGCCGAGCGCTAGCTAGAGCAGCTCTGCCAATCGCTCCGCCAGGGTGCGCCACTGCCAGTTGTCGACGACCCAGCGCCGACCCGCTTCGCCCATCCGCGCCGCCCGGTCCGGGTCGGCGAGCAGGTCGCTGACCGACGCCGCGATGGCGCCGACGTCCCAGCCGTCGACCACGACACCCGTCTCGCCGTCGCGCACGGTTTCGGGTGCGCCGCCGGATCGCCCCGCGACCACCGGGACTCCCGTCGCCGACGCCTCCAGGTAGACGATGCCGAAACCCTCGACGTCCAGCCCCGCGCCGCGGGTGCGGCACGGCATCGCGAACACATCGGCCATCGCGTGGTGCGCAGGCAGTTCGTCACCTGGTACCCCGTCGGTGAAGACCACGTGGTCCGCCACGCCGAAGCTGTGCGCCAGCCGGCGCAGGGTCGTGCCGGTACGGGCCGCCGCCGACGATGACCAAGGCGGCGCCGTGGACGCGCTGGCGGATCGACGGCAGTGCCCGGATCAACATGTCCTGGCCCTTGCGCGGCACCAGGCGCGACACGCAGACCACGACCGGCCGCTGACCGAGGCGGTAGCGGGCACGCAGTTCGGCACGGGCCACCTCGTCGGGCACGAACCGATCGGTGTCCACGCCCGGCGGTAGGTGCTCGAGTGCGGCGTTTGCCCCGAACGCCGACGCGAACCTGCCCCGGGTGTAGCGGCTGACGTAGGTCACCACGTCGGTGCCGGTTCCGATGCGGCGCAACGCCGTTCGGGCCAATGGCAACATCGACCAGCCCACCTCGTGACCGTGTGTGCTGGCGATGACGCGGCCGGCCCCCGCGTCGCGGGCCAGCGGCGCCATCAGCGCCAGCGGCGCGGCCGCCCCGAACCAAACGGTGTCGACGTCGTGTCGTTTGATGAGCCGCCGCATCCGGGTGGCCACCGACGGCTCCGGCACCATCAGCGAGCCCGGATGCCGCACCACCTCATAACCAGAAGCCCCGGCTCGGGCGTCAAAGTCGTCGGACCCCTTCCACTTCGGGGCGTACACCGTCAGCGTGTGCGACCCGGCGCGGGCCAGCTGGCCGACCAGGTTCTCCAGGTATGACTGGATGCCGCCGCGGCGCGGCGGAAAGTCGTTGGTAACCAGCAAAACCCGGGTCACACCGGTCAGGCTAGCCGGTCAAGCCATTGCCGCCATCGGGTCAGCACCGTGTCGAGGTCGGCGCCGAGGGTGTCGCGTACGGCGGTCGCCGCGTCGGGGTGGCCGAATCCGCAGGCCCGCAGGTACAGCGCCCGCAGTGTCGAGTTGCCGTACTGGTCGGCGACGAATCGGCTGAACCACCACGCCCGGTCATATGCCAATGACCGTGCGGGTCCCGCGGCGTCCAGGTCGGCGTCCGTGGGCAATCGCCCCAGTTCGACGGCATCCGCGGGCGGTGGTGTCAGCGGCCGGCCGACGTAATCGGCGACGCCCTCGGTGAGCCAACGCGGTGCGTCGGCGGCGGTGTCGGCGCGGGCCGCGTAGTGGAAAAGCTCGTGGCGCAACACGATTCGCAGCGCTGCATCGCTCATCGAAGCGGCACCGGGGGCGAACATGATGCGTTCGGCGGTGGTGGTGGCCGCGGTGTCGGCGCCGCCGCCTGCCAGGCTGCCGAACTGCGCGTCCGACGCCGCCGCCACGATGAGCACCTCGCGGGGCCAGTCGGGGCCCCAGAACGCGGTGACGGCCTCGGCCGCGTCGTCCATCTGCGCGGCGATACGCGCCAGAAGCGGTGCCGTGTGCTGCCCGCCCAGGCCCACCAGACGGACGGTGCGGCCGTCGCGCAACGTTTCGCTGGTCGATGCCGCCGTTTCAGTGGTGAGCGATGCGGGCGTGGCCACAGCCGGGCCGGCGGGAGCGGCGTCGGGTCGACCGACGAGCAGCACGGCGCAGATCAGCTCGGCGACAAGCAGAGCACCGAGGTGGCGGCGCGCGGGGCGTCGACGGTCAGTAGCGGCGGACGTTGTAGATCGGCGCATTGTCCACCGGGGCTACTCGCACCGGCGTGCCGTAGGTCGACGCGTGCACCATCATTCCGTCACCGATGTAGATGCCCACGTGCGAAGCGTCCGAGTAGTACGTCACCAGGTCGCCCGGCTGCATTTGATCCCTCGACACCGCCTGGCCGCCATTGGCCAGCGCCTGGCTGGAGTGCGGCAGCGCGATGCCGGCCTGCTGGAACGACCACATCACCAGTCCGGAGCAGTCGAAGGCGTTCGGGCCGGACCCGCCCCACGAGTACGGCGAACCGATGCGGCTCAGCGCGGCCTGAATGACGGTCGCGGAGTGGCCACCGGACGGAGGTGCGATGTCGCCCGGCGGAATGGCACCCGGCGGGGCGGCCAGAATCGCGGGATCGCCCACGGGTGGCAACGGGGCCGGCGCCGGGACCGCAGCCGGAGGCGCCGGTGGCAGGGCCGCCACCGGGGCCGGCGCGGGGGCCGCAACCGGAGGCGCCGGTGGCATGGCCGCCAGTGCCTCCCGCTGGTTCGGCGTCAGGGCAACGTACTGAGACTTGACCACGGCGATCTGCAACTGCAGCTTGCTTTGCTTGGATTGCAGTTCGGCGCGTACCGCGGCGGCCTGCTCGGCGGCCGTCTTGGCGTCGGCGGCCGACTGGGCCGACGCTTGCTCGGCCACAGCGGCCTGTCGACCGATGTCGCGATAGCTCTTCATCTGCGCTGACATCTCGGCGGCCATCACCCGCTGCACGGCCAGCTGGTCGATGAGCCCCTGCGGCGAGGTCGCGGTCAGGATCGCGTCGAGGCCGTCGGTGCGACCGCCCATATATTGCGCGGACAGCTAACTTATCGACCGAAGCCTGGAATGTTGCCAATTGCGACTTGGCCGATTCCACGGCGGCAAGGTCAGCGGCATGCTTTGCGTCCGCCGCCTGCTGCACAGCCAGCTTGTTATTCAAATCCAGCTGGGCCGAATGCATGGCCTCGGTGGTCTGCTCGGCTTGGCGAGACAATTCATTTAGCTTTGCCAGAGCATCGTCGGCAGGATCCGCCTGCACATTTGAAGCGAGAATGCTTGCGAAGACCGTTAATCCGGCTAGCACAGCGACGACGGGTCGTCTAAATCCACGTGTGGTCCAGTGCGTGCGGTCGAGACTCAAAATTTGCGTCCTTCAACTGCCGTTACGAAGCCGCGTCGAACTCTCTTAGGTCTCAGATAGGTTACGAAACGGCATCGGCCTTGTCCAACAGAAGACGCAAATCTAACAGCCGCCTCAGAGAATTGCTTCCACGGTTGCGTCAGCGCGTGTCGCTAGGCGACCCCGGAATCGCCGTGCCGGTGAATCGGCACCAACCGCAACCGCGGTGCCAGTCCGACATCGGCGAGCACCTCCAGTGCCCGGCGTTCGTCGTCGAGCAACGTCTCGGGCACGCCGAGCAAGACGCTGACGACGCAGTCACTACAGCCGGGACCGCGCACCGCGCAATCGTCGCAATCGATCGTCACCGTGCCCGTGTCAGGCTCTTTCCTGCCCGGGTCAGTCACTTCTGTCATCTGTCCGTCCTATCGGTCGGTGTTGTCCGCACGGTATCGCCGGCCACCGACAAGTCCGCGTGGCAACCGTCGCCTGTCGGTCGGGTTGCCTACCTTCAGCCCATGGGCCAGCTCAGCTTCGCTGACTGTCGATGCCGCTGGCTCGACGTGTCGTCTGCGCGAGACCACCTTCGTCGTCGTGGACCTGGAGACCACCGGCGGCCGGGCCACCGGTGAGGGCCATGACTCCATCACCGAGATCGGGGCGGTCAAGGTGCGCGGCGGCGCGGTGCTCGGCGAACTGGCCACCCTCGTCGACCCCGGGCGCAGCATCCCGCCGCAGATCGTGGCGCTGACCGGCATCACGACGGCGATGGTGTGCAACGCGCCGACCATCGATTCGGTGCTGCCGACGTTCCTGGAGTTCGCCCGCGGCGCCGTACTGGTCGCCCACAATGCCGGCTTCGACATCGGCTTCCTGCGGGCCGCCGCCGAGCGCTGCCAGATCGCCTGGCCGCGACCACCGGTGCTGTGCACGGTCCGGCTCGCCCGCCGGGTGCTCACCCGCGACGAGGCGCCCAGCGTGCGGCTGGCCGCGCTGGCCCGACTGTTCGGCGCCGCCACCACGCCGACCCACCGGGCGCTCGACGACGCGCGCGCCACCGTCGACGTGCTGCACGGGCTGATCGAGCGGGTCGGCAACCAGGGCGTGCACACGTACACCGACCTGCGTTCGTATCTGCCCGACGTGACGCCCGCACAGCGCCGCAAGCGGTATCTCGCCGACGCGTTGCCGCACCGTCCCGGCGTGTACCTGTTTCGCGGCCCGTCCGCCGAAGTCCTATACGTCGGCACGGCGGTCGATCTGCGCAGGCGCGTCGGCCAGTACTTCAACGGCGCGGACCCGCGGACCCGCATCAAGGAGATGGCGTCGCTGGCCACCGCGGTCGACCACGTCGAGTGCGCACACGACCTGGAGGCCGGCGTGCGCGAGCTCCGGCTGCTCGCAGCGCACGCTCCGCCCTACAACCGCCGGTCGAAGTTTCCGCACCGCTGGTGGTGGGTCGTGCTGACCGACGAAGCCTTTCCGCGGTTTTCCGTGGTGCGGGACACGATCGGCACAAACGCGTACGACACGGCGGTGGGCCCGTTCCGGTCCCGCGCCGACGCCGTCGAAACCGCGGCCCTGCTGGCCCGGTTCACCGGTGTGCGGACCTGCACCACACGGCTGAGCCGATCCGCGCGGCACGCCTGCCCCGAACGGGAGCTGTCGCCGTGTCCCGCGCCGCGCGACATCACCGCCGTCGAGTACGCCGACGCCCCGCGGCGCGCGACCGAACTGATCGAAGGCCGCCACAGCGTTGCGCTGGAAGCGGTGCTGGCCCACATCACCGATCTCGCCGAGCGCAACCGCTACGAGACCGCCGCCCGGTTGCGCGATCACGCCGCCGCGGCGATCGACGTGCTGTGGCGCGGCCAGCGGCTGCGCGCGCTCGTCTCCGTCACGGAAATGGTGGCGGCACGCCCGGACGGCAACGGCGGATGGCATCTGGCGGTGATCCGCCACGGGCAACTGGCGGCCGCAGGCAACGCCCGCCGCGGTGTCCCACCGATGCCGGTCATCGACGCGATTTGCGCTGGGGCACAAGCTGTTCTGCCGACCTCGGCGCCGTTGGGCGGTGCGCTGGTCGAGGAGACGGCACTGATCGCCCGCTGGCTCGCCCAGCCGGGCGTGCGCATCGTGCGGGCCGAGCCCGGTTACGCCTCACCGGTGGGATCGGCCGGCCGCCTCGCGGCGTGGGCCGCCTCGGCGCGCTCGGCGCGGGTGGCTGCCGAACAGGCTGTGGGCAGCGAAGACGGTTCAGACCTTCTGCGTGAACCCCACCCAACGCGCGAGCAGCTTTTCGGCCGCACCGGAGTCGATCGCCTCGGCGGCGCGGGCCAGCCCCGACTCCCAGGCCGGCACCCATTTGGCGTCGCTGGCTAGGCCGGCGTGCGCCACCATCGCACCGGCCGCGTTGAGCACCACCGCGTCGCGCACCGGCCCCTTGGCGCCGCGCGAGCACCGAACGCACCTCGGCCGCATTGGCCTCCGCGTCGCCGCCGACGAGCTCGATGATGTCGGCGCGTTTGAACCCGAACGCGGCCGGGTCGAACGTCAACCGCTCGACGGTGCCGGCCTGCACCCGCCAGATCGTGCTCGTCGTCGTGGTGGTCAGCTCGTCGAGGCCGTCGTCACCGTGCACGACCAGCACGCTGGATCGGCGGGTGGCGAACACCCCTGCCATCACCTCGGCCAGCTCACCCCACGCGCATCCGATCAGACCTGCCCGCGGCGAGGCCGGATTCGTCAGCGGCCCAAGCAGATTGAAGACCGTCGGGACACCGATCTCGCGCCGCACCACTCCCGCGTGCCGATACGACGGGTGGAACTGCGGCGCGAACGCGAAGCCGATCCCGACCTCGGCGACGCTGCGGGCCACTTCGTCGGGCCCCAGATCGATGCGCACCCCGAGCGCCTCGAGCGTGTCCGCACCGCCGGACAGCGACGACGCCGCCCGGTTGCCGTGCTTGATCACCGGAACCCCTGCCGCGGCGACCACGATCGCCGCCATCGTCGACAGGTTGACCGTGTTGGCGCCGTCACCGCCCGTGCCGACGACGTCGACGGTCTCGTTGCCGATCACGTCCGTCGGTACTCGCCGCGCGTGTTTGAGCATGATGTCGGCCAGCTCGGTCACCTCGCCCGGCGTCGGGCGCTTCATCTTCATCGACACGCCGAAGCCGGCGATCTGCGCGGGGGTCGCCGCGCCGGTCATGATCTGGTCCATCGCCCAGGCCGCCTGCCCGGGCGCAAGTGCTTGGCCCGTGGTCAACCGGCCAAGGACCAGGGGCCACGTCGGAGAGTCACCAGAACCGGACGGCTGCGCTTGAGGGGATGCCACCCGCCGATTATGACGAATTGCTCGACCCGGGTGGAGTTCAACAACTACAAAGCGTCATACTTGCGGTGTGACGAGCGCTGTAGGGACCTCGGGAACCGCAATCACGTCGCGAGTACATTCGCTGAACCGACCCAATATGGTCAGTGTCGGCACCATCGTATGGCTTTCCAGCGAGCTGATGTTCTTTGCTGGGCTGTTCGCGATGTACTTCACCGCGCGCTCTCAGGCCGGCGATGCGTGGCCCCGCACCCCCACCGAACTGAACCTGGTTCAGGCGGTGCCGGTCACGCTGGTGCTGATCGCGTCGTCGTTCACCTGCCAGATGGGCGTGTTCGCCGCCGAACGCGGCGACGTGTTCGGGCTGCGGCGGTGGTATGTCATCACGTTCCTGATGGGCCTGTTCTTCGTGCTCGGCCAGGGCTACGAGTACATCCACCTGGTCGCAGCACGGCACCACCCTGTCCAGCAGCGCCTACGGCTCGGTGTTCTACCTGGCCACCGGATTCCACGGCCTGCACGTCATCGGTGGGCTGGTCGCGTTCATCTTCCTGCTGGCCCGCACCGGGATGAGTAAGTTCACCCCCGCGCAGGCGACGGCCGCGATCGTCGTCTCGTACTACTGGCATTTCGTCGACATCGTGTGGATCGCGCTGTTCGCCACGATCTACTTCGTCCGATGAGAAGGGGTTCGATGACCGACAAGGCCCGCGGAGCCGGAAGGCCGGCGACATTGAACCGCGGAGCCGGAAGGCCGGCGACATTGAACCGCCGTCGGCTGCGCCGGCGCCTGTCGGCAGCGCTGCTGCTGCTGATCGGACTGGCAGTCGCCGGTGGCCTGGCGGCCACCCTGACACCGTCGCCGCAGGTGGCGGTCGCGGACGAGTCTGCCTCGGCGCTGTTGCGAACCGGCAAGCAGCTGTTCGACACCTCGTGCGTGACCTGCCACGGCGTCAACCTGCAGGGCGTGCCGGACCGCGGACCCAGCCTGATCGGCGTCGGCGAGGCCGCCGTCTACTTCCAGGTGTCGACCGGCCGCATGCCTGCGATGCGCGGCGAGGCGCAGGCCCCGCAGAAACCGCCGCAGTTCGACGAGGCGCAGACCGACGCGCTCGGCGCATACGTGCAGGCCAACGGTGGCGGACCCGCGGTCCCGCGCGACGAGAACGGCCAGATCGCTTCCGAGTCGCTGCTCGGCAGCGACGTGGCCCGCGGCGGCGACCTGTTCCGGCTGAACTGCTCGTCGTGCCACAACTTCACCGGCAAGGGCGGCGCGCTGTCGTCGGGCAAGTACGCACCGGACCTGGCCGGGGCCGAACCCGCGCAGATCTATACCGCGATGGTGACCGGCCCGCAGAACATGCCGAAGTTCTCCGACCGGCAGCTGTCACCGGAAGAGAAGCGCGACATCGTCGCCTACGTCCGGATGGCCACCGAAGCGCCCGACCCGGGCGGGTACGGCCTGGGCGGGTTCGGGCCGACGTCAGAGGGCATGGCGATGTGGATCATCGGAATCGTGGCCATCGTCGGTGTGGCCCTATGGATCGGTTCGCGGGCATGACTCAGAGAACCCGACATCAAGGGCACGGATACCCCCGGCCAGCAAGGCGTTCCCGGTCAGCCGACAGACGCCGAACTCGCCGCCATGTCGCGCGACGAGCTGGTCGAGCTCGGCGGCAGGCTCGACGGCGTCGAGATCGTCTACAAGGACGAGCGCTGGCCGGTTCCCAACACCAAGGCCGAGAAGCGCGCCGAGCGTCTGGTGGCGTATTGGCTTCTGCTGGGCGGCCTTTTGGGTCTCGCGCTGCTGGTGGTCTTCATCTTCTGGCCGTGGGAGTACAGGGGCGGAGACACCCCCGGACACATCTGGTACGACCTCGCTACACCGCTGTACGGGTTGACGTTCGGACTGTCGATCCTGGCCATCGGCATCGGCGCGGTGCTCTACCAGAAGAAGTTCATTCCCGAAGAGATCTCGATCCAGGATCGCCATGACGGGCGCTCCCCGGAGATCCACCGCAAGACCATCGCGGCCAACCTCGCCGGGT
Source organism: uncultured Actinomycetota bacterium (assembly GCA_963851115.1). Lineage (GTDB taxonomy): Bacteria > Actinomycetota > Actinomycetes > Mycobacteriales > Mycobacteriaceae > Mycobacterium. The sequence goes on from CAWKOI010000014.1 coordinate 63,445, forward strand.
CGCTGGAGGACTCAACGATCAAGCGCCGCAAGCTGATCGGTTTGTCACTGGGCGTCGGGCTTGGCGCGTTCGGCCTCGGCACCTTGGTGGCGTTCGCCGGCGGCCTGATCAAGAATCCGTGGAAGCCGGTGGTTCCCACGGCCGAAGGCAAGAAGGCCGTGCTGTGGACCTCGGGCTGGACCCCCCGATTCAACGGCGAGACCATCTACGTGGCCCGCGCGACCGGCAACGGGACCTACGTCAAGATGCGTCCGGAGGACATCGACGCGGGCGGTATGGAGACCGTGTTTCCGTGGCGGGAATCCGACGGGGACGGCACCACCGTCGAATCGCACCACAGGCTCTCCGAAATCACCATGGGTGTGCGCAATCCGGTGATGCTCATCCGCATCAAGCCACAGGACCTGCCCCGGGTGGTCAAGCGCAAGGGCCAGGAGAGCTTCAACTTCGGCGACTTGTTCGCCTACACCAAGGTGTGCTCGCATCTGGGTTGTCCCTCTTCGCTTTACGAGCAGCAGACCTATCGCATCCTCTGCCCGTGCCACCAATCGCAATTCGACGCACTGCACTTCGCGAGACCCATATTCGGTCCGGCTGCGCGAGCGTTGGCGCAGCTGCCCCTCACCATTGACCAAGACGGGTATCTGGTCGCCAACGGCGACTTCATCGAGCCCGTCGGCCCGGCATTCTGGGAGCGGAAGTCATGAGTCCGAAATTGCCAAAGCCGAATATGGCTGAAATCGCGGCGGCACAAGGCGAAGCGATCGATTCGCGTTACCACCCGTCGGCGGCGGTACGACGACAGCTCAACAAGGTGTTCCCCACCCACTGGTCGTTCCTGCTGGGTGAGATCGCCTTGTACAGCTTCATCGTCCTGCTGATCACCGGCGTCTACCTTTCTCTGTTCTTCGATCCGTCGATGGCCGAAATCATCTACGACGGCGTCTATCAACCGCTGCGCGGTGTGGAGATGTCAAAGGCCTACGCGTCAACGCTCGACATCAGCTTCGAGGTGCGCGGCGGCCTGTTCGTCCGCCAGATCCACCACTGGGCGGCGTTGCTGTTCGCCGCGTCGATCATGGTGCACTTGGCCCGCATCTTCTTCACCGGCGCGTTCCGCCGCCCGCGCGAGGTCAACTGGGCGATCGGCGCGCTGCTACTGATCCTGGCGATGTTCGAGGGATACTTCGGTTACTCGCTGCCCGACGACCTGCTGTCGGGCATCGGACTGCGGGCCGCGCTGAGTTCGATCTCGCTGGGCATGCCGGTGATCGGCACGTGGTTGCACTGGTCGCTGTTCGGCGGCGACTTCCCGTGCGGCGGGGTTGGATACCAGTGTGCACAGGACGGCTACTGGCTCCCGCGCATGTACGCGCTGCACATCGTGATCATCCCGGGAATCATGCTGGCGCTCATCGGGATTCACCTTGCGCTGTTGTGGTTCCAGAAGCACACCCAGTTCCCCGGGCCCGGCCGTACCGAGAACGAACGTCGTCGGCGTGCGGGTCATGCCGGTGTTCGCGGTCAAGTCCGGCGCGTTCTTCGCGATCATCGTCGGCATCCTCGGCCTGATGGGCGGCCTGCTGCAGATCAACCCGATCTGGCAATTAGGTCCTTATAAGCCGTCGCATGTGTCGGCGGGCAGTCAGCCCGACTTCTACATGATGTGGACCGAGGGCCTGGCGCGGATCTGGCCGGCGTGGGAGTTCTACCCGTTCGGCCACACCATTCCTGCCGCCGTCGCCGTCGCTTTGATCATGGGCCTGATGTTCATCCTGCTCATCGTCTACCCATGGATCGAGAAGAGGCTCACCGGCGACGACGCGCACCACAATCTGCTTCAGCGGCCACGAGATGCCCCGGTGCGCACCGCGATTGGCGCGATGGCCATCGCGTTCTACATGGTGCTCACTTTGAGCCGCGATGAACGACGTCATCGCGTTGAAGTTCCACATCTCGCTCAACGCGACGACGTGGATCGGCGCGCATCAGCATGGTGGTGCTGCCTGCGATCGTCTACTACATCGCCTACCGATGGGCGGTCGGCCTGCAGCGCAGCGATCGCGCGGTGCTCGAGCACGGCATCGAGACCGGCATCATCAAGCGGCTGCCGCACGGCGCCTACATCGAGCTGCATCAGCCGCTGGGACCGGTCGACGAGCACGGCCATCCGATTCCATTGGAATACCAGGGTGCCGCCGTGCCGAAACGGATGAACAAGCTCGGCTCCGCCGGCGCACCCGGCACCGGCGGCTTCCTGTTCGCCGACCCGGTCTCCGAGCACGAGGCGCTGACCGAGGCGTCTCATGCCGCAGAACGCAAGGCGCTCACCGCATTGCGTGAGCACCAGGATCGCAACGGCTCGTCAAACGGCGAGACGAACGGGCACCACTAGAACCTGGTGACTACGCGGCAGGCTCTTCCAGCAGCGCGCGCAGCTCGCGCAGGTAGAACCACGGCACGGCGGGCATTCCCAGCGTGATCAAACCGGCCAGCACGTAGAAGACCCAGGCCGCCGCGTTGCTGTCGACGGCCATCAGGTAGGTCGCCACGCCGATGGCCACCATGGCGATGCCGATGGCGCACGCGATCACTACCGCACAGCGCAGCCACAGCTGGTCGACCGCGGTCATGGGTGGGGCTGCGGCCGCCGTGATCGGCATCCGGGGCGCCGGGTAGCCGGGCCGTGGGTTGACCGGCTCTGCTGCCGTGCCGAGAACCCGTAGCTTCTGGGTGGGCGCCTCGGCGCCGCGTGCCGGCGGCGGCTGCGGGGTCCGCACGGCAGGGCGGGCGGGTGGCTGCGCGTCCTCTAGCGCCGTTCGGCGGGCCCGCAGAAGCAGTGGCACTGCGCCGATGATCACCGCCGCGGAAACGCCGATGACGGTGTACAGCAGCCACGGCGTCGCGGACTCCCCCGACGACTCGGGGTGGCCACGTGCCAGGTCCACGAGGGCCACCACGGCGGCGACCCCTGCCCCGAGCGCGGCAAGCCAGATCGCCGCGCACGCGCCGAGCAGGATGCGGTCTATGCGATCCAGCTCGCTTGGATCAAAGGCTGAACGCAACCGCGAGCCGCCCGCGGCTTCCGTGTCGTATGCCATCAGCAGCTGGTCTGCGCGGCGTTGTTGGTGTTCGACGACAACACCGTGCCGTCGCTGGTGGTGATCGAGCAGTTGAGCCTGCTCACCAGGAACAGGCTCGACGCCTGCACCGAGCCGACTTCGGACTGCGAGATCGGCGTCACCGTCAGCGACCACGGGATATAGACGTTTCGCTGCGTTCGACTGCGCCCCGACGCGTCGACGTAGGTGACGGTGATGATGTCACCGGGCGCCTTGGTCCCAGTCACCGAATAGGTGACCTGACGCGGGCCTGGCCGCGTCGTCGTGGTCGGGGGAGGCGCCGGGGGCGCCTCGGCGGTCGCCGGAGGCGGGGGCGGCGCCTCGGTGGGTGCCGGCGGCGGAGGCGGGGGCGGCGGCTCCTGGGTGACGGTCACGGTCTCCGGCGGTGGCGGCGGCGGCTCCTCCGTCGTCGGTGGCGGCGGGGGTGGCGGCGGCGGTGGGGTCGTCGTGGTGATCGCGTCTTGCACCGGTGGCGCGGTGGTCGTGGTCTCCGGTGTTGCGAGGTTGTCGGTATCGGTGCGGGTGACCAATACGGATACGGACGCGACGAGGGCGATGGCGGCGATGATCGCGGCCACGCCCACCACCCAGGGCCAGCGCGGCGGCGGCTGCTGGTCGACCAGCTCGGTGGCCGGGTCGTAGCTGTCGTAGTCGTACAGCGACGAATCGGCGGGCACGTACGGGCCACTGGTGAACTGCTCGGACTCCGGTGCGGAGTAAGCCTGCGAGTGAATCTCGGTGTCGCCGGTGTCCGATGTCGCCGGCGCCGGCGCTCCACTGACATCCCGCGTGGGCTGGTCGGAAGTGGGCTGGCTGCCCGGCTCCTGACCTGGGATATCCGACCCTTCAGAATCCGGCCCTGGGGGGTTCGGCCCGCTCATCTACGCCTATCCTTCTCGACTACTTCAGCGGCGCGATACGCCACAAGCGGCTGACCGTGCCTCGGCAACACTACCCAAACAGACGAGCCGGATGAATCTCGCAGCGCGGTTTGCGGGGGAAGTGGTGTCCCGATTGTGACCTTTTCAGGGTCAGTGCTTCTCGGGGCCGGTGTAGTACTCGAAAACCAGGCCGGCCGCGGTCGCCAACACGAAGCAGGCGCCCGCCGCGATCAGCCACGGCAGCCACAGTGCGACACCCACGGCGGTGACCGAGGCCGACAGCGCGATCATGACCGGCCACCAGCTGTGCGGGCTGTAGAAGCCCAGCTCCCCCGCGCCGTCGCTGATCTCGGCGTCTTCGTAATCCTCGGGCCGAGTGTCGAGACGTCGGGCCACGAACCGGAAGAACGTCCCGATGATCAGCGTCAGGCCGGACGTCATCACCAGCGCGGTCAAACCTGCCCACTCGACACCGCCGTTGGCGAACATCGCGGTCAGCACGGCATACACCACCGCCGACAGCACGAAGAACGCGGTCAGGAACTCGAACAGCCTGGCTTCGATGTGCATGTGGTGCCCCTACTTGCTCGCCTGGGGCACCTCGGGTGCCCCCTCGCCGCGCCGGGTGTCGAACGGCTTCGTGGTGACGGCCGTTGGCGGCTGGTTGATGGCCCGCAGCGCCTCGGCGTTGGTCTTGCCTGCGATGCGCTGCTCCAGATACGCCTTGAAGTCGTTGGGCGCCACCACCCGTAGCTCGAAGTTCATCATCGAGTGATACGTGCCGCACATCTCCGTGCAGCGCCCGACGAACGCGCCGGTCTTCATGATCTCGCTGACCTGGAAGACGTTGTCCGAGTTGTTGGCCTTCGGATCCGGCATCACGTCGCGCTTGAACAGAAACTCCGGCACCCAGAACCCGTGGACCACATCGGCCGAGGCGATCTGAAACTCGATGCGCTTGCCGGAAGGCACCACCAGCACAGGAATCTCGGTGGACGAACCCAGCGTTTCGACCTTGTCGAAGTTGAGATACGTGCGGTCCTCCGGGTTCTTGCCCGCGATCGCGCCGAACTCGCCGCCGTGCGGTCCCTCCAGTCCCTCCGGCCCGGATGCCACCGCCGCCTTACGCTCCGGGTCGGCGCCGTCGTAGTTGAACGTGCCGTCGGTGAAAGCGACCTTCTGATAGCCGAACTTCCAGTTCCACTGGAAGGCGGTGACGTCGATGACGACCTCGGGGTTGGGGTCCTTGTGCAGCATCCTCTCCTGCACCACGACGGTGAAGTAGAAGAGCACCGAGATGATCAGGAACGGCACCACGGTGAGCACCAGTTCCAGCGGCATGTTGTAGCCGAACTGGCGCGGCAGCTCCGTGTCGGTCTTCTTGTGCCGGTGAAACGCCGAGGTCCAGAAGATCAGGCCCCACACGATCACGCCGACCACCAGGGAGGCGATCACCGAGCCGATCCACAGCTCGCGGTTGAGGTGAGCTTCCGGGGTGATGCCCTCGGGCCAGCCCAGGCCCAGCACCTCCGACCAGCTACACCCGCTGAGCAGCAACGCCGTGCCACCCAGGACGACTGACAACGCCACCACCCGAAACACGCGAGGTGTCACGCTGGAGCCTCCTAGAAGTCAGTAGAACCAGGCGAATACTACGCAGCGTAGACCACCCCCGGGTGCCAGTCTCGACACACACCCACTTTGAAGCTCGTGCTCCTTTCGTCCGCGCCTGATTAGGCATACTGGCGCGGTGTGCGGACTGCTGGCCCTTCTGCGTGACCCGTCCGCCGACGTCTCGGCTGCCCTCGTCGACGCGGTTTCCGGGGCCTCGCACCTGATGCGTCACCGCGGCCCGGATGAGCCGGGCACGTGGTCCGATGAGCGGGTCGTGCTCGGCTTCAACCGGCTGTCGATCATCGACATCGCACACAGCCATCAGCCGCTGCGCTGGGGTCCGCCCGAGGCACCCGACCGCTATGTGCTGGTGTTCAACGGCGAGATCTACAACTACCTCGAGCTGCGCGAGGAGCTGGCCGCCAAGCACGGCGCCGTCTTCGCCACCGACGGTGACGGCGAGGCGATCGTCGCCGCCTACCACCACTGGGGCACCGGGGCCCTGACTCGGCTGCGCGGCATGTTCGCGTTCGCGCTGTGGGACACGGCCGAGCACGAATTGTTCTGCGCGCGTGACCCGTTCGGCATCAAGCCGTTGTTCATGGCGACCGGGCCGGGCGGCACCGCGGTGGGCAGTGAGAAGAAGTGCCTGCTCGAGTTGGGCCCAGAACTGGGAATCGACCGGGGCATCGACGAGCGCGCCGTGCAGCACTACACCGTGCTGCAGTACGTGCCCGAGCCGGAGACCCTTCACCACGGCGTGCGAAGGCTGGAATCGGGCAGCTATGCCCGCGTGCGGCCCGGGAAGTCGCCCGAGGTGACCCGCTACTTCACCCCGCGTTTCGACGCCAAACCCTTCAGCTCCGGCGGCGAGCAGGCCCGCTACGACGAGATCACCGCGGTGCTGGAGGATTCGGTCGCCAAGCACATGCGCGCCGACGTCACCGTCGGCGCCTTCCTGTCCGGCGGTATCGACTCGACCGCGATCGCCGCGCTGGCCATGCGGCACAACCCGCGGTTGATCACGTTCACCACCGGGTTCGAACGCGAGGGCTTCTCCGAGGTCGACGTCGCTGTCGCGTCGGCGGAGGCGATCGGTGCCCGGCACGTCACGAAGGTGGTCAATCAGGCCGAGTTCGTCGCGGCGCTCCCCGAAATTGTCTGGTATCTCGACGAACCCGTGGCCGACCCGGCGCTGGTGCCGCTGTTCTTCATCGCTCGCGAGGCCCGCAAGCACGTCAAGGTCGTGCTTTCCGGCGAGGGTGCCGACGAGCTGTTCGGCGGGTACACCATCTACCGGGAACCGTTGTCGCTGCGGCCTTTTGACTATCTCCCGCGGCCGGTGCGCCGATCGCTCGGCAAGGCGTCGAAGCCGCTGCCCGACGGTATGCGCGGCAAGAGCCTGCTGCACCGGGGCAGCCAGACCCTTGAGGAGCGCTACTACGGCAACGCCCGCAGCTTCTCCGACGCGCAGCTGCGGGCGGTGCTGCCCGGATTCCGCGAGGACTGGACGCACACCGACGTCACCGCGCCGATCTACCGCCAGTCCGACGGCTGGGACCCGGTGGCCCGCATGCAACACATCGACCTGTTCACCTGGCTGCGCGGTGACATCCTGGTCAAGGCCGACAAGATGACCATGGCCAATTCGCTGGAGCTGCGGGTCCCATTCCTGGATCCCGAGGTCTTCGCGGTGGCATCGCGGCTGCCGCTGGAACAGAAGATCACCAGGGCCACCACGAAATTCGCGCTGCGACGGGCGCTGGAGCCCATCGTTCCCGCGCATGTGCTCAACCGGCCGAAGCTCGGCTTCCCCGTCCCGATCCGGCACTGGCTGCGGGCAGGAGAACTACTGGACTGGGCCTATGCGACAGTAAGCGCGTCACAGGCCGGTGACCTGGTGGACGTCGCCGCGGTGCGGACCATGCTCGACGAACACCGCAGCGGCACAAGCGATCACAGCCGTCGACTGTGGACCGTGCTGATTTTCATGCTGTGGCACGCGATCTTCGTCGAGCACAGCGTGACCCCGCAGATCAGCGAGCCGACCTATCCCGTGCAGATTTAGCTTTGCCGAGCGCCTTGGCGATCTCGTCGCCCGCCTCGGCGCCGTAGGCGTCGGTCAGCCGCGCGACAGCCTCATCGTGGTCCCAGTTCCACTCCTGCGGGCCGGGTGCCTCGAACACCAGCACGGCGACCAGGGACGCCAGTTGAGCGGATCGCTCGAGGCTCAGGCCGGCGCTGCGGCCGGTGAGGAAACCGGCCCGGAACGCGTCGCCGATACCGGTCGGATCGGCCTGATGCTTTTCCGGCACGACGTCGACGTGGATGAAGTGGCCGTCCGAGGAGACCAGGTCGACGCCCTTGGGACCCAGAGTGGTGACCCGCAGCCCGATCTGGCTCATCACCTGCGCCTCGCTCCAACCGCTCTTCTGCCGAAGAAGGTCCCACTCGTAGTCGTTGGTGAACAGGTAAGCGGCCCCGTTGATGAGCCGACGGATCTCATCGCCGTTCAAGCGTGCCAACTGCTGGGACGGGTCGGCGGCGAACGCCAGGCCGAGCTTGCGGCATTCCTCGGTGTGCAGGAACATCGCATCGGGGTCGTTGGCGCCGACGATCACCAATTCCGGTGTGCCGACACGGGAGACCACGTCAGCGAGCGAGATGTTGCGGGCCTCCGACATCGCCCCGGGATAAAACGACGCTATCTGCGCCATGGCGGCGTCGGTGGTGCAGACGAACCGAGCGGTGTAGGCGGTGTCCGAGATGAGCACGTTGTCGCAGTCCACCCCGGCCGATTCGAGCCATTGCCGGTAGTCGTCGAAGTCCTGGCCTACGGCGCCCACCAGCGCCACGTCACCCCCGAGCAGGCCGATGGCGTACGCCATGTTGCCTGCGACTCCGCCGCGGTGCACCACCAGATCGTCGACCAGGAAGCTCAGCGAAACCTTTTGCAGGTGATCGGCCAACAGCTGCTCGGAAAACCGACCGGGAAATCGCATGAGATGGTCGGTCGCAATGGATCCGGTCACCGCAATGGTCACGAAACGTCACCCTCCATTAGTTAAGCCGCCTAGATAAGCTTACCCAGCGGGACACCCGCGGCCGGTGCGCTAACCTGCCTACAAGTGCCCGTCCGGTCACTGTAGACAGGCGAATTCCGATACACACTTCGGGGGAGCAAATACATGGCTGGTCCGTACCCGCCCGAATACGGCGCTGGACCGGTCGGCCCGCAAATGTATCCAGAAACATTTCCGGTTCAGCCATATCCGGACAATGTGCCGTCGGCATATCCGGGCATGCTGCCGCCACCGGTCCAATATCCAAGGAAACGGCGCTGGCGACTTGTCGCCGGGGTGGTGCTGGCGCTCGCGGTGGTGGCGGGACTCGTGGCCGCGATTGTGCTGGCGGCCGGTCGCGACAAGTCGGCGGGCACCAGCGCGCTGACCGACGCGTCGGCCAAGACGGCCATTCAGGAGTACCTCGACGCGATGACCAACGGCGATGACGAGACCGTCGCGCGCCACACGCTGTGCGGGCTGTTCGACGCCGTCAAGGAGCGCCGGTCCGATCTCGCGCTGGCAAGCCTGAGCAGCGACGCGTTTCGCAAGCAGTACAGCCGTGCCGAGGTGACCTCGATCGACAAGATGGTGCTCACCTCGCCCCATCAGGCTCAGGTGCTGTTCACCATGCAGGTGGTCCCGGCGGGCCGATCCGGCGGCGGCGACAACGAGGAACAGGCCGTCGCACAATTACTCGCCCAGGACAACGAGATCCTGGTCTGCTCGTATCTGCCGCGGACGGCCGGTCAGTACTGAATCAGTTGAACGAATCGCCGCAGGCGCACGACCCCGTGGCGTTGGGGTTGTCGATCGTGAAGCCCTGCTTCTCGATGGTGTCGACGAAGTCGATGCGTGGCGCCCTGAACGTAGGGGGCGCTCATCCGGTCCACCGTCAACGCGACGCCGCCGAACTCAGCGGTCAGGTCGCCGTCGAGGGCCCGGTCGTCGAAGAAGAGGTTGTAGCGCAACCCGGCGCACCCGCCCGGCTGAACGGCGATGCGCAAGGCCAGGTCATCACGGCCTTCCTGGTCCAGCAACGCCTTCGCCTTGGCGGCAGCCGCGTCGGTGAGGGTCACACCATGGGTGGTGGTCCCGGTCGCCGACTCTTCCTGAACAGTCATCACGTCTCCCTTAGTGCCTCATCTTGTGGGGCTTTCTGTCTCAACGGTACCTTGTTTCGCCGCTATTCCCGAGTCTGTCCCCAGCCCGCAGCCGTCCGTTCGGACAGCCCGGCCAGCTGGTTTGCCGCGTCGACGATGGCCAGCTGCACCGACCCGGCGTGCTCGGCGATCGACGACGCCGCCGTGATTCCCGCCACGTTGAGCGTCGGTTCGTCGAGCGTGACCTGACCGGCCAGCACCAATACCGGAATATGCCGCGACCGCGCCGCACCCGCAAGTGCGCTGACCACCTTGCCGTGCAGCGACTGGTCGTCGAACCGCCCCTCGCCGGTGATGACGAGGTCCGCGGCGGCCACGTCCTCGGCCAGCCGGGTGTGTTCGGCGATGATCGCCGCCCCGGATTCGCGCCGGCCGCCCAGTGCCAGCAGCGCCGCGCCGATGCCTCCGGCGGCGCCCGCGCCCGGTTCGCCGCTGACTTCGCGGCCGGCCGCCGCGTCGAGCTCTGCCGCCCAGTCGGCGAGCCGCCGCTCGAGGATGAGGACGGTTTCGGGGTCGGCGCCCTTCTGTGGCCCGAACACCCTCGCGGCCCCCATCGGCCCGAGCAGTGGGTGCTCGACGTCGGTGGCGGCGATGAGCTCGATGCCGGCCAGCAGCTTGCGGGCGGTCGCCAGCCCGCCGAGTTCGTCGACCATGCCCCGGCCGCCGTCGGTGCAGCTGCTGCCGCCGAGGCCGACGACGATCCGGCCGGCTCGAGCGTCGAGAGCCGCGGCGATGAGCTGTCCCACTCCCCTGCTGTGTGCGGCCAACGCGGTCTGCACGGTCGGCGGTCCGCCCAGTAACGCCAGCCCGCACGCCTGCGCGCATTCGATGTAGGCGGTGCCCGGCGTGGCTTGGTCGAGTACCCAATCCGCGGATACCTCCGCGGTCAGCGGGCCGCTCACCCGCAGCGTCTGCACGTCACCGAGCCTGCTGGCCAGCACGCCGACGAAGCCCGGCCCGCCGTCCGACTGCGGTGCCAGGGTCAGCGTGTCGCCTGGGCGGGCACGTCGCCACCCGGCGGCGATGGCCTCGGCGGCCTGCACCGCGGTGAGGCTGTCGCCGAACGAATCCGGGGCTATCAATACGCGCAGGCCGCTCACCACAGCAGCCTATGGCGCGAATACCGCAGCTGCATGTCGGGCGCGGACCAATCGGAAGTAACCTGGCAGACGTGAAGCTGCTGGGCCGCCGCAAAGACAACACCCCGTCCGACGACGGCGGTTCCGAGGACGCGCTCCGGGCCTCCCAGAACGGCGTCAAGGAAGCCGGCACGGCCCCGAAGGGCAGGCCGACCCCGAAACGCAGCGAGGCCGCTCGCAAGCGCGGCCCGGTCGCCCCCGCCCCGATGACGGCCGCCGAGGCGCGCCGCCGCCGCAAGGAACTCGGCCGTCCGAAAGCTCAGCCGCGAGGAACGCAAGGCAGAGAAAATCTCCCGGCGCGCGGACATGTCCGAACGCCGCGAGAAGATGATGGCCGGCGAGGACGCCTACCTGCTGCCGCGCGACAAGGGGCCGGTGCGCCGGTTCGCGCGCGACGTGGTGGATTCGCGCCGCAACGTGCTGGGCTTGTTCATGCCCGCCGCACTCGGTCTGATCTTCGTCATGCTGGCGGTGCCGTCGGTTCAGGTGCAGCGACTGCTCTCCCCCGCCATGCTGGTGCTGGTGCTGATCATGGTGATCGACGGGTTGATCGTCGGCCGCAAGGTCAATCGGCTGGTCGACGAGAAGTTCCCCAACAACACCGAAAGTGGTTGGAAGTTGGGCTTTTACGCCGCCAGCCGCGCCTCGCAACTGCGCCGGATGCGTGCGCCGCGGCCACAGGTCAACCGCGGAGACAAGGTCGCCTGAACCGCGGTGCGCATTCTGGTGCTCGGTGGTATCCGGTCGGGCAAATCGCAGTGGGCGGAGGCAGCGATCGCCGAATCGATCGCCGAAGACCTGCCCGTGCGCTACCTGGCCACCGGTCCGGCACCGGACGCTGACACCGACTGGTCCGCCCGGGTGGCCGCACACCGCGACCGTCGGCCGTCACATTGGACGACCGTCGAAACCGTCGATGTGGCAACGCAATTGCGGTCGGACACCGCGACGGCGACGCTCGTCGACGACGTCGGCGGCTGGCTGACGGCGGCGATGGACCGGCGCGGCGCATGGACCGGCGCATCGGTGCGCGCCGATACCGATGATCTGCTCGACGCGGTGGCGGCGTTCGGGGCGCCGCTGGCGCTGGTCAGCCCCGAGGTCGGGTTGACCGTGGTGCCGCATACGGAGTCGGGTCGCCGTTTCGCCGACGAGTTGGGCACCCTCAACCAGCGGCTGGCCGGCCTGTGCGACCGGGTGGTGCTGGTGGTCGCGGGCCAGCCGATGACCGTCAAGGAGCCGGCGTGACGACGTTTCGGAGTGATCGCGCCGCCGGACGCTGGATCGGCTGCGGCGGCGCGGGCACGTCAGGACCGGTTGACCAAGCCGCCCGGCGCGCTGGGCAGGCTCGAGGATCTGTCGGTCTGGGTGGCGTCGTGCCAGGGCGTCTGCCCGCCCCGGCAGTTTCAGCGCCCGCGGGTGGTGGTGTTCGCCGGGGATCACGGCGTGACCACGGCCGGAGTGTCGGCGTACCCGGCGGAGGTCACCGCGCAGATGGTCGCCAACTTCGAGGCCGGCGGTGCCGCGATCAACGTGCTGGCCGAGGCGGCCGGCGCGAGCGTGCGGGTGGCCGACATCGCGGTTGATGTGGACGAGCCGCTGTCGCCGTCGATCGGCGCGCACAAGGTGCGCCGCGGCAGCGGCAACATCGCCGTCGAGGATGCGCTGTCAGCCGACGAGGCGACGGCCGCGATCGAGGCCGGCCGCCGGATCGCCGACGAAGAGGTCGACTCCGGCGCGGATCTGCTGATCGCAGGCGACATGGGCATCGGAAACACCACGGCGGCAACCACTTTGATCGCGGCCCTGACCAACTCCGAACCGGTCGCTGTAGTCGGCCGGGGTACCGGCATCGACGATGCGGGTTGGGCCCGCAAGACCGCCGCGATCCGCGACGCGCTGTATCGCGCCCGCGGAGTGTCCGCGGATCCCGTTGCGTTGCTGCGGATCTGCGGCGGCGCGGATGTGGCCGCGATGGCGGGGTTCTGCGCGCAGGCCGCGGTGCGCCGCACGCCGCTGCTGCTTGACGGCCTGGTGGTGACCGCGGCCGCGGTGGTGGCCGACCGGCTCGCACCGGGCGCGCGGCTGTGGTGGCAGGCGGGTCATCGGTCGCCCGAACCGGCCCACGCCGTCGCCCTGCAGCGCCTGGAGCTGGAACCGATCGTCGACATGCGGATGCGGCTCGGCGAGGGCACCGGCGCCGCGGTCGCCCTGCCCATCGTGAGGGCCGCGGTGGCGACGCTGGCGTCGATGGCCACGTTCGACGAAGCCGGAATCACTGCGTGATCCGTTCGGTCACCGGCGCTTTCGCGTTCGGCACCGTCCTTCCTACGCGCGCGGGCGCGACCGCCGGGCCGCGGCGTGCTGACCGCGCTGCCGCGTGGTGGGCGCCGCGCTCGGAGCGCTTGCCGCGGGGGTGTTGTGGGCGGCGTCGTGGGCCTTCGGGTCTCCCAGCCCGCTCGCGGGCATGCTGGCGGTGGCCGCACTGCTGATCGCCACCCGCGGCCTGCACATCGACGGGCTGTCCGACACCGCCGACGGACTGGGCTGCTACGGGCCGCGCCAGCGGGCGCTCGAGGTGATGCGCGACGGCTCGGCAGGGCCGTTCGGCGTAGCGGCCGTGGTGGTGACGATCCTGACGCAGGCGCTGGCATTCGCGAACCTGAGCGCGCTGGCCGTGATCTCGGCGGTGACGGCGGGCCGGGTGGCCGCGGTGGTGGCCTGCCGTCGCTCGGTGCCTGCAGCCGCGGGCAGTTCGCTGGGCGCCCGGGTGGCAGGCACCCAGCCGGTGGGGGTGGTGATCCTGTGGACTGTCGCCGTTGCCGCGCTGGCGGTGTGGGCGGGCCCGCGGCCGTGGCAGGGTCCGGTCGCCGTCCTGGTCGCGCTGGCCTGCACGGCGGCACTGGTCGCGCACTGCGTCCGCAGGTTCGGCGGCATCACCGGCGACGTGCTCGGCGCGGCGATCGAGGTGACGACAACGGTGACCGCCGTCGGGCTGGCAATCGGTTAGGACCACGCGCCGCGCCGTGCACGGCCTCAACGTCGCCGCACGAGATCCACAGCTCGCCATCGATGACATAGAAGAGTTCGTCCTCGACATCGTGGCGGTGAACCGGCGGCGCCGAGCGACTGCTCACTGTTGATCTTTGCGGTGTAGACGGTGTTGAGGAAATGGAAGTGTTCGCCTTCGTCGCGGGCGATCAGCACGGGGCTCTGGACGGTCATGCGTAGCTGACTAGAAGCTGCCAAGGATCCATCAAGGATTCGCCAAGGGGCCTCTCGGAATCTTTCGGTACCCGCACGGGACACCGTGACAACCGAAAGGAATCCGAAATGTTCGTTCGCCGCCTCACCACCTTCGTCGGCGCTGCCGCCGCTGCCACCGGCCTCGGCCTCGCCGCGCTCGCATCCGCCGCCACCGCTGGGGCCACCGTCGCTGACGACACCTTCATCACGGTCATCACCGACCAGGGCATCGAACCGCCTTCCGAGCAAGAAGCGATCAGCGTCGCCCACGACGTCTGCGCGGTGATCGACGAGGGCGGCGACCTGATCGACGCCATCACGGCCGTCTACGACTACACCGACCTGGAGTTCGAGGACTCGGCGTTCTTCGTCGGCGCGTCCATCGCTACCTACTGCCCGGAGCATGAGGCGCTGATCGACGCGTAGTCGATCAGCTCAGCCGGGCCATCCAGCCGTGCGTGTCGGCGAACATGCCGCGCTGGATGCCGGTCAACGTGTCGCGCAACGCCATGGTGATTTCGCCGGGTTCACCGTCTGCGATGGTGAACTCGCCATCGGCGTACTTCACGTGCGACACCGGAGTGATGACGGCGGCCGTTCCACACGCGAACACCTCGGTGATCTCACCAGCGGCCGCCTTCTTCTGCCATTCGTCGACGTCGATCTTGCGCTCCTCGACGGCGAAGCCGGCATCAGTTGCCAACTGCAGCAACGAATCCCGGGTGATGCCGGGCAGCAGTGAGCCAGTCAGCTCCGGGGTGACCAGCCGCGCCGTGCCGCCGCTGCCGAACACGAAGAACAGGTTCATCCCGCCCATCTCTTCGACGTAGCGGCGTTCGGTGGCGTCCAGCCACACCACCTGATCGCAACCGTTGTCAGCGGCCTGCGCCTGCGCCACCAACGAGGCGGCGTAGTTTCCGCCGAATTTGGCGGCCCCGGTGCCGCCAGGGCAGGCACGCACATACTCGGTGGACAGCCACACGCTGACCGGCTTGATGCCGCGCGGGAAGTACGCTCCCGCGGGCGAACCGATCACCAAGTAGCGGTATTCGGTGGCGGGGCGCACACCGAGACCGGGTTCGGTGGCGAAGATGTAGGGCCGCAGGTAGAGCGACTCCTCACCGCCGGCGGGCGGCACCCACGGCTCATCGACGGCGATCAGCTGCCGCAGCGATTCGATGAACACCTCTTCCGGCAGTTCGGGGATGGCGATCCGGCGAGCCGAGGTCCGCAGCCGCCTGGCGTTGGCCTCCGGGCGGAACGACACGATGGAGCCGTCGGCCCAGCGGTATGCCTTCAGGCCTTCGAACACCTCTTGGGCGTAGTGCAGCACGATCGCCGACGGATCGAGTTCGATGGGGCCGTACGGGATCACCCGCGCGTTGTGCCAACCTTTGGGTGCGACGTAGTCGATCGACACCATGTGATCGGTGTGAAAGCGGCCGAATCCAGGATTGGCCAGGATCTGAGCACGTACCTCGTCACTCGCCGGATCCGCGTTGCGATCGACGGTGAACTCGAGGCGGTCAGTCATGACGCGATTGTATATCCGCTCGCTACCGGGTTTTTGCCTCGACAAACGGGGGTTTGACCACCTCGCACTCGAGGCCGCGACCGCGCACGTCGACGGAGACCGTTTGGCCGTCGGCAATGCCTGCGGCGGTGTCAATCAGCGCCAGCGCAATGCCCACTTTCAAGGTCGGAGAGAAGGTTCCCGACGTCGTCAAGCCGATCTCGGTGTCCCCGTCGAGCACGGTGAGGTCGGGCCGCAACACACCGCGGCCGACGGCCTTCAGCCCGCGCAGCAGGCGCTTCGGACCGGCCTCCTTCTCGGCCAGCAGCGCGTCACGGCCCCAGAACGCGTCTTTGCGCCACCCGATGGCCCAGCCGCACCGCGCAGCAAGCGGCGAGATGTCGCGCGAGAGTTCGTGACCGTGCAGCGGATATCCCATCTCGGTGCGCAGCGTGTCACGGGCACCCAGCCCGGCAAGCTCGCCCCCGGCCGAACCGACGGCGTCGACCAGTGCATCGAAGACCACAGGAGCCTGATCCCACGGCGGCAGCAGCTCATAGCCGTGCTCGCCGGTGTAACCGGTGCGGCACACCCGCACCGGGACTCCGCTGAGTTCGGCGTCCTCATAGCCCATGTAGTCCATGTCGGTCGGCAGCCCCAGCCCGCCGACGACCTCGGCCGATTTGGGTCCCTGCACCGCGAGCACGGCGTACGACCGATGCTCGTCGGTGATGGTCAGGCCGGCGGGTGCGCGCTCCTGCAGCGCGGCGACCACCGCGGCGGTGTTGGCGGCGTTGGGGACAAGGAAGATCTCGTCATCGGAGACGTAGTAGGCGATCAGGTCGTCGATGACGCCGCCGGAATCGGTGCAGCACAACGTGTATTGCGCCTTGCCGGGCCCGACGCGGCGCAGATCGTTGGTCAGCGCGGAGTTGACGTATTCGGCGGCGCCGGGTCCACGCACCAGCGCCTTGCCGAGGTGACTGACGTCGAAAAGGCCGACCGCGTTACGCGTCGCCGTGTGCTCGCTCACCGTGCCGGCGTACGAGACCGGCATCTGCCAGCCCCCGAATTCGGCGAAACTCGCGCCGAGTTGACGATGACGGTCCTCGAGGGGGCCATGTTGGACTTCGCTCACCTGGTCTCCCTCACGGGAATCCACCCTAATCCGCGCGTCGACGCTGGCAGACTCGGGTAGGTGGTCGATTTCGATGCGCTGGAAGCCGCCGGAATCGCGAACGCGCGCGAACGGTCCGGCCTGATCGAGTACCTGGACAGCCTCGGATTCACCGTTGAGGAGATGGTCGAGGCCGAGGGTCGCGGACGCCTGTTCGGTCTGGGCGGTGACGTGCTGCAATGGTCGGGCCGCCCCACGTACAGCATGCGGACCGCTGCCGAAGCGCTGGGAGTGCGGGTCGAGGACGTTGAGCACGCCTGGGCACTGCTTGGCTTGACTGTCGCCGGCCCGGACCACCTCGCACTGAGCCAGGCCGACGTCGACGGCCTCGCTGGGTGGTTTCGATGAGGTTGCTGATGGGCGACGACGGCGCGTTCGGCTTCCTGCGCGTGCTCGGCTCCGCGATGGCCCGGTTGACGGAGGCCGAGTCGGCGCTTGTCCGCGCTGCGGCGCCGGACATTCAGATGAACCACACCCGTGACGAACTCACCACCGCGCAGGCGTACCGGGCGATCTCGGAGTTCATGCCCCGCATTACGGGGCTGATCGACGCCGTTCACCGGCATCACATCGTCAGCGCCCGAACCCACTTCGAGGGCGTCATGCGCGACTTGTCGGGGGCGAGCGTTCAGTGCGGCGTCGGTTTCGCGGATCTGTCGGGCTTCACGGCACTCACCCAGTCGCTCACGCCCGCGGAATTGTCGATGCTGCTCGACGAGTTCAACGCCACCGTCAGCGACGTGGTGCACTCCGACGGCGGACGGGTGGTGAAGTTCATCGGCGACGAGGTCATGTGGGTCAGTTCGACGCCGGAACACTGGCCAAGGCGGCGCTCGATCTCGTCGATCACCCGAAAGCACGCGAGGCGCAATTCAGGTTCGTGCCGGGCTCGATTACGGCGAGGTGCTGGCCATCAACGGCGACTATTTCGGCAATGCGGTCAACCTCGCCGCCAGGCTTGTCGCCGCCGCGGAGCCCGGGCAGATCCTTGCCACCTCGGCCGTCCGCGACGAACTGCCCGAGTGGCCCGCTGTCGTCCAGGAACCCTTGACACTCAAGGGTTTCGAGTCTCCGGTGATTGCATACGACCTGCACCGTCTCGCTGAGCGGCCTTGAAGGAGTGCATGTGGTCGATCTGGACGCGCTGGAGGCCGCCGGAATCGCCAACGTGCGAAAACGAGCGGGCCTGATCGAGTATTTGGCCGATCTCGGGTTCACCGCCGAGGAGATGCTCGAAGCCGAGCGTCGGGGCCGCCTGTTCGGACTGGCCGGAGACGCCATCAGACGGTCCGGCCGACCGACCTACAGCCTTCGGACCGCCGCCGAGGCACTCGGGCTGCCGCTCGATGACGTCACACATTTCTGGGCCATGCTTGGCTTGACCGTTCCCGGCTCCGATGACGTCGCGCTGAGCCAAGCGGACGTCGACGCCCTGGCCCACCTGCGCCGCGATGAAGGCGAAGGTGGGCGACGACGGTGGCCTGCTGCGCCTCATCGGCTCCGCAATGGCCAGGCTTGCGGAGGCCGAGACGACCTTGCTGCGAACCTCCCGGCCCGACTTCTGGATCACCCGCAGCCACGACGAACTCACCACCGCACGGGCCTGGCGCGAACTGGCCGAATTGATTCCCCGCATCGGGTCGATGATCGACGTGGTTCATCGCCATCAGTTGACGCGGCCGAACCTGTTTTCGAACGTCGTCAATAATCCGTCTGCGAGCGTGGAGTGCGGCGTCGGCTTTGCGGATCTGTCAGGGTTCACCGCGCTCACCCACGTGCTGTCCCCCGCGGTGGGGTACTCGCGGGGGTTGTCGACTCTGCTCAACGGTTTCAGCGAAGCCGTCACCGACGTGGTGCGCGCCGACGACGGTCGATTGGTGAAGTTTATTGGCGACGCGGTGATGTGGGTGAGCTCGACTCCGGAGCGTCTGGTGCAAACGGCCGCCGACCTCGTCGAGGACCCACGGCCGCAAGCAGCCGGACTGCAGGTCCGGGCGGGGCTCAGCTACGGAGAAGTTCTTGCCATCGGCGGCGACTACTTCGGCGATGCGGTGAACCTGGCCGCTCGGTTGGTAGCTGCCGCGTCGCCGGGACAAATCCTCGCCGCGTCGGACGTCCGCGATGCGCTGCCGGACTGGCCAGTGATCCCACAGGAACCGTTGACACTCAAGGGGTTCGAAGCACCAGTGACGGCCTACGACATGAGTCGCGGCGGCCGGTAGCTAGGCTGAGGGCTCGTGAGCCCCGCAAATCCCGGTTATCAGGCCCCTAGCGTCACCGTCAGCTCGTCACTGCCCAAGCGCAAGGTCGAGTCGGCGGTGCTGATCGTGCCCGTGATCAGCGGACAGGACGAGGACACGACGGCGACCGTCGTGGCCAATCCGTTCCTGGACGCCGAGGTCGTCGGCGAGATCGAGGTCGCACTCAAGGCGCTCGGCGCTAAGGGCGGCACCGAGCAGCTCACTCGGGTGGTCGCACCGTCGCTCCCGGTGGGCAGCGTTCTTGCTGTCGGGCTGGGCAAGGACCGCGACGAGTGGCCGGCCGACGTGATCCGCCGCGCGGCGGGGGTGGCCGCGCGCTCGCTCAACGGCACCGAGGCAGTGATCACGACGCTGTCGGACCTCGATCTGAGCGCGGCGATCGAGGGGCTGATCCTCGGCGCCTACCGGTTCAGCGACTTCCGCAGCGACAAGACCGCGCCGAAGGACGCAGGCCTGCGCGAGATCACCGCGCTGACCGCCGACACCAAGGCCAAGACCAAGGCGGCGGCCGAGCGGGCCGCAGATATCGCCACCGCGGTGGCCACCGCCCGCGATCTTGTCAACACCCCACCGAGCCATCTGTATCCGGCCGAGTTCGCCAAGCGCGCAAAGGCTTTGGGTGAATCCACCGGCCTGGAGGTCGAGCTGCTCGACGACAAGGCATTGGCCAAGGACGGCTACGGCGGCGTGATCGGCGTCGGCAAGGGCTCATCGCGTCCGCCCCGGCTGGTGCGGTTGACCCACCGGGGAGCGAAGAACAAGAAGGCCAAGAAGGTCGCGCTGGTCGGCAAGGGCATCACGTTCGACACCGGCGGCATCTCCATCAAGCCGGCCGCCAACATGCACCACATGACCTCCGACATGGGCGGAGCCGCGGCGGTCGTCGCCACTGTGGTGCTGGCCGCCAAACAGCAGTTGCCGATCGACGTCATGGCGACCGTGCCAATGGCCGAGAACATGCCCTCGTCGACCGCGCAGCGGCCCGGCGATGTGCTGACCCAGTACGGCGGCATCACCGTCGAGGTGCTCAACACCGACGCCGAGGGCCGGCTGATCCTGGCCGACGCGATCGTGCGGGCCTGCGAGGACGAACCCGATTACCTGATCGAGACGTCGACGCTGACCGGCGCGCAGACCGTGGCACTCGGCGCCCGCACGCCCGGGGTGATGGGCAGCGACGAGTTCCGCGACCGGGTTGCCGCGATCTCACAGGCCGTCGGCGAGAACGGCTGGCCGATGCCACTGCCGGAGGAGCTCAAGGACGACCTCAAGTCGACGGTGGCCGACCTGGCCAACGTCAGCGGATCGCGCTACGCCGGCATGCTCGTGGCAGGCACGTACCTGCGCGAGTTCGTCGCCGACGGCGTGGCGTGGGCGCACATCGACATAGCGGGCCCGGCCTACAACACCGGCAGCCCGTGGGGTTACACCGGCAAGGGCGGCACGGGTGTGCCGACGCGCACGATGTTCGCCGTGCTGGAAGATATTGCCGAGAACGGTTGAGCTACATCAACTTTCCGCGAGCCGCGCTGCGCATCGCTTGCGGCAGCGCGTGTGCCGCCCCGTAAACGAAGTACGCCTCAGGACTTACCGGACGGATAGGCTTGTTCTTCTTGACCGCGGACACGATGGCCTTGGCGACTTTGTCCGGGCCGTAGCGGCGGGCGGCGAACATCTTCTCGATCTGCTTGCGACGCGCTTCGGCCTGGGCTTTTTGACCGGCCGGCACATCGAAGCGCGTGGTGTTGACGATGTTGGTGTCGATCACCCCCGGACAGACGGTGGTCAGCCCGATCCCGGCCGAATCGAGTTCTGCCCGTAGGCAATCGCCGAACATGTAGACCGCGGCCTTGCTCGTGCAGTACGCGTTCATCATCTGCTGTGGCGAGTAGGCCGCCATCGAGGCGACGTTGACGATGTGGCCGCCGGTGCCCCGCTCGACCAGTCGGCGCGCAAACGAGCGGCAGCCGTTGACGACGCCGCCGAGATTGATGTCGAGCACCCTGTCGAATTCCCCGGCGGGGGTGTCGAGGAAGAAGCCGGCCTGGCCCACGCCTGCGTTGTTCACCACGATGTCGGGCACGCCGTGATCGGCGCATACCCGCTCGGCGAACCGCTCGACCGCGTCGGCGTCCGAGACGTCGAGCGGGTAGGCGTGCGCGATCCCGCCGCGCGCGGCGATCTGGGTGGCGGTGTCCTTCACGCTGCCCTCGTCGATGTCGCTGACCACCACCTCGGCGCCCTCACGGGCGAACGCGAGCGCGGTCTCGCGGCCGATACCGCTGCCCGCGCCGGTCACGGAAACCAGTGTGTCGCCGAAGTATTCGCGCGGACGTCCGACCTGTGCACGCAACAGCGCCCGGCTGGGCGGCTCGCCGTCGAGGAAGTCGACGAGTTCGCGTACCGACCGCGCGAGAACCGCAGGGTGCGAGAACGGCGACCAGTGGCCGGCCTCGATGTCGCGGCGCCACAGCCGGGCGACCCAGCGTGATTCGAAGTCGTCGCCATACGGCATGACAACGGGATCCTTCGCGTTGACGATCACCTGCACCGGAACGCTGACGTAGTGGTCGCGCCTGACCACAGTGGCGGAGCGTAAACCGTTGGCACGGAAGATCTTCAGCGAGTTCGCCGCATCGGCGTTGATGTCGCCGTAGTGGATTTGATCAGGACTGGCGCCGCGGGCGTTGGCGTGCTGGATCCGCCGCCCGAGGCCGGCGCGCATCAATGCCGGCGCCAGCACCGGAACCGAGAACGGGATCCAGTACGACAGCCGTAGCGCCAGGTTCAGCGCACGGACGAACCGGATCGGCCGATATGGCCTGGCGAGGCTGTCCCGGATGAGGGCAGCGTAGTGATCGGTGCTGGGTCCCGACACCGAAGTGAACGACGCGATGCGCTCGCTCGCCCCGGCGCGGGACAGGTACTCCCACACCCCAACCGAGCCCCAGTCGTGCGCCAGCACGTGAACGGGCCGGCCCGGGCTCAGCTCGCCGATGACCGCCTCGAAGTCGTCGGCGAAACGCGGCATGGCGTAAGCCTTTACGGGCTTGGGCACCGAGGAGGCTCCCGCACCCCTGTTGTCGTACGCCAGGATTCGGAACCGATCGGCGAGCAAGGGCACGACGCTGTCCCACATCACGTGCGAGTTGGGCCAGCCGTGCACCAGAACCAACGTGGGACCGTCGGGATTGCCCTGCTCGTAGATCGCGATCCGGACGCCGTCACTGCTATCGACGAACCGCTCCGTTGCCATCAGACCTCCGTGCAACTTAGTGGGACCGACGGTACCGTATCAGCGCTCCTCGAGCTCGTCGCGAGCGGCGCGTCGGCGCTCGATTCGGCGGCGCTCGTCGTAGTCGCGCATCCGCTGCGGGTAGCCGACCTTCTGCACGTCGTAGACGGGAATGTTCAGCCGCTCGCTCAATCGCCTGGCACCGGCGTCTCCCCCGGCCCTGCGCCGGGTCCATTCGCCGTCCGCGGCAACGAGGACGACCGTGACGTCGGTGACGGTGGTTTTCGGTTCCACGAACGCCTCCACACCCGTATGTTCGGCGACCCAACCACGGAGGTACCGCAGATCGGCCGCGGGGTCATGCCCGTCGCCACGCCCCGACCGGCGTCCCCGAAACCTGTCGAACAAACCCACCTGGGCCCTACTCCTTCTCGCGTTTACCTCCTTCGATAGTGCCAGAGCCACGGGTGCCCAGGTCTGCGACGAACTGTGCGAGCGGACATGACAGGATGGGGACCGACAATCGACCACCTGCGACTGATCGTTCGAGGGAGTCCACACATGGCCATCTCCGTTCAGATGCCCGCCCTGGGTGAGAGCGTCACCGAGGGCACTGTCACCCGTTGGCTCAAGCAAGAGGGCGACACGGTCGAACAGGATGAGCCGCTGCTGGAGGTCTCCACCGACAAGGTCGACACCGAGATCCCCTCGCCCGCTGCGGGTGTGCTGACGAAGATCGTCGCCCAGGAGGACGACACCGTTGAGGTGGGCGGTGAGTTGGCGGTGATCGGCGACGCCGGCGAAGCGCCCGAAGAGAAGCCGGCCGCGCAGGAAGAACCGGCCGCGCAGGAGCAGCCCGCCGAAGAACCGGCCGCTCAGCCCGAACCGGCCGCCGAGGAGACCGTAGAACCGGAATCCAAGCCGGCCGCCGAGTCGACGGGCTCGGCGACCCCGGTGAAGATGCCTGAATTGGGTGAATCGGTCACCGAGGGCACCGTGACCCGGTGGCTGAAGAAGGTCGGCGACAAGGTCGAGGTCGACGAACCGCTGGTCGAGGTGTCCACCGACAAGGTCGACACCGAGATCCCGTCTCCGGTGGCAGGCACGCTGCTGTCCATCACCGCGGAGGAAGACGACACCGTTCCCGTCGGTGGCGAGCTGGCCAAGATCGGTGAAGCCGGGGCCGCCAAGGAGCCCGCCCCGAAGCCCGAGCCCGAGGCCAAGCCGGAACCGAAGGAAGAGGCCAAGCCGGAGCCGAAGCCCGAATCGAAGCCGGAGCCTGCGGCAGAGGCCAAGCCCGAACCAACGCCGGAGCCGAAACCCCCGGCGGCTCCCGCGGCGGAGGCACCGTCGGGTGATTCAGGACCCTATGTGACGCCGTTGGTGCGAAAGCTGGCCGCGGAGAACAACATTGACCTCGCGACCGTTGAGGGTACGGGCGTTGGCGGCCGGATCCGCAAGCAGGACGTGCTCGCCGCCGCCGAGGCCAAGAAGGCCCCCGCCGAGCCCCAGCCGGCTAAGGAAGCACCCGCCAAGGCGCCTGCTGCTGCGGCCCCGACACCCGCGCCTGCGCTGGCTCATCTGCGCGGCACCACCCAGAAGGCCAGCCGGATCCGTCAGATCACGGCGAAGAAGACCCGCGAATCCTTGCAGGCCACCGCGCAATTGACGCAAACCCACGAGGTCGACATGACCAAGATCGTGGCGCTGCGGGCGCGCGCAAAGAACGATTTCGCCGAACGCGAAGGCGTCAACCTGACATATCTGCCGTTCATCGCCCGCGCGGTGATCGACGCGCTGAAGACCCACCCGAACGTCAACGCCAGCTACAACGAGGAAACCAAGCAGATCACCTACTACGACGCCGAGCACCTCGGCTTCGCGGTCGACACCGACCAGGGTCTGTTGTCGCCGGTGATCAAGAACGCGGGCGACCTGTCGCTGGGAGGGCTGGCCCGGGCGATCGCCGACATCGCGGCCCGGGCGCGCTCGGGTGACCTCAAGCCCGACGAGCTGTCCGGCGGGACGTTCACGATCACCAACATCGGCAGCCAGGGCGCGCTGTTCGACACCCCGATCCTGGTGCCGCCACAGGCGGCCATGCTGGGCACCGGCGCCATCGTCAAGCGGCCGCGAGTGATCGTCGACGACTTCGGCAACGAGTCGATCGGCGTGCGATCGATCTGCTACCTGCCACTGACTTACGACCACCGACTGATCGACGGCGCGGACGCCGGACGCTTCGTGACGACCATCAAGCGCCGGCTCGAAGAGGGCGCATTCGAGGCCGACCTGGGGCTGTGACGCCGTAGTGTCCAACTCCGTCATCGCGATTGCGGGGTCCTCCGGCCTGATCGGCTCCGCGTTGATGTCGGCGTTACGGTCTGCCGACCACCGGGTGTTACGGATCGTTCGCCGGGCGCCGTCGAACGTCGACGAGGTGTTCTGGAACCCCGACGCCGGCGAGTTCGATTCGTCAGCGCTGCACGGCGTCGACGCCGTGGTGAACCTGTGCGGCGTGAACATCGGCGAAAAGCGGTGGTCCGGCGCGTTCAAGCAGAGCCTGCGTGACAGCCGTATCGGGCCGACGGAGGTACTGTCCGCGGCGGTCGCCGAGGCCGGGGTGCCGGTGCTGATCAACGCCAGCGCGGTCGGCTACTACGGCGACACCCGCGGCCGCACCGCAGACGAAACCGCGCCGCCAGGTAGAGGCTTTCTGGCCCAGTTGTGCCGGGACTGGGAGGCTTCTACGGCAGCCGCTCAACAGGACGGCGCTCGGGTGGTGCTGGTTAGAACGGGCCTGGTGGTCGCCCCGTCGGGGGGAATCCTCGCCCGCCTCAAGACACTGTTCTCGTTCGGACTGGGCGCACGGCTGGGCAACGGCCGTCAGTACATGCCGTGGATCAGCCTCGAGGACGAGGTGCGCGCGTTGCTGTTCGCCATCTCGCACGACGAGCTCTCCGGCCCCGTCAACCTGACCGGGCCGGCGCCGGTGACAAATGCCGAGTTCACCGCCGCGTTGGGACGCGCCGTGAACCGCCCGACCCCGCTGATCGTGCCCGGGTTCGCGCTGCGCACCGTGCTCGGTGAGTTCGCCGAGGAGGGCTTGCTCGGCGGGCAGCGCGCGATCCCGGCGGCACTGGAGCGGTCGGGCTTTGTCTTCCACCACAACACGATCGGCGAGGCGCTGGCCTACGCGACGGCGCCGAAGGACACGTGACTGGGGCCCCCGCGCACAAGCTGGGTGGGGTCCCCGCGTGAAGCTGGGTGGGGTCCCCGCGTGAAGCTGGGTGGGTCCCCGCGGTAGCTGGGTGGGGTCCCCGCGGTAGCTGGGGAGTAGCGTTTACGCCATGGCGGCATCGATTCGGTCGGCCAGGGCGCCGATGGACGTCCGGCGGTTGGGCACCATCGACTACCGCAGCGCCTGGCAACTGCAGCGCGACCTGGCCGACGCCCGTGTCGCAGGCGGTCCGGACACCCTGCTGCTGCTCCAGCACCCGCCCGTGTACACCGCAGGCCGACGCACGTCGCCCGAGGAGCGGCCGCTCGATGACACCCCGGTCGTCGACACCGACCGCGGCGGCAAGATCACCTGGCACGGACCGGGACAGCTGGTCGGATATCCGATCATCGGTCTTGCCGAGCCGCTGGACGTGGTGAATTTCGTTCGGCGCCTTGAGGAATCGATGATCAAGGTGTGTGCGGGCCTCGGGCTGGAAACCGGCCGGGTGGAAGGCCGCTCCGGGGTGTGGGTGCCCGCAGACGGAATGCGGCCGGCCCGCAAGGTCGGCGCCATCGGCATTCGGGTGTCACGGGCGACGACACTGCACGGGTTCGCGCTCAACTGCGACTGCAACCTGGACGCGTTCTCCTCGATCGTGCCGTGCGGCATCTCCGACGCCGGGGTCACATCGCTGACCGCCGAACTGGGCCGCCGGGTCACCGTGGAGGACGTGATTACACAGGTCGCTGAGGCTGTGTGTGACGCGCTCGACGGGCGCCTATCAGTAGCATTGACAGCGTGACAGTCACCCCGGAAGGCAGAAAGCTCCTGCGTCTCGAGGTCCGCAATGCCGAG
Source organism: uncultured Actinomycetota bacterium (assembly GCA_963851115.1). Taxonomy (GTDB): domain Bacteria; phylum Actinomycetota; class Actinomycetes; order Mycobacteriales; family Mycobacteriaceae; genus Mycobacterium. The sequence goes on from CAWKOI010000014.1 coordinate 89,936, forward strand.
ACGCCGATCGAGCGCAAGCCGCCCTGGATCAAGACCCGCGCCAAGATGGGCCCGGAGTACAAGGAGCTCAAGGCGCTGGTCCGCCGCGAGGGCCTGCACACCGTATGCGAAGAGGCTGGCTGCCCCAACATCTTCGAATGCTGGGAGGACCGCGAGGCCACTTTCCTCATCGGCGGCGAACAGTGCACCCGGCGCTGCGACTTCTGCCAGATCGACACCGGTAAGCCCGCCGAGCTCGACCGTGACGAGCCGCGCCGGGTCGCCGAAAGCGTGCAGGCGATGGGGCTGCGCTACTCCACGGTGACGGGCGTGGCGCGCGATGACCAGCCCGACGGTGGGGCTTGGCTGTACGCCGAGACCGTGCGCCAGATCAGGCAGCTGAACCCGAATACCGGCGTGGAGTTGCTGATCCCCGACTTCAACGGCGAGCCCGCACTGCTCGATCAGGTTTTCGAGTCACGTCCAGAAGTGTTGGCGCACAACGTCGAAACCGTTCCACGGATCTTCAAGCGGATCCGCCCCGCGTTCCGCTACGAGCGCAGCCTCGAGGTACTGACCGCGGCCCGCGACTACGGACTGGTCACCAAGTCCAATCTGATCCTGGGCATGGGTGAGACGCCGGACGAGGTGCGCACCGCGCTGAGCGACCTGCACGACGCGGGCTGCGACATCGTCACCATCACGCAGTACCTGCGGCCGTCGGTGCGTCATCACCCGGTGGAGCGCTGGGTCAAGCCCGAGGAGTTCGTCGAGCACGAGCGGTTCGCGCAGGGACTCGGCTTCGCTGGGGTGCTGGCCGGGCCGCTGGTGCGGTCCTCGTATCGAGCCGGCCGGCTGTATACCCAGGCCGTCGGGTCTCGGCCCGCCGTATCCTGAACAAATGGCGAAATCCCGCAATCCCGCTGCCACCAAGGCCGCCAAGGCGGAGGCAAAGGCGGCCCGCAAGGCGGCCTCCAAGCAGCGCCGCAGCCAGCTGTGGCAGGCGTTCCAGATTCAGCGCAAAGAGGACAAACGTCTTCTGCCGTACATGATCGGCGCGTTCGTGCTGATTGTTGGAGCTTCAGTCGCCTCGGGCGTGTGGGCAGGCGGAGTCACCGCGTACATGATGATCCCGCTGGGCGTCGTGCTCGGCGCGCTGGTGGCCTTCATCATCTTCGGCCGACGCGCGCAGAAGTCGGTCTACCGCAAGGCCGAGGGGCAGACCGGCGCGGCGGCGTGGGCGCTGGACAACCTGCGGGGTAAGTGGCGGGTCACCCCGGGGGTCGCGGCCACCGGCCACTTCGACGCGGTGCACCGGGTGATCGGCCGACCCGGCGTGATCTTTGTCGGCGAGGGCTCGCCGACGCGGGTGAAGCCGCTGCTCGCCCAGGAGAAGAAGCGCACCGCCCGGCTCGTCGGCGACATCCCGATCTACGACGTCGTGATCGGCAACGGCGAGGGCGAGGTCCCGCTGTCCAAGCTGGAACGCCACCTGAACAAGCTGCCTGCCAACATCACCGTCAAGCAGATGGACTCGCTGGAGTCGCGGCTGGCCGCGCTCGGCACCAAGGTCGGCCCGGCGGCGATGCCCAAGGGTCCGCTGCCGGCGCAGGCCAAGATGCGGGGCGTGCAGCGCACCGTCCGGCGGCGCTGACTACCGCCTGACCACCGCGGTGTTGGTCAGCCGATCCTGCAGCCCGCGCAGATCGGTGTCGGTGATCAGCGGCGGGATGACCAGCGCGATCAGCAGAACACGCACGATCGCCCGGCCGGAGCCGACGTGCAGCCGCCCATCCACCGGCACGACCAGCAGGCCGAGCGCGTACTGGCCGGGCGTGAACCCGAACAGCCGGACCGACACCGCGCCGAGCACGATCCAGATCACCAACACGGCCGTGGACAGCGTCGCCATCGACACGATGCCGACCGCCATCGCCAGCGCCGCCAAACCGTAGGCGACCAGCCAGTCCACGAACAGCGCCGCGATCCGGCGGCCCATCCGGGCCAGGGAGCGCGGACCGCTCTCGGGCAAACCGAGCCGTTGGCCCGGATAGTCGTTGGGTCCTTGGTCCGGACTGCCCGATCTCGATGGTTCGGGACCCGACAGCCAGGACCCGATCTCGCGGGCCATACTGTCAGGATAAGCGGGGCCCGATCGGCCCCATCGGCGCCGCTGCCGCCATATTGCGTAACTTCAGCGCAACATGCGGTTGACGACCGTGCAACATCGTGTCCTTAGCGTCAACGCGCGGGTTACCAGATATAAGGAGAGTCTTCAGTGGCAGAAAAGACGGCCGACGACATCATCAAGCAGATCAAGGACGAAGACGTCGAGTACGTCGACATTCGGTTCTGCGATCTGCCCGGCGTCGTCCAGCACTTCTCGGTGCCGGCTTCGTTTTTCGATCAGAGCGTGTTCGAGGACGGGCTGGCCTTTGACGGCTCGTCGGTGCGCGGCTTCCAGTCGATCCACGAGTCCGACATGATGCTGCTGCCCGATCCCGACACTGCGCGTATCGACCCGTTCCGCGCCGCCAAGACGCTGAACCTCAACTTCTTCGTGCACGACCCGTTCACCCGCGAGGCGTACTCGCGGGACCCGCGCAACGTCGCCCGCAAGGCGGAGAATTACCTGACCAGCACCGGCATCGCCGACACCTGCTACTTCGGCGCGGAGGCCGAGTTCTACATCTTCGACTCGGTGGCGTTCGACTCGAAGATGAACGGCACGTTCTACGAGATCGACTCCGAGTCCGGCTGGTGGAACACCGGCGAGCCGGTCGAGTCCGACGGCAGCGCCAACCGCGGCTACAAGGTGCGCCCCAAGGGCGGCTACTTCCCCGTCGCGCCCTACGACCACTACGTCGACCTGCGCGATGCGATGTGCACCAACCTGCAGAACGCCGGCTTGGAGCTGGAGAAGGGCCACCACGAGGTCGGCACCGCCGGGCAGGCCGAGATCAACTACAAGTTCAACACCCTGCTGCACGCCGCCGACGACCTGCAGCTGTACAAGTACATCATCAAGAACACCGCGTGGCAGGCCGGCAAGACCGTGACGTTCATGCCCAAGCCGCTGTTCGGCGACAACGGCTCCGGCATGCACTGCCACCAGTCACTGTGGAAGGACGGCAGCCCGCTGTTCCACGACGAGTCGGGCTACGCCGGGCCTGTCGGACACCGCACGCCACTACATCGGCGGCATCCTGCACCACGCGCCGTCGCTGCTGGCGTTCACCAACCCGACGGTGAACTCCTACAAACGGCTGGTGCCGGGCTACGAGGCCCCGATCAACCTGGTGTACAGCCAGCGCAACCGCTCGGCATGTGTGCGCATCCCGATCACCGGCAACAACCCGAAGGCCAAGCGCCTCGAGTTCCGTTGCCCCGACAGCTCGGGCAACCCGTACTTGGCGTTCTCGGCCATGATGATGGCCGGCATCGACGGGATCAAGAAGAAGATCGAGCCGCAGGCCCCGGTCGACAAGGACCTCTACGAGCTGCCGCCGGACGAGGCCGCCGGCATCCCGCAGGCGCCGACGTCGCTCTCGGCGGTGATCGACCGACTCGAGGAGGATCACGAATACCTCACCGAGGGCGGGGTTTTCACCGAGGACCTGATCGAGACCTGGATCTCCTACAAGCGGGAGAACGAGATCCTGCCGGTGCAGATCCGTCCGCACCCGTACGAGGTCGCGCTGTACTACGACGTGTAAACACGGGCATCGGGAGGCCGGGTGGCGTTCGCGCCATCCGGCCTTTCGCTGTGAAATCGCTGTGTGTTTCGGCGTAAGGTCAGCCCATGACGACCAATCTCGATACCCGTCTGGCGAGCTACTCCTCCCCCGTTCTAAGCGCTTTCCGGATCATCTTCGGTCTGTTGTATATGCTGCACGGCTCGATGAAGTTGTTTGGCTGGCCGCTGGGAGAAGCCGTGCCGACCGGAACATGGCCGTTCTGGTTCGCCGGCGTGATCGAATTCATCCTCGGCCTGCTGATCGTCGTCGGACTGTTCACGCGGATAGCGGCTTTCGTCGCTTCCGGCGAGATGGCCTTCGCGTACTTCTACCAGCACTGGCCGCCGCTGAAGGGCGGCGAAACGGCGAGCTTCTGGCCATACGCTCGCGAGCTGGGCGGCAATGGCGGGGAGCTGGTGGTCATGTTCTGCTTCGCGTTCCTGCTGCTTGCCACCACAGGTGCCGGGTCTCTGTCGATAGACAGCAGGCGTCGGACCGCGACGGCAGCGAGGCGCGCCGCGTCGAGGTTTCGGCCGTCTGCGCCGCTGACGAACTGCCGCCGATGAAGAACATCTTCCTTGCCGCCCTGATGGCGGTCGGACTACTGGCGAGCATGGTTGCACCGGCGAGTGCCGAACCCCGGGCCGCGCGCCTCGTCGTCATCACCACCGGCGGAACAATCGCCACCAGCACCGATCCGAGTGGGGTCCGGCGGCCCACGGTGGGCGGCGCAGAGCTTGCCGCGGGCTTGGATGTCGAGGTCGTGGACCTGATGAAGAAGGACAGCTCGCAGCTGACGCCGGCCGACTGGGACGCCATCGGATCTGCGGTCCGCAACGCGGTGGCGGGTGGGGCCGACGGTGTGGTGATCACCCACGGCACTGACACCATGGAAGAAACCGCGATGTGGCTGGACGTCACCTACAACGGTTCGCCGCCGGTCGTTCTGACCGGAGCTCAGCGCAGTTCGGATGCGCCCGATGCCGACGGGCCGACGAACCTGCGTGATGCGTTGACGACGGCGGCCAGCCCGGCCGCACGCGACCAGGGCGCGTTGATCATGTTCGCCGGCAACGTATTTCCGGCGTTGGGCACACGCAAGCTCGACACCCAGAGCCTGTCCCCGTTCGGCGGCCCGGCTCCAGTGGGAACCGTCGCAGGAGGCAATTTCACGCTGAACTATCCCGCGCCGCGGCCGTTCCTCGCCGACGTATCCGCCGCATCGGCGCCCCGCGTCGACACCATCGCGGTCTATCCCGGCGACGACGGGTCCGCGCTGGACTCCGCGGTGGCCGCAGGAGCACGCGGTCTGGTGCTCGAGTCACTGGGATCGGGCAACGCCGGGACCGGCATCGTCGACGCGGTGCGCCGCCATGAGCAGGCGGGCGTGCAGGTGGCCATCTCCACCCGCGTGCCCACCGGTCCCGTCATCGCCGAATACGGTCCCGGCGATGACATGGTCAAGGCTGGAGCCGTGATGGTGCCGAATCTGCGCGCAAGCCAGGCGCGTGTGCTGATGATGGCGGCCATGGCTGCCGGCGTGCCGGTCGACAACGCCATCAGCCAATGGGGCTGACCGGCTAGCTGTCCAACCCGAGGTCCTTGCGGAACTTGCGCATGCCGTCGATCTTCTCGGCCAGCGTGGCCTGCGGCCCGGCGTAGAACATCCAGGGCATCGTGATGATGCCGGTGATGCCGCTTGCCTCGGCGCGTTCGTAGTGCTCGGGGGTGAACGCGTCGGTCAGCGGCGTCAGGATGGTGAAATCGTGCATAGTCAAACCGTTTTCAGCGCGCATCTCGCGCAACCGGTCGACGCGTTCGATAGCTCGGTCCGTGGTGATCAGGTCCCCGATCCACCCGTCGTGGCGCGCGGCGCGGCGCAGCGCGATGTCGGACAGCCCGCCGACGTAAATCGGGATGGGTGGCGGCGTGGGCTCCATCTCCAGCCGCGGCGCCGAATAGAACTCGCCCTCGAACTCGGTCCAGCCCGGTTCCCACAACGCCTTCATCAACTCGAGCATCTCGTCGGTGCGTTTGCCGCGGCGGTCGAACCGCTGCCCCATCAGCGTGAACTCCTCCTCGCACCAGCCCACGCCGATGCCGAGCTCCAATCGACCCTGCGCCAAATACGCGGCCGTGCCAATGGATTTCGCGGCTGAATACGGATCACGCATAGCGGGCAGGTACACCGTCGTGACGAAGTGCAGCCGCGTGGTGACCAGTGCAATGGCGCCGATCATGACCCATGGGTCTGGCCAGTCGGTGAACGCCTCCCAACGACGTTTGCCGTCCTTGGTGTAGGGATAGGGCGTCTTAAGCGTCTCGAGGTTGATGACGTGGTCCGGGATGCCCATCCCGTGGTACCCGAGATCGTCTGCTGCCTTCGCGATTTCGACGACCTCGTGAGTGTCCAGGAACGCCGTGCTGATGTAGTACTTCATCCGGCGTCGCGCGCCCACGTCGGTTGGATGAAAACCCCTTCGGCCTCGACTGTCGTGCCCTCGGCATCGCTGAGGTAGCCGCGCGCAAAGGTTTTGACGCCTTCGACGCGGTCGATGAATGCTTCTGCCCGCAGCGGTCCCAGCGGCGTGCCGCGCAGGTAGCGCAGCGTGATGGTGCCGGTGAACTTCGGTTGGGTCAGCCCGTCACTGGCCGCCTCACCGAGTATGTGGTCGAGCACCAATGCGCAGATTCCGCCGTGCACCCAGCCCGGTGGACCCTCGTACCCGGCGCTGAGGCTGAACTCGCTCCAGCATCGACCGTTGTCCTCGTGATGGATCTCCATCGGCGGCGCGATCGCATTGCGAAGCCCGACAGCGGGATTGGCCCACGCCAACGGTCGGCCGGTGGCCGCATGCCGCAGCGTCGACGTCACGGTGCGCTGCTTGCGCTCGAGCATCTCGGTGGCCGTCTCGATCGCCGCCTGCGCGTCTCGAACCGTCGCCTCGTCGATTTCGGTGTGGATGCCCGCGGCGATGAGTTTGCGCAGCGCCTCCGTCAACGGCCCGTAGAGCGCGCGCTGGCGCTCGTATTCCTCCGCGCTGATGACGTCGAATCCGAAGTCCATGCTCACGCGCCAAACACCTTCCGTACTACCGCTTTTGCCCGGCGGGTCACCCGCAGGTAATTGTCGAGGAACTCCCCACCGTCGTCGCTGTCCCAGCCCGCCGCCAACGCGACGGCGTTGAGTTGACGACCGGGCCCTGGTAGCTGATCGGTCGGCTTGCCGCGCACCAGCACCAGCGCGTTGCGCGCCCGGGTTGCGGTGAGCCATGCCTGCCGCAGCAGCTCGACGTCGCCCTCAGCGATCAGCTCGGCCGCGCCGATGGCGTTGAGCGTCTCCAGCGTCGAAGTGTTGTGCAGCGCAGGGATTTTGTGTGCATGCTGCAGCTGCAGCAGCTGCACCGTCCATTCGATGTCGGCGAGCCCGCCGCGGCCCAACTTGGTATGGGTGTTCGGGTCGGCACCGCGGGGCAGCCGCTCGGCGTCGACGCGCGCCTTGATACGTCGGATCTCCTGCACCGTCTGGGGCGAGACGCCGCCAGGCGGATAGCGGGTCTTGTCGGCCATCAACAGGAAGCGGTGGCCGAGGTCCTCATCTCCCGCAACGTGGTGCGCCCGCAGCAGCGCTTGAATCTCCCACGGCTGCGCCCATTGCGCGTAGTAGGTCTCATACGAGTCAAGCGTGCGCACCAGCGAGCCGTTGCGGCCCTCCGGCCGCAGGTTGGCGTCGACCTCCAAGGGCGGGTCGGCGCTGGGGGTGCCGAGCAGCGTGCGGACTTGCTCGGCGATGCTCACCGACCAGCGCACCGCGGCCGACTCGTCGACCTCGTCGTCCGGTTCGCACACGAACATCACGTCGGCGTCCGAGCCGTACCCGAGTTCGCCGCCGCCGAGCCGGCCCATCCCGATCACCGCGATGCGGGCCGGTGCTCCCTCATCGGGGGTGTTGGCCCGGATCACCGCCTCCAATGCGGCCTGCAGCACAGCCACCCACACCGATGTCAGCGCCTCGCACACGTCGGTCACCTTGAGCATGCCGAGCAGGTCGGCCGAGGCGATCCGGGCCAACTCGCGCCGTCGCAGCGTGCGGGCGGCGGCGATGGCCCGCACCGGGTCGGAGTGTCGGCCCGCCGAAGCGACCAATGCCCGCGCCACCCCCTCGGGTTCGACGTCGCACAGCTTGGGTCCGTTCGGACCGTCGGCGTATGACTGGATGACCTCGGGTGCCCGCATCAGCAGTTCGGGCACGTACGCCGAGGTGCCAAGCACCTGCATCAGCCGCTTGGCCACCGCGCCCTCGTCGCGCAACGTCGACAGGAACCATCGCTGCTCGGACAGCGCCTCGCTGATCCTTCGGTACGCCAGCAGACCGGTGTCCGGGTCGGGCGTATCGGACAGCCAGTCCAGCAAGTGTGGGCAGCAGCACCTGCTGCACCCGTCCGCGCCGCCCGCTGGAGCTGGTGAGCGCGGCCAGATGCGTGAGCGCGCTCTGCGGCCCCTCGTATCCCAGTGCGGCGAGCTGTCGTTCGGCCGCCTCCGGTGTCATGCCTTCCGAAATGCCAAGCGCCGGTTGGCCAACCGACTCCAGCAGCGGTTGGTAGAACAGCTTGGCGTGCAGCCGCGACACCCTCAGGTTCTGCCGCTTGAGCTCCTCGCGCAGCACGCCAAGCGCGTCGTGCTGGCCGTCGGGGCGGACGTGGGCGGCCCGCGCCAGCCAGCGAAGGGCCTCGTCGTCGTCGGCCTCGGGCAGCATGTGGGTGCGCTTGAGCCGCTGCAGTTGCAGCCGGTGTTCGAGCAGTCGCAGGAACTCGTAGGACGCCGTCATGTTGGCGGCGTCGTCGCGGCCGATGTAGCCACCGGCGCCGAGGGCAGCCAGCGCGTCCACCGTCGATGCGACGTGCAGTGATTCGTCGTTTCGGCCGTGCACGAGTTGCAGCAGCTGCACGGCGAACTCGACGTCACGCAGCCCGCCGGTGCCGAGCTTGATCTCGCGCGCCCGCACGCCGGCGGGCACCAGTTCCTCGACACGCCGGCGCATCGCCTGCACCTCGGGCACGAAGTCCTCACGCTCGCTTGCCGTCCACACCATCGGCATCAGCGCTTCCATGTAGGCCTCGCCGAGTTCGGCGTCGCCGGCCGCGGGCCGCGCCTTCAGCAATGCCTGGAACTCCCACGTCTTGGCCCAGCGCTGGTAGTAGGCGATGTGGGAGTCCAGCGTGCGCACCAGCTGGCCGTGCTTGCCCTCGGGCCGCAACGCGGCGTCCACTTCGAAGAACGCATCAGCGGCGAACCGCATCATCTCGCCTGCCACCCGAGTCGCGATCGCGTCGGCGTCGACTCGGCCACGAAGATCACGTCGACGTCGCTGACGTAGTTCAGTTCCCGCGCACCGCACTTGCCCATGGCGATCACCGCAAGCCGCGGCGCCTCGCCGGTGTCACCGCAGACCGCTCGGGTCGCCACGGCCAGCGCGGCACCCAACGCCGCGTCGGCCAGGTCGGACAGGTGCTCGCCGACGGCGGTGAACGGCATGACGGGTTCGTTCTCCACCGTCGACGCGAGGTCCAGCGCCGCCAGCACGAGCAGCCGGTCGCGGTAGAGCGTTGCGCAGCGGGTGCAGCGCGGCGGTTGTGTCCGTTGCCGTTTCGGCCGACTGCGGCGAACATGTCGCGCAGCTCGCCGACCGACGGCAACGTCACGTTGCCGGCCAGCAGGTGCCACGACGGCCGGATGGGCGACGAGGTGATCACCGAGCGCCAGCGACGAGCCGAGCACCCCGAACAGCCGGCCGCGCAGACGCGCGGTCCTTGAGCAGCGCCTGCTTGAGTTCGTCCCAATCGTTTCCCAGCGCGTCGGCCAGCCGCACCATCGTCCGCAGCGCGGTGTCGGCATCGGGCGCGCGCGACAGTGACCACAACAGCTCGACGTGCGCGTCGGTGTTCCAGCCCAGCCGGTCCAGATCCGCGGGAGCCTGGGGTTCGACCAGCCCGAGCCGGCCTACGCTGGGCAGCTTCGGACGCTGCGTCGCAGGTTTGGCCACATCCATGACGGTATCGCAGCCGTTATCGCGAGCCGTCGGGCTACAGCGACAAGTAGGTCTTCAGCTCGAACGGCGTGACGTGGCTGCGGTAGTTCTCCCATTCGGTGCGCTTGTTGCGCAGGAAGAAGTCGAACACGTGCTCCCCCAACGCTTCCGCGACCAGCTCGGAGTTCTCCATCTCGGTCAGCGCGACGCCGAGGCTGCCGGGCAGCTCCTTGTAGCCCATGGCGCGGCGTTCCTCCGGGGTCAGGCTCCACACGTTGTCCTCGGCCTGCGGCCCGAGCACATAGTTCTTCTCGATGCCGCGCAGGCCGGCGGCCAGCAGCACGGCGAAGGTCAGGTACGGGTTGCACGCCGAGTCGGGGCTACGCACCTCGACCCGCCGCGACGACGCCTTGCGCGGGGTGTACATCGGGACCCGGACCAGGGCCGAGCGGTTGGCCGCGCCCCACGAAGCCGCTGTCGGGGCCTCGCCGCCGTGCACCAGGCGCTTGTAGGAGTTCACCCACTGGTTCGTGACGGCGCTGATCTCGTTGGCGTGTTCGAGAATGCCTGCGATGAACGACTTTCCGACGTCGGAGAGCTGCAGCGGGTCATCGGGGCTGTGGAACGCGTTGTTCTCGCCCTCGAACAGGCTCATATGGGTGTGCATGGCCGACCCGGGATGCTCGGCGAACGGCTTGGGCATGAACGACGCGCGCACACCGTCGGCGAGCGCGACCTCCTTGACCACGTACCGGAACGTCATCACGTTGTCGGCCATCGACAGCGCGTCGGCGTAGCGCAGGTCGATCTCCTGCTGGCCGGGAGCGCCCTCGTGGTGGCTGAACTCCACCGAAATGCCCATCTGCTCGAGCGCGTCGATGGCGTGGCGGCGGAAGTTCGGGGCCGCGTCGTGCACGGCCTGGTCGAAATAGCCGCCGTTGTCCGCGGGCACCGGGACCGAGCCGTCGTCCTCGCCGGGCTTGAGCAGGAAGAACTCGATCTCGGGGTGCACGTAGCAGGAGAACCCGAGGTCACTGGCCTTGGCCAGCTGCCTGCGCAGCACGTGCCGCGAGTCGGCCCACGACGGCGAGCCGTCGGGCATCGTGATGTCGCAGAACATCCGCGCCGAATGGTGCTGGCCGCTGCTGCTGGCCCACGGCAGCACCTGGAACGTCGACGGATCGGGCCGGGCCACCATGTCGGCTTCCGAGACCCGGGCAAACCCCTCGATCGCGGAACCGTCGAAGCCGATGCCTTCCTCGAACGCGCCTTCGAGCTCGGCCGGTGCGATGGCGACGGACTTGAGGTATCCGAGCACGTCGGTGAACCACAGCCGGACGAAGCGGATGTCGCGTTCTTCCAGCGTGCGCAGCACGAATTCCTTCTGCCGATCCATGACCGCAGCGTAGGTTCCGGCTGTTAATTCTGTGTTACACGGCCGCTGCGTTTCGTGCCTAGCAGCGCAGACCAGCGGGCGGGACGACCGAGTCGATCAGGAAGTTCACCACCGCAGTGTCCACGCAGGCGTCGCCGTTGAACACCACCGTGTGCTGGGTGCCGTCGAAGGTGATCAGCGACGCGCCCATCTGGCGGGCCAGGTCGACTCCCGCCTCATACGGGGTGGCGGGGTCGCGCGTGGTGGACACCACGACGACCTTGCCGGGCCCGGGTGACGACGCCGGATGCGGTGACGACGTCGGCGGCACCGGCCACATCGAGCACACGTCGCGCGGGGCAAATCCGGTGAAGTTGCCGTAGGCCAGGAACGGGGCCGCCTCGCGGATCTGCCGGTCGGCGTCGGCCCACACCGCCGGGTCGGTCGGGAATGGCGCAGTCGACGCAGCGGATGGCGACGGAACGCGTCCTGCTGGTTGGAGTAGTGCCCCGCTTCGTCGCGGTCCTGGTAGTCGTCGGCCAGCAGCAGCAGGTCGACGGCGTCGGTGCCGCGCTGCAGCCCGAGCAGGCCGCTGGTGAGGTAGCGCCAATAGCGCTGCGAGTAGAGCGCGTTGACGGTGCCGGTGATCGCGTCCTGGTAGCTCAGCCCGCGCGGATCGGAGGTCGGTCCGGGCTTGGCCACCAGCGGGTCGACCAGCTGGTGGTAGCGGTTGACGAACTGCGCCGGGTCGGTGCCCAGCGGGCAGCCCGCCGACTGCGCGCAGTCGGCGGCGTAGGCGTTGAAAGCCGTTTGGAAACCGGCATTCTGGCGGATGTTCGCGGCGATCGGATCGAGTGCCGGATCGACGGCACCGTCGAGAACCATGGCCCGCACCCGGTCGCCGTACTGCTCGGCGTAGACGGCGCCCAGCTCGGTGCCGTAGGAGAAGCCCAGATAGTTGATCTGGTTCTCGCCGAGCGCCGCGCGCACGACGTCCATGTCGCGTACCGCGGACGCGGTGCCGATGTTGGCCAGGAACTCGGTGCCCATCCGTTCGCAGTGCAGAGCTGCGCGAACTGGCCGTAGAGCTGCTCGATGTGCGCGACGCCGGCGGGGCTGTAGTCGGCCATCGGTTCGCGTGCGGAAGGCGTCGAACTCGGCGTCGGTGCGGCAGCGCAGCTCCGGTGTGGAATGCCCGACGCCGCGCGGGTCGACGCCGACCAGGTCGAAGCGGCGCATGATGTCCGTGTCGGCCAGCGATGCGCCCATGCCGGCGACGGTGTCGACGGCTGATGCGCCGGGCCCGCCGGGGTTGACCATCAGCACACCGATCCGATCGCCCGTGGCCGGTATCCGGATCACCGCCAATTGCGCTTGCGCCCCTTCGGGTTTGGCTGCATTGTTCCAGTCGACGGGCACCGAAACCGTGCCGCACTGCGCCGTTGGGAATGCCGCTCGGTGTCACCGACCCATTGGTCGCAGCCGCCCCAGACCGGCGGCTGCCCGTAGCGCTGGGCGGACTCGCCCTCCGGCGAAGCGGACGCCACCGGGCAGGCGATCACCGGAAGAGCCACGATCGCAAGCCGCGATCAACCTCCCCACCCGCCACATGGCAGCCATGGTTGCACGCGAACCGGGCGCCGGTCTGCACCTGGGATCGAACGGTGACCTGGCTGTGATCAGGCGTCGAGTTCGTAGGTGAGCCAGGTCGACTTCTCCGCGCCGATCCCGTCGTAAAGCCGTTGTGCGGTGGCGTTGTCGGGGGCCGTCTCCCACACCAGTTTCTCGGCGCCGCGCTCGCGGCACAGGTGGCGGCACTGCTCGATCAAGGCGCGCCCGGTCCCCGTTCCTCGAGACGCGGGCACGACGAACAGGTCGTTGAGCACGCCGACCCGAGCGGCGTGCAAGGTCTGCCATGTCCAGTAGATCGTCGCGAAACCCAGTGGTCGCTTCCAGTCGACCCGTCGCGGGCGATCAGCTGAACGCCCTCGGCGGGGTTGTCGATCAGCGCCGACGCCAGCGCTGCCAGCCGCTCGTCGGACGGGTCGACGCGATAGAAGTCGCAGTACGCCCGCAGCATCGGCATCAGCTCGGGCAGGTCCGCCGATCCGACGGTGGCGATGTTCAGCATCGGGTATCGGGCGGTGGCACGGTCACGTCGACAAGGTAGCGCGCTGCGATGTCGTCGATGCAGGTGTTTCCCTGAAACACGACGGTGTGCTGGGTGCCCTCGAAGGTGACCAGGGTGCCGCCGAGTTGGCGGGCCAGATCGACGCCCGCCTGGTACGGCGTGGCGGGGTCGTTGGTCGTCGACACCACCAGGATCGGCGGCAGTCCGCTGACCTTGATCTCGTGCGGCTTGCTGGTCGGCGGCACCGGCCAGAACGCGCACGTGCCCAACGGGGCATGCCCGGTGAACTCGCCGTAGCTCATGAACGGCGCCACCTCGCGGACGCGGCGGTCCTCCTCGACGATCTTGGCGCGGTCGGTGACCTCTGGCTCGTCCACGCAGTTGACCGCAACCCGCACATCGGTGGAGTTGTTGTAGTGCCCCTCGGCGTCGCGGCCCATGTACAGGTCGGCCAGGGTCAGCATGGTGTCGCCGGTGCCGTTCTTGATCTCGGTCAGCGCCTGGGTGAGGTGGCGCCACAGGTTCGGCGAGTAGAGCGGCAGGATGGTGCCGACGATCGCGTCGCTGTAGCTCAGCCCGCGCGGATCCTTTGTCTTCGCAGGCTTTTCCACCAGCGGGTCGACCAGGCTGCGGTACACGTCGGTGGCCTTGGCCGGGTCGGTGCCCAGCGGGCAGGACGGGTCGGTCGCGCAGTCGGCGGCGTAGTCGTCGAACGCCTTCTGGAACGCGGCGGCCTGGCGGATGTTGGCCTCGATCGGGTCGGCGTTGGGATCGACGGCGCCGTCGAGGATCATCGCCCGCACATTCTGCGGATAGGCCTCGGCGTACGCCGACCCGATCCGGGTGCCGTAGGAGTAGCCCAGATAGGTCAGCTTCTCGTCGCCGAGCGCGGCACGCATCGCGTCGAGATCCTTGACCACATTGGCGGTTCCGACGTTGGCCAGGAATTCCTTGCCCATCTTGTCCACGCAGCGCTGGACGAACTCCTTGGTCTCCTTCTCGATGTGTTCGACACCCTCCGGCGAGTAGTCGACCTGCGGGTCGGCGCGCAGCCGGTCGTTGTCGGCGTCGGAGTTGCACCACACCGCGGGCGTGGAGTTCGCGACCCCGCGCGGGTCGAAGCCGACCAGGTCGAACCGCTCGCGCACGGATTGCGGCAGCGAGCTGACGAGCGACGCCGCGGCCTCGACACCCGACTCGCCGGGGCCGCCGGGGTTGATGATCAGCGAGCCGATCTTGTCGCCGGTCGCCTTGAACCGGATCATCGCGATCTGGGCGACGTCACCGTCGGGCTTGGCGTAGTCCACCGGCACCGACAGCATCCCGCACTCGGCGCCCGGCGGGATGCGGGTCTCGTCGGACGCGGCGGCCTGGCAGGGCGCCCACTGGATTGGCGAGCCGGGTCTGGGCACCGAGATGACGGCGCGCCCGTCGACCACCTTGCTGCAGCCGGCGACCAACACCAACGCTGCGGCCAGGATCCCGAGCCTGACGACCCCGATCTTGAGGTTCATGGCACCACATGCTGCCATGAACCTGCATCGGCCCTGGCGAGGCAGCTACTCTCGTGGCGTCCAGCAGCTCGTCGAGCGCGTCGGAGAAATCGTCGGCCAGATCCCAGAGATCCGGCAGCAGCTCGGGGCAGGACACGATGCCGACGTCGAGCTTGCCGTTCAGCGACATCACGGTGATGTTCAGCCCGGAGCCGTGAAAGATCGGGCCGAGCGGGTACATCGCCTTGACCTCGCAGCCCAGGTAGTACAGCGGCACCTGCGGGCCGGGCACATTGGAGACGACCAGGTTGTGCACCGGCTTGGCCCCGCTCAACCGGCTGGCGGCATAGACCCGCATCGCGACGCCGAACACCGCTGGCGCGGCGAACTGCGACCAGTCCTGCAGCAGCGTCGCACCGATGGCCGAACTATGTTGCTTCGCAACGGAATTCGCTTCCGAGATGGACTTCAGGCGCTCAGCCGGTTCCTCGATGTGGGTCTCGAGCCTGGAGAACATGCCCGACACCTGATTGCGGCCCGGCCGGTCCGACTTGTCGTGCACCGACACCGGGATCATCGCGACCAGTGTGTTGTCCGGCAGTTCACCGCGGTCGTAGAGGAACTTTCGCAGTACCCCGGACACCAGTGCCATCACGACGTCGTTCACCTTGACGCCGAAGTGGTTCTTCACCGTCTTGATGTCTTCGAGGTCGAGCTGCGCGAACGCGATGTTGCGGTGGCCGGTGACGTTGGCGTTGAACGCGGTCTGCGGAGCGGTGAACGGACTGGCCATCGTCAGGCCGCTGCGGGCGCGCTTGACGGTGTCCAGGACCGACGACACCGTCAGCGGCAGGACGTTGACCAGCTTCAACGGCCGGGTGGCGAACTTGACCGCGCCGCTCACCGCGATCTCCAGGCCGCTGGCGTCGCCGACACCGTCGACCGGGTCGGGCGCGGGGGCGTCGGGCTCGGTACTGCACAGCTGCGACATCAGGTTCGCGCCGGTGACACCGTCGACGCCGGCGTGGTGAACCTTGGTCATCACCGCCAGCCGGCCGCCCTCGTGCGCGTCGGTGCCCGAGATGTTCTCGATCACCCATGTCTCCCACAGCGGCCGGCTGCGATCGAGTGGCAACGACGCGATGTGCCCGCAGATTTCGGCGAGTTCCCGCCGGCCACCCGGTGCAGGCAGGCCGATGCGGTGCAGGTGCCGATCGACGTCAAAATCCTTGTCGTCCACCCACACCGGATGGTCGGGGTTGAACCGGCTGTCGGCGAGCTTCTCGCGGAATTGCGGCATGGCCTTGATCCGCAGGCCCAGCGCATCGCGCAGCCGGTCGAATGTGTACCCGCCGGGCATGGTCGAGGTGTCCAGCTCCAGGATCGAGCACACATGCAATGGCTGTTTGGCGGTTTCGAGATAAAGGAAGCTGGCGTCGAGTCCGCTGAGCCTTTGCATGCGCCGATCGTAGTGTGAGGAAATCCACTTAACCTGAAGTTCAGGTTCTTGTGCCGGGGTGGCAGACTGAGGTGGTCAGACGAACCCGGGGACCGTGACGGCCTCGAGGATTCGACCCGACTCACCCATTGGGGGACAACGATGTCTGAGCAGACCGTCTATGGTGCTGCCACCGATGCCAAGCCGCGAACCAAGGTCCGCACCCTTCACCTTCAGAAGTGGAAGGCCGAGGGTCACAAGTGGGCCATGCTGACGGCCTACGACTACTCCACCGCGCGCATCTTCGACGATGCCGGCATTCCGGTGCTGCTGGTCGGCGATTCCGCCGCCAACGTGGTGTACGGCTACGACACCACCGTGCCGGTGACCATCGACGAGCTGATCCCGCTGGTCCGCGGCGTGGTGCGGGGCGCCCCGCACGCGCTGGTGGTGGCCGATATGCCGTTCGGCAGCTACGAGTCCGGTCCGGCGCAGGCGCTGGCCACCGCGACCCGATTCCTCAAGGAGACCGGCGCGCACGCGGTCAAGCTGGAGGGCGGCGAGCGCGTCGCCGACCAGATCGCCGCGATCAGCGCCGCGGGCATCCCGGTGATGGCGCATATCGGGTTCACTCCGCAGAGCGTCAACGGACTCGGCGGCTTCCGGGTCCAGGGCCGCGGCGACGCCGCCGAGCAGACCATCCATGACGCGATTGCCGTGCAAGAGGCCGGCGCGTTCTCCGTCGTGATGGAGATGGTGCCCGCCGAGCTGGCCACCCAGATCACGGGCAAGCTGACCATCCCGACCATCGGCATCGGCGCCGGACCGAACTGCGACGCGCAGGTGCTGGTGTGGCAGGACATGGCCGGGCTCACCAGCGGCAAGACCGCCAAGTTCGTCAAGCGCTTCGGCGACGTCGGTGCCGAATTGCACCGCGCCGCAACGCAGTATGCCGACGAGGTGGCTTCCGGAGTGTTCCCCGGCCGAGGAGCACTCCTTCTAGCTACTCGGCGAACTCGGCCTTCCGTTTCTCCATGAAGGCGTCGACGCCCTCACGGCCGTCGCCGGAATCGGCGGCGGCGGCGATCAGCCGTCCCTCGAGCTCCATCTGCTCCTCGATGCCGTTCTTGAACGTGGTGAGCAGCAGCGCCTTGACCGCGCCGTTGGATTGCCTTGAGGTGGCCGCCATTTGGTCGGCCAGCTGATTCGCGCGGTCGGCGAGCTCCGCATCGGGAACCACCTCGGTGACCAGCCCCCACTGCTGACGCGTCCTCCGCCGACAGCGTGCGGTTGGTCAGCATCAGCTCCTGGGTCTTTCGGATGCCGATGAGCCGGGGCAGGTAGTAGGACGAGCTGCCGTCGGGGCTCAGCCCCGCCCGGGTGTAGGCCATCGTGAACGACGCGGACTCGGCCGCCAGCACCAGGTCGCCGGTCACCGCGATGGAGAACCCGGCCCCGGCGGCGACGCCGTTGACGGCCGTGATCAGGACGGCGTCCATGCGCGCGAACGTGGAGATCGCGCGGTGCAGGTCGTCGGCGACGCCCTTGATGAAGCGGCCGCGGCTGGGCGCCGACGCGAAAGACTTGAGATCGCCTCCGGCGCAGAAGAATCGGCCCGATCCGGTGAGCACCACGACCTTCGTCGCCTCGGTGTCGCAGCGCATGGCGGCGTCGGCCAGCTCCCGAGTCATGGTGTCGTTCATGCCGTTTGCGGCGTCGGGCCGGTTGAGGGTGATCCGCGCGATCGGCGCCCGCCTGCTCGAACTTGATGGTCTGGTATTCGGTCACACCGGGACTCTATCGGGACCATCATCGGGCGGCGGTTCACCTCCATATGGCACGCTGAGTCTGTCCATCAAACGAAGCCGACGGCTCACAACGAAGGTGAAAATGGCTCCGAGTACGCCCGGAACCTCCAGCTACAAGGAGGTCGAGCGCAAGTTCGAGGTGGTCGAGTCCACCGTGTCCCCGTCATTCGACGGGCTGTCATCGGTGGCGCGGGTGGAGCGCTCTCCGGCGCAACAGCTCGACGCCGTCTACTTCGACACACCCGGCCGTGATCTGGCCGCACACAAGGTCACCTTTCGCCGCCGCACCGGCGGGCGCCGACGCCGGATGGCACCTCAAGCTGCCCGCCGGACCGGACGCGCGCACAGAGGTGCGGGCACCGCTCGATGACGGTGACACCGTGCCGGAGGCCTTGCTGGACGTCGTGCTGGCCATCGTCAGGGACCGCCCACTCGCCCCGGTCGCGCGGATCACGACCAACCGCACCGTCGACACGCTCGTTGGGCCCGACGGGGCCGCGCTCGCCGAGTTCTGCGACGACCAGGTGACTGCCCAGGCAGACCACGAGAGTCCCGAGCAGCGGTGGCGCGAGTGGGAGTTGGAGCTCGCCGACGGCGGCGACAGTGGACCTGCTGGACCGGTTGACGAACCGACTGCTGGACGCCGGGGCGGTGAGGGCCGGCCACGGCTCGAAACTCGCGCGCGTCCTCGAGACCGCGGGCGAGGAGCCGCGAACCGGAAACGGCCCCGCCCCCGGCCGACCCGGTGCACCGCGCGGTGGCCGAGCAGGTGGAGCAGCTGCTGGTGTGGGATCGCGCGGTGCGGGCCGACGTCTATGACTCGGTGCACCAGATGCGGGTGACGACGCGCAAGATCCGCAGCCTGCTGCAGTCCGCGGAAGGCGCGTTCGGTCTCTCCGATGACGCCTGGATCCTCGACGAGCTGCGTCAGTTGGCCAGCGTGCTGGGGGTGGCGCGCGATGCCGAGGTGCTTGCCGAGCGCTACGAGAAGGCCTTAGACGAACTGCCCGACGAGCTGGTGCGGGGGCCGGTGCGGGAGAGGCTGGTCGACGGCGCCAAGCGGCACTACTCCTCGGGGCTGAGGCGGTCACTGATCGCGATGAGGTCGCAGCGCTACTTCCGGCTGCTCGACGCGCTCGAGGCGCTGGTCGCCGCCGAGCCGCCGCCGACCGTGCCTGGCGAGGAGCCGGCGCAGGTGACGATCGACTCGGCGTACAAGCGCGTCCGCAAGGCCGCCAAGAGGGCCGCTGCGGCCGCCGACGCCGATCGCGACGAGGCACTGCATCGAATTCGCAAGGGCGCCAAACGACTTCGCTACACCGCCGCGGCGACGGGTGAGGGCAAGGTTTCCGATCGAGCCAAGACCATCCAGACGCTGTTGGGTGACCATCAAGACAGCGTGGTCAGCCGCACACATCTGAGCCAGCAAGCCGAGGCGGCCCACGCCGCCGGCGAGGACACGTTCACCTACGGCCTGCTGTACGCACAGGAGGATGACCTGGCGCAGCGCTCGCGCGAGCAGGTCGGCGACGCACTGAAGAAGTTGGACTCCTCGGTGCGCAAGGCGCACTGATCGGCCGAGCGGGCGGATGAGTTGGCCTGTAAGCCGGATTCTGTCCCTCGCCGCCGCGAACTATCACGGCGACGAGGCGGCGACCATCCATCTGGGCACACCGTTGCCGGGTGCCTCAAGCGGCCTACCCGCAGGCTCGGGCGAGCAGCCCTCGGGCGCCTGCGCTGCCGCACCCCCTCGTGCGGCATTCTTGGCCTTGCTTCGGGTGGGGTTTGCCGAGCCATTCCGGTCACCCGGAATGCTGGTGCGCTCTTACCGCACCGTTTCACCCTTACCACCGCGAGGGTGGCGGTCTATTTTCTGTGGCACTGTCCCGCGAGTCACCTCGGATTGCCGTTAGCAATCACCCTGCTCTGTGAAGTCCGGACTTTCCTCGAATCATCGCCGGCCCTATCCCCCGTAGACCGGCGAATGATCCGCGGCCGCCCAGCCAACTCATCCGCTTTATAAACGATACTTGAGCGCATGCCGCAGGTTCCCCCGGCCCGCTATCTGCTGCGGGCCAAGGATCTGGTGGACGCCCGCTACGCCGAGGCGATCACGGTCGACGATCTGGCCGCCGCGGCCGGGTTGTCGCGGGCCCATTTCAGCCGGATGTTCACGCGGACGTTCGGCGAATCGCCGCGCTCGTATTTGCAAACGCGGCGGCTGGAGCGTGCCGCCGCGCTGCTGCGCCACACCGATCGCTCGGTGGCCGACATCTGCGTGATGGTCGGACTGCAGAGCGTCGGGTCGTTCACCACAAGTTTCGCCCGGGTGTACGGACTGCCCCCGGCGGCCTATCGGGCCAGCATGCCGCCCGCGGCGATTCACGCCCGGGTGCCGAGTTGCATCCTCAAGCGCGACACCCGCCCACCTGCCGACAGCCGCGTCCGCAAGACAGCACATGGGGAGAAGACGGGCCGCGGCGGCCGACCGTAGCGTCGTGCCCATGATCAAAGTTGCAAGCGCCCACTTGTGGGTTCATGACCAAGAAGTGGCACTGAAGTACTGGACCGAGAAGGTGGGTATGGAAGTGCGCCAAGACGTTTCGTTGCCGGACTTGGACGACACCTTCCGCTGGCTGACGGTCGGTCCGCCCGGCCAGGATGATGTGTCCATCGTGCTGATGGCGGTGCCAGGCGAGCCGGTGATGGACGAGGCCACGCGTAAGCAGGTGCTGGACCTGACCGCCAAGGGCTTCGCGGGCACGGTGTTCCTCACCACCGAGGACTGCCAGGGCACCTACGAGAAACTGAAGGCCCGCGGGGTCGAGTTCACCGAGGAGCCCCACCAGATGCCGTACGGCATCGACTGCGGCTTCCGCGATCCGTCGGGCAACAGCGTGCGACTCACTCAGCTGGCCGACGTGTCCGAGTGGGCCGGCTGAGGACGGACCTAGAGTCTGACACTGCAATACGTGCTACCTTGGGTAGCATGTCATCGGCTGATGAATTAGCCGATCTGGTGGCCGCCGCGATCCAGACCGCCCAACGCTGCGGCAAGGATGTCGCCGACGTGCCACTCGTGACGATCGCCCAGGCGGTCGGCGTATCACGCAGCACGTTGGTGCGGCGCCTGAATGGGTCGCGGCAGGCATTGGACGAGGCGGTGCGGGCCGCCGGGGTCGACCCCGGCGGCCGGCCCGTGAGGACCCGCGCGATCGAGGCCGGGGCGTGGCTCATCAGCGAGCGCGGCCTGGCGAACGTGACGATGGATGCCGTCGCCGAGGCGGCTGGACTGTTCGGTGCATAGCCTCTACGCCATCTTCGGCGCTCGCGACGAATTGTTCGCCGCCATCTACGAGCGGTACAGCCCCTTCCACGATGTGCTGCGCATCAGCGCCGACCCCTCCGCGGGCCTGGAGGAGCACGGTGGCGCAGCTTTACTGCATCACGTCTGCCACGCTCACGCGCGAGCCGCGCGTCGCTACCGCGATGCTGTCGGACGTGCTCGGCAACCCGCACGGCATCGGGGCCCGAATCTTCGCCCGCTATTTTCCTCGCGTGCGGGCCTCGGTCGGCGGCTGGCTGAAGGCCCACGTGGAGGCCGGCCGGATCCGCGACATTCCGATACCGCTACTGCTGCAACAGCTTCTGGGGCCGATGCTGGCGCACGTTCTGATGCGACCCGCGTTGGCCGGCGAGGTGGATCTGGACCAGGCGTGCTCGGAGTTCACCGCCGCATTCCTGCGTGCCGTCGGCACGTCGAACGATCCCGACAACGAAGGGAAGGTGGATAAGATCATGCAGACGTCAAGGGCCGCGATCGCTTCCGCGGCATTCTTCGTGGTGGCTCCGGGTACCGTCGTGGGCCTCATCCCGTGGCTGATAACCCGTTGGGAGATAGCCGATTCCACGCCGATGTGGCGGATCGCCGTCGGCGTTGTGCTGATCGTCGCGGGTCTCATCCCGCCGGTGCATGCATTCGTCCAATTCGTCAAGGCGGGCGGCACCCCCATGCCGATTGCGCCGACACAGCGCCTGGTGGTCACCGGGTTCAATCGCTACGTCCGCAACCCGATGTACGTCGGGCTGATCGTCGCCATCCTCGGTCAGGCGTTGCTGTTCGGCAGTATGGGATTGGTGGTGTACGCCGCTGTCGCCTGGATAATCACCGCGTCGTTCGTCCGCTGGTACGAGGAGCCCACCCTGGTTCGCGAATACGGCAGTGAGTACGAGTCGTATCGGCGCAACGTGCACGCCTGGCTGCCGCGCTGGCGCCCGTGGACACCCGGGGTCGAGCACCAACCCCAGACGTAGCGGTCATATCGGACCGTCCTCGTTCGTCATACAGACATGACAGCGATTGCGCCTCCGCGGCTGAGAACTACTGCGTACTGGATCGCCACTGCCGTCCTCGGAACCGAGTGCGTGGCCGGCGGGGTGGTGGGCATGCTGCAGCTGTCGCCGTTCCTCGACACCGCTACACATCTGGGCTATCCCGCCTACTTCATGTCAATTCTCGGTGCCTGGTACGTATCGGCGGGTTTCGTGCTGCTCGCTCCGCGACTCCCCCGGCTCAAAGAGTGGGCATACGCCGGTTTGGTCTTCAACTACACGGGGGCGGCGGCGTCACACATATGGGTCGGCGACGGCACCGAAAAGTTGATCGGCCCGGTGATCTTCCTTGGCCTCACGGCAGCATCGTGGGCGCTGCGCCCTCCGGAACGGCGCGACTTTGAGCTTCCCGCACGGGCTTTCAGTCGCGGCCGTTCGATCGTCTTTTGGATGGCGACGGTGTCGGTCGTGGCCGAACTCGCCGTCGGCGGTGTGTGGGACCTGCTGCGGATCGACTATGTCCGCGACGTCGTCGAACACCTCGGCCACCCGACGTACGTTCTGACCATCATGGGCATCTGGAAAGTCCTCGGCGCAGTGGCACTGCTGGTACCCGGCTATCCGCGACTGAAGGAATGGGTGTACGCCGGCGCAGTGATCAATTACGCCTCGGCGGTTGCTTCCCACCTCGTCGTCGGTGACGGGATCGCCGCGATCGTCGCGCCGGTAGCGCTGCTCACCCTTACCGTCACATCGTGGGCACTGCGCGCCAGAGCATCGACCTAGGCGGCGTGTAGGTCTGTGATGGCGATGCCGATCCTGGTTTCGACTTCACTGACCGCGATCACCGATGGCCCGGGCAACGGTGGTGCGGTGGAGCGGTAGTACGCACCGGTGGGCGTCACCAACGGAACGCAAAGCTGCAGTTGACGGTGTTGCTGGCTCCGCCGGAAGCGGTTCCTGGGCTGTATCTGCATCCTGATCACCGTCGCCGGCGTTTGCGTCCCGCTGTCAGGAGCGAGTTCGATGTCTAGTAATTACGGCCGCAAGTCTAGGGTTACCTGTCGTATTGTCTGCAACATGTCCGTCGAAATAGCCTATTTGATGATGACTTTAGAATGTCAGCGCGGACACGCGGCAGTAAATAATGGACACACATTGATGCGCGGCTTAGGCTGTGATGCGGGAGGTGAGGCCGGTGAGCGACACGACACGGCTTCGGGCGGTGACCGAGGCGGGGCTGTTGCATCCGAATCCCACCGGGGTGTTCGCACCGTTGTTCACTGCCGGTCCGGGTTTCTTTTTGGCCTCCGACAAGGTGCAGGTGAAGTACGAAATGCTGCGGGCGCATCTGGCCGACGCCATGCCTGTATCGGAAGCTGCTGGGACACACGGTTATTCGCGTGCAGCGTACTATCTGGTGGCTGCAGCGTTCGACCAGTCGGGGATGGCGGGGCTGGTCGACGAGCGGCGCGGCCGCCGCGGCCCGATCAAGCTGCGACCCGAGATCGTGGAGTTCATTCGCGCCGAGGGCGGGTCGGGAGCGCAGATCGCCGAGCAGGTCGCCGCCCGGTTCGGGGTGCTGTTGCACCGGCGCACCATCGAGCGGGTGCGCGGTCGGTGAGCGCCCGGTCGTTCTGGCCGCCGCTCGAGGCGGCGCAGGTCGACTACGAAACGCTACGCGCGCACGTGCTTGCGCCCTGCGGGGCCCCCGAAGGGCTGGCCGCGGCCCGGTTCGCCCGTCGCGGGCTGGCGGGGTTGATCGCGTGGCCCAGCGCCGAGCCGGTGTTCATCGCCGAACTGCTCGCCGCTGCCCGTCCGGCATGGACACCGTATGAGGATCCACGCGTGGCGGCGCTGGCCGCGGGCTATGAGTTCCTGCTCGACCTGGCCGCCGGCCCGGATCGTGCCGCGGCCATGTCGGTGCGGGGGCTGCGGTGAGAGCGGGCCTGTATGCGCGGGCGTCCACCGAGCGCCAGGCCGACCGCGGCACCATCGGCTCGCAGTTGGCGCTGCTGCGCGAACACCTCGCCGCCGCCGGTGACGAGTTGGTCGGCGAGTACGTCGACGACGGGCATTCCGGTGCCCGATTGGACCGGCCCGGCCTGGACGCGTTGCGGGATGCCGCCGAGGCTGGGCTTATCGAACGAGTGTGGTGCCTGTCGCCGGACCGGCTCGCCCGCGCCTACGCCTACCAGGTGCTGGTGCTCGACGAGCTGGACCGGTTCGGGGTCACCGTCGCATTCACCGACTCCCCGGGGCTGTCCGCCGACGACCCCAGGCCACCCTGCTCACCCAGGTGCAGGGCGTCATCGCCGAGTACGAAAAGGCCAAGATCGCCGAACGCTACCGGCGCGGCAAACTGTTCCGGGCCCGCGCCGGCGAGATCGTCACCTGGAAATCTTCTTACGGCTACCGTCGGATTCCGCGCAGCACCGCCACCGGCCAAGCACACCACGAGATCTACGAACCCGAGGCCGCGGTGGTGCGGCGGATCTTCACCGACCGCGCCGCCGGCATCACCGTGCGCGAGATCTGCCGCCGCCTCAACGCCGACGGCGTGCCATCACCAACCGGCAAACCCACCTGGGGCACCTCCACGATCTGCCGGCTGCTGCGCAACGAGGCCTACATCGGCCGGGTCTACTACAACCGCACCGAATCGGTGCCCGACCGGCGCCCCACCCGCCGCACCCGGCAGGTCCCGCGCGACCGCGACGAATGGATCCCGATCGAGTGCCCCCGGATCATCGCCGATGAGCTGTTCGCGGCCGCCGGCCGCGTCGCCACCGACAACGCCAAATGGAGCCCGCGCCGCGCCGAGCCCGGCCAGTGGCAGCTCAAAGGCCTTGTCAAATGCGGTGTTTGCGGTGTCGGCACCAACTGTCACAAGATGCGCGGCCGCAACGGCACCTGGCACCGCTACTACTACTGCCGCAACCACGACCCCATCCGCGCCGGCGGGGAATCCCGCCGCTGCCCCGAACGCAACATCCGCGCCGACGCCCTCGACACGTTCGTGTTCGACCACATCCGCGCCGCGATGACCAGCCCCGACCTACTGCTGGCCGGCGAACAAGCAGTCACCCTGACAACCCCGACCCCCGACGACGAACTCCTCGCCGCCGAACTGGCCCGGCTGGACCGCAAGCTCGATGCAGCCGACACCGAACGGCGCCGCCTCATCGACCTCTACCAGGGCGGGTTCATCGAACTCCCCGAAATGCAGCGCCGTGCCACCGAGATAGCCGCACGACGAAAAGAGCTACAACACAAGCGAACCAGCCTCGCTGACGAACGCGCCGCCCTCGCCCGCGACAATCAGCTCCGAACCCGCGTGCACGACTTCGCCACTCGCGTCCACGCCGTCATCGACACCCTCGATGACACCCAGAAACAGCAGCTTCTGCGCCTACTCATCGAAGACGTCCGCGTCACCGGCTGGCACGTCCAGATCCGGCTCCGCATCGCACTCGACCCGCCACCACCCCAACCACCCCACCCGATCGGTCCACCCACCCCAATGGGCACACCGTCGCCACACCTGCGCCCGGTGTCAACCCAAGACGGTTTGCGTTCCGTTGGTGGTGACGAATTCGGCTGTGTGCACACCGTTGTCATCGCCCGCTGTGACTCATCCAGCCCGGCGCTTCCTTGGCGTAGTTGCACCGCTCGCAACTGCCCAGCCCATTGGGGGCACTGGTCGGTCCGCCACGGTTGCGCGGCTGAGCGTGATCACGGTGCCGGATCGGCGCATCGCAATACGGTGTGCGACATCGTTGATCACGCAACCCGATGAACGCGGCCAACCCGCGCGGAAAGAACCGTGACCGCGACTCCATCGCAACCAACGACCCGGTCTTGGGGTGCCGGTACAGCCGCCGCAGCGTGGCTTTCGATCGCTCATCGCGCACCGCCCCACTGACCAGCGCGCGCGCCACCGCCGCCGGGATGGGTCCATACCCGTCGAGGACCGCCGGCGAGTTGTCCTGGCCCAGCAGCGTCTGATCCGACATCACCAGATTCAGCGCCACCGGCTCCGGCACCTCAGCGGGCGGCCCGGTCACCCGCTCCACCAGCGTGTCGGCCAACTGCCCGCGCGAACGGTCATCGAACGTGGTGTCGGCGGCCCGCTTCAAGACTATTGAGGTGATGCAACAAAAAGCGAGCGACCCTTACGACGACCCTAGTCCCTGGAAAAGGCGCGCATAGGCGCGTGTCGCTCGTCGCGGCACTCGGTGATGGCGGCAAAACACCGCCGACACGGAAGGTCCCGCCGAACTGGTTTGGCTGGCGCGTCATGCCGTGTACGGCCTCGCCTGATTCCTCGCCGTACTCGATACCGGCGGCCCCGGCTTCCCCCGATCGGTGGACAACCAATTCATCCGCCTCACCCGCCATTCGCCCGACATACAAAGCGGGTTCGCGGCGGCACAGTTATTGCAGGGCCGGAACAATCCGACTCAACACATGAAAACCCAACTCTGACAGGAGAATTCACGAAATGAACACAAACATTGCTCGCCGCGTCGCCCGCTGCATAGCGCTGCCGGCTGTGGCAGCCGGGATCATCGGCGGAGCTGTCCTGGGCCTGGCCGGCACGGCCAATGCCGCCGAGGGCAGTTGGTCGTACCACCCTCAGGTCCGTACGGGCATTGTGGCGGAGCCGACAACCAAGGCGAAGCCACCTGCCGAGGCATATCCCGGCGCCTGGTGGCACCGGCATAACGCTTGGTTTCTCGGATAGCGTGCCTGCACCTACGGTGAGACCCTCCCCGACCTAACTGCGGGGAGGGTTCCACTGGTTGGGGAAGATCATCGACGACGAGGATGCCGGGCAATGATCCCTCGGACGTGCCGAACCTGCGACCAGACGGCGTATGGGCCGCCAATCAGGATTGTCGAGATGATGCAACATAAGCCGGCGCCGCAGGGACAGCCCCCGTCCTCAGCTTGGGTGGCGGGCCGATTGTCGATCCAGCGGGGCCAAATCGGCGTACATTTTCTGCATAAGTGCACGTCAGAAGCAATGACAGCGACTCTAATTTTGTCGTTGGTGTGGCTGGCGGCCAGATTGCGGAGGGGGCTGCAATGGAAACGTACGCAGTACGTCGACCGCCCGGCGTCTCATACGAACAGGGCGAGCTCGACATTCACACGCTTCTCTTGATCGGTTTGAACTTCCTGGCGTGGTCCTTGGTGATTTTCTCGCCTGGAGAGCGATCACATGGTTACGCAACCGGAGAAAGTTCGACGGTACAGCGGTGGAGGAGTCGCAGGACCCCTGGGACCAGGCGATCTCCAGACCGGCAGCGATTACAACTGGGACGTAGGTAGCTTTGGTGAACTCGGTGGCTTGGGAGGCATGAACCAGCGCGAGCAGGAAGGCTCCTCCGGTTCGCTGGCACCCGGAAGCAACGCAAGGCCATTAAGCAACGCCGGAAGGTATGAACCGGCGGCGGACACACCACCTGGACGTGCCGCACGTGCGATGCGACGGTGTACGGGCCGCCGTTCAACACTGTTGGGGTGATGCAACAAGCATTCGAGCAGCACCCACGCCCGGGAGCTCGGGCGCGCACTGACCGCCGCGGCCGACGAGGTCGAGCAGATGAGCGGCTACAACCGGATCACGGTCTGATCGTTTCCACAGACCGGCCCGTCACCTTTCGTGGGTGGCGGGCCCGATTGCTGCGGAATGGCTAACGAGCGCCTCCGCTTTGACTGGCAGCTTCCTGGCAATTTCCTTCCCGCTGTGATGTGACGCGCGTACCGTCAAATTGACTCGCATGACATTTTCGCCGTGACCAGAGAGGATCAACTGTGTGCGGGTTTGCTAGGGCCGCAGTTGTGTGGACGGGCGCACCCTGTTGGCATGAAACACCGCGGGGGATGAAGTGACCACACCGTCAGCAGCAGCAGCACCAGGTTGGTACCCGGACCCGTCAGGAGCGCCAGAACAGCGATATTTCGACGGATTCGACTGGACCGAACGCCGCGCACCGTTGCCGGTGCAGCAGCCCAATGGCCCCGTCGACGGTCTTCCACCTCCGCCGCCCACCTACCGTCTGCACTCCCCAGCGGGTGTCACGTGGGCCACCGCTCTCGGCACTCCGGTCGCCGGCGCCATCGTCCTCGCACTCAACTACTGGAAGTGGGGCCAGAAAAACCTCGCCGCGGCCGCCATCGCCGTAGGCCTCCTGACGACGGGGGTTCTGTTCTGGCTGGCGTGGTTGGCGCCCGAAACTGTTCCCGCCGCCGCCTTCCTCCTGCCGCAGATTCTCGGCGGATATTTTCTGGCCCGATCGCTTCAGGGCCGCCGCTTCAGCGCCCACATCGTCAGCGGCGGCAAGAAAGCCTCCAACTGGATCGGCGCCGGCATCGGCCTTGCGGTTTTCACGGCGCTCATCGGCCCCTTTGTTGTCCTTGTCCTCATCAGCGGAATCAATCCGAGCGCAATTGTCGATATGCAGTACTCCGTCGACATGGGCCACGACCAACACGTCTACTATTCCCGCGGCGCCACGCGGGATGACGCCCAGCGTTTCGGCGAAGCCCTGGAGACAGAGGGCTACTTCGACGGAACCACCCCCCTCGATGTCCTGATCTCCGGAAAGGCCGGCGCCCGCGAAATCTCCTTCTTCGGCCGCGAAGGCGCGTGGGAAAACGAATCCTACGTAGAAGCGGTGCGCGCCATGGCAGAACGCATCGCGCCGGCCATCGGCGGAAAACCCCTCACGGTGCGCATACTCGACGAGAACGGAAATGAGAAGAAACGACTGCAGATTGAGTGAGGTGGTCGGCGGGCGCTCGGTAAGGTTCCACCGTGCTTGGGCGAGCTGGTGCAGACCACGGCCGGGAAAGTGGATCACCCACCCACCAACGCGCGGCGGTGCAGAAGCGGCAATCCCGGCACCACTTCGGCTGCTCAGCACCGACGGCGGGCGTAAAGCGGAATCGGGCTGGATCACGTCGTAGGCGGCAGCACATGCGAAGAAGGGGCGCCCTTATGCGGGCGCCCCTTCCTGGTCGAGATTGTGGGTCAGCGACCGTTGCCGAAGGTCGGGGTGACCGAGCCGACGGTGGCACGCTGTTGGTTGTCATGCACCCAGTCGTGGTGACCAATGTCAGCCTGCGCGGGGCCGGCTAAGCCAAGAACCGCGGCGGCGAGGCCACTGGCGACGATAGTAGCAAATCCGAACTTCTTCATTTTGATGCCTTCTTCTTTTTGTTTCCGTGTCGGCCGGTTTGGTCTTCTTCGTGCCGGTCTAATTGTTTAAACTGCGAGGTCAGCCTATTAATTCTCGTTGACGGAAATTGATTGGTGGTTGGGAGGAATCAACCACGAACCTTGGCGCTGCGCGATGTGGTCGAGGCCACAGTTGGGCAAAGGCCACGCGCGGGCCATCGTGCTACCGGACCGTGTACGGGCCACCGCTCAATACCCACTGCACGACGCTGGACGGCTGCAATCGTGCGGATCTCCACCCAGAGAAGGTGACTCCCATAGATCCCCACGTGTGGCGGTCCGAACTACTGGTGACCGCCCGACCTGATCGGTACTAAACACGGATCAGGTCCGCCTGCTCAGCGTCGTGCGCGCTGCAGCAACACCAAGCCAGACCGGGACCGGACCATCGCGAACGGCGCCGAAAACAGCCTCTGGCCTCTGTAAAATGGCGTTGCCGTATTTAAGAGGGGGCGGCAATGGAAACGTACGCAGTAAGCCCATACAGGGGCGGAACTGGCGACCTCCCCATTGACACGTTTTTCTGGGGAGCCTCGATCTTCCTAGCGCTGGTCGTGTCCGGTTTCCTCGCGGCGAAAGCGATCGAATGGCTCCGCAACCGAAGGACGTTCGACGGTGCAGCGGCGGAGGCAGGGCGCATGAGCCGGCGTGAACAGGAGGAGCTCGTCACCTTGAAGTACGGCCCCCGTAAGGAGCGCAAAGCCATGAAGGAGCGCCGGAAGGCGCGTGAGCAAGCGCAGAAGCGAAGCAAGGGCCCAACTGATTCGCGCATCGGCCCCCGGGCCGTACTAGATCCCCACAGGTGGCGGGCCGACGACTGGTTCGAGCCGTCAACGCCTACTAGAGGCCGCCGCACTCCGATGGGCCGATGCTGGGGGACCACCAGGGGGCAATCCGCGGAGGTAGCGGCGTCGCACTATTGACTTTGACTGTCTTGCACTGCATTTACTGTCTTGCACTTCGAGCACTGGTAACCCGCCTGTGTCTCGTCGATGGTCTGGACGGCGTTGCAACGCGGGCACCTTACCGCGCGCATCCCGGGGGGCGCCTTTGGTAAGCCCGGTTTATCGGACACCACGCTGGCTACACCGTAGATGCCGAGGAGCGCTCCCAGCGCGAACGAGCAATCGTCAATACCTGTGGATCAAGATCTTTTATGCGGCCTCCTCGGTAGCGGTGGTGTCGTCGGGCCGTTCGACGAGTTTGCCGTTCTCGAACTTCGCGCCGGCGCGGACGAGCGCCACGAGATGGGGCGCGTTGACCGCCCGCCAGCGTGACTGGGCCGCCTCGATCAGCTTGTAGGCCATGGCGATTCCAGCGGCGCGGGAGCCGGGGCCCTTGGTGATCTTGCTCCGGTTCCGCACGGTGGCGAAGGTAGATTCGATCGGATTTGTAGTTCTCAGATGAATCCAGTGCTCGGCCGGGAAGTCGTAGAACGCCAGCAGCTGCTCGGCGTCGTCGCTGATCTTGGCGACCGCCTTCGGAAACTTCGCACCATAGGTCGACTCGAACTCCTTGACCGCGTCGCGGGCGTGGGACTTGTCCTCGGCGTTCCAGATCTCTGCGAGCGCCTTCTTCGCCCCCGGGTGCGCCGACTTCGGCAGCGCGGCAAGAACATTCGATATCTTGTGGAACCAGCAACGCTGCTCGCGGGTCTCCGGGAACACCTCGCGCAGCGCGCTCCAGAATCCCAGCGCCCCGTCCCCGGCGGCCAGCACCGGGGCGCGCATGCCGCGGCGGCGGCAATCACGCAGCAGATCGGCCCACGACTCGGCGGCCTCGCGGTAACCGTCGGTGAGCGCTACCAGCTCCTTGCGGCCGTCCGCGCGCACCCCGATCATCACCAGCAGGCCCAGCTTCTGGTCGTCGAGGCGCACGTTGACGTGGATGCCGTCCGCCCACAGGTATACGAAGTCCACACCCGACAAGTCCCGCTCGGCGAACGCCTGCTGCTCGGCCTTCCACGTCTCGGTGAGCTTGGTGATCGTCGAGGCGGACAGCCCCTTCGCGCTGCCAAGGAACTGCCCGAGGGCGGGCACGAAATCTCCCGACGAGAGCCCGTGCAGGTACAGCAGCGGAAGCACCTCGCCGATCTTCGGGGTCTTGCGCGCCCACGGCGGCAAGATCGACGACGAGAACCGCTGCCGCTCACCGGTATCCGGGTCGACACGCCTGTCGTTGACCCGCGGTGCCGTGACGTCCACCGCGCCGGCACTCGTGGTCACCGTCCGCGACTCATGGCAGCCGTTGCGCACCACCAGCCGATGACCCTTCTCGTCACGAACGTCAGCGAACTGGGCGATGTACGCCTCGACCTCCGCCCGCAGGGCCTCGGCCAGCATCCGCCGCGCACCCTCTCGGACGATCTCGTCGATTACCGACGACGCAGCCGACCGCCCCGCACCCGAACCACCGCGGTCAGCAGAATCAGAAACTACAGTGAGCACGATGGTCTCGGTAGGCCCAGACGATGGGGTTGACGTTGGCCGAGCGCAGGGCTGTGACCGAGATGACCGCGATCCGCTACGTGGTGGCGGATAGGCCAGCCAAAAGCAGGATTCTGGACGAGTTGCGCGCCAACACCGGTTGGCACCGTAACCATGCCCGCAAAGCGCTCAAGGCGGCGCTGCAACCCAAGGTGGTGGCACCGAGGCGAAGTCCGCGGCCACCCATATACGGGCAGAATGTCATTGCCGCGCTTACGGTTTGCTGGCTAGTGCTGGGGATGCCGGCAGGCAAGAGACTGGCGCCGATGTTGAACGAACTAGTGGCCGTGTTGCGGCAGTTCGGCGAACTGGTCATCGACGATGACACCGCAGCACTCCTAGTGTCGATGTCGGCGGCCACCATCGATCGTCGCCTGGCAGGTGAACGAGCCAAACGCCGGCTCAAAGGGCGTCGCGCCACCAAGCCGGGGTCGCTGTTGAGAAGTCAGATCCCGGTCCGCACCTGGGCAGACTGGGACGACGCCAAGCCGGGCTTCGTTGAGATCGACTTGGTCTCCCATGACGGCGGAAACACCATCGGGCCGTTCGCATTCACCCTCACGATCACCGATATCGCCACCGGCTGGACCGAGAACCGCTCCGTGCCCACCAAGGAAGCCAAATGCGTCCTGGCCGCCCTAGAAGGCATCGCCAACAAGATGCCATTCCCGATCTTGGGGGTGGACTCTGACAACGGAGCAGAATTCATCAACGTCTATCTGTTCCTCTGGTGCAGGAACCGCGAGATCACCTTCACCCGGGCGCGGCCGACCAACAAGAACGACGGCTGCCACGTCGAGCAGAAGAACTGGGCAGTGGTCCGCACCCTGGTCGGCTACCACCGCTACGACACCGCTCCAGAACTGTTGCTACTCAACGAAATCTGGCAGCTGCAGTCCCAGTTGACCAACTACTTCTACCCGCAGCAGAAACTAGTATCCAAGGTCCGCGACGGCGCCAAGGTGACCAAGAAATACGACACCGCGACCACCCCATTCCGCCGCGCGATCAGATCACCCAACCATGACCGATGACCGCATAGCGTCCATGGCCCGAACCCACGCTTTGATCAACCCCGCCGCCACTCAGCGTCAGATCCAGGCCCTGACCGCACAGCTCCTCAAAGTGACCACGAGCAAGTCCGAACCCGCCAGCCGAGCCCGCATCCCCAAGCGCGCACAATCACATGAGGCAACGAACCCACCCTCGCGCGCATCTTGACGTGAGGCAACACGCACTGACAAATCTCACGCATCGGTCCCGCCGCATCGTCTACAAGTTGAGGAAAGGAAGACAATGACCACTCGACATGCGGAAATCGACAGCCCGCTCGGCGAGCTGACCCTGGTCGCCGACGACGACGCGCTGACCGGCGTGTACTTCCGGCATCACTGGTACCGGCCGTCGGCGGACACGTTCGGGCCGCGGGCCGACGCGGAAACCGACGATCTGTTCGCGAACGCGCGCATCCAGCTGACCGACTACCTGGCCGGACTCCGGACCGAGTTCGACCTGCCGATCAAGCTGCGCGGCGATGAAACGCAGCGCCGCGTCTGGGACCTGCTGACGACGATCCCCTACGGCGACACCGTCACCTACGGTGAGCTGGCGGCGGCACTCGCCGACGGCACCACCGCCCAGGAGGTCGGGCAGGCCGTCGGGCCGCAATCCGCTGAGCATCGTCGTCCCATGCCATCGCGTGGTCGGCAAGAACGGCCAACTGACCGGCTACGCCGGCGGCCTGGCGCGCAAGCAATTCCTGCTCGAACTCGAAGAGCCGGCCGAGGCCAAGGCCGCGAGGCTGTTCTGATGGCTCCGACGAAATGGCAGAAACGGGTGGACTCGGGCGACTGGGACGCAATCACCGCTGAAGTCAACGACTTCGGCGGTGCGCTGCTGCCCCGGCTGCTCACGAACGCGGAGACGGAACAGATACGAAAGCTCTATCCGGACGACCACCTCTTCCGTGCGACCATCGACATGCGCAGATACCGGTTCGGCGAGGGCGAATACCGCTACTTCCAGCAGCCCTATCCCGAACCGATCGAACAGCTCAAGCAAGCCCTGTATCCGCGGCTGCTGCCGATCGCGCGGGACTGGTGGACAAAACTGGGCCGCAAGACGCCGTGGCCCGACACCCTCGACGACTGGCTCGACGTGTGCCACAAGGCCGGGCAGACCAAGTCGACCGCCATTCTGCTCAAGTACGGCAAGGGCGACTGGAACGCCCTGCATCGAGATCTATACGGGGACTTGGTGTTTCCGCTACAAGTCGTCGTCAACCTGAGCGAGCCGGGTGTGGATCACACCGGCGGCGAGTTCCTGCTCGTCGAGCAGCGCCCACGTGCCCAGTCCCGCGGTACGGCCACCCTGCTTCCGCACGGCCACGGGTTCGTGTTCACCACGCGGGAGCGACCGGTCGAGTCGACCCGCGGCTGGTCCGCATCACCGGTCCGGCACGGCGTGTCTGCCATCCGGTCCGGCGAGCGTTTCACGCTCGGTCTGGTGTTCCACGACGCCGCGTGAAAAATGAAGCATTACACGCTCATCGATGCCACGGGAACGCCATACGCGTCGCCAACGCCGGGCACCGTGGGAGGACATCGCGCCACACACATCTACGGTCGCCTGGATTGCCCTTCGGCACTGCGCGCGATCGAACGCGGCGGTTACGTCACCCAGCGCGTGTTCTTCGCCGACGAAGCGACCGCTATCGCCGCCGGCTACCGGCCCTGTGCGCGGTGTCTGCCGGACCGCTACCGCGACTGGACGAAGCGCGCTAACGCGTCAGCCACAAGGATGAAGACGATGTGCTCGGTCACCCGGCGGGTATGTCCTACTCAGACCTCAGCGGCGCAGAACGATCACGTTGTCGACGAGCGTGCCGACCTCTCCGTTCGGGCCGGTGGCCTCGCGCTCGACGGCCTCCAGGCGGACCCGTTCCCATTCGCCTGCATCCAGATTCAGCGAATCGGCGACCTCGTCGGCGCTGGGGAACTCGTGGTGGTGATCCAGCTTCGATGCCCAGGGCGGCGGGCCGCCGTGATCGACGATGAGCAGAGTCCCACCTTCAGAAACGGCGTCTGCGCCCAGGCGCAGCAGGCTCGGACGGTCCAGCTCGACCGTGGAATGCAGAAACTGCGCCGACACCAGGTCGAAGACCCCTTCGGGAAATGTGTCGGGAAGGTCGTGTCGCTGGAAGTCGATGCGCTCCAACAGGTTGCGTGACCGCGCATCGGCGGCGGCTCGGTCCAGCGCGGTCTGCGAGATGTCGACCGCCGTCACATGCCAACCGCGTTCGGCCAGCCACATCGCATCGCCGCCTTCGCCGCAACCGAGATCCAGCGCCCGGCCGGGCGGCAGTGACTCCGCCACCTCCGCCAACCGCACGTTGACACGCCCACTCCAGACGCGGTCGCGTTCGGCGTAATGCTCTTCCCAGACCTGTTGGGCCTCAGACTTTGACATGTTCCCTCCATTGTTGTGATGGCAGTTCGTGATCATCTGTCAGCAGGCTCCGCACAACTGCGGTCGCGGCCTGCGAGCCCGCCGCGATCGCCCCAGCCACCGAAGGCAGACTCCGCGCTCACGTCGCCCGCGCTGAATACTCCTGGCGCTGCGCCGAGTTGCTCGGCCAACCCCGACCTGTGATGCAGCGTCGCAGCGACCAACAAACCTCAGCCTCGCCAGCACCGCCGCCCGACGATGACGCAATCCCACGCAACGTTCATGACACGAGCTTGCATGCGGGCTACCCAAACTGCCAAGCTGATTTGCCATGCAGGCAAAGACGGAAGACAGCGTCGATCTACGCGTCCGGCGGCGACTGCGCGAGTTGCGCATGCAGCACGGCCTCACGCTGGAAGATGTCGCCAGCCGGTCCAACATCGACGTCTCGACGCTGAGCAGGCTCGAATCGGGCAAGCGACGCTTGGCGCTGGACCATCTCCCCCGGCTTGCCGCTGCGTTGTCGATCAGCACCGACGAACTGCTGCGGGCACCCGAGGCGGAGGACCCGCGCGTCAAATCCAGCTCGCACACCTACCACGGGGTGACCTACTGGCCGTTGACGCGGCAGGGGCCGGCGGGCGGGCTGCACGCCTTCAAGATTCGGGTCAGCTCCCGACGCCGCACGCCGCCAGCCGAGCTGCCGGTGCACGAGGGTCACGACTGGATGTATGTGCTGTCCGGTCAGATGCGGCTCATGCTTGGTGAGCGTGACTTCACCATCAAATCCGGTGAGGCCGTGGAATTCTCGACGTGGACCCCGCATTGGTTCGGCGCGGTCGACGGGCCGGTCGAGGCGCTCGCACTGTTCGGACCGCACGGCGAACGCCTACACCTGCACAGCTGATCACAGATACGCCGTTTGATTTACCAGCCGCACCGACGCCACCCCGTCCGGGTAGAACTCGGCGATGGACAGCGACGCGAGATCGAGGTGCAGCCGGTACAGGATGCCCGGGCCCGCGTCGAGCGCCAGCCGCAACAGCGTCTTGATCGGCGTCACGTGCGACACCACCAGCACCGTCTCGCCGCCGTGTTCGACGATGATCCGAGCCCGCGCCCGCTGCACGCGATCGGCGACGCGGTCGAAACTCTCCCCCTCCGGGGGTGTGACGCTGGTGTTGCGCAACCAGAGCCGGTGCAACTCCGGATCGCGTTCCGCCGCCTCGCTGAACGTCAGCCCTTCCCAGGACCCGAAGTCGGTTTCGATCAGATCGTCGTCGACGGTGACATCGAGCCCGAGCGCCTTGGCCGCCCTCGCCGCGGTGTCATATGCCCGCTGCAGCGGTGAGGTGATCACGGCGGCGATGCCGCCTCTGGCCGCCAGATACTGCGCAGCCGCATCGGCCTGTCGGCGACCAACGTCCGTCAGCGCCGGGTTGCCGCGGCCCGAATACCGCCGCTGCGTGGACAATTCGGTCTGCCCGTGGCGCAGCAGCAGGAACCGGGTCGGAGCACCACGCGCACCGGTCCATCCCGCAGGGGACGAGGGCGTTTCCGCGGTCTTCGGCGCTTCGGCCGGCGTTTCGATCTCGGCGGCCGCGTCCATCGCCTCGTTGGCCAACCGGTCGGCGTGGCTGTTCTTGGACCGCGGTATCCACGTGTAGCTGATGTGATCGAAGCGGGTCGACAACGCCGTCGCCTGCTGATGCAGCACCGCAAGATCCGGATGCTTGACCTTCCAGCGACCCGACATCTGTTCCACCACAAGCTTGGAGTCCATCAGCACCTCGACGTCGGTGGCGCCCAGCTTCGCCGCTTCCTCCAAACCGGCGATCAACCCGCGATACTCGGCGACGTTGTTGGTGGCGCGGCCGATGGCCTGCTTGCTCTCGGCGAGGACCGTGCTGCGGTCGGCCGACCAGACCACCGAGCCGTAGCCGGCCGGTCCCGGATTCCCCCGCGAACCGCCGTCGGCCTCGACGATGACCTTCACTGGCCGGCACCCTTGACCCGCAACAGGATTGCGCCGCACTCCGGGCAGCGCAGCACATCATCCTCGGCGGCCGCGGAGATCCGCGCCAGTTCGCCCTTGTCGATTTCGATCCGGCAGGCACCGCATCGGCGACCCTGCAGCGGCCCCGCACCCGCCCCGCCGCGGGACCGCTGACGTTCATACAGCGCAACCAGATCCGCGTCGAGCTCCGAAATGAGTTCGTCGCGCCGCGAGAAACATTGGTGGCGCAGCTGATCGATCTCGGTCTGTGCGTCGTCGCACGCCTTCTGCGCATCGGTCAGCTGGTTCTGTAGCTCGTCGATCTTCGCCAGTTCGTCAGCCTGGGTGCCCTGCAGCTCCTCCCGGCGTTCCATCACCTCGAGCAGCGAGTCCTCGAGGCTGGACTGGCGGCGCTCCAAGGTCTCCAGCTCGTGCTGCAGGTCGGTGAGCTGTTTGGCGTCGATGCTGCCCGATGCCAGCAGGGATCGATCACGGTCCTCGCGTTGGCGGACCGCGTCGATCTCGGACTCGAACTTCGCCACCTGGGCGTCCAGGTCTTCGAGCGCAATCTGCAGCGCCGCCAGCCGGTCGTTGGCGTCACGGTGCTTCGCCTGGACCTCTTCGAGCTGCTGATGCTCGGACAGGTGCTTGGCGCGGTGCTCGATACGGCTCAGCTCGGCGTCGAGTTCGGCCATTTCGAGCAACGAACGTTGTTGGACTACTTCAGCTTTCATGTCCCGTTTCTCTCGACATTCCACGGATCGGTGCGCACAGCCGACACCCGCACCGGTAGCGACTCACCGAAATGTTCACGCAGCAGCTCCGCCGCCTGTGTACACCATGGGAACTCACTGGCCCAGTGCGCGACGTCGACCAGCGCCACATCCGACGCACGCCGGTGTTCGTCGGCAGGATGGTGCCGCAGATCCGCGGTGACGTAGGCCTGCACGCCGACGACCGCGACGGCGTCAAGCAGCGAGTCCCCCGCACCCCCGCACACCGCCACCCGTGACACGCTCGCGTCCGATTCGCCCGACGCCCGGACACCCCACGAGGTGCCCGGCAGCCCATCGTGCACCCGAGATACGAAGGCCGACAGGGTCTCCGGCCTGGGCAGGGAACCGACTCGACCCATACCCACATCGGCGGGGACGGGTGCCAACGCGAAGATGTCGAAAGCAGGCTCCTCGTAAGGATGCGCCGCTCGGAGTGCGGCCAGTACATGGCCGCGGAGCCCGGTCGGCGCGATCACCTCCACCCGGTCCTCGGGAACCCGTTCGACGGTGCCCACACTGCCGATCGTCGGCGTGGCGCCCTGGTGCGGCAGAAATTGGCCGGTGCCCGAGACGCTCCAGCTGCAGTGCGAGTAGTCGCCGATGTGACCGCCGCCTGCCGCGAACATCGCCTCCCGTACCGCCTCGGCGTTCTCGGCCGGCACGAAGACCACCCACTTGTCGAGACCCTGACCCACGGAGATCGGCGCCAGCACTTCTTCGACGGTGAGCCCCAGCGCGTCGGCCAGCGCGTCGGACACCCCCGGCGACGCGGCATCGGCGTTGGTGTGCGCGGTGAACAGCGCACGCCCGGTACGGATCATCTGGTGCAGCAGCGAGCCTTTGGCCGTGCTGGCGGCGACGGTGTCCACTCCGCGCAGCAGCAGCGGGTGATGCGCCAGCAGCAGCCCGCGGTCGGGCACTTCGGCGACGACGGCGGCGGTGGCGTCGACGGCGACCGTCACCTTGTCGACGGTGTCGGCGGGGTCGCCGCACACCAATCCCACCGAATCCCAGTCCTGTGCAAGCTGCGGCGGGTAGGCGGCCTCGAGCACCTCGATGATGTCGGCCAGCCGAGTACTCACCGCAGCACCTCGGCGATCGCGTCCACCAGCACCGGCCACTCCGGACGTACCGCAGCGCGCAGGAAATCCCCGTCGAGGCCGATGCCCGTCAAGCCGGCCACCATCTCGGCGCGCAGCGTCGCCAGCCGTCGTGCGCCGACCTCGGCCTCGGCCACCGCCTGCGGTGCGCTGCATGCGGCGATCGCCTCCAATTGCAGCGTGCCCAGCGGCCAGTGCGGGCGCCCAGCCGTTAACCGGTTCAGCACCTCCGTGGCGCCGAGCACGTAGCCGACCCGCAGCCCGGCCAGCGCCCACGTGTTGGTCAGGCTGCGCAGCACCAGCACGTCGGGAAGGGCGTCGGTCGCCAACGACTCCGGTTCACCGGGAATCGCGTCCGCGAACGCCTCGTCCACCACCACGATGCGCCCGGGTCGGCGCAGGGCCAGGATCTCCTCACGGGTGTGCAGCACCGAGGTCGGATTGGTCGGATTCCCGACGACGACGAGGTCGGCCTCGTCGGGCACTTCCGCGCCGGCCAGCCCGAACGGCGGTGCCAGCACGACGTGCGCCAACGGCACACCGGCCGCGGCCAGGGCCGCTTCGGGCTCGGTGAACGAGGGCGCGATGACCGCGGCCATCCGCGGACGCAGGTTCGGCAGCAGCGCGAACCCCTCGGCGGCTCCGGCCAGCAATGCCACCTCGTCGGTACTTCGTCCGTGCCTGGCGGCGACGGCGTCCACGGCGCGGCGCTCGTCCGGCGCGCTGGGGTAACGGCCGAGGTCGGTCAGCCGTGCGGCGAGGCGGTCGACCAGCCACGAGGGCGGCCCACCGGCGCGGACGTTGACGGCGAAGTCCAGCATGCCGGGAACCGCGGCCTGATCGCCGTGGTAGCGCGCGGCCGCACGCGGGAGACTTGCCACATCACGACACTAGTGCGCCGACCGGCCAGCGGGACGACTGCACACGTCGGGGACAATGGAGTCGTGCATCCAAGTCCGCAGCTGGTGATCTTCGATCTCGACGGCACCCTCACCGATTCGGCGCAGGGAATCGTGTCCAGCTTTCGCCACGCGCTCGGTGCGGTTGGGGCCGTCGTCCCCGACGGCGATCTGGCCAGCCGGATCGTCGGGCCGCCGATGCACCACACGCTGCGCGAGATGGGCCTCGGCAATGACGCCGACGCCGCGATCGCCGCGTACCGCGAGGACTACATGACGCGCGGCTGGGCGATCAACAAGCTGTTCGACGGCATCCCCGCGCTGCTCGCCGACCTGCGCGCCGCCGGTGTCCGGCTGGCGGTCGCGACATCCAAGGCGGAGCCGACGGCCCAGCGGATCCTCGCGCACTTCGGGCTCGACGACCACTTCGAGGTCATCGCGGGCGCCAGCATCGACGGTTCCCGCGCGACCAAGGCCGACGTGGTCGCACGCGCGCTGGCCCAGTTGGATCCCGTGCCGGAGCGGGTGCTGATGGTCGGCGATCGGGCACACGACGTCGAAGGCGCCGCCGAGCACGGCATCGACACCGTAGTGGTCGGCTGGGGTTACGGGCGCACAGACTTCCAGGAGCCCGACGCAGTCACCGCGCTGGCGCACGTCTCCACGGTCGACGACCTGCGCGAGGTGCTGGGTGTCTGAACCGTTGCACGTCACGTTCATCTGCTCGGGCAACATCTGCCGGTCGCCGATGGCGGAGAAGATGTTCGCCCACCAGATCAAGACCCGCGGCCTGTCGGGCGCGGTAAGGGTGACCAGCGCGGGAACCGGAGGCTGGCACGCCGGCGAGCCTGCCGACCACCGGGCCAGCCATGTGCTGCGCGAGCACGGCTACCCGACCACACACCGCGCCGCGCGGGTCGGTGACGACCACCTGTCGGCCGACTTGGTCGTTGCGTTGGGGCGCAACCACCTCCGGATGCTTCAGGAGCTGGGCGTTCCGACCGACCGAGTTCGCATGCTGCGGTCGTTCGACCCGCGCTCGGGCGCACATGCGCTCGACGTCGAGGACCCGTATTACGGCACACACGACGACTTCGAGGATGTCTTCACGGTGATCGATGCCGCGCTGCCCGGCCTGCACGACTGGGTGGACGAGCAGCTCGCGGACCGGGGAATCGCAAGCTGGGATGAACGAAGTGAAGAGGCGAAATTTCTCCGCGCTGGGCCTTCCTGCTGCGGCCGGCGTGGCTGGCCCTGTTCGTCGTGGTGATCGCCTTCGCGTACCTGTGCTTCACCGTGCTGGCGCCATGGCAGCTCGGCAAGAACACCAAGACGTCGCGCGAGAACTCTCAGATCTCGCGCTCGCTGACCGCCGACCCCGTGCCACTGACAACCCTTCTGCCGCAGCAGGATTCGTCAGCACCCGACGAGCAGTGGCGGCGGGTGACGGCCACCGGACGGTACCTGCCCGACGCGCAGGTGCTGGCGCGGCTGCGGGTGGTCGACGCCGAACCGGCGTTCGAGGTGCTGGCGCCGTTCGCCGTCGAAGGCGGCCCGACGGTGTTGGTCGACCGCGGATACGTCCGACCCGTGCAGGGGTCGCGGGTGCCGACGATTCCGCCGCCACCGACCGGGCCGGTGACGATCACCGCGCGCCTGCGCGACTCCGAACCGGTCGCGCAGGGTAAGGAACCGTTCCGTCAGGACGGCGCGCAGCAGGTGTATTCGATAAGCACCACTCAGATCGCGGCGGTCACGGGCGTCCCGCTGGCCGGCTCGTATCTGCAGCTGATCGAGGATCAGCCCGGTGGCTTGGGCGTCATCGGTCTGCCCCACCTCGAAGCCGGACCGTTCCTGTCGTACGGCATCCAGTGGATCGCGTTCGGCATCATTGCGCCGATCGGTCTTGGCTACTTCGTGTACTCCGAAATCCAACAGCGCAGGCGCGAAAAAGCCGCGAAGGAGGCGGTCGACGCCACACCGTCCGCGCCGCTCACGACCGAAGAAAAGCTCGCCGACCGCTACGGCCGGCGGCGCTGAGCGCCACCGCGAGCACTGCTGCCGCCAATTGCACCGCCCGCGACAAGCGCACGGCTCGCGCGAGATCCGAGACTCGCGGCGGCGGGCCGTCCCCGAGCGTCGGCCTTATCTCCAGTTGGTGGGCGTACTGGGTGGGCCCGCCGAGCCGCACGCCCAGCGCACCCGCGAACGCCGCCTCCACCACGCCAGCGTTAGGACTGGGGTGGCGCGCCGCGTCACGGCGCCAGGCGCGTACCGCACCCGCAGGTGAGCCCCCGACGGCCGGTGCGCATACCGCCACCAGCAGCGCCGTCGCGCGTGCGGCGAGGAAGTTGGCAGCGTCGTCGAAACGGGCTGCGGCCCAACCGAATCGGGCGTAACGGGGTGAGCGGTTGCCGATCATCGCGTCGAGCGTATTGGCGCCGCGGTACACCAGCACCGCCGGAACCCCGCCGATCGCCGCCCACATCAGTGGCGCCACTTGGGCGTCGGACGTGTTCTCGGCGACCGACTCCAGCGCAGCGCGGGTCAGCCCCGCCTCATCCAGCACCGCCGGGTCGCGCCCGCACAGCGACGGCAGCAGGTGCCGCGCGGCGCTGACGTCGCCTGCTTCCAGCAGAGCCGCCATCTGGTCGCCGGTCCGGGCCAGTGACGTCCCGCCGAGTGCGATGAAGGTCGCCGCGGCCGTGGCTGCGACCGTCGACGCCGGACCGCCGCTCCTGGCTGCCCGCTCGATGGCGACACCGAGCACGCCGAGTGCACCCAGCAGCGCGCCGGTGTGCAGCACACCCGCACGACGTGCATCGGCGTAGCTCAGCCGCTCCAAAGCCGCTGCGCTGCGGCCGAACAGCGCCACCGGGTGCCCGCGGCGCGGATCGCCGAATAGCAGGTCGGCGAAGTACCCTGCCGCGATCCCCGCGGGGCGGCCCCGACTTGCTGGCGCAAACACCCCGGGAGCGTCTCACAAGGTGATCTACTCGAATCCATGAGGCTGGGTCCACCGCGACGCCCGCGCCGGGTGGTCGATCTGATCAATCCTGCCGCGGTGTTGCTGCCCGCGGCGAACGTGATCATGCAGCTGGCATCGCCGGCAGTGGGGTACGGCGTGCTGGAGAGCCCAGTGGACAGCGGCAATGTCTACAAGCACCCGTTCAAGCGCGCCCGCACCACGGGCACCTACCTCGCCGCGGCCACGTTCGGCACGGACGCTGACCGCGCCCTCATTCGCGACGAGGTCGACAAGGTGCACGCAATGGTCCGGTCGGAGGCGTCAAGCCCGGTGTCCTACAACGCGTTTGACCCCCGGCTGCAGTTGTGGGTGGCCGCGTGCCTCTACCGCTATTACATCGACCAACATGAGTTTCTCTATGGGCCGCTCGACGACGACGCGGCCGACGCGGTGTATCAGGACGCCAAGAAGCTCGGGACCACGCTGCAAGTCCGTGGCGATATGTGGCCGGCCGATCGTCTCGCGTTCGACGAGTTCTGGAAGCGGTCGCTGGACGAACTTCGCATCGACCCGCCGGTGCGTGAGCATCTCTATGGCGTCGCCGCGATGGCGTTTCTTCCGCTGCCGTTGCGGCTGCTGGCCGGTCGCTTCAACCTGTTCGCGACGACGGGATTTCTGCCCGCGGAGTTCCGCGCGCACATGCAGCTGCCCTGGACGTCGGGCCAGCAGCGCAGATTCGAATGGTTGTTGACCGCGTTGCGGATAGCCGACCGTGTGATCCCCCGTGACGTCTGGATCCTGGGCTATCAGCTGTATCTGTGGG
This sequence comes from uncultured Actinomycetota bacterium, assembly GCA_963851115.1. GTDB lineage: Bacteria > Actinomycetota > Actinomycetes > Mycobacteriales > Mycobacteriaceae > Mycobacterium. The sequence continues at coordinate 134,001 of CAWKOI010000014.1, forward strand.
ATATGCGGTCGCGGGCGCGCCGCGGCAAGCGAGTCGTGTGACCCGACTGAGGACATCGCGAGCAACCGATGAGCGGATGATGACCGTGCCATACGTCGAGTAAAGGAGTACTCAAGATATGCCCTTTTCCGGCACTCACCCACGTCGCGGTCACGGTCCGTGACCTTGACGTCAGCGGACCGTGGTACCGGGCACTCATCGGCGCGGATCCGGTCCTCGACGAACACACCGACGGGGGGTTTCACCACGTGGTGTGGCAGCTCGACAACGGCACGCTGTTCGGCATCCATCAGCACGATCAGGCGGCCGAGGAGCGTTTCACCGAGTTCCGGGCCGGGCTAGATCATGTGGCTTTCGGCTGCGCGAACCGTGCCGAACTGCAGACGTGGATCGAACGGCTTGACAACCTCGGCGTCAAGCACGGCGGGATCGTGGATGCCCACTACGGGTCGGGGTTGAGTTTCCGCGATCCCGACGGCATCGCGTTGGAGTTTTTCGCTCCGCCGCAGTGACCTACACCGATCGGGCGGGTGACCTGGAGTCTTCACCCCGGAGGAAGCACACGGGATCGGAAGTTCGGCGATCGCCGCGTACTGTCCCGATCACAACGACTCGCAATACGACTGATCTCGCGGGTGGGCGTGGACGATATCGAACCGCCGGGTGACCTCTCCGCGAGCTTCAACGATGCACTTGCCGAATTCGCAGTCGATGCGATAGCCCATTTGCGCGCAGCAACTGCGGCCCGGCCCCTGATCGCCACTCGGGCGTCAGACATTCTCTCGGGCGCAATGTGACCAGCAGCGGGTCAGCGGGACGGAGGCGGCTTTTGAGAGAGCGATGCGCCTTCGGAACCACGGCATCGAGGTCGGCCTCGCGCCCTCACCCGGCCGGCGGACGTCCGCAGGTTCTATTGCATGATGTCGAAGGGTTGCAACATCGGCCGCGGTTCGCGTAGCGCCAGCGTCAACGCGTCCTGGGCATCGGCCGCCATGACACTGAGGCCTGGCCCGGGGGCAACCACGGTGTTGGGCAGCGTCACTGCGTCCCCGCATACCGCGCACACCCCGTTGGCGTCCAGTTCGCCGTCGTCGGCGTCATGAGTGAACACCCGCCGCGGACCCGCAGGCGCGTAATGCTCATCGCCCCAGGTCATCAGTGCGCGCACCACCGGCCACAACTCGATGCCCTTGGCGGTCAGCGTGTACTGGCTGCCGCGACCGGCAAGACCGTTGTGGTCCATCACTCCCGCCGCGACCAGTGAGTTGAGGCGCTCAGTCAGTACGGCACGCGGAACGTTCAGGTGCTCAACGAATTCCCCGAACCGCCGGGCACCGTAGAACGCGTCGCGGATGATCAGCAGCGTCCAGCGCTCGCCAATCACCTCCAAGGTGCGCGCCAGCGAGCAGCCCTGGCCTCGGTAGTCGTGCGGCAGCGCCATGTGACCCACGTTACCCGTCTCAGTTCGTTGACAGAACTATTGGTCGTCTGCTTGGATTAGTTCATTCACCGAACTGAAATGAAATTCAAGAAGGACGTCGTCATGACCCCCATCGAAGGATCCGTGGTCTTGGTGACCGGCGGACAACGCGGTCTCGGCAAGGCTCTCGTCTCCGAGTTTCTGGCCCGCGGCGCCCGCACCGTTTACGCCACCGCCCGCCAGCCCGCGGCCAGCGACGACCCACGAATCATTCCGCTGGCACTGGACGTTAACGACGACGACTCGGTGCGCGCAGCCGCTGCTAGCGCGGGGGACGTCACCATTGTGGTCAACAACGCTGGTGCACAACAGCGTTCGGCGTTGCTTGAGGTGAGTATCGAGGACGCCAAGGAACTGTTCGAGACCAACGTCTTCGGCGCCTTAAGGGTCGCCCAGAGGTTCGCCCCGATCCTGGCCGGCAACGGCGGTGGGGCGCTGGTCGACATCGCGTCAGCACTGACCTGGGCGGCCGGCGCGGGTATTTACGGCGCCACCAAGGCGGCGCTGTGGTCGCTGACCAACTCGCTGCGGCTCGACCTCGCCTCCCAACGCACCCTCGTCGTCGGTGTGCATTTGGGCTACACCGAAACAGACATGACCGCTGCGCTCGACGTCATCAAGAACGACCCGCGCGACGTCGCCGCCCAAGTGGTCGCCGCGATCGCCGAGGGCCGCACCGAGGTTCTCGCCGACGATGTCAGCCGCCGCCTCAAAGCCGCGGTGGCCGGTCCCGTGGAGGGCCTGGGCTTCCGCGTCGTCGACGGCGACGTCTTGCTCACCGGGGAACAGGACCTGGTGCCTGCGGGAGCACCATCGGTGCCCTGCATCAAAGCCCGCTAAGCGGTATCCGAACTTGCCGCACTTCTTAGCCATCGCACCGACATTCAGGGCGTATTGGCGCGCTAATCGAGAGCGGCTGTGGCCGAAACCCCCCGTTACAGGTGGTTGTCCGGCGTCCTCCAGCACAGGACTGGGAAACCACTGGTGGGCGCGGACGGTATCGAACCGCCGACCGCTGGTGTGTAAAGCTGCCGTGCAGCGTCCCCACCGTTCCAGCGAGTGCCGGTGATGTCGATACGTCCTGGTGGCGAGTCCCAGCTGTGTCACCGCGTCCACCGTTTCACGGGTCGTTGCTGCGCGTCATGGCACACTCTTGGCACAGGCGGGGGTTGGACTCACAGCGCGATCCGAAGACACACTTGTCAAAACTCGCCGTCGAAGCATTCGCAAGTTATGAGCCAACCAGTCGCCGTCTCCCCCAACCCATTCCGTCTCAAACGCGCAGCTCATGCGGATTCGCCCGGCCTAGGCATCACGCCGAGTGTCACCCCATCTCGGTGATTGCGCCCTGTTTCGTTCACAAATCCGTTCACAACACAACAAGCAGCCACTGCAGCCACCTCGGCGGGAGACCAGCTCCTCGGATGAGCTGGTGGCGGATTGTGCGGTGCGCCGGGGCCATGAGGGCGGCACGGGGACGCCGGTGATCTGTTGGCCAAGGCCGTGCCGACCCGATCCTTTCGCAGCACATCGCGACAGGTGAGCCTATGTGTGCTGGGCCGACGGCAAACTTGCGACCACTTGACCCCCAGGGAACAGGACCGTGTGAACAAGTGTTCCACTGCATCCCGTAAACCCAGGTCAGCGAAGTCTGCATGTCCCGCCTGTGTCGCCCTGTCCACCCTGTTCGCGCCTGTCTTGGCAAGTTCTGGGCACGCTGCTGAACGGGTGCGCGATCCCCGCAACCGCACACGCTCAGAACCTCCACCCCTCGCTTCATGTACTCCATCAGGGTCAGGCAGTGCACGCCGGGCGCGCCGGTACTCGGATGGCGTCGCCTTGATCGGTCACCGTCACGCCTCGCCCGGTGCTGCAACCCCGCCCTTGCGCCTTGCATGCGAGCTTTTCCGAACGTGGCCGGCAGAAGGCAGGACCAACTGTCCAGGGGCGAAGCGCCCGTCATTCTGCCTGGGGACGGGGGCGGACCCAGTTGTGCCGGGCGCCCGAAGGCGCCGAGGCAATCGCCGCACTGATCACGCTGCTTATCGGATCCGCACCCAGAGCCGCGCGTCGATTGGCCACCGCCCTGGCGTCGGCCATCGAGTCGACAATCGACTCCGGGTTCGGCGGCTGCTACGCGACTTTATCGAGAAGACCGCCGGCACTGAACGCCCCCGCACCGACGACGGGCAATGCCCTCGGACGGATGACAACCACAGACCCCGAACGAACGACACCTAACGGAACGGCTCCCGGACGGGCGAAGCTCGCGATGCCCGCCGTCCGCACTGCGAAACCGGCTTTGGCCTGGCGGTATCCGATGCGCACCCGGCTGCTGTAAGGATCGTAAGCCGCCGGCGCCCGGCAAAGCGAGGGCGGCCAGCCGCGGTCGGCGTTGATTGGCCCGGGCGGCGCGAAGGTCTCAGCGATCGAGAGTCGGAGATCCTCGCCCCGATCACCGAGGGCAAGAGCAACGCCGAGGTGGCGAAGCTGACCTACCTCAGCCCCAACACCGTGAAGTCCTCCATTCGCACGATCTATCGCAAATCGACGTCGGCAGCCGAACCCAAGCTGTCCTATGGGGTGTCAAACACGGGTTCACTCCAGACCACAATCGCATCGAACACTGGCGCGGCGGCCCCTGAGCTGCGCATGTCGACCGAGGACACTCGAAAGGACCTACCATCCGTACGGCTGATCGACCGAGATGGCCGGGCCGTGGAGCCGTGTGAGCCGGGCGGGGACGACCTGGCGCGGCCGTAGCCTGAGCACGTGATACGAAGCCCGCGGCGCCGATCGGGCGAGCACGGCGACGTCGACGCGTCGATCCGGCCGCGCTCGGAGGCGGCGAGCCGTCGCCGCGGGCAGGAGGGCGTCCGCTGGCGCGAGCGGAGCAGCATCGTGCGCGTGGTGCGCCTCTGGCGCACGCGGAAACCACACACGTTCCGCGAGAAGGTGCGTTACAAGATGCTGCGCGACCATCGCGCGCTAGTCGTGACGTTCGCCGACAAGGCGGCGGTACGTGATTACGTCGCCACAGTGGTTGGGGGACGGTATCTTCCGCGTGCGTACGTGATCGTCGACGACCCCGCGGCGCTGCGCGACGTGAGCCTGCCCGACGCCTACGTGGTCAAGCCGACGCACGGCAGCGGAGCGGCCATCGTCGTCTCCGACCGCGCTCCACGCGAGGCGCGGCTGCCGTCGGAGCAGGGGAGCTGGGGGTACTCACACGTTCGGCCCGAGTCTGCCCCTCGGGAGGACGTCGTCCGGATCGCACGAGACTGGCTGGCTCAGCTCTACGGTCAGGGACCGAATCGGGAGTGGGTGTACGGGAGGATGCCGCGGCGGGTCATCGTCGAGGAGCTGCTCGCCGACGCAGACGGCGCGATCCCCGATGACTACAAGTTTTTTGTCTTCCACGGCAAATGCGCCTTCGTACAGGTCGACACCGGACGCTTCGGCCGACGAACGCAGGACTTCTTTCGGCCCAACTGGCAGCACGTGCCGCTCAGCGGCGGACCGCCGTGGGCAGATCGCGAGCCCGCGAAGCCCGCTCGCCTGAGCGAAATGATCGGCGTGGCCGAACGGCTCGGCGCCGACACCGACTTCGTTCGTGTCGATCTGTACGACGTCGACGGACGCGTTGTCTTCGGCGAGCTGACCAGCTTCCCCGCAGGAGGCGACAGCCCGTTCGATCCCGAGTCCTTTAACGAGGAGTTCGGTCTCCAATGGACTGTCCCTCGGCGATACCGGTGAACGGTTACCTTCCACTCTGCTCGAGCGCCCCCGGTCAACGCCAATGCGGATTCCGCGTACACCGACTTCTTCGAACGGAACATCATTTTCGACCCCGCAGAGTTGCAGCGGTGCACGTTGTTAGATGGTCTCACCTGCCATCACGGTGCTAGCAATAGAGGTAAGCCCCACCATGGCCTACCGTGAGTTCGGGTGACGGAATTCGAGTACAGGCCGCGAGACGGCGTGCTCATCCTGTGGCCCGTAACCGTGTTGGGATACCACGATATCGACGATATCAACGGTGAATGCGACAGCGCTCGATAGAGCTGATTGAGCTGATTGAGCAAGCCAAGCAGGCTGAAGCTGTTGGCTTTCAAGCCTTGTGGATCTCCGATCATTTCCATCCCTGGAACGACGAGCAGGGCCAGAGTCCGTTCGTGTGATAGGTCATCCGCGCGCCCTCGGAGGTGACATCACTACACGTCGCCACCGCGGTGACCAGTCCGAATGCGGATCCATCCCGCTGTCAACGCCTAGGCCGCTGCGACCGCCGCCGTCCAGCTCGGGGGGACGGTTCGTGCTCGGCGTTGGCAACGGCGAAGCGCTCATGAGCACATCTTCGGCGACCCGTGGCCCTCGGTCGGGGCCCCCCGGCTGGACATGCTCGAGGAGGCGGCATCAGTGATCAGTGCGCTGCACCGGGCCGCGAGATCACCCACCGCGGCCGTCACTACGCCGTGCAGGACGCCCGCATCTACACCGGTCCCGAGGAGCCCGTACCCATTTATGTGTCGGGGTTCGCTCCGCAGGCCGCCGAGCTGGCCGGCCGGGTCGCGACGGCTACCGCCTGGCCATGCCCGACGCCGACCTGGTCCGCGCATTCCGCGCCGCCGGCGGCGGAAACAAGCCGGTCCAGGCGGGGATGAAGGTGAACTGGGACGCCGACCGCGACGTCGCCGCGGAGGTTGCGAACCGCCCTGTGGGCCACCTGCGCGCCGCGATCGGCGACCAGCGCCAAGCAAGCAACTGCCCGGCCAACGCGCCCTACCGCGGCCAAGAGACTTCGCCGACGCCATGCCGCTGGTATCGCCTGGCGCGGTCGCCGACCATCGCGTGCGGTCCCGACCCCGACCGGCACGCAGCGAAAGTCGAGGCTTACGCCGACGCAGGCGTCGACGAGGCCTATGTCCAGCAGATCGGGCCCCGACGTGGCAGTCGTCTTCGCCGCCTGGGAGAAAGACGTGCTCCCCGTTTCCACACGTAACCCCGGTCGTGCTGGTCATCTCAACCGACGTCAGCCGCCGCGCACCGGCGCGGCGCAGGCGCCTGCGCTGATCGGACACAAAGCCACAACACGGGCGGATTGAAGCCGCAATTCCCGGGTATCTAGGGGTAGTTCTTGTCGGTGAAACCCCGGGATTTCCGTTCAGCGCGAGCGGGGCGAGTCGGCCACGCGTGCGCGGGCGGCGCACCCCCGCGGACGCGCCAGCATGATGTAGAGGTTCGCGGTATGCGTGTCGCCTCAGTTCCGAAGTCGCACATCTACGTTCGTCACCTGTTGCGTCCCGGGGGCTTCGACACCGTGATCCGTTTGCCAGACCCCGTGCCCACCGTCGGGCGCACGGTGCCCGGCGGCTGGTGGCCGCCGCTGATGCTGAACCCATCGTGGATCGAGCAGCATCACAACGAGTTCGACGTCTTCCACGTCCACATCGGCTTCGACGCCATCGGCCCCGAGGTGCTCGCCGATGTGGTGCAGGCGCTCAAGATGCACGACAAGCCCCTTGTCTACACCGTGCACGACTACGCAACCCGCACTATCCCGACCCGGCTGCCCACACCGAGCAGCAGGACGTCCTCCTCCACGCCGCGCTGATCACCCTGACCCCCGGCGCCGCCGGGGTCATCGAGCGCCGTTGGGGGCGTCGAGCCGTGGTCGCACCTCACCCGCACGTGCTGCACAGTGCCCGCATTGAGGCGCCCCGGGCACGCTCGGAGGTGTTCGTTGTCGCGGTCCATGTCAAAAGCCTGCGCGCCAATATGGATCCGTTTCCCGTGCTGAACACCCTGGCAGCTACGGTGGGGCAGCTGCCCGACGCCGTACTGCAGATCAACGTGCACGATGAGATTTTCGACGCCGAAAACCATTGGTTCGCCCCGCGGGCCGGCAGGGCGCTGCTGGCCTTCGACCGCTTCGAGCACGTCGACGTGCGCGTGCATGCTTATTTTTCTGATGAGGAACTATGGGACGACCTGTCCCCGGTCAGTGTGTCGGTGCTCCCCTACCGGTTCGGCACTCACTCGGGCTGGCTGGAAGCATGCTTCGATCTGGGTACCGCGGTCATCGCACCCAGCTGCGGGTTCTACGGGCAGCAGCACCCCTGTGGTGTCTTCACCTACACCGTCGATGCGTTCGACGCGTGCTCTTTGCAGGCCGCGGTGCAGGCCGAGCATTCCCGCTGGCTGCGCGGCATCGCGGTGCCGCACGCCGACTGGGGCGCCCGGCGAGCTCAGCGCATCGGGCTGGCTCAGGCTCACCACGACCTCTACGAACAGGTGCTGTCGTGATGCCGCCGATGAGGATCGCGCTGATCGCCTCCAACCACTTCCCGATCCGCCAACCGTTCGCAGGCGGGCTCGAGGCCCACGTCTGGCACCTTGCCCACGCTCTGACCCTTGCCGGGCACCAGGTGTCGCTGTTCGCGGCGCCGGATTCGGATCCGAGCCTCGATTGTGCTGCCCTGCGGGTGCGCCCTCGAACTCAGCGCGGCGGCTTCAACCGATCCGTCAATGCCTGGTACCGCGTTCATGGCCGACCATCACGCGTACTTGACGCTGATGCTGCGGTTGGGGGCGCCACGGCACCGACGAGTTCGACGTGATCCACAATCACAGCCTGCACCACCTGCCGGTGGCGATGGCGCCGACACTGGCAATGCCGATGCTGTGCACCCTGCACACCCCGCCCACACCGTGGCTGGAATCAGCCATCAGTGCCACCGCCGGATTCGGGGCCCGGTTCGCGGCCGTCAGCTCCTATACCGCCCGCTCGTGGCAGCACCTACTGCCCGACGTCACCGTCGTCCGCAACGGCGTCGACGGCAGGCGTTGGCCCCTGGGCCTCGGCGGATCCGACTTGGTCTGGTTCGGTAGGATCACCCCGGAGAAGGGGGCCGCACCTGGCCATCGACGCGGCGCGCCGCGCCGGTCGCCCGCTGGTTATCGCCGGACCGGTGTCTGATCCGTCTACTTCGCCCGCGATGTAGAACCCCGGCTGGGCCGGCGAGGTCCGCTACGCCGGGCACCTCGCGCACCGCGAGCTGGCTCACCTCGTCGGAGCTTCGGCCGCGGCGTTGGTCACTCCACAGTGGGACGAACCCTACGGGCTGGTAGTCGCCGAGGCCCTGATGTGCGGCACGCCCGTCGTGGCCTTCGCCCGTGGCGGCATTCCCGAGATCCTCGACGCCGCAGGGGGGCGGCTAGTGCCGACCGGCGACGTCGCCGCCATGGCCGCGGCGATCCCGGACGCGCTCACACTGTCCCGGCGTGGCGTGCGCACGCTGGCCGCACAACGCTGTTCGGCAGCCGCCATGGTCGCCGACTA
>CAWKOI010000015.1:0-118423 GCA_963851115.1 uncultured Actinomycetota bacterium
AGTTCCCGTGTTGCGATTAGCTCGAAAAGGGCAGGCGACACGCGCGTTTGGTTGTTGCATGACGGCGTGTGGCGTTTCTACTGTGGCCGCTCGTGATCATGAGCTTCTTCTCGTCGCGGGGCTGGCGGTCCTGGGATGTCGAGCACCGGCCGGTGATCCCGGAGGGGATGTCGGTGTTGATCGATGACGACCTGCTGTTCGAGGACGGCCCCGGGGCGCCGCGGCCGGCGTCGGTGATCAACCGGTGGCTGCGGCTGCTTCCGGCCAGCGGGGCGCCGGCGCCGAGTTCGTGGGAGAACTACGCGCGGGCGGTCAAGGAGTGGACGGAGTTCCTCGCCGAGCACGGGATCGGGTTGTTCGATACCCGCGACCGGCTCAAGGCCGGGCTGAGCCGGTATGCCGAGCACCGCGCGGCCGGGCCGGTCACGGCGAGGTTCGCGGCGACCACGTGGGCGCAGCACATGAGCATCCTGTCGCTGTTCTACCGGTGGGCGATGGACGAGGGATTCGCCGCTGCGGAGCCGTTCACCTACCGGTCGGCGCGGGCGGTCTTCGCCGGCACCGGCCGCGAGGTCCGGGTGAACCTGGCGGTGCGCCGCACCCCGAAACCACACGTGACCATCAAGTACCTGGAACCGGACTTCACCGACCTGTTCCGCAAAGGGCTGCGCGGTTTGGCGCCGGATGGCAACCGCGACACCGGGTTCGCGGGCCGGGAGATGACCCGCAACGCCGCGATCGGGGATCTCGCGTTGGCGACCGGGCTGCGGCTGGGCGAGTTCACGCATCTGCTGGCGTGGGAGATCCCGGCGCTGCCGCCGGCGCCGACGGCGATCCCGATCCCGTTCCCGGTCCCGGCGGGAATCACCAAGGGCCGCAAGTTCCGCACCACCTGGATCTCCTACGACGCCCTGGTCGGGCTGCACGACTACCTGCAGCTCGACCGCGCAGCCGTCACCGATGGATCGGCCTGGCGGCCGCCGCGACGGTGGGGTGAACAGCTGCAGGTGAGCGACCCGGACGCGCGGGGCGGCCGGATCAACGGTGTTCGCCGCTCGTGGGAGTCGCTGACCCCGGCGGAGCGGCGGCGGCTGGTGGCACCGGAGGGCGGGTCGTGCCTGCTGGCGGTGAAGGGTGATGGTGGCCCGTTCACGGCGTGGGCGACGGTGTTCGAGCGCACCGCCGACCGGATCCGGGCGAGGTTCGAGCCGCGGTTCCCGCATGTTCATCCGCACCGGCTGCGGCACAGCTTCTCGATGCAGACCCTGGAATATCTGGTGACCGGCTACTACCGGCAGGCAGCGAAGCTGGTGCGCGACACCGACGCCGACGCGGCGCTGGTGTTCTACCTGACCAAGGCCGACCCGCTACTGGTGCTGCGTGACTTGCTCGGGCATTCGACCGTGCTGACCACCGAGAAATACCTGAAACGCCTTGATACAACACGGATTTACCGGCAAGCCTACGAAACCGCCGGAGCGGCAGCAGCACTCATCGAGGATACCGCCGCGCAGCGGGAAGCCGACGCCGAATTCGACGACGACGCCGACGAGGAGTTGTGATGCCGACGATGGTGTTCGATGATCCGCTCGGTCTGAGCTGCGTGTTCAGTGACGGCAGCAGAGCGGAATTCGACCTCACGGGATCGCCGAACCCCAGGTTGGTGCGCGATCTGGCCGTCGGACTGGTGGAGCTGATCCACCCGCACGGCAGCGCCGATACCGCTGGCACGGTCGACCACTACGTGCGTGCGTTGCACAGGATGGTGCGAGCACTCGCCGATCAGGGTTTCACCGGCGGCATCGCCGATCTGCGGCGCGGGCAGTTGGCGCAGTTCTGGATGGCGGGCCCGAACTGGTTGGAGGCGCTGACTCGGTCCTTGGTGGAGGGTTATGCACGATCCGGCGGCCGTCTCGGCGAGGGAGTGCTGGAGCTGGCCGCAGGGCGGCACTTCAACATTCAGCCGAATCGGCGGCCATTGCCGCCCTACTCCGAGGCCGAATGGCAGCGGCTGACCACGGTCTGCCGACAGCAGGTCGATGTTTCCTACGCCGCGCATCGGCATGCGTTGGCGTCCGTCCCCGGAGGGCGGCATCCGGGCACGGGTGCGTGGTCTCACCAGAACTTCTGCTGGCTGTTGTCGACACTCGGCCCGATCGGCAGCTGCGAGGCCGCTGAGGCAATTGGCATGTCTATCAATGTCTTCCGCCATCGAAGAATCACCGCTGTCTTCCACGAGGCTGCGCTGGCAATGTTTCCGCACCTCGAAGTCGTGATCGCCTACCGGCTGCTGTTCGGCATCTACTCCGGCATCGTCCCCGACGGCATCGCCGACCTGGAGATCGGAGACATCGACTGGGCCGGCGATTCGACGGTCCTGCTGTCCTACGTCAAACGGCGCACAGCCGCCGAGAGCACCACCTTGCCGCGGCCAGCGGTGCGGTTGCTCGAGCAGTGGCTGGCGCACTCGGCGCTGCTGCGCAGTTTCGTGCCACCGGACGAGCAAACCACGCTGTGGTTGGGGATGAGCCAGCCCGGTAATTCCCGCCGACTCGAGGAGGTGAGCCGGTCCGCGGTCGGCCGGTGGACGCGCCGCCACGGCATTGTCGGCGACGACGGTGAGCCGTTGAAACTGCACCGGTCGCGCATCCGCACCACGCATCACGCGATGCGGGACAAGAAGTCCTGGACCGGGAACGCTCGCGCCACGATCGACCCGAACCACACGCTGCGGTCGAGGGCGACCACTACCTGTCGGCGACAACTCCCGGCCAACGCCACGCCGTCGAGACGATCATCGCCGACGCCCAGCACGACATCCTCCGACGCGCCCACCCACCAACAGTGATCACCGAGGAAGACGCCGCAGCACTCGCCGAGAGCTACCCGCAGCTGCTGGCGGTGATGAAGCTCGACGAAGGCGTGCTCACCGAGCTGGTCGGCGGCGTACGGGATGTGTTCACCGCGGCCTGCGCCGATCAGTTGGCCGGCCTGCACGGCCCGGCCGGGAAACCATGCCCGGCACGCCCGTGGGTCTGCCTGCTCTGCCCGCTGGCGGTGTTCGCACCCCGGCACGCGGTGAATCTGTTGCGGCTCAAGGCATTCTTCTCCCGCCGATGGCAGCAGATGCCCGCCGCGCACTTCATGACCGTGTTTGGCCCCTACGCCGCCCGGATCGACCAGATCCTCGACCGCTTCGATCCCGCCGAACTCGCCGCCGCAGCCGCGAGCGTCGCCGACAGCGATGACGAAATCCCCTTGCGCCCAGAGGAACTCACCGCATGACGAGCACAAGCGCGACCACAGCACCCAGCACACAACCACGGTCGCCATTCACCGGCGCGGACATCTGCCGTGAGGCCGGGCTCGCGCTGCCGGACAGCACGTCACGACCGGTATTCGACGACGACCTGTGGGATTTCACCGACGTGGTCGGGCTCCCGGTCCAGATGGCCCTCTACCGTCGGCGATTCGACTTCACCACGATCGATGACCCACGCTGGCGGCTGGTCGTCAAGGAGTTGATCCTGGCGCTGCTCGCCCCGAACCACGATGCCGTAGTCCGGCTGCCACGCGCCTATCGCACCCCACTGCATCTGACCAGCTGCTACAACCGTCTCTACGAGGCCGGCCGAGTTCTTCGGCTGGCTCGATCAGCGGGGAATCACCACCCTCGCCGCACTCGACACCCACCTCTGCGAGGAATACCTGGCGTTCCGGCGCTACGTCATCGACTCCCACGGCGCTGTCGTGGGCGAGCAGAGCCCCGGCGTCCGGCGCGCTGCCGCGCAAATCATCGTCGACCTGGTCGACTATCGTGACCTGTTCACCGCCGACCGGGTGCCGGCCGATCTGCGGCCCTGGGGCGGCGCAACAGCATCCGCAGTTGCCGAAATGCCGTGCGGGAGACGGGGAAACAAGACCCCTGCCGTCCCCGGTGACGTGCTGCAGCCGATGCTCGCCGCGGCCCTGCACCTGGTGCAGATCCTCGGCCCACACGTTGTCGAGCTGAACGAGCAGATCCACCGGATCGACCGCGCCTGGGCCACGAAGGCACCCGGCCTTCGTCACGGCTCCCCGGCGATGGTCGACGACATCAACAAACTGCTGGCCGACCACCAGGCGACCGGCACACCCCTGCCCATGCTCGAAGAACACGACGTCAACCGCAGACTCACGGCCGGCTGGGACACGAACGACCCGCTGCTGCCGGTCTCCACCGGGACGCTGGCCCGGCAAGCCGGCTACGTCCAGCTCTGGACGAAATGGATGCCCGCACTGCGCAAACCGCTGACCGATACCCTCAACGCTGTCGGGATCGAGAAGATCTTCGGCCGCAACGCCGCCGAGGCACCCACTACCGACGACGCAATCCTGCTGCCCTGGACACTGCCACTGCACCGATCCGAAGCGGTCGCCCTGATCGGCATCGCCCGCACCGCGGCCATCGTCGCCCTGGCCGCCGCGTCCGGAATGCGGGCCAGCGAGCTGATGGAACTGCGGGTCGGCTGCCGCCGCCCGGTCGAGGAACCGATCCCCGGCCTGAAGCGCTACCGCATCGCCAGCAAGATCATCAAAGGCCAGGGCCTCGGCGGCACCGACGACGAATGGGTCGTCATCGAACCTATCCACCGCGCGATCGAACTCCTCGAGCAGCTGCACGACGACCCGCGCGACGGTGTTCTCCTGTTGTCCCGGTTCAACTTCCGGGTCCGCTACCTGTGGTTCCGCGCCTGGGTGAACTCCCCGGCCGGAGCCCGCCTCGGGCTCGCCCCGATCCCCGACGAACCGGTGACACTGCGTATGCTCAGGAGGACGGTTGCGTTGGAGATGGCTTATCGGCCTGGCGGTGTCCTCGCAGCAAAACTGCACCTCAAACATATCGCTGCGGCGACCACGGAGGGGTATGCGGCTCGACCGGGCGGTGCTCAAGCGGAGTTGCTGGCCGAGGTCAACAAGCACGAGGCCGACCACAAACTCCAGCTCGTGCTGGCCGAGTTCCGCAACTATCAGCAAGGCATCCTGCCCGCCGGCCCCGCCGCCCGCAGCCTTACCGACTTCTTCGCCACCGTCGACGCCGACCTGAACACCGAATCGACTGCGGCACCGAAGATCCAGCGCAACGACCGGGACATCCTCAACCTGCTGTCCAAACGCGCGAAGGCGCTGCACCTCGGCCCCGCGAACTACTGCTGGTTCACCGACCCCTCCCGCGCGCTCTGCCTGAAACTGGCTGGCACCCCGACCGCGGACCGCCCGATGATCGGCATGTGTGACTCCGCGCGCTGTCCGCAGGCCACCCACCACCAGCACCACCGGCCCGTCTGGGCCGAGCACGCCGAACGCACCAAGACCTTCCTCGGTCAACTCGGCAAGACCCGCACTACCGAGCGCGCCCGCCTGCAAGCCGACTACGACCGCGCCCTGCGAGTCATCACCAACATCGAATCAGCCACCGGAACCAGCGCAACCGAGGAACGGCCATGAGAATCACTGCCGCTCAACGCATCCACAACGAAAACCGCATCCGCGCCGTCATGGACCGGCTGCTGCGCGGCGAGATCCCACCCGGCGGCAACTGCGATGTCAAGACGCTCGCACTCGAGGCCGGGGTCGACCGGACCGCCTTCTACGGCACCCGGCCCTACGCCCACCTACGCGCCGAATTCGAGCACCGGCTTCAGCAGTTGCGGCAGGCCGGCGAAACCCCGGATCCGAGAGTCGCTCAGATCGAACGCCTCAAAGCAGAGATTGAAAAGCTCAAAATCAATCTTGCCCAGGCGAATTCGATAATCCAGGATCTCACCGACTTCCGAAGCCAGGCCCTGGCCCGGATCGCGGCCCAACACGACGAGATCGTTCAACTCCGCGCAGCCAACCACCCATCAGCAGCTGTCACCCGCCTCCCGAGTCGCCCGAAATCCCAGCAGAAAGTAATCGGGCCATGCTGACCTCCTCGGCAGTGATGTCCATCACAAACGATTTGGCATTATCGCCACACGATCGGCGATCAGCGTCACAACCTCCGCGCCGAGAATCGGCCACGTCAAACGCAACACGAACCCGACCGCACACGGTCTCTGCGGAGACAAGGCACAGCTACGCCCAACGACACGCCGACGAGGGCGTTGCCCCAGATGTCCTGCGCGACTTGATGGGTCACGACTCGATGCAGACTACGCTTTGCTACTACAACGTCACTGAGAAACGAGTTCGAGCCGCGATCGACCGTGTGAGCGCCCATCAGTTTGACGGACAGGGCCGCCGCGTGTTTCCTGGCATTCAAGGACTGCTCGCCGACGCGCACGCCCGGATGCGAGTCGGGCAAGTCGCGGTCCCGTTCGGTATCTGCACTGAACCGTCGAACGTCAAAGCCGGCGGCCAAGCCTGCCCCTATAAATTCACCTGCCTGGGCTGCGGCCATTTCCGCAGCGATCCGTCCTATCTGCCAGAAGTCAAGTCGTATCTGCAGCAACTGCTGGCCGATCGGGCCCGTCATTGAAGCAGCTACCGACCTGCAGGACTGGGCCAAAGACCAACTCACGCCTCGCGATCAGGAGATCGCACAGCTGCGCGGCCTGATAACCCGCATCGAGGCCGACCTATCTGATCTCAGCGGCGAGGACCAGGCACGCATCAACGAAGCCATCACCGTCATCCGTAGCACCCGACAGACTGTCCACCTCGGGTTCCCAGCCATACAGCCACCCCCGATCAACGACAGGAGCGCCGATGCAGACCGCTGAAACCCCGCTGATCGCGGCTCGGCGCCGCGACGTCGACCGCCGCCCCGCACGGGTACACAGAGCCATCGTCGACATGCACAGCGACGGATCGGATATCACGATCGCGTCGACAGCCACCCGGGCAGGCGTGCACCGCTCGTTTATCCACCGCCATGCCGACCTGCACGCCGCGGTCCTCGCCGCTGCCGCCGAAACCATCGAGAACCCCTCTCCGACATCGACGACCATCAGCCACCGCTCCGTGCTGACCGAGAACGCAAACCTCCACGCACTGAACCACCGCCTTGCTCAACGCATCCGCGATCTCGAAGACCGACTCTCGGAGATGCTGGGCCAGCAGGCATTCGAGCGCAGCGGGCTGGGCGCCCCCACCGCGACCGCGGCGCTGCAGGACGAACTGGAGCACCACAAGCAGCTAGTACTCGACCTCACCAGCCGGATCGAGGAACTCGACGAGGAACTGGCCGCCGCCCGCGAAGCAAACCGCGGGCTCATGGCCGAACTCAACCGCCCGTGAGCACCTCTCAAATGCGGTCACGCACTGGCACGACTTCCCCGAGGCTTGGGGAACTCGCCCCACGTCCGTCCATCAAGGACGCGACCGGCCCGGTGCTTGCCTACCCGGCGCATCACTGCACCACCGCGATCGGCCCATCGCCCGTGCGCCACGCCGGCTGTGTCAGGACGCCACGGCTGGGGTTCATGCTTGCCTTCGCCGAATACCCAAAGGTCACCTGACTCTGGAGTGGTAACCGGACAGTATTCGCCCCATTGCTTGAAGTGAAAGGCGATGCCCTCATTGATGCACCGATCCCGGATGCTGCGCACCCATGCTGGGTGAACCGGACGAGCCTTGGGGCCCGACTCCCCGCCGGCGATTACCCAATCGATTGCCGTCAGGTCCAGGCTGGGCAATGAACTCAGCAGCGGCTCTAACGACAGGAACCGGACTGACGCCGGTGTCGCCCGTAAATCGTTTGCGCGCCAGCAATACTCGTCGGATTCGATGGATGTTCCCAACCACACGTTCGGAAGGGGCCACGGGCAATCTGCGACCCGTGCTGCCAGCGTCCGTGCAACCGCAGTGGGTAGCTCCGGGCCGTGGCTGCCGAGATTGTGCAGCGCCTCGTGCATGGCGCGTTGGACCCGTCCATCCCCCAGTAGGTCTCGCATCCGATTGGGGCGCTTGGTCAGGATCTGATACGTGTGCTGCGGGGTCATGGCCATGGTCGCGAACACCTGGCCGAGGAATTCGGGTGTGACGCGGGCGTGGAACACGTCAGACATGCTGTCCAGGAATGCCATTCGAGAACTGCGCGCCACTTGAGGATTGGCTCCAGGACGGACTCAGGGTGCATCGTTACACCGAAACCAGGACCGCTCGTGCGCGGATCGCCGTCGCGCTGGTACTTCGATGAGCCCATCGCTTTCAGGCGACGGGCCATCGTCATCGCATAGCAGTGGTCACACCCCGGAGAAATCCGGTCGCATCCGGTGGTCGGATTCCAAGTAACCTCGGTCCACTCAATCTTTGAAGCACTCACGCTGCCAGCCCCATTGGAGCTGTGCGCAACACCTGTCGGTCACGCAAACATTGACTCTGGCCTGTATTTATGATGCCGCCAACC
This sequence comes from uncultured Actinomycetota bacterium, assembly GCA_963851115.1. Classification (GTDB taxonomy): domain Bacteria; phylum Actinomycetota; class Actinomycetes; order Mycobacteriales; family Mycobacteriaceae; genus Mycobacterium. The sequence goes on from CAWKOI010000015.1 coordinate 8,375, forward strand.
GAGCTGACCCCCACAGAAAGGTCGCCCATCGAATTCACAAACACGATTCGAGGGCTGCGCCATCGTAACGGCTCGTCTAGAGCTCGATGGTGCATGGTGACCCCGAAACCTGGCCCCGATGTCCTGGGGTCGCCATCTTTCTGGTACTTGGCAGAACCCATCGCCTTCAACCGCTTCGCCAGTGTCAACGCATAGCAGTGAGCGCAGCCCGGCGATACCCTGTCGCATCCTGTGACCGGGTTCCAGGTGGCCTCTGTCCACTCGATCGCCGAGCGGCCCGACATCGTCGCGTCCTTCCCTACTCCGGTTCAAGCGCTTCGGTCGACTGAATTACATTGGTGTAATTCGACCCCCAAGGCTAGCGTTTGCCACTGACAGTCTGGGCGACCGACCCTCCGACGTGACCGGAATCGACACAGGTTGAAAATTCCCAGACCCGTACGAAATCTCAGCGGCAATGCCTACCGTGGGCCGAGCTAGACGGGCCGGCCACGGTGCACATCTCTACCAGTCGCGGCTAAGGGTCGTCCTCGTTGACCTGATCGCCAATGCCGAATTTGGTTACTACGTCGGCGTTGCCGCCGGAGAACCGCGTCTGATCAACACCGCGGTGGTATGGGCTCAAGCTAGCCTTCGGACGAATGCCGTCCAGCCCAAGCAATGCGGACGCCGCCTGCGGACCCCGAAAATACGGCCCTCCAGTCGAAGTCTTAGGACAGAAGGTGTCCTGAATTCTCCATCGCGTCGGGGCTGTGAATGCATCAACCGCTATCCACACGACTCTTCCCAATAGGTTTACTGTCCCACTTGCTGAGGCCCTTAGCCACTGAGCTGAATCAGCACCTTGCTACTACCGCTGTTGCGGTCGGCCGCGACCGCAATCGCTTCTGCTGCTTCGTTCATTGGATAGCGGTGCGTGATCAACGGGGTGACGTCCAGGCCGTTATTCATCGCCGCGACGGCATCGGTGATCTCGTCGACGAACCGGTACGAGCCGATCCACGTGATCTCCCGAGTGACCAGATCGCCCAGATTCGCCTGCACCGCTTTGCCCGGCAGGTTTCCCACCTGCACGACCGTGCCTCCGCGCGCAGTCGCACGCAACACCCCGCCCAACGCAGCAGCCGCGCCCGACGCCTCGAACACCAGCTCGACGTCCGCTGGCAGCTCGTCACCAGCGGCGAGATTCACGACACCGTCGGCGCCCATCGCCTTCGCGATCGACAGCGGAGCGTCCGCCACATCCGCCGCTACCACGCTTGCCGCACCGGCATACTTCGCCGCGGCGACAACTAGAGATCCGATCGGCCCGGCCCCGTTCACCAGGACGTCGCGCCCGCGCACCTGACCGGCCCGGTTCACCGCATGCATCGCCACCGCAAGTGGTTCCGCGAGAGCACCACGGTCCGTTTCGACAGCGTCGGGCAGCCCCCGAACCTGTTCGACCCGAACCACTTTCAGTTCACAGAAGCCGCCATCGGTATGAGGGTCGAATGCGGCCGAGCCGAAGTATCCGCCGGCTGCTGTCGCTGGATGGATCGTGACGCGCTGCCCGACATCGAAGCCCGTGACGCCTGCGCCGACACCCACGATGTGTCCCGCCACTTCGTGCCCGAGCACCAACGGGTGCCTGAGCACCGCCGTTCCGGACGCGCCGTTGCGCCAATACGAGATGTCGGATCCACAGATCCCACCCCACTCCATCGCGACGAGAACCTCCCCTTCCCGGGGAACCGGGTCAGGGAGGTCGTCGACTCGGAGGTCGTTGGCGCCATGCACCACAACGGCTTTCACAGCGCATCCTCGAGCTGCACCAGATCGCGGCCACGAGTTTCCGGAGCGAGCACCGCCGACACCAGGGTGATCAGCGAGTACACCACCAACATCGCAGCGATCGGCCACCAGCTTCCGGTCGCGGCGGTCAGGCCGGCCGCGACGACGGGACCGATTGCGGTGGCGAGGATTCCGCCGATCTCCTTGGCGAGTGCGAGCTGGGTGAACCGGGTCCGCGAGCCGAACAGTTCGGCCATCGTCACGCTTTCCAGCGAGAACAGGCCCAGCACACCGACATTGAGGGCGATCATCATCGACAGCACCATCACCAGGTTGTTACCGCTGGTGACACCGAGCATGAGCGGGAAGGACAACAGCGCGGTGAGCGTACGTGAGCACGATGTAGACCGGGCGCCGTCCGTAGTGATCGCCGAGCAGACCACGATCGGGATGGTGACGAAGCCGACCAGCGAGCCGTACATGATCGCGCTCGGTAGCCACCGACTTGTTCATCATCAAGGTCGTCGCGATGTAGCCGACCAGGAACGTCTGCACCAGACCGGAATTGCCGGCCTGACCGAACCGCAGGCCCAGCGCGATGAGAAACGCCTTGCCCTTCCGCTGCTTCAGCCCCGCTTCCAGCACGCTCTCGTGCTTCTCGGCGGCCGCGGCCTCGAGTTCCTTGCGGGACAGCGCCACCCCGTCGACGACGTCGGGACGTTCCTCGAAGACCGGGCTTTCCTTGAGGTTCAGTCGCAGCCAGACCGCGAAGATCATCAGCACAAAGCTGAGCAGGAACGGAATCCGCCATCCCCAGCTGAGTAGTTGCTCGTCGCTGAGCACCCCGAGCAGCAGTGCCCACAGCGCCGAAGCCGCCAGCGTGCCGGAGTTGGTGCCGAGGCAGACCAGTGACGCGATGAGACCACGGCGTTTCGGCGGCGCGTACTCGGCCAGCATGGTCGTCGCTCCGGCGATCTCCGCGCCCGCGCCGAAGCCCTGGATCAGCCGCAGGGCCACCAGCAGGATCGGCGCCAGGATGCCGATCGTCGCGTAGGTGGGCAGCACACCGATCAACGTCGTCGACGCGCCCATCATCGCGATGGTGATGAACAGGACCTTCTTGCGGCCGATCCGGTCTCCCATCCGGCCGAAGACGATCGCGCCGGCCAACCGCGCGACGTAGCCGACCCCGTAGGTCGCCATCGCCGCGATCAGGCCGATGGCCGGGCTCACATCGGGGAAGAAGATCTTGTTGAAGACGATCGCCGCCGCCAGCGAGTACAGCTGGAAGTCCATGAACTCCATCGCGGTGCCGAGCCATCCGGACACCGCGGCCTTGGTCAGATCGCTGGTCGTCCGTTTTACTGGACCCCGCGGCGGGGCCTCCACGTCGTTGGTCATCGGACGTGTTCCTTTCACACTTGCGAGCGAATCGGGATCAGTTCGACCAGTCGGCATATTCGGTCCCACCACGACGCCGCACGGCTGTCTCCGGCATCTTCGATAGCGCCCAAATGCTGATCAGGATGAGGCCAGCGACGTAGACAACCACCCAGGTAAAGGAGCTGTCGGCCGGCGATGAGGAGCGCGGCGGCGATGACCGTGAAGGGGCCGCTCGCGATCATCGCGCCGAACTGCCAGACCACGGAGACACCGCTGTAGCGCACGGATGAGGGGAAGAGCTCGGGGAAGTACGACGCCTGTGGCGCGTATGTGCCGGCGTGTCCGATCGCCAGACCGGCGATCAGCAGCAGCGCAATCACCACAAAGTTTCCGGTCCGGACCGCGTAGAAGGATGGAATCAGCAGGATCAGGTTCAGCACCGCAGCGCCGAAGTACACCGGTTTGCGCCCCACTCGGTCGGTAAGCTTGCCCCACAACGGGATCATGATCACTTCGGCGATGATCGCGATGATCACCGCGTCGAGAACCACTGACGCGTCGACGTTTTGGCTGCGCGCATACGTCACGAGGAAGATCGTGTAGAAGGGGAACATCGCGGCCTCGACGAATTTGACCGCCATGCCGCCGAACACCTCCCGACGATGGCTGTTCACCAGAGTTCGAAGCGGCGCGGGCCGGTGGCCGCCATGTTCTTTCACGGCGCGGAAGGCTTCGGTCTCTGGAACCCGCAAGCGGATGTACAGGCCGACGACGACAACTACAGCGCTGAGCAGGAATGGAATTCGCCAACCCCAGGACAGGAAGGCCTCTTCATTCATCTGTGCCTGCAATACCGCAAACAGCGCGGTGGGGATCAGATAGGCGACGGGAGAACCGAGTTGGACGAAACTGGCGAAGAATCCGCGCCGTTCCGGCGGAGACGCTTCGGCTGTCAGCAAGACCGCGCCGCCCTGTTCGCCGCCGACGCCGAAGCCTTGGATCAATCGCACGGCGATGAGAATGACGGCCGCCCAGAGGCCGATCTGCTCGTACGTCGGCATCAACCCGACTAGGAAGGTCCCGATCCCGGTCATCAACAGGGTGAAAACGAGGGCGCGCTTTCGGCCGATTCGGTCACCGATGTGGCCCCACACGATTCCACCCAGCGGGCGGGCGAAGAACCCGACCGCGTATGTCGAAAACGCTGCAAGAGTGCCAACCAACGGATCGACGGCGGGAAAGAAGACCTTGTTGAAGACCAAGGCCGACGCCGTGCCGTAGATGAAGAAGTCGTAATACTCCGGCGATCGTGCCGATCACCGAGGCGAGGACCGTCCGGCGTAGGTTCGGGGCGTCCGGTTCGCGTTGGCCCGTTGGCGGCTTAGCCGACACCCCTGCGGCGGGGCGTCCACGATTGTTGGTCATGGTGTGTTCCTTGCTCGTGAGAAGTCTGGATGTGAGCCGGTTCACTTACATACAAGACCTGAGAGCCAAGTCTTGTCAACACCTAATTTCGACAAGGACTCCCCGTGGGGAGGCCACAGGGCTGGAACTACTGCCAGACGGCGACGACGCGGCGGGTGGGGCGGCTCGCCGTGCCGTCGGAGAACAGCTCGGGTGACCGTCGCGTATCTTCTCGATGTCGGTGAAGACCTTGCGCAGATGGCTGCGTAGCGCAGTGGTGGCCTTGCCGCTGTCACGGTTCGTCCACCGCGTCGACCACTGCGGCATGCTCATCGGTCAACGCCTGGATCGAACTCTCGCCCATCATGCCGAGGCGGCGGGCCCGATCCAGATGCGCCTTGGCCGCGACGACCGTCCGCCAGGCGTTGCCATGACCGCCGGCGGCCAGCAGCGACCGGTGGAATTGCTCGTCGAGCTCGAAAAAGGTATTTACGTCGGCGGTTTCGCGCTGGGCGGCGATCAGCTCGCGCAGCTCGGTGATCGCGGCGTCGTCGGCCTGCTCCACGGCGGTCGGTATGTTGGCGAGTTCGATGGCTTCGCGCACGAACTGGGCGTCGGCCACCCGCTGCGGGGTCGATCCGCGCGACGAAGGAGCCGAGCTTGGGAAAGATCTGGACCAGCCCCTCATCGGCGAGCAGGATCAGGCTCTCGCGAACCGGCGTCCTGCTGACCGAGAGCTGGGCGGCCAGTTCGTTCTCCGACAGCGAGGCGCCCGGCGCCAGCTCGAGCGTCACAATTCGCCGCCGCAGCTCGGCATAAACACGTTCCCGGTTCGAACCTGCCGCGGCGTCGTCATGGCGACAGTGTATTGGAATACCAAACCTGTTGACAGATGCTGCCATCTAGTACTTGTATGTAAGTATGAAGATCGTCGCCGCGGACGTGCTGATCACCGCACCCGGTCGCAATTACGTCACCCTGAAGATCACCACCGACGAGGGGTGGTCGGCTGGGGCGACGCCACCTGAACGGCCGCGAGCTCGCGGTCGCGTCGTACCTGCGCGACCACGTGTGCCCGCAGCTGATCGGCCGCGACGCGGACCAGATCGAGGACACCTGGCAGTACCTGTACAAGGGGCGCGTACTGGCGCCGCGGCCCGGTCACAATGACCGCAATCGCCGCCGTCGACGTCGCGCTGTGGGACATCAAGGGCAAGGCTCGCCGGCCTGCCGGTGTACCAGCTGCTCGGCGGCGCGGCGCGCAACGGCGTCATGGTGTACGGCCACGCCAGCGGCGCCAGCCTCGACGAGATGCTCGACGATTCGCCGGCTACCTCGACCGCGGCTACCGCGCGGTGCGCGCGCAGTGCGCGGTGCCCGGGCATGGACAAGGTCTACGGCGTGCACCCGGCGACGGGACTTCTACGAGCCGCGCCGCGCGCCTGCCCGCCGAGGAGAGCTGGTAGACCGGACCGTATCTGCGCTTCGCGCCCACGGATGCTCGGCGCGGTGCGGGACGGTTCGGGCTCGACGTGCAGCTGCTGCACGACGTGCACCACCGGCTCACCCCCATCGAGGCCGGCCGGCTCGGCAAGGACCTCGGAGCCTACCGGCTGTTCTGGATGGAGGACGCCACCCCGCCGAGCATCAGGAGGCGTTCCGGCTGATCCGGCAGCACACCACCACACCGCTGGCGGTCGGCGAGGTGTTCAACACGATCTGGGACTGCCAGCACCTGATCACCGAGCGCACTCATCGACTACATCCGTACACGGTCGTCGCACGCGGCGGCATCTCGCACCTGCGAACATCTTCGGCTGGCCGCATTGCACGGCGTGCGCAGCGGGTCCCACGGGGCCGCGACCTGTCCCCGTGTCGCTTCGCCGCCGCGCTGCAGCTCGACATCGCGGTGCCGAACTTCGGTATCCAGGAGTACATGGGGCACGCCGAGCAGAGCCGACGAGGTGTTCCCGCACGAACTGCACTTCACGACGGCTACATGCACCCCGCGAGGTGCCCGGTCTCGGCGTGGACGTCGACGAGGAGGCCGCCGCACGGTACCCCTACTACCCGGCATCCCTGCCGGTGAACCGCCTGAGGGACGGAACGGTGCACGACTGGTGAGCCGATTCGACGTCGTCGTACTCGGCGAGCCGCTGATCGAGATCAGCACCCGTGGACCGATCGCGCACGGCGTTGACTGCGGGTTCGCTGTGTCCGGCGACGTGGTCAACACGGCCGCGGCCGCGGTGGCCGCCGGCGCTCGCGTGGCCGTCGTCGCCCGAGTATCCGACGACGAACTCGGCACCGCAATCATCGACCACCTGGCGGGGCTCGGCGTACAGACCGGACACATCACGCGCGACGACAGCTTTCAGGGCATCTACGTCCAGCACTCGGACCCGCACGGTGACCGTCAGTTCTGTTATTCCCGAAGGGGTTCCGCCGGTTCGCGGTTGGCACCGGAGGATCTTCCCGCGGGCACACTCGAGAATGCCGGCGGGGTGCTGGTCAGCGGCATCACCGCAACGTTGTCGACGACCGCGCGTGCGACAGTACTCGAGGCCGCGCGCCGGGCGAGGCGCTTCGTCTATGACCCCAACTTCCGGCCACGCCTGACCACGGCCTCCGATGCCGGGGCTCTGCTGTCCGAGGTCGCGCCGTACTGTGCGCTGGTCACCCCGTCTGCCCCGCGCGAACGTGAAGTCTCCTCGGCGTTTCCGACGCGGCGGAAGCCGCTGCCAAATTGCGAGCCGGTGGCGCCGCAGCCGTCGCAGTCACCTGCGGCGCCACCGGTGTCCACGTCGACTCCGAAACCGTGCACTGGCAACCGGCATTCCCGGCGCCGAAGGTGGTCGATCAGACCGGCGCAGGAGATGTGTTCGCCGGCACCGTCACCGCGCGACTGGCCCTCGGCGATGACCTGACCACAGCCGTCCGGATCGGCGCAGCCGCTTCGTCGTTGGCGGTCGGCGGCATTGGCGGCAGCGGCGGTATCGCACCGCTGGAGACCGTCCGCGCCCATGCGAAGGCGTTCGCGTGAGCCTACTGAAGCTCGATAGCTACGGTACCGGTCCGCCCCGCAGCCCGATCCGCGTAGCCTCACCGTCGGCCAGGTGCACCTCGGACTCGGCGCCTTCCACCGAGCCCATCAAGCGATCTATACCGAGGACGCGATCCGGCAGACCGGCGAGCACCAGTGGGGTATAGCGGCGTTCACACAGCGCAGCGGCGCGGCCGCGGCCAGGCTGGCGCCGCAAGACGGCCTCTACACCGTCGTGGAACGCGGCGTGGGGGCGGCTGCTCCGCGCATCGTCGGGTCGCTGCGCGAGGTCGGCGATGCATCCGCAGACCCGGCCGCGGTGGTCGACCGGGTCAGTGATCCCGGGGTGCACGCGGCGACCCTGACGTCACCGAGAAGGGCTACCGCCACAACCCGGTCACCGGTCAGCTGCACCGCGACGACCCATATGTTCTCGCGATCTGGGTCTCCGCACGCCGCGAACCGTGCCTGGCGTGCTGGCACACGCGATCGCTAGGCGGGCAACCACCGGGGCAGGCCCGCTCACCGTAATCTCCTGCGACAACTTGCCCGACAACGGCCGCCTGCTGGAGCGACTCGTTCACGACTTCGCCGACGCCGCCGGCCTTTCCGCCGTCGACGACGCCGCCGTGTCGTTTCCTTCGACAGTCGTCGACCGGATCGTCCCGGTGACGACGGAGTACGACATGGCACAGCTCTCCGAGCGCACCGGGGTGCGCGACGAGGCGCCGGTGATGTGCGAACCATTCCGGCAATGGGTCATCGAAGACCGTTTCGCGGGGCCGGTTCCGGCGTGGTCGGCGGTCGGGGCGCAACTGGTCGACGATGCCGCGCCGTGGGAGCAGCTCAAGCTGCGGATCCTCAACGCCGCCCACTCGACACTCGCTTACCTCGGATTGCGGCTCGGGTATCACTCCATCGCCGAGGCCGTTGGCGACGCGATGCTCGTCGACGTCTGCCGGCGACTGTTCGCCGAGGACGTCCAGCCGTCACTCGACGTGCCGTCCGGAGTCGACGTGGCGGCCTACGGCGAGTCGGTGTTGGCCCGGTTCGCCAATACGGCGTTGCCGCACACCACCATCCAGATCGCGGCCGATGGCTCGCAGAAGATCGGTCCGCGGCTGGTGCGCACGGTATCCGGGCGCGCGGCCCAGGGCGCAACGGCAAGATGGGCGGCGCTAGGCATTGCGGGATGGGCGTTGCACGTCGTCGACCCCGTCGACGCGGCCGGCCGGGCGGTGGAATTAGCCGACCCGCGCGCCGACGAACTTATGGCAATGACCGCGGGGCTACCTGTCGCCGAGGCAGTGCGCCGCTTGGTCACCGACCCGACAGTCGTCGGCGCCGATTCGGCGCAGAACATCGAATTCACCGGCCGCGTCGTCAACCTTGCCGAGGACCTGTACCGACATGGATCGGCCGCGTTGCTGGCAGAGGTACAGACATGACCGAACTACCCAAGACAGTGGAACGTGGCTGACGCCGGGCGAACTTGTCGCCGCTCAGGACTGGGATGCCATCACAGCGCTCGCGGCCGACGCCAGCGCGCTGACTCAGTAGGAGTCGGCCAGGCGCATCCACTCATATGGCGGCTGCTGCGGCCAGCCGTCCGGCGAGTCCTCCCAGCTCTCCTGGCGCCCGTACGGGGTGAGGTCGAGCAGGTCGAACACCACCATGAACGGCTCCTCGCCGCGGTTGAAGGTCTGCCAGGTGTGGAAGACACGGTCGCCGTCGCGCAGGAACACACTGACTGCGTGGCGTTCCTCCCCGTCGATCGTCGCGCGGAAGTCGTCGTTGAACATCGACCCCGCCGACGATACCCACGGCAGCTTCCAGCCCATCCGGTCGCGGAACGCCAGCAGCTTCGGCAGCGCGGCACGGGAAACCAGCACGAACGACGTGTCTTTCGCGTGTAGGTGAGAGAGCGGACCGATGTGATCGGCCATCAGCGAGCAGCCGTCACAGCCCTCCGCCCAGTCGGGGCCGAACATGAAATGCTGAACGATCAGCTGCTTGCGGCCGTCGAACAGATCCAGCAGCGAAGCCGGGCCGTCCTCGGTGTCGAAGGTGTAGGACTCGGTGATCTCCACCATCGGCAGGCGTCGTCGCGCGGCGCTGACCGAGTCCTTCAATCGGGTCAGCTCCTTTTCACGGACCAACAGTTCGGCGCAAGCCTTCTCCCATTCAGAACGCGACACGATTGGCGGCATCGGTGTAGCGGTCGTAGTCATGACAGCAGCTTGCCACGCCGCTGATACGTTCGGCTTGTGCGCCATAAGTTCGAATTCGACTTCGTGACAACGGCAACGCCCGATCAGGTCATCGAGTTGATGACCGACTTCTCCCCCAACCGGCCGCATCGCTGGCCGGCCTCGTCGGTCAAGGCGTTCGCGGTGTATCACGTCGGCGAGACCGAAGCCGACATCCGCGAAGGCCAGGACTTTCCGAAGCTGTGGTCAAAATGGCACTACGACTGGTCGGAGCCGAATTCGGTGACGCTGACGGTCGTCGAAAGCGACGCGCAAGCGCCGGGAAGCTTCATGACCCTGACTGCGACGCCCAGACCCGACGGTGGCAGTTCCGTACACGGGGTGTGGGAACAGACCTCGACGAATCTGACCGGTCTGATCGGAGTGGCCACGATGCGATTCATCGGACCGCGGTTCATGTCGTCGTACTACAAGAAGGTCTACGACGGGCTCCGGTAGGCCCCCTAGCAGTAGAGGCGGCGTCCAACCGGGGCCGTCGACGATGTTGCTGTGAGACGCTGCGGTCGCCGCCGTCCGATCCCGCGACCGGCGATCCAAGCCCGCGGTTTCGGCGCGTTAACCGTAGCCCGGCGAACACCTAGCCCGGCGAACGAAATCGCGCCGAAGTCAGTGACGTGCGCGCACCCGGGCCGGGATCGGCCCGTCGGCGACCGTGGTGAACGGCACGGCGAGCGGGAAATCGTCATCATACGAGCGTGATCTCGATATCGCGGATGATGGTGCCCAGCGCGAGGGTCAGCTCGAGCATCGCGAAGTGGTCACCGATGCACGACCGCGGGCCGGCCCCGAACGGGATGTACTGCCAGCGGTCGAGCCCGGCGAAATTCGTGGCGCTGAACCGGTCCGGATCGAACGCCAACGGGTGGTCCCACAGCGCCGGGTCACGGTGCATGCCGAAGATGCCGACCAACACCATGCTGCCCGCCTCGACGCGGCAACCGTCGACCGCGATGTCCCGCATGGCCGTTCGCCCCGCCACCGGCACCGGCGGGCACAGCCGCAGCACCTCGTGCACCACCTGCACGGTGTAAGGCAGGCGCGCCACATCGTCGGGCCGAGTGGACGCTCGCCGAGGGCGGCGGCCTCGGCGGCCACGCGGTCCTGCACGTCGGGGTGGCGGCCCAGCGCCCACAGCGCGTAGGCGATCGTGGTGGCCGTGGTGTCGTGGCCGGCCACGATGAAGGCGATCATGTCGTTGCAGATGTCGTCGTCGGACAGGCGACGTCCAGTCTCCGGGTCGGTGGCTCCGATCAGGGCGTGCACCAGCGGCGCATCAAGCGTGGGATCGGCGCGGCAGGCCTGCAGGATGTCCTCGGCGAGCCGGTGCATGGTGGTGTACGCGGCGACGGCGCGCCGCCGCGACGGAAGCGGCAGCCAACGCGGTGGATTGACCGGACGCGTCCCGCGGTCGGCGACGTGCGACAGGGCGATGTTCAACGGCTCGGCCACCGCGTAGGAGCGTTCGTCGAGGTCGGTGCCGAGGACTGAGCGGCCCAGGGCGCGCATGGTCAGCCGGCGGCTGTCGGCGTCCAGGTTGACCTCGGTGCCGTCCCGCCATCCGTCGGCGATCATCGCGGCGGCCTCGGCCATGTGGTCACCGAACCGCCGCACGTACTGCTTGGTGAACAGCGGTTGGAGGGTGCGCTTGCGCGACAACCACGGCGCATTCGGCAGGTCGGCGAGGTTGTCGCCCATCAGCAACCGCATCTCGCGGTGCACAGCGGTCCGGTCGCACGCATCGTCCTTGCGGCCGAGCACATCCCGCGCCCCAGCCGGTGACATCACCCACACGATCGGCGGCGCGAACCACCTCGGGCCCAGCGTCACGCGGGTGACCTGGCCGCCGGATTCGCGGAATGTCACCTGACAGGTATGGGTCTTGCGGACCTCGGCCAGCCGCTGCTTGAACGGCAGCGGATTGGCCGGCACCAGGGGCAGCGACGCGATGTCCTTCTCGTCGGTGGTGACCATGTTCCCCCTCGGGCGCGGGCGCCTTCGCGCAACGCCCCCAGCCTAGCCAAGCTAGATCCGGCGAAGGCGGAATTTCGAGTCAAGTTTGGTGTGTTGCGATCGGCTGTGGGTGTTAGGCGGCCAAACCTGTTGTGCCGGCAAGGTTATCGAGGGCATTACGGTAGGTGCGGGATGCCGCGCGCAGTGGTGGCGAGGTGAGCTCGTCGGCGAGTTGGGCCAGGCCGGTGGGTAGGAATCTGTCGTGGACGGCGGAGATGAACATCGCGGTGTGCAGGCCGCGCTCGGTGAGTCGGTACCGGTGGGTGTGCGGGATACGGGTGGTGAGGCCAGCACGCGCAGCCGACGCAGGTCGTAGGTGATCTGTCCGGTGGTGACGGTGGCCGGGTCGAGCGCGCGCATAGTTCGGCGGTGAGCGCGCGGAGATCCTTGTTGGCGAACCCGTCGGGTTGCAGCCGGAACAGCGGCAGGGCCGCAAGCAGGGCGTGGCTGCGCTGCTGTCCCAGCTGCAGCCCGGGCATGCGGGTGCCGGTTTCGGTGGTGATCGGCGCGGTGACGGTGTGCAGGGCGTCGGCGCCGGTGATCGGGTCATGGCTGACTGATTGGACGCGCAGCAGGCGCCTGTTGGCGTGGGTGCCGATCTCCCGCAGCGCGGGCAGATTGGTCAGCCGTTGCCGATCCCGAAGTCGGTGGTGTCGTTGATCGTGGTCTCGGTCCGTAACGCCCTCCCTTCCGCCGGGTAGGACCGGCGGGTTGCCCCGCCGATCCCCTCAGAACCGTACGTGCCACTCGTCGCGGCATACGGCTCAAGCAAGCCGTAAGGGCGTGCAGGTTGACTGTGCTGGTTCCTGGCGTCGGCGGGCGCGGAGCCCGCGTCGGCAGGAGGCGTGCACGAGGCGGGTTTGATCCCCCAGGCGCGCACAACGGCACGCAAATACTGACGCGCTAGCGGCGCAGGGACGGTGTCACTTTGGACAACCCTCGCTGCCGATCGCTGTCACGAATCACATCGACGGTTTCGGCGGCTCGCACAACAATGGAATTACTTGGCTCAGAGGTGAACCCGGCATCCGGTTCGGATCCCAACTGATTACCTGGAGTAAATACGCATGATCAGTTCACAAATGCAGCCAATGCCACGTGCGTCGGGCGAGAAAGCCATAGTCGGCCGCCCGCTCCTTCTCGACGGCTCCCGTCAGGATCTTCTGGAAATCGTTCGTGCAAAGCAGAATAGCCTTCCACTCAGTGTGATTGATATTCAAGTAGACAAAAGGAAAGGAAATGACATGAGCGACAAGAGGATCCGGCTAATTGCCGCGATCGGAGCAAGCGCTGTTGTGACGGTCGGCGCAGTCGCCGTGGGTATAAATCAGGATCCCAGCAGCCTCGGCACCGACGCGAGCTCCGGCATGTCCACCGGGGCAACCGTCACTGAATCCGCTGCGCCAACAACACTTTCCATCACAGAGGCGACGCCGGGCATCAGGGGCCCCGCCCCGCTTCCCTCCGAAGAACAGGGCCTACCCGGATAGATCCCTGCTCGCGCTTGCGGGAAACTCAGGCCGCGGACGTCACGCGATACACGTGGTAATGCTGCAGTACGGTGACCCACACCGCGGTTCGGGCTACCGGTTCGCCAACGAGTATCGTGCTACACGGCATATCAAGAGCGCTGCAAGAGCTGGGCTCGAGAACGCAGCGGACCTAATGGCTAGCAGCTCTTAGGGACTGCGCTAGGTGCGGAAAGCGAAGCTGTCAAGCTAGCAACTATCCGCGATGCGTTGGACCGTGCCGGTCTCAAACCTACTGCCGAAGTTGTACTGTCACAAGGCGAGACGAAGCCCTACGAAAAGATCTTCGAGGCATCGCGACCGGATAGGGCTGAGTCTCGTAGAGCCAGAGGAGGACCCGACTCCGCTGAAGGCTTGCCGGCGGACTACGACGCCGAAAGCGTAGACAGCGCTACTTTCCCGCCACCTTCGACAGCTCGATCCTCTACGCAAGGCGAGACGGGCCTGCCAACCGCACCACCGGCACAACTCGCGCGGGTCGCAACCTCGAGCACGGTCGCTGGTTCTCCACCCCCACAAGCAACTCATAAGGACCCGCGCTACTTCCACCACTTCCAGGGCTTGTCCCAGTGTCCGGGTGGCGGCACGAACGGCACTGGCCTATGTGGCCCGGCGATGGTACGAAATGTCCAGGCGGCGGCGGCTCCCACCACCACCAATCGTCGTCGGCACTCGCCTGACCTGCGCCGATACCGACGGATGCGAAGCCGAGCGCTCCGGCGACAGCTGCCCCGGCCGCGATCTTCTTCAGGGCTGACTTCATCGTGAACTCCTCATCAGCTGGGTGCCTCGCCGCTACCAAGGAAGGCGGCTTGCCACGCAAATGGCGAAAACGGCAAGGCGCTGACGACTCTTCCCAATGGGTACATCGTCCCATCGTCGGTGCCTGTTAGCCACCGCGTCGCCTTCAGTAGGAGTCGGCCAGCCGCATCCACTCGTACGGCGGCTGCTGCGGCCAGCCCTCCGGCGAGTCCTCCCAGCTCTCCTGGCGCCCGTACGGGGTGAGGTCGAGCAGATCGAACACCACCATGAACGGCTCCTCGCCGCGGTTGAAGGTCTGCCAGGTGTGGAAGACACGGTCGCCGTCGCGCAGGAACACACTGACTGCGTGGCGTTCCTCGCCGTCGATCGTCGCGCGGAAGTCGTCGTTGAATATCGATCCCGCCGACGATACCCACGGCAGCTCCAGCCCATCCGGTCGCGGAACGCCAGCAGCTTCGGCAGCGCGGCCGGGAAACCAGCACGAAGGAGGTGTCTTTCGCGTGTAGGTGAGAGAGCGGACCGATGTGATCGGCCATCAGCGAGCAGCCGTCACAGCCCTCCTCCCAGTCGGGTGCCGAACATGAAGTGCTGGATGATCAGCTGCTTGCGGCCGTCGAACAGATCCAGCAGCGAAGCCGGGCCGTCCTCGGTGTCGAAGGTGTAGGACTCGGTGATCTCCACCATCGGCAGGCGTCGTCGCGCGGCGCTGACCGAGTCCTTCAATCGGGTCAGCTCCTTTTCGCGGACCAACAGTTCGGCGCGCGCCTTCTCCCATTCAGAACGCGACACGATTGGCGGCATCGGTGTGGCGGTCGTAGTCATGACAGCAGCTTGCCACGGCCGCTGATACGTTCGGCTTGTGCGCCATAAGTTCGAATTCGACTTCGTGACAACGGCAACGCCCGATCAGGTCATCGAGTTGATGACCGACTTCTCCCCCAACCGGCCGCATCGCTGGCCGGCCTCGTCGGTCAAGGCGTTCGAGGTGTATCACGTCGGCGAGACCGAAGCCGACATCCGCGAAGGCCAGGACTTTCCGAAGCTGTGGTCAAAATGGCACTACGACTGGGTCGATCTCGCGGAGCGGCTCAACCGTCCGGCGGAGTTGGAAGACACGCTGATCGCGGAAGCCCTCGAGATTCAAACCCGCTACGAACAGCTCTGGGAGATCCTGCACGCCGAGCCGGTGTTCGGCCTCGCCGACCGCTACCGAGTCGAGGGCACCATCCGCAGGCTCAACGAACTCGGTTTCGCCGTCGACGAGATCGCTCTGCGACCGATCGGCACGGACCCCGGCCAGCTGCGACTGCACGTCGCCGTCGGCGACCGCCGCTACCACGCTCAACACCTGCGCGACCTCACCGGATTACACGTCGGAGAAGGTCAGGCCGGCATCCTGCTCGGCGACCTGCACACCTACCAGGCCCAGCTGTGCCGGGAGGCCGGCCACGATGTCGACGAATCCACCGCCGCCCGGCTGTGGGTGATGGAGGTCGCGACGCCGGAGATGCACCGCGCACACGCCGCGGTCCGACACACCGGCACCCCCATCCAGGCCTACTGCGACCTGCTGGAGATCCGCTGGCTGCTCAGTGAACGCGCCGGCCACGACGTCGGGACCGAACGGGCGCTGGCGGCGCTGGCCCGCGACGTCATCCCCACCGACTCCGCGGCCAAGATGGCGGTGGCGGAGACTCCGACCGCCCCGATGCCCGTGATCGATCTCGACGAACCGTAGCGCGGCAGCCTAACTCGCAGATCGACGGATCCCGACGACCTTCAGCAATTCAGGGCGCCGCATGGCCAGGCCGACCCACATCAGCACGCCCAGGTACACCGCAAACAGCGTGTGGGAGAACAACGGCGCCTCGACGCGCATGTTGGCGGTGACCGCACCACCGAAGTAGGCCGTGATACCCAGCGCGCCAAGCACTGCGCTGCGCGGGATCGCGTAGACGACGACACAAGCGGCCAACACGATGCCCATGATCAGCGCCTGGCCGACCGGAAATCCGAGGGCCTGCGTGCCCTCCTTGACCTGTGGCGCACCGGCGAGCTTGCCGAATGCGTCGAAGACCAGAAACGCGATGACCAGTGCGCTGATGGCGATTCCGGCCTTGTGTGTCCTCGACTTCGCCGGACGATTCGCGGGTTCACGACCCGCGCTGACGGTGTCCGTGGAGAAAACGCTCACGATGGTGCTCCTTGCTGACGTAGCGACGTTGATGCCAAGACAGACCGGTGTGCTGCCGGAAAGTCATCGCCGAGGCGACTGGCACCATGACTCCCATGGCCATCAGCACCAGCTCCATCGCGCACGTCCGGCTCACCGTCACCGATATCGCGCGATCGCGAGAGTTCTACGAGAACGTGTTCGGCTGGCCGGTGGCCCTCGAGGTGCCCGAGAACGCTGACCACGCAACCCGTGAGGCGCTCGGATTCCTTTTCGGCGGGGTCGTCTATCACATCGGCGACTCGCTGGTCGGGCTGCGACCCGTCGCCACCGACCGCTTCGACGAGGACCGCGCCGGGCTGGATCACCTTGCGTTCCGGGTCGCAAGCCGCGCCGAATTAGATGACGCTGCAGCGCATCTCGCTGATCTCGGCATCACTCATGAGCCGGTCAAGGACATCGGGCCGTCCTACATCCTCGAGTTCCGCGACCCTGACAACATCGCGCTGGAGCTCACCGCGCCGAAATGAGTGATTTCGGCGTGATTGGTTGCGCGCAGCGCTACCAATCACGCCGAAGTAGCGGCCGGAGGGTCCTTGTGCGCCTTAACGGGACCCGCGGGCGGCGGCACGAACAAACTGCCTCGCAGGCCGCCACGGAACGTCCGGACCGCGACCAGACACCAGGTGCCAAGCAGTCCGACGTAGGCGATGGCCGCCGCGAAACGAAAGGCCGGCAGTCCGGTATGCACGGCCAGTTGCGTGGTGCCCGTGACGAATGTGCCCACCGGAAAGGTCAGGCTCCACCACGTCAGAGCGAACGGCATCCCGCGGCGCATGGTCCTAATCGTCAGCGCTGTAGCCAACGCGATCCACAACACGGCGAAGCCCCAAACCGGTACTCCGAACAGAATCCCGAACACTGCCATGCCGTCTGCCAGATCCGGTTCGACGGCGAGTGCTGCGCTCGTCCCGAGAAGGCCTGCGGCCGTGATGGATTGGCCAAGCGGGCCGAGCACGATCCACAACGTCGGCACCCGCGCGGTACCCGAGGTGCCGAAATGCGCGAGGCGACTCCAGACCATCGTGATGATGATGAGCGACGCGACGAGAGACAGCCCGAACATCGCATAGCAGCCGTAGAGCATGGTCTGCCGGCCGGTTCCTGGTGCCATGTGCGGGATCAGCAGGGCGCCTGTCGCCGCCGACACCATCGGCGGGACCACGGGCATCAGCCATCCACCGAAGGCGGCGTCCGGCTCGACCCTGTACTGGGTGAACATCAAGTACGGAATGCTCATCGCGGTGAACAGCCCACCAAGCGTGCCCGCACTCCACAGCACCCAGTCGAGGTCAATGGCGGCCGTTCACCGATCAGATCCTTGCCAACGAGGTTCGCCCCTGCGCCGACGGTGAGCAGCGCCATCGGGGCGGCCCCGTAGAAGTGGGCCATCTGGGGGTTTCGCGCATGGCTGCGCGCGACGGTCGGATGCCGCAACCAATGGGCGCCCACGGCCAGGATCAGGATGACCATCCACACCGTCGCGATGACCCACACCACCTGTGCGAACACCCGCAGGCCCGGGACGTGCACCGGAAGGCTCGCCGCCGCTGTAGCGACAATCCCGGTTCCCATGACCGATGCGAACCAGTTCGGGCCGAGGTAGCTCAGCAACGAATGCCGGTCAGTAGTCGTCATGTCGATGTCGACGTTACTGAGCCGGGGGTTATCCCCGCCAGTTCTCGGGAAAACGCCGTGTCGCGCCGGGGCCCAGGTCCATAGGTTGAAGGCATGGTCGCAGTCACCGACACGAGTCCAGATGCCAGTACGGCGCCGATGGCCGCAGTGGAGCAGGCCGTCGCGTCCCCGCCCCGCAATATCGGTGTGGTGCCGACGGCTTCGATGATCACCGGCGCCGCGATCGGTCTGGTGTGGTTCTGGATTCCCTTGGCAATCTTGATCATTGGCATCTCGTCGATCCCTTCCATCATCGGGTTCGCGCTCGCCGTCGTGGTGTTCGTCTACGTGATGCGCGGCGTCGAATGGGTGGAACGCCTGCGCAGCGAGGCGGTGTTCGGGCTGGGCATCGGAGTCCCGCCGCGGCGGATCTCCCCCTATACCGGCATCCAGCGCTGGCTTCATCAGCTGTGGCTGGACATCAGCAGCGCCCGGTTCTGGAAGGCCACCGCCCAGCACTACCTGCGGATGGGCTACGACATGGTGGCCACCACTATCGCATTCGCCCTGCTGGCGTTCGCGTTCCTGGGCCCCGCGGCGGCGATCGCCATCCGGCAGAGCGACGACGACGCCGGCCTCTCGTTCCTGTCGCCGCCGCTGGCCTGGCTGCTGGCCGCCATGGCGGTCGCCGCGGCCGTCGCGATCCTGGTCTTCGCGCCCGCGCTCGACGCGGCGATCGACCGCTGGTTGCTGTCGCCGTCGTCGACGGCCGCGCTCCAACACCAGGTCAGCGCGCTTGCCGACGCCCGGCAGGGTGCGGTGTCGTCGGCGCAGACCGAGCGTCACCGCATCGAGCGCGACCTGCACGACAGCGTGCAGCCACGACTGGTGTCGCTGGCCATGACCATCGGGTTGGCGCAGACGAAGCTCGACACCGACCTGCCCGCGGCCAAGACGCTGATCGCCGAGGCGCACGACGACGCCAAGAACGCGCTCGTCGAGCTGCGCAACGTGGTCCGCGGCATCGCGCCCACCATCCTGGCCGACCGCGGCCTGGACGCCGCGCTGTCGTCGGTGGTGCAGCGCACCGAAAACACAGGGGTGCCCACGACACTTAATCTTCACCTGCCCCGCCGGTTACCGGACGAGGTCGAGTCCGTCGCCTATTTCGTCGTCGCCGAGGCGTTGACCAATATCGCCAAACACGCGAACGCCACCCAGGCGATCGTCACCGTGCGGTTCGACGAGTCGGCGAACCAGCTGCACGTCTCGATATTCGACGACGGCCGCGGCGGCGCCGCGATAACCAGCGACGAGAACGCCACCGGCCTGCGCGGGCTGGAAGAACGCGTGCGGGCCGCCCACGGCACCTTCACCGTGTCCAGCCCCGCCACCGGCCCCACCATCGTCACCGCGGTGCTGCCATGCGCATCGTGATCGCCGAGGACTCCGCGCTGCTGCGGGCCGGCATCGAGCGCATCCTCACCGACGCCGGCCACGAGGTGGTCGCCGGTGTGCCCGACGCGACCAACCTGCTGCGGCTGGTCAACGAGAAGCGGCCGGACCTGGCGATCCTGGACGTGCGGATGCCGCCGACCTTCACCGACGAAGGAATCCGGGCCGCGGCGCTGCTGCGCAGTCAGAATCCGGAGTCTCCGGTGCTGGTGCTGTCGCATTACGTCGAGGAGCGCTACGCCGCCGACCTGATCGCTTCGGACACAAAGGGATTCGGGTATCTGCTCAAGGACCGGGTGGCCGACGTGCCGGCCTTCCTGGATGCCGTCGAGGTTGTCGGCGCAGGCGGCACGGTGCTGGATCCCGAAGTGGTTTCGCAGATACTGGTGCGCTCGCACCGCCGCAGCGCACTCGATCAGCTCACCCCGCGCGAGCACGACGTGCTCCAACTGATGGCCGAGGGCAAGACGAATTCGGCGATCGCGTCGACTCTGCACATCTCGGTCGGCTCGGCCGAAAAGCACATCGCGTCGATCTTCACCAAGTTGGACCTGGCTCCCGATGAGAGCGAGAACCGCCGCGTGTTGGCGGTGCTGCGCTTCCTCGAGTCGTAAACCACCGGAAGGGTTTTGATCGTGACCACCATTGCTCCCCCACCGCCAGCACCGGCGACCCCGCCGCCGCCGCTCTCCCCGGGCGGGCGCACCGCGGTCCGCGTAACGCTCATCGTCGCCGCGGCGGTGCTGGTGGTGGGGGCCGTCGTAACTCTTGGCTCGGTGGCATGGGGCATCAGCAGCTTTCGGGTCATCACCGATTCCAAGCCACTGCCGACCGGGATGCGCTCGCTGGTGGTCGACACGGGCTCCGTTCCGGTCGCGGTTCGCATCACCACCGACCGAGAGGTCCGCGAGCCTCGCGCGGACCTGCGCATGGTGAATTCCACCCGAGCGGGCACGAACCCGTTGATGGTCACCAACGATCCCGACGGTCCGCGGCTCACCCTCAGCGGCGAAGCGTCGGCCTTTCTGGACTGGGGCCGGGCCGGCGAGTTGACGCTCGTGCTGCCGCCGGATCTGGCGCGACGGCTGACCGTCACCACCCAGCAGAAGATGGGTGTGGTGCTGGCCTACGCCGACCTCGACCAGCTGATCGCGCGAACCGACGACGGCGAGATCGTTCTCGGTGGCGCGGCCCGGCGCATCGAAGTGCACACCGAGACAGGTGATGTCGTCACCCGCGACCCGATCTCGGTCTCAGAATCGTTCTCCGCCAACACCATCGACGGCGACATCAAGGTGGATCTCAAGGATGCCGCACCACGCACCGTCGAGGCGACAAGCGAGAACGGCGACGTCGTCGTCGCCCTGCCGGCACGCGGTCCGTACGTGGTGAATGCGAACACCGGCACAATCCGGCGAAAGGTGGTGCGGGTGCCGCAAACCAACAATCGCGAGGCGGCCGCGGCTGTGGTCACCGCCCGGTCGGACGACGGCGACGTCATCATCGAGGAGCTGCGGCCTGGGCCGCTAGTGCGGCGAGCGTTCAGACTGCACTCACGGTCGTGATTTCACCACGAGTTTCACGACCCCGTGTGCAATCTCGACGAGGTCAGGTCGCCACGTAGGCACCAGGGGCAACCCGAACATCGTGACCAGGCCGGGATCGCCGAACACGACGATGCGCGCGATGCCCGCGGCGGTCACGTCGAGCACGGCGATCCCGAAGGCACGCAGGACGCCGTCCTCGTCGCGGTGATAGGCCGCCGCGGCGGGCTGACCGTTGGCCGCGATGGCCACCATCCGCCAGTCACCGGGCAGCCCGAGCACTCTGCCTGCGATATATGGCAGGCACGTGGCGCGGCCGGCGAACCAGGTTCGCGACCCGACCATCTCCAGCGCGGCGTCGTGGCGCAGCACCTGCGCCAGCATTGCGGTGTCGGCCTGTTCGAACGCGGTCATGTAGAGGTCGAGCAACTCGCGGGCACGTGGTTCGGTCGGTTCGATGATTTCGTCGGCCCTCGGTGCGACATCCTTGATCCGTGCCCGCGCCCGCTGCAACGCGCTCTTGACGGCCGTAACGCTGATGTCGAGCATCGCGGCGACCTCGGCGGCCGGAAACGCCAGCACGTCCCGCAGGAGAAGCACCGCTCGCTGCTGAGCCGGAAGATGTTGCAGGCTCGCCACCAACGCCAGGCGCAGAGCTCTCCCGGGACGCGACGAGCGGCGGCCGGGTCGTCGACGGTGCTCACCCAGGCGTCCGGAAACGCTTGCAGCCAAGCCACGTCGGGCGCCGGTACCGGCTCGGTCTGCGGATCGTCGGCCGGGTGCACCGAGGCCCGACGGCAGCACCCGCCGGCTGCCGTGCGCCAGCGCTGTCAAGCACGCGTTGGTCGCGATCCGGTACAGCCACGTCCGTACCGAGGACCGACTTTCGAAGTCCTGGTAGCCCCGCCACGCCCGCAGATAGGTCTCCTGGACGATGTCCTCGGCGTCGTGCGCCGAGCCGAGCATCCGGTAACAGTGCGCGAGCAGCTCGCGGCGGAACGGCTCGGTGTCGCGGATGAATTCGTTCATGCCGCGGCCGGCACCGGTGGGAACTGATACACCTTGTCCGGCGCTGACCCGCACGATCAACCGCTCGGCCTCGGGCTCGGGTGGCGGTCGCATCGCCGCCCATGTATCTGTCGTACATCTCGTAGAGCAACGGCTTCTCGGGATCATCGGTGATCTGCACGGTACCGCGAATCTCGACGTAACGACCTTTCTCCTTGTCGACGACCAACAGGCTGACCCGCGGGTCGCGCGTCATGTTGCGGGTCTTCAGCCGGCCTTTGATGGTGCTGAACACCACCGTGTCGCCGTCGCGCTTGACGAAGATGATCGACGACTGCGGGCGCCCGTCGGCGTTCGACGTCGCGAGCACTGCGAAGTGTGGCCCGTCGAGCACCTCGCGCGAGGCCAGTCATTGAGCGTTATGGTCCATGCCCGTATTGACCAGGCGCGACCGGAAAAGGAATCGGTCACTCGCCGAGGATCCTCTCCGCCTCACGGATACCGCTCATGTACGCGCCGTGGACGGTGGCGAAGAAATCCTCGTGCGTCGCCTCGCCCGCGAACAGCAGCCGCTCGCCCACCGGTTCGGCGAGTGCGCGCAAGTCCGCGGGGCTCGAGCCGACGGCGAGGAAGCTGTAGGAGCCGCGCGCGTACGGGTCCGCCGCCCAGCGGGTGACGAGGGCCCCGGTCGGCTCAGGGGCGTCCATTGCCGCGAGCACTTCGCCGATCGCATCCTGATCGGAGAGCGCCTCGCGAGACCGCGCGGCAGCACCTCCACGCAGCCCCACGAGCAGCGGTGTGCCTGCGAACGTGAGCCCACTGACGAGATCTGCGACTGGCTGCTTCGGGCCGACGAGCCCGATCATGTCCGGGGATTCCGGCCAGAACGGCTCCTCGAACGAGAGCACGACCTTGTTCAGCAGACCGAACCCGAGCCGCTCGATCGCGCGCCGCTTTGTCTCCGGCAGCGGCGGGTCGAACGCGATCGTCTGAGCCTTGAGCACTCCGAGCGGGACCGTGACAATCACCCGGTCGGCGGCCACCGGACCTTGTGAGGTGTCGACGTGCACGCGTGCCCCGTCGTGCGCGATGCGCGTGACCTCAGTACCGCGCCGTATGGTCAGGCCGCGCGCGAGGTGCTGCGCCAGCTCGCTATAGCCGCCCGGGAGAATGAGATCCGGCCCGTCGAACTCCCCTTCATGGCCGAACCACGCGAGCGACAGCTGGGCGGGATCGGCGGCGTACTCGGCGACGACGCTCGAGCGGACGTTCCACGCAAGCAGCGGATCGTTGAGGTCCGCAACCTCGGCGAGACCATCGGCGAGCGACGCACTGTCCCCGGCGTTCTCGCTCAGCGCCTCGATCTCCTCGAGGATCTTGCCCCAGGTCTCGAACGCCGCCTGCACATCGCCGGCGTCAACTTCGCCATGATCGTCGAACAGCAGCACGTTGTAGAAGTCGGTCTCGACGGTCTTTGCCCCAACTTCGGCTGCGAGTCCGACGATCGGGTTGCCGTCCGTGCCGTGGATCCATGCCGCGCCGAGGTCGATCGGAACGCCCAGCGATGTGTCGGTCCACATCCGGCCGCCAATCCGCTCCGCGCGCCTCGAGCACCGTGACTTCTACACCTTCGTCGGCCAGCCGGCGCGCCGCCGCGAGGCCAGCCATACCGGCGCCCACCACCACGACGTCCTCTCCTCCCGCGTCGCGCCCGCCGCGGCAGCCGGGTAGCAGCGTCGCGGCCGCGAGCGCGCCGACGCTCAGCGTGAACCCGCGGCGGCTGAACGTCGGCATGATGCCGACGCTATCCGGGTCAGCGGGTGTGTAGGGCCGAGATGGCCTGGCTCAGCGACGCCGCGGCTCGGTCGACGGCAGCCAGGTCTTCGGCGTCGGCTGCCTTGTGCAGCTCCTGCAGAGCGGCGTCAACCGGTGCCGCCGGCTCGACGCCGTGCTTGATGCGTTCCCATACCCGGTCCAACGCCGCCACGTTGGCCAGCACCAAACCGGTGTCGCCGTCGGCGACGTCGACCGGAAGCTGGCGGGTCCACAACTTCAACCGGGCCAGATCGACGTCGATGATGGGCGCGTACAGCAGCCGCAGGTCGAGTTCGTTCTGCGCGATACGCAATGCGGCGGAATGTATGGCCTCCCAGTCCTCCTCGCCGATCGCGGCGTCAAGCGCGTCGATGTCGACCCGCATCTGTGAATCCATCTGTGGGGGAATCTTCTTGGCGCGCACAGCATCCCATGAGGTGCCTAGAACGGCGCGGGCTTGCTTCAACTGATCGATATCGCTGCCGGTGGCCGCCTCATAGACTCCACCGACGGCCGTTGACAGCGCCGCGAACTCGGCGGGCGCCGCATCCTGGCGCAGGTCGGTGGGCGACGCCAGCGACGCGGCTTCCAGGTCGCCGGCGGGATTGCCGGTGGAGAACTCGCCGTAGCCGGGGGCGAAGACCTTGCCCTCCCGCGTGCCGTCCATGTGCAGCTCGTTGACTTCTATTGCGCCGGTGATCTTTCCGCTGGGCCCGGCCAGCTCTTGGTCGACCTTGTCGACGCGGACCTCCTCGAACGCGATGCCCGGCGCATTCTCGGGGCGATACACGTTCCCGACGCGAGGTTCGGCCGGCATGATCATCGCGGCGGGTGTCGATTCGTTGGCGATCCAGGTGCCCATGGTGTCGGCGACCATGCCATCCTCGTAATTGAAGACGTCCTCGCCGAAGTACCACACCGAGCCGTCGTCGGCCTGCGCGTACCAGTCCAGAGCCACCTCGTGGATGCGGCCATCCAGATACGCGACGTACTGGATGATCGCGGTGTCGATCGTGTTGCCTTGCCACGTGATGGGCTTGGTGCCGGGCAGCAGGCTCACTTCTGTCCGGAACGGCTTGCCGTCGACGTGTCCGCCGTAGATCGTCTGGTGCACAAGGCTTGTCGGATGCAGCGGGTTCGTGATCGAGGTGGGATTACTGAATGTCGGCGGGCCCAGGTCGACGCGCTCGCTGTCGGGCGCGACGGGAAGGCAGGCATCGGTGGTGGCACCGGATTCCTCGACGACGTTGATGCAGTCCGCCGCCGACGGTGCCGGCTCGCCGCCGCACGCGACGCCGAGAGCGGAGACAATCGCGAGCGTGACGAGCCGGCAGCCGGCGGCGGCGTCCATCGTCGGCTTAGTTTCCGTCGCCGTCTGGCTCGGTGTCGGCACCCGGCGGGTCGGTCTTGTCACCGACCACCACGAAGTTCGCGTCGAGCTGGACATCGACCTGGCTGCCGTCGGCCAGCGTCACCTCGACCTCGTAGAGACTCTCCTCGTCGCCGACCTCGGTGGCGGTGACGGTCCCGCCGCCGGTGAACGCCAGTGCGGCCTGGCTGGCCTTCGTCAGCGCCTCGCCGGTGATAGGCGTGCCCTCACCGTCGTCGGGTTGAGCTGACGCGATGCCGGTCCCGACCGCGATCGCCGCCGCGCCGATTGCCGTCACGATTCCGATGCGTGTGATGTTCATGGCCGACAGGCTGCCCCGGACTACCTGACAGCAGCCTGAACGCGCCTCAGCCGTCGTCGGCCGGCAGTGTCACCTGGATGCGGGCGCCACCGAGCGGGGACTGCGAGATGGATATCGAGCCGCCGTGCGCGTGGGCGACCTCGTCGACGATCGACAGCCCAAGGCCGCTGCCGCCCTCATCACGCGAGCGTGCCGTGTCGAGGCGGACGAAGCGCCCAAGCGCCCGGTCGCGTTCGGACTCAGGAATTCCCGAGCCGTCGTCGTCAACGGTCAGCACGACGTCGCCACGACGGTCGCCCAGAGCGATGTCGATGCGGCTCGACGCGTGCCGGGCGGCGTTCTCGCCGAGGTTGCGCAGCACGCGGCGCAACGCGTCGGCATCCCCCAGCACCCGCGCCGCACCCACCCCTGATGTGTCCACCTGCAACGGGGTGGTCGAGCGGAGTCGATGACCTTCCTCGAACGCCAGGTCGTCGAGATCGATCGGCGCGCGTGAGAGCGGGACGTGTTCGTCCGCCCGCGCGAGCAGCAAGAGGTCTTCGACCAGCCGCTGCATCCGCCGTTGTTCGGCCAGCACGACTTCAGCGAGCTCCCGGGCGGTCGTCCGGTCCGGATGAGCGACCGCGACCTCGGCGTGCTGGCGGATGGTGGTGATCGGTGACCGCAGCTCATGCGACGCGTCGGATACGAAGCGGCGCTGACTGTTTCGCGCACTCTCCAGCCTCTCGAGCATTCGGTTCATGGTGGCGGCAAGCCGGCCGATCTCGTCGTCGGCGGCGGGTTGCGGCACCCGCCGATGCAGTTGCGCGGCCGAGATCTCGTCCACCTCCCGCCGGATCGCCTCGACCGGGGCGAGCGCTCGGCCCACCGCGAACCATGTGGTGATCGCGACCACCACCAGCAGTACCGGCAGCCCAATTATCAGCAGCCGTGTCACGACCGTGGTGGTGTCGAGCACGTCGACCAACGCTCTGGCCACCACGACTACTCGCAGGCCCTCTGACGTTTGGGCTCCCTCCGCGACCGCGACGAACTCGTCGTTGTCGAGCGGGGTGACCACCTGCGCGGATTGACCCGGCGCCAGTCGCACCACCGCGGGTGCGCCTGCGACATTCGGGCTGGACGCCACGACCGCGCCGGCCGGGGTGATCACCTGGATCAGCTGCTCGTCGCTCCCGGCCACCTCGAGGATCGGGGGCCGGCCGGCCTCCAACTGACGAACCACGTCGCTGGCTTGCGCTCGGCCGGCCTCCGCCACCTCGTCGATCAGCGTGTGGCGCAGGGCCACGATCAACGCGGTCGCACCTACCGCGAGGGCGATCGCGACGACAACCGTGGCCACCGCCGTGGTCACCGCCTGGATCGTGCCGAGGCGCTTAACCACGAGCGGCGACCAGCCGGTACCCGGCGCCCCGAACGGTTTCGATGACTGGTCGGTCCCTGCGCAGCTTGGTGCGGAGTCTGCGGATGTACACCTCGACGATGTTCGGGTCGCCGTCGAAGTCGAAATCCCAAACGTGGGCGAGGATGTCGCCTTTGGGCAGCACCTCGTCGGGGTGGTGCAGCAGGTACTCGAGAATTGCGAATTCGCGTGGGGTCAGGTCGATCTGTTCGCCGCACAGCCACACCCTCCGCATCGCCGGATCCAATCGGAGGTCGCCGGCCTCGAGCACGGTTGGCCGTGGCTGCACCCCGCGGCGGTGCAGCGCTCGCAGTCGCGCGACAAGGACCGCATACGAGAACGGTTTGGCCAGGTAGTCGTCGGCTCCGGTGTCCAGCCCCTCGACCTCGTCCCACACGCCGTCCTTTGCGGTCAGCATCAGGATCGGGGTCCAGTTGCCTTCGCCGCGCAACGTCCGGCACACCTGATAGCCATTCGCACCCGGCAACATGACGTCGAGAATGATGGCGTCGAAGGGGTTTTCACGCGCCATCCAGATGCCATCGGTGCCGTTGTGCACGACATCGACGGCGAAACCCTCGGCCTCGAGCCCTTTCCGCAGCCCGGCCGCGAGCCGCTGCTCGTCCTCGACCACCAGTAGTCGCATCGTGGCTGTCATGATCCCAGCCCGAAACTGACTGGTGGCTGAATTCGCCGCTGGTGTGTGCCCGAACGTTCCTTACCGCTCCAAAATTCGCCGATTCTTCGAGCGGTAAGGAACGTTCGGCGGAGCTAGGTGAGCTTCCGCATGATTTCGGCCACCGAGGCGGCCTTGGCGTTCCGAAATCCGGTGCCCGCCCATACGTTGACGCCGTGCGGATCTCCTGCGCGCACCGACGCCGCGCGCAACGGGCTGGTCATGTAGTGAACCTCCGGGTAGCCGAACGTCGCCTCGGCCTCGTGCTCGTCGATGAACCGGTTACGCAGCCCGCGCGCGTAGCGACCGGAAAACGCCCGGGTGACAACGGTTTCGGTGAACTGAGGATCCCGAAGCGCGGCTCGGTGCACGGGGCTGCTGCCCGCTTCGTCGGCCAGCAGGAACGCTGTGCCGAGTTGCGCCGCGACCGCGCCGGCCTCCAGCACGCGTTGGACGTCGTCGGCGGTCGCGAGCCCGCCCGCCGCGATCACCGGGATATCGACCGCCGCAGTCACCGCGGCTAGTAGTTGATCAAGCGGTTCGGCCGCCGGCTGTGCCGCAGGATCGAACGTCCCGCGATGTCCACCGGCCGACGGGCCCTGCGCCGCCAGCGCGTCGACGCCCAGCGCAGCCGCCGCTCGCGCCTCGGGCAGCGTTGTCACGGTGCCGACGGTCGTGATGCCGACATCGCGCAGCCGCTGGCATTCGTCCGCACTCGGCAGGCCGAACGTGAATGACACCACCTCTGGCCGCAGATCGAGCAGCACGTCCAGCTTCGCCGGCCAAGCGTCGTCGTCGAATCGAGGTTCGCCGAGCGCAGCGCCGTAGCGCTCTGCCTCAGGGGCCAGCGCCGTGGCGTACGCCTCGATCGCGGCGGGCGTGCCCGCGCTGGGCTGCGGCACAAACAAATTGGCGCCGACCGGTCCGGTCGCGAGCCGACGTGCCGCGCCGATACGTTCGGCGAAGACCTCGGCCGTCAGGTATCCGGCCGGGACGAACCCAAGGCCGCCGGCGTTCGCCCCGGCGGCGGCCAGCTCGGGCGTCGACGGCCCACCGGCCATCGGCGCGACGATGATCCGGACAGCGAGATCGCGAAGGTCGAACGCCATCCACTCTTCGTATCACGGCCGGCGATATAGCCTGACCACACCATGTTCTCCGAGGGAGACGGCTACGAGCAGTTCATGGGCCGCTGGAGCCGTAGGCTCGCGCCGCTGTTCGTGGAATTCGCACAGGTCGGCGAGGGCGACCTCGTGCTCGACGTGGGGTCGGGCACCGGCGCGTTGTCGCTCGCGGTGGCCGCCCTCGCGTCCGCGCGGGTGACGGGTGTCGAGCGCTCGGCCACCTACGTTCGACACGCACGAGAGCATGCCGAGAACGACCGCGTGCGGTTCGAGGTCGGCGACGCAACAGCCCTGCCATTTCCCGACAGCACATTCGACCGCACGCTGTCGATGCTGGTGATGAATTTCGTGCCCGATCCGGCCGTCGCGCTCGACCAGATGATTCGGGTCACCCGGCCGGGCGGTGTCGTGGCCGCGGCGGTATGGGACTACGGCGACGGCATGGGGATGCTCCGCGCGTTCTGGGATGAAGCCGTCGCGCTGGCCCCGGCCGCAGCATCGCGCGACGAACGGCACATGCCGCTGTGCGCGCGCGACGCGCTGGCCCAACTATGGCTCGCCCACGGGCTGCGCGATGTCGACGAACAGCCATTGACCATCGATATGGCATTCTCGTCCTTCGACGACTATTGGCACCCGTTCTGCCGCGGCCAGGGTCCGGCCGGCGTTTACGTGGCATCCTTGGCCGAATCCGACAGGCAGGCTCTGCAATCCAGGCTGCGCGAACGGTTGGTGAACGATGCGCCGGACGCGGGCTTCACGCTTCGAGGCCGCGCGTGGGCGGTCCGAGGCGTAGTTATCTGAGCGCCTTGGCGAACAACAGGCAGTCCTGCGGCTCGGAGCTGATGTTCGGAAACATGCCGTACCGCACCAACCGGCCCTCCAGCGGAAGCCCGCTGCGTTCCAGCACCCGTGCCGACCCTGTGTTGTCGACATGGCAGTACGCGGACACCCGGTACGCGGTCGGATCGCGTCGGGCCTTTTCGAGAAGCAGATGCAGCGACCTCGGACATGAATCCCTGCCGCCACCAGGGTCGCCCGAGGCAGTAGCCGAAGTCGATGATGTGCGGCTGCGGTCGCCGCCAGCCGCACAATCCGATTGGGCCGCCGCCGTCGTGCAACTCGATGAGCCAGGTGGTCTCCCCACCGACGTTGAAGATCTCGGTGATGACGCGGCGGGTCTCGCCGACATCTGGATGCGGACGCCACGACATATAGCGCGGCACTTCCGGGTCGGAAGCGATTCGCTCGAACAGCACATCGGCGTCGTCGAGTCGCGGAGCGCGCAGGGTTACGCGCGGTCCAGTGAGCACCGGGACGTCGGCCATGCCCCTATCCTGGCAGTAGCGTCGCGTGCCGGTGGCGGACTGCGTCAGGCATGGAGGCGCCGTAGCGCATAGGGGTCTTCAATGACCATTACGTTCAACCACACGATCGTCGCCGCGAAGGACAAGAAGCAATCGGCGACATTCCTGACAGAACTGTTCGACCTGCCCGGCCCCACGCTGTGGGCCCATTTCATGATGGTGACGGTTGGCGACGTCAGCCTCGACTACGCCGACGTGGCCGACGGTGAAGAGGTGCACCCACAGCACTATGCGTTTCTGGTGTCCGAGGACGAGTTCGACGCGATCTATGGGCGCATCCGCTCGTGGGCGCTGGACCACTGGGCCGATCCGATGGGCACACGGCCCGGTGAGATCAACCACAACGACGGCGGCCGCGGCGTGTACTTCCTCGATCCCGCCGGCCACTACATGGAAATCCTCACCCGGCCTTACGGATCGGGGGCGGACTGACCCGCGAGGCCAGCACCTCGACCCCGTCGCCGCGCAGTCGGGGCAGCACTCGGGGCCGGTTTCCGAGTACGGAGATCAGCTCGACGGCGCGGCCCTCCACGATCGGCCCTTTCTCGCCGTGCGTCCAATCGGCGTCGGTGGCCACCAGCCGCAGTCCACGGCTGTTGCGGAATGCCGGAACGAACGGATTCGGCACGGCCACTTGGGTGTTCAATACCGCGATCACAGCATCCGCCGGTATCGACGGCTCGCGGTCGAGCGCGTAGAGGATGTCGAGTTCGTGGGTGATGTGATCGCCGAGCAGCAGCCTGGGCGGAAAGTAGCGCCCCAGCCCACGCGGCCGCTCGACGAGCCGCGCAAACTCGTCGAGCAGCTCGGCGGCGCTGAGTGACGCCGCCAGCGAGCGCGCCAGCGCGGCGTTGGCGCGGTCGAATGACCCGGCGTGGCGCAGCATCTCGGCTGCGATCACGCCCGGTCCGGCGCGGTAACCGATGACCAGGTGTGCGAGCACATCGTGATTGGACCAGCCCTCGCACAGGCTGGGTCGTGTCCAGTCGTCGGCGCTGAAACCGTCGGCCACCACGCGGACTCGTTCGTCGTTGGACCGCAACAGATCACGGACGGACATCGAGATGCTCCTGCAGAAAGGCGGTTTGGTCGGCCAACACTTGGGCGACGAGCGGTGGATGGTAGATCTCGAAGTGGTCGGAGTCGTAGTGCCGGGCCACGCCGCGGGGTGCGCGACGCGCCACCATGGCCGCGTACTCGGGATCCATCAGCGTCTCGCGGTCGCACACGCACACCAGCAACGGCGCGTTGACGTTTCGGGCGTGCCGAATCGCCGAAGTCGTCACCATCGCAACGGCATCGGCGGCCGCGATCCGGTTGTCGAAGTGGCCGCTCGGCGGCACGGTGGAATTCCAACCGGCTTCCGCGCCGGCGACGGTCACCATCGCGAGGCTTCCCGGCGGTCCGACGATCGGCACATACCTGCGGCCGCGTCGCGCCATCACTCGCAGCACGTCCTGCACGATCGCGGGCGTGATCCGCAGCGACGCCAGCAGACCCAGCCGGCGCGCGGCTCCCGGACCGTGCGCGATCGGGCACTGCACCACCGCGACCGCCACATCGTCGCGGGTGGCGGCTACCCGGATCGCGTTCATGCCACCGAGGCTGGTGCCCCACAACCCGATACGCCCCGAATCGATTTCCGGCCGGGTCTTCAGATGGGCCAGCGCCGCCGCTACGTCATGACGCTGTGCGCGGGTCGAAATATGTTGCCGCGGTTCGCCGTCCGACGCGCCGGTATTTCGGTAGTCGAACGCCAACGTCGCGATTCCCGCAGCGGCGAAGTGCTGCTCGTATTGCGGAAGCATCATGTCGTGCGTCGCGCCGAGGCCATGCAGCAACACGACGGCCGGATGCGGGCCAGGGCCCGGCGGCAGCGTCAGCCATGCCGCGCATCGGGCGCCGCGAGAACGGAAGTCGACCCGCTCGGTCGGGATAGTCGTCGTCATCGGGAATCCCCCAGATAAGTACGCTGTACGTATCTGCTAGCCTGACTTACGTACGATGTACTTGTCAAGGGGAGTCTGATGCGCGCACGGTTCACGAAAGATGAGATCGCCGCTGCGGCATTGCAGATCGTCGACGCGGCCGGGCTGAGCGCGTTGAGCATGCGCTCGCTGGCCACCGCACTGGGCACCGGGCCAATGACCGTCTACAACTAGTCGCCGACAAGGAAGGCCTCGAGGAGCTCGTCGTCGCCGCGGTGGTCGCCGAGGTGCAGTGCCCGAGCCGACCGACGACTGGAAGCAGGATGTCTACGCGATCGCCGACGCCATGTGGAAGGGCATTCGCGCCCATCCCGCCGCTATTCCGTTGGTACTCACCCGGCGTACCGCGTCAGCCACCGGTTTCGAGGTCGCCGACGCGCTCATCGCCGCGCTCGGACGTGCGGGCCTGGCCGATCGGGACCGCCTCGCCGCATTCCACGCCGTGCTGGGCTTCGTCGTCGGCGCTGCGCAGGCCGAGCTCGCAGGTCCGTTGACCCGGGGCGGCACCGCCCGCGAAACCGCGGCCCGCATCGGATCGGTGGCAGGCGCGGAGCATCCGAACGTCGCGGCGCTGTCTGGAGTCGCGATGCAGATGTCGGTCGAAGAAGATTTCGACCGCGGGCTGCAGATGCTGCTCGACGGCATCGCCGCGCGCGGTGGGCCGAAGCGGCGCCGTTAACCGACCGAGTGCCCGCGCTGGGATTCCTGACCGCGGTAGTCGTCGGCCAGCGTGCGGACATGCTCGGGTAGCCCGCCCGTCGCCACATCGGCGAGGCTGGTCTGTTCCAACACCGATCGCATGCTGGCCCGCAGCGCGCGCCATACGTCCGTCAGCGCCGCCGTCGGTCCCGAATACGGAAGATCGCCCAGCCCGATGTCGCGGACGCTGGCCAGCGGTCCCTCGATGCAGCGCAACACGTCGGCAATGCTGATGTCGTCGGCGGCGCGGGCCAGCTCATATCCGCCTTCGCGGCCGCGGTGGCTGCGCACCAGCCGGTCGGTTCTCAACACCGAAAGGATGTCGACGAGAAACTGCGGCGGGATGCCCTGCGCCTTGGCCAGGTCATCGGTCTTGACCAACACGCCGTCGTCGACCGTGGCCAGCTGCACCATCGCGCGGACGGCGTACTCCGCCTTGGCCGACATCCGCATTCTGCGCATTCTGCCACCCAGCCTTGGCGGAGCCGGCCAGCGAAGTGCGACGGGTGCGCAGAAGAGTTCACGCGGTTTGACGATGCGTGTCACTTAGTGACACAGTGGGTGCTGTCACTAAGTGACACCGATCTGGGAGCCGGGGTAGGTCATCGACACGCAAGTAGAGGTCAGCGATCGCGGCCTGAAGCACGCCGACGCGCGATTGGCTGTTTCGAGGCACGCCTGCGCACTGTTCTGGGAGCGAGGGGTTTCTGCGACCAGCTGGTGACGACATCGCCGCCGCCGCAGGGCTGTCGACGCGCACGATCTGGCGCTACTTCCGGTCCAAGGAGAGCTGTGTGGAACCGGTGCTCGCCAAGTCGGCACACCGATTCCTCGCGGTCCTGGACCGTTGGCCGCCCGAGCTGTCCCTCGCCGACCACCTTGCCGCCGACGTCGTTGCGCACCCGCTGACGCCGCAGGACGTGACCGACGAGGTCAGCGCGATGCGGATCGCCACCATGAGCGCATCGGAGCCGGCCATGCGCACGGCGTATCTCATGGTGCACGACGAACTCGAGCAGGGCTTCATTCCCGTCATCGCCAAACGGTTGCGGTTGCCAGACGACGACCTCACCGTCCGCCTGTGCGCCGCCGCGGTCACGGGAGCGTTCCGCGTCATCGACGAAGACGTCAGCAAGTCGATAGTCGTCGACGGCAGGGCGGTCAGCCAGCCGGAGGCGTTATCGCTGATCGACCGGGCCATCCGAGACGCCACCAACGGCCGGCTTGGGGGTCCTGTGTCGCCCTGACCCCGGCTCTTTCCACAACCGCCACAACCGAAGATCGTGTGCCTCCACAACCCCCACCCGGGCCACCCGGGCGGTGAAAGCCGCGCGCCTTCAACTCATCTTCAACCGAAAGACATCTCAAGAAGTTAAAAGTCAAGCTGCGAGGTCGAGAGGAGGTGGAAAAGCCTGATGTTCGTCATAGAGCCGGCGCGTCTGGAGGCAGTGGTGGAGTTGGCCGAGGAACTTGTTGAACAGGTTTCGTTGGGCTTGATGGTTCCAGTCTCCGGCGTGGCGGCGGGCATCGAAGTGTCGACGGGCGCCGGGCGAGGCGCGCAGCGATCCCAGCGCCCAGATGGGTCCGACGGCGGCCAGGCGCCGGTTCTTGATGTGTCGGTGCAGCACCACGGTTTTCTTGCCGCTGGCGCGGGTGATCGGTGCCGCTCCGGCGTAGGCCTTCAGTCCGCGGGCGTCGGCGAAACGCGTGCGGTCGTCGCCGATCTCGGCGAGCACCCGGGCACCGGCCAGGCTGCCCAGTCCGGGGAAGCTGGTGATGATCTCGGCGTCCGGGTGCTGCTCAAAATGGGCGGTCGCCGCCTCAGCGAGATCAGCGGCGGCGGTGCAGGCGGCGTCAAATTGTCCCAGCAGTGCGGTGAGCTGGATGCCCATCGCCGTTTCGACTTGCGGGGGCTGGTGCAGGTAGGTGTCGCCGAAGATCTCGCGGAGCCGGTCGGTGTCGCGGTCCAGGTAGCGTTTGCGTCCGGCCTTGACCAGCAGCCGGTGCACCCGGACACGGGTCAGTTTCGCGGCGGCCGCGGGGGTGGGTGCGGCCGCCAGGACGGTGCGGGCGTCGCGGCGGGCCAGTCCACCCTCGGGCAGGTCGGCGAACGCGGCCAGCGCCGCGGGGTAGAAGTCTTTGAGCAGATCACGGATCTGGTTGCCGATTTGTTGGCGTGCCCACACCGCGTCCTGCTGAGCGCGGGCCAGCACCCGGATCGCCTGGGCGGCTTCGGTGTCGGCGGGCAGCACTCGGTGCGCACCGGGATCAGTGCGCAGAATGTTGGCCAGCAGCACCGCATCGGTGGCGT
Organism: uncultured Actinomycetota bacterium; assembly: GCA_963851115.1. Classification (GTDB taxonomy): domain Bacteria; phylum Actinomycetota; class Actinomycetes; order Mycobacteriales; family Mycobacteriaceae; genus Mycobacterium. The sequence continues at coordinate 43,479 of CAWKOI010000015.1, forward strand.
CGGCTTTCGCCCCCGACACCTGATGGCGCGCCCGGTAACGCGATGCGGCCAGCGGGTTGATCGGGTAGATCGCCCGTCCGGTCGAGCGCAGCGCGGCGATCCACAGCCCGCGATCGGTTTCGATCGCTACGGGGATCGGGTGCTCGGCGGTGTCGCCGGCTTCGGCCAGCAGCGTCAGCAACTCGGCGAAACCGGCGGCGTCGTTGTCGACACGTCGCCGCGCCACCACACGCCCGTCGTCGTTGACCACAGCGACGTCGTGATGTTCTGTGGCCCAATCTATTCCGCAGTACAGGTGCAAGGTTCCATCACTCCTTCAGTTAGTATTCCGGCCGTTGCCGGTGGACTCACGCGGCGCCCTAATCGTGGGACTCGAAGGTCCGTCATCTCACTAGCCGTCCGTGACTCCAGCACACCGCAGGACCTCGTTCTATCAATAGAGCTCGAAGCTCGGGAACATCCATCGGGAGGTAAATCCTGCGGCAGGCTCGGGCAACGGCATCCCACCACCACATCACGTGGTCTGCCGCCAGGCGCGCCGTTCTTTCAGAAGTCGTCGAACGACGGGATCAACAAGGCATCACCTGGCGGCAGACCCGATCAGGAACAGCGCCCGGTCAACTCGACCGGAATCCCATCCCTTACTAAACGATTAGGATCATCATGGCCTTGCCCGAAATCATCAGTGTCGAAGACCTCTTCAGCTCGCCTATCCGCGCCGGCGCGACCATCTCTCCGGACGGCACGAGGATCGCGTACCTGGCGCCGTGGAAGAACCGACTGAACGTCTGGGTACAGAGCGTCGACTCGGACGACGAGGCCCGCCGTTTGACCGCCGACGACGAACCGCAGCGTGTACATCTACCAGTGGACCGACGATCCGCGCTGGATGCTGTACATGCAGGACGGCGACGGCGACGAGAACTGGCACGTGTACCGGCTCGACCTGGAGAACCCGGATGCGCCCGCCGTCGATCTCACGCCGTTCCCGGGGGCCAAGGCCATGTTCGAGCTACCCGGCGGACGTCCTGGGAAGGCGATCGTTCACCTCAACACCAGGAAGATCGAACTCTTCGACGTGTACGAAATCGACATCGCCACCGGCGAACTCACCCTGATCGCCGAGAACCCCGGCCATGTCGCTTGCTGGCTCTGCAGCCGCGACGGCGACCTGCTCGCCAGCTCGTTGACACAGGACGGCGACATCGAGCTGTCCCGAGTGGGACAAGGACACCGGCACGCTGCGCACCGTCGTGGTGTTCGACGGCACCGACTATCCGATGAGCGTGCATCCGATGGTGGTCACACCCGACGGGACCGGTGTGTGGCTCGGTTCCAACCGCGGACACCGACCGGACCCGGCTTGTCCGGCTCGACCTGGCCACCGGTGAGGAGACCGAGGTGGACAGCCACCCGACATTCGACCTCGACACCCATGGCGGCGGCGCCGCCGACCGCTCATCCTCAGTCGGCGGACCGGAGGAACTGATCGGGCGCCCGGTATCTCGGTGAGCGGCAGGTGATCCACGCGCTGGACCCGCATTTCGCCTCCGTGCTGGCGAACCTGGAGAAGCTGTCCGACGGTGATCTTGCCGCCGTCTCGTCCGACGAGAGCGGACAGCGCTGGGTCGTCAGCTTCACCCACGATCGGGAACCCGGCCTCACCTATCTCTACGACCATTCCACCGGCGAGAGCCGGTTGCTCTTCCGGCCGTATCCGCATCTGGATCCCGAGGCGCTGGCTCCGATGACACCGGTCACGATCACTCACGCGACGGGCTGGCCCTGCCCTTCGTATCTGACGCTGCCGGTCGGGAGTTGAGCCGTCCGGGTTGCCGATGGTCCTTCTGGTGCACGGCGGTCCGTGGGCGCGCGACTGTTGGGCATATCGAGCCGGACGTGCAGCTTCTGGCCAATCGCGGCTATGCGGTGCTGCAGGTCAACTTTCGCGGGTCGACCGGCTACGGCAAGGCATTCGTCAAGGCCGCCATCGGGGAGTTCGCCGGCAAGATGCACGACGACCTGATCGACGCCGTGGACTGGGCGGTCAAGGAGGGCTATGCGGATCGCGACCGCGTCGCGATCTTCGGCGGCTCCTACGGCGGCTACGCCACCCTGGTCGGCGTCACGTTCACCCCTGACGTCTTCGCCGCCGCGATCGACTACGTCGGCATCTCGAGTCTGGCGAACTTCATGCGGACGCCTGCCGCCGACGGCGAGGCCGCACTTGGCCAACAACTGGCACCTGTTCGTCGGCGACCCTGCACGATCCGGAGCAGGAGGCCGACATGCTGGCCCGCTCGCCGATCACCCGGGTGGATCAGATCCGCACGCCGCTACTGGTGGTCCAGGGAGCCAACGACGCCGTGTCGTGCAGGCCGAATCCGACAATCTCGTCGAGGCGCTGCGCGCGCGGGGGGTCGAGGTCGAGTACATGGTCAAGGACGACGAAGGACACGGGTTTCTCAACCCGGACAACCAGATCGACATGTACCACGCCGTCGAGCGATTTCTCGCTCGGCACTTGGGCGGTCGGCCATCGACCGGTAGCAGGACCAACGTCGACAGGAGAGCTGAGGGAGCATCTGTCCTCGTACGCTGGCCGCTCGCCGGTGTCATCTGGAATCTGTCCGGGCATGCATGGCGCAGGGACAGATTCACTCGGCGCGGACGACGTCGCCAGGCCGGCGTTCGCGAGGATCGTGATGGGCTATTCGCTCCTCGCGCCGGCACTCCTGGTGGTCCTCTGGGCGGTCCGACGCGCGGACAAACGCTCCCGGATCCTCGCCGAGCAACGGGTCGCCGGCGACCAATGATAGGAACGGACTGTGGAAACAGAGCGATTCTGGCGGGATGCCGAGCGACACGTGATGCGCTACGGGGCGCCGTTCGTCCCGCGAATCATCACGCGGGCCAACGGAAGTTACGTCTATGACGAAAGCGGAACCGCAATCCTGGACTTCACGTCCGGACAGATGAGTGCCGTTCTGGGGCATTCGCATCCTGACATCGTGTCGACTGTGTCGACGGCGGCGGCCACTCTCGATCATCTGTATAGCGGAATGCTCAGCCTCCCCGTGGTAGACCTCGCGAAAGCACTCTCCGCGACATTGCCGGCGTCGCTGAGCAAGGTTCTGCTGTTGAGCACCGGCGCGGAATCGAACGAGGCGGCCATCAAGATGGCCAAACTCTATACAGGCAAGTACGAGCTCGTCTCATTCGACCGCTCCTGGCACGGGATGACCTCGGGTGCGGCCTCCGCGACATTCAGCGCCGGGCGGCGAGGCTACGGGCCTCCGATGCCGGGCAACCTCACTCTGCCGACTCCGAATGCCTATCGGTCGCCGTTTCGTCACGCCGACGGTACCTACGACTGGGAGGCCGAACTCGAGTACGGGTTCGCGCTCGTCGACGCGCAATCCTCCGGCAGCTTGGCCGCGTGTCTCATCGAGCCGATCTTGTCTTCCGGCGGGATCATCGAGCCGCCTTCGGGTTACCTGCGCCGGCTCAAGGAACTCTGCGTCGAGCGCGACATGCTGATGATCGTCGACGAAGCACAGACCGGGATCGGTCGCACCGGAATGATGTACGCCTTCGAGAGGGACGGGATCGTCCCAGATTTGCTCACCTTGTCGAAGACCCTGGGTGCGGGTCTGCCTGTGGCTGCCGTCGTGACCAGCGGGGAGATCGAGACGGTCTGCCATGAAAGAGGATTCCTGTTCTTCACCACCCACGTGTCGGACCCGCTTGCGGCAGCTGTAGCTCTGACCGTCCTCACCGTTGTCGACAGGGACAACCTCGTGGACCGTGCCGACTGTCTAGGCCGAATGCTCGCGACGCGGCTAACCGGTATGCGCGACCGATATGAACAGGTCGGCGACATCCGCGGCCGCGGATTGTTACAAGGTATCGAACTGGTCTCCGATAAGGCCAGCAAGGCACCGGCGGACGTCCTCGGAGCGAGGGTCACCGCCGCGTGCCTCGAACGTGGGTTGCACATGAACATCGTGCAGCTGCCCGGCATGGGGGGAATCTTCCGCATCGCCCCGCCTTTGACGATTACCGAAGCTGAACTCTATACGGGCTTGGACGTTTTGGATGAAGCCCTCTCCGCTGTCTTGGAGCAGTGATTGAGACCACAGTCTTCCGCCTATAGGAAACGCTGCGTCCCGTGAGACAAACGGCGGCGCCGGTTTCGCTGGGGAAACTGGCCTGACCTGCGGGTCAGTCCGGGATGGCGGCGGAGTTCCGAACCACCACGGCAAACAGGTCGGCGATGGCGGCAAGGCTGGCGGTCTGCATCGCTGCCGCAGGCACCGTGGCATCACCCAGTCCGGGCAGCGCTCGGGTCGCGGTGGCGGCAGCGACAACCGTCGGTGAGTAGCCGAGGTTGAACGCCCCGCGCGTTGTCGAGTTCACGCACATGTGCGTCATGAACCCTGCAATCACGAGGTTCGACGCGTTGGCCGTCTTCAGCAGGTCGTCAAAGTCGGTCTGCACGAACGCGTTCGGATAGTTCTTCACCACCACGGGCTCACCGTTGTGCGGTGCCACCCGAGACACGATCGCACCGCTGTCCCCCTCGATGTCGTACAGCGATCCCGGGCCGTCGTCGTGCTGGATGTGGATGATCGGGATGCCGGCCGAGCGGGCGCGGTCGAGCAGGGCCTCAGCCTCGTCCAGTGCGGCCTGTACGCCCTCGAGCTCCATCACACCGCGGGTATAGGTGTTCTGACAGTCGATCAGGATCAGCGTCGATTCGGCCAGGCTGACCGGCTGTAGGGGTAGATCGGCGAGGGCGCGCAGGGTGGTGGGTTCTGACACATTGCCGAGCGTACTGCGCGCCGTCGCGACACTGAAACGGTTGCGAGACAAGCCGACGAGCGTCGCAGAGGATTCAGTTTCAAGGTGAGCCGGTGACCGCGAGCACCGCCTCGGCGAACTCCGGGCGGCAGACCACCAGGTCGGGCAGCAGCGGGTCGGGCTGGTTGTAGATCAGCGGTGACCCGTCGATGCGCGATGTATGCAGTCCCGCGGCGCGGGCGACCGCGACGGGCGCCGCGGAATCCCACTCGTACTGACCGCCGGCATGCACGTAGATATCGGACAGACCCTGCACGACGGACGCGACTTTGGCCCCGGCCGAACCCATTTCGACAAGGGTGCCGTCCAGCGCGTCTCGCACGGCCAGCGCAATGGCCGGCGGACGCGTGCGCGACACCACGATGCGCGGCTTGTCCGGCGTAGCCGGAGGCGGTGCGACGGTGGGCGTGGCGAGCGTAATGCCCTGCGCCGGAAGAGCGACAGCGCCTGCGACCAGTTCGCCCGATTGCCAGAGCGCGACGTGCACCGCCCAGTCTTCGCGACCCAGCTCGGAGAACTCGCGGGTGCCGTCGAGGGGGTCGACGATCCACACCCGTTCTGCAGTCAGCCGGACAGGGTTGTCAGCGCCCTCCTCAGACAGCACTGCATCCCCGGGTCGCTCGGCAGCGAGCGCTTCCATCAGGAAGTCATGGGATCGCTTGTCCCCCGCAGCTTTCCGTTCGGTCTCGCTCGCGTCGGCGAGCTCGGTGCGGACGTCGAGCAGCAGCTTGCCTGCCGCCGTCGCCAACCGGGCGGCCACTTCGTGATCTGTCATTGGCGGCTTTCCAGCAGCTCGACAACCATGGCCGCCAGCTCATCCGGCGTGCGGTCGGGGGTGAGCCGCAGGTCGGGGTTCTTCGGCCGCTGATACGGGCTGTCGATGCCGGTGAAATGCGTGATCTCACCCGCTCGCGCCTTGGCGTACAACCCCTTCGGGTCCCGCCGCTCGCAATCATCGAGCGGCGTGTCGCAGAACACCTCGAAGAAGTCGCATCCCGCTTCGGTATGCACTTTGCGGGCCAGCTCGCGATGTTCGGCCAGCGGGCTGATGGCGGGCACCAGCACAACCTGGCCGGAATCGGCGAGCAGCGTCGCCACATGCGCAAGCCGCCGCAGGTTCTCAGCGCGATCGGCCATGGAGAAGCCCAGATCGGCGTTGAGCCCATGGCGCAGGTTGTCACCGTCGAGAACGTAGGCGGGAACCCCCCTTTCGAGAAGCTTCTGCTCGACGAGCATCGCCACCGACGACTTCCCCGAACCCGAGAGCCCGGTAAACCAGACGGTGCGGCCTCGGCTCAGCCGGTCGCTCGCGGTGCACAGCGATTCGTGGCGCACGGCGTTGGGACTCGAGGTCCGCGCGGTCACGTAGGGCAGGATCATGCCCGCCGCGACCGTGCCGTTTGTGTGCGGGTCGATCAGGATGAACGAACCGGTGGCCGAGTTGCGGCTGTATTCGTCCAGCAGCAGCGGCACCTGGGTGCGCAGCGAGACGCGGCCCAGCTCATTGAGTTTGAGCGCGGTGGCCGTTTTGTCGCGGTGCAGCGTGTTGACGTCGAGCCGGTAGTCCAGCGCGGCGACCTTCACCCGGGTGGTGCGGGTGGTGTGCTTGATCAGATACTCGCGGCCCGGTTCCAGCGAGGAACCGTCGGCCATCCAGCACACCGTGGCGTCGAATTCCTGTGTCACCCTTGGCTGATTGTTGGGCCGGGCGATCGTGTCGCCGCGCGAGATGTCGATGTCGTCGGCCAGGCTGATCGCCACGGCCATCGGCGGGAACGCCTCCTCCACCGGTCCGCTCGGGCCCTCGATCGTGGTGATGCGAGACGACTTACCGGTAGGCAGCACGACCACCTCGTCGCCGGGTCGCATGACACCGCTGGCAACGGTGCCCGCATAGCTGCGGTGGTCGGCATGCTCGTGCGTCTGCGGCCGGATCACGTACTGAACCGGGAATCGCACGTCGACGAGGTTGCGGTCGCCTGCGATGTACACCTCTTCGAGGTGTGACAGCAGCGACGGGCCGTCGTACCACGGGGTGTTGTCCGACTTGGTCACCACGTTGTCGCCGAGCAGAGCCGACAACGGAATCGTCGTCACGTCATGGACGTCCAACCGGGCGGCGAACTCATGGAAGTCGTCGCGGATCTTCTCGAACTGCTCTTTGTCCCAGTCGATCAGGTCCATCTTGTTGACGGCGAGCACGATGTGCCGGATGCCCAGCAGCGACGCCAGAAACGCGTGGCGGCGCGACTGTTCGAGCAGCCCATGGCGGGCGTCCACCAGCACGATGGCCAGCTGCGCCGTCGACGTGCCGGTGACCATGTTGCGGGTGTACTGAATGTGGCCAGGGGTGTCGGCGATGATGAATTTGCGCTTGGGCGTGGCGAAATAGCGGTACGCGACGTCGATGGTGATGCCCTGTTCGCGCTCGGCGCGCAGCCCGTCGGTGACCAGAGCCAGGTCGGTGTAGTCGTGTCCGCGCTCCTTGGAGGTGCGCTCGACCGAGGCCAGTTGGTCTTCCATGACGGCCTTGGAGTCGTAGAGCAGCCGCCCGATGAGCGTGGACTTGCCGTCATCGACGGATCCGGCGGTGGCCAGTCGCAGCAGCGTGGTCATCAGAAGTAACCCTCTCGCTTGCGGTCTTCCATGCCGGCCTCGGAGATCCGGTCGTCGGCGCGGGTCGCGCCGCGTTCGGTCAGCCGGGACACCGCGGTCTCGGCGATCACCTCGGACACCGTGCCCGCCAGGGACTCGACGCAGCCGGTGCAGGTGACGTCGCCGACGGTGCGGAACCGCACGGTCTTCTCGACGACCTCTTCGTCCTTGCGCGGCTGCAGGTACTTGTGCACGGCGAGCAGCATCCCGTCGCGCTGAAACACCTTGCGCGGGTGGGCGTAATAGATCGACGGCAGCTTGATCTTCTCGGCCCCGATGTAGGACCAGATGTCGAACTCGGTCCAGTTCGACAGCGGGAACACCCGGATGTGCTCACCCTTGTGGTGACGGCCGTTGTACAGGTTCCACAGCTCGGGCCGCTGGGCCTTGGGGTCCCACTGGCCGAACTCGTCGCGGAAGGAGAACACCCGCTCCTTGGCCCGCGCCTTCTCCTCGTCGCGGCGGGCGCCACCGAACGCGGCGTCGAACTTGTTCTCGCGGATGGCCCGCAGCAGTGTGACGGTCTGCAGCGGGTTGCGCGACGGGATGGTTTCGACGACGCGTCCCGCATCGATGTCGTCCTGCACCTTGGCTACGATCAGCCGCACTCCGGCCTCTTCGACCAGTTCGTCGCGGGTCTGCAGAACCTCGTCGAAGTTGTGGCCGGTGTCGACGTGCATCACCGGGAACGGCAGCCGGCCGGGCCTGAACGCCTTCAGCGCGAGATGCAGCATGACGATGGAGTCCTTGCCGCCGGAGAACAGCAGCACGGGTCGCTCGAACTCCGCGGCCACCTCTCGAATGATGTGAATCGCCTCGGCCTCCAGCGACCGCAGATGGCTCAGCTCGTAGCGGCCCGCCTGGTTGAGTTCCGGAGCCGCGGTCATCGCTTCCTCGTTAAGTTGGTAGAGATAACCAGATTTATCATCATAACCCGATATAAAACCAGCTCCGGCCTGCGCTGTCAACGCTTGGCCCCTGCCGAGCGGACATAGAAGTCACCCTTCAGCGGCGTGTCGCGGGACCTTTGCGACTGACTCGAAAATGGTGGCCGTTTGAGCGCCGAACGTGCGCCCACTGCGAGAATCTGACCGGAATTTCGCAGTGGACGCACGTTCGCGGCCGGTGTCGACGCCAAACGGCACCAACCCCAATTTTCATCCCCACGGCGGAGCGCAGCTCCCCTGACAGCAGCTCGCGGTGAAGGGCGCTTACCCGTCGGGTAATTGATCCGCGCCTGATACTGGAGGCATGTCAGCTTCGACCCAGCCTCAGACCGGCGCGGACGTCATCGCGCAGTTCATTCCGCAGTCGCCGTTCGTCGCCAAGCTCGGCATCGTCGCGGACGTCCTGCATGCCGATGAGGTGCGGCTGCGGCTGCCCTGGGATCCGTCGAACGTGACGATCGGCGACATGGTGCACGGCGGCGCGATCGCCGCGCTGGCCGACGTCGCGGTGATGGCGGCCGCGTGGGCGGGCGCCGACGTTCCGGACTCACTGCGCGGCGTGACCACGTCGATGTCGATGCAGTTTCTGGCACCGGCCCGCGCGACGGACCTGATCGCGATCGGTCGGGTGTTGCGGCGCGGCAAGACTCTGGTCAATTGTGACGTGGACGTCGTCACCACCGATGGTGAGGCCGTCGCGAAGGCGATCGCGACATACAAGGTGGGCTGAAAGGCTTTGGCTCACCTCTAGTTTTAGAAGCCCAGGGTTCGACTCCCAGCGATATTAAGGGTTCAGCAACCGCGGACTGGCTGCCACGATTGCCGACACCGACCGAACAAATCGCAAGGGGTCCAACTCATGGCGCGACATCCGAAATCGCCACGCGCGCGACGCTCCTCGATACTCACCGCGCTGACCGCCGCGACCGTCTCGGTCATGCTGAGCTTGACCGCCTGCGGATCATCCGGCGAAGCGGCGCAGAACGCCGACGGCAAGACGGTGCTGCGCTATCAGGGCTGGAGCGGCGAGGTTTACCCGCACGAACTCGCCGAGGACCTCGGCTATTTCCAGAAGGTCAAGCTCGAATGGGTCGGCGACACCACCAGCGGCCCGCAGGACATCCAGTCGGCCGCCACCGGCGACATCGAGTTCGGCTCCGCGTTCAACGGTGCCGTCGTCAAGCTCAACGCCGCAGGCGCGCCGATCACGTCCGTGCTCAGCTCCTACGGCGCCGACGAGGGTGAATACACCGGGTACTACGTGCTGGAGAACAGCCCGATCCGCTCCGCCCGCGACCTCATCGGCAAGAAGGTCGGGCATGAACACGCTCGGCGCACACCACGAGTTCATCGTGCGGGAGTGGCTGGCCCAGCAAGGGCTGTCGCCCGACGAGATCAAGCGGTGGCGCTGACCGTCGTCCCGCCGGTGAACACCGAACCGGCGCTGCGGGCGGGCCAGATCGACGTGGCGTCACTGAACGAGCATCATCCGCGAGAACGCGCTCGGAGCGCGGGGGCATCCGGCCGCTGTTCACCGACCGGGGGCTGTTCGGCGCGTTCAGCTACGGCACCTATGTGGTGCGCGACGAATTCATCGCGAAGAACCGGAAGCGACGCGGATTTCGTGCAGGGCACCGCCCGCGCCATCCGATGGACCCAGGTGACGCCGCGCGAGGAGGTCGTCGCCCGGTTCAGAGAGCATCATCGACAAGCGTGGCCGCAACGAGAGACGACCGAGACCATCGAATACTGGCGCAGCCCGGGAATCCCCGTCGCCGGGCGGCGTGATCGCCGGAGAAGCGAGCTGCAGACCTGGATCGACTGGCTGGTCCGCAACGGTGAGCTCGAGGAGGGCAAACTGAACGCAACCGACTTGTACACCAACGAGTTCAACCCATACGCCAACGGCACGTTACAGCCCGAAGGCAGCGGGCCCGACGGAGAAGTATTGGAGAACGAAATGAGCTGACCACGCCCGAAGCTCTCGGTTGGAGCCAAGCGTGACCAAGCGGGTCACCACAGTCCGCGGCGAGAAGTCCGAGGACAGTTCACCGCGATCGAAGACATCGACATCGATCTCGCCGCGGGCGAGATTCCTGGTCCTGGTCGGGCCGAGCGGCTGCGGGAAGTCGACATTGCTCGACCTGCTCGGCGGGCTCGAGCACACCGTCGTCGGGCCGAATCCTGCTCGACGGCAGGCCGATCACCGGCCCAGGCCTGGACCGCGGGATCGTCTTCCAGCAGTACGCACTCCTGCCGTGGCGGACGGCGCGGCAAGAACATCGAGTTCGGGCTGGAGGCGAAGGGACTGCCCGAAGCCGTGCGGCGCGAACGGGCCGAGCACTACCTCGAATTCGTGGGCCTGAAGGGCTTCGCCGACCGGTATCCGCACGAGCTGTCCGGCGGCATGAAGCAGCGCGTCGCGATCGCGCGCAGCCTCGCGTTCGATCCCGAGGTGCTGCTGATGGACGAGCCATTCGCGGCGCTGGACGCGCAGACCCGGGAGTCGCTGCAAGACGAGCTGCTGCGGATCTGGAGGGCGACCGGCAAGACCATCCTGTTCATCACTCACGGCATCGACGAGGCGATCTACCTCGGCCAGCGGGTCGCGGTCCTGACCTCGCGGCCGGGCCGGATGAAGAAGATCGTCGACATCGAGATCGACCGAAGCGCCGAGGACGTGCGGTCCAACGAGCAGGTTCCGGCACACCGGCACCACATCTGGACGCTGCTGCACGGCGAGGTTGAACGAGCCCCTCACAGGAACTCGCCGAAGTTGCGACAAGCGAAGAGGTTCACCATGTCTAGCGCAATCGTCACAGCTCCCCCGCCCGTGGACACCGTGTCCACAGCCTTCGAGGCACAGCCGCCACCTCCGGTCGTCAGCCGGCGCGTTCGCGCCGTGGCGTGGCGAATCGTCAAGCCCGCCGATCGCGATCGTCGCATTCCTCGGCGTGTGGGAGATCGCCCGCGGCTCGGACTCGTCGACAAGGTGTTCCTGCCACCATTCACCGAGGTCGTCGAGACATTCGTCGACCTTGTGCGGCAACGGTGAGCTGTGGGAACATGTTTCCGCCAGTTTCTCCCGCGCGCTGATCGGCTTCACGTTGCGGTCGTGTCACGATCCCGCTTGGCATCGCGATCGCCTGGTATCGACCCGTCGCGACTTCCTCAACCCGATTCTGGAGCTGTTCCGCAACACCGCGGCGCTGGCGTTGCTGCCGGTCTTCATCCTGATCCTCGGCATCGGCGAGGAGTCCAAGATCGCCCTGGTGATCTACGCGTGCACCTTCCCGATCCTGCTGAACACGATCTCCGGCGTGCGCACCGTCGACCCGCTGCTGATCAAGTCGGCGTCGTCGCTGGGCCTTCCCCGATGCGGCTGTTCCAGAAGGTCGTGCTGCCCGCGGCGGTGCCGTCCATCTTCACCGGCATCCGCATGGCGGCGGCGTCGTCGATCCTCGTGCTGATCGCCGCCGAGATGGTCGGGCGCCAAGGCCGGACTCGGTTACCTGATCACGGCCTCCCAGTTCAACTTCCAGATCCCCAACATGTATGCGGGCATCGTCGCGATCTCGATCCTCGGGCTCGTCCTCAACGCAATCCTCAGTACTGATCGAACGTCAGGCTGTCCCGCTGGCGCGTCAACGTCACTTACCGGAAAAGGAACCACATGTCACAGGATCCCAGTTCCACCTCAACGCATTCCTCATGGGTGTGGGACACCACGAGGCGGCGTGGCGCCATCCCCGCACCGAGGCGCACCACATCTGCGACGTCACGCACTTCCAGGAAACTCGGCGCGGATCGCCGAACGCGGCAAGCTGGATTCGGTGTTCTTCGCCGACGGTCTCGCCGTCGGACCACGGATCAAGCACAACACCCAGACGATCTTCGAGCCCGTCACACTGCTGTCGGCGATCGCCGATCGCCACCGAGCACGTCGGACTGATCGCCACGGCGTCCACGAGATACTCCGACCCGTACAACCTGGCCCGCAAGTCTCACCTCGCTCGACCACATCAGCGGCGGGCGGGCCGGGTGGAACATCGTGACCTCTGGCCGGTGCGGACGAGGCCGCGAACTTCGGCTTCGACGGCATCCCCGCCCACAGCGGACGGTACGTCCGCGCAGACGAATTCGTCGATGTCACGCAACGGCCCTGTGGGACAGCTGGGAAGACGGCGCACTGGTGCTGGACGCGGAGACCGGCGTGTTCGCCGACCCGGCAAGGTGCACACCATCGACCACGAGGTGACCCGGTTCCGGGTCGCGGGCCCGCTCAACTCGCCGCGGTCCCCCCAGGGCCGGCCTCTGCTGGTCCAGGCCGGATCGTCGGAGAGCGGAAAGGATTTCGCCGCGCGGTACGCCGAGGCGATATTCACCGCGCAACGCACCCTCGAAGAGGGGCTGGAGTTCTACCGCGACCTCAAGGCGCGAGTGGTCAAGCACGGGCGCAGTGCCGGCGAGGTGAAGATGCTCCCCGGAATCGTGCCGTTCATCGGTCCAACCGAAGCGGAGGCGAAGGAGCTCGAGCAGCCGTTCACCGATCTGATCTCGCCGGAGTACTCGCTGCGGCAGCTGTCGGCGATGTTCGGTGTCGACCTCACCAAGCATTCGCTGGATGCACCGCTGCCGCCGCTGCCGCCGATCGAAGAGATCCAGGGAAACAAGAGCCGCTACCAGCTGGTAAAGGATCTCGCGGCTGGCGAATCGCTGACGGTGCGGCGGCTGATCGCCAAGCTCGGTGGCGGGCGCGGCCACCGCACGTTCGCAGGCACCCCGGCACAGGTCGCTGACGAGCTTGCGGAGTGGTACGCCGCAGGCGCGGCGGACGGGTTCAACATGATGCCGCCGTACCTGCCCGGCGGTCTGGAAGACTTCGTCGAGCACGTCGTTCCGATCCTGCAGCAGCGTGGTCTGTTCCGCACCGGGTACCACACCTCGACGCTTCGCGGACACTACGGTCTGGCGCATCGCCCAAGCCGATTCACCCCGACCGCGGCCGAATCGAGCGCATGACGACGCGCACCACGCTCAAGGCGCTTGCCTTCATCGTCCAACTGGTCGGCATCGTCGTCTCCGGTTACCTGATGGCGCGGGCGCCGGACCCGCCGCGGGCGCACGACGCCATCCCCGGCGGTGTCGCGCTCGGAACGATTCTGCGGCAACCGAGTGATGCTGTTCACCGAAGGGCGGGTAGGTGCTAGTGCACTGCGGCTCGCGACCGCGGGTGACCGCGGAGAAGTAGGGCGAACTCAGCGAGTCTGGTGTGCAGGTTGTCGGTGAGCCACAGGGAGTCCGCCGGTTGCAGACGCGTGTCGTATGTTGCGGGGGTGGTGGTCTCAGGCTGATGAGCGTCCAACGGTGCGGAAGTCTTGGCGGCTGCTGCGTCGCCGCGTGCGGCAGCCTTGGCGTCCTCCACGTCGTCCCGCAGTCGGCGGATACTCATCTCTACTCGCTGATCCGTCCAGCCGTGCAGGCGCCGTGACGAGTCGGTGAGCAGCGGCGTGAGACGCAAGAACGCCTCGTGAACGGCGTCAACCCGGACTCCCTGCTCAGTTAGCGGGCTTCCCGGTTGCGGAAAGAAGTGCGTCTTGGTGACGGCCGACGCGACCATGGCGTCCAGGGCTGAGTGGGCGCGGTCAAGTGCGGCCCCGGTCGTCGCCCTGCGGTCCCTCTCGCCTGGCTGATGAGATTCGAGGGCCGCATCCAGTGCATCCAGATACTGCAGCACAGCCGGACGGAAGTCGCGCGAGAGCCGGATCGGCGCGACGGTAAGCGCGACAGCAGCGGCGACGCACCCTCCGATGAGTGCCGCGATCGCCTTGTCCCAAATCAGGTCGAGGTAGCGCCCTTCGGTCGCGAAGAGCGGGACGAGCGCAATGCTCAACCAGAACACCATTGCCGGATAGGAGACGGGTGCGCTGACGATGGTGAAGAACACGCCAATCGTAACGACGACGACTGTCCACACAACATTGTTCGGGACGCTTGCCGCGATCGCGACGCCAGCGGTGGCTCCCAGGATCGTGGCGGCGAGCCATATCCACGCTCGCCGGGTCGACGCCTCGGCCGATCCGGCGATGATTACGTACGCGGTCCACGCCACAAGAAGGCTTTGTTCGTTTCCCAGCGATTTGGCGATCAGGCCCGCTAGCACTGCCGCGACGGCCGCCTGTATCGCGAGAGCCATTGTGGGCGCAAGGGTGCGGATAGCACGCGGCGCTTCCAAGCTTGTCTGCGCAGCGGAGGCGGCACTCGCTGGTTCAGCGGCGCCGGGGGGTACGGGCGATACGGTCGCCAAAGCTGTTGCCTGCGAGGTTGACTGGGCGACGAGTTCGGCACCCCCGACTGTCGTCAGGGCTGCCAGAGCGGTCCCCGGCGGAGGGTGCGGTGCATCGTTGACGTTCGGTGCAGTGTTCGTCGCGTCGTGAAGGCGGTCGCGGAGGCACTGAAGTTCGCGTGCGACCGCGTCCAATGACTGCGCGTCGATGTTGTTGTCCCTCAGGGCGTTCGCGAGGGCCTGCAGGGTGCTCGTGATGGATCCCGCGATGTCGTCGGGGAGCGTGTCAATCCATCGCGGATCGTTGGCCTGGTTGATCACCTCCTCAATTCCTCGTTCCGCGCAGTACAGCGCCACGCGCAATTGCTCGACGTCGTGTTGTCCGAAGCCGGGCAGGAGAGCGCCGGAGAGCTGGCTCTCGATGGCTGTCCGGCACCGCATCACCCGGTCGAGACTCCGGCGGAGAGCTTTTGCAGCACGATCGGGTGCACTGCCGTCGTAGGTTGTGGTCAGCATGTCCACAACGCTGGCGACCGCGTCTCCCGCACTTCGGCAGAAGACGTCTACGGACCGTTTGAGGGAACGAACCGGATCGTCGGGCAGGATCAGGTATTCCGAGGCGGTGACCCAGGCGAAGCCGACCGTCGAAGCGAGCACGAACCACCCGATCCGGTCGCTCGTGATGTGCCCGGCACCAGCGAGAAATGTGATGAGTGCGCCGATCACAGCGAGATTGCCGGCCCGCAGACTCCAGGAACGCAGCGCGTACGACAAGAACATCTGCAAGACCAGGAATGCTACAGCGGCCCACACCGCGGTCCGGCTGAGTTCGACGGTGACAACGATCGCCACGGCCGCGACAACTGAAGCCCAGCCGAACGTGTGAGCGCGGTCGCTGCGGTGGGGATCGGTAACCAGCAGTGCTCCGAAGAAGCATGCTCCGGCGCCGAACAGCGTTATCCGCAACGGTTCGACGACACCGGACACCGAGGTCACCACAGCCAACGTGAGCCCTGAAAGCACTGTCGCGCAGGCGGTTCGAGCACCACGACGGGTTCGGGCGAAGCCCGGGTCGACCACTTCCAGTCGGGCGGCAACGCGGACCATCATGGAGATAACGCCATGCCAATCAGAGCTCCTCCAAAATCGATGGCCATCGGCGTGGCCCGACCTGCCGGCGCGCTACAGGCCGTGAATGCCCTTGTACAGCACCAAAAGTCCGATGATGACCAGGATGGCCGCCACCAGCGCGGCGTTGTGTCGCTCCATCCAGTCTTTGAGCCGGGTCAGCGGCCCGTCGAGCCGCTCACCGGCCACGGCGTAGGCCAGTACCGGGATCGCGACCGAGGACGCGGCGACAAGGACGTAGAACACCACCGAAATCCAGGCGCCCGCAGTACCGAGGCCCGCGGATCCGATCGCCAAACCGGCTGCCGCGCAGATGAAGAGCACCTTGGGATTCACCACCACCAGCGCCGCCGCGATGACCGCCGCCCGGCCGGGGGTGGCGCCGGTGATCTTCTTCATCCAGGCCGGCGAGTGGGCCGATCGCTTGCGCGTCAGCCAGCGGAATACACCGAACACGACAAGCGCGATACCGATGACGATGCGTAGCCAGGAGGCCCACGGTCGGTGCCTTGTCCAGCCCGGCCAGCAGGCTGGACACCTCGACGAAGATCGCCGTCAACGCGGCCAGCCCGAAGATCCAGCCGGCCAGGTAGGCCAGGCTGGTCGGCTTCGGTCGCGGCGTGTGCAGCACCAGCACGGCGGGGATGATCGAGAGCGGCGAGACCGCAACCACGAGCGCAAGGGGAATGAGTTCGGTCAGTTCCGAGACCCAGCCGACGGTCACCTGCGGTACCTGATCGTCACGGGCCGTTAGTCGTTCGGTGTGATGACGGCGCGCCCTTGGATCTTCCCGTCGTGGAGCAGGTGGTAGGCGTGCGCCGCATCGTCGAGGGCGAAGTGTTCGACGAGCATCTTGATTTTGCCGGTCTGGGCGAGGCTGATCACCTCGATCAGCTCGGGGATGGTGCCCCAGAACGGCGACGCGACGGAGCATTCCTTCGCCGGGCTGTTGAAGTTCACCGGGAGGGCGGCGTTACCGAGCCCGACGATGGTGAGGTGCCCGAGCACCCGTGATACCTGAGCGGCCATCGTGAGTGTCGGATTGACGCCAACCAGATCGAGCACGAGTTCGGCGCCCTGACCCTTCGTGATGTCCTTGATGCGCTTGACCGCATCGTCGCCGGAGATGAGTACCTCGTCGGCGCCCATCGTCTTGGCGATCTCCAGCTTGTCAGCCGAAGTATCCACCGCGACAACGGTTGTCGCCGAGGCCAGCGCCTTGAGCACCTGGATGGCCATTTGACCGAGGCCGCCTGCGCCGATGACCACCGCGGTAGAGCCAGGCCCCAACAGATGCACCGAACGCTTCACCGCGTGGTAGCTGGTGAGCCCGGCGTCGGTGAGCGGCGCTGCCTCACGGGGGTCCAAGTCGCCCAATGGAATCAGGTAGCGCGTCGCCGGGACGAGGAGATACTCGGCCATGCCGCCGTCGGTGCCGCCGAGGCCGCCCGGACTGGGTTTCCCAGGCGTCTGGCAGTAGTTCTCCATCCCCTGGCGGCAATTCATGCACAGCCCGCAACCCCACGGGCCGTAGACGATCACGGGGTCACCGGGTGCGAAACCCGTTGCGCCCGGACCCATCGTCTCGACCCAGCCGGCGTTCTCGTGGCCGAGGGTGAACGGCAGCGTCATCGACTTCGATCCGGCGGGGGCCTCCAACAGATGGAGATCCGAATGGCAGGCGCCGGCGCCGCCGACCTTGACCAGCACCTCCCCTGGCCCCGGTTCGGGCACCGGCACGTCCCGGAGTTGGCCCGGCTGTTGCCATTCGACGAACTGGAAGGCTTTGATTTCGCTACCTCAGTCCTTGATCCGGTCGAACTCGACCTCGAGATGCAGCGGACCGCGGAACACCTGGTTCACCCGGTAGGGCGGCGGATCGACGACCAGCCGCGGGTTCTCGACGCGGCGCAGGAACGTCTCCAACGCGATGTTGACCTCCAGGCGTGCCAGTGGACCGCCGACGCAACTGTGCACTCCGCGGCCCCAGCCCACGTGCTGGTTGTCCGGGCGCTGGATGTCGAACTTCTCCGGGTCGGGGAATCGCTTCGGGTCGCGGTTGGCCGCGCCGTACAGCAGGTGCACCGCCGAGCCCGCGGGGATGACGGTCCCGCCGACCTCGACGTCGGCGGTGACGCTGCGGCTGGGGAAGAACTGGACGGCCGACTGCAGCCGCAGGACCTCCTCGATCGCCTTCGGGATCAGTTCCGGCTTCTCGCGCAGCAGGTCGATCGACTCGGGGTTGCGCAGCAGCGTCAGCACACAGTGCGCGATGGTGTTGACCGTCGAGTCGTGCCCGGCGATCAGCAGCAGCATCGCGTTGGCCGCAGCCTCTTTGGGCGTCATCGGCCCGTCGGGGCCGTCCTTGTCGTTCACCAGCTTGGACAGCACGTTGTCCTGCGGTTCCTTCAGGAACCCCTGGATCAGGTCGGCCATGTACGCGGTGAGCGCCGCGGTGCTTTCCTTGCCCTTCTGCGCGCGGGCCTGCCCTTCTTCGGTGGCGGCGTCCGGGCCCATGTCCGCGCCCGCCATGAAGTCGAAGATCCAGCCGTGGAAGGTGGGTTCGTCCTTCAACGGGACACCGAGGATCTGGCAGATGACCGCGACCGGAACCGGATAGGCGTAGTCGTCGACGACGTCGAAGGTGTTGCCGCCCTTGGCTTTGATCTTGTCCAGCGAGTCGTTGCACAGCGTCTGGATGTCAGCCGCCATGTTGGGGATGACGTCCGGCGAGTGCGGCGGCGCGAAGTGCCGCATCACCTGTCGGCGCTGCTTGTCGTGCTTGGCCGGGTCGGACACGATCAGGCTCGGCTCCCGGCCGTACGCCTGCATGTGCTCGGCACCGACGTCGGTGCGCATCGGCCGCCGGCTGGGCCGAGATCGGACTCTTCGAGATGTCGGAGCTGACGTGCGGGTCGTGCGCGAGCTGTAGTAGCTCGCGGTAGCCGGTGACGACGTAGACCTTGTCGGCGACCTGCACGACGGGCGTCTTCCGAAGCTCGTCGAAGAACCGGTACGGGTCGTGGCGGTTCTCGTACTTCATCGCCTCGGTCCAGGCGGTTTCTGCGGTTGTCATGGCGGCTCCGTTTCTAGCGGGCTTTGGGGCGGAACTCGGCGCCCCGCGAAGTCGGATCGTGGCCGGTGAGAACGACGTCGGGAATCCCGGTCGGCTCGCGCGGATCCGGGAAGCGGGCCGACATCGGCTCGGCGTTCGCCGGTACGTCGTAGCCCGGTGGCGGGGGCGGGAAGGGCGCCGATTGTTCGATGAGTCTGCCGTAGTACTCCAGCCACTTGCCGTGGTTGAAGGTGATGGCTCCGACGATGCGGCCGTTCTTGCCGAAGGCGGCGGCGAAGCGGAGATCCTCGACCGAGCCCTGGGTGAAGACGATCTCGTCACCGAAGGAGCACACGCCGACAGCCCTTGATGTTGACGCCGAACTGGCCGGACCAGAACTGCGGCAGCGGCAGGTGCGGACGACGTCCGGTCTCGAGGTTGACCATGTTGTGCGCCGCGGTCTGGGCGCCCAGTACCGCGGCATCCACGTGCTCGATCGCCATGAACTGGTACTCGTAGAGCACATGCGGTGCCCGCGCGATGTCGCCGGCGACGAAGATGTTGTCGGTCACCACGCCGTTGATGTCGAAGGCGCGGCACCCGGCGTCGCAGGCCACGCCCCAGAACCCGGCTGGCCAGTTCGGCGCCTTCGAGCCATTCGATATTGCGGACGGACCCCAGCGACGCCACCACCACGTCGACGTCGAGCAGGGTGCCGTCCGACAGCTGAGCCTGCCGGACGTGCCCGTCGGCGTCGCCTTTCAGCGCTTCCACCGCCACACCGGTACGCAGGTCGACTCCGGCGTCGCGCTGCATCTTGGCGGCGATGTCGCCGATCACCCCGCCGAGCGGCCCGACCAGCGGTGCGCTGGAGCGTTCCGCGACCGTCACGTCCAATCCGAGATCACGACAGACCGAGGCCATTTCGGAGCCGATGAAGCCCGCGCCGACGATCAGCACCCGCTTCGGCCTGGCCTTCAACGCCGCCTGCATCTCGGCCGCGTCATCGCTGGTCCGCAGCGTGTACAGGCCCTTCAGCTTGGCCTCTTCGGGGTTGAACCACGCGCGGGAACGGACGCCGGTCGCGATCAGCAACCGGTCGTAGGGCACCTTGTCACCGTTGGCGAGCAACACCTCCCGGTTGTCGCGGTCCAATCCGGTGGCCGCCACGCCTAGACGCCAGTCCGCGTCGACCTCCCGCAGGCGCGGCAGCTTGGTGTTACCCGCAGGCACCCATCCCTTGAGCACCTGCTTGGACAGCGGCGGCCGGTCGTACGGCTCGTGGACCTCGTCACCAATGATGGTCAGCGAGCCGGTGAACCCCTCGTCGCGCAACGCCTCCGCGGCACGCAGCCCGGCCAGCGACGCACCGACGATCACGATCCGACCCTCCGCCTTGAAGGTCCTAACGAGGTCGGCGACCAGCGGGTGCGTCCTCACTTCGTCGTCCTGTCCGCTGGCGGGTCCATCTCCGCGATGATCGCCTGCACCGGGCAGGACGCCACCGCCCGCGCGACCTGCTGACGTTGCGAGTCATCGGGATTCGGGTCGTAGGCGAGCGCTTCCTCCCCTTGCAATTGGAGGACGTCCGGCGCCAGCGGGACGCATTGCGCGTATCCCAGACACCGGTTGAGATCAACAACAATTCGCATGCTTCGGCTCCTCTTTAACCGACGCTGAGGGCTGGTCAGCGCGGCTCCCGAAATTCCCACGGGAAGGGTGCCGACAGTACCGGTTACGCACCCGTAAATGACGCTTTTAGCATGTTTGTTGCCCGGCGATTCATGGGGTGCTCAACCGGCGTCGGATACGGTGGCCAGGCCGCGATTGTGAGGATTGTTGATGAGGTTGCCGTCATTTCCGTAACGAGCGGTGTTGCTGCGCGCCTGGAAGTTTTCGATCCGGGTTTCGTCCGGACGTCGTCGTGGTGTGCGAGCGGTGTGTGCCACCGTGCTCGCGTGGGCGACGATGGTCGCGGTGACGTCCGCGTTCGACGTCGCTGACCCTGTGCGGATCACGCTGTTTGCCGCGGGCGCCGCCTTCGAGGGCGCGCTGCTGGCCCCCGATCCGCAACCCAGAGACCGTGTTCGCACCCTCGGGTGGGCGTCAGTTGTCGCAGCGGTCGCCGTCGTTGTGACGGTCGCACTCACCCAGAACGCGGTGTGGGCCGCCGCGGCACTGCTTGTCCTGCTGATGTTTTCGTCGTACGCGCTGCGGTCCTGGAGTCCGCGTGTCGCGAGTCTGGCGCTGATGGGCGCCATCACCGTCTATATCACCGGCGCCGGCTACATCACGATCGGCCGGATCGGATGGTTCGTCCTCGCACTGGTCGTAGGCTTCGGCTGGCTGGCGCTCTGGGAAACCCTGATCCTGCCGGATCAATCCGCTGCGGTCCCTCAACTTATCGGTGCACGCGTTCTCCCGGCGCGCCGCCGACACCGTCGCCGGTGCTGTCGACGTACTGAACACCGCCCGGGACGGCACACCGTCCGATCGTGCCGGTAAGGCACTGCGTCAGGCACCTCGAGCGGGCGAGGAAGTGTCGCGGCGCCATCGAAAGCGCAATTCCCCGGCGCTGTCGTACGCGGCTTCAGTCAGAACGATGTCGACCAACTGCGCGTGGCGCTGCACTCGGCGCAGAAGGGACTGGAGGACATCGCCGATCAGGCCGAGGTTCCGGACTGGATGCGGTCGCTACCTGACGAGATCGCCTGGTCGATCAGCAACACCCTGCACGCGCTTGCCGCCGCCCTGCGCGACGACGTCGACGAGGAGTCCAGGGACGCCGTCGCCCGCAAAGCTCGGGTACTCCGCGGCCACATACACGAAGCGCTGACGCAGGCCACGAAAACGGGAACGGCACCCTTTCCGCCCGAAACGCTGCTGGCGGCGCTGACGCTGCTCGCCGGTGGCGAGGTCGTGGCCCAATCAGTCACGCAGGCAAGGAAGTTGGCTGCGACAGCACCCGCCGCGGTTAGCGCCGCGCTGCCGGCAGATTCAGTCGGCGCTGCGCAAGCCGACACCAGTTCGCCTCCGGACAGTCAATCCCTTTCGCCGACGATGGCGCTCGCGATACAGGCGGTCGTCGCCGCTGTAGCGGCCGGCCTGATCGCCAAGGCGGTGGGAAACGAGCAGAGCCTCGTGGTCGCCTGGACGGCGTTCGTGGTCATCGCCGGATCGGCCGGGCTCTCAACGCGGCGAGCCTGGGTCAGGCTGCCCGCCACGATCCTGGGAGCCGTCGGCGGGGTGGCGATCGCGGCATTCGTACCGGACAACCTTTTCTGGACCGTCGCCGTCGTCGCGGTGGGCGTGTTCTTCACGATCGTCACTGCACCCGTCTCGTATCCCGCCATGGTGTTCTGGATGAGCATCGCGTTCGTTCCGCTCTTCGCGACCGAGGGCCGCTACCTCGATCTGATCAGAGACAAGACGGTCGCGGCCCTGATCGGTGGGTGCGTCGCCGCGGTGGTCGCGCTCACCATCGTCCCGATTCGCACCTCACGTGAAATTCGTCCGGCTGTGTTGACGTATCTGGATGCTCTCGACGAGGCCCTCGAGTCTCACCTGCCCGGTCGAGGGGAAAGCACCGCAACGACCCAAGCCGAACTTGATCGTGCCCATGCGGCACTGGCTGCCACAGCCGCATCGGCCGCGAACGAGACCAACGTCTTCGCGCAGCCGGAACGCGTCATCAATAAGGAAGCCGTCCTCGTTGATGCCGTGCACGAGGCGTATCTGCGTCTCACGCCGCTGTTGTCCGACTCCTCACGAATCCTGCACGGCTGGACGGATGGCCGCGTCGAGACCGGTATCCACCGACTGCGCGACGCCGTTGCGGCCGCGAAGGCGACGGCACGGGGCGACGGGGCGCTGGCGACGGAATCCGGGCCGGCGGACGAGGACCAAGCGACCACGGGGGCACACGCCGTGACCCTGGAGTTGGCCGACTCGCTTCGCCGCGTCGAGCATTTGCACGCCAGACTCATCGACCTTGCCCGTGGTCCTCGACGGCCACCTGCGTTACGTCGGCGCGTTGGCGGGCTGGAACACCCCAGATCCATCCGCGTCTTCTTCGGCGCGAATGATGTGCACGACGGCGTTGATCAGCGCCAGGTGGGTGAACGCCTGCGGGAAGTTGCCCAGGTGTCGCCCGGTGCGCGGCTCGATCTCCTCGGCGTACAGATGCAGCGGGCTGGCGAACGACAGCAGCCGCTCACACAGGTGCTTGGCCCGGTGGATCTCGCCGATCTCGACCAGCGCCGACACCAGCCAGAACGAGCAGATGGTGAAAGTCCCCTCTTCGCCGGACAATCCGTCGTCGGTCTCCTCGACGCGGTAGCGCAGCACCAGCCCGTCCTCGGTGAGCTCGTCGGCGATCGCCAGCACCGTCGCGCGTAGCCGCGGATCGTCGGCGGGCAGAAACCGGGTCAGCACCGCCAGCAACAGCGAGGCGTCCAGCGCGTCGTCCCCGTAGCGCTGGGTCAGCACCCCGCGGGAGTCGACGCCGTTGGCCAGGATGTCGGCCTTGATCTCCTCGGCAATGGCGCGCCACTCCTGAGTGTGCTTCGTCCAGCCATGCAGCTCGGCCAGCTTGGCCCCACGGTCCAGCGCAACCCAGCACATGATCTTCGACGAGGTGAAGTGCTGCGGCTCGCCGCGCACCTCCCAGATGCCGCGGTCGGGTTCGCGCCAGTGCTTGATCGCCTCCTCGACCTGTTGCTTGAGCACCGGCCACAACGTTTCCGGAATCTGCTCGCGGGACCTGGCGTGTAAGTACACCGAGTCCAGCATCGAACCCCAGACATCGTGCTGCATCTGGTTGTAGGCGCCGTTGCCGATCCGCACCGGCCGGGCATTGTCATACCCGGACAGGTGATGCAGCTCCTCCTCGACCAGGCTGCGCTCCCCGCCAACGCCATACATCACCTGCAGCGGGTGGCGTTCACCGTTATTGGCGCCGGACACGTCGGCGATGAACGAGAAGAAGTCGTCGGCCTCACGGTCCAGCCCGAGGGTGTACAGACCCCACAGCGCGAACGTGGAGTCCCGAATCCAGGCGTAGCGGTAGTCCCAATTTCGTTCGCCCTGAGGGGTTTCCGGCAGCGATGTGGTACTCGCCGCCAGTAGCGCTCCGGTCGGCGAGTAGGCCAACCCCTTCAGCGTCAGCGCGCTGCGCTGCAGGTACGACCGCCACGGGTGATCCGGGAAGCTGCCGATGTTGATCCACTGCCGCCAGCACTCGCTGGTCGTCCACATCTTGTCGACGGCCTCGTCATACGTCTGGGGCGAGGGATTCTTCGAAAAACTCAACGCAACGAAGGCGTTGTCGCCCTCTTTCAGCCTCGTACGCGCCCGCGCCTGGCGGCCCTCCAGCCCGATGCGCAGGTTGGTCGTCAGCCGCAGCGTCGGGTGCGCGTCCGGATCGTGGTTGGCCCGCGCAACGGCTTCCCCATAGCCACTGGCCGAGTACTCCCAGTTCGCGCTGCCCCGGTGGTAATCGAACGACGGCTCGCAGTCGATCACCAGCTCGACCGTGCCGCTCACGCAGCGCACGGTGCGCAGCAGGGTGTGCTCGGCGTCCCAATCCATCGGTACGCGGCGATGCGTTCGCGAGCGCGTCTCGATGTCGCGCCATGGGCCCATCACCAGCGTGTCGCGGACGATCATCCAGCCGGTGTGGGTCTGCCAGGTGGTCTCCAGGATCAGGCTGCCCGGCAGGTAACGCCTGGCGGAAGGCACCGACACCCCGTAGGGGCCGAGCCGGAAGTGGCCGGCACCGCGATCCAGGATGGCGCCGAACACGCTGGGCGAATCGGGTCGTGGCACGCACAGCCACTCCACCGATCCGCTCGAGGAGATCAGGCAGGTGTTCTCGCAGTCGGACAGGAATGCGTAGTCGGCGATCGGCGGAAAGGGGTTTCGCAAACTGCTCGACACGTATGGCACCGGGGCCGTTGCGTTGAGCTGCACGGCGGCGCCGTCCTCGTCGGCGGGCGTCGTGTGCTGCAGGACCATCTCGACATCATCGACCGCACACCGGTCCCGCGCAGGCGTTTACTCGGTCCAGACCAGTCAGCTGCCGACTCCGAGCAGGCGCCGAGGCTCAGAGCTTGACCTCGTTGAGCCTGCCGGTGGCGACATCGAAGACGAACCCGCGCAGCCGATTCGTGCTTGGTGACGAACGGGCTTGCCTCGATGCGGCGCAGCGACTGACGCACGTCCTCTTCGAGATCGGAAAACGACTCGGCGGCCCATTCCGGTTTGAGGCCGGTCTCGTCCTGGATGGCGCGTTTGAACTCGTCGTCGGTGAAGGTGAGCATGCCGCAGTCGGTGTGGTGGATCAGGATGATCTCCTTGGTCCCGAGCAGTCGCTGGCTGATCGCCAGTGAGCGGATCTCGTCGTCGGTGATGACGCCGCCGGCATTGCGGATGACATGGGCCTCACCGTCGCCCAGGCCGAGGATTCGATAGACGTCGAGGCGGGCGTCCATGCACGCCACGACCGCCACATGCTTGCTCGGCGGCAGCGGCAGCGGGCCCTCGAAGGTGGTGGCGTACGCCTCGTTGTTCTTCAGGTATTCATCGGTCACGGACATTGGGACCTCCTCGGCCCGACGATAACCACGCGGGCGTGGAAAAAGCACGAGTGAAAATCACCGCGACCGGATAGGCGACGGCCGCCCTGCTCGGGGTAGGCAGGGCGGCCGTCTGGTCGGTGTCGTCTCAGATCAATGGAATCCAGATGGGGCCGAGCCAGAACCCCCAGCCCTGGTGTCCCGCGTCGAAAACCGGGTTCACCCATTGGCCCTGGTATTGGAACGGCCGGTGATCGCGGACGGCGTGGTCATACCCGTCGCGGTCCTGCCAGGGCACGTCGGGTCGCGGCGGCTGCACCACAACGGGGTCCGGTCCCGGCGGCGGCTCCGCGTTGGCCAGGCCTGCGCCGAGGCCGAGGGCGGCCGCGCCGAGCCCGCCGGTGATGACGGCTGAAGCGATCAGTCTTTTCAGTTTCATGTTCATGCGATCGTTCCTTTCTGTGTTGCGCAACCGATGGTTGCTGTCAACGTGTTTGCAGGTCGTAGACGGTGGTTCCGCCGACATCGATGGGCGTGAAGTTCTGCTGCACCCACGTCGTGATGTCGCCCGCGCTGCCCGATCTGCCGCCGGGCGGGCCACCCCGGTCGCCGGGGATGAAGTACCGCACTTGGCCGTCGGCGACATAGCTCTGAAACTGGGCGAGCGTGGGCGAGTTGTCGGAGCCGGTGAACCCGCCGATCGCCATGACCGACGTGCCGGTCTTCAGTTCGAGGCTGCTCGCAGTCATTGACCCCACAGTGGCTGCGGCCCAACGGTTGTCGGCATCCTGGACAAGCGCCGATAGCGCGGCGTTGTCGGATTGGGCACCGTCTGGCCCGCGGCCGCCGAAACCGCCGTCCCTGCTCGGACCGGACATCGTCATCGGCCCGCTGTGCGCGTTGGCGGCGGTTTCGATGGTGTAGGCCGCGGTCGCACCCGCTGCCGAAGAGGAGTGCGCCGCAGGCCAGCACTGCGGTGGCGCGTCCCAGCCGGTGCACACCGACCACGAGCACCGCGGCCACGACCACCGATCCGGCCAGCACGATCCAGCGCAACGCCGGCAACCAATCCGGCGTGCGGTCCAACAGGATGAACGCCCAGACACCGGTGGTCGCGGACATGGTTGCCAACGCAATCCGCGGCGTCAGGAACTCCTTGCCCCGCCACAGCTCTCGCACCGAGATCCCGACCAGTGCCGCGATCGCCGGGGCCAGCGCGACCGTGTAGTAGGGGTGGATGGTGCCGTCCATGAAGCTGAACACGGCACCGGTCACAAGCAGCCAGCCGCCCCACAGCAGCAGTCCCGCACGGACATGCCCCGTGCGTGCCGTACGCCGGGTGAACCACAGTCCGGCGGCCAGGCCGATCAGCGCCGCGGGCAATAGCCAGGACGCCTCGGTTCCCATCGACAGGCCGAACAACCGGCCGATGCCGGGATCACCACCGAAGAACAGGTTTCCCGCACCGCCCGGACCGCCGCCCGGCCCGCCACCGCCGGGACCCCCCTGACCGCCGACCACCCGATCAATCCCGTTGTAGCCCAACGCCAGTTGCAACAGGCTGTTGTCGGTGGAGCCACCGATGTAGGGCCGCGAGTCGGCCGGCCACAAGCTGACCAACGCGACGTAGCGGCCCGCCGACACGATCAGCGCGGCGGCGGCGATCAGCAGCTTCCCGATGCGCTTCCACAGTCCGACCGGTGCGGCGACAAGAAACGCCAGCGCGAAACCTGGGACAACGAGAAAGGCCTGAAGCATCTTCGTCAGAAACGCGAAACCAACGACGCAGCCAGCCAACGCGATCCATCGAGTGCTCGCGGTCTCGGTCGCCCGCACCATGCAGTACGCGGCCGCCACCAGCAACAGCACCAGCAACGCGTCCGGGTTGTTGTATCGGAACATCAACGCCGCCACCGGAGTCAGCGCCAAGGCCGCACCGGCGATCAGGCCCGCCGCAGGACCGCTGGTGCGCCGCACGGCCGCATACAACAGTGCGACCGCCCCGACCCCCATCAACGCCTGGGGCAACAGCATCGTGAAAGCGCTGAAGCCGAACAGCCGGCCTGATAACGCCATCACCCACAGCGCCGCGGGCGGCTTGTCGACCGTGATGGCGTTGCCCGAGTCAAGTGAGCCGAACAGCCAGGCAGTCCAGTCCTGCGTGCCCGCCTGCGCGGCGGCGGCGTAGTAGTTGTTGGCCCAGCCGGAGGACCCAAGGCCCCACAGGTACAGCACGGCGGTGCCGGCCAGCAGTGCCAGCAGACCGGGGCGCACCCAGCGTGGCGGGCGAGCATCGTGCGGTTCCGCCGTCGTCTGCGGTCGCACGTCTGCGGAGATCGTCATCAATCGATTTCCTTTGTATCGGTGGTGAGTCAGCGGGACCGGCGTGGGTGAAACACCCAGCCACGCAAGAGGACGAATCGCACGGCGGTGGCCACGAGATTGGCCAGCACCAGGACGCCCAGCTCCAGCAATTGGTGTGGTTGGGCGACGACGGCGTGCAGCACGCCGAGCGACCCACTGGTGATGGTCAGGGCGATCGCGAACACGATCAGGCCCTCGACGTGATGCCGCGCCGCATTGGTCCGGCCGCCGACCCCGAAGGTGAAGCGCCGGTTGGCGGCGGTGTTACCGATCGCCGTGAGCAGCAACGCGATCAGGTTCGCCGCCTGTGCGCCGGCCCAACCCTGCATCAGCATGAACAGCAGCACGTACGCCGAGGTCGACACGACACCGACGGCCCCGAACCGCACCGCCTGCCGGAACAACGATCCGGGTGCGGCGGAGGATCGCGACGAACCCAGCTGCGCGGCAATCGTGTTCACCGGGATCGATCCGTTGGCGAAGCCGCGCAGGAGCCGTCCGATGCCCTTGAGGTCGGCGGTGGCGGTCGCGACGATGTCGACCCGGCTGTCAGGATCGTCCACCCAGTCGACCGGGACTTCGTGGATGCGCAGCCCGCTGCGCTCCGCGAGCACCAGCAGCTCGGTGTCGAAGAACCAGCCGGTGTCGGAGACATGGGGCAACAGGAGCTGCGCAACGTCGCTGCGGATTGCCTTGAAGCCACACTGTGCGTCGGAGAAGCGCGCGGCCAGAGTCGATTTCAGGATCAAGTTGTAGCAGCGCGAGATGATCTCCCGCTTGGGTCCGCGTACCACCCGTGCGCCGCGGCCCAGCCGGGTGCCGATCGCGAGGTCTGAGTGGCCGGAGATGAGCGGCGCGACGAGTGGGGCAAGCGCTGCGAGGTCGGTGGACAGGTCGACATCCATATACGCCAGCACCGGAGAGTCCGACGTGGACCACACCGCGTGAAGCGCTCGGCCGCGGCCCTTCTGCTCCAGGCGAACCACCCGGACGTCGCTGAGCTCCGATGCCAGTTCGCCGGCGATTCGGAAGGTGTCGTCGTTGCTGGCGTTATCCGCGATCGTGATGCGTGCCGAGAAGGGGAAATGCTCTCGGAGGTGACGATGCAGCCGGTGCACCGAATCGGCAAGGGCGGCTTGCTCGTTGTACACCGGCACCACCACGTCGAGAACTGGAACCCCGGCAGCGCGCGCTGCCAACGCGGCGTTGGGTCGTGATTCGAATTGGACCCGATGACCCCAGCTGTCGAGGGCGATGTCTGTCATGATGCCCATGGTTGCGGCGCAGCTTGTGTCCCAAGTGGGGCCAAGCTATGCCCCAGCTATGAGTTCTTCGGCGCCGCAGTGAGGTCGTAGATGAGGACGCGGTCGACGGTCAGCGGGGTGTAGTGGGTTTCCACCCAGTCGGCGATGTCGGAGGACTCCCGGCTGCCGCTCGTTTGGCCTGCCCAGTGACCGATCATCATTTTGCCGCGGATGAAGTAGTGGATCTGTCGATCGGCGACGAAATCCTTGAACTCGTCGAGTGTCGGGGAGGGGTCGGTGCCATTGAAGCCACCGATCGCCATAACCGGTGCGCCGCTGGCCAATTGGTACCCGGCTGCATTGTTCGAGCCGACTACCGCCGCCGCCCAGGTGTAGTCGTCGGCGTCGGCGGACAGGGTGGCCGTCAGACCCGGGCCGGGGCTCGGCGAGTCGAGGAGCCCGCCGGGTCCGGCGAAGCCGCCGCCCATTCCGTGCCGCGACGGCCCGACCGACGGGATCGCGCCGCTGTGTGGCGTCGCCGCCGTCGCGATGGAATACGCGGCCGGCGAGAGTAGACAGGGGACCACGGCGACAACCGCCACCACACGGGCGATCGGCCGCGCCAACCGGCCGACTACCAGCAATAGCACCGCAGCGCCCACTCCCCCGACCGCGGCGGCGGCCCGCAGCCATGGCAGCCACTCACCGTGCCGTGACAGCAGCACCGCGGCGAGAATGGTGGTGACGAGGACAACCCCAGCCAGCGTCGTTGCGGCGCGGACGTCGGAGCGGTTGCGCCACAACAGCGTTGCGCCGATGGCGATACAAGCCGCGACCGCCGGAGCGAGCGCGACGGTGTAGTACGGATGCACGATGCCGTTCATGAAGCTGAACACCGCCGCGGTGATCGCCAGCCACCCGCCCCACACGATCAACGCCGCCCGTATCGGGTCGGTTCGCGGCGCCCGCCGGGTGATGATCAGGCCCGCTGTCAGACAGATCACGGCCGCGGGCAGCAGCCACGCAATATCCAGACCCATTGCGGCTCCGAACAACCGGCCCCAGCCGACGTCGTGGTTGAGATTGCCCAGACCGCCGGGTTCGTCTCCCGTCAGCCGGCCAAACCCGTTGTAGCCCAACGCCAATTCAACAATGCTGTCGTGCTGCGAGCCGCCAATGTAGGGCCGCGACGACGTCGGCCACAGCTCGACGAGCAGCAGATACCAGCCGCCGGACACCACGACGGCCGCAAACGCCCCGAGCACGTCGACGACCCTGCTCCGAACCGGACGATGTGCCGCGATCAGGTAGGCGATGGCGAATCCCGGCAACACCAGGAAGGCCTGCAACATCTTGGCCAGAAACCCGAACCCAACCGCCACACCCGCGGCGATCAACCACCAACGGCTGCTGTCTTTTTCACACGCCCTCTGCACGCAATACGCGGCGGCGACGAGCAGCAGCACCAGCAGAGCATCGGGATTGTTGAACCGGAACATCAGCGCGGCCACTGGCGTCAGCGCGAGCACCGCGCCGGCCAGCAGGGCTGCACCTGGCCCGCTGACCCTGCGGACGGCGGCGTACAGCAGCGCCACCGCGGCAACGCCTTCCAGTGCCTGCGGCACCAGCACGCTCCACGAATTCAAGCCGAACAGCCGGACCGACACGTCGATGATCCACAGCGCCGCAGGCGTCTTGTCGACGGTGATGGCGTTGGCGGCGTCGCTGGATCCGAACAGCATCGCGGTCCAGTCGCTCGCGCCGGCCTGCGCGGCCGCCGAGTAGAAGGCGTTCGCCCACCCACTCGCAGAAAGGTTCCACAGGTACAGCACGGCCGTCGCCACCAAGAGCACAGCCAGCCCCAAGCGCGACCAGACGCGAAGGTCCTCTTTTTCGCGGCGTGTCGGGGGACTTTCCGTCTGCTCAGCATCGAAGCGAGGGTCGTCACTAAGGCGATCTTCGTTGGCGCAGCTAGGCGCCGGATTTGGTCCCGCTGTGGCTTGCCTGTGAATTGGCAGGCAACGTCACCACAAACTCCGTCTTGCCCGGCACGCTGTGCACGTCGATGGTGCCGCGGTGCGCCCTTACGACGGCCGCGACGATGGCCAACCCAAGGCCGGTGCTGCCGCCGCGCCGCGAGCGCGAGGAGTCGCCGCGCGCGAACCGCTCGAAGATCTCCGGCTGCAGCCACGGCGGAATCCCGGGGCCGTCGTCGGCGACGGTCAGCACCGCGCCGCCGGCGTTATCGGCGGTCAACGACGTGGTCACCGATGTGCCCGCCGGGGTGTGCGTCCGGGCGTTGGCGAGCAGATTCGCAAGCACTTGATGCAGGCGGGCTTCGTCCCCGCTCACCACGACGGGCTCGTCGGGCAGATCCAACGACCACTGATATTCGGGACCCGCGATGTGGGCGTCGCTGACAGTGTCGACCACCAGCCGGGACAGATCGACCGGCTCGCGCTCCAGCGGCCGCCCGGTGTCGAGCCGCGCCAGCAGCAGCATGTCCTCGACGAGATGTGTCATCCGCTCGGTTTCCGATTCCACCCGGCTCATCGCGTGCGCGACGTCGTCGGGTAGATCATCCCGTTTCCGTTGCGCCAGTTCGGTGTACCCGCGAATCGCAGCCAGCGGGGTGCGTAATTCGTGGCTTGCATCAGCGACGAACTGACGGACCCGCGTCTCGCTGGCATGCCGCGCGGACAATGCGCCTGCGATGCGGTCCAGCATCCGGTTCAGCGCGGAGCCGAGCTGGCCGACCTCGGTGTGCGCGCCGGCCGGATCCACCTTGACGATCGGCGTTGGCAGCCGCACTTCGCCACGGTCGAGTTCGAGGTCGGCCACCTGCCTTGCCGCCGCGGAAACCCTTGACAGCGGCTCGAGTTGGCGGCGGATGATGACGACACCCACCGTCGTTGCGAGAATCAACGCGATCACGCCGACGATGCAGAACATCACCAGCACCCACGCCAGCGTGTCGTCGATGTCGGACAACGGCAGGCCGGTCACGATCGTCTCCCCGCCGCCGCGCGAGTGCACGGCGATCAGCCGATAACGGCCCAGCCCATCCAGGTCGACGATGGACAGCCGATGGTTCGGCCGAATTCGGGTCAGCTGTTCGGCTGCCGCCGGGCTGACCTCGGCCCGGGTGCCGTCGGCGGTGATGACACCGGCGTCCACCGGCATGCCTTGGGCCACCACCGCCCCGACCGTGCGGGTCGATTGCCCTGGCGCGCCGAGGAATCCGGGTCCCGGGCCCGCCTCCGGGTCGAACCGCTCCCGATGCGGGAAGCCCGGAGGCTGCGGGGGCGGTGGAAACGGCGGCATGTCGAAGATCATGGCCGAGCGCCGCCCAGCTTCGACCACCTGCTGGTCGAGCTGGTGCATCAGAAACCGTTGCAGCGCAAACTCCGTCGCAACACCGATGCAGGCGCACACCACCGCCAGCAGGGCCACCTGCGTCACGAGCAGCCGGACCCGAAGCGACCACGTCCCCGGTGACCGGATGCGCGTCAAGAGGTGATCAGCCCGCGGGCTTGAGGACATACCCGGCACCGCGCAGCGTGTGGATCATCGGCTCACGGCCACTGTCGATCTTCTTGCGCAGATAGGAGACGTAAAGCTCGACGATGTTGGACCGCCCGCCGAAGTCATAGCTCCATACCCGGTCGAGGATCTGCGCCTTGCTCAGCACCCGTTTGGAGTTGCGCATCATGAACCGCAGCAGCTCGAATTCCGTTGCGGTCAACGAGATGACATCACCGCCGCGGGTGACTTCGTGGCTGTCTTCGTCGAGAACCAGATCACCGACCACGATCTTGGCGCCACCGGTTTCACTCGTCACCCCTGTGCGACGCAGCAGGGCGCGCAGGCGCAGCACCACCTCTTCGAGGCTGAACGGTTTGGTCACGTAGTCGTCGCCGCCTGCGGTCAGGCCTGCGATTCGGTCCTCGACGGAATCCTTCGCGGTCAGCAGCAGCAGTGGCAGCCCCGGAATCTGCTCCCGCAGCTTGTGCAGAACATCCAGCCCGCTCATATCGGGCAGCATCACGTCGAGCACGACCACGTCGGGCGGCGTCGACCGCGCCGAAGCAATGGCTGTCGCACCGTCTCCGGCCGTCGCGATCTCCCAGCCTTCGTAGCGCAGCGCCATCGAAACCAGTTCAGCAAGGACCGGCTCGTCATCGACGACCAGCACGTGGATCGGCTTGCCGTCGGCCCGGCGCATCACCACGCGCGCGGGTTCGCTCTCGTTGCCGGCGGAGCCGTTGGGACTGACCACGGTGCCATTATTTGCGCTGGCCATTGGCGGATGCTGTGGCTTTCCTATGCACCAGCTGTGAAGATTCGCAGACATAACCGGCGCTGAATCGGCGCACAGCGCAGACACAGGCGGCGCTTGCACTGTGGTCGCATGACCACTGATCAGATGGCAACCGATAACCCCGTCTGGGGTGCACCTGAGCCGGGACCCCGGCGCTGGGGAGTGCGCGAGACGGCGGCGGCCGTCGGCGTGGCCGCGGTTATCGCCGGCCTCGGTGGCGCCGCGATCTACGCCGCAACCGACAGCGCCTCACATCCAGCGGGACCTCGCACGGCGTTCGGCCCCGGCGGCCCGGGCGGACCACCCGGTATCGGCATGCATAGTCCAGGTGCGGACTCCGTTGGCGCGATGTCCCTTCACGGCGAGTTCGTGGTCGCCGACGGCATGGGTGGCTACACCACCGTGCTCAGTCAGTCCGGAACCGTCACCGCCGTCTCGACGACGTCCGTCACGGTGCGCAGCGACGACGACTACAGCCAGACGTACGTCATTCCACAGCCGACAGGCCCGTCGCCCGCGATCGACGATCGGGTGAGCGTCCGAGCCACACGCACGGGCCAGACAGCGACCGCCACAAGTATCAGCGAGTCTGATCGGCCGGGGCCCGGAAATTAGGCGTCGGTGATCAGCCCATTCCGAACCCGTCAGGAGGTTCGGCCGTCACCGGCGGCGTCACGAATGTGGTCTCCAGCTCGGTAGGCGCAACCGTCTCCGTGCTGGTCTCACCCAGCGTGGGTTCGGGTTCGCTGAGGATGCCCGTGCTGCTGGGCGAGGACGCGAACGTTATGCCAAGCACACCCATCGTCACCGCGGCACCCGCTCCCACACCCGCCGCGGCCAACTTCAATTGCTTCGATTTCACCGTTGACATCTCCAATCAGTGCTTAATGCCGGACTAGGGCTGTTCCGCCGTCGGAGGGAAGGCCGACGGTGTCGTGGTGATCGGCGGCACAACTGCCGGGGACTCCGGCGCTTCCGGGACCACGGTTTCCGTGACCGTCTCGCCGGTCGTGACCTCAGACGTCGTAACTGGGCCAGGCGGGGCCGGTTCGGGCTCGGCCACGCTGACATTGCTGAACGTCACGGTGAGCGCGCCCATCGCGAGCACGGCTCCGACGCCTGCGGTGGCCGCCATCAACCTAAACTGCTTCGATTTCACCTCTGACCACTCCATTCGGTCTCTGGTCAGCCGTCCCGTGAAGCCGGGACGACCCGTCGAACAGTTCACGAGGGGTCATCGTTGACCACCTCCGCTGTTCTGGGTAACCGAAGCAGTCGGAGGTCAAACGCGAGGCACTACGACCCGGAGCCCCCGAACGGCAGGGCCTTGACGGTCGGAACCGCGATCGAGGTTTCCGGCGCCGCCGGCGGCGTCTCCTGCTTGGTGGTATCGCCGACGGTCATGCCCGAGCTCGTCACCACAGCGGGCGTCGCCTGCTCCTGGGTGATCGCCATGGTGACGGCGCCCATGGCCACGACGGCGCTGCCCCCGATTACGGCTGCCAGCATCTTCACGTTGGTCCGGTTGTTCGCATTCATGTCATAACTCCGTTCCTGATGGACTGCAGGTTGGGAGTTAGTGAAAACAGCGAAGCTGTGAAGATCCTGGAATGCAGGTGCGAACTGCCTGGGCGGAAGCTGTTAGGCCGTCTACTCGGCGTCCTTCTGCTCGGACGGCAGCGGAGCCGGGCCTCTTATGGCCGGCACGGCCATTGACGTGGCTTCGACGGTCGGTGGCGTCTTGTCGGGGGTGGTGGTCGAGCCGATCGTCATCGTCGATTTCGCAACAATGTTGGGCCCGGCCTGTTCTTGACTGAACGCCATGCTCAGCGCGCCCATGGCCACCACGGCGCTGCCGCCGATCACCGCAGCGAGCAGTTTGACGTTATTCGGCTTACTCGATTGCATTTCTGAACACCTCGTAGCTGGTCTATGTCCAGGTCGCCGCTACGGCGGGACGACCATAAAAGGGCAGGTGAGCTCCACTGAACGCCCCGAAACTTGAAGCAGCCTTAGACGCCGGTGCGAATTGTCTAGCCACGCCCGAGCTGCAAGAACCCGCCCTGAAAGCACCCATCTCATAACCTGTGCCCATGCAGCCGCGGGGAGGACGGACCGGATGACGCGCTTTCTGGCGCGTCGGCTGCTCAACTATCTCGTGCTGCTGGCGCTGGCGTCGTTCCTGACGTTCACGCTGACGTCGTTGACGTTCGAGCCGCTGGATAGCCTGCTGCAGCGCAACCCGCGACCGCCACAGTCCACGATCGACGCCAAGCGCGCTGAGCTGGATCTGGACAAGCCCCCTCCCCTGCGATTCGCGTATTGGGCGTCCGGTGCCGTGCGCGGCGATTTCGGCACCACGATCACCGGCCAGCCGGTGTCAGACGAGCTGTGGCGGCGCATCGGCGTCAGCCTGCGGCTAGTGGTCATCGGCTCGCTGGTGGGGACCGTCGTCGGCGTAATCGTCGGCGCTTGGGGTGCGATCCGGCAGTACCGGCTCTCCGACCGGGTCATCACAGTGCTGTCACTGCTGATATTGAGCACACCCGTGTTCGTCATCGCGAACCTGCTGATTCTGGGCGCGCTGCGAGTGAACTCGATCCTCGGCGTGCAGCTGTTCGAGTACACCGGGGAGACGTCTCCGGATGCCGTAGGTGGCGCGTGGAACCAGTTCGTCGACCGGCTGCAGCACCTGGTGCTGCCCACCTTCACCCTCGCGCTGGGCGCGATCGCCGGCTTCAGCCGGTACCAGCGCAACGCGATGCTCGACGTGCTGGGCCAGGACTTCATCCGGACGGCCCGCGCGAAAGGACTCACCAGGCGCCGCGCACTGTTCAAACACGGCCTGCGCACTGCGCTGATTCCGATGGCCACGCTGTTCGCCTACGGCGTCAGCGGACTCGTCACCGGCGCGGTGTTCACCGAGAAGATCTTCGGCTGGCACGGCATGGGTGAATGGGTGGTGCAGGGCATCGCCACGCAGGACACCAACATCATCGCCGCTGTCACGGTGTTCTCCGGCGCGACGATCCTGCTTGCCGGTCTGCTCTCCGATGTCATCTACGCAGCACTCGATCCGAGAGTGCGCGTGACATGAGCGAGCCCGTCACCACTGACACGGCGACGACCGCGAAGGCCGGCGTCGACGTTGAACGGTTCGCGTCGCGCCGCACCCTCGTGCTGCGCCGGTTCCTGCGCAGCAAGCCCGCCGTAGTGTCCTTAGTGCTGCTGTCGGTGTTGTTCGTTGGCTGCTACGCGCTGCCACCGCTGCTGCCCTACTCCTACACCGATCTCGACTACTACGCGCTGCAACAACCTCCCACCACCGACCACTGGTTCGGCACCAACGCGCTCGGCCAGGACCTGCTGGCCCAAACACTGCGCGGCATGCAGAAATCCATGCTAATCGGTGTCTGCGTGGCGTTCGTCTCCACGATCATCGCCGCGACGGTCGGATCGATCGCCGGGTTCTTCGGTGGCTGGCGCGATCGCACCCTGATGTGGATCGTCGACCTGCTGTTGGTGGTACCGAGCTTCATCCTGATCGCGATTGTCACTCCGGGCCTAGGGCAATCCGCCCGGGTTTTCTGGTTGATCGTACTGTTCTCCGTGTTCGGCTGGATGATCAGCTCGCGCATCGTGCGCGGCATGACGATGAGTCTGCGGATGCGCGAATTCGTCGTGGCGGCACGGTATATGGGCGTGAGCAACTGGCGCATCATCGTGCGTCACATCGTGCCGAACGTGGCTTCCATCCTGATCATCGACACCGCGCTCAATGTCGGCATCGCGATCCTGGCCGAAACAGGCTTGAGCTTCCTGGGTTTCGGTATCCAACCCCCTGACGTGTCGCTGGGCACGCTGATCGCGGACGGCACGAAGTCGGCGACGACCTTTCCGTGGGTCTTCTTGTTCCCGGCCGGGGTGTTGGTACTGATCGTGTTGTGCTCCAATCTCGTTGGCGACGGCCTGCGTGACGCTCTGGATCCAAGTGCCCGCCCGTTACGAAGGAGACGCCGGTGAGTCTCCTCGAGGTGCGGGATCTGACCGTCACCTTCCCGACCGACGCCGAGCAGGTTGCCGCGGTGCGCGGCATGAACTTTCACGTCGACCCGGGCGAAGTCGTGGCGCTGGTTGGTGAGTCCGGCGCAGGCAAGTCCGCCAGTGCGATGGCCGTCGTCGGGCTGCTGCCGGAACACGCCGAGGTGTCCGGCTCGATCCGGCTGCACGACGACGAACTGCTCGGGCTGTCCGACCAACGAATGTCGCGGATACGCGGCAAGACCATCGGCACCGTGTTCCAGGATCCGATGTCGGCGCTGACGCCGGTCTACACCGTCGGCGACCAAATCGCCGAGGCACTCGAAGTACACGACCGCGACGTCGGCCGTCGCGCCGCACGACAGCGCGCTGTCGAACTACTCGAGTTGGTGGGTATCGCCCAGCCCGAACGCCGAGCCCGGTCCTTTCCCCATGAGCTCTCCGGCGGTGAGCGCCAGCGCGTGGTCATCGCGATCGCGATCGCCAACGACCCCGATCTGTTGATCTGCGACGAGCCGACCACCGCGCTGGATGTCACGGTGCAGGCGCAGATTCTGGAGGTGCTCAAGACCGCACGCGATGTCACCGGTGCGGGCGTGCTGATCATCACCCACGATCTCGGGGTGGTCGCCGAATTCGCCGACCGCGCATTGGTGATGTACGCGGGGCGGGCGGTCGAGACGGCTGCGGTTTCAGATCTATATCGCGATCGGATGATGCCCTACACCGTCGGGCTGCTCGGCTCGGTGCCGCGGCTGGACGCACCGCAGGGTGCTCGGCTGGTACCGATCCCCGGGGCACCGCCGTCGCTGGCAGCCCTGCCCCCCGGATGCCCGTTCGCGCCGCGCTGTCCACTGGCCATCGATGACTGCCGCGCCGCCGAACCGGAGCTGATCTCCGTCGGTCCCAAGCATCGTGCCGCGTGCATTCGCACGGTGAAGGTGAAGGGGCGCAGCGCGGCCGACATCTACGGGGTCTCCACCGAACCGCCGGCGGAAGCAGCGGCGCCCTCGGATGCCCCGGTCGCCCTGCGGGTCCGCGATCTGGTCAAGACCTTCAAGCTGACCAAGGGGGTCGTGCTGCGCCGGCAGGTCGGCGAGGTGCGCGCGGTCGACGGCGTGAGCTTCGAGCTGCAGGAAGGCCACACTCTGGGCATCGTGGGCGAATCGGGCTCCGGCAAGTCCACGACGCTGCATCAGATCCTGGATCTGGCCGCCCCGCAGGCCGGTTCGATCGAGGTGCTTGGCGCCGACGTCGCGACACTGGACCGGCGCGGCCGACGGGCGCTGCGCGGCGACCTTCAGGTGGTGTTCCAGGACCCCGTCGCCTCGCTTGACCCAAGGCTTCCCGTCTTCGACGTGCTGGCGGAACCGTTGCAGGCCAACGGTTCTGACAAGAGTCGAATCGATGAACGGGTGGCCGAGCTGCTGGGTATCGTTGGGCTGCGGCGCGAGGACGCCAGCCGCTATCCGGCCGAGTTCTCCGGCGGGCAGAAGCAGCGCATCGGCATCGCCCGGGCGCTGGCACTGCAGCCGAAGATTTTGGCGCTCGACGAACCGGTGTCGGCGCTGGACGTGTCGATCCAGGCGGGCATCATCAACCTGCTACTGGACCTGCAGCAGCGGTTCGGGCTGTCCTATCTGTTCGTCTCGCACGATCTGTCGGTGGTCAAACACCTCGCCCATCGGGTGGCGGTGATGTACAAGGGCAGGATCGTCGAGCAGGGCGACGGCGATCAGGTGTTCAGCAACCCACAGCACGAGTACACCCGGCGATTGCTTGCCGCCGTTCCGCAACCCGAACCCCATCGCAGTTAGAGTCAGTCCGCATGGAGATCCGACGCTTCGCTGTGGCAACGCTGATTGCCGCGCTGACCCTGACCAGTTGTTCGAGCGGCAACCAGGAAGCCCCAGCGGCCGGGGGCAGCGCAGAGGTCGGAACGACCAGCGACATCAACCCGCAGGATCCGGCGACCCTGCAACAGGGTGGCAACCTGCGGCTGGCGCTGACCGAGTACCCGTCGAACTTCAATTCGTTGCACATCGACGGCAACACCGCCGACGCCGGCGCGATGCTGCGGGCGACCATGCCGCGCGCGTTCCGGGTCGCATCGGACGGCTCGACGTCGGTGAACACCGATTACTTCACCAGCGTCGAACTCACGAGCACCAACCCTCAGGTGGTCACCTACACCATCAACCCCAAGGCGGTCTGGAGCGACGGCACGCCAATCACATGGGAAGACATCAAGTCTCAGATCGATGCAACCAGCGGCAAGGACAAGGCGTTCGCCATCGCCAGCGTCAACGGCAGCGACCGGGTCGCCTCCGTCACGCGCGGCGTGGACGATCGGCAGGCGATCATGACGTTCGCCCAGCCGTTTGCGGAGTGGCAGGGGATGTTCGCAGGCAACACGATGCTGCTGCCCAAGAGCATGACCGCGAACCCCGAGGTGTTCAACAAGGGACAACTCAACGGCCCTGGCCCCTCGGCCGGACCCTTCATGGTGTCGGGATTGGACCGGACAGCGCAACGCATCACGTTGACCCGCAACCCGAAGTGGTGGGGTGCGCCGCCGCTGCTG
Organism: uncultured Actinomycetota bacterium; assembly: GCA_963851115.1. Lineage (GTDB taxonomy): Bacteria > Actinomycetota > Actinomycetes > Mycobacteriales > Mycobacteriaceae > Mycobacterium. The sequence goes on from CAWKOI010000015.1 coordinate 83,542, forward strand.
GACAGCGTCACGTATCTGGTGCTGGCTGACGAGGCCCGCCTCCCGGCACTGCAGAACAACACCATCGACGCGACCGGGGTGGCCTCTCTTGACGAGCTGACGATCGCGCGCAACACCCCAGGCATCTCGATCCGGCGTGCGCCGAGTGCGAGCTGGTATCACTTCACGTTCAACGGGGCGCCGGGTTCGATCCTCACCGACAAGGCACTGCGACTGGCGATCGCCAAAGGCATTGACAGGCAGGCCATCGCCAACATCAGCCAACGCGGGCTGGCCGACAATCCCGTGCCGCTGAACAACCACATCTTCGTGGCCGGCCAGGAGGGCTACCAGGACAACAGCGGCGTGGTGGCGTTCGACCCGGAGAAGGCCAAACAGGAACTCGACGCACTCGGGTGGCGCCTCAACGGTCAGTTCCGCGAGAAGGACGGCCGCCAGCTGGTCATCCGTGACGTGCTCTACGACGCGCAAACAACACGCCAGGTCGGCCAGATCGCGCAGAACAGCCTCGCGCAGATCGGCGTCAAGCTCGAGCTTGATGCGAAATCGGGCGGCGGTTTCTTCACCAACTACATCATCGTCGGAGACTTCGACATCGCCCAGTTCTCCTGGGTGGGCGATGCGTTTTCGCTCTGCTGCCTGAACCAGATCTACACCAAGGGCGCGGACAGCAACTTCGGCAAAATCAGCAGTCCAGAGATCGACGAGAAGGCCATCGAGACGATGGGCGAACTCGATCCCACGAAGGCACGCGAACTGGCCAACGAGGTCGACAAGCTGATCTGGGCCGAGGGCTTCAGCCTGCCGTTGTTCCAGTCGGCGGGCAACGCCGCCGTGCGCAGCAGCCTTGCTAACTATCGGACCGGCAGGCATCGGCGACCTGGACTACACCAAGATCGGCTTCATGAAGCCGTAACCCGTTGCACCGTACGGGGAACCGCGGCGGGCAACGCCTTCTCAAGAGCTGCCGCGGCGGCGATGCCCCAGACCAGTAGCCGGACCCCAAGCCCGCCCGGTGTCGAGTCCAGAGTGGCGGCGCGGGCGGGAAGACCTTTGCTCACACCGCCATAAAGAGCCTTGACGATGTCCAGCGCCGCGCGCTCACGAAGATCGATGGCGCTGTGCCCAGCCGTCGCGAGATTGACCAGCACTGCGCCCGGGATCAGCGATGCGATCCGTTGTGCCACCGACGGCGGGGTGATCAGATCGCGGCCGCCGGAGATGACGACTGTCGGCCAGGTGAACTTCGGCATCTCGGCGACAAGGTCGTAGGGCTCGGCGTCGAACTCCGTTGAACCGGTGGCGAACTCACGAACCGCGACGGCAGGGTCGAGCGGCTTGCCGTCGGGGGCGGCCCCGTAATTGAGTTCGCGATACCCGATCCGGCCGACCAGGTCGGGCTCGTTACGGTACGGTGCCTTGCGTTCGAACAGAAACCGGGCGGCCCGTCCCAGCCCCGACCACAACCAGGGCCGACCGGCCAACAGCAGATCGAGCTGTCGCTTCAGCACCGCGGGCCCGGCGAAGCCGTAGACCGTCGCGGCCAGCTGGGCGGCCGCGGGGGTCAGCACCTCGCCGTCGACGAGCTGCCGGACCTTGGGCGCAAGGGCGGCGGTTTCCGGGTCGTCGCCGTCCCACAGCAGGCGACGGGTCGCGTCGCGGACGTCGTCGATGTCCTGTCCCGACAACACCGGTGAATCGAGAACCATCGCGTGCACGCGGTCGGGGTGCCGCACACCGACACCGGCGGCGACATACGTGCCGTACGAGGTGCCGTAGATGACGGCCTTGTCCACCTGGGCGTCGTCGAGGACGGCTGCCACGTCGTCGACGACCTGATCAATGGTGAGCGCCGCCGGCGGCAGGTCGCAGCCACTGTCGTCGTGGCGGGACATCCCCACGCCGCGATGCTCGACCATGATCACGTCGAGGCCCTCGGCTGCGGCCCGCCGCCGAAACCCCCGGTAGAGCGCCACCGACGCGGCGCCCGGACCGCCAGGGATGATCACCAGCGGATGCGCCGACTTACGCCCGGTTCGGACGAAATACAGGTCGAACTCGTCGTCGCTGCCGGGCGTCACGGGCCGGCGTACCGGGCGCACGCCTGGCAACGCGGCCAGTTTGTCGTGCGCCCGGCGACGCTTGGCGTTCATCGTCATCGCTGACCATTCTGCCCGCCGCGTGGAGGGTTTCTAATAGAGTCTCGGGACTAGGCGATGTCGACCAGCTACCAGAGCCGAGGCAACGTGCGCGTGGAACTGTTCTTCGAGCGGGCGACGCAAGCGTTTGAGGTGTTGGGTGTTTCGTCGATGATCGTGGGGACAGTGTTCGCATTCGCTCTAGCCGCCGTCACATGGAAGCGAACCGACGGTGGTCGCGCGTTCAAGACATTGCGAGATTCACTCGGCGGCGCCATTCTGCTCGGTCTGGAGTTGCTCGTCGCGGCAGACATCGTCAAGACCGTTACATCGACGCCCTCCCTTACCGATGCGGCCGTGCTGGGCATGATCGTGCTGATCCGAACGGTGCTGAGTATCAGCATCGAGATCGAAGTCGACGGTGTCGCACCTTGGCGAAAGGCGTTGACGACGGGCCCGCAGGTGCTGGCCCGGGCGACGCGCGAGTCTATGCGATCAGAACCCGACGCCGTCTCGTAACATCAGCGCAGACGCGGTCGCAGGCGCATCTGTGAGATCTCCGTTCCCGCGATGAGGTCGTCGATCAACGCATCGGCGTAGCTGACTAAGCCGGCGGCGTCGATGGCATGTGGTGCCGGCCGGTCGGCGTGAGAAATACGGGCAGACGCGCGGCGAAGCAGGGTGACCGCACCCTTGACGTTGCCTCGCTGGACGTGAGTGATCCCCACTGCGAGCTGGGCCAGGCCCTGCCACAGCATCGCCTCGTCGTCCGGGCCGTTCTTCCATGCGGCCTCGAGCACCTCGTGTGCGTTGAATGCCAGGCCCCGGTCCAGAAGGTCCTGGGCATATACGAGGGTTTCGGCCGGCGGCATCTCCAGGTCATCCGGGATCCGCGGAACGCCCTCACTGCCCTGCGGAAGCGGCCGGCCCAGAGCGTCGCGCGGACGGGCGCTTCGGGGCCGTCCAAGTTCGTCGCGATCACGCTCGGTCATGTATCCATCCTCACCCGCGGATCAAATCGGCGGCTTTCTCGCCGATCAGCACGCTCGGCGCATGCGTGTGCCCGCGGATGATCGTCGGCATCACCGACGCGTCGGCGACCCGCAAGCCCTCGACGCCGCGGACCCGCAGCTGAGGGTCCACCACACTCGCGTCGCCGCTGCCCATCCGGCAGGTCCCGACGGGGTGATAAAGCGTGTGCGACAACGAGTTCAGCGCCTGCTCGAGGGTGTCGTCGTCGAGGCTCGCCGCCCCGAGCGGCCTGGCTACCGTGCCGATCACGCCCCGCAGTGCGGGCGACTTTGCGATCGTCGCGCACATCCTCAGTCCCGCCATCAGCGCCGCGCGGTCCGCGCCGGCGTCGTCCGTGAGATAGCGAGGGTCGATGGTCGGCTTGTCCTTGGGATCGGCCGAGCGCAACGTGATGGTGCCGCTGCTCTGCGGCTTGAGCAGTATCGGGCCCATCACGACGGCGTGGCCCGTATACGGGTCGCCGATGCCTTCGTCGAAATACGGTGCGGGAGCAAAGATCAGCTCCAAGTCAGGCAGATTCAGGTCCGGGCGGCTCTTCACGAAGCCATACGCCTCCCCCACGTTGGAGGTGAGCATGCCGCGCCGCCGCACCAGGTAATTCACCAGCTGCAGCGGTTTCTCGGCGGCGAACAGCGTGTCATTCGGAACGTCAAAGCCCAGCGGGACCACCAGATGGTCGAGCAGATTGCCGCCAACCCCCGGCGCGTGCGCCACCGCGTCGATGCCGTGCTCGGCAAGCTGGTCGGAATCGCCGACACCGGAGAGCATCAGCAACTGCGGGCTGTTGATCGCGCCGCCGCACAGCACAACCTCGCGACGGGCCTTGACCACCCGGCGGGCGCCGAGCTGCTCGAATTCCACACCGACCGCGCGCTTTCCGTCGAAGATCACCCTGGTCACGGTGGCCTCGGTGTGCAGCATGAGATTTCGCCGCCTCAATGCCGGTTTCAGGTACGCATCGGCGGTGCTCCACCGGGCACCCCTGCGCTGCGTGACACGCGCCTGGCAAAATCCTTCCGGCGCAGCCTGATTCGGCTCTTCGACCCGGTGACCGCATTCCTCGACGGCGGCCAGCCAGGCGGAGGTGGAACTGCGCGGGCTGCGCTGACGCGAGATGCACAGCGGCCCGGCCTCGATCCGCCGGAAGTACTTCTCGATGTTCGCGTAGTTCCACTGGTCGCCGGCGTGCTCGGCCCATTCGTCGTAGTCGGCGGCGAAGCCGCGCGCCCACATCATCGCATTCATCGACGACGAGCCGCCGAGCATCTTGCCTCGCGGCCAATAGATCTCGCGCCCGTCGAGTTCTTTCTGCGGCTCGGTTCGGTAGTCCCAATCGACCGCACTGCGGAACAGCTTGGCGAAGGCCGCGGGGATATGGATGAACTTGTCCTTGTCCCGCGGGCCCGCCTCCAGCACCACGACTTCGACGGAGGGATCTTCGCTGAGCCGGTTGGCCACCACCGATCCGGCAGAACCGGTGCCCACAACGATGTAGTCGGCGTTCACCTGCCGGAGTCTATGAGCCCGTCCGGCGTTCCACGGTCAATTCGATCGCCGCAGTATCCGGGCCACCTCGTTCGGCCTCTCTAGTGCGGAGAAGTGCCCGGTCTCGGGCAAGGTGATCCGTTCGACCTCGGTCAGCAGGCCTGCGACGTAGTCGCGCTCCGCGGGCCGTGCCCAGTCGTGGTCGCTGTATACCAGCGTCACCGGAACCGATACGTCCCGATAGCGGTCGCGCGCCTTGACGAAACCCTTCAGACTCCGATAGATCGCCCGGGAGACCCTCGAGTAGCCGCTGCGGCGACCGCTGCGTCGGAGCTCGACGATGAAATCCTCGGGCAGCGTGCTCTTGTCCACGACGCCACCGCGCATGATGCCCTTCATGATCGGCCGGCTCTCCATGACGGCGAAGATCGGCCCCATCACGGGCGCCCGCACGCTGGAGATGATGAAGCGGGCGAACCAGTTCCCACGCTCCAGACCGCTCGGGTAGTCGTAGCTGTTGAACGCGACGACCCGGCTCACCCGGTCCTTGAGTTCGATGGAGGCGGACAGCGCCAGCGCTCCGCCCAGTGATTCCCCGGCCAGCGTGACGTCGTGCAGGTCGAGGCCGGTGACGAACTCGACCACCGCGGCACGCAGGTCCAGCTCCTCGTATCGCGCGCCGGGCACGATGTCCGACCAGCCCATACCGGGCAGGTCCAGCGCGTAGACGGTGAACGAGTCCCAGAGCTGGGGGATCACGCGGTGGAAGTAGTCCAGCTGGGTCCTGATGGTGTGCATCAGCACCAGGGCCGGGCCGGTGCCGGCCGTGAAGTAGCGCAGCCGTGAACCGTCGGATCGGGTGAAGTACTCGACCGTGCCGTGGCCGTCGGTCCAGGTTTCGGTGTAGATGCTCATGCGCACACCGCCTCTGATTCGCTCTGCTCGATTTCTATTGCGGTAGGCGCTGTTTGGCGTGCCCGGGCGGGCAGCAGCCCGGCGACCACAGCAGCAGCGGTCAGGGCAATGGCCGCGGCGACCAGCGATCCGATCCATTGGCCGTCGAGAAAGGCGGTTTCGACGGCGCTGCGGATAGCCGGCGCCGTGGCCGGCGGCATTTGCGCGATGACCTGCTGCGCCGCGGCCATCGACTCGCCCATGACGGCGCGCGTCTCTTCTGGCAGCGCCTGGACCGCCGGCGCGCTGCCCAGCCTGCTGGAGTAGATAGAGGCGAAGACACTGCCGACGATCGCGACGCCCAACGTGCCGCCCAGTTCGCGGGTGGTGTCGTTGACCGCCGAGCCGACGCCTGCCTTGTCGGCGCTCAGCGAGCCCATGATCGACTCGGTGCCGGGCGCCGTCGTCAGGCCCAGGCCGGCGCCCAGCAGCACCATCTGGACCGCGATCTCCAGGTACGGAGTGCTAGCGCTCGCGGTGGAGGCCCAGCCCAGACCGGCGGCGAAGATCGCCAGACCCCCGGCCACCACCACGGTGGTACCGATCCATTCGACAATGCGCGGTCCGACAATGCTGGCGATTGCGATCGACGCGGCGACCGGCAGTAACCGCACGCCGGTCTCGAAAGCGTCGTAGCCCTTGATGAATTGGAAGTACTGGGTGATGACGAAGATGAAGCCGAACAGGGTCAGGAAGCCCGCCGTTATGGCCAAGCTGCCGCCGGAGAACCGACGGTTGCGGAATACCGACAGATCGAGCATCGGATGTGTCCGGCGCTGCTCCCACCAGATGAACGCAGCGATTACGACGGCGGCCACGGTGAATCCTGCGATGGTGTGGCGGCTGGTCCAGCCGTAGTTTGGCGCTTCGATGATCGTGTACACCAGCGCCGTCACTCCGATGGCCGACAGGATCAGGCCCGCGAAGTCGATGGGCGGGGTGGCCGGGTCACGGGAGGTCGGGACGAATAGCCAGCCTCCGATGATGGCGACAGCGGCGATAGGCAAGTTGACCAGGAAGATCGAGCCCCAGGAGAAGTGTTCGAGCAGCCAGCCTCCGCTGATCGGCCCTACCGCAACACCGACACCCACCATGGCCGCCCACAGTCCGATCGCCTTGGCCCGCTGCGCTGGCTGGGTAAAGATATTCGTGATCAGCGCGAGCGTGGCCGGGAAGATCACCGCCGCGCCGACGCCCATGGCGGCGCGTGCCCAGATCAGGCCGTCCGCCGTACTCAACTGTGCCGCAATGGTGGAGGTGACCGCAAACAGGGCGAGCCCGCCACTGAGAAAGCCGCGTCGACCGAAGCGGTCGGCCAGACTGCCTACCGACAACATCAGTGCGGCCATTACGAGCGTGTAGGCATCGACGATCCACTGCAGTTGCGCGGTGTCGGCGTCGAGTTCGCGCGACAGCGTGGGCAGGGCGACGTTGACGATGGTGGCGTCGACGCTCACGACGAAGACGCTCAGGCAGATGACGGCAAGCGCGGCGATCGGACGATCTTTGAAGATCGGTGTGCGTGTACTCATGGATATGACCGTAAACCTCTCAGACAAGTTTTTCAAGTGATATGACTAGATACTAATCCGAGTGGTAGAATTATTCCATGCCCAGGAGTTACCAGCAGAACTGTCCGATCGCGCTCAGCCTCGACGTGCTAGGCGAGCGATGGACGCTGCTGATCCTGCGCGAGCTCATCGGCGGCGCCCGCCGCTACGGTGACCTGCGCGGCCAGCTGCCCGGCATCGCCACCAACCTGCTGGCCGACCGGCTTCGCGAGCTGGAGGAGGTTGGTCTCGTCGATCGCGAGGAGCTGCCTCCCCCGATCGCGCGCACCGTCTACACCCTCAGCGACGAAGGCTGGCGCAAGGTCCCACCCGTCATCCAGGCCATCGCCACGTTCGGGCTGGACATGGTCGAGCCCACCGAGAGCGCGCTCACGCCCTTGAACGGATTCCTCGCAGGCATTCTGCTGCCCCTCGATCGCACCACCGGATTGAACGCGTCGTACCGAGTCGACATCGGTGACCGCCGATTCGAATTCGCCGTGCGGGGTGAGCGACTCGCTGCCGCACAGGGTCAACCCGCGGTGACGGTGACCGCGACGGCCGCGGATCTGATCACGGCTCGGGTTGGGTCAACCGCGGCCGGGCGCAAGGCCGCCTTGCGCCGGGTGAAGTTCGACGGCGACCCCGATGCAATCGATGCGATGCGAACAGCGTTCCAGCTGTCGGGAGATCCCGGCCTGCTGGTCTCTTAAGCGCGAGCAGACGCAAAAGCACCCTAAATCCCGGCGTGTCGGGGACTTATGCGTCTGCTCAGCCGGCCAGCGCTGAGCGGTCCAGGTGGTGGAAGATCCGGGCCACAAGATCAAATGGATGGCGTCGCACATCATCGACGACGATCGGTATGACGCTGAAGCCACATTCTTGGAGCCGTGACGTCTTGATGCGGTCATGTTTCAGCGCCTCAGGGCTGACATGCCACTCCATGCTCTCGTACTCTGCGACAACCATCGCGTCTGGCCACGCGAAGTCGACCCGCCACAGATCCCCGCAGCGGTCCAGAATCTCGTACTGCAGCTCGGGCATCGGCAATCCGCCGTCGATGAATACCAATCGCGCCTCGCTTTCCATCGGAGACTCGGCGCGACCGTCGGCGTGCTCCATAAGCTCCCGCACCTTCACGATGCCACGCCGCCCCTTCTGTTCACGGATAGCGGCGCCCAGGTCATCCGTCGTGCATGCCCCGCACTGCAAGGCGGCGTCGAGCGTCGCCAGCGCGCGAGGACGCCGCAGTGTGCGCGCAACCTCCACCGCTGTCCATGCCGGCGCCGTCGCCAGCCTCCCCTCGACGCGGCGCAGAGGCGCTCCGATTCGTTGATGCACCATCAGGCCCGAAGTCGGCCGCATTCGAACGCCAGGATCGAGGATGTGAATCCGGTCGTCCTTCTCGGTGTCGAAGCCGTACAGCTGTGCCGCCGTGGCCATGCACGTGACAATCGCCTTGCCCGTCATCAGATCGAGCCCCGCAAGTCGCCCGATTGCGTTAGGCGGACTCAACGCATAAATGCCGTGCCAGAGCCGAATGATGGCACCTGCCTTCACGTGAGCGGCAAGTGTCTTGCGAGACAATACCGATAGCAGCTGCTCGCGGGTGGCTACACCGCCGCCGGAAGCGAAGACCTCGTCGATGAACACGATGGCGAGCCTGTCTGCTCCGTTGAGAGTCAGACAGACCCCGACGGCGATCTGTGGATAACGGCGCTTCTGTGTATTGCCCACCAGACGCAAAATGCCCCGACACGCCGAAGAAATGGGGCCGCTTACGTCTGCTCGCGGATCAAACGACCAACTCGATGTGGTGGGCGCCGGCCACGCTGGCGTACCGCTGCGGGCTGCACGTCAGCACGATCACCTGCCCGTCACCGCCGACAGCGTCGAACACCGCGCCCATCTTGGTCAGCCGCTCGGCGTCGGTGAACCCGAGCGCATCGTCGATGACCACTGGAACGCTGTCCTCCTTGGCCACCAGAGCCGCGCCCGCCAGTCGTGCGACGATGCCCAGCTGTTCCTTCGCGCCGCCGGACAGCGACTCGTACGGAACGGTGCGGCCCGACAGTGTGCGGCTGCAGATCCGTAGTTCGCTGTCGATCTCGACTTCGAACGTGTCGCCGAACACGATGCGGCCCAACCGTTCCACCTGATTGCGGAACGGGTCGACGTAGCGCAACCGGGTGGCGTCACGGTGGCGGGCCATCACCGAGCGCAGCAGCTGTGCGGCCCGGGCGCGGAGGTGCACGCGGAGGTACTCCGCTTCGGCGTGTTCACGTTCGGTGGCCGCCGCATCCATCTGCCCCTTGCGACCCTCGGTGCCGAAGACCTTCAGCTGCGCACTCACTTCTCGTACCGCCTCGCCGACCTCGTCATTGCGGCTTTGCAGCGATTCGGCGCTGTGAAGCGCGGCGTTGAGTGCAGCGGTGACGGTGTCGGGTGCGGTTCGGGCCAACTCACCCCGCAGCTCCGCGACGAGTCCGTTGGCGCGTCGCGCCTGCTCGGCGTCGGCTTCGGACTTGACGGCCAGCTCGTCGTCGCCGACCGTCGCCCGCTGCAGGGTCAACCGCTCGCGCGCGACGGTCAGTTCTCCCTGAGCGGCCGTCAGTTTCTCGCGCAGCACGCTCGCCTGAGTCGACCTCTCCCCCAGCAGTTTCGCCGCGGCTTCGGCGACCTGGCGATTCTTCTCGCAGTCCGCGATCACCGCCTGGTGTGCGGCCACGGCGGCGTCGAGTGCGGCCCGGGCTGTCGCGACATCAGCTTCCAGATCAAAGAGGCCCGTTTCGGCGGGCTTGCGGTCGTGCAACTCGGCCAGCCGCGCCCGCAGGTCGTCGGTGTCGTCGTCGGCGGTCAGCGCCTCCAACCTGGCGCGAAAACGGTCGCGGGCGGCTATCAACTCGCGGCGCTGTTCGTCGAGGACACGCGCGGCCGCGACATCGTCGACGCGAGCCTTGACCAGCGCCGCCGTCAGAACCTCTTGGGCCGCATCGAGTTTGGCCTGGGTGTCCGACGCCGGCGTTCCCGGCACTACACGCGCGGTCAGCAGGCCCGGCAGATCAATATCGGTCGGCGCGCTGGCACTCGTAGACCAGGTGGCGCCGGCATCGAGGGCAATCGATTCGCCGTCGAGGAGGATCTCGACGTCCGACACCGCGACGAGTTCGATACGGGCCGACATCAGCTCGACCTGACCCGCAGCCAGTTCGACCGCGGTAGCAGCATCCTCGATGGTCCGCATCAGCGCGTCGTTCAACGCGATGCCGGAGAGTCCGCGGTCAATGCGCTCGAGCTCGCGCTGGGCCACATCGATCTTGGTAAGCCGGGCTGCGAGCCGGTCCGCTTCGTCGCGGTCCGAGAGCTGCTCGACGGCGCGGCGGGCCGCGTCGACGCGGGTCTGGCTGGTCTCCACGGCGGCGCGCGCGTCCCCGGCGGCGGCCTCGGCCGCTTCCTGCACCTCGGCGGCGGTCGCCTGCTCCTCGAGGGCCTCCGCCGCTGCGGCTTCGGATTCTGCGATCGCCGCGGCCCGTTCGTCGATGTCCGCACGCAACCGCCGACGTTCGGTGAGCGCCGCCATCGATGCGGCGTGCGTGGCATCCGCGGCGGCGGCGACCACCTCGGCCTCTTTGAGCTGCTGTGTCAGCGCCGCGACGGCTTCCGCCGCGGCCTTCGCCGTGGCGAGCCGCTTCGACGCGTCGGCGCGCTCGTCAGCCAGCCGGGCGAGATCCTGCGTGAGCGCGGCGTGCCGACGCACCGCGTCGTCGACCTCCGCGACGGTGGCCGCGCACCGGGCCATTTCGTCGTCGGCGGCGCGCAGCCGGTTGGTCGCCGCTGCCCACTCCCCTGTGGGACGGCCGGTGGGCGTGAAGTAGCGCAGGTATTCGGTGTCGATCCGGTCGACGAGCTGGGGCCACCTCCCGCTTGCGGGGGACGGTTCGGCTCCCGACAGCTGCACGGCTTCACCGGCGGCCACGTCGAGCGCACGCGACAGTGCGTCACATCCCGACAGGTCTACTGCGGCCGTCGACGCGGCCTGCAACACCCGCTGCGCCTGCCACAGATCCATGTCGACGGTTTCGTCGAGCATCGTCAGTACTCGTTCGTGTGCCTCGTCGCCGGTGAGCTGCTCACGGCGCGGAGTCAACACCGTGAGCTGCGTTTCGCAGCACTTGTGAAACCGCTTGTGGTACGTGAATCGGTAAGGACCGGTGGAGATTTCGGCGGTGATCTCGGCGCCGACGTCCGCGTGCGTCGGCTTGACCTGCTTGACGTCCTTCTTGGTCGACCGGTCCTTGGAGTGCAGTATCAGGTCGAGCGCCTCGATCATCGAGGACTTGCCGATCTCGTTGGCGCCGCTGACGACCACGACGCCGTGGTCGGGGAACTCGATCTCGCGGTGCGTGATCCCGCGGTAGTTCGTCAAGACGAGGCGGTGCAGTTTCATGCCACACCTCTGTCCACCAGGCGCAGCAGCATGGCCAGCGCCGCACGGGCGTCGTCGGCGTCGTCACCGTCAGGCGCGCGCCGTGGTGACCAACTCGTCGACCGCCGCCGCCGCGAACCCGCCGATGCCGAGGTCGTCGAACTCGCCGTCGGCGGGGACCACCGCGATATCGGTTTGCTTCTCCCACAACACAAGCGAGGCGAACAGCCGGGCGTACTTGTCCAGACAGGCGTCGAGTGTGGCCTTGTCGGTCACGGTCAGCGACCCGGTCAGCGCCAGCCGCACGACGGTGCGCTCCTTGTCCGGCATCAAGTCGAGATTGATGTCGAGATCGGCAACGTCGCGGCCGCTGTCCACGGAGCGGCGCAATGTCACGAACCGCCACCTGCCGACGCGCCGCGCGTCAACCCGCACCGGCCGTGTTCGGATCGTCCTCGTCGATGTCGACGACGAGCACGTGTCCGGGGTCGGTTTCGATGTCGTCGTAATTGGTGACCTCCGGCGAGCCGGAGTACCAGACCCGGCCGGTGGATCCCACCTCCATGCGAGAGTGCTTGTCGCCCAACGCCACATAGTGCACCGCGCCGCGGGCGATGGCAGCCTCGAGTGCCGCGAGCCGGATCAGCGACGGCCTGTCCTTGTCGGGGACGAAGATGTCGACAGCGCCGTGCCCGACAACGATGCGGGTGACCTCGTCGACCGGTAGCCCGTCCAGCACGTCGGCGACCGGATCCGTGGTCGGCGCCTTGGATCGCCACGGCGCCGCAACGATCTGCAGTCCCGGCCGAACCTCGTGCACGCCGGGCTGGTCCAGCACCGTTACGTTGTCGGGGCATTCGGCGGTGAACAGCGCGCTGGTGTACACCGACGACGCGTCGAGTGGATCGTGATTACCCGGCAGCAGGTACACCGGGACGCCGATGGCGCGGATCGCTTCCAGCGACTGGCTGACGACTTGGGGTGCGAGTTGGTTGTCCTCGAAGACGTCGCCGGCCACGACGACGAACTCGGCGCCCGCTTCGGCGGCCACCGATCCGAGACCCGCGACGACGTCGCGCCGTGCGGCCGAATACCGCGGCTGCGCCTCGCCGTTCAGGAAGTAACGGGTCATGCCGAGTTGCCAGTCGGCGGTGTGCACGAATCGCATCTCGGCCCGCCCTTTCCGCTCGCTCCGTTAGCTGGGCAAGGCGAGTGTAGGTCCGGGCGCCGACAAGTCGGCGGACCTCGACCGGCATGGGTGGCGTCAGATTTGTAGGTGATCATTTTTGATCTTGTTGCTGGCTGGTCAGGCGGTGGCGGTCTGGTTGTGCGGATGTGGCCAGATCAGTTCCCAGCGGCCGCTGGCCTCGCGGCAACGCAGGTGAGGATGCCGGTGGCGCCGGGGATGTTCCAGCGCATGCCGGACAATTTGAGGCGCCGATGACGGCTTTGCAGCCGGCCGCGACGGGATGTTCATCCAGTGGAAATGTCGCGATTATCAGCGGGCTCGGGGTGGCCGTGTCCACCGAGTCGTAGCATCCTTGGATCGGAGATGCCGACCGTGCACCACGGCACCCCGAACGCCCGGCGTGGTTCAATCCGGCCCAGGCCACGCTCCCACTTCTGCCCTAGCCTTGGAGTCGATGCCATGTCCCGGCCCACGCCAGACCCGACACGCTGGTTCACCGATCTCATCAACTCACAGAGGGCCTTGCTCACCGCCACCGCTGGCGGCGCGGAGAATCCCGCCGCCAAGCAGTGGACGGACGCGTTAGCCTCGTTCTCGAAGTGGCAGATGGACAGCTGGAATCAGCTCACCGGGCAGTGGGCCGCGATGTTCGGGATGGGACCGTCCTCCGAGCCGATCAAGGATCGCCGGTTCTCCGGCGAGGCCTGGACCAAGGATCCACGATTCGAAGCAGTCGCGCGCGCGTATCTGGCACAAGTGGATCTGCTGACCAAGGCACTGGAAGCGGCCCCGCTCGACGAACGCAGCAAGGGGCAGTGGAGCTTCGCGCTGCGACAGGTCATCGATGCGCTGAGCCCGGCGAACAACTTGATGACCAATCCGGAGGCCCAACAACTGGCGCTGGAGACTGGTGGCAAGAGCCTGACCGAGGGCCTCAAGCTTTTCACCGAGGACCTCGCCAAGGGCCGGATCTCGATGACCGACGAGTCGGCTTTCGAGGTGGGCGAAAACGTCGCAACCACACCGGGCACTGTCATCTTCCAGAACGAGATCATCCAGCTGATCCAGTACACACCCAGCACCGACGAGGTCTATGAGCGGCCCCTCGTCATCGTTCCGCCTTGTATCAACAAGTTCTACATTCTCGACCTGCAGCCGGAGAACTCGTTCGTCGGTCACGCGGTGGCCGAGGGCCACACGGTCTTCCTTGTGTCGTGGCGCAACGCAGGTCCGGAGCAGGGGCAGCTGACCTGGGACGACTACATCAACCAAGGTGTCCTGCGGGCCATCGACGTGGCGTTGGAGATCACCGGAGCGGACAAGGCAAACACGCTCGGCTTCTGCGTGGGCGGCACTCTATTGGCCAGTGCGCTGGCGATCTTGCAGGCCCGCGGTCAGCAGAAGGCCGCGAGTATGACCCTGCTGACCACTCTGCTGGACTTCAGCGACACGGGAGAGATCGGCCTGCTGGTTGACGAGAAGGGTGTGGCCCAGCGGGAGGCGACGATCGGCAAGGGCGGCGTGCTTCAGGGCGCGAGCTGGCCCAGGTCTTTTCCTCGCTGCGGGCCAACGATCTGATCTGGCCATATGTCGTCAAGGGTTACCTGCAGGGTCAGGCCCCGCCGCCATTCGACCTGCTGTATTGGAACAGCGACGACACCAACCTGCCAGGACCGATGTTCTGCTGGTATGTACGGAACACCTACCTGGAGAACAATTTGCGCGAGCCTGGTGCCACCGTGCAGAGCGGAGTGCCGGTCGACCTCGGCACCATCGACATCCCGTCTTTCCTGTACGCCTCGCGCGCTGACCACATCGTTCCCTGGAAGTCGGCCTATGCCAGCACCCAACTGCTTGGTGGGGAGCGGACATTCGTACTTGGCGCCAGCGGCCACATCGCCGGTGTGATCAACCCCCCGGCGAAGAAGAAGCGCAACTACTGGGTCAGCAAGAACGGCGGAGCGTACGACGCCGACCCCGAGAAGTGGTTGGACGCCGCGGAGAGCGTCCCCGGCAGCTGGTGGCCGACCTGGCACGAATGGCTCGCCCAGACCAGCGGCGAGAAGGTAGCCGCGCCGCAGGCGCCGGGCAACGACAAGTACACCGAGATCGAGGCGGCCCCAGGCAGCTACGTGAAGGAAAAGGCGCCGACACCCTGAACTGCGCAACGAGGACCGGGTGGTGACATGGTGGCGCGTCACCACCTGTGACGCTGGCAGAATGCGCCCTGACTCGGGCAACATTCATCCGACGAAGCGTACCGACCGTCGTCCGAGCCGTTGACCTACGGTTAGTCGGTGAGCAACTCCTACCGCACGCTGTTGTTGCTGCGGCACGCCAAATCCGACTACCCGGCCGGGGTCGCCGACCACGACCGTCCGCTGGCCCCGCGGGGCGTCCGAGAGGCCGGGCTGGCCGGCGACTGGCTGCGCGCGCACGCTCCCGCCGTCGACGCCGTGCTCTGCTCGACGGCCACCCGCACCCGCGAGACGCTCGCTCGGACCCGGATCGACGCGCCGGTGAACTACGCCGACCGGCTCTACGACGCGACGCCCGGCGCGGTGATCGAGGAGATCAACGGCGTGCACCCAAGCGTCGAGACACTGCTGGTGATCGGCCACGAGCCGGCGATTTCACAGGTCGCGCTGGGCCTTGCCACGGCTGACGGCAGCAATCCCACTGCGGTCGAGAGTATTTCGACGAAGTTCCCGACCTCGGCCATCGCGGTGTTGCGCACCGGCGAGCCGTGGGACCAACTGACGCTCAGCGGCACCGCGCTGGTCACGTTCCACGTACCGCGTTAGTCTCGTGAGTCGCTCAGCCTGCCTCGGACCGCCGAGGGTGCAGCTGCTGCGAAAAATCGCAAGGATTTTCGCAGTGAGTTCACGCTCGGTGAGGATGCGGGCATTTTCTGACTCGCCTCGCTAAGCGGCGGTGGCGAGCGTCAGCTCCATCAACTTGATCGCCATCGCACAGCCGTCGATTCCCGGCGTCTGCGGATTCACCCACCAGCCGACGACGCCGCCGGCGTCACTGGCCACCCCGCATGCGCCGTTCGGGTCGTTGGGACGCATCACGATCGACCGGACACCCGCGATAGTCCGGTCCTCGATCCGATACTCGAGCCCCTCGGCGGTCTGGCGTTCGTTTTCCAGGCTGCCCTGCTCGAACCAGAACCGGGTGATGTCCACCAGGCCCGCCGGATTGGCGGCCTGCCAGCGGCACACCGCCCCTACGAACGTGCTCTGAATGTCCAGCGGATCGGCGCCGACGGTCTTGGCGAGGATGTCCTCGGTCAGCACCTCACATTCCTTGAGCAGGTTCGGGTACGTCTTCTGCGAATCGTCGTTGCGGCGCACATCGCCAGAGCCGGCCAAGGCCGGGGTTCCCTCGACCGTTCGCGTGCAGCCCAAGACGGTCGTCAGCACGGCCAGCACGGCGACCACACCGACCAGGATCCGGCGGCGGTAGGAAGCTCGGCTCATTTGGAATTCACAATCGACTGACGGGTCAACTCCTTGGCGACGTCACAAGGATCGGGGAACGGCTCCTCGGCGAAGCTGATCGACCATTCGATGAAGTCGTCGTCGAACTGGATGCCGATCTCGCACAGGTTCGTGATGGGTGCTTCATTGCCGACACCCGGAAGCTCACCGACGGCGATGAACCCGTCGTGGCCTTCGATGTTGATGTCTTCCACGCTCGCTCGCGAGAGTTCCTCGGTCTTGCGCTCCCGGCCGATTGGGCTGCCGCGATACCAGGTGAACGAGAAATGCGGCCCCAGAATGCCGCCACCCACCAGCCACTGGCAGCCCACCGACGTGGTCGCCGTGTTGACCAGACCTGTGACGCGGGTCAGTTCGCTCATCGTCTGGTCGCTGACGCCTCCGCACTGCGGAAAGAACGGTCCGTGCGCGGCGTTCTGCTGCGGCGCCGACGTCTGTGGCACCTCGGGAGAGGTCGGCTCCGAATCGGAGCATGCGGCAAACACCGGAATCATGGCCGCAGCCGCCACGGCCAGCGCCTTCGCTTTCCGGCTCCTACCGGTCGCGCACGTGCTCGGGGTCACGCCATGAACTGTAGCGGCAGCCCAATACCTCAACCACCGACATGCCGATTGACCTGCTCTTTTCTCGAGCTCAGCGCGGTTGCGGCCAAACACAACTGCGTCAGCCTGGTGTGCGACAGTAACGGGATGCTCCGGGCGCTGCTGCGACAGTATGTGCGGCCGTACCGAGGGCTGCTGTCGGTCGTTGCGGTGCTCCAGCTGATCAGCACGCTGGCGTCGCTGTACCTGCCGACCGTGAACGCGGCGATCATCGACGACGGCGTGGCCAAGGGCGACCTGCAAACGATCGTCGACCTGGGCTTCGTGATGCTCGCCGTCAGCGCGCTGCAGGTGCTGTGCGCGGTGGGCGCGGTGTACTTCGGTTCGCGTGCCGGCATGGGGTTCGGCCGTGATCTGCGCTCCGCGATCTTTCGTCACGTCACCGGCTTCTCGGCCGAGGAGACCGCCCGCTTCGGCGCCCCTTCGCTGCTGACCCGCACCACCAACGACGTCCAGCAGATCCAACAGCTGGTGCAGTTGACCTGCACGATGCTGATCACCGCGCCGATCATGTCGATCGGCGGCATCTTCATGGCGGTGCACCAGGACGCCGGCCTGTCATGGCTGCTGCTCGTCAGCGTGCCGGTGCTGGCGGTCGCCAACTACTGGATCGTGTCGCACCTGCTGCCGATCTTCCGGCGCGTGCAACGGCTGATCGATGGCATCAACCGAGTGATGCGCGATCAGCTCTCGGGTATCCGCGTGATCCGCGCGTTCGCGCGGGAACCCTTCGAGCGCAGCCGATTCGCCGAGGCCAATCAGGCGTTGGCCGACGCCGCGCTCGACGCAGGCCGCTGGCAGGCGCTGATGCTGCCGGTGACCACGCTGGTGATCAACGTTTCCAGCGTCGCGCTGATCTGGTTCGGCGGGTTGCGGATCGACGCCGGACAGATGCAGGTGGGCTCGCTGATCGCGTTCCTGTCCTACTTCATGCAGATCCTGATGGCCGTGTTGTTGGCGACGTTCATGCTGGTGCTGCTGCCGCGCGCGACGGTGTGCGCCGAACGGATCAGCGAGGTGCTGACCACGACACCAGGCATCACCAGCCCCGAACACCCGGTGCGTCCCGCCGCCGTCAACGGCGAGATCCGTTTGGAAGGGGCGACATTCAGCTATCCCGGTGCTGACCGTGCTGTGTTGCAAGATGTTTCGCTGACGGCACAACCCGGCACGACAACGGCCATCGTGGGCTCCACCGGTTCGGGCAAGTCGACACTCATATCGCTGATCTGCCGACTGTATGACGTCACCGGTGGATCGGTGCGTGTCGACGGCGTCGACGTTCGCGACTACGACACCGAGCAGTTGTGGTCGGCGATCGGACTGGTGCCGCAGCGGGGTTATCTGTTCTCCGGCACGGTCGCCGAGAACCTGCGCTACGGCAAGGCCGATGCGACCGACGACGAAATGTGGGAAGCGCTGCGGGTGGCGGCGGCCGATGACTTCGTGCGCGCCCACGCCGACGGGCTGAGCATGCCGGTAGCCCAGGGAGGCATCAACTTCTCCGGTGGACAGCGGCAACGGTTGGCGATCGCGCGTGCGGTCATCCGCCGGCCCGCCATCTACCTGTTCGACGACGCCTTCTCGGCGCTCGATGTGCACACCGACGCCCGAGTCCGCGCCGCGCTGCGCGAGGTGTCCGCCGGTTCGACGGTGGTGATTGTGTCGCAGCGTATTTCGACGGTCGCCCAGGCCGACCAGATCGTCGTCATCGACGATGGCGGCATCGTGGGAATCGGGACGCACGAGACGCTCATTGCCGACTGCCCCGCCTACGCCGAGTTCGCCGACTCACAGTCGCTGGGCGCCGGAGCGGGGGGCCAACAGTGACCGGGCCGATGGGGCGGCCCATCCGCGGCGTGGTGCAGGCGCCGACGGAGCGGTCCCGCGACTTCAAGGGTTCAGCGATCCGGTTGGTCAAGCGGCTGACACCACAGCGCGGGTTGACCACGATGGTGATTCTGCTGGGGATCGGCGGGATCGCCATCGGGGTGATCGGCCCGCGGATTCTCGGTCACGCCACCGACTTGTTGTTCAACGGCGTGATCGGGCGGCAACTGCCGGCGGGTCTGACCAAGGAGCAGGCCATCGAGGCCGCCCGCGCCCGTGGCGACAACACGTTCGCCGATCTGCTGTCGGGCATGAACGTGGTGCCCGGGCGGGGCGTGGATTTCGGCGCCGTCGGCCGCACCCTGCTGCTCGCACTTGCGCTGTATCTGGTTGCCGCGCTCCTGGTCTGGCTACAGGCGCGGCTACTGAACGTCGCGGTGCAGCGCACCATGGTGGCGCTGCGCTCCGACGTTGAGGACAAGGTGCACCGAATGCCCCTGTCCTACTTCGACTCCCGACAGCGCGGCGAGGTGCTCAGCAGGGTCACCAACGACGTGGACAACGTTCAGACGTCGCTGTCGATGACGATCAGCCAGCTGCTGACCTCAATTCTGACGGTGGTGGCGGTGCTGGTGATGATGTTGACCATCTCACCGCTGCTGACGTTGCTCACCGTGGTGACCGTGCCGCTGTCGCTGTGGGTGACCCGGGCGATTGCGCGGCGTTCGCAACGACTCTTCGTGGCGCAGTGGGCCAACACCGGCAGGCTCAATGCCCACATCGAGGAGACGTACAGCGGTTTCACCGTCGTCAAGACGTTCGGCCACCGCGCCCGCGCGCAGGAACAGTTCAGCGGGTTCAACGACGACGTCTACCAGGCAAGCTTTGGGGCGCAGTTCTTTTCGGGCTTGGTCGCGACCCGCCACGACGTTCATCGGCAATCTCAGCTACGTCGCGGTCGCGGTGGTCGGTGGTATCCAGGTGGCGACGGGTCAGATCACGCTCGGCAGCATCCAGGCGTTCATCCAGTACGTGCGCCAGTTCAATCAGCCGCTGACCCAGGTCGCCGGTATGTACAACACGCTGCAATCCGGGATCGCCAGCGCGGAGCGGGTGTTCGACCTGCTCGACGAACCCGAGGAGTCACCGGACCCGCCCGCTGCGCTACCGTCGCTCGACGGCCGTCCGGGTCGGGTCGAGTTCGAGATCGTCAACTTCAGCTACCGGCCCGGCACACCGGTGATCGAGGACCTGTCACTGGTCGCCGAACCCGGCAGCACGGTGGCGATCGTCGGGCCGACCGGGGCGGGCAAGACCACGTTGGTCAACCTGTTGATGCGGTTCTACGAGGTGGACTCGGGCCGCATCCTCGTTGACGGAGTGGACATCTCGTCCGTGAGCCGGCGGTCGCTGCGCTCCCGGATCGGCATGGTGCTGCAGGACACGTGGCTGTTCGGCGGCACGATCTACGACAACATCGCCTACGGGCGCCCGGAGGCCAGCGAGGACGAGGTGATCGACGCCGCCAAGGCGGCGTACGTCGACCGGTTCGTGCACACCCTGCCCGACGGGTACCAGACGTGGGTCAGCGACGACGGCGGCAACATCAGCGCAGGGGAAAAGCAGCTGATCACGATCGCCCGCGCGGTCCTGGCCAGCCCGCAGCTGCTGGTCCTCGACGAGGCCACCAGCTCCGTGGACACCCGCACCGAGCTGCTGATCCAGCACGCAATGAGTCAGTTGCGCCGCGATCGGACGAGTTTCATTATCGCCCACCGGCTTTCGACGATCCGCGATGCCGACGTCATCCTGGTGATGGAGGCCGGGAAGATCGTCGAACGGGGCACCCACGCCGAGCTGCTGGCCCGCCACGGCGAATATTGGGCGATGACACGCGCCTAATCGCGCCGTACGGTTATCGGACCGAGTTGTCACGCTCGGATTCGCGGCCGACCGCTCATCGACGGCGAGGTCGTCGACCCGCTGTCCCAGCCGTCCGCGTTGAGCTCGTCTTACGTCGGCGTCGAACGCGTCGGCTAGGGCTGCGGGCCCTCGGCCCGTAGGTCATCGACGTTGCGCATCGCGTCACGCAGCTTGCCCAGCCACTCGTCGGCATGTTCACCGACGAGCCTGACGGACCAGGCCAGCGCGTCCGATCGGGACCGGGCCACGCCGGCGTCGACGAGCGTGTCAAGCACCTGACGCTCCGGCTGACGCAGACGGGTCATGACCGGTACGGCGATGTGCGTGAACAGGATTCGTTCATAGTTGTCGTCGCCGACCGCCCCGATTTCTATGCCCCAGGCCACTTTGCGGCTGTAACGGTCCTCGGCCTCGTCGGCGATGCGCATGCGCTCGGGGCGGGTCTCCTCGCGGAAACGGGCGACGCGTCCCGATGCGTGGGCTTCGCTTTCGGTCTCGGAGCCCTCGGATTCCGGCAGGCGGCCGATGACAGTGATTTCTTCGCGGTCGACGACGACCTTCGGGTCGCCGGCGAACCAGCCGTCGGGGAGGCGACCGGCGAACCAGTCGGCTGCGTCGCTCGCGTCGGGTTGCTGGGCCTGCTGCCAGCCGCCGGAGCGGCCTGACCGTCGGCCATAGAGATGATGGTGTCGCATGATTACATGCTTACACCGTTACAGGACTGTTGGGGCGGCTTTCACCGCAAGCGAACACGCGATGCTTGTCGGCGGTTTGTCGGCGGCGCTATTTGCGCTTCATGAGCAGGGCGGCCCCGCCGCCGACCACCATTCCGATCAGCAGCAGCACGGCCAGGGCCGGGCTGACGAACCACCACACGAGACCCAGCGCGATGATCGCCGGCGACGCGACGAACAGCACCAGGCCCGGGTGCTCCTTGATGACCGCGAGGGCGCTCTGCGCCCGCACCCGGTCGATTTCCTTTGCCATCACACAAGAATGCCAGCGGTTGGCTTAGTTTGGTTGCCATGACAGGAACAGGACCTGGAAGTTGGCAACCGGATCCGGAAGGCCGCTTCGAGTATCGCTGGTTTGACGGGCAGCGCTGGACCGATCAGATCTCACATCAAGGTCAGATCGGCCGGGCTCCGATGGGCGGCCAGCCGCAGGGCGGCCCACCGCAGCCGCAAGGTGGTCCACCCCAGCACCAGGCTGCCGCGGTCGGGCAGCCTCCGGGTGACGGATTCGCCGGCATCTCCGGCGATCTGGTCGACGGACGCTTCAGCGAAAAAGAGGCCAAACCGATCGCCAATCAGAATGCGAAGCTGCTTCGCGTCCGCCTTGGCGAACCGTTCATGGCACGACAGGGCTCGATGGTCGCCTATCAGGGCAATGTGGACTTCGCCTTCGAGGGCGGCGGCGCCTCGAAGTTCCTAAAGAAGGCGCTGACCGGTGAGGGCCTGCCGTTGATGCGGTGCCAAGGGCAGGGCGACGTGTTCCTCGCTGAGCGGGCATACGACGTTCATATGCTGAACCTGACGAACTCCGGCTTGTCGATCAGCGGCAAGAACGTGCTCGCTTTCTCATCCAGCCTCGACTGGAACATCGAGCGAGTGAAGGGCGGCAGCATCGCGACGGGTGGCCTGTTCAATACGACATTGCGCGGCACTGGTTGGGTGGCGCTGACGACCGACGGCCCGCCGGTCGTGCTCAACGCGGCCGAAGCACCGACCTTCGCCGACACCAACGCGGTGGTGGCGTGGTCGGCGAACCTGCAAACCCAGCTGAAGACGAGCTTCAAGGCGGGAGCGCTGATCGGCCGGGGTTCCGGCGAAGCGGTCCAGGTGTCGTTCTACGGCCAGGGCTTCGTCATCGTCCAGCCCTCGGAGGGCGTGCCCACGGTCGCGACCCAGTAGGTCACAACTCGAGCAGTACCGTCACGGGCCCGTCGTTGACGAGTTCGACCTGCATGTGCGCGCCAAAGACGCCGGTTTCGACTTGCGCGCCCAGTCGCCGCAGTGCGTCGGCGAACGCGGTCACCAGCGGTTCGGCGACGGCGCCCGGCGCGGCGGCATTCCAGGTCGGGCGACGCCCTTTTGCGGTGTTGGCGTACAGGGTGAACTGGCTGACCACCAGGATCGGTGCATTGACGTCGGCCGCGGACTTCTCGTCGTCGAGAATGCGGAGCTGCCAAAGCTTTTCGGCCAGGCGTTGCGCCTTATCGGAGTCGTCGGTGTGGGTGACGCCGACCAAGGCGAGTAGCCCTTGACCCTCGGGGCGCACGGCGCCGACCACTTGACTGTCGACAATCACCGACGCCGATGTGACCCGCTGAACCAGAACGCGCATGGTCGCCGATGCTGCCATGGCTGCCGAAACGTAGCGCCCCGGGCCATACCCTACGGGGGTACCGTGCGGCCCATGAAGCTCAACTCCATCGAGCGCGCGGCGGTGAACAACCCTGTCCGGGCTGCACATCAGCATCACCGGGAAGCGGCATGGTTTCGGCGACTTGCGGGCGGCGCCTCTCGGGCCAGCACGTTCTTGAAATCGGATGCGGCCGTGGCGTCGGCGCAGAAGTGATCCTGGACCGGCTCGGCGCAGAGAGGGTGACCGCCTTCGATCTGGATGAGTCCATGGTCGAGCTGGCCCAACGACGCCTGCACGCCCGCCCGGTGTCGTTGTCCGTCGGCGACGTCTGCGCGATCGAACAGTCGTCCGGCGCCATCGATACGGTTGTGGACTTCGGGATCATTCACCATGTCCCGCAGTGGCAGGAGTCCATCGCCGAGATCGCTCGTGTGCTGCGGCCGGGCGGGTTACTGCTGTTCGAGGAAATCCCCCGCCACCTGCTGAACACCTGGGCGTTCCGCACGTTCACCGTGCATCCGCGCGAAAACCGTTTCGAGGCAGACGAGTTCGGCGCCGAGCTCAGCAGGCACGGATTGCACGGAACCGGCAGGATCGAACGCCACTTCGGCGGCGCCATCTTCGTCGGCGCAGCGCGCAAGTCGTGAACCAGGCCTTCCCGTCCTATAGCGTTTCCAAAATCCCCTTCATGGTGTCGATTTCCTGCTGCTGCGTGCTGACGATTTCCCGAGCCATCTCTACAGCCGGGGGATACTGGCCATCGTCGATCTCAGTCTGCGCCATAGCGATTGCGCCCTCGTGATGCGCGATCATCTGTGTCAGGAACAACCTGCTGGCGTCGACGTTCTGCGCATTCTTCAGCGCCATCATGTCCTGCTCGGACATCATGCCCGTCATCCCCGGCATGTCGCCGTGGCCGGGCGTGGGCGGCATGGGCGGAGTGCCCCACTCGTTGAGCCAAGTCTGCATCTGTTGGATCTCGGGATCCTGCGCCGCTTTGATCTGATTTGCGAGTTGAGTGACCCGCGGGTCGATGCCCTGCTTGCCCAGCACGATGTCGCTCATCTCGATCGCCTGCCGGTGGTGCGGAATCATGTGCTGCGCGAACGTCACGTCCGCATCGTTATGCGCTTCAGCGGTCGGTGCCGCCGTCGTGGCAGAGGAGGTCGCGGAGGCCGACGTGGTGTGCCCAGCGGGGTGCTCACCGCTGGAATTGCTGCTGCTACAGCCCGCCGAGACGACCAACGCCACGATAGCGCCGGCGCCGATCAGAGTTCGTTTCCACATCACTGTCAGTGATCCCTTCTCGTTTCCGTTGAATACCCTAGGGGGGTATGGTACACATGAAGTTGTCGACAATGAATCCAGATCGAGCGGGAGCAGTGAAGATGAGCACCATTACGGTCAGCGTCGCCGGCATGTCCTGCGGTCACTGCGCATCATCAGTGCAGGACGAAGTTGGTCAGATCCCCGGTGTCACCTCTGTTGACGTGGACCTCGCAGAGGGCAGGGTCACCATCGACAGCGAGAGCCATGTTGAGACCGCCGCGATCAGAAACGCCGTGGAGGAAGCCGGCTATCGGCTGGCCAGCTGATGAAACCTGCGCAAAGGTTCGCCGCGTTCGTCGTCGGCCTCGTGGCAGTGTTCGCGGTCGCCGTCTGGGTCGGCAAGGCCGTTGGCCCCAAGGACGATGTCGCTGTGGCACACGCGCCTGGACACGCCGACGCGCCAGCCCCGGCCGCGGCACCAGAGCTGCCCGGAGGGCTGCAGTCCACCGAGAACGGCTTCACCCTCGACTTGGCTGAGTATCGGTTCGCGGCCGACAAGGACGTGCCGCTTCGATTCCGCATTCTCGATTCCAGCGGCGCCCCGGTGACGCGCTACACCGAAAGCCACGAGAAGTTGCTGCATTTGATTGTGGTCCGCAACGATCTTGCCGGTTTCCAGCACATCCACCCCGTACTCGATGGCAACGGAACATGGCGCGTCCCAGTCGATCTCAGCCGCGCCGGTGACTACCGCGTCTTCGCGGACTTCACTCCTGCAGACGGTCCGGCGCTGACGCTGGGGGCCAACGTGCACGTCGCCGGCCAATACGACCCGCAGCCGTTGCCTGCAGTCTCAACCGCGACGGATGTTGACGGGTATACCGTGACGTTGAGTGGAACGCCGAAGGTCAACGAATCGTCGATGCTGACGCTGACGGTTAGTCGCGGTGGCAAGCCGGTCACTGATCTGCAGCCATATCTCGGTGCCTACGGTCATCTCGTCGCGCTCCGCGCGTCTGATCTGGCCTACCTGCACGTCCATCCGATGGGCGAGCCTGGCGATGGCGTCACGCCCGCAGGCCCCGCAGATCGGTTTCCACACCGCCTTCCCCAGCTCGGGTGATTACCGGCTGTTCCTCGACTTCCAGCATCAAGGTGTCGTACGGACCGCAGAGTTCACCGTGTCGGTCGACAACGGAGATTCCGCACCTGCCGGGCAGCCCGCCCACACAGGGCACGGCCACTGAGATGTCGACTGTCGAACTCTCGATCGACGGGATGACGTGTGCGTCGTGTGCGGCACGGGTCGAGAAGAAGCTCAACAAGCTCGACGGGGTTACCGCGACCGTGAACTTTGCGACCGAGAAGGCGCGGGTCGAGTACGGCGGCGACGTCACCCCCGAACAGTTGGTGGCGACCGTTGACGATGCCGGATACCAAGCGCACCTGCCCGCGCCGGAGGGCTCGGCGACCGAGTCCGAGACCACAGTCGAGGACGACCCGACCGCATCGCTTCGGCAGCGGCTGCTGATCTCGCTCGTGCTGACCGTGCCGGTGATCGCGATGGCGATGGTCCCGGCGCTGCAGTTCACGAATTGGCAGTGGCTGTCCTTGACGCTGGCGGCGCCCGTCGTGGTGTGGGGAGCATGGCCATTCCACCGGGCGGCGTGGGCGAACCTGCGGCACGGCACCGCAACCATGGACACGCTGATCTCGATGGGCACCCTCGCCGCGCTGGGCTGGTCGATCTACGCGTTGTTCTGGGGCACCGCCGGCATGCCGGGCATGACGCATCCGTTCGAGCTGATCATCGCCCGCACGGATGGCACCGGCAACATCTATCTGGAAGCCGCCGCCGGTGTGACCACGTTCATCCTGGCCGGACGGTACTTCGAGGCCCTGTCCAAGCGCCGGGCCGGCGCCGCGTTGAGGGCGCTGCTGGAGCTTGGCGCCAAAGACGTCTCGGTGCGCAGGAATGGTGTGGAACAGCGCATCCCAATCGACCAGCTGGAGGTCGGCGACGAATTCGTCGTGCGGCCGGGCGAGAAGATCGCCACGGATGGCGTTGTCGTCGAGGGCAGTTCAGCCGTGGATGCGTCAATGCTCACGGGCGAGTCGGTGCCGGTGGACGTCGGCACGGGCGACCAGGTAGCTGGCGCGACGGTCAACGTGGACGGCCGACTCATCGTGCGGGCGACCAGGGTTGGCTCCGATACACAACTGGCGCAGATGGCGCTGCTCGTGGAGGACGCCCAGAACGGCAAGGCACAAGCTCAGCGGCTGGCCGACAAGATTTCGGCGATCTTCGTGCCGATCGTCATCGCCCTGTCTGTGGCGACGCTCGGATTCTGGTTGGGCACAGGCGGATCCGTTGCCGCGGCATTCACCGCCGCAGTGGCAGTGCTGATCATCGCCTGCCCGTGTGCATTGGGACTTGCGACACCGACCGCCCTGATGGTCGGCACCGGCCGAGGGGCACAGCTCGGCATCCTGATCAGAGGTCCGGAAATTCTGGAGTCCACCCGTCGCATCGACACCATCGTCGTGGACAAGACCGGCACGGTAACCACCGGAACAATGACGCTGCTCGACGTGATCACCGCGGACGGTGAGCAGCCCGATGACGTGCTGCGGCTGGCCGGCGCGCTGGAGGACTCTTCGGAGCACCCGATCGCCAAAGCGATCGCGACCGGCGCGCGCAACAAGGTGGGGGACCTTCCGTCCGTCGAGGAGTTCACCAACGTTGCGGGATTGGGCGTGCAGGGTGTCGTCGAGGGTCACGCCGTGGTGGTCGGCCGGCAGCGCCTCCTCACCGACTCGTCACTGCGCTTGCCCGAGGAGCTCGCTAAGTCCATGCGGCAAGCCGAATCTGAGGGCAGGACTGCAGTCGCCGTTGGCTGGGATGGGCAGGCCCGCGGAGTGCTGGTTGTCGCCGATGAGGTCAAGCCGACCTCGTCCGAGGCGGTCAGACAACTGCGCGCGCTCGGGTTGACGCCGATCATGTTGACCGGCGACAACGAGGCCGCCGCACGCACGATCGCCCGGCAGGTGGGGATCGACGAGGTCATCGCCGAGGTGCTACCGCAGGAAAAGGTCGCAACCATCAAACGTCTGCAGGCCGACGGCAAGGTGGTGGCGATGGTCGGCGACGGCGTCAACGATGCGGCCGCGCTCGCCCAGGCCGACCTTGGTCTCGCGATGGGCAGCGGTACCGACGTCGCCATCGAAGCAAGCGACCTGACGCTGGTACGCGATGATCTGCGCGCTGTCCCGGACGCGATTCGGCTGTCCCGCAAGACATTGACGACGATCAAGGGCAACTTGTTCTGGGCCTTCGCCTACAACGTCGCGGCGCTCCCGCTGGCAGCGGCCGGTCTGCTGAATCCGATGATCGCCGGCGCCGCAATGGCTTTCAGCTCGGTGTTCGTCGTGAGCAACAGCCTGCGGCTGCGTAGATTCACGCCATCCCGCTAGCGTGCTGTTCCAGCCGACTCATCGTGCTGTCGGGGCCGTGAGCCTGCCAGTTCGGGTTCGGAAACGCTCAGGCAAAGAAACCGTGCCACAACCCGACACTCGCGCCTAGAAGATCCACAAGTTGAAACGAAAGTGACGCAAGTGAATCCGAGCGTCAGGTTCGCCCGACGCGAAACAGCTTCACTTCCTGGCTCACGCCCTTGAGTCGGCGAGTGCCTGCCGACGACCAATCAAAGCCCGGCGCGTTCGCGACGGCGTCGCGCGCCGACTCGGCGACCAACACCGTTCCCGGGACGCGCCGCGGCGGTCACACGGCTTGCCAGATTGACCGGACTGCCGAACCAGTCGCCCGCCCGGGTGACCGCACACCCGGACGCAACGCCGATCCGAAGGCGGGGCAAGTCGTTGGCGACCGCCGCGTCGGCCAGGTCTAGAACGGCCGCCAATAGTGGCGCCGCCTCGAAGGACATGAGCATCACTGCGTCGCCTATCGACTTGACGAACCGCACCGGCGCGAAGGCCACGTCGTGGGCGAGGTCGGCCAGCCGGCTGGCTACATGCTCCAGTTCCTCGGCAGGCAGCGCCTCGCCGAGTCGGGTGAAGCCGGCAAGGTCGGCGAACGCGACGGTCACCGGCCGTGCGCCTGGGAGTGTGCCCGCCGCCCGCTCGGCGGCGGTTACGGCCTCCACCTCGAACGAATGCCGTAGCACCATGCGAATCAGGTCTTCCATCAACGGACCCAGCAACGGAGAGGCATTGAAGCGCCAGCTGTTCGGATCCCTCGGCAAGCTCGATCTCGGTGGACCCCGGCCGCAGAATGGCTTTCAGCGCCTGCCTCGCGCATGATCGCCGCGGCATGACCGAGGCTCTCCACGAGCACCCGCATAACGGCAACCGTGTCCTCGGGGTCTATGCCCATGTCGAGAAACAACTTCGCCCGCGCCGCGGCCTCTCCGTCCGCGCGCAACAACACCGCCGCGTCGGGATCTTCGATGCAGGGCAGACCGACGGCGCGTTGCAGGCGCTGCAGCAGCTCCAGTTCGACCCCGGTTGACTCGCAGACCTCGCGCGCGGATACGAAATCTCCGTCGTCGCCGAGCACTCTGTAGGCGGGCAACATCAAGGGCGCGGCGACCGACGCGCGAATGTGCTCGAGCTTGAAGCCGCGGTCGAGCAGCCAGGCGATCAATTCCGCGCGTTCTCGGCGCGCGTCGTCCTCGAGGCCGTCGAGCAGGCCCAACGCTTCGATATCGACGTCTGCGGCCATGGCGCCAACACTATTCCTCGCCTGCGGCGCGAGCGCGGAACAGTTTCACCTCGCCCTTGACGCCCTTGAGGTGCCGGGCGCCCGCGAATGACCAGTCGAATCCGTCAGCGGATGCGATTGCAACACGGGTGGATTCGGAAACCAGTACCGCACCCGGTCGTGCTACACCTGTCACGCGACTGGCCACATTCACGGGGCTGCCGAACCAGTCGCCGGCTCGGCTGACTGCCGACCCCGATGCGATCCCGACACGCAGCTGGGGGAAGTCGTCGTACTTCTCGGCGGCTTTGACCAGTGCCAGCGCCGTTCGCAGCAGCGCCACCGGATCGGTGCTGACGAACATCACGGCGTCGCCAATTGTCTTGATGAACCGCACCGGTGGCGCGACGACATCGTGGGCGAGGCCGGACAACCGGCTGGCGAGATGCTCGAGCTCCTCCGGCGGAACCGCTTCACCTAGCCGGGTGAAGCCAACCAGGTCGGCGAACGCGACCGCGACGTTGCGCGCGCCCGGGACGGCTACCGGCTGCCCGCTCGGCAACGCTGACCGCCTCCGTCTCCAACGTGTGGCGTAGTTGCACGCGAAGCACGTCGTCACACAACGGGCCGAGCAGCGGCGAAACCTGCTGCACCACGACCTCGTAGGCCTGTGCGAGTTGTAGCTCCGTGGCGCCGGGTTGTATCACAGCCTCGAGAACGACCTGGCGCATCGCCTCGGCAGTCTGGGCGAGTCCATGTCCGAGTACTCGTGACACGGTGATCACCTGCTCGCGGCTCAATCCCATGCCAACAAAGACCCTCGCGTTTGCGGCGGCCTTGCTGTCGGCGCGCAGATGGACAACCGCATCGGGGTCGTCGGCCCTCGGCAGGCCCATCGCGCGTTGGATCTCCTCGAGAAGCTCCAGGTCGATGCCGGTTTCCTCGCAGATCTGGCGGGCGGACACGTACACGCCGTCATTGCCGACGATGCGACCGGCGGGCATCAATATCGGTGCGACTTCTCCCCGAATCTGTTCGACGGTGAAGCCCTTGCCCAGTAGCCACTCGATCAGCTCTGCCCGCTCGGCGCGCGCTTGTCCCGCGAGCCCGTCGAGCAGCCCCGCAGCCTCGATGTCGACGTCCTCGGCCACGCGCTCAACGTATACCGAAGCCGCTGTTGTATACAGCAGTGATGCGGCGGTGGACTTTCGGCGTCGTGCTGGCACTCGTGGTGATCCTGGTGCTCGCGGTCGGCGGCTACTACCTGGCGAATTCGCGGTCGTTCCAGTTGGCCGGGCGGCTGTGACGCGGATCGACTCTGATCTGATCGCGCGATGACCTCGCCTCTTTTGCATGGCCTGCCACCGATCATCGGTGACGGTGCACGGGTGTTGATCCTCGGCAATATGCCCAGTGCGATGTCGTTGGCCGCACAGGAGTATTACGGGAATCCGCGCAATGCGTTCTGGCGGATCATGGGCGAGATCTTCGGGTTCGATGCCGAGGCTCCGTACGAGCGCACGGACCGCCGCGCTGCGGGCCCAACGTGTGGCGGTGTGGGACGTGCTGCGGTCATGTCGGCGCGTCGGCAGCCTAGATTCGGCGGTAGAGTCAGACAGCATGGTGGCCAACGACTTTGAATATTCTTCGGTGCACACCCGCGATCACACGGTGTTATTCAACGGCGCCGCTGCGGAGAAGAACTTCGGCCGGTGGGTCCGGCATCGACCATCCGATCTGCATTATCGTGCGCTTGCCCTCGACCAGCCCTGCCAAACCATGCGATATGCGCACAAGCTAGGCGCCTGGCGGAAGCCTTAACCCCACGTCAATAACGGTGCCGCGGACGCCACCGGCGCTATTCTCAGTTCAGCAGCACTGGCGATGGCCGAAGCAATGGACTAGGACACCGCGGGCGACTGTTCGCCCAAGGCCGCGCCTTCTCGATTTGGGGCCGAGGGACAGCAGCGTCGCCTCATCGAAAGGCCTGCCCACCAACTGGATTGATGTCGGCACGCCGGTGCCGTCCAACCCCCACGGCACGACCGCTGCCGGTTGGCCCGTCACGTTGAACGGTGCCTGGAACGGCACGCGAGCAGCCACCAGCGTCAGCGTCGACAACGCACCTCGCTTCTGGTAAGCCCCGATGCGCGACGGGCCCGTCGCCGTTCCCGGCGTGATGACGACATCGACATCGTCGTAGATCGTCTGGATCCGTTCGGCCACTTCACTTTCGGCAGATCTGATAGCCCTCATCCGCCGCTCGGAGAGCATTCCGCCGATCCTGGCAAAGTGACGGGTGCGGGCATCGAGCCGCTCTGGACGGGCCAGCGTTTGCACGTCATCGTAGACTCCGCGGAAGTAACGAGACAGGGCGTGTGCGACCGCATGCGGCGGGTAGTCAGGGTCCCGGACGATCACGTCGTGCCCGAGCTCGCGCAGCAACTCGCCGGCTTCCTCGACGGCCGCCCGCTGCGCCACGCCCACCCGTACCATCAGCGGTGGAGGCGCCTTGGTGCTCAGCGCGATACGTAGGCGTCCCGGCTCTCGCGCCGCTGCCCCCACGAAACCGCCGTCCGCGGTGGTCACATCGAGGAAGAGCGCAGCGTCCTCGACGGTCCTGGCCATCGGCCCGTTCACGCTCAAGCCATTCCACGCATCGTCGTGCGGCGCCAGAGGAACCCGATCGCGCTGGGGTTTGACCCCGAACAGGCCGCACCATGTCGACGGGATCCGAATAGATCCCATGCCGTCGGAACCCAGCGCCATCGCTGCCAGGCCTGCCGCGACGGCCGCGCCGCTGCCACCACTGCTGCCGCCCGGCGTGTAGTCGGTGTTCCACGGGTTGCGCGTCGCACCGAACGTGACGGTCTCGGTGAACGACCAGATCATCATCTCGGGCACCGCGGTCTTTCCGACGATGACCGCGCCCGCCTCACGCAGCCGTCGCACCACCTCGGCGTCCTGGGTGGGAGCCGGTCCATGGGCCGCGGTCCCATATGTGGTTACCTCGCCGGCGACGTCGACGTCGTCCTTGATCGCGATCGGCACGCCGAGCAGGGGCCGCCGCTCCCCCGCATTCAGCCGGTCCTGCGCGACACCCGCTTCCTGACGCGCGGTGTCGGCGAGCACGACGCGGTATGACCGCAACTCGCGGTCGAGGCGGGCGATGCGGTCGAGGTACAGCTCGAGCAGTTCGGGTGCGGTAACGCTGCCCGACGCCAACATGCGCGCCTGCTCGGCGGCGCCGGCGAAAGCGAGGTCAAGAGGATCCACCGCCGTAGCGTAGCCAGTTGCCGAGGCGGTTGTGCCGGGCTGACACGAGACCGCGCGCAGCGCGCGATGATATCTGCCGGTCCGCGACCTGCGTGGCTAGTCGCGGCGACTGAAGCTCAGGGTCTCGCCGCGGGCGCCGCCCATCCAGACGTCCTGGCAGGCCGCGGCCATCTCGTCGAGGCCCTCGACGACGGCGCCGAAGACGTTGCCCGGCACCCAGCCCTGGTCGCCGTTGATCAGCAGGTTGTTCCGCCCGTAGAAGAGCGCGAGGTCGACGATCGCGCCGGTCGTCCCGGTCCCGGTGCTGTTCTCATACCCGTATGCCGGGTTGCCGAGGTCGTCGGAGTCGAACGAGAACCAGCACAGGTCGCCCGGGATCGGCGTGACCGTGGTGTTCTCCTTGCCCGGGTCATTCGGCGCGAAAGCCGGTAGCAGCGTGTAGATCTCGTTGCGCGCGTACTTGCCGTGGAACACCTGGCCGCCGACAGCGGCAGCGCGTCCCAGACGGCCGCGCAGGTCCGGGGCGCCTCGTCGTCGAGCAGCCGGGCGACGCAACTCACGCCGCGCTTGTCCAGGGTCACCGTGATGTACCTGCTCATCGAACCTCCTCGGTCAGAAGTGCCGGAGTGCTCAGATGCCAGTCGGTGGCGGACTGGTACGCCTGGCCGACCCGCAGCACCAGCGCGTCGGCGTGCCGCGGGCCGACGACCTGCAGGCCGACCGGCAGCCCCGCGGAGGTGAAGCCGCAGGGCACGCTCAGCGCCGGCTGCTGGGTCATGTTGAACGGATAGGTGTACGGCGTCCAGCTCGTCCAGTCCGGCGAACTCCAGCCGTCCGGCACGTCCTGCCCGGCGGCGAACGCCGGGCATCGGCAGCGTCGGCGTGAGCAGCACGTCGTAGGTCTCGTGGAACCGGCCCATCCGCACGCCGAGTTCCATCCGCACCGCCGTCGCGTCGAGGTAGTCCGCCGCGGAGTATGCCGCCCCGACCGCCGCGGTCCGCCGCAGCCCAGGGTCGACCCGGTCGTCGACCGCGTCGCCGTAGCGCCCGCAGCACCTTCGCCGCGCCGGTGAACCACAGCACGTGGAACGCCTCGACCGGATCGGCGAAGCCGGGATCGATCTCGTCGACTTGGGCGCCGGCGACGGCGAGCACCTCGACAGCGGCCCGGACCGCTGCGTCGACCTCGGGGTCGTTGCGGACAAAGCCGAGGTTGGGCGAGAACGCGATGCGCAGGCCCGCGACGCCGTCGTCGAGCCCGTCCAGGAACGACTTCGTCGGCGTCGGCATGGCCGCCCAGTCGCGGGCGTCGAAGCCGCTGATCACGTCGAGCAGCGCCGCGCAGTCCGCACCGGTGCGGTCATCGGGCCGACGTGCGACAGGGTGCCGAACGGGCTCGCCGGGTAGAGCGGGACCAGCCCGTAGGTCGGCTTGAGCGCGACCGTGCCGGTGAACGCCGCCGGGATCCGGACCGAGCCGCCGCCGTCGGTGCCGACCGACCACGCGCCCATGCCGAGCCCGACCGCGGCCGCGCTGCCGCCGCTCGAGCCGCCCGAGGTCGTGCCCAGATCCCAGGGGTTGCGGGTGACGCCGTGCCGGAACGAGTCGGTGACGCCCTTCCAGGCGAACTCCGGCGTCGTGGTCTTGCCGATGATGACCGCGCCGGTCTCCCGCAGCGCGCGACACTCGGTGCGTCCTCCTCCCACGGACCCGCCTCGTCGATCAGCGTGCTGCCGCGCAGCGTCGGCCAGCCGCGCGGTCCACAGCACATCCTTGATCGACGTCGGCACGCCGTCGCCGGGGCCCAGCGGCTCGCCCGCGTGCCACCGCTGCCTCCGACTCTTTCGCGGCCGCGAGCGCGCCCTCGGGGTCGACCAGAACGAACGCGTTGACCTCGCCGTCATAGCGGTCGATCGCCTCCAGCGCGGCCTGCGTCGCCTCGACCGGGGAGAGCACCTTTCGCCGATACGCCTCGACGAGGTCTGATGGCCGACGGGATCATCGAGCCGAGCCTCCCCGGGGACATAGCCAAGCTTCTTGTCGACCACGTTGAGCAGCGGTCGCCGGCCAGCCAACGCCGGGCATTGTCGACGAACTGCGCGGCCAGGGTGTCACGCCAGCCGACGACATCGCCGGACATGTGCGCGGTGATCGCCACGCCCGGCGCGCCCACAGCGGGTGCTCGGCGGGCAGCGGCTCGTCGTGAACACGTCCAGGGTGGCGCCGCCGAGCGGGCCGTTCGGTCAGCGCTTCGAGCAAGGCGGACTCGTCGACGAGCTGGGCCGCGCCCGACGTTGACCAGATGCGCGTCCGGCTTCATCGCGCGCGAGCACGTCCGCATCGACGAGGCCGCGGGTCGCGTCGGTCAGCGGCGCCGCAAGGACCAGGTGGTCGCACCAGCCGACCTCGGCCGAAAGGCTCGCGCTCGCAACGATTTCGCCGAAGTCAGGATCGTCGCCGCGCGCGCTGTGCGGCCCGCGCCGCGGACCTCCATCCCCGCGGCGCGCAGCAGCCGAGCCGTCTCCCGGCCGATCCCTCCGGTGCCGACCACGAGGGCCTTGGCGCCGGTGATTTCGCGGGTCTCGCGGTGCTGCCATTGGTGCCGCCGCTGGAGG
>CAWKOI010000016.1:0-36136 GCA_963851115.1 uncultured Actinomycetota bacterium
CCAAACTGCCGCAGCACCCGTGGATCTACACGCCTTGAGTTACGCGACAGGCGAGCGGCCCTTCGACGCGCGCTCGGCGGCCGCGAGCAGCTCGTCACGGAACTGCGGGTGGCGATCGCCACAAGCGCCTCACCGCGCTCCTGGACGGTCCTGCCTCGAGTTCGGCGACGCCGTACTCGGTGACGATAACGTCGACTTGGTGCCGCGGCGTCGTGATCACGGCGCCGGGGCCGAACCACGGCACGATCCGCGACTGCAGTCTGTCGTCCTTCTCGAACGTCGAGGGCAGGCAGATCAGCGAGCGGTCCGACAGCTCGAGCCCGGCGCCGGCCACGAAGTCCTCGGCGCCGCCGATCCCGCTGAACTGGTCGCCGGAGATCGTGTCGGCGACGACCTGGCCGTGGATGTCGATCGCGAGCGCGCCATTGATCGAGACATGCGTCGTGCAGCGATGACCTCCGGCGCTCACGATCGCGCCGGCATGAACGCACGGCGGGTGGCCCGGGCCAGGTGAGGGGCATACCCAGCGTCGTCGTCGGTGTCGCACGCCGTGCGGCAGCCTGTCGGCGGTCTGCTCTCGGGCATGCGGAACCCTTGCCGCACGGTCCGTGAAATGTCAAACCACTCAGACAAGCCGAGACACCGCCGTCGCTGCCGCGCCAGCCGTGGAGATACCGGCGGGGCTCGAGCCGAACCCCGTCGGCAGGGTGGCGCCGCTCTGTACGAACGTCCGCCGCGTGACTTCTACGAAGAACCGTCCTTGGTCGGCGCGGTCGGTCGCGTCGCCTCCGGTGCTCAGGGCGAGCGGCTCGTCCGTCGAACACCACGAGGACGTCGATCTCGTCGACGTCAGCGCGTGGCGTGTTGCCCGCCGGAACCGAGGGTGTTTACGTCGCCGTTCGAGCTATCGACGACCCGCCACCGGCGGATCGGCGACCGCGCGGCGAACGTCGTCGTGGTGCCCCCGCGTCGGCGAGCGGTATCAGGAGCACCGGCCGTCGGCGTCGGGCGGCGACGCGACCGTCGTCATCACGCTCGGGAATGCCGCTGGAGAGCGGCCAGACAGCGGCGGAATCAGGTGCGAACTCCTGTTCGCACCGCGTCAAGCAGCGCCCGTCGAGCGACCGGAGAAGGGTCCGCCCGCCGAAGGCAGATCGGTCATAACCGCAAGCAGGAGCCGAACCCGCGCAGATCCGTCCAGTCCTCGCGCTCTCCCAGCGCGCGCAGGAACGCCGGGGGCTGACCGGGACCGAGCGGGATACCCAAGGTATCAGCGGGTGTCAGTCGGGCGGCGGCCTGCTCGGCGGTCAGCTCTTGGGGCATGCGTCACAGCTCCTGCTGGCCCCAGGGTGAGCCGTAGGCCGTCAGCAGCTCGAGGAACGGCAGCGGGTCGAACGCCTCAGGGCCGAGCACTCCGCTGCCACTCCACGTGCCGTTGGCCAGAAGCTCCAGCGCCACAACGGGATTGATGGCCGTCTGCCACACGACACACTGGTGGCCGTACTCGGCCATCGACCACTGGTTGTCGACGACGTGGTACAGGTACGTCGAGCGCGGGTTACCGTCCTTTCCGGTGCCCGTCACCCACAGCCCGGCGCAGGTCTTGCCACCCATCTTGGGTCCGAGCGTCGCCGGGTTGGGCAGGCACGCCGCGACGACGTCGCGCGGACTGACCTCGACCCCACCGACTTTCACCTTCTCGGTGCGGTCGAGGCCGAGCTTGTGCAGCGTCTTGAGCATATCGATGAACTCGGCGCCGAGGCCGTACTTGAACGTCGCACGTTTGCACTTGACCCATCGCGGCATCAACAGGACTTCCTCGTGCTCGACGTTGACGCACTCGACGGGGCCGATACCGTCGGGGAAGTCGAAAACCTCTGGCTCGCTGAAGGGCTCGGTGGTGAACCAGCCGCGGTCGGCCTCCCAGATCACCGGCGGATTGAGGCACTCCTCGATGGTGGTCCAGATGGAGAACGACGGCGCAAACTCGTAGCCGTCGACGGTCAGGTTCGACCCGTCGCGAGTGCCGAGCTCGTCGATGTCGGAGAACAGGTGGTCGGCGGCGTACCGCGCGAACACGTCGGAGAGCCCCGGCTCCACCCCGATGCCGACGAGCGCGAGCCGCCCGGCCGCGCGCCACTGGTCCTCGACAGCGAACTGCTCGTCGCCGAGCTTGACGCCGGTCTGGCTGTACGGGTGCTCGGGGTGGCGCTGCGACAGGCTCATCGCCATGTCGAGGTAGTCGGCGCCACCGGCCAGTGCGCCGTTGAAGATCGGCATCACGAACCGCGGGTCGACGGCGTTCATCACGTGGGTGATCTCGTGTCGCCGAACGAGTTCGGCGACCGCCTCGGCCGATGTGGCGTCGACCTGCGCTGCGGAGAACCGGGTATCGCCGACCGCATCCGCGGCCTGCTTGGCGCGTGTCTCGTCGTAGTCACAGACTACGATCTGCTCGAAGAAGTCTCGGCGCACGGCGATGGAGCAGAACGCCGATCCGACACCACCGGCGCCTACCAGGAGGATTCGCATGCGCTAGACCGTACGCCGGACCTCGTGTGCGAGCATCGCGTTCGGCGAGGTGTGCGCTGTTCAGAAACGCGCACACATGTGATATCTCGTCGACTGGCACCAGCTTGCTCGCGGTGCTGCTGTTCGGCCGTGAGTCACGGCGTTGGACCGTCGCCCCGGGCTAGCCATTTCGCGTCGAGTAGTACCGCCCCACGAACTGCGCGCGCAGTTCGTCGAACTCGCCCGCCTTGATCGCCGCGCGGATCTGGTCGACGAGCCTGATGACGAAGCGCTCGTTGTGGATGGTGCACAGCGTCGCAGAGAGGATCTCGCGGGCCTTGAACAGATGGTGCAGGTAGGCGCGGGTGTAGTGGGTGCACGTGTAGCAGTCGCAGTCGTCGTCGATCGGGGTGAAGTCGCGCCGGTACCGGGCGTTGGTGATGTTGAAGCGACCGGTCCCCGAGTACACCGCGGCGTTGCGCGCGACGCGCGACGGCGACACACAGTCGAAGGTGTCGGCGCCCGCCGCGACCGCGTCGAACAGGTCGTCGGGCTCACTGATTCCCAGCAGGTGGCGCGGCTTGTCCGCGGGCAGCTCGCTGCTGACCCAGCCGACGATGGTTGCCAGGTTCTGCTTCTCCAGCGCTCCGCCGATGCCGTAGCCGTCGAAGCCGCGCCCGTCGTCGCCGATGATCGAGGTCAGCCCGCGTGTGGCCTGCCGGCGCAGGTCTTCGTACTGCGCGCCCTGCACGACGCCGAACAACGCCTGCGGCGGCCGCTCGGGGTGCGCCTCAGCCAACCGGCGGTGTTCGATCAAGCACCGCACCGCCCAGTCGTGGGTGCGCTGCACCGACCGCTCCTGGTAGCCGCGGGTGTTGACCAGCGTGGTCAGTTCGTCGAACGCGAAGATGATGTCCGCGCCGAGCCGGTGCTGGATGCCGATCGACACCTCGGGAGTGAACCGGTGGGTTGAGCCGTCCAGATGCGACCGAAACGTCACCCCGTCGTCGTCGACGTGAGCGAGGCGCTCCTTGCCTTCCGCGATGATGTCGTCGGCCCGAACGCGTTCGGTGTCCATCGCCAGCACCTTGCGAAAACCCGCGCCCAGCGACAGCACCTGAAACCCGCCGCTGTCGGTGAATGTCGGGCCCGGCCAGTTCATGAACGCGCCGAGTCCCCCTGCCTCGTCCACAATGTCGGGACCGGGCTGCAGGTAGAGGTGATAGGCGTTGGCCAGAACAGCTTGCGCACCAAGCTCTTTCATGGTTTCCGGCAGGACGGCCTTGACGGTGGCCTGGGTTCCGACGGCGATGAAGGCCGGGGTGTGGATGTCGCCGTGCGGAGTGCGGATCACCCCGGCGCGACCGAGCCGTCCGGGCAGCTCTGCGTCAACGCTGAAAAAGGGCTCGCCCACGCCGTAGATTCTGCACTGTGAGACATCGATGGGGCGTCGCCGCCGTGGCCGTCGCCGCGATTGCCGGGTGTTCGTCGGAACCGCCGGAGTACAAGCCTGCGCCGGGCGCCCTCGTCGCGGGCACCGCGCAGGTCACCATCAACGGTCAGGACACCGGAACCACGGACGCGGTGCAATGCTCGTCGATGGGATCGCTGACCACGATCGACACCGGGGATCAGGCGTCAGGAGTCACCGCGATGGTCTCGAACAAAGACGAGCTGACCGCCGAATCTGTCGGCATCAACAACCTCGGCGGTTTCACCGGCAGCTACAACGCCGGCCTCGGCGGCACCGCCAAGGTGACGATGACCGGCCGAACCTACGACATCACCGGCACGGCCGACGGCTTCGATACCGCCAAGCCCAGCTTCCGGACTTCCGGCACGTTTTCGATCAAGGTGTCCTGCTAACGCGCTTGCCGCAGGAATCGAACGATCGCCTCGGCGAGTTGTTCTCCGGCATCCTCCTGCAGAAAATGCCCGGCGCCCCGGATCACCGGATGGTCGACGCCTTGCGCGCCGCGCATCTGGCTGGCGAAGATGCCGGCCATGGGGCCGGTGATGGGATCGCTGTCGCTGAACGCGACCAGCATCGGGGTTGTGCTGTCGCACAACGCTTTCCACGCGGCTCGGTTGGCCTCCGATGCGGGGTCGTGCGGAGTGGTCGGCACCAGGCCCGGCATCGCGCGCGGGCCGGCGCAGTAGGTGTCGTCGGGGAATGGCGCGTCGTATCCGTCCAGCACGCCGAACGCCAGTGCACGCATCCATTCGACGTGTCTTGCATGGGTGTGGTCCTCGATCCGGGTGGGTTTGTCCGACCGGCCGAAACCGATGAGGTCAGGGCAGATCACGCGGTAACCGGCTGACACGACAATCGGGATCATCCGTCGATACAGATACGACCACGACGGTTCACCGTGCAACATCAGCACCGGATCGCCGTCGGCGGGGCCATCTTCGACCCACGCCACCCGCAGCCGTCCGCCTTTGCCGCTATCGATGTCGGAATACTTTGGGCTATAAGGGAATTCAGGAAGATTCGGGAAGCGTGCGTCGGGAGTGCGCAAAGTCTGCATGTTCGCGAACATATCCCTGCAGGCAAATATTTCCCCCAATCGCATGTCCGCGGGTGAGGCGCGCACCATACTGCTTGAGATGATCCGCCGAGCTAGACGGGGTCACGACAACACAAAGGAGAACAGTGGTGAATCGTGGGTTCCTTGTCGCCGTAGGCGGCGCGGCGATCGTCATCGCCGGTCTATCCGGCTGTGGTTCGGACGAGAAGAAGTCCGAGACCACGGGAGAGACCTCTGCTGCCGCTGCGGCGGAGGGCAAGACCACAGTCACGATCGACGGACAGGACCAGCAAGTCCAGGGCACTGTCGTCTGCAGCTCCATGGGCGGCAACATGAACATCGCGATCGGCGAAGCGACCACCGGCATCGCTGCGGTGGTCAGCGACGGCGATTCACCCACGGTGCAGTCGGTGGGTCTCGGCAACGTCAACAACGTCACGCTCGGTTACCAGTCGGGCACCGGCCAGGGCGAAGCCAACGCCGAGAAGGACGGCAACACCTACAAGATCTCGGGAACCGCTACCGGTGTGGACATGGCTAACCCCATGCAGCCGGTCAACAAGCCGTTTGAGATCGAGGTCACCTGCCCGTAGTCAGGCATCCACAGTTCGACACGGCGGCGGCGTCCCGGAAGGGGCGCCGCCGTTGTCACTGGTGACCGTCAGGCCGGCACCGTGTAGCCGCCCGCCGACTGCCGCAGCTGCCAGATCTGAGCGGGGCACAGCTCGTTGACGGCCTGGTTGATCAGATAGGCGCCCTGGTAATAGTCCGCGGTGTGAAAGTCCGCCTTGACCTGGTCGACGAGCAGCGCGTAGCCCATCTTCGCCGCGACCCGGTCGCAGATGCTCTGCCCGTAGCCGATGGCTGCCTCGGCGTTGGGGAAGTTGTAGCCGGGCCGCACGTGCACGTTGACGAGGTAGGCCACGACGTCGGCGTTGGCGGAAGGCGCGGCGACGAGTGCCGCCGTCGAAAACACCCCTGCGAGCAGCGCCGCAGCTAGCGACTTCATGGCAAGTGACCCTACGCCTGCGCTGGCCGACCTACGCTAACCCCATGAAGCTGATGGCGGCAGTTGCACTGGCTTGCGGATTCGTCGCGGCACCGATGATGACAGCCGGAACGGCGTCGGCGGTACCGGGCTGGTGCGACGGCGCGGACTGCGTCCCCTACGTGGATCGCAGCGCTGCGCAAGGAGAGTCGTGCACTCAGAACACCCGCTACAACTTCGGCCTGGACGCGTCAGGCAACACGTTGGCCTGCAGTTCGAGAGGGCAGTGGATAGCGTCGCCGCCGTTGGTCGGTATGCGGACCTTGCGGTCGCTCTGCGGTGAGGACAAGGGCGTGGCGCAGTCACCCGATGGTGTGCCGATGAGCTGCATCGAAGGCGCCTGGACCGCCGACTACAACGTAATCTTCTACGGCCGCTAGGCGACATCGAAGAGTTTGGACACGGCCTGAGCGGGCATCATGCCGCAGTGCTGACCGCCGTGTTGTTCGGCCTGGCCGCGTCCAGCGCCCTGGTCATCGGTTCGCTCGTCGGCGCAAAGTGGAGCCCACCGAAGCGGGTGACCGGCGTCCTGTTGGTGAGGTCGTTGCCTCCGGGGCACGCGGCGGAGTGGGCCTGGCCTGCTGGCAGCGGTGACGCTGGACGGTGTCTCCAACCTGCCGGAGTCGCTGGTCGGTGCCGTCGCGATGCGTAACTCCGGAACGAGTCCGCGCAGCGTCGTGCTGACCTGGGTGCTGTGTGCGGTGCTGCTGGCGGCGCCGTGCTGGCCTCCCTTGCCGACACGCTCATGCCTGAAGCCTTTGAACACGGTCGGCCTCAATGCCTTTGCGACCGGCAGTTGCTCGAGTCGCCCGCCCGGGAGCCGCGATCACCGTCCACGCGGGAGCACCGGGTAATTGGTCGCCGTCGACAAGTCCGCCTGCGGGAGTTGCGCCGGCCCAACGCATCCCGGCCGATGTGCCGTAACCAGCCGCGCGGCTGCCGGTGATCAGGCCACCGATGGCGCGCCGATCAAGGCACTGGTCGACTACGAGGCTGGGCGCCGTCGAGATATGTGATTGTCTTGGCAGGCAAGAAGATTCGCGACTGATACCGTCGGGCCAGCTCGGCCGCCCCGGCGACATGGTCGCTGTGGCCGTGGGTGGCGACAATCGCATGGTCGGACCGGCCAGCCTCTCGAGGTGTGGCGCCGCATCATCGGCGGTCTGCGGCAGACCGGCATCGACAACCACCGCACCACCGTCCTCGGTGTGGATGACGTTACAGTTGAAGATCCACGGCGATAAGCGTGTGACACCGAGTTCTGGTAGTTCGTCGACGACCAAGCCCATGAATGAAGCCTGCGGCAGCGCGTGCCTGCAGAGCCAGCGGGTACACAAACGGTATGAAGGAGATGACATGACGAAGGCCGCCGGAACCGCCTTGCTGTTGGCCGGGGCAATTGCGTCGCTCATCTATGCGCCGAGTGCCGTCGCCGAACCTGAGCTCGACTTCTGCCGAGACATGGCCGCCGTGGGTTATCCGACCGACTGCGCTAACCTCGCCAACCTCGCGAGGGACGTGTGCGCTCAATACGATCGCGGCCTCGACTGGTCCACCATCCTTCAGAGGCTGGATATCGCGACAAAGGATGAGGGCCTGTCCAACTACATAATCGCCGGCGCTCCGCTGTACTTCTGTCCGGAGCACGACGACAAGACCTGAATCTGTCGCCGAGCGTGGGCCGTACGGACGAATTCCGGCCGAATCTGCGCCGTATCTCCCACAGTCGACGAAAAGTTTGGCGGTGGCGGAGGGATTTGAACCCTCGGACGGGGGTTACCCGTCACACGCTTTCGAGGCGTGCTCCTTAGGCCGCTCGGACACGCCACCGTGTGGCAGCTTACCGGGCGGCCACCTGTCTACTCCAATCGCTGCTTGGCGAAGAACGCCTCCAGCGGCGCCGCGCATTCGTCGGCCAGCACTCCCCCGCGCACCTCCAGCCGGTGCGTCAGCCGCCGGTCGCGGACCACGTCCCACAGCGAGCCGACCGCCCCTGTCTTCGGCTCCCACGCCCCGAACACCAGCCGAGCCACCCGCGCCATCACCAGCGCGCCCGCGCACATCGTGCACGGTTCGACGGTGACGGCCATGGTCGTGCCTTCCAGGCGCCACCCGTCCCCCAACACGGACGCCGCGGCCCGCATGGCCAGGATCTCGGCGTGCGCGGTCGGGTCGCCGAGTTCCTCGCGCGCGTTGGCCGCACGTGCCAATTCGGTTCCGTCGGCGGCGACAATCACCGCACCGATGGGCACGTCACGGGGTCCGGCGGCGCCTGCGGCGTCAAGAGCGGCCCGGATGAGGTCCTCGTCGGCCCTCACCGATCAAGGCGTTCAAGCACCGCCGACAACTCGTCGGCGAAGCCCATCTCCCGCGCGATCCGGCCCAATTGTTCGTCGGCGTAGAGGTCCGTCTCGTCGAGGATGACGCCCAGCACCGCCTCGGGCAGCCCGATGTCCGACAGCAGCCCCAAGTCGCCCTCTTCGAACGGGTCGGCGTCGTCGAGATCCTCCGGGCTGATGTCGTTGTCGAGCTTCTCCAGCACCTCGGCAGCGATGTCGTAGTCGAGCGCAGCGGTAGCATCCGACAACAGCAGTCGCGTCCCGGCCGGCGCGGGTCGCACGATCACAAAGAATTCGTCGTCAACGTCCAGCAATCCGAAAACAGCACCTGCACTACGCAATTCGCGCAGTTCTGTTTCCGCTGCGGACAAGCTGCTCAACACGGCGCGACGCATGGGCGCGCAACGCCATTTGCCGTCCTCCCGGACGACGGCCACCCCGAAGCCGTCCGGGATTTCGGCGGCCTGGTTCTGCGCCGAGGCACTTTGTGCTCCCATGTGGGCCAACGGTAGTCCCCGACCTGGGCTTTGACTAGCAATCCACACCAAGCCTGACGT
The DNA here is from genome assembly GCA_963851115.1 of uncultured Actinomycetota bacterium. GTDB lineage: Bacteria > Actinomycetota > Actinomycetes > Mycobacteriales > Mycobacteriaceae > Mycobacterium. The sequence goes on from CAWKOI010000016.1 coordinate 8,987, forward strand.
CGGTCGATGTAGGCGCATGTGCCAACCTTGGAGGGTGACAAAGACACCCGTTTGTGTGGTGGGTCTGGGTCTCATCGGGGGCTCCGTGATGCGTGCCGCCGCGGCGGCCGGGCGCGAAGTTTTCGGATACAACCGCTCGATCGAGGCGGTGCAAGGGGCAAAGGCCGATGGGTTCGACGCGACCGAAAATATCGATGAGGCGTTGTCACGAGCCGCCGACAGCAAAGCATTGATTGTGCTCGCCGTGCCGGTTCCGGCCCTGCCGCTCATGCTCGGCCACATCCGCGACATCGCCCCCGACTGCCCGCTCACCGATGTGACCAGCGTGAAAGATTGCGTCCTGGATGAGGTCCGATCCTTCGGCCTTCTGGACCGCTTCGTCGGAGGGCATCCGATGGCCGGCACAGCACGCTCGGGCTGGGCCGCCGGCAATGCCCGGCTGTTCGTCGGCGCGCCGTGGGTGATCAGCGTGGACGACCACGTCGACGCCGACGTGTGGACGATGGTGATGGAGCTGGCGCTTGACTGCCGCGCGGTGGTGGTCCCGGCGCGCTCCGACGAACACGACGCCGCGGCCGCGACCATCTCCCACCTGCCGCACCTGCTCGCCGAGGCGCTCGCGATCACCGCAGGTGAGGTGCCGCTGGCGTTCGCGCTGGCCGCGGGATCGTTCCGCGACGGCACCCGGGTCGCGGCCACCGCACCCGATCTGGTGCGGGCCATGTGCGAAGCGAACTCCGACCAGCTGCTGCCCGTCCTCGAGCGGACGCTCGACCTGCTGAACCACGCACGCGACGCGCTGGCAGCGAAGAGCCCGCTGAGCGAGCTCGTCGAAGCCGGGCACGCCGCACGGGTGCGCTACGACAGCTTCAGCCGGCCCGAGATCGTCACCATCGTCGTCGGGGCGGACAACTGGCGTGAGGAACTCGCCGCCGCCGGTCGTGCCGGCGGGGTGATCAGATCCGCTCTGCCAGTCCTGGGTAGTCGAGGATGAACCCGTCCGAGTCGACGGTGATCGTGGTGTCGGCGAACGGGGAGTGCAATTTGATGCCAGCCTGAGGGTCCGGGCCGGCGCTGGCGTATTCAATCACGGCCGTGTCGACGGACACCTCCGGCAGCCGCACGTACACGACCGGGCAGGTGATGGAGTCGGTGCGCTGATAGAGGCCGGTGCGGCGGATCGGCAGCGCGTTGAAGAACGGGCTGAAGATCACGTCGACGTCGAGTGCGCCGTCATAGGCCGAGCGTTTGGTCTCGCCGGTGTGATCCTGAACCAGCCACATATTCTCTTCGTCGCGGGCGATCGACAGCTGGCGTTCGCGCTCGGCGAGCGTGACGGTCAGCGAGAGTCGCTTCGTTCCGCCGGCCTCGTCGGTCACCAGGTCGTAGGAGGCGGAAAACGCCGGATGAGAACCGGCCGCGGCGGCAACGATTCTGCCGTGGGCCTTCATGCGGTTGCCGGACAGCTGGACCCGCACCGATTCCATCCGCGGAACGTCATGCGCACGCCAGGTCAAGATCGCCGGCCAGGGGCCTTCCTTCGCATCCGAGCGGGCTTCTTCACTCACCCCCCTACCGTAGGCGACGGATCGCCTCGTTCGTAACGTGCTGACGAAGTGCTTTGGGATATTGCGGGCGGGCGCGTTTCCAGCGCCACTTCGTCGCCAAGCAGCGGTTGCGGCATGCGGCGCAGCCGGCCGGTGCCGGGCACCGACGCCCACACCGCGAACGCCAGCGCCGCGTCGAGGATCAACGCCAGCGCGGTGACCATCAACGCGCCGACCAACGCGATGTGGAACTGCCGCACCTTGATGCCGTCGATCAGGTAGCGGCCAAGCCCGCCGAGGCTGGCGTACGCAGCGACGGTGGCGGTGGCCACGATTTGCAGCGTGGCCGTGCGCAGCCCGCCCAGGATCAGCGGCAGCGCGTTTGGCACCTCGACACGCAGCAGGACCCGCGTCTCGGTCATGCCCATCGAGCGGGCCGCGTCGACGACCGCACGGTCCACATTGGCGATGCCGGCATAGGTGCCGGCCAGCAGCGGCGGGATGCCGAGCAGCATCAGCGCCACGGTCGGCGGCACCAGCCCGAGGCCCCACAGCAGCACGCCGAGCAGCAGCACGCCGAGGGTGGGCAGGGCACGCAGCGCGTTGACCCCGGTGACGATGACGAACGTGCCACGGCCGGTGTGCCCGACGACCATCCCGATCGGGACGGCGATCAGCGCCGAGACGGCCACCGCGACGACGGTGTACTGCAGATGCTCGGCGATCCGCGCGGCCAGCCCGGCGTTCCCGCCCCAGTTGGCCGCGGTGAAGATGTACGACAACGCCTGCTGCAGGAAGTTCATGGCGCGGCCACCTTGGCCTTGGGCCGGGCTATGCGGTCCGCCCGCGTCCATGGGGTGACCAGCCGCCCGACGAGCATGATCAGGGTGTCGATGACGATCGCCAGCACGAAGATCGCGATGATCCCGGCGACAATCTGGTCGCTCTTGTCGGCCTGGTAGCCCTCGGTGAACCAGGTGCCCAGGCCGCCGATGCCGATCACCGATCCGACCGCCACCATTGAGATATTGGTGACTGCCACGACCCGAAGGCTGGCGACGAGCACCGGAATCGACAGCGGCAGTTCGACTTTCAGCATGCGAGTGAGCGGTCGGTAGCCGACTGCGGTGGCAGCATCACGCACCGGAGCGGGCACCGCGTCGAGCGCCTCGGGCACCGCGCGCACCAGCAGCGCCGTCGTGTACAGCGTCAGCGCGACAATAACGTTGGCCTCGTCGAGGATTCGAGTCGGGATGATCAGCGGCAGCACGACGAACAGCGCCAACGACGGGATGGTGAAGATGATGCTCGCCGTGATCGTCGTCAACCGGCGCAGGGTTCTGGTGCGTTGCACGAGCGCACCCAAAGGGACGGCGATCAGCAGCCCGAGCACGATCGGAATCAGCGACAGCCGAAGGTGGATGACGGTCAGGGTCCAGGCGTCGTCGAGGTGTGTGAGCAGATAGCGCACCCTCAGGCCTGCCGTTGCGTTTCCAGCGCGGCGAGCACATCGTCGGCCCGCACGCCGCCCAGGACCTTGCCTGCGTCGTCGACCGCGACCCCCAGCCCGGACGGAGATGACAGCGCGGCGTCGAGGGCCTCGCGCAGTGTGTTGTTGGGCCGGAACAGCGAGCCACCGGCAATCACGCTGTCGTACAACGAGTTTCCTTCGCGGTGACGTTGTACCCCGCCGCGGTCGATCCAGCCGAACGGCGAGCCGTCGGGTTTCGTCACCAGCGCCCAGTCCCCGTCGGCGAGGTCCAGTCCGTCGATCTCGTCCTCGGTGACGCACCGAATGTCGTGCAGCGGAAGGCCCGTCGCACCGAAGAACTGCAGACCCCGGTAGCCACGGTCGGCACCGATGAAACCCGAGACGAAGTCGTTGGCGGGGTTGGTCAGCAGCCGCGCCGGCTCGTCGTACTGCTGCAGCGCGCCCCCGGGACCGAAGACCGCCACCTTGTCGCCCAGGTTCACCGCTTCGTCGATGTCATGGGTGACGAAGACGACGGTCTTGCGCAGTTCGCTTTGCAGGCGCAGCATTTCGGCCTGCAACTCGTCGCGAACCACCGGGTCGACCGCACTGAACGGCTCGTCCATCAGCAGGATGGGCGGGTCGGCCGCCAATGCCCGGGCTACCCCGACGCGTTGCTGCTGACCGCCCGACAGCTGCGCCGGATAGCGGTTGGCCAGTTTGGGATCCAGTCCGACGCGTTCGAGCACGCCGTAGGCGGCCTTGCGGGCCGCCCGCCGCGATTCCCCCTTCAGCACCGGCACGGTGGCGACGTTGTCGAGCACCCGCTGGTGCGGCATGAGTCCGGCACTTTGGATCACGTACCCGATGCCGAGCCGCAGCTTCACCGGGTCGACCTTGGTGACGTCCGCGCCGTCGACGGTCAGCGTGCCCGACGTGGGCTCGATCATCCGGTTGATCATCCGCATGGAGGTGGTCTTGCCGCAGCCCGACGGCCCGACGAACACCGCCAACGTGCCCTCGGGGACGTCGAGGGTCAGGTTGTCAACGGCAACGGTCCCGTCGGGATACTGCTTGGTGACGCTGTCGAAGCGGATCACGTCTCATCCCTGGACCGGCTTGTCGAAGCCGTTGGCTTGCACCCATTTACCTGCCGCCTCGTCCGGGTCGATACCAGTGTTGCCGGAGACCTCGCCGTTGAGTTGGGTCAGGCCCTCCGTAGTCAGCTTGGCGGATACCGCATCAAGGACGGTCTTGAGCTGATCGGACATCTTCTGCGCGTTGACCAGTGGTACGACGTTGCTAGCGAGGAAGTTGTTCTTCGGATCTTCGAGCGCCACCAGGTTGTTCTGCGGGATCGCCGGTGAGGTACTGAAGATGTTGGCCGCGGTCACGGTGCCGTCAACGAGTGCCTTTACGGTTGCCGGGCCACCACCGTCACTGATCGCGACGAAGTTCGCCGGCGCGATGTCCAGGCCGTACTTCTCCTTGAGCCCGGGCAGTCCGACCGGCCGGGTCTGGAACTCCGATGGCGCGGCGAATTTGACTTCGGCCGAATGTGGCGCGAGGTCGGCGATCGTCTTGAGGTTCCACTTCTTGGCGGTGGCTTCGGTGACGGTGACGGTGTCGGTGTCGGAGGCCCGCGACGGCGTGAGGATCGCCAGGTCGCCGGGCAGCGCCCGCCGCAGCTCCGCCTCGACGGCGTCGGGGGTGGTGACGGTTGACTCAGGATCGAAGTAGAGCAACAGGTTTCCGGTGTACTCGGGTATCAGGTCGATGGAGTGATCCTTGACGGCGGGGATGTAGGTTTCGCGGCTGCCGATGCCGAGTTGGCGGGTCACGGTGAATCCGTTGGCCTCCAGAGCCTTCGCATAGATCTCGGCGATGATCTTGGACTCCGGGAAATCGGCGGAGCCGACGACGATTGACTTCGCGTCGTCGGAGGTGCTGCCGCCGCCCACCGGGTTCGAGCTGCCGCATGCGGCGGTGATCAGCGCCAGCACCGCCGCCAGGATCGCCAGGTTCAACCTACGTGTGCTCGACATAACCAAGGTCCTCTCGGCGCACTAGTTCCCCGGACCCTATCGAGATGCGGCGCATATCGCCGCGCTTTAACTCACCGTGTACAGCCCGCGGTGGTTTCATTCGCTGCGGGAAAGGGCAAAGATGGACCCATGACCAGCGATCCGTCTGTTTCGCCCGATCGGCCCATCGGCGAGGTCCCGCCGGGACCCATCGAGCCGCCGGTGGCCTCGTCGAAAGGGACGCCACCGGATCCGACGGCCACTCCCGGCGAGTATCTCGTTTCGCCGCAGTCAGCGGTCAAATTCACTCGCGCGGCGGCGCTGTGGTCAGCGCTGATCGTCGGATTTCTGATCCTCATCCTGCTGCTCGTGTTCATCATGCAGAACACCGACTCCACGACCATTCACCTCTTCGTCTGGGAGTGGAATCTGCCGGTGGGCGTCGCGATTCTGTTGGCTGCGGTGTGTGGTGGCTTGCTGACGGTCGCGGCGGGCACCGCCAGGATCATTCAGCTTCGCCGGGCGGCGAAGAAGTACTTCAAGGCGCAGGGCTAGGCGCCGCGAGACAGCGCCTCGAGGCCCTCGGCGATCAGCGGGGCGACCGCCTGGTCCACCTTGTCGGTGTCGTCGGCGACGCCGCCGCCCATGCGGGCCCGGAATGCGATGCCCGCGGCGATGATCGCAACCTTGAAATACCCGAGCGCCATGTAGAAGTCCCAATTGTCCAGCGCTTGATCGGCCGCCAACGAATACCGGTTGGCAAGGTCGTCGGCTTCCGGGATCATCGGCGACGCCCATGCCGAACTCGCGTGTATCACGTTGAACAGCGGGTGGCGGTACACGCACATCAGCGCGGCGTCGCTGAGAGGATCACCCAGCGTGGACATCTCCCAGTCCAGCACGGCCAGCACCTTGGTGGCGTCTTCGGAGTCCAGCATCGTGTTGTCGATGCGGTAGTCGCCGTGCACGACCGCGTTGCGGCTCTGCGCCGGAATCGCTTGCGCCAGAGCCGAATGCAGGCGCTGGACATCGGCGTCGCACGGGTCGTCCTCGCGCCGCACGAGTTCCCACTGTGAGCCCCAGCGGCGCACCTGGCGTTCGAGATAGCCGCCTGCCTTGCCGAAATCACCGAGACCGACCGCCTCGGGATCGACCGAGTGCAGATCGGCGAGCACCCGGATCAGGGAGTCGACGCAGTCGTGGATGGTGTCCTTGTCCCCGAGTGCCTCGAGTTCGTCGGCGTACCGGACGACGCGCCCCGGCACGTACTCGACCATCTGAAACGGCGCGCCCAGCACGGAGTCGTCGTTGCGCATGGTGACCGCGCGGGCCACCGGCACGGGCGTGTCATGCAGAGCGGCCACCACCCGGTACTCGCGGGCCATGTCGTGTGCCGACGGTGTCAGCCCGTGCAGCGGCGGGCGGCGCAGCACCCATTTGGACGCGTCGTCGAACACCAGGAACGTCAGGTTGGATCGCCCGCCGGAGATGAACTCGGCCCGCAGTTCACCCGTGCGGGGTATGCCGGCGGAGCGCAGGTGACGGTCCAAGGCGTCGAGGTCAAGCCCTTCCAGCGAGGTGGTCATCGGACTTGTTTACCACCGCTGGTTTCGCGGGAGCAGATCCCATACGTGTTCGCTGCCATTGACGGCGGCCACATACAGGTTGCCCTCGCGTGAGGACAACAGCCGCGTGATGCCGGCGTAGTCGACATTGACGCACAAGATCTTCTCGGTGCCCAGGATGCAGTGCAGCAGCCCGTTGATCACCCCGCCATGGCTGAACACCGCGACCGTGTCCTCGTGGTCCCCCGCGGCCACCAGGTCGCGTATTCCCGCGTCGATCCGAGCCAGAAATGCGGCCTCGTCAACGCTGCTAGGCAGGTGCCCGCTGGCCAGTCGCGCCAGCTCCTCGGGGAACTCGGCGGCGATCTGCTCGATTGGGATGTAGTGCTCCATGTCCCGGTCGTACTCGGCGAGCCGTTCGTCGATCTCGACGGTGAGCCCCAGGGCGTCGGCAACCGGCTGCGCGGTCTGCACCGAGCGCCGCTGCGGGCTGCTGACCAGTCGCGTGATCGGAAAGCGTGCCAGCGCGTCCGGCAGCCTCTTGGCTTGCTCGATGCCTTCCTCGGACAGGTCGGGGTCGGAGCCCTGTCCGGGTTCGCTGCGAAGCGGCAATGCGTGCCGGACCAACAGCAATTGCATATCCATTCCTACCCTCGTGACCTATGGCGCCCGTGCCACGATAGATGCCGTGCGCGCGTTCGCCTGCCCGGTATGCAACAGCTTTGCCCCCTTCGAATCTCGGCGCTGCCCCACCTGCCAAGCGGAACTGGGCCTGCATGTGCCCACCCTGTCGATGATCGCCACATCCGAGGGAACCGCCGTAATCGACGGATCCCGGTGGGTCAACTGCACCAAATCGGCCAGCCTGGGCTGCAATTGGCTGGTCCCGGACGCGCAGGACAAGGCATACAGGGGCCGGTGCTTCGCCGACTCGTTGATCCGGACCGAACCCGACGCCGACGACACCATCGCCCAGGAGAAGTTGGCCGACACCACCACCGCGATGCATCGGCTGATCCTGCAGCTGCTCGACATCGGCCTTCCCGTCGAACCGTTCTGGCGCACCGACGGCGGCCTTGCCTTCGATCTGCTGTCGAGCTACAGCGCGGGCAAGCCGGTCGACGATCGGACATGCCAACGGCGTGATCACGATCGATCTCGTCGAGTCACTCGACGCCTATCGAGAATCGCTGCGGGTGCGGCTCGGCGAGCCGTACCGCACCATGCTCGGACACTTCCGTCACGAGGTCGGCCACTACTACCAGCACGTCCTCGTCGAAACCGGCCCCGGCGCGGCGCGCTATCTCGACGACTGCCGCGAGCTGTTCGGCGACGAACGCGCCGACTACCAGGCCGAGATCTCCAGGCACTACAAGTTCGGCCCACCCGACGGCTGGCCGGAATCCTTCATCTCCGAGTACGCCACCATGCACCCGTGGGAGGACTTCGCGGAATGCTTCGCGCACTACCTCCACATCACCGACACCATCGACACCGTCCGTGAGGCGGGCCTGGTCCTGCACGCCGATCAGGTGCGGTTCTCGGTTCCGCGGGACATCACGCCGCTGGAGAGTTACGACGATGCACCCATCGAGCGCCTGCTCTACGACTGGACGTGGCTGGCGCTGTTCTTCAATCGTGTCAACACCGCGATGGGCAAGAACCCGTTGTACCCGTTCGTGATTCCGCCACCGGTGATCAGCAAGCTGGGGTTCATTCACCGAGTGGTCCGCGAGACTGCCCGCGAACAGACCGGCACAAGGAGTCGCTGACATGGGCTACGCCGACGAACTGTTCGACCTCACCGATCGGGTAGTGCTGGTCACCGGCGGCAGCCGCGGCCTGGGCCGTGAGATGGCCTTCGCCGCAGCACAGTGCGGCGCCGACGTCATCATCGCCAGCCGCAAGTACGACGCCTGCGTGGCCACCGCCGAGGAGATCGCCGCCGCCACCGGACGCGCCGCGTTTCCGTATCAGGTGCACGTCGGCCGGTGGGACGAGCTCGACGGGTTGGTCGACGCGGCCTATGACAGGTTCGGCAAGGTCGACGTGCTGATCAACAACGCAGGCATGTCGCCGCTGTACGACTCGCTGAGCTCGGTCACCGAGAAGCTGTTCGACGCCGTGGTGAACCTCAACTTCAAGGGCCCGTTCCGGCTGTCGGCGCTGGTCGGCGAGCGAATGGTGGCCGACGGCGGCGGGTCGATCATCAACGTCAGCTCGAGCGGCTCGATCCGTCCGGCCCCGGACATGCTTCCCTACGCGGCGGCCAAGGCCGGCCTCAATGCGTTGACGGAGGGCCTGGCTAAGGCATTCGGCCCGACCGTGCGGGTCAACACGTTGATGGCCGGCCCGTACCTGACCGACATCAGCAAGGCGTGGAACCTGGAGTCCGTCAAGAAGCCGTTCGGCCACCTGCCGCTGCAGCGCGCAGGCAATCCAGCCGAGATCATCGGCGCCGCACTGTTTTTGGCATCCGACGCGTCGAGCTTCACCACCGGATCGATTCTGCGCGCCGACGGCGGCACCCCTTAGCGTCGATTTTGCACCCAGGGTCGTTGATCAGCGAGAACCACAGCCCTGCATGCAATCTCAACACCAAGCCCGCTACGGCGTGACGATGTTGAAGCTCGGGTTGGGCCGGTCGAGCACCGCGAGGATGGACGGCAGCGCGCCTTCGTCTCCGGTCACCTCCGAGCCCGGGTGAATCGGTGTCACCCGTCGCGAACATCAACAGCCGCAACTTGTTTGCGAGTTTGACCGTCGCTGCGGCGGTGGCCTCGTCGGCGGGCACCTTGCGGTACACCAGCACCCCGTTGCGCAGCGTCAGCCGGTAGTTGGTGCCGGCGTCGAGGAACGTGACGTCGACGGCAACGTCGAGGTCCCAGGCCCGCGGGCCGTTGATGCTGATCGCGAAGCTGTCGAACATCTGCTCCGCCGACAGCTGCGAGAGCAACGCCGGCGACGTCGACTGCGTGGCGGTGCCGAAGTTGCCGGTCCGCAGTTCGGTGGCTCCGGACAGGAAGAAGTTGCGCCAGACCGCGTTCTCGGCGCCGTAGGCGAGTTGTTCCAGGGTGTCGGCGTAGAGTTCGCGCGCCGCCGCGTGGTCTGCGTCGGTGAAGACGGCGTGGTCGAGAAGCGTTGCCGCCCAGCGGAAGTCGCCGTCGTCGAACGCCTTGCGGGCGAGCTCGACGACGCGGTCGATGCCGCCGATGGCATCGACGTAGCGGCGGGCCGATGGCCTCCGGCGGATGGGCCCACAGCCGGCCCGGGTTGCCGTCGAACCAGCCCATGTAACGCTGGTAGACCGCCTTCACGTTGTGGCTGACCGAACCGTAGTAGCCGTGCGTGTGCCAGGCCTTCTCCAACGCCGGCGGCAGCTGGAACTGCTCGGCGATCTCGACGCCGGTGTAGCCCTGGTTGAGCAGCCGCAGAGTCTGGTCGTGCAGATACGCGTACAGGTCACGCTGCAGCGACAAGAAACTCGACGATCCGATCGCGTGCCCCATGTCGGCCAATGATGGGACGCGAACACGACGTCGGTGCGGTCGGCGAACGTGTCGATCGCCTCGGTGAGATAGCCCGACCAACCGTGCGGGTCGCGGACCAGCGCGCCGCGCAGCGTGAGCAGGTTGTGCAGGTTGTGCGTGGCGTTCTCGGCCATGCACAGCGCGCGGTAACGCGGGAAGTAGAAATGCATTTCGGCGGGCGCCTCGGTGCCGGGCGCCATCTGGAACTCGATCTCGACGCCGTCGATGGTGTGCGTCTCCCCGGTTTCGCGGATGTCGAGCGTCGGCACGATGATCGCGACCTCGCCCGTGGACGCGGCTCTGCCCCAGACCGCACCCGACCTGACCCTGCGGGCCGCGCGCCAGCAGCGTGCCGTACATGTAGGTCGGCGCGACGCGCCATCGCCGTTCCCGGCGTACACGTTCTCCTGCACGGCGTGCTCGGTGAATGCCTCAGGCGCCAGCACCGCGACCTTGCCCGCATCGACGTCGGCTTGCGACGTCACGCCGAGGACACCGCCGAAATGGTCGACGTGGCTGTGGGTATAGATCACCGCGACGACGGGACGGTCACCGCGGTGCGCGCGATACAGCGCGAGCGCCGCAGCGGCGGTCTCGGTGGAGACCAGCGGATCGATGACGATGACCCCGGTGTCGCCCTCGATGAAGCTGATGTTGGACAGGTCGAAACCGCGCACCTGGTAGATGCCCTCGACCACCTCGTAGAGGCCCTGCTTCGCGGCCAGGCCGGACTGCCGCCACAGGCTGGGGTGCACCGATGTCGGCGCGTCACCGGCCAGGAACGCGTAGACGTCGTTGTCCCACACCACGCGCCCGTCGGCGGCCTTGATCGACGCAAGGCTGTTGCGCGGCAATGAAACCCCGGTCGGCATCGTCGAAGTCCATGGTGTCGTCGAACGGCAGGGTCGTCAGGTGCTCGCGGTGTGCGGACTCGATCGTCGCGGTTGGAGGCTTTTGGTCCATGTCGTCGACATTGCCACGCGAACCCGGCCGCCGGTGGTTGACTTAGCGAATGGATGTGCGCCGAGTAGTGACCGGACATGATGCGTCCGGAAAGTCCGTGTTCGCCAGCGATGAGACGGTGGCTCCCGTCGAACCCCTGATGCTGCCGAAGGCCGAGTTTCATCTGTTGTGGGGCGGCGACAAGACGCCGCAGTTCCCAGATGACGGGTCCATGCCCGAGTGGCGCACTTACTTTCCGCCGGTCGGCGGTTTCCGGTTCGGGATGTTCTCGGTGCCGCCGGACACCACCGCCGCGCCCTCACGAGGTCGATCTGGAGGCGGGCGTGGCGGATGCGGAGGCCAAGCTGCCCGGGTCTGCTGCGCTACCTCGACCAGTCCGATCCCGGTATGCACACCACCGACACCATCGACTTCGAAGTGGTGCTGGAGGGCACGATCGTGCTCGAGCTCGACGACGGCGCCGAGGTGACCCTCACGGCCCGGAGATACCGTGGTGCAGAACGGCACTCGACACCGGTGGCGAAACGCCGGCGACACCACAGCCCGGCTGGCGGTGTTCTTCTGCGGCGCCTCCCACGCCAAGGTGCCCCCGGGCTAGCGCTGTCGCGTCATCGCCGCGGCTATTCGGCTGGCCTCGTCGTCGCCGTGGCCGTGGGCAACTGCGGTGTCGACGTAGCGTCGGAAAACCTCCAGCACACCGGCGTCGACGCCCGCGTCCTGCGATGCAGCGATCAGATGCCGGACCGACGCCGCCACCGACGACACCGGGGCGCTGCTGTCGCCGTGCCGATCGGCTTCGATGCGATCGACGAACTCATCGAAGATCGGCGGAAGGATGTCGACGATCCCCTTCGCGTGCGGTAGCAGCTCACTCGGTGCGATGCCGTTGGCGCGGGCCACCATCAGCGCATGCATGAACCCGCTGACTGACGTCCAGAACAGGTCGAGCAGCGACATGTCGAAGGCGGCGGCACGGCCGTAGTCCTCGCCCAGCCAGGTCGGTTCGCCCAGCGCGGCGAACACCTCGCGATGGGCGTCGAAGAGGTTCTTCGGCCCGGCGAAAAGGATGCTGGCGCTGTCACTTCCGATGGTGTCGGTCGGAGTCATGATCGCGCCGTCGAGATAACCGCCACCGAGGTTCTCGACAAGTTTGGCGGTCTGCCTGGCGCGGTCCGGAGCTATCCGAGCTCAGCCCGACAACGACGTGTCCCGCGGTGGCCTCGCCGGCCGCCGTAACCAGGGCGTCCACCACATCGTGGTCGACGACGTTGATGATGGTGAGGTCGCTTGCCGCGACGGCGTCTGCCGGGCTCGGCGCCCACGCCGCGCCGCGTGCGCGAAGCGCGTCCGCCTTCGACTCGGTGCGATTCCATACGGTGGCGCGGTAGTTCGCGTCGAGCAGTGCGCCCGCCAGCGCCTGACCCATCGGCCCGAGTCCGAGCACGGTTACAGTCGTCATGCCGCTGCCTCCGGGTGCTTGATGCTCTCGATGACGCGGGCCAGGCCGTCGCGGCCGTGCCCTTCGTCGATCTGACGATGGATGAGGCGCTGCACCACATCGATGAGTTCGGTGCTGATGCCCGCCTCCCGGCTGGCGTCGACGATGTCGCTGAGGTCGGAGAACTCCAGGCTCTGCTGGCCCGGCACCGAGTAGTCACCGCCGTCGATGACCTCGGCGTACTCGTTGACCGCATACACCACCGACTGCAGGAAGTCGACGGCGCGGGCGGCGAACTCCTTGGCGGGAACCCCCGCTGTCCCGACCATTGCAGCGCCGTGGAAGAACCCGGCGAACATCGAGTACATCCCCGAGAGCAGCGCAAGGTCGTACAACGACGCCATGCCCGCGTCCGTGCCGAAATACTCTGGCCGGCCCCATAATTCGAGCAGCCAGCGGTGGTCGTCGTATAGCCGCTGTGAGCCGCTATACAGAATGCTGGACTGTGATGTGCCAATCATCTCCGGGGTCGCCATGATGCCGCCGTCGAGATAGTCGGCGCCGACGTCGGCAGCCCAGTCCGCCAGTTCGCGAGCCCCCTCCGGCGATGTCGTGGTCAGGTTCATCAAGCGTCGGCCCGCGAGCCGATCAGCCAGCGGGTCGAGCACTTCATGCACGGACCGGTGATCGAACAGGCACACCACGATCACATCGGCGTCCACGGCGTCGCCCGGGTTGTCCGCGACGCGCGCTCCCGTCTCGGCGAGTGCCTCGGCCTTGCCGGCGCTGCGGTTCCATACGGTCGTCGGATGGCCGGCCTGGATCGCGGCTCGCGCGAGCGCCGAGCCCATCTCGCCCAATCCGAGGAAACTCACTGTGTGCGGTGTGCCTGTCATGTCACCATCGTTGAGGTGACGCGGAGTTTTCGGCAAGTACCCACTAAAAAGTGCGATACTTACCTACATAGAAACTATTGGGCGTGAGCTGCAAGGAGTGATCCGGTGACGGCGTTGGGCAAGTACACCTGCGGGCTGGATGCGGCGATGGCGGTCGTCGACGGGAAGTGGAAGCCGCTGATCCTGTGGGAGCTGCAGGGCGGCCCCAAACGGTTCAACGCGCTGCACCGCAGCCTGACCGGAATCTCGCAGAAGATGTTGACCCAGCATCTCAAGGAGTTGCAGCGCCACGGGGTGGTGCACCGCGAGAGCTATCACGAGGTGCCGCCGCGCGTGGAGTACTCGATGACCAAGGCCGGTGAGGAACTGCTTGAAGCGCTTGAGCCGCTTGGTGATTGGGCAACCAAGCACATCAACCTGATCTGCGCCGCGGAGGCCGGCTGACCTAACGCTCCTGTTCGGCCAGCCAGCGGTCGGCGCGGCGTTTCGACGCCCTCGACAGCCAGGCATCCTGGACCAGCTCGCGTCAGCTCTACCCGGCCGATCTCGCGTAATCGGCTGGCGCGCACCAGGACCGACGGATGGCCCTCGAAACGCTCGGTGGTGAAGAACGGTGAACCTGGATCCTGGATGAGCGACAGCTTGTCGGCCTCCGACTCCACCCAGATCATGATCACGTCTGCGTAGCGCTCCCCGGTGTCGGGATCCTGCGCGTCGGGCTGCGGCGTGCGGAAGAACACGAACGATTTGCCCCCGACCTGATAGATAGCGTTGCCCTTGGGCCCCTCGATCCGCGTCACGTGCGGCATCGACGCGGCGATCTCATGCACATCGGCAACGCGGGCCGGCCGATCACGCATGGCGGTCGGCACGGTCCAGCCGGTGCAGCACCACGCCGGCCAACGCGCCGTGGTCGACGGTAGCCGTCATGTATGTACAGAACGGTTGGCGGCGACGGTCGGTGGGTGAGCCCGGATTGAGCAGTCGCAGGCCGGTTCTCGCCGTGGTGTCCCACGGGATGTGGCTGTGTCCGAACACCAGCACATGGGTGTCGGGATATTCGTTGGCCATCCGCGCCTCACGGCCGGTCGCCGCACCCGTCTCATGCACCACGGTGAACCGCATTCCGCCCAGTGTGACGTCGGCGCGTTCGGGAAGGCGGCGTCGCAACTCGGCGCCGTCGTTGTTTCCCCAGCACGCCACCAGCCGCTTGGCCTTGGTTTCAAGTGCGTCGAGCAGTGAGGGTTCCACCCAATCGCCGGCGTGCATGACCACGTCGGCGGTCGACACCTCGTCCCACACACGTGCGGGCAGGTCTCGGGCGCGCTTGGGAACATGAGTATCGGCGATCAGCAGGAGCCGCACGACCCCAATTTAGCGGCGTGCCGTCTGGCGGCTGAGCAGGTAGTACAGTCCAGCCTGGCGACCGATCAGTTTGACCGGCCCGACACCGGCCGCCAACCCGGCGGCGGGTCCTCACCGACTCGCCCGTCGACGGCCTCACGATGAGCGCGCCGAGGCCGAGCCCGACCATGTTTGTTCGCACATCATCAGATAAGCCCGCGGGTTACATCTACGTAGGTTCCGTTGGCGCGAAAATCTCGATGACACCGTCGATCTCGCGAACCTGCAACCGAGGCAGCGGCGGAGGAGCGATCGGCAGCTGGTGGGTGACCGGGCGCCCGGCCAGGGAGAACGACGTCGTGTGGCAGGGGCAGCGCAACCTGTTCTCGGGCGCGTCCAGCCACAGACGGCAGCCCTGGTGTGTGCAGATCCCAGAGACCGCCTCGAGTTGCGCGTCGACCCGATGCACGAACCCCCTGACGGTGCCGAGGTCGAAGGCGAGCGTCCCGCCGTCGGTGACGTCGACGCTGGCGCCGACCGGGCGCCACGCTCCGGTGTTGGGTTCGACGACTCCCTGAGCGAGCGGTGTCGGCGGGGGCGCACCGGTTTCGCGGAGCAGGGTGCGGTCGACCACGATTCCGGCCGCTGCCGAGGCCGCAGCGATCGACGTACCGATCACGACCCGCCTGCGGGTGCCGGTTGGGGTTTCGTCCATTGCGCCGGCCAGCCGACGATGCAGATCGGTGACGAACTCCTCGCGCGGCGAATCGCTGCTCAGTCGGGCGGCACGCAGTTCGATCGCGATTTTCATCTGGCCGGCTTCGAGGTCATCCGGGCGAGCGCGTGCGGTGCGCTGACCCCGCAGCAGGCCCTCGACGAAGCGGCGTACGGTCCGTCCGCTCACGTCGCCTCCTCCTCACTTGATTGCGCAGCCATTCGCAGCGCGCGGTACTGCAACACCTTCGCGTTCGCGACGCTCACCCCCATCTGGTTGGCGGCCTCTCGCACCGAAAACGCTTGCAGGAAACGCAGTTCCAGGATGCGTCGGTAGTTGTGCGGCAGCCTGTCCAGCAGATTGCGGACGCGGTCGGGCGCATCGCCGGAGGCCATTTCAGGCTCGCACGCCTCGGGCAGGTCACCCTCGATTGACGTCACGTCCCTGCCCATCCGGTCTGCCCAGTACGACGCGAGCACGGTGCGCGCCGTCATCCGCAGATACTTACGCACTTCGGGCACGCTGGCCGAAACCCGCAGCGGCCGCAGTGCCGTCATGAACACCTCAGCGGTCAAATCCTCGGCGTCGGGCTGATTGCCCACCTTCCTGTACATCAGTCGGTAGACCCAGGCGATGTTGTCGCGATACACGGCGTCCCAGTCCGGATACACCGCACCGGTCACCGGCTGCAGCCCTCCCTTCGAGCGCGGCAAACTCGTCTCCACGGGTCGAATTCGGCGCGCTTCATTCTCGCCCGCCATCAACCGCCACCGCCCGAAATCAGCCTCAGGAATCAGTCCTATTAGATAAGGGGCACGGGTTACAGGTCACCACGTAGCGTTGGATCATCAACGCGAAATCGCCGGAGCTGTGGAGCCAGGTCGCCAACCCGCTTGATGTGTGCGTCTACGGAGTACGCGCCGGCACCGACAATGAACAGGAACAGGCTGCCGCACAACATCGCCACGTCGACGCGGGACTCGCGCAGGAAATCCCAGCCACCGCTGGCCGCCTTGTATAGCGGCGCGTCACCCCACAGAATCGGCAGCTTGGTGATCAGGATCGCGCCGATCATGTTGACGATCATCGGCACCACCGCGAGCCTGGTGACCAGGCCCACCAGAATCAGCACGCCGCATGCGATCTCGAAAAGCCCGTCTAGGTAGGCGAAGAACGACGGCGCCGGAATGCCCGCCTTGTCGAAGCGGCCGGGGCCGAGCTGTTCGGGTCGGAGGAACTTCAAACACCCTCACTGGCGAATATCAACCCCACATAGAGGCGGATGAGGACGACCGCGCCGGGTGCGCGAGTCGAGGTCAACTGGATCAGCGAAGTGCCCGTCACAATAATCAGATAGGGCACGGGGTTACACGCGCCGCATCACGAAGAAGACGTAGCCGTAGTCGCCGTCGCAGCGTCGGAATGTGTCGATCTCGGTCAGGGTGTCCTCGGCGAACTCCCGCACGGCCGGGTTCGGGTGAGAACGTAGCTCGGTGGCGCGGGGACCCAATACGTCGTAGTAGTCGTCGAACCACGCCCGGCGCGGCAGCGTGTACGTCGACATCACCTCGTAGCCCGCGTACGCAGCGATCTCCTTCACCGCATCCACCGACTGCATATCGGGATAGGCCGACCGGAAGAATCGTCGCGCGTCCTCGTCGACATGGGTTCGCAGCCAGCACAATTCGCTGACAACTGCGTATCCGTCTGCTGCGACGGCGGGCGCCCACGCAGCCAACGCATGCGCGAACCCGATGTTGTACGCGGCGCCCTCCGACCACAACAAGTCGATGCCGCTGAAGGTCGACGCTATGTCGTTCATATCCATGCAGCGGGTCGGCACGAACTCCTCGACGCCGGCATCGATGGCTCGGCGTCGCAGTTCATCCAGAAACGGTTGATGCGAATCGACGCCGTGTACCGCTGTGCGCAGCGTCGCCGCCAGCGCCAGGGTCTGCCGGCCGGCACCGCAGCCGGCATCGACGATCAGCTCGAATCGGCGGTTGGGCAGCAGACGCAGCACATCGATGGTGGCCTCGTCACTGCCGGGGCCAAGCTTGCCCATGCCGCCGAACAGCAATGCGATGAGGTCGTCGGACACGGGCGCGATCTTAGGACGACAGCAACGGGAATGACCAGGCAATTTATGGCGCGCCCGAAGGGATTCGAGCCCTAACCTGCTGATCCGTAGTCAGAAACGGGCTGTTTCGCGGTATTCGCCATGTTTAGACAACTCAATCTCACCCGGGGAACTGTCTCGCGATGTCCCGTCGTGACGCGGGATGTATCACGCCGAGTCGTGACAACTCCGCGACAATTTGACCGCGGGTCTTCAATTCGGCGACCCAGGACTGCAGCAACAAATTCGCCGCCGCCAGGCAATCCCACAGCGGTAGCGGTAGATGATGCCCTCCACAACCTCACCGGCATCCCGAAAGATCCTGCCCTGCTTGCTCGTCCGCGACGGCAACACATCGGCATCGTTTGCTTCCGCAGGCGCTTCCCCGGCGTCGACGACGAAGCCAGGCTTGAGGCCATGAACGCCGCGCTCGTGCACGCCCTCGACGAATCCGGATACGGTCTCGTCTCATCCACGCGGCTGCATGGTCGCTACGCGATCCGCCTCTGCGTGCTGAACCACACGTCCGGTCTCCGCGACGTACTCGACGTCCTCTCGTGGTTGGAAACCCACGACGTCGCTCTACCTGCGGCCGACGCTATCGACGACCAGATCCGGGCGCACCCGATTCTCGATCGCCCGGCGTCGTACGGCCTTCGGTTGGAGGCGGGCAGTCCCAACATCGATCCGGCAGAGCTCGCCGCCCTCGACGTCTTCGCCGGCGTCGACGACGCCACACTGCAGTTCATCGCAGGCACCTGCCACGAAAAGCACGCCGCACTCGGCGAGCACATCGTGCGTCGGTGGGACAACAACCGCGACTTCTACGTCATCTCTCGACGGCACCGTCGAGGTGTTCGTTGACACGCGCGTCGTGCGCACGCTCGGTCCTGGCGACTTCTTCGGAGAACTCGCCGCCCAAGACTGGGGCGGCGGCTTCGGCTACCCCCGCCTCGCCGACGTCATCGCCACCGCCCCACTACGGCTTCTCGTCGTTCCCCACCACGTCTACGCGACCGTCGCGACCCTCCCGGGCCTGCGTGACCGCATCCCCGGGCCAGTACGTGTGCGTTTGCCCGAGTCGTAGCACCGACTCCCGAGAGCGCGACGATGTCCGAGGACCTCAAAGCCCTCGAATCCCTGCGGAGGAACGCCACACTACGTCCGCTCGTCGTAGGGCGCCTACTCGCAGCCACAGCCGAATGGATGTGGTACACGGTCGCTACGGTGTACGCGTTCACCCTCGCCGGTGTGGGGGCCGTCGGCGCGATCGGCGTCGCTTCGGTCCTCCCCGCTGCACTCCTGTCGCCGGCGATGGGCTATGTCATCGACCGGTTCCCGCGCGAACGCGTCCTGGCATCGATGCTCGCGCTGCGCTTCGTCGCCCTGACGGTCGCGGCCGTCTCGGCGGCATTCTTCCCGTCGGTGCCCGTCCTCGTCGCAGTTGCCGTCGCCGAGGGCATCGCCTCAGTCTTCGTCCGCCGACGACCGCGGCGCTGCTGCCGTCGGTGATCCGGCGGCCCGAGGACCTCGTCCGCGCCCACGCTGCACTCGGTGTCGCCGACAACGTCGGCATCCTCGTCGGGCCGGTCAGTGGCGGGCTGCTCCTGGCGGGCACGACACCAGACATCGCGTTTGCGACCTCAGCGGCGCTCGCCCTCGGCTCCTTCGTCACGGCAAGCAGAGTGCGGGTCGACGCCGCAGATCTCGTTCAGCTGAACCCCGCAGGCGGACTCCGGCACGCACTCACCGAGGCCACCCGAGGCGCACGCAATGTCGCCGGACGTGACGTGCGCTCGATCACGCTTGTAACGGCATTGACGTTCGCCGTCACGGGGGCGAGCGAAGTGTTCGTCGTGCCCCTCGCGGTCGACCAGCTCCGAATGGGAGAGGCCGGACCCGGTCTGCTCATGGCTTCCATCGCAGCAGGCGGATTGCTCGCCGGCGTAGTGCTCGGCGCGATCGGTCAGCGACGGCTGGGGCCGTGGTTCGTCGCCGCCGGTGTCACCATGTCCATCGCGCTCACGCTCATCGGCGCGGCGCCGATCGCCGTCGTCGTGTTCCCGGCCTGCATCGCGTTCGGCGCCGGCAGCATCCTCGTCAAGACGGCAAGCCAGGTGCAGGTGCAGAGTCTCGTTCCGTCGTCCGCGGGCGGCCGCGTCCTCGGCACGGTCGAGGGCCTCGGCTACCTCGCGCACGCCGCAGGCGTGTGGGCTACGTACGCAGATGATCGAGGGCTGGTCGATGCGGACCAGCCTGCTCGGCCTGGCCGCGGTCACCATGGTCGGCACGATCGCGCTGGCGTGGGCATTGCTCCAAACGGACGCCCGGGTCGCCAGACACGTCAACGTGTCGGCGCTCTCGACGGGATTGAGCTGTTCGCGCCGCTCCCGAACGTCCTGCGTGAACGGATCGCGACGCAGATCGAAATCCTGGACGTCGCGGCCGGCGACGTCGTGACGTACCAGGGCGAGTACGGCGACTCCTTCTACATCGTCGAGGCCGGCACGCTCGAGGTGTCCGTCGATGGCCGCCAGGTTAGGTCACTGGGCCCCAACGACTTCTTCGGCGAGCTCGCGCTGCTTGCCGACACCCCCCGCACCGCCACCGTTCGCGCCGAGACCGATTGCCGACTCTGGGTCTTGCCGCGGCGTGCCTTCCTCTCCGTGCTGACAGGCTTCGCCGCAACAGGTCACGCCATCACACATGCGTCGACCGAGCGGCAGGCACGATGCCGGCGGCAGCAAACGATCGTGACGACCCCCTCGCGCGGGTCCCTCTGTTTGCCTACCTGGCCCGCGACACCGTGCGCGACCTCGCAGCATCGGCGACGACCGCGCGGTACGACGCTGCCACCGTCGTGTTCCGCGAGAACGACTCGGCCGGCGACGCCTACTTCATCGTGGACGGCCAGGTCGAGTTCGACCAAGCCGGCGAACGCATCCGTACGCTCGGCCCGGGCATGCTCTTCGGCGAGGGAGCCGTGTTGCGGCCAGGGGCTGCACGGGCCGCAACGGCGACCGCCTCCCCGGGCACAGTGCTATTGCGGATCCCGGGCGAGCAGGTGCGCGCCGCTGTCACACCATCCTGAGACGCGTGGCGAGCCGTAGCCCGACAAATCTAGGGAAAGACCCGATTCCTCAAGCAGCTGTCCGCACAACAATCGGTGCAACGGCGCCCAACGCTTTGACAAATACATAGCCCGACAGATCCGCAACGGGGGATGGTTTTGCTGTGAACGATGCTCTGTTACCTCCCGGAGGAGACGGCGAGGCCCGCGCAGGGACCGGTGTGTCGATCGATGACTTGCTTGATCGTGCGGTGTCGGCGATCAACCGTGGTGATCGGGCGGTCGCGACGGCGTTGGCCGGGCAGGTGTTGGCGGTGGACGACGGGAATGCCGAGGCAGAAGATTTGCTCGCCGCCCCGGGCGATGTCGGTGAGATTCGGCGGTTGACGATTCTGTTCGCGGATCTGGTGGATTCGACGGTGTTGTCCACCAAGCTTGAGCCGGAAACCTATCGCTTGTTGGTGGGGCGCTACCGCGAGCAGGTGCTGCGGATTGCGGGTCGGTATGAGGGGCACGTCGGGTCGAAGCAAGGTGACGGGCTGCTGGTTGTGTTCGGGCATCCCAAGGCACATGAGAACGACGTGTGTCGGGCGGTGCAGGCCGGGCTGGAAATCACCCGGGACGTAGCCCGGCTCAGCGAACAGGCCAAGCGCCGGTTCGGCGCTCAGATCAACGTCCGCGTGGGGGTGCACCGCGGACTGGTGTATCTGGACACCGCTCAAGATGACGTGTACGGGTTGGCCGCCAATCTGGCCGCACGGGTGTCGGGTCTAGCGCCGCCGAATGCGGTGGTGGTCTCCGACGCGGTCGAGCCGCTGATCCGGAACGCGTTCGAAGTGGAAGCTCTGCCCTCAGCGCCGGTGAAAGGCGTGGAGGGGTTGATCAACCACTTTCGGGTGGCGGACGAGCGGGCCGAGGCATCGCGCGCCACCCTTGGTCCGCTGGTGGGCCGCGACCGCGAACTGGCGCGGCTGCAAAAAAGCTGGGCGCGAGCCCAATCCGGCACGTTGACCTCGCCCGGAGTGGTATTTCGCGGCGAGGCGGGGATCGGGAAGAGCCGGCTGGTGGCGGCGGCTATCGAGATGGTCGAGCGCGACGGCGGTGGTGTGCTGGAGTTGGTGGGCTCGCCGATTAACCCGACGCGGGCCTTCATCCCGTCCGCACGTTTCTGGAGCGCCGCTGTGGTATCAGTCGGCATACGGACCCGGCGCAGCGCCTGCGGCTGCTCCACAGCGAGGTGACCGGGCACGGATTGGATCCCTCGGCCGACGTGCCGCTGCTGGCGCCGGTAGTGGGCATCGCCCCCGAGCACGGCTATGACCCGGTGCCTGCCGAGGGCCGCAAGCTGCAGGAGTTGATTGCCGAGGCAATCAAGCGCTACCTGTTGGCGTGCCTGGGCGATGCTCCAGGCTTGGTGGTCGCGGAAGATATTCACTGGTTCGACCCAGCCACCGTCGAGGTGCTCGGCGCGCTGCTCGGCGCCACCGGAGGTCGGCTGTTGGCAGTGCTGACCGGGCGTGACGGCGGCTGGTCGTCCAACGAGTGGCCGGTCAAGGTGTTCAACCTGACGCCGTTGACTGACGAGCAGACCGACGAGCTCATCGTCGCGCTGGACCCGACGGTGACCGCCGAGGAGTGCGTGTCGGTGCGCGCCCGCTGCGACGGAATGCCGTTCTACATCGAACAAGTCGTCAGTGGGCTACGTCTGTCAGAGACCGAGAACACGCCGACGGTACCCGACCCGCTCTATGAGCCGTTGTTCGCCCGGCTGCTCGCATCCCCAAATGTGGTGCCGGTGGTGGAGGCAGCCGCCGTCATCGGACGCCATGTCGAGCGGGGTCTGCTGATGGCGGTGGCGGGCTTGGATGAAGACGATGTAGACGACGTCGTCGATGAGCTTGAAGACGCTTCGGTGCTCGAGCCGTGGGGCAGCGACAGTTGGCGGTTCCGCCACGAACTGCTGCGAGAGGTAGCCACCGAACTGGCACCCCCGACTCTGCGGCGCGAGTTGCATGGCCGAGTCGCTGACGCGCTGGTCGAGGGCGCCGCCGGAGACCCCGATTGGAGGTTGGTCGCCGCGCACTATGAGAACGCCGAACGCAATACGGATGCCGCCTCCGCCTATCAGCAAGCGTCCGCCGATGCCCGGCGCCGCGGCGCCCTCGACGAGGCGCGCACCTACCTCACGCGCGCCATCACCCAACTCGAGAGCGCTCCGCCCGGTCATGACCGTGACCGGCGCGAGATCGGGCCGCGATTGGAGCGGGGGTTTCTCGCCGCGGCCGCCGAGGGATATCAAAGCCCATCTGTTGTCGCCGATTTCGAGCGATGCCTGCAGCTGGCCGGCACCGACCTACGCGACGACCAGCTGTTCGCGACATTGCTGGCGCTGTGCAGCTACTACGTCCCGCGCGCCGACTTGGACCGGGCATCACAACTGCTGCAGCTATTGCTGACCGGCGCCGAACAGGAGCGGCAATGGTTTCGTCCCGCCGTCGAAAGCGGGCTAGGGATGGTCGCATTCCAGCGAGGCGAATTCGCGATCGCCCGTGGCCATTTCGAGCACGCCATCGCGGGCCTGCCCGAAGACGATGAACACCACATCGAGGAGTTGTGGTTCATCCCCGACGACCCCATCGCGTTGGCGCACGAGCACCTGGGGTTGGACCGCGTGTTCCACGGTGATCTCCCGGGTGCCGAAGCCCAGTTCGGCAGTGCTGCGCGGCGGGCCGATCAGCTCGGGTTCCCTCAGGGGCCGTACAACCATGTGTATTCGATCGATTTGGAGGCTGATGCGCACCGAGAGGCAGGCCAGTTCGACCGTGCCGGGGAGCTTGTCGCGAACCTTCTTGAACTGGCCGAAAGATATGGGTTTGATTTCTGGCAGATGTTCGGCCTCACCGAACAATGCGCGGTTGACTCCTCAGTCTTGCTGTCGCGCGCGGACCCCGAACCGACGGCATTGGAGACGCAAATCTCCACCTTGACCGGGTTCGTCGAGTTCTGGCGCTCCGTTGGGCTTTACGCGTACCAGACGCAATACGACTGCGTGCTGGCGCGATTGCTGACCGCCGCGGGCCGCCCTGACGAGGCCCGCGCCCGCGCCGATGCCGCCTTGCAGATAGCCCGGGACACCGGGATGCACTTCTACGACGTTGGATTGTTGCGGGCGCGAGCCCGCACCCACAGCGACCCCGACACCCGCGCAGCCGACCTCGCCGCCGCCATCGAGCTGGCCCGCCGCCAAGGCGCGCCCCTATTCGAATTGCGCGCAGCCCTAGACGATTTCGAGTTGCGCGGGCAGCCCGCCCGCGCCGTTCTCGCCGACGCGGCGGCACGCCTGCCCGCCGACAGCGTATTGCCGGAAGTGGCGCGCGCCCAAGCATTTCTGGGCTAACCGGCACACCTATCCGAGGCACTTCCGTGCATCACTCGCCGAACAACCACGATCACACGTAGAACGAAGTTAGGAATACGGGCCGTTGCGGTATCGCCGTGGCGGATGGGTCGAGGTCGATCTCACAGATTTCGCAGTCTTTTCCGATTCCCGGCAGCACCGCTGCCTGACACGCCGAACGTGTCGGCCGTATCGCCAGTGACGCCAGTGTCCGCACCGACCTCCAACTTGCCCGCCAACACAATCGACGACTTCGTGACGAGATTGCACGGCTCAAGGAGACCCTACGCGGTCGTCTCGGTGAGCGGCAGCGCCTCGACCGCGGCATGGCTAACGTTTGCGCTAAGCTGCAGACACCGGGTTGCCATGGCTGTCAACTTGGACGAAGGGTTCGACATTTCCAGGAAGTGTCGATGCCGACGATGCATTCTTGCTTTGCTCTATTTCGTTAGCAAACGTTTTTTCCAGGAACTCTCGCGCTTCACTTGATCTCATGAACCTGTTTTACGCAAATTATCCCAGGCACCCGAATTGACCCGGCCGGACTGGCGAATTGGCCCCCGCCGCCCAAAACTTGGCGCCGCAAGTTTTCATGTCGTGCGCTGGCTTGCCGCCCGATCGATGGCGCGCGTTGGCTTTCACGGGCTTGGCTCGGAAGTCGCCAATCAGCGGATTGCATCGATCCGGGAGAAATTGAACCGCGGCGAGACGGTCTATCTCGTGGGCCTTGCGGCACCCGGAACCCACAACACCGGCGTCGCGCTCATTGAGGTGACGCAGGCGAACGGTCCGCGCATCATCGTCAACAATGAAGAAGAACGCTTTTCGGGAAACAAACACACCACCGAATATCCGCGCCAATCGCTCGACGCGATGGTTGCCACGCTGCGCAGCATGGGGCGCGACGTCGGTGACATCGCCGCTTTTGTCACAACCTGGGATTATCCGACGTTTTTCGCCACGCTGACGCGTACGGTCGTCGAAGAAGCGCCGGCCAGCCTCAGATTGCTCGGTGTTTCCAATTTTGCCGGCATCCACAGCGCCGCTTGGTCCAGATTTGGCGCACACCGAGAATTCTCGGCAGGCAATTGGGATTGGAAAAACCGGTGCCGCTGATCTGCATGCCGCACCATGACAATCACGCCTGGTTTTCGTTCGCGGCCTCGCCCTTCACCGACGATAAGGAGCCGGTCGCGATCGCGGTGCTCGACGGCACCGGCGACCGGGGATCGGTCTCGCTGTACGTCGCCGAGCATGGCGCGATGCGTCAACTGTATTGCAATGCAAGCGTGTCCGACTCACTCGGCGCCTTCTACGGCGTGATCTCCGCGACCCAGGGCGGCTGGAACATCCTCTCCAGCGAGGGACGCTACATGGGCGCCGCGGCCTGGGGAGATATGGATCGCGCGAGCAACCCGTATTATCGGGGACTGAAAGACGTCCTGCATTTCGGCGACGGCGGCGAGATCAAGCTCAACCGCACGATGGCCAACTGGCATTGCCAAGCCCTTGACAATCCCTACAAGGCCCCGCTCATCAAGATCCTCGGCGAGCCGCTGACGGCCGAACAGCTCTGGAACCCCGACGCGATGTTGCGCGTCGAGGACATCAATCATCGGCCCGACACCAAGGACCGACTCGACAAGGCGGCGGCGACGCAACTGGTGTTCGAGGACGCCTTGATCCATGTCGTCGATCATTTGCTGCGCGCGACCGGCGCCAACCGGGTGGTTCTGACCGGCGGCGTGGCGCTCAACGCCGTCGGCAACATGCGGCTGCTCGAACATTTCGACGAGGCGTGGTTCGCGAAGGCGCAGCAGCGCAAAGCCCGCTTGCATCTGTGGGTGCCGCCGACTCCCGGCGATCCCGGCGTCACCATTGGCGCCGCCTGGCTGTTCGCCCATTTCGCCGGTTCGCCGCGCGGCGCAGCGATGACGCATGCGTTTTACTGCGGCACCGCGCCGTCACCTGATGACATCGCGGCGGCACTCAAGGCTGACGATGTTGCATCGAGCCGGATCGGCGACATCTCGACGCCGGAGGGCCGCGATGCCGTCGCCGATCTGATGGCGTTCATGGTGGCGCAGAACGCCGTCATCGCGCTGTATCAGGGGCCGGCCGAGACCGGACCACGCGCGCTCGGCCATCGCTCGATTTTCGCCAACCCCTGCGATCCCGAGGCGCGTGAGCGGCTCAACGAACGCGTCAAATACCGCGAGGCGATCCGCCCGCTGGCGCCGATGGCGACGCTGGAAGCGGCGCATGAATATTTCGAGCTGCATCCGGGCGCATCCGACGCCGACTACAGCGCCTATAACTACATGGTTTTCACGGCGCACGCGAAGCCGCGCACCCGCGACAAAATTCCGGCGGTGATTCACGCCGACGGCACCGGCCGGATCCAGATTGTGCGCCATGAAGACGATCTCCTCACCTACGCTTACCTGAAGGCGCTCGGCCGTCGCATCGGCGTGGAAATATCCGTCAATACTTCCTTTAATGTCGCCGGCCCAATCGCGCAGACCCCGGCCCAGGCGATCGGCACGCTGCGCCGCTACAAGGGTCTCGACGTGGTGCTGCTGGTGGCAAACGATGGCGTCGTGCACGCGGCATGGCACCACGGCGAGCGCGACAGCGGCCAGTTTACGGGGTGGCTGTCGGCGTGGAAAAGCAGCGCGAACGCGTTTGAACGCCCGCCCGTCGATCAACGGTAACCCGCTGCCGATCACGAGCGCACCGACGATTCCGCGGCGAAATGCGTTCGCCGAGCACGATAGCCGATGGTCGTCACCGGAATGAGAAGCGTCACCAGGACCGACCCCGCTGCGGGTTGAACTGACTCCGAAACCGACCGACACCAATAGTCACAGCAATTACCGTTGCTGGAGCGTGGCCTGACGCCGAAGACGGCGATGCGCTACCAAGCTGTTGCGGCCTCGGGTATGCACATGGCAAACCGGTGGTAGCGCCGGTCAGAGTGGCTATCTCACCCGCAACGGGTGGAGTGTGGCTCGTCGATCGCAGGTCCGGGCCACAGGGCGCCGAGGCGAATCAGTGGGGAGAACGTAATG
>CAWKOI010000017.1:0-97287 GCA_963851115.1 uncultured Actinomycetota bacterium
CGACCGCGTTTCCCGTCGCTCCGAGCTGTTCGGAGATGGCGGCTCCGGTGCGCAGCATCTCTGTAAGGACGATGGGAAGCCGGTCCGGCGAGAGGCGTCCTCGCGGCGCAGAGATGTGCACCGCCGCGTTGACTTCACCGGTAGCGTCGAAGATCGGGGTCGCCAGCCCGATGATCCCCTCCACGCTCTCGCCGTCGCTCACGCTGTACCCACGCTCACCGATCGCGGCCAGCTCCTTCGCCAGCGCCTCGCGGTTGGTCAGCGTGAACGGCGTCAGCTGCTCGAGGGTCGCCGCCCCGAGGACCCGCGCTTCAAGGTCGGGGTTGAACGCGGAAAACAGCTTGCCGATGCTGCTGCCGTGCAGCGGCCTGGCGCCCCCCAGCTTCATGACGACGGAGAGGTTCTGGCCGGCCTCGTAACGATCCGCGTACGTGACCGTATTGCCGCTGCGCAAGGCGAGGTAGGTGTTTTCGTTCACTACCTCGCACAGTTGAAGCAGGAACGGGCGACTGACCTGGCGCAGGTCGACCGAGTCAATGATCGACAGCGCCAAGACCAGAGATCGAGGGCCCAGCACGTAGGTCTTCTGGTCAGCCTGGCGCACCGCGTCGAGCTCCACCAGCGCCATCACAAGGTCGTGTGCGCTGCTCATCGGTAACGCCAGGTCATCGCACATGCGCTTGAGCGGGCTGCCCTCCTGGTGGTGGGCGAGGTACTCGACGATCTTCAGTGCACGGTCGAGGCGAGCCGGATTCATGGATCCATGATGCCACGAATATACGAAGTTAAGTTCGCAAAATCACGGGAAGGGGTTGACATGTAACGCCAACCACCTCATATGCTTCGAATCTACGAAGTTCACATCGTAATCTCGAAGTAGTACTTCTAACCTGGAGAAGCTCATGTCGCCTCACCTCATCGCGATCCTCGTCCTCGTCGGCATCTTCTTCGTGGGAACCGTCCGCTCGGTCAACCTGGGTGTGCTCGCTCTGGTCGGCGCGTTCGGCGTCGGGTTGTGGGTCTTTCACACCGAAATGCCCGAGGTGCTGGCCGGCTTCCCCGCGAACCTGTTCGTGATCCTGGTCGGGGTCACCTACCTGTTCGCCATCGCTAAGCGCAACGGCACGGTCGACTGGCTGGTCCAGGGCTCGGTGCGCGCTGTGCGTGGACGGGTGGCCGCGCTGCCCTGGGTAATGTTCGCGCTCAGCGGCATCCTCGTCGGGCTCGGCGCGCTCAGCCCGGCCGCCGTCGCGATCATTGCGCCCATCGGGATGGCCTTCGCGGCCCGCTACCGGATCAATCCGCTGCTCATGGGTCTGATGGTGATCCATGGATCGGCGGCCGGGAACTTCTCGCCGCTGGGCGTGCTCGGCGTGATCACCAACGGGATCGTCGACGACAGCGGGCTCCCCGGCAGCCCGACCGCGAACTTCCTGGCCAACTTGGCCTTCAATATTGCGCTGGGAGCCATCATCTACGTGGTCTTCGGCGGGCTACGACTGATTAGGGCAGGCGAGCGGTGCTCCCACGAAGAGCCGGCCGAGCCCTCGCCCGGCGACGCGCTGACCGAGCCTGGCGACGGCGGCGCCGGTGTCGCCGTGAAGGCCCGCTCGCCCCGAGTGGTGAGTCTGGCGCGGGCGGAACAGCGGGAGCGTGTCGCCACCATCTTCGGGTTGGCCGTGCTGGCGGTCGGCGCCCTCGTCTTCGACCTCGACATCGGTTTCACGGCGCTAACCGTCGCAAGTGTCCTGGCGGTGATGTCGCCGGCAACCGCCAAGGCCGCGGTCGCGGACGTGAGCTGGGGCGTGGTCCTGCTGATCTGCGGGATCGTGACGTATGTCGGGTTGCTCGAGTCGATGGGCACCGTGGACTACATCGGCGACGCAATCGCCTCGGTGTCGTCACCGCTTCTGGCGGCTCTCGTCCTCCTGCTCGTCGGAGCGCTCGTCTCGGCGTTCGCTTCGACCACCGGCATCCTCGGCGCCCTGATTCCGCTCGCGGTGCCCCTACTCGCGGCCGGGGAACTGGGCGTCGTCGCCCTCGTCGCAGCCCTCTCGATCTCCGCCTCGGTGGTCGATTCCAGCCCGTTCTCCACCAACGGTGCGCTCGTCGTCGCGAATGCGCCCGACGGTCGGGACGCCATGGTGTACCGGGGCCTCATGATCTGGGGGTTCGGTCTGGTGCTGGTGGCGCCGCTGGTGACCTGGGCGGTCCTCGTGGTTCCGGGTTGGTGATTGCGATGGCGAATATTGACCTGACGCCGCCGCTGTCCGGCGTGACCGTAGTGGATGCGACCACAGCACTGGGTGAGTACGCCGGCAGGCTGCTGGCCGACCTTGGGGCGGATGTCATCAGGCTCCTCAACACAACCTCAACGTCGCCCGAACGCCGGGCATTCATGAACGCCGGCAAGCAAATTCGCGCTGTGCAGCCGACCAGCCCCGAGGGATTCGCGGAGCTCGAGGAGCTCCTGCAGCGAGCGCAGATCCTGCTCACCAGCGAAGGGCCGGCTGCCCTCCGGGCCAAGGGCTTGGACCCGTTCGACGTCACCCGTCGTCACCCCATGCTGGTGCATGTCGCGATCAGCCCGTTCGGCCTTACAGGCCCTTACGCCGACCGCCCGGCTAGCGACCTCACGCTCCTGGCGGCGGGGGGGCTGCTGGCCCTCGCGGGAGAACCCGACCGTGAGCCGGTGCGGGCCTGGGGTGAGCAGACCGCGGTGATCGCTGGAACACACTCGGCCACAGCGGCGCTCATCGCGCTGCACGTGCTCGAGACCGAGCTGCGCGGCCAGGTCGTGGACCTGTCCGTACAGGAAGCCGTGGCTCATTCGCTCGAGAACGCCGCACAGTACGTCGATCTCGAAGGCGTGGTCCGCCGCCGGGCGGGAGCGGGTCCACAGGAGGCCGGGACGGGCCTGTTCAAATGCGCCGACGGCTGGATGTACGTCGTCGGCGGTCTCGGTGGCAGCCCATTGGCCTGGAGCGCGATCGTGGAGTGGCTCGTCGATGGGGGGGTTCCCGAGGCGAAGGATCTGGATGCGGAGCTCTGGCAGCAGCGGGAGTGGCGTCGTACGCCAAAGGCATGCGCCCGTTTCCGGGAGCTCTTCGAGGCCTTCACGCGGTCCAGGACCAAAGCGGAGCTGTTCGCGTCGGGTCAGAAACGCGGCATCAGCGTCGCTCCGGTGGCCACCCCCGAGGACCTTCTGCATGATCCCCAGCTCGTCGCGCGTGACTTCTTCCGCACCGTCGAGGTCGAGGGGGAGCGGGTGACGCTTCCCGGACCGCCGTACCGCTTTCGCACCTCGGACGTGGGCCCGAGAACGGTCGCCCAGTCCCACACCGCAGCGCAAGACGAAGGGAGGAGTCAGTCGTGCAAACACAGCTCCCACTGAGCGGAATACGGGTGGCGGACTTTTCATGGGTCGGCGCGGGGCCGTTCCTCACCAAGCCGCTCGCCGACCACGGGGCCGACGTCGTGAAGGTCGAGTCACGCACGCGAGTCGACCCGATTCGGTCGATGGCCCCGTTTCGCGACGGGGTCAAGGGCGTGGAGCGCAGCGGCTATTTCGCTAACCGGAACTCAAGCAAGCGGTCGATCTGCCTGGATCTGAAGCACCCGCGCGGCCGGCAGCTCGCGCTCCGCCTCATCGAGGTCAGCGACGTCGTGGTCAACAACTTCAGCCCCGGCACGATGGACCGTCTCGGCCTCGGCTACGACGCGGCGCGAGCTGTGCGACCCGATGTGGTGTACCTCGAGATGCCGATGCTGGGAACCGAAGGGCCGCACCGTGATTGCCGCGGCTACGGACTGACAATCGCCGCTGCCGGCGGGATGCTCGCCCTCACCGGGTACGACGACAGGCCGCCGGTCGGCAGTGGCACCAACTACCCGGACCACGTACCCAACCCACTGCACGGAGCCGTGGCGGTGCTGGCCGCGTTGCGTAAGCGGCGGCGGACCGGCCAGGGAGAGTACATCGAGCTCGCCCAGCTCGAGTCGACCATCAACGCGATCGGACCGGCGATGGTCGCAGCGGCCGCGGCCAAGACGGTACGCCGGGCCGGCAATCGCGACGACATTGCGGCTCCCCACGGTGTCTACCCCTGCGCCGGCGAGGATCGCTGGTGTGCGATGGCGGTCTTCAACGACGAACAGTGGGTCGCCACCCGCACGGTGCTGGGTGGGGCGGACTGGGCCGACCATCCCGAGCTGGATACGGCCGAAGGGCGACGTCGATCGGGGAGGCTGCTCGACGAACTGGTCGCCGCCGCCACCCGCAGCCGGGATGCGGATCAGCTGGCCGCCGAGCTGACCGCCCGCGGCGTCGCGACGTCAGCCGTTCTACACGCGGACGACCTGGTCTACTCGGACGCTCAGCTCCGGGCGCGCGGACATTGGGTCACCCTCGATCACGAGGTAATGGGGCCCAGCATCTACGACGGCATCCCTTACCGGTTGTCGGAGACACCCGGACACTTGCGTTCTCCCGCACCGCTTCTCGGAGCTGACACCCGAGCCGTCTGCGTCGACCTGCTCGGCCTATCCGAAGACATCTATGACGCCCTGGCACTGGAAGGAGCAGTGGGCTGACATGAGCATCGAAACCGAACGCAAAGGGCGGACCCTCGTTCTCCGGATCAACCGCCCCGACGCACTCAACGCGCTCGACGTCGAGTCGATGGTCGAGCTCAACGCCGCTCTGCGGGCGTTTCGGGACGACCCCGAATTGCTCGTCGCGGTGATCACCGGCACCGGTGAGCGCGCCTTCTGCACGGGCGCCGACCTCAAGCGCACCCTGCCCACCGGTGGCGCGTTCGCGGAGACGTACTTCCAGCCCTACGACGAGAGTGTGCAGGCGGGCCACTACGTCCGAGCCATCACGCTAAGCGCGCTGGACATCAACAAGCCGCTCATCGCCGCGGTCAACGGACATGCGCTCGGCGGCGGGGCGGAGATCGCGCTGGACTGTGACATCCGGATCGCCAGCACGTCGGCGACATTCGGTCTCCCCGAAGCGCGTTGGGCGAGCGTCCCGGCGGTCGGCGGGGTGTCCAAGCTCCTGCGCGCCATACCGCGCGCGGTCGCCATGCAGATGCTGCTCACCGGAGACCGAATCGACGCGACCGAGGCCCATCGGGTAGGTCTGGTCAGCGAGGTGGTTGCTCCGGAGAAGCTCGTTCCGCGTGCATTGGAGATCGCCGACCGCATCGCCGCCAACGGCCCGCTCGCGGTGCGCAGCATCAAGACGCTCTCGATGCGCACCGAGGACCTGCCACTTAGCCGCTCGGTCGAACTCGAGCAGCTGCTGTGGGGGATCTTGCGCGACACCCACGACCGCGTGGAAGGGCGGACCGCGTTCGCCGAGCGTCGCACACCCGAGTACCAGGGTCGATGACCCACCAACGAAAGGAACATGACATGGCCAAATCCTTTGTACCGCCGACCGGAAGGGTCGTCGGTGCGGAAGACTTCCTCACCGACGGCACCCGCGCGGTCCTGCGCGTGACGCGGTGCCGCGAGTGCGGCAGCGTCTGGTTTCCCGCGCGGGCCCAGTGCTCCACCTGCGCGTCGCGGAACCTGACCGAAGAACTGACCTCCAGCATCGGAACGGCCTACGCGTCGACCGTCGTTCAGATCGGCCCGCCGCTGTACCAGGCGCCTTACGTGCTGGCCTATGTCGATGTTGACGGGGTGCGGGTGCTGGCACACGCGGAGGCCCCGCTTCGTCCTGGAAGCTCGGTAGAGCTGCGGCTGGCCACCATCGGCGCCGACGAGGACGGCCCGTTGTTGTCGTACGCCGTCGCTGCGGCCGCGGAAGGAGATGCGCGATGAGAGACGTGTTCATCGCCGGCGCGGCGGTCCATCCGTTCGGAAAGCACAGGGACAAGCCGGCCGATGAGCTCGGCTACCTGGCCGTCAGCGAGCTGATGGCAACGGCGGGTGTGGATCCCGGCCATGTCGGCATCGGATTCGGAGGTTCGACGTACGGCGGGTCCTTGCTCGCCCAGCGGGTGCTTCAACGAGTCGGGGTCTCCGGCCAGCCTGTGTTCACCGTCGAAAATGCTTGCGCCAGTGGGGCGTCCGCGGTTCATCTGGCGTGGCAGGCGGTAGCCGGTGGGTTCGCTGACTGCGCCGTCGCGTTCGGGGCCGAGAACCTGTCGTCGTTCGGCGGCGGCACGCTTCCGTTGACGACCAACGACATCGAGATCGCACAGGGCATGGTGATGCCGGCGGCGTACGCGATGCGGGCCCAGCGCTACCTGCACGACTTTGGTGCCTCGGTGGAAGACCTCGCGAATGTGTCGGTGAAGAACCGCCGCAACGGTTCCCGGAACCCGCGGGCGCATTTCCAGAGCGAGATCACCCCGGAGGACGTCGCTGACTCCCGTCCGGTCGCCGACCCGCTGCGTCTGCTGCACTGCTGCCCCAACAGTGACGGGGCGGCCGCGGTGGTGCTCTGCTCCGAGCAGTTCACGGCCCGGCTGGCCGGGCCTCACCTGCGCGTCGCCGCGAGCGTGGTGAAGTCGGGACAGTTTTCGACCGGCTACCGGGACATGACGTGGCCGGACATTACGCAGAGGACGGCCCGGGCGGCGTACGAGCAGTCGGGTTTCGGGCCGGACGACCTGGATCTGGTGGAGTTGCACGATGCGTTCAGCATCGCCGAGTTGCTTCACTCGGAGGCGCTGGGCATCGCCGAGCGGGGCAAGGCGCACGTTGCGCTGGCCAGCGGGCAGTTCGACCGCGACGGGCGCGTGGCGGTCAGCCCCAGCGGGGGCCTGCTGTCGAGGGGCCATCCCGTCGGGGCCACCGGCGTCGCGCAAATCTGCGAAACGTATTGGCAGCTCACCGGACAGGCGGGGGATCTGCAGGTCCCCGGGGCCCGGGTGGCGCTCACGCATGTGACCGGTGGCGGCATCTTCGGAGTCGACAACGGCGCTTGCGCAGTCCACATCCTGAGCAACCGGTAGGAGAGGCGATGATCGAGATCGACGACGCCGCACCTCATGCCGTCGTGCTTTCCCACGGCGACGAAGCCGTGACGGCCGCGGTGGTGCGGACGCTCGAACAAGACGGCTGGAGAGTCGACCTCACGCGAGGCGCCGCGTGGTCCGCGGCCGACGCGCTGTCGGAGCACGACCGACCGGTGAACGGCGTGGTGTACGTGCCGGGACTGCTGGCCGGCGTCGAGACTGAAGGCGCCGATCCTGCTTGCGCCCTAATGGATTTGGTGGAGTCGCTGCGGCCGTGCCTGCCGACGCAGGAGCAAGGCGGTGCTCGCGTGGTGGCGGTCGGCAGCCGTGATTGGCTCGGCTGGCCCAACCGGCCACGCGTGGCCGCACGGGCCGCGGCTCTCGTTGCCACGGTGAGAAGCCTCGCGCTAGCGCACGGCCGAGCCGGCATCACGGTCAACGCCGTGGTCGGGATCCCGCTCGATGCAACCACGTTGCGCGATGCGGGCACAGTACCTGGCACCCACCTGTACGAGCCGGTGCCACTGACGGGGGAGCCGGTGACTGCGGACGACATCGCCGCGACAGTGTCGTTCTTCCTGGACCGACGCAGCGGCTACATCACCGGCCAGATCCTGCACTGCTGTGGTGGCGCCAGTCTCCTGTCGAGTCTGTCGGTGTGACGAAGGAGTTTGACATGTCAGGTGAACCGTTGTTGGACGGAAAGGTCGCGGTCGTCACCGGGGCGGCCAGTGGCATCGGGCTTGCGATCGCACGGGAGCTCGCGGCAAACTGCAGCTCGGTGGCGGTGGCCGACATAGCCGGAGAGGCGGCCGCCGCCGCCGCCTCATCCATCGTCGAGGACGGAGGCAGGGCCCTTGGCGTTCCGGTCGACGTGACTTCCCGTGCCGCGGTCGAGGCGATGTTCGGCAAGGTCGAGGCCGAGATCGGACCCGTCGACATCCTCGTCAACAATGCCGGCATCAGCATCGACCGTGGCGTACGTCGAATCTCCGACCAGGACTGGCATCGCACCATCGCGGTTAATCAGACCGGCGTGTTCCTGTGCTCCCAGGCCGCGGCGAGCAGCATGATCCCGAGACGCACCGGGCGCATCATCAACATCGCGTCCCGGGCGTGGCTGGGGTGGTTCGGTCAGCTGTCGTATGCCTCGTCCAAGGGTGGGGTGGTGTCGGCTACCCGCGCACTCGCGATCGAGCTCGCGAAATACGGCATCACCGTTAACTGTCTGGCTCCCGGCCTCATCGATACGCCGCTCCTGCGGTCCGAGCCCGCGGAGGTGATGGAGCGGCTGCTGCAGGCGCAGCCCATGGGAACCCTGGGTTCGCCGGCCGACGTCGCGCACGCGGCACGGTTCCTCGCCAGTCCCGCGGCTCGGGCGATCACCGGCCAGGTGCTCTATGTATGCGGCGGCAAGAGTCTGTATGCTCAGCCGGCCACATGACGTCAATGGCTGTGGACGCCGAAGGCACTGCGCGCGACGGCATCCCGTACCGGAACACCTACGCATGGTTCCTCCGCTGCGTGACGACAAGATCGTCAACGCGTCGGCGTTCTTCGACAGCCTCGCCTTCAATGACCTTTGGCAGCGGGTGACTCCTGCGCCGAACCCGTGATCATTTTGAGCCGACCCACAGAGAGGTTTTACATGACCGTGAAGATGCGCGCCGCGCGAATGTATGGGTACAAACAGCCGTTGCGCCTCGAGGAGATCCCGGTGCCGGATTTCGGGCCGGAGGAAGTCCTGGTCAAAGTCGGCGGCGCAGGCATGTGCCGCACCGATTTCCAACTGATCGACGGCTACTTTCACAGTGCGCTGCCGCTGGACTTCCCGGTCACTCCCGGACATGAGATCGCCGGATGGGTCGACGGCATCGGCGCGGAAGTGCCCAAGTCGGCACTGGCCGAGGGCGACCAGATAGTCGTCGACGGCAGCTGGGGCGACGGCGCATGCCGCCAATGCCACGACGGTAACGAGCAGTTGTGCAGTCATGGCCAGTGGGCAGGCTTCGGTCCACACGGTGGCTACCAGGAGTATCTGCCCGTTCATTACCGGCATCTGATTCGCGTACCGGCACGCGACGACTTGTCGCCGGGCAATCTGGCTCCCTTGACCGATGCCGGGCTGACACCCTACCGGGGACTCAAGAAGCTCAGGGCCGCAGGCGCACTCGGCGCCGGACGCATCGTGGCGGTGATGGGTGTCGGAGGATTAGGGTCCTATGCGACGCAGTATGCGAAATTGCTCGGCGGCGGAGCAACAGTGGTGGCTTTTGCGCGCAGTGACGAAAAACTCGATGTTGCTAAGGAAAACGGCGCCGACCATACCGTCAATGTCCGCGACAAGACGGCCGACGACATCCGCGCAGAACTCGAAACCGCCACAGGGCGCTCGGAACTCGACGCCGTCATCGAGTGTGCAGGATCCGAGGAGTCCATCCAGCTCGCGTTCACCCTGCTCGCCACCCAGGGTGCCGTGGCATCCGTTGGCCTGATCGGCAACCGCATCGACATTCCGTTGTTCCCGTTCGTCGCCCGGGATTTCAGCTACTTCGGATCGTTCTGGGGCAACTACAACGACCTCACCGAGGTGCTCTCCCTCGCCGAAGCGGGGCTTATCAAGCACACCGTGACCCGCGTCCGCTTCGACGACATCAACGACACGATCGACGCACTGTCGCGTGGCGACATCGTCGGACGCGCGGTGATCGTCTACGACTGAGGGGCTGCGCAACGAGTTATTGGCACACAGCCCAAGCACTAGTAGCTCGACATCCGGGGCCGAGCACATGCCGTAGAAGTGGCGCCACCTGGACTGCGAGCGACTCAGATGCGCCGAAATGGAATTCCCGGTCGTTAGCGCGCGCGCTTAACGACCGGGAATTCCATTTCGCGGCTAGAACTCGCCGAGGTAGAAGCGGCCGCCCTGGTCGTCAGTGCAGTGCGCCATCTTTCCGTAGGACTGCTGCGACGGCTCCTCGATGACGGTGCCCCCGGCCTCCCGTACCCGGGCCACCGCGGCATCGATGTCGGCGACTGTCCACATCGGGACGGTCACCTGCTGGGCACTGCCGCCGGCGACGCCGGCCATGGGATGGGTTCCCGCCACCTGCCAGCCGTCGTCGATGCGGCCCGGCTCGAAGGTCCAGAACAGCATCCGGCTGTAGAAGGCCTTGAACGCCGCGGAGTCCGACACCTCGTACGTGATGTACGAAAGCTCCCCCGGCCCAGCGCCATTGAGCGCCGGCCGAGGTGTCCCCGGCGCCGGCTGGAACACGGCGAAGGCCGTGCCCCGCGAATCGGTGGCATCGAGCACCGTGCCGAAGTCGAACTCCTGTACCTCGCCGACCTGCCCGCCGCCGTCCAGGATGGACTGCCGGGCGCCGGCGAGATCGGCGACCGCGTAGCAGCAGAGCATTCCCTGGGGAATGGCGACGCTGAAGATCCCGATGTGCTGCTTGGTATTGGTGACCTGATGCGTCGCAGGATCGTAGGTCCAGCCCAAAACGTGGCCGTAGAAAGCGGCGGCGCGGTCGGCATCCGGCGTCCACACCGAGACATACCCGACGTCGCCGTGCTGGATGGGTGTCACGGCACCGGTGACCGGCCCGCTGAGCATCCAGCGATGTCCGAACGGGTCGACGATCGTGGCGTTGCGTGCCCCGTAGTTCTCGTAAGGCTCCAGCTGCACGTGGGCGCCGCGTTCCCGCGCACGTTCCAGCGTCGCATCGGTGTCGGGCACATGCAGCATCAGGCTGACCGAAGTCGCTTGCGGGTCAGGGCCTTTCAACCCGAGTTCGGGATACTCATCGGCCAGGTACAGTACACCGCCTGCGATCGCCAGCTCGGCGTGCCCGACGCGACCGTCGTCCATCACGATCGGTTCGCCGACCACCGTCGCACCGAAGGTGTCGACGTACCAATCGATGGCGTCCCGTGCGTTGGCGACGGAAAGGTATGGCAGCGCCGCCGGCCGCGGCGGAGTGGATGGAACGGCAGCCTCGGCGGTGGGTTCGTTCAGTTCGGCGATGGCGGTTTCGGTGCCACTCATTTCAACTCCTCGTGTTCGATTCGGCAGTGTCCGCCACAAAGACAGTGCGGATTCCAGGCGTGCACGCAACCGTGCTGCGAACGCCGGATCGGGCGCAACCGGAAGCTCGTCGCCATGCAGCACGGTCAGCGGATCGTGGCTGTTGTTCACGACATTCCTCCTTCCGGTCCCGGGTACTGCTGTTTGAATGCTCGGCGGGCCCGCACGAGCAGCGCCTCGGTGGCGTGCACGGTGCGTCCGATGAGCTCGGCGCATTCGGGCACGGAGCAGTCGTCCATGTAACGCAGTGCCAGCACGGTGCGGTGCTGCTCGGACAGCTTGGCGAGCACGCTTTCGGCCACGATGCGGTCAAGCTCGACGTCCCAGTCGTCTGCCGGGTCGACGGGTTCGGGCAGCTCGGCCACCGGGATGGGCAACCGGTCGTGCCGACGGCGGTAGTGGTCGGCGAGCTTGTGACGTGCCACCCCCAGCAGCCACGGCACGGTCATCGGTGGGGGAGCGTCCTTGCGGGCGGCATCCATCGCCGCCAGAAAGGTTTCCGACGTCAGGTCCTCGGCGGTTCCGCGGTCACTGCAGCGCCGGACGAAATACCCGTACACAACCGGCAGTGCATCGTCGTAGGCCGCCAGCAGCGCCCGCGGAGCGTCGTTGCCATCCGGTTCGGCGCTCACACCCTTATAGTCGCCGCCAGGTGCCGAACTCCGACGCCCCAATCGCGAATTTTTTTCGGCGCTAACCGCGGGCGCCTGACCGGGCCGCCCGGTACGCCCGTGGACCCATGCCGTTCCACCGGCGGAATGCCTGCGAAAAACTGGAGAGCTCCAGATAGCCCAGGCGTTGAGCGGTCTCGGCGACCGTCAGCCGACCTGACAGCAGCATCTCCTCGGCGAGTCGTTGCCGTATTTCGTCGAGGAGTTCTCGAAACGAGGTGCCTTCGGCGGCGAGGCGGTGACGAAGCGTCCGAGAACTCATGCTCAGTTGGTCGGCGACCTCCTCGGCGCTGGGAGGTCGAGACGGCCGGCCGAGGAGTAGATCGCGAACCTGGCCGGACAGTCCCGTGCGTGCCTGACGTTGTTGCATCAGTTCGCGACATTGCGCCTGGGTCAGTGCCGCGGTGTGTGCATTGGCCTGCGGTAGCGGAAGGTCGAGCGACGTCGCAGGCAATGCAAGGACGTTCTCGTCCGCGCCGAACTCAGGGGTGACCCCGAAGGATTCTGTGTAACTGTCGGCGCGAGCGGGTGCGGGGAACGTGAAACTCGCCCGCGAGATCGACAACGGTGCGTTCAGTAGCTCTTGCTGGATGACGCCGATCGCCGCCGCGTCTCGTTCGACGGCGAATCGTTGAAGGGGACCGGGGATATCCGGGGTGTCGAGGACAAACTGGAATTCGTCGTCCTCGTCACGGGACCTGATTCGGGTGAACGCGAAAGTCAGGTCGAGATACCGCAGCCCGACATCGATGGCGCTGCGCAATGTCGGGCTGCTGATCAGTGCGAACCCCCAGATCCCGTAGGTGGTCAGGTGATACCGCTTACCGGCCGCCAAACCGATGCCGTCCGGGTAGTCAAGGGCCTCAAGCAGGTTGGCGATAACGGTCTGTTCGTCTTGTGCGGTCACCTCGGCGCTGGGGTTCTGCAGGCGATCCATGTTGAGCCCGGTCCCGCGCAGGCACACTTCTGCCGTCACGCCGTGTTCGGTGGCGAGGCGGACAAGCACGAGCACGCTTGTCGGCGTGCGCGGGATGTTCCAGTTCACCATCGGCAGCCTCTCGCCCTGTGCTTGCCGAAAAGAGTAACTCTTCGGCCGATCAGCACCTCCTGCCTGCGTGTCTTGGCGCCGACCATGGAATCCGTACGACACCACCCGAAGGAGATCGAACATGGCACGCACCCCATCGGTTGCGATCGTCGGAACCGGATTCGCCGGGCTGGGCATGGCGATCCAGCTCAAGAAGGCCGGCTATCACGACATCGTGATCTTCGAGAAGGCCGGCGATGTCGGTGGCTGCTGGCGGGACAACACCTACCCCGGTGCGGCGTGCGACGTGCCGTCGCATCTCTACTCGTTCTCCTTCGAACCGAAGACCGACTGGTCGCGTCGGTTCGCACCACAGCCCGAGATCCTGAGCTACCTGCGCGGCGTCGCCGTCAAATACGATGTGCGCAAACACATCCGGTTCAACACCGAGGTCTCCGCAGCGACGTTCGACGAAGCCACCGGTCGGTGGCACCTCGAGCTGTCCGACAGCACGACCCATGACGCGGACGTGTTGATCGCGGGTACCGGCCAGCTGAATCGGCCCGCCTATCCACGGATCCCTGGAATCGAGACCTTCACCGGCGCGCTGTTCCATTCCGCCCGCTGGAACCACGACTACGACCTGGCCGACAAGAAGGTCGCGGTGATCGGCACCGGTGCCTCCGCGATCCAATTCGCACCGCAGATCGCCCCTCACGTCGCCGAGCTGAAGCTGTTCCAGCGCGGGGCGGCGCACGTGATCCCGAAGCCGGACTACGCCTATCCCTCGCTCGCTCGCAACGCTTTCACGAAAGTTCCAGGACTGCAGCGGCTTTCACGGTGGGCGACGTACTGGTCGCTAGAACCGCGCGCGGCGGCGTTCACCAGGTTCCCGCAGTTGATGGCGCCGATCGAGGCGCGGTTCCGCCGTTACCTGCGTAATCAGGTCACCGACGACTCGCTGCGGGAGAAGCTCACTCCGAAGGACCCCATCGGGTGCAAGCGGATCCTGATCTCCAACGACTACTACCGTGCCCTGGTCCGCCCGAACGTCGACGTGATTACCACCGATATCACCGAGATCCGCGCGAACGGCGTGGTAACCGCCGACGGCGAGTTTCACGACGTGGACGCGATCATCCTCGGTACCGGTTTCCAGGCCACGGACCTCCTGGCCCCTATGCACATCACGGGACGCGGCGGAACCGTGTTGCGCGACGCGTGGCGCCAGGGCGCCGAAGCCTATCTGGGCATGAGCGTCGCGCGGTTCCCGAACCTGTTCGTGTTGTACGGGCCGAACACAAATCTCGGCCACAGTTCGATCGTGTTCATGCTGGAGGCCCAGATCGGCTATGTCATGCAGGCAGTGCAGCGACTCGCGCAAGGCAACGTCGCCTGGCTCGATGTCCGCGTCGATGTGCAGGACGACTTCAACACCAAGCTGCAGGAGCGGATCCGCGCGACGGTGTGGAACCAAGGCTGCAGCAGTTGGTACAAGACCGAGTCTGGCAAGAACCCGATCAACTGGCCCGGCTTCACGTTCGAGTATCGGCACCGGACCCGCCGGCTGATCGAGGCCGACTACCACCTCGAGCCGATCCGCGTGGCGGCTCCAGCGCGTCCACTCCCGGTCTGACCGTGTCGAATGAATCGCCCAGCGCCTGCGCCAGC
The DNA here is from genome assembly GCA_963851115.1 of uncultured Actinomycetota bacterium. Lineage (GTDB taxonomy): Bacteria > Actinomycetota > Actinomycetes > Mycobacteriales > Mycobacteriaceae > Mycobacterium. The sequence continues at coordinate 14,437 of CAWKOI010000017.1, forward strand.
GATACCGACTCGTCAGCCAACCAGTGCTCGTAGGCCGACAGTGCTACGCCGAGCATCGTCCATGCCACGGTCTGCGGGACGAGGTCGCCGGCCTTGACGCCCAGTCGGCGCGCGACGAATGCGGCGACCACGGCGCGCCAGCCGGAATACATCGTCATCGAATAGGCCTGCAGCGCAGCGGTCTCCAGGATGACGCGCATCCGCTGCCGGTGCCTCGCGGTCTCCTGCTCGTCGAAGCTGTTGAACGCCAACAGTGCAGTGCGCAACGCGTCGCCGATGGGCACGCCTGGGTCCAGGTCGGACAGCAGATCCCGCATGTGGGCCAGGTGCGCGTCGAAATCGCCCCAGGGCAACGCATTCTTGGATGGGTAGTAGCGAAACAGGGTGCGGCGGGCGATCCCGGCTGCCTCGGCGACGTCGTCGACGCTGACCTCGTCGAAGCCACGAGCCGCGAACAGATCGATGGCCACGTTGCTGATGTGGTCGGTGGTCGTGGAGCGCCGTCGACCCACGCGGTGCTGGGAATCCGGCCGCATGAGATCCCGCCCTTTCATTTCGGCACTCGATGCCATATTATTGCGATCTCGATCACAATTGTCGAGACCCTGTGACAGGAAAGGTGCAGTTGATGGAACCGAATCAGCAGGTGCGCGGCGGCGAAGAACCGAGCTCGTAACCGAGACCCTGGTCGAAGAGGTGTCGATCGACGGGATGTGCGGGGTCTACTGACCCATGCCGGCGCCTGTGGCGTTCGACCCGGACCTCAGCTGGCGGCTGCACCATCAGGTGGCCGTGCGACCGGAGCCGTTCGGTGCGCTGCTGTATCACTTCGGCACGCGCAAGCTGTCGTTCCTGAAGAACCGCACGATCGTCGAGGTGGTCAACTCGCTTAGTGACCACCCCGACGCGCGGTCCGCTTGCCGTGCCGCGGGAATCGACGATGCGCAGCAGGCGCCTTATCTGCACGCGCTGGGCGTGCTGGCCCAGTCCAAGATGCTTGTAGCGGAGAAGGACGAATGACGTCTCGTACAACCAGTGCCACGGCTGGTCGAGCAATTCGAGCATGGCCTCGATGCACCGATCTGCCTGACGTGGGAACTCACCTATGCCTGCAATCTCGCTTGCGTGCACTGTCTTTCGTCGTCAGGCAAGCGTGACCCGCGTGAGCTGACGACACAGCAGTGCAAGGACATCATCGACGAGCTCGAGCGCATGCAGGTGTTCTACGTCAACATCGGCGGTGGCGAACCGACTGTGCGGCCGGACTTTTGGGAACTCGTCGACTACGCCACCGCCCATCATGTCGGGGTGAAGTTCTCCACCAACGGCGTGCGCATCACTCCCGAGTGTCGCGGCGCGCTTGGCGGCCAGTGATTACGTCGACGTGCAGATCTCCCTCGACGGCGCGACGGCGGAGGTCAACGATGCAGTCCGCGGCGCCGGCTCGTTCGCGATGGCGATCCGCGCGCTGGAGAACCTTGCCAACGCCGGCTTCAAAGACGCCAAGATCTCGGTGGTGGTGACTCGTCACAACGTCGACCAGCTCGACGAATTCGCCGCTCTGGCAGCACGTTACGGCGCCACACTGCGGATCACGCGCTTACGTCCCTCCGGCCGCGGCGCCGACGTATGGGATGAACTGCATCCGACCTCCGAGCAGCAGGTGCAGCTCTACGACTGGTTGGTGGCCAAGGGGGACCGCGTTCTCACCGGCGACTCCTTCTTCCACCTTTCGGGGCTGGGCGAGCCCGGCGCGCTGGCCGGACTGAACCTGTGCGGCGCCGGTCGCGTGGTCTGCCTCATCGACCCGGTCGGCGACGTGTACGCCTGCCCGTTCGCCATCCACGATCGATTTCTTGCCGGAAATATCTTGTCCGATCGCGGTTTTGACAACGTCTGGAAGAACGCGCCGCTGTTTCGCGAGTTGCGCGAGCCGCAATCGGCCGGCGCGTGCGGCAGCTGCGGCCACTACGACAGCTGCCGCGGTGGCTGCATGGCAGCCAAGTTCTTCACCGGTCTGCCACTGGACGGGCCGGACCCTGAGTGCGTGGAGGGCTACGGCGCTCCCGCATTGGCCCGCGAACGGGTCAGGCCCAAGCCCAGTGGTGACCACTCCCGCGGCACAAAGCAGGGCCCGATCCCGCTGAAATTATCGACAAGCCGGCCGATGTCTGATGTCGCCGCCGCAGCGGCTCCGAAGCGGCTGTGCAACGAAAGCCCGGTGTAGTACTCATGGCCGACACATGGTTCGAAACGGTGGCGTTCGCTCAGGAGCTCGCCCGCAAGAGGCTGCCCAAGCCGGTGTACGCCGCGCTGCTGGCCGCCAGTGAGAAGGGCGTGACGGTCGCGGACAACGTCGACGCGTTCGCCGAGCTGGGCTTCGCGCCACACGTCATCGGCGCGCTGGAGAAGCGCGATCTGTCGACAACCGTGATGGGACAGGAGATCTCGCTTCCCGTCGTGATCTCTCCGACCGGTGTGCAGGCGGTCCATCCGGACGGTGAGGTCGCCGTCGCACGGGCGGCCGCCGCACGCGGCACCGCGATGGGATTGTCGTCGTTCGCCAGCAAGCCGATCGAAGAGGTCATCACGGCCAACCCCAAGCTCTTCTTCCAGGTGTACTGGCTCGGTGGCCGCGACGCGATCGCGGCGCGAGTGGAACGCGCCCGGGAGGCTGGCGCCGTCGGACTGATCGTGACCACCGACTGGAGCTTCTCCCACGGCCGTGACTGGGGCAGCCCGAAGATCCCAGAAGAGATGAACCTACGGACGACGGTGCGGATGCTTCCGACGGGGCTGACCAGGCCGCGGTGGCTCTGGCACTGGGCCAAGACCATGGGTCCGCCGAACCTGCGGGTGCCCAATCAGGCGCCACGTGGTGAAGCCGGCCCGCCGTTCTTCGCGGCGTACGGCGAGTGGATGGGCACGCCACCGCCGACGTGGGAGGACATCGCCTGGCTGCGCGAGCTGTGGGGCGGACCGTTCATGCTCAAGGGCGTGATGCGGGTAGACGACGCGAAACACGCTGTGGACGCCGGTGTTTCGGCTATTTCGGTGTCCAATCACGGGGGCAACAACCTGGACGGCACGCCGGCATCGATCCGTGCGCTGCCGGCGATCGCCGAGGCCGTCGGTCACGAGATCGAGGTGCTGCTCGACGGCGGCATCCGGCGCGGTAGCGACGTGGTGAAGGCGGTCGCGCTCGGCGCGCGGGCCGTCATGATCGGCAGGGCCTACTTGTGGGGTCTGGCCGCGAACGGGCAGGCGGGTGTCGAGAATGTGCTCGACGTCTTGCGCGGTGGCATCGACTCGGCACTGATGGGCCTTGGTCGCGCGTCGGTCCACGACTTGGTTGCCAGCGATGTACTCGTCCCGCCCGGCTTCACCCGGGCGCTCGGCGTGCCAACCGACCGAGACGCCTGACGGGCAACCCTGTCGGAGGCGAATACCCTGGTACAGGCGTGGCGGAGGGGACTGGCGTGATTCGGTTCCGGGGCCCGGGAAAAGATCTCGCAAATCAATTGCTGCGCATGCGCCAACAATTGGCGCACGCCAGGTGAATTCGGCCTACGATCGGCGGGTGGCTTTCCCCAGCGAGCTCGGGAACTCAACGTCGAGACAGCTGCAGAGCACGTCACCCGCGTTGATCGTCCCGGTCGGTTCCACCGAACAGCATGGACCGCACCTGCCACTGGACACCGACACCCGCATCGCCACCGCCGTGGCCCGCACGGTTGCTGAGCGGCTGGCCGATCGCGATGAGTGCCGCTGGGTCTTGGCGCCGGCGATCGGATACGGCGCCAGCGGAGAGCACGAGGGCTTCGCGGGCACCGTCTCGATCGGGACCTCCGCCCTCCGTCTTTTGCTGGTGGAGTTCGGTCGGTCGGCCGCTCAATGGGCATCGCGCCTCGTCTTCGTCAATGGACACGGCGGAAATGTCGAGGCGCTGGCCGCCGCCACAGCTTTGCTTCGGTACGAGGGTCGCGACGTGAGCTGGTGCTCATGCACCGTCGCGAGCGCCGACGCGCACGCCGGTCACACCGAAACCTCTGTATTGCTACATATTTCGCCGAAGGATGTCTGGATCGACGAACGGCTTCCCGGCAACAGCGCGCCGCTGGCCGACCTGATGCCCCAGATGCGCCGCGGAGGCGTCGCCGCGGTGAGCGAACAGGGCGTGCTCGGCGATCCGACCACGGCGACCGCAGACGAGGGCGAGCGCATCTTCGCCGAGATGGTCGACGGGTGTTTGCAGCGAATCGCCAGGTGGGTACCCGATCGCGACGGGATGCTGACATGACGGGGCCGCGGCTGCCCGACGGGTTCGCCGTGCAGGTGGATCGCCGGGTCAAGGTGCTCGGCGAGGGCTCGGCCCTGCTCGGCGGTTCGCCCACCCGGCTGTTGCGGTTGGCGCCCGCCGCGCAGACCATGCTCAACGGTGGCAGGCTCGAGGTACACGACGCGGTCAGCGCGCAGCTTGCACGCACGCTGCTCGACGCAACCGTTGCTCATCCACGGCCGGCCAGTGGCCCGTCACATCATGATCTGACCATCGTTATTCCTGCGCGGGACAACACTTCTGGACTCCGACGACTGGTGGGGACCCTGCGCGGCTTGCGCGTCATCGTGGTCGACGACGGTTCGGCGACCGCTGTCCAACCGACCGACTTCGCGGACATGCATTGCGACGTTCAGGTGCTGCGCCACGCCCGCAGCAAGGGCCCCGCGGCGGCGCGGAACACCGGCCTGGCGGCGTGCAACACCGACTTCGTGGCGTTCCTCGACTCCGACGTGGTGCCGCGGCGCGGATGGCTGGAGGCGCTGCTCGGCCACTTCTGCGATCCTGCGGTCGCGCTGGTCGCGCCGCGCATCGTGGGGCTACGACAGGCCGACAACCTGGTCGCTCGCTACGAGGCGGTGCGCTCGTCGCTCGACCTCGGTCTGCGCGAGGCGCCGGTGGTGCCCTATGGCACCGTGTCGTATGTCCCCAGCGCCGCGATCATCTGTCGCCGGTCCGTGCTGAAGGAAGTGGGCGGATTCGACGAGACGCTCAAGTCCGGCGAGGACGTCGACCTGTGCTGGCGGTTCATTGAGGCCGGTGCCCGGCTGCGCTACGAACCCGTCGCGTTGGTGGCCCACGACCACCGCACACAACTGCGAGAGTGGTTCGCGCGAAAGTCTTTCTATGGCGAGTCGGCTGCGCCGTTGTCGGTCCGACATCCTGGCAAGACGGCTCCGCTGGTGATCTCCGGATGGACGCTCGTGGTGTGGATACTGCTCGCGATGGGATCGGGCATCGGCTACTTGGCGTCGATGGTCGTCGCCGCGATCACTGGCCGCCGCATCGCCACATCGCTGTCGACCGTGGAGACCGAGCCCAAGGAAGTGGCGGTGGTGGCCGCGCACGGCCTGTGGTCGGCCGCCCTGCAGCTGGCGTCGGCGATCTGCAGGCACTACTGGCCGATCGCCTTTATCGCGGCGCTGCTGTCCCGGCGGTGCCGCCAGGTGGTGCTGGTGGCGGCCGTGATCGACGGAGTGGTGGACTGGATCACTCGCAACGGTAACGCCGACGACGACACCAAACGGGTCGGGCTGGTCACCTACATCCTGCTGAAACGACTCGACGACATCGCATACGGCACCGGCCTGTGGACCGGCGTGATACGCGAGCGGCATGTCGGCGCACTCAAGCCCCAGATCCGGACCTGAAGTGGCACCTTGCACAGCGATGTGCTGATCGTCGGTGCCGGCAGCGCAGGATCTGTTCTGGCCGAACGACTTTCCGCCGACCCGGCACGCCGCGTCACCGTCGTCGAGTCAGGCCCGGGGCCATCGGACCCCCGGGTGCTCAGCCAGATCAGCGACGGCCTGCGTCTGCCGATCGGAAACGCCAGTTCCGTGGTGCGGCGCTATCCGACAACCCTGACCGATGACCCAAGACGCCACGCGCAGATCATGCGGGGCGCGGTGGTCGGCGGATCGGGCGCTGTGAACGGCGGCTACTTCTGCCGTGGCCTGCCGTCGGATTTCGACGGTTGGGAGTTTGCCGGGATGGTCGTGGGCCGACGTGCTGCCACACTTCCTGGCGATTGAAACCGACCTGGATTTCACCAACCCGCTACACGGTTCCGACGGGCCGATCCTGGTGCGTCGTGTCTCCGAATTCGATGGCTGCACAGCAGCTTTCGTGGGTTCCGTCACCGAGGCTGGTTACCAGTGGATCAGCGACCTCAACGGCGCCACATCCGAGGCTCCGTTGCCATCGGGTGTCGGGGCGGTTCCCCTCAACATCAACGGTGGAACCCGGGTGGGCCCTGGCGGTGCGTACCTGCAGCCGGCCATGGACCGCACCAACCTGACACTGCTCACCAATACTCGCGTGGGACGCGTCCGGATCGCCAACGGGCGGGCGCTCGGCGTGGACTGTGTCGGCCCCGACGGTGCGGTTGATTTGACCGCTGATCGAATCGTGTTGTCCGCCGGAGCAATAGGATCAGCACACCTCCTGATGCTGTCCGGTGTCGGACCCGAGGAAACCTTGCGATCGGCCGGAGTGCCGGTACACGTGGATCTGCCTGTCGGCGTCGCCAGCGTTGATCATCCGGAATGGGTTGTGCCCGTGGACTGGTCCGCAACCCACGATCTGCCTCCGCTCGAAGCGGTTCTGACAACTGAGGACGGGGTTGAAATCAGACCCTACACAGCGGGATTCGGCGCGATGATCAGGGGGCGCCGAGGTGACCCCGCCGACCGGCCGCACCTCGGTGTGGCGTTGATGCAGCCCAGAACCCGAGGGCGGGTCGGGCTGCTATCCGCCGACCCTGAGGTGTCGCCGATCATCGAGCATCGCTACGACAGCGAACCGGGCGACGTCGCGGCGCTGCGCGCCGGCGCCGAGCTTGCACGCGAGTTAGCCAAGCCGACAACGAAAGTCGGTGACGTCTCATGGTCGACGTCGCAGCATCTGTCCGGCACCGCGCCGATGGGCGCCGATGACGACCCTGCTGCTGTGGTGGATCCACGATGCCGGGTCCGGGGCGTCGACGGGCTGTGGGTGGTTGACGGCTCGGTGCTACCCGCGATCACCAGCCGCGGCCCGCACGCCACCATCGTCATGATCGGCCATCGCGCCGCCGAGTTCATCGTGTCTGACGCCTGCGCGCGCGACCGCAAAGGGCGACGTTGTATCGCCACTTCTCCAGCGCGAACGCATCGGTGGCCGCGGCGTTCATGAGTCTGATTCCGCCTGCGCCCATGCCGCCGGAAGACGGATCGCTGCGTGAGCGACTCACCGCGATTGTCGTGGCGTGGGCCGAGTCGATCGCGGAGCACCCACCACCCTTACGGCGATGGCCTGGTTGTCGCTGGGGCCCACGATCCGTCATTTCCCCGCCGCTCGTGCACCGAGGCGGGAAGTCCGGAGTTGCGCTCCCGCGCGAACGCATCGCCGAGCAGTACTCGGCGCCGTTCGACGTCATCTTCGAGAGCCCGCAGGCCGCCGCCGAACTCAAACCGGTCGACCGGACAATGGCTTTCGCGTTGCTCATCGGCCCGCTGGCATTCGGCAGAATCAGCACGCTGGCGGATTTCGATTATCAGGCGGTCGCAGTCTCCGCTGTCGACGGATTTCTCAAATGCTTTGCGAAGGAACCGACTACCTCAACGAGTAGCGAATAGGCAGGTGCTTGAGGCCGCCGACGAAGGTGGTGGCGGCCAGTTCGGGCGCACCGGCCAGTTCGATGGATTCCAGCCGCGGAATCAGTTCGCTGTAAAGGCTGTTCATCTCCATCCGCGCCAGCGCGGCGCCGAGGCAGAAATGCACCCCGTAGCCGAACGCGACATGCTTGTTGGGGTCGCGGCCGATGTCGAAGCGGAACGGCTCGTCGAAGACCTCTTCGTCTCGGTTGCCGGAAACGTAGGCCAGGTAGACGGATTCGCCCTTGGCGATGGGCACCCCGCGAACGGTGGTGTCCTCCGCGGCGGTGCGCATGAACTCCTTGACCGGCGTGGTCCAGCGGATCATCTCCTCGATCGCGGTCGGCATCAGATCCATGTTCTGGCGCAATCGCTCTAGCTCACCGGGGTTTTCGATGAGCGCGAGCAGACCGCCGGAGATGGCGTCCTTGGTGGTGTCGTGGCCGGCGCTCGCGACGATGACGTAGTACGACGCGGTGTCGACGTCGGACAGCGGCTCGCCGTCGATGCGGCCGTTGGCGATCGCCGACGCCAGGTCTTCGGTCGGATGCTCCCGGCGCGACGCGGTCAGCTTGCGAGAAGTAGGTGAAGAAGTCGAGCAGGATCGCCAGCTGCTCCTCGGGCGTCGTACCGCGTTTGTACTCCTCATCATCGCCGCCGAACATCTCCTGGGTGAGCTGGTGCATCCGCGGGAAATCCTCCTCGGGCAGGCCGAGCAGCGACATGATCACGTACAGCGGGAAGTTGACCGCGATCTCGGTGACGAAGTCGCATTCCGGGCCGATGTCGCGCATCCGGTCGACGTAGCGCTTGGCCAACTCGTCGACGTGCACCTTGAGGTCGCGCATGGCCTTGGGGCGAAACCAGTCCGCGCCGATCGCCCGCACCTTGCGGTGATGCGGATCGTCCATATGGATCAAGGTCCGCAGCCCCATGCCGGCGTCGAGCTGCGCCCTGCGCCAGATCGTCGGCCTCGGCGGTGACCAGCACCGGTCGGGGCTCGGACAGGAACAGGTCGTTGGCCCGCTCGATGGCCATGATGTCGGCGTGCTTGGTGATCGCCCAGAACGGCCGGTACGGCGGATTGTCGACCCACGCGACCGGGTTGTTCGCCCGCAGATGGGTCAGTGCCGCGTGTAGCCGTGCGTCATCGGCATAGGCCGTCGGATCGGCCAGTACTTTCGCGGCGTCATCCATCGTCGGCGTGCTCATACGGGCTCCTTGTCTGCCGGGCTGCGGCGAAACTTGACGGGTGTCAAGTTCGAAGTGTATGTGACGGCGGCCACGTTAGGGAAGGGATGCGTTGATCCGCTGCCACTAGGCTCTAACGCCGTGCCGCCTGCATCGTCTTCGCCGCCCGGGCCGTTGCGGGCTGGCGCTCGCGCTGGTCATGGTGCTGGCCGTCGGATGCGGCCGCGACGGCAGCGTGCCGCCGGAAAGCTCGATAGACGCCGGGGTGGTGCGGACCACCGCGGGTCTCGTGCGGGGCGGCGTTGCCGCCGATCATCGCTTCTTCTCTGGGATCCCTTACGCCGCACCGCCGGTGGGGCCGTTGCGGTGGCAGCCGCCCGCTCCGGTGCCGGCCTGGACCGGCGTGCGCGACGCGACCCGCCCGGGCTCGCGATGCGTCCAGGACGCCGCCACTGACCTCGACCCGGGCCGCAGTAGCAGTGAGGACTGCCTGAACCTCAACGTGTGGACGCCGCCGCCGTCGAATGAGCTGCGCCCCGTGCTGGTGTGGATCCACGGCGGCGCGCTTCGTCAACGGCAGCGGGGACGTCTACAACGCGCGACGGCTGGCCAGTACGGGGCGACATCGTCGTCGTCACCATCAACTACCGGCTCGGCGCGCTCGGGTTCCTGGCCCATCCCGCGCTGGGCCCGGCCGGAGACGTCGGCAACTACGGGCTGGCCGACCAACAAGCCGCACTGCGTTGGGTGCGCGACAACATCGCCAACTTCGGCGGCGATCCCGGCAAGGTCACGATCGGCGGGTGAATCGGCGGGTGGCATGTCGGTGTGTGACCACCTCGTCGCGCCGGGCTCGGCGGGGTTGTTCCGGGCGGCGATAATCCAGAGCGCTCCGTGCCAGGCGCAGGCCGCGTTGCCGGCCGCGCAGAACAGCGAGTGTCGACTACGCGGCCAGCCTCGGTTGCGGCGACCAGGGAATCGGCGGCGCAGTGCCTGCGTGCGCTGCCGGCGGACAAGCTGCACGGCGGCTCTGGAGTTTACCGCATTTCGGCGACAATGCGTTGACCGGCCCGGTCACCGGGACGGCGGCGCTGCCGGTGGACCCGATGACGGCGTTCGCCGAGGGGCGAGCGGCCCGCGTTCCGGTGTTGATCGGCAGCACGCGCGACGAGTTCACACATGTTCGTCGCGCTGCAGAATCTGAGGCAGGGCCGGGACGTCTCCGCCGAGCAGTACCCGCAGCTGCTGTGCCGAAACCTTCGGCGCCGACGCCGGCTGCGGTCGCCGACGCACTACCCGCTGGATCGATTCGACGGCAGCGTGCCGCTGGCGTATTCGGCGGCGGTCACCGACGGGGTATTCGCCTGTGCTGCCGACCGGATGGCCGACGATCTCGCCAAGACCGAACCCGGTCTATGCCTACGAGTTCAACGACCGCGACGCCCCGGCGCCAGAGCGTGTTCGGACAGTTGCCGTTCCAGTCGGCGCCGGCCATTCGTTGGAGCTGCGCTACCTGTTCGACGTCGGGCGGCGCGCCGCCGCTGAATCCGGCCCAGCAAGCGCTGTCCGACCAGATGATCGACTACTGGAGCCGCGTTCGTCGCACCGGGCTCGCCGAGGGCGCGAGGGCCAGCCGGACTGGCCCGCTCGGCAAGCTGCGGATGTCGCTGCAGCCGGACGGCAGCCGCGTCGTCACCACGCTTCGAACAGACGCACCAGTGCCCGTTCTGGGCGAGCGTGAAATAGCCTCGCCTCGATGAGACTGCGGGGAGATCGCGAATTCTGCCCAGATCGCGATCTGTGCGCAGTGTCGGCGCGATACCAGTTACGACGCGGGCGTGACCCAGGCAGGTGATGTCGGCGTGCACGACCTCGGTGCCGGCCCGGTCGAGCACGCTGACGGGCACCACCAACTCCGTGCCTTCGGTGATCGATGTGAAGTCCGGCGGCTCCAGCCGGGCCTGCGCCCGCAGCGAGGTGGTGGCCTTCTCGAGGTACTGGACATTCATCGCCTTGGGGATCCACCGGTGGCTGGTCGGCACCGTGGCCTCCATCAGCATGCCCATGGCCATCTCGGCGGCGTTGCATGACGCGATCGCGTGCACGGTGTGCAGGTGGTTGTAGAGCGAAGAACCACTTGGGCACCGTGACCTCGGCGAAGCCCGGCTCCATCTTGCACGACGTGCGGCACGATCGTCGCGAAATACGGCACCCGCACCATCGCCGCGGCCGAGAACACGCGGGTGCCGCCGGGGCGCTCGGCGACGCGTTTCCACATCCGATATGTGGTGGTCGGGGCTGCCATGCCGGCCTACCTTACTCTGGAGTAAGAACCCACCGGGTTTCCCGTGGCCAGAGATTTGGAGGAGGCCCCGGGTCTAGGGCATACTGTTCGGGTTGCCTTGAGCCGGGTTTGCGCCTGGCCGGGGCATACACCGGCGCCCAAACGGGCGCATCCGGTCCCCACCTCGAGCGCGACGATTTTCCGCCGCGGCCGAGTGCGCGTACGGGCGACACACCCGACCGCGGGGACCGGTGGACCACAGACAGAAGAACAGCGGCGGCATAACCAGCGCGACGTGCGCCGGAAGAGACAGGCCCGGGCACGGGCCCAGCAGGAGTGAGGTAGGAGAAGCGTGGCGGGACAGAAGATCCGCATCAGGCTCAAGGCCTACGACCACGAGGCGATTGACGCCTCGGCGCGCAAGATCGTGGAAACGGTCACCCGAACCGGCGCCAGCGTGGTCGGCCCCGTGCCGCTGCCGACTGAGAAGAACGTGTACTGCGTCATCCGGTCCCCGCATAAGTACAAGGACTCGCGGGAGCACTTCGAGATGCGCACCCACAAGCGGCTGATCGACATCCTCGACCCGACGCCGAAGACCGTTGACGCCCTGATGCGCATCGATCTGCCGGCCAGTGTCGACGTCAACATCCAGTAGGAGACCAGAAAGAAATGGCTAGAAAAGGCATTCTGGGCACCAAGCTGGGCATGACGCAGGTGTTCGATGAGAACAACCGGGTCGTGCCGGTGACGGTCGTCAAGGCCGGCCCCAATGTCGTGACGAAGATCCGCACGCCGGAGCGCGACGGCTACAGCGCCGTGCAGCTGGCCTACGGCGAGATCAGCCCGCGCAAGGTGAACAAGCCGTTGACCGGTCAGTATCGCGGCCGCCGGGGTGAACCCGCGCCGCCACATCGCCGAGCTTCGGCTCGACGACGAGGCCGCCACCGCCGAGTACGAGGTCGGCCAGGAGCTGACCGCCGAGATCTTCGCCGACGGCAACTATGTCGACGTCACCGGAACCAGCAAGGGCAAGGGCTTCGCGGGCACCATGAAGCGCCACGGCTTCCACGGCCAGGGCGCCAGCCACGGTGCCCAGGCGGTGCACCGTCGTCCCGGTTCCATCGGCGGTTGCGCCACCCCGGGCCGCGTGTTCAAGGGCACCCGGATGTCGGGCCGGATGGGCAACGACCGCGTGACGACGCAGAACCTGTTGGTGCACAAGGTCGATGCCGAGAACGGCGTGCTGCTGATCAAGGGCGCCATCCCCGGACGCACCGGTGGACTGGTCATGGTCCGCAGCGCAATTAAGAGGAGTGAGAAGTGACTGCGGACGCGAGGAGCAAGACAGGCGGAGCTGCCAAGACTCTCAAGATCGACGTACACACCCCGGGTGGCGAGAAGGACGGCACCGTCGAGTTGCCCGCCGAGCTGTTCGACGTCGAGCCCAACATCGCGCTGATGCACCAGGTGGTGACGGCGCAGCAGGCCGCAGGCCGGCAGGGCACGCACTCGACGAAGACTCGCGGCGAGGTGCGCGGTGGCGGCAAGAAGCCGTACCGGCAGAAGGGCACCGGCCGCGCCCGTCAGGGTTCGACGCGGGCGCCGCAGTTCACCGGCGGTGGCGTTGTGCACGGGCCGACGCCGCGCGACTACAGCCAGCGCACCCCGAAGAAGATGATCGCCGCCGCGCTTCGCGGGGCGCTGTCGGACCGGGCGCGCAACGGCCGCATCCACGCGGTCACCGAGCTGGTCGAGGGTCAGACCCCGTCGACCAAGAGCGCCAAGACGTTCCTGGCCACCCTGACCGAGCGCAAGCAGGTGCTGATCGTGATCGGCCGCAGCGACGAGACGGGCGCCAAGAGCGTGCGCAATCTGCCTGGCGTGCATGTGCTTTCGCCTGACCAGCTCAACACCTACGACGTGCTGAAGGCCGACGATGTGGTGTTCAGCGTCGAGGCGCTGGACGCCTATATCAGCGCCAACGCAAAGAGTGATGAGGAGGTGTCGGCCTGATGGCGACCGTCACTGACCCCCGCGACATCATCCTGTCCCCGGTCATCTCGGAGAAGTCCTACGGGCTCATCGAGGACAACGTCTACACGTTTGTGGTCCACCCGGATTCGAACAAGACGCAGATCAAAATCGCGATCGAGAAGATCTTCAAGGTCAAGGTCGACTCGGTGAACACCCTGAATCGGCAGGGCAAGCGCAAGCGCACCCGCGCCGGGTACGGCAAGCGCAAGAGACACCAAGCGCGCCATCGTCACGCTGGCCCGCGGGCAGCAAGCCGATCGACCTGTTCGGAGCACCGGCCTAGCCGGCGGGAAAGCAGAGAGACCTAGAGAATCATGGGAATTCGCAAGTACAAGCCGACGACCCCGGGTCGTCGCGGTGCCAGCGTCTCCGATTTCGCCGAGATCACTCGCGACCATCCGGAGAAGTCGCTGGTTCGCCCCCTGCACGGCAAGGGCGGGCGCAACGCGCACGGCCGGATCACCACCCGGCACAAGGGCGGTGGCCACAAGCGCGCCTACCGGATGATCGACTTCCGTCGCAACGACAAGGACGGCGTCAACGCCAAGGTTGCGCACATCGAGTACGACCCGAACCGCACCGCCAACATCGCGCTGCTGCACTACCTCGACGGCGAGAAGCGCTACATCATTGCGCCGCAGGGGCTCTCGCAGGGCGACATCGTGGAGTCGGGCGCCAACGCCGACATCAAGCCGGGCAACAACCTGCCGCTGCGCAACATCCCGGCCGGCACCGTGATCCACGCCGTCGAGCTGCGGCCCGGCGGCGGCGCCAAGCTGGCGCGGTCGGCCGGCTCCAGCATTCAGCTGCTGGGCAAGGAGGGCACCTACGCCTCCCTGCGCATGCCGTCCGGTGAGATCCGCCGCGTCGACGTGCGCTGTCGTGCCACCGTCGGTGAGGTCGGCAACGCCGAGCAGGCCAACATCAACTGGGGTAAGGCCGGCCGCATGCGGTGGAAGGGCAAGCGCCCCACCGTCCGTGGTGTCGTGATGAACCCGGTCGACCACCCGCACGGCGGCGGCGAGGGCAAGACCTCCGGCGGCCGTCACCCGGTCAGCCCGTGGGGCAAGCCCGAGGGCCGCACCCGCAAGTCCCGCAAGACGAGCGACAAGCTCATCGTCCGACGCCGGCGCACCGGCAAGAAGCACCACCGGTAGGAGTAGCCGATGCCACGCAGCCTGAAGAAGGGTCCGTTCGTCGACGACCATCTGCTGAAGAAGGTCGACGTACAGAACGAGAAGAACACCAAGCAGGTCATCAAGACCTGGTCGCGTCGGTCGACCATCATCCCCGACTTCATCGGGCATACCTTCGCGGTGCACGACGGCCGCAAGCATGTCCCGGTGTTCGTCACCGAGGCGATGGTCGGGCACAAGCTCGGCGAGTTCGCGCCGACCCGCACGTTCAAGGGTCACATCAAGGACGACCGGAAGGCTAAGCGGCGATGACCGCGTGAATGAGCAGAGGTACAGCTAATGACTTCGTGAGGATATCCGACTGCGGTTGCCAAGGCACGCTTCGTGCGTGTCTCGGCGACGAAGGCGCGCCGGGTCATTGACCTGGTGCGTGGCAAGTCGGTGTCCGACGCGCTGGACATTCTGCGGTGGGCGCCGCAGGCCGCCAGCGAGCCGGTCGCCAAGGTGATCGCCAGCGCCGCGGCCAATGCACAGAACAACGAGGGCCTGGACCCGTCCACCCTCGTCGTGGCCACTGTCTACGCCGACGAAGGCCCGACGGCCAAGCGCATCCGGCCGCGTGCCCAGGGGCGTGCGTTCCGAATCCGCAAGCGCACCAGCCACATCACGGTGATCGTGGAGAGCCGACCCGTCGCGTGAGGACCGCGCGCTCGGCGCAGACGGCACGCTCGCGTCGCGCGCAGGGCAGCAAGGCCGCCGCCGCCAAGAAGGCGCCTGCGACGAAGGCTGCCGCTGAGACCACGCGCGGAGACCGCCGAGAAGGCGACCGCTGAGAAGGCGACCGCTGAGAAGGCGACCGCTGAGAAGGCGTCCGGCCGAGAAGGCCGCCGCCAAGAAGACTGCTGAAGCTTCCGAGGAAGCGAAGGGAGGCTCGCGAGTAGTGGGCCAGAAGATCAACCCCCACGGCTTCCGGCTCGGTATCACCACCGACTGGAAGTCCCGGTGGTACGCCGACAAGCAGTACAAGGACTACGTCAAGGAAGACGTGGCGATCCGTCGGCT
This sequence comes from uncultured Actinomycetota bacterium, assembly GCA_963851115.1. Classification (GTDB taxonomy): domain Bacteria; phylum Actinomycetota; class Actinomycetes; order Mycobacteriales; family Mycobacteriaceae; genus Mycobacterium. Next base: position 29,842 of record CAWKOI010000017.1, read on the forward strand.
GCTGGCCACCGGTCTGGAGCGCGCCGGCATCGCCGACGTGGAGATCGAAAGGACTCGCGACAGGGTCCGAGTTGATATCCACACCGCGCGGCCCGGCATCGTGATCGGGCGCCGCGGCACCGAGGCCGACCGCATCCGAGCGGACCTGGAGAAGCTGACCGGCAAGCAGGTTCAGCTGAACATCCTCGAGGTGAAAAACCCTGAGTCGCAGGCTCAGCTGGTGGCACAGGGTGTGGCAGAGCAGCTTTCCAACCGCGTCGCGTTCCGCCGCGCCATGCGCAAGGCGATCCAGTCGGCGATGCGCCAGCCCAACGTCAAGGGCATCCGGGTGCAGTGCTCGGGCCGCCTCGGTGGCGCCGAGATGAGCCGCTCGGAGTTCTACCGCGAGGGCCGGGTGCCGCTGCACACGCTGCGCGCCGACATCGATTACGGCCTGTACGAGGCCAAGACGACCTTCGGCCGCATCGGCGTGAAGGTGTGGATCTACAAGGGCGACATCGTCGGTGGCAAGCGTGAGCTGACCGCTGCCGTTCCGGCCGGTGCCGACCGTCCGCGCCGTGAGCGTCCGTCGGGCACCCGTCCGCGGCGTAGCGGCGCCTCGGGTACCACCGCGACGAGCACCGACGCCGGTCGCGCCGCGTCGGGTGCCGAGGAGGCACCGGCGGTCGCTGAGGCGACGTCCGCCCGAGGCGCGCGACACCGTGCTGAGGCGACGTCCGGCCGAGGCCGCTGCCGGCACCGCTGAGGCGCCGACGGAGAACACGGAGAGCTGAATCATGTTGATTCCCCGCAAGGTCAAGCACCGCAAGCAACACCACCCGAGGCAGCGCGGCATCGCCAGCGGTGGCACGTCGGTGAGCTTCGGTGACTACGGCATCCAGGCACTGGAGCACGCCTACATCACCAACCGGCAGATCGAGTCCGCTCGTATCGCCATCAACCGGCACATCAAGCGTGGCGGCAAGGTGTGGATCAACATCTTCCCGGACCGTCCGCTGACCAAGAAGCCGGCCGAAACCCGCATGGGTTCGGGTAAGGGTTCGCCGGAGTGGTGGGTGGCCAACGTCAAGCCCGGCCGCGTGCTGTTCGAGCTGAGCTACCCCGATGAGAAGATCGCGCGGGCAGGCACTGACCCGCGCGATCCACAAGCTGCCGATCAAGGCACGCATCGTGACCCGAGAGGAGCACTTCTGATGGCAGTGGGAGTGACGACGGGCGAGCTGCGCGAACTGACCGACGACGAGTTGAAGGACAAGCTGCGCGAGTCCAAGGAAGAGCTGTTCAATCTGCGCTTCCAGATGGCGACCGGTCAGCTCACCAACAACCGTCGGCTTCGCACGGTGCGTCAGGAAATTGCGCGCGTCTACACGGTGCTGCGCGAACGTGAGTTGGGTCTGGCTTCCGGACCCGCCGGTGAGGAATCGTGATGGCAGAGAACACAGCAACCAGAGCGGCAGGCCGCGCCCGCGAAGGCCAGCTCGGGCGAGAAGGGTCCGAAGCACACCCCGCGCACCGAGAAGCCGCGCGGTCGGCGTAAGACCCGCATCGGCTACGTGGTCAGCGACAAGATGCAGAAGACCATCGTGGTCGAGCTCGAGGACCGGGTGAAGCACCCGCTCTACGGCAAGATCATCCGCACCACCACGAAGGTGAAGGCGCACGACGAGAACGGCATCGCCGGTGTCGGCGACCGGGTTTCGCTGATGGAGACCCGTCCGCTGTCGGCCACCAAGCGCTGGCGGCTCGTCGAGATCCTCGAGAAGGCCAAGTAGTCTAGCAATAGGCAAAGGCCCCCGCGTCGGGGCCTTTTGCGTTTGGTCACCGCATGAGGCGGTCGATCCTGCTGCCGACAAGGCAACCCGCAATCGCTTCACCGGAGTGCTCGGGCCGTTCCTTCGCGCGGGTTTCACCGAGGTGCAACGACTTCGCCGGACCGGGCGGTGGTGCGGTTCACGGCGTGACCCGTGCCGCGATGCCGTCCAGTAGTTGGCGCAGTCCGGCGTGGAACTCGGCGAGGGGATCGTCGTCGGCCCGGTCGAACACCCCATCCTCGAGTGCCGCTGCCAACGCCGGGAATCTCTCGGCGTCCAGCAGCCGGCGGAGCAGTGCGGGGTATTCGGGGCCGTCGACATGGCCTGCGGCCTCGATGTCCAGCGCCGCGGCGCCGCGCACGAAGTGCAGGACGGCCATGACGGCGGCCAGCTTGTCGCGCTCGGAAAGACCCGTACCACCCACCGCAGCCAGCCCGGCATCCAGCCATGCCAGCTGGCCGGGGTCCGCGGGAGGGCCGGCCGCCGCAGCCTGCAGGATCCACGGGTGCCGGTGATACACGTCCCACAGCCCGACCGCCCAATCGGTAAGGGCGCCACGCCAATCCGCGCGGTCCGTGGGCCTCGGCGGTGGCCCGGGCCCCGCCGACAACATGAACGTCACCAGCTCGTCTTTGTTGGTGACGTGCCGGTACAGCGACATGGTGCCGCAACCCAGCCGCTCCGCCAGCCGGGCCATCGACAGCGCACCGAGGCCGTCAGCGTCGGCCAATTCGATGGCGGCGCTGACGATGCGCTCCCGGCTCAGCCCGCGGGAGCGCCGGGTTGCCGGAGCATCACGCCACAGGATCTCCAGCGCGCGGGGCAGCGGCTCCTCACCGTTGGTCATCACGGGTCAGCGTAATCGATATGCGGCCAGCGTGCGTATGCCGTACGCTAACGCGTATGACATACGCATTGCCCGCTCCTGGCAGGAAATGGCTGGCACCGGCCCTCGCCGTGATCGTGGTCGGCTTCTTGGCGTTCTCGCTGCCGCCCTACTTCACGGGCGGCACGCGGGTGCCCGCCACGTTTGCGTTGCACTATCCGCTGCTGGTGGGTCACGTGATGTTCGCGAGCGTGGCGATGGTGGCCGCGGTGGCCCAGATCTGGCCGCGGTTGCGTGTTCGCCACCCCGTGCTGCACCGCCGGGTCGGGCGGGTCTACGTCTACACGGCGATCCCGGCCGCGGCGTGTGCGATGGTGATCGGGGCGGCGACGCCGTTCGGCCCGTTCCTGGCCGTCAGCAATGTCTTCCTGGCCTCGCTGTGGCTGTGGTTCACGATCAACGGCTATCTCGCCGCGCGTCAGCGGCGCTTCGCCGACCACCGGCGCCACATGGTCCGCAGCGCCACGCTTGCGCTGTCGATCATCACCAACCGGATCTGGGCGCCGGTGCTGTTCATTGCGCTGCACCCGTTGCAGGACAGCGTCTTTGACGGCAACGAGGAGCACTTCCTGTGGTTCGCGGCCGGCCTCGGCGCCTGGCTGGGCTGGACGATTCCGCTGCTGGCCGTGCAGTGGTGGCTGAACCGCAGACCGGTAATAGCGCCGTCGACAATTTCGCAGCTAACCGACACGCAACCGGTGTAGTGTCCGGGGCCATGGCAACGGAATTCAACGGAAAGATCGAAGTCGACATTCGGAATTCCGAGCCGGACTGGGGTCCATACGCCGCCCCGACGGCGCCGAAGGATGCGCCCAACGTCATGTACTTGGTGTGGGACGACACCGGCATAGCGACATGGGACTGCTTCGGCGGGTTGGTCGAAATGCCTGCGATGAGCCGCATCGCCGAACGGGGCGTGCGCCTCTCGCAGTTCCACACCACCGCGCTGTGCTCACCGACCCGGGCCTCGCTGCTGACCGGACGCAACGCCACCACTGTCGGGATGGCCACCATCGAGGAGTTCACCGACGGTTTCCCGAACTGCAACGGGCGCATCCCGAACGAGACCGCGCTGCTGTCGGAGGTGCTCGCCGATAACGGCTACAACACCTACTGCGTCGGCAAATGGCACCTGACGCCGCTGGAGGAATCCAATCTGGCGTCCACCAAACGACATTGGCCGCTGTCGCGGGGCTTCGAACGGTTCTATGGCTTCATGGGCGGCGAGACCGACCAGTGGTACCCCGAACTCGTTTACGACAATCACCCCGTCGCGCCGCCGAGGACGCCGGAGGACGGCTACCACCTGTCGAAGGACATCGCCGACAGGACAATCGAATTCATCCGCGACGCGAAGGTAATCGCACCCGAGAAGCCGTGGTTCTCCTACGTCTGCCCGGGTGCCGGGCACGCGCCGCATCATGTCTTCAAGGAGTGGGCCGATCGCTACGCAGGCCGCTTCGACATGGGCTACGAGCGCTACCGCGACGTCGTGCTGGAGAACCAGAAGAAACTCGGCATCGTCCCACCGGACACCGAGCTGTCGCCAATCAACCCGTACATCGACGTCAAGGGACCCAACGGCGAACCGTGGCCGCCGCAGGACACCGTGCGGCCGTGGGATTCGCTTGACGACGACGAGAAGCGGCTGTTCTGCCGGATGGCCGAGGTGTTCGCCGGCTTCCTGAGCTACACCGATGCTCAAATCGGTCGCATCCTCGATTATTTGGAGGAATCCGGCCAGCTCGACAACACCATCATCGTGGTGATCTCCGACAACGGCGCCAGCGGCGAGGGCGGACCGAACGGCTCGGTGAACGAGGTCAAGTTCTTCAACGGCTATATCGACACCGTGGAAGACGGCCTGAAGCTCATGGACAATCTCGGCGGGCCGGAGACCTACAACCACTATCCCATCGGCTGGGCGATGGCATTCAACACGCCGTACAAGCTGTTCAAGCGCTACGCCTCGCACGAGGGCGGGATCGCCGACACCGCAATCATTTCCTGGCCCAAGGGAATTGCCGCGCACGGAGAAGTGCGGGACAACTATGTCAACGTCTGCGACATCACCCCGACGGTGTACGACCTGCTCGGGATTACCCCGCCCGCTACCGTCAAGGGCTTTCCGCAGAAGCCATTGGACGGTGTGAGTTTCAAAGTGGTGCTTGATGATCCGGCTGCACCCACCGGCAAGGAGACGCAGTTCTACACGATGCTTGGCACCCGCGGCATCTGGCACAGGGGGTGGTTCGCCAACACCGTCCACGCCGCGACACCGGCCGGCTGGTCGAATTTCGACAAGGACCGCTGGGAGCTGTTCCACATCGAGGCCGACCGCAGCCAGTGCCGCGATCTGGCTGCCGAGAATCCCGACAAGCTCGAGGAGCTCAAGGCGTTGTGGTCCAGCGAGGCCGCCAAGTACAACGGGCTGCCGCTGGCCGACCTGAACATCATCGAGACCATGACCCGGTGGCGGCCCTATCTGTCCGGCACCCGGGAGTCGTACTTCTACTACCCCGGCACCGCCGACGTCGGCATGGGCGCCGCCGTCGAGATCCAGGGCCGGTCATTCGTGGTGATCGCCGAGGTGACGATCGACACCACGGGCGCCGAAGGCGTGTTGTTCAAACACGGTGGTGCGCACGGCGGGCACGTGATGTTCGTCCAGGACGGACGGCTGCACTACATCTACAACTTCCTCGGTGAGGAAGAGCAGAAGTTGTCGTCGTCCGGCGCCGTGCCGGTGGGCAAGCACACGTTCGGTGTCGCCTTCGCGCGTAGCGGCACCGTGGAAGGCAGTCACACCCCGCTCGGCGACGCCGCGCTGTTCATCGATGACATCGAGGTGGCACTGCTCAATGGCATGAAGATCCATCCCGGAACGTTCGGTCTCGCCGGTGCCAGCCTGAGCGTCGGACGCAACACCGGTTCGCCGGTCTCGCGCGCATACAAGGCGCCGTTTGCGTTCACAGGTGGCACCATCGCATTGGTGAACGTAGATGTCTCGGGCAAGCCCTACGCGGATCTGGAACGGGAATTCGCGCGCGCTTTCGCCAAGGACTGATGAACCGCGCTGGATGTGCAGCGCTCGCGCTGGCCTGCGTCCTTGCGGCGTGCGTCCGGACCAGCGACGGTGTGCCTGTGGCCGGTGAAGAAGCCGCGACTGCCACGTCGTCGGCTCCGTCGGCGACGACACGGCCAACCCAGGAGGCCGACCAGTCCGCGCCCGGTGTCATGCCCACCACGCGGGCGCCGGTTCCGCCGAACACCATCGCCTGCTGGCAGCCGGTCAAGCCAGCCGTGCGGATGACGGCCGAGGTCGACGATCCGCAGGCGCCAAGGATCACCATCGGCGTCCCGGATGGTTGGTCGATGACGGCGGGGTCAGGCGATGTCGGCGGCCGGCTGGAGGGATCGCGTGGGATGTGGGCGACGGTCACGATCGCGCAGACCCAGCTCGACCCGACGGCAGCGTTCCGCAAGTACGCCGACGACCTGATGGCGGAATCGGCGGTCAGCAGCGTCAGCATCATGCCGGCCGAACTGTGCGGATACAGCGGGCAGAAGTTGATGGGCGCCTGGTCGGATACGCCGCAGAACGCGGTCGAGTTCCAGGACCGCATCGTGCACATCTGGACCAACAGCGGAAACAGTTATCTGGTCGCCGTTCACGTGCAGGCACCCACCGGCACGCCCGGGTTCAATGCGGCCGCCGATGTGCTGACCGAGGATTTCGAGATCGTCCTACCCTGAACGCCATGCTCACCGAGCTCGTCGAGCTGCCCGGCGGGTCGTTTCGGATGGGCTCAACGCAGTTCTATCCGGAAGAGGTGCCGGTGCACACCGCGACCGTCGGCGCCCTCGCGGTCGAACGCCATCCGGTGACCAATGCCCAGTTCGCCGAGTTCGTCGCCGACACCGGCTATGTCACGGTCGCCGAACAGGAGCTCGATCCGGCGCTCTATCCCGGGGCGGCGCCTCAGGACCTGGTGCCCGGCGCGCTGGTGTTTTCGCCCACCGCGGCCCGGTCGACCTGCGCGACTGGCGGCAGTGGTGGGACTGGGTGCCCGGCGCCTGCTGGCGGCATCCGTTCGGCCCGGACAGCGTCATCGACGATCGGCTCGATCATCCGGTGGTGCAGGTCGCCTATCCCGACGCCGCCGCCTACGCGCGCTGGGCCGGTCGCCGGTTGCCGACCGAAGCCGAGTGGGAGTACGCGGCGCGTGGCGGCGCCACCACCACCTATCCGTGGGGCGATGACGTCGCGCCGGGCGGACGGTTGATGGCCAACACCTGGCAGGGCCGGTTCCCGTATCGCAACGACGGGGCGCTGGGCTGGGTGGGGACGTCGCCAGTGGGCACGTTCCCGCCCGAACGAGTTCGGGCTGGTCGACATGATCGGCAACGTGTGGGAGTGGACGACGACGCAGTTCTCCGCCACCACCGGCCGCGACGGGGCGGTGCAGTCGTGCTGCTGGCCCGTCGTGCACGCCGGATCCGACCGTCAACCAGACCCTCAAGGGCGGCTCGCATCTGTGCGCGCCGGAGTACTGCCACCGCTATCGTCCGGCCGCGCGCTCACCGCAATCGCAGGACAGCGCGACGACGCATATCGGCTTCCGCTGCGTGGCCAGTCAGACCACGGCAAGCTGACCAAGCCCGAGAAAGCGTTCGCAGGATCTCGTCCGCCAGACGCGGGGGTGCTGAGGCGTCGGAGATGACGCCGACGCGGCGCGCGCTCGCCAGCCAGCGCAGTCGACGGCGCCCGAATCCTCCACCAAATAGGCGGGTTTGCCGGACTTTACGGCCACATCGAGAAGTCGGCGGGCATCCGGGGAGTCCTTCGGACCGAGCACCAGGACGAGGTCGCACCACTCGGTGACAGGGTCGCCAGTTGACGAGCCCGCATGACTTCGCGGTCGCCGACCGCGGCCGCCCACTGGTCAATCGCGGGTGCGGCGGCACGCAAGGCCAGCAGCGCGCTCCCCCCATGCCAGACAATGCCGGGTCGCAGCAGCGGCGCCGAGGGGGTGTCGCTGATCGCGCGCAGTGCGACCGTCTGACCCGGCGGCGCCTGAGCGGCCAAGTATGCGGACTCGGTGTCGACCGCGATCGCGCCGGATTCGGCGGCGCGGGGTTCGGCCGTCGCGCACGCGTTCCTGGGAGAACAGCGGAGCAAAGTGCACCGGTAGCCCTAGGCGAGACACCGCGCCGAGACAGCAGTTCTGCCGCGTGGCTTTCGCGGCTATCGAGTCGGCTGTGCGAGGTCGCTGGCGACGACCAGGTCACCTGGGCGTAGCTGGACGGTCACGGCGCCGCGACACCTGCGACGAATAGCGGACCGGCGGCGTCGACCGGACTCGACGGTCCCATGCCGGCGCATCACGGGCCGGGTCGCACGCCAGAGCGCGGCGCGCTCGGACCTCAGCGGCGTGCACACCAGAGCGGTGGTCATCCGGAGCGAACGGTTCGCCGAGCGCACCGCAAGCCGCCTGTGCGCCTCTTGCCGCGAAGCGGGCCGCGGCGGCGTGGCCGATTCCGGCCGACGCACCTGTGACCAGCACGACTGCGTCGGTCAATTGCATGGCACCCATGATCAGGTCGATTGCCCAGTGTGGGCGTTTGTCGCGGCACGGCCCAGTGCCGGCCGCAAAAGCGATGCAGTGTAAACATCGTTGGCGCCGACAGGAGCTGACCAGCGGCGATTTGGTTCCTCGCAGGTCGTCACCTAGAATCAAACGGTTGCCTTGGGCAGACCTCGGTTCTCGTTTGATGTAGCTCTTCGCGCAAGCGCTCATCGGAAGAAAACCCCGCGTGCCCTTCGGTGACAGCAAGACCGCGCGCGTCAGGTCGGTATCTGCCGTGCACACATTAACCAGGTCGAGGAGATCGAGTGATTCAGCAGGAATCGCGGCTGAAGGTCGCCGACAACACGGGCGCCAAGGAGATCTTGTGCATCCGCGTGCTCGGCGGCTCGTCGCGGCGCTATGCCGGCATCGGCGACGTCATCGTGGCAACCGTCAAGGACGCCATCCCCGGCGGCGGCGTCAAACGCGGTGAAGTGGTCAAGGCCGTCGTGGTGCGCACCGTCAAGGAACGCCGCCGCGCCGACGGCAGCTACATCAAGTTCGACGAGAACGCCGCCGTGATCATCAAGCCCGACAACGACCCGCGTGGCACGCGCATCTTCGGCCCGGTCGGCCGTGAACTGCGCGAGAAGCGCTTCATGAAGATCGTTTCGCTTGCTCCGGAGGTGGTGTAGATGAAGGTCCACAAGGGCGACACGGTGCTCGTCATCTCCGGCAAGGACAAGGGCGCCAAGGGCAAGGTCCTGGTGGCCTACCCGACGCGCAACAAGATCCTCGTCGAGGGCGTCAACCGGATCAAGAAGCACACCCCCGTATCGCGCACTGAGCGCGGCGCATCCTCCGGCGGCATCGTCACCCAGGAGGCGCCCATCCACGTGAGCAACGTGATGGTGATCGACTCCGACGGCAAGCCGACCCGTGTCGGGTACCGCATCGACGACGAGTCCGGCAAGAAGGTTCGCGTCGCGAAGACCAACGGCAAGGACATCTAGAGAATGACCACCGTAGAAAACACAGAAAAGACGCCTGCCCCGTTTGAAGCAGCGCTACCGGGAGGAAATCCGGGACTCGCTGTTCAAAGAGTTCGGCTACGCCAACGTCATGCAGATCCCGGGCGTGGTGAAGGTCGTCGTCAACATGGGCGTCGGTGACGCCGCCCGCGACGCAAAGCTGATCAACGGAGCGGTCAACGACCTGGCGCTGATCACCGGCCAGAAGCCGGAGGTGCGCCGGGCGCGCAAGTCGATCGCGCAGTTCAAGCTGCGCGAGGGCATGCCGATCGGCGCGCGTGTGACGCTGCGCGGCGACCGGATGTGGGAGTTCCTCGACCGGCTGATCTCGATCGCGCTGCCGCGTATCCGTGACTTCCGCGGACTGTCGCCCAAGCAGTTCGACGGCACCGGCAACTACACCTTCGGGCTGACCGAGCAGTCGGTGTTCCACGAGATCGACGTGGACTCCATCGATCGGCCTCGTGGCATGGACATCACCGTCGTCACCTCGGCGACGACCGACGACGAAGGACGAGCGCTGTTGCGGGCGCTGGGCTTTCCGTTCAAGGAGAACTGAACAGATGGCAAAGAAGGCTCTGGTCAACAAGGCCAACAAGAAGCCCAAGTTCAAGGTGCGCGCCTACACCCGTTGCAGTAAGTGCGGCCGCCCGCACGCGGTTTACCGCAAGTTCGGGCTCTGCCGCATTTGCCTGCGCGAGATGGCGCATGCCGGCGAACTGCCCGGCGTGCAGAAGTCCAGCTGGTAACAAGGCACACAACTACAGACCACACATCGGAAAAAGGCCGCGGCAGGCCCCCAAAAAGATTAAACCCAGTAGGGGAACCGCCGCGAGGAAGGTGAACCGGCTGTCATGACCATGACGGACCCGATCGCAGACTTCTTGACACGTCTGCGCAACGCCAATTCGGCGTACCACGACGAGGTGTCCCTGCCACATCGAAGATCAAGGCGAACATCGCCGAGATCCTCAAGGCGGAGGGCTACATCAGCGACTACCACACCGAGGATGCTCGGGTGGGCAAGTCGCTGGTGGTGCAACTGAAGTACGGCCCAAGCCGTGAACGCAGCATCGCCGGGCTGCGCCGGGTATCCAAGCCCGGCCTGCGCGTCTATGCGAAATCCACCAACCTGCCAAGGGTTCTCGGCGGCCTCGGGCGTGGCGATCATCTCCACGTCGTCGGGTCTGCTGACCGACCGCCAGGCGGCTCGATCAGGGCGTGGGCGGCGAAGTCCTCGCTTACGTGTGGTGAGGGAGAACTAACGATGTCGCGTATTGGAAAGCAGCCGGTCGTCATTCCCAGCTGGGGTCGACGTGACGATCGATGGCCAGAACGTGTCGGTCAAGGGACCGAAGGGAACCGCTGGAGCTGGCGATCGCCGAGCCGATTACGGTGTCGCGCAACGACGACGGCGCCATCGTGGTGGTCCGTCCCGACGACGAGCGGCGCAACCGCTCGCTGCACGGGCTGTCGCGCACGTTGGTCGCCAACCTGGTCACCGGTGTCACCGAGGGTTACACCACCAAGATGGAGATCTTCGGCGTCGGCTACCGCGTGCAGCTCAAGGGCAACACCCTCGAGTTCTCGCTCGGTTACAGCCATCCCGTGGTCGTCGAGGCGCCGGAGGGCATCACCTTCGCGGTGGAGACGCCCACCAAGTTCTCGGTCTCGGGTATCGACAAGCAGAAGGTCGGCCAGATCTCGGCGAACATCCGCCGCCTGCGCCGCCCGGACCCCTACAAGGGCAAGGGCGTTCGCTACGAGGGCGAGCAGATCCGCCGCAAGGTCGGAAAGACAGGTAAGTAGACATGGCCTCTAAGACAGAGTCAGCGACGCGTAAGCCCGTGGGGCAGAACGTGTCCGAGGCCCGGCGTGTGGCCCGGTTGCGTCGGCACGCCCGGCTGCGCAAGAAGATCTCGGGTACCGGCGAGACACCCCGCCTGGTGGTCAACCGCTCGGCGCGGCACATCCACGTGCAGCTGGTGGACGACCTCACCGGCACCACGGTGGCCGCCGCCTCCTCGATCGAGGCCGATGTGCGGGCGGTCGAGGGCGACAAGAAGGCCCACAGCGTGCGCGTCGGCCAACTGATCGCCGAGCGTGCCAAGGCCGCCGGGATCGACACCGTGGTGTTCGACCGCGGTGGGTACACCTACGGCGGACGGATCGCGGCGCTGGCCGACGCGGCGCGCGAAGGCGGGCTGAAGTTCTAATGACGAAGAGCAACGGAAGGAACCCATGATGGCCGAGCAGGCAACATCTGGTGCCGGCGGCGCCGGCGAATACCATCAGACGGCCGACCCCCCCGCGGTGACCGCGAGGGCCGGGGTCGCCGTGACGACCGCGGGGGCCGCGGCGGCCGCGACAGGCGGCGAGAAGAGCAACTACCTCGAGCGCGTCGTCGCGATCAACCGTGTTTCCAAGGTGGTCAAGGGTGGCCGCCGGTTCAGCTTCACCGCGCTGGTCATCGTCGGCGACGGCAACGGCATGGTCGGCGTCGGCTACGGCAAGGCCAAAGAGGTTCCGGCCGCGATCGCCAAGGGTGTCGAGGAAGCGCGCAAGGGCTTCTTCCGGGTTCCGCTGATCGGCGGCACCATCACCCATCCGGTGCAGGGCGAGGCCGCCGCCGGTGTGGTGATGCTGCGCCCGGCCAGCCCCGGTACCGGCGTGATCGCCGGGGGCGCCGTTCGCGCGGTGTTGGAATGCGCTGGCGTGCACGACATTCTGGCCAAGTCGCTGGGTAGCGACAACGCGATCAACGTGGTGCATGCCACCGTCGCCGCGCTGAAGCTGCTGCAGCGTCCCGAAGAGGTGGCGGCCCGGCGCGGCCTGTCCATCGAGGACGTCGCACCGGCCAGCATGCTGCGGGCGCGCCGGGAAGCGGATGCGCTGGCCGCGTCGGCTGCGCGTGAAGGATCGGCATAACCATGGCAGAGCTGAAGATCACCCAGGTGCGCAGCACCATCGGTGCGCGCTGGAAGCAGCGTGAAAGCCTGCGGACGCTGGGACTGCGCAAGATCCGGCAGTCGGTGGTCCGTGAGGACAACTCGCAGACCCGCGGCCTCATCAAGGCCGTTCATCACCTCGTAGAGGTGGAGGAGAGTTTAGAAAAATGACGCCGATCAAACTTCATGATTTGAAGCCCGCGCCGGGGTCGAAGACCGCGAAGACCCGCGTCGGTCGCGGTGAAGGCTCCAAGGGCAAGACCGCCGGTCGCGGCACGAAGGGCACCAAGGCCCGCAAGAACGTCCCTGTGACGTTCGAGGGTGGGCAGATGCCGATCCACATGCGGCTGCCCAAGCTCAAGGGCTTCAAGAACCGGTTCCGCACCGAATACGAGGTCGTCAATGTCGGCGACATCAACAAGCTGTTCCCGAAGGGCGGCGACATCGGTGTCGACGAGCTGGTGGCCGCTGGTGCGGTGCGCAAGAACTCGTTGGTGAAGGTGCTCGGAGATGGCAAGCTGACCGTCAAGGTCAACGTCTCCGCGCACAAGTTCAGCGGTAGCGCGCGCGAGAAGATCACCGCCGCAGGCGGTTCCGCGACGGAGCTTTAACTCACGAGCAGGCGCAAAGGTCCCCGACACGTTCGGCGTGTCGGGGCCTTTTGCGTCTTCCGCGCTAGCTGGTTACTGGCCCCAGTTGAAGCAGCCCACGCCGGGCACGCAACCGCCGCCGCCACCGGGGCCGCCGCGGCCGCACACTCCCTCGGCAGTACAGCCGCCGCCGCCGCCGGGGACCGCCAGAACCGCAGGTTCCGTCGGCAGTACACCCGCCGCCGCCGCCGGCGCCGCCGCTGCCGCAGACCCCATTGGCGCAGCCGTCACCGCCGGGCTCGCGGGAATTGTGATGCTCGACACGCCCGTCGCCACGGCGAAGGACTCTGCTGCTGCAATCGGCGCCGCGGCGATAGCCGTCGCCGCCGCTCCCGCCATGACCAGCGGGGCGATGAATTTCAGTTTCGCCATCATATTTCCGGTTTACCACGCGAAATATGGAACTTAAACCACCTACATTTCAGCGAAAATCGACCGCTCAGCTGAGCTGCGGGATCACATCTACAGCAAGTCGTTCCATCTGGTCGCGATCCTCGGCGACGGTCTCTCCGACGGGGTTCAGCAGGACCATCTCGGCGCCGGCGTCGATCACTTCGCGCACGTCCGCGGACCACATCGTCGGGGGTGCCGGACACCGGAACCGCCTCGATGCCCGGCATCTCGCCGTAGATGCGGTGCAGTCCGGCGAGCACCCGTTCGCGCGCGCGGCCGGCGTCGTCGTCGACCATCAGGTAGACCCGTTTGCCGATGGTGAAGCCCGCCGGGTCCTTGCCCTGCTTCTCGAGTTCGCGGTGCACTGTCTTCACGGCTTCGGCGAAGCTCGCGGTCGTCGACGAGCCCGCGCCGAGGAACGCGTCACCCGAGCCGCACCGCGCGGGCCAGTGCCGCAGGAGCGTTGGCGCCGAACCAGATTGGCGGATGGGGCCGCTGCACCGGCTTGGGCTGGATCGGAACCCGTCGACGTCGCGGAAGCGGCCGTGAAACGTCACTGTCGGCTCGTCGGACCACGCCGCCTTCATCAGCTCCAACCCCTCGGTGAAGCTGCTGATGAACGTCGACCCGTCCACTCCGAACGCCGCGAACTTGCGGAAGCCGCCACCTGGCGCGACCCCGAGATCCAGCCTGCCGTGGCTGAGCTGGTCGACGGCGGTGCACGGTCGCGCCAACTGAAGCGGATCATGCAACGACGTGATCAACACGCCCACCCCCAGCCGCAGCCGGGTAGTGCACGCGGCGCCTACGCGAGGAGTTCCAGCGGCGCGAGCGACGGTGCGTGCCCGATGGTCTGCTCCAGCGTCCAGCCGCCCTCGAAGCCGAGCTCCTCAGCTCGCAGCAGATAACTGCGCGTTCCTTCCGCGTCGAAACCGTCGGCCACTCGTTGCGGGATCGAAATCGAGAACCTCACGCATCCACCGTAGGCGTCGTCGATGACGTGGTGTGCAATGTGCCAGGCGTACTCGCTGCGCGAGCCATGCGTGCAGCGCGGGGCGTGCGTAACGACATCTTCATCCAGACCCGCCGGCCGGCGACGCCGTAACTGGGCCCTCGGGCCCGCGTCGGTAGGCTCGGAGGATGTTCTCCTTCCTGCCCGGTATCCCCGGCACCGATGACTTGCGGGCGCTCGCGCGCAAGGTTGACACCGCCCGGCACCACGGCGTGCCGGGCGGATGTGTGCTCGAACTCGACCTGCTCTCGGTGCCAAATGAGACCGGCGGATTCGACCCGTTCGCGATGATCGCCAGCGGGGGTCGGCCATTGGTGCTGCGGGAGGCCGTCGCCGCCATCCACCGCGCCGCCGAGGACCCGCGGGTGGCCGGGCTGATCGCCCGGGTGCAGATCCCGATCGCGCCTGCGGGTCCGGTGCAGGAACTCCGGGAGGCCATCGCCGCGTTCAGCGACGTCAAACCGTCGCTGGCGTGGGCCGAGACGTATCCCGGCACCCTGTCGTACTACCTGGCCTCCGCGTTCCGCGAAGTGTGGATGCAGCCGTCGGGCACCGTCGGACTGGTCGGCTTCGCCACCAATGCGCTGTTCTTACGCGACGCGCTGGACAAGGCCGGAATCGAGGCGCAGTTCATTGCGCGTGGCGAATACAAGTCCGCCGCAAACCTTTTCACCCAGGATCGCTACACCGACGCCCATCGTGAGGCCGATGGCAGGCTTATTGAAAGCCTGCACGCGCAGGTGTGGCAGGCGGTGGCCGAGTCGCGCCACATCGACCCCGCTGATGTCGACAAGCTCGCCGACAAGGCGCCGCTGCTGCGGGACGACGCGGTCACCGGCCGCCTGGTCGACCGGATCGGCTTCCGCGATGAGGCTTACGCGCGCATCGGTGAACTCGTTGGCGCACCGGGCATTTCACCGGAGACCGGCGATGTGGACTCCGATGATGCGCCGCCGCGGTTGTACCTGTCACGGTATGCGCGGGCCACTGCGTCACGGCCCGCGCCGCCGATGCCACCGATTCCGGGCCGCAAGGGCAAGCCGACCATCGCCGTGGTCACCCTGCACGGCCCGATCGTCAGCGGCCGGGGCGGTCCGCAGCTGCTGCCGTTCGGTAACTCGAGCGCCGGTGGCGACACCATCGCCGCGGCGCTGCGTGAGGCCGCCGCAGACGACTCGGTGTCGGCGATCGTGTTGCGGGTGGACAGCCCGGGCGGTTCGGTCACCGGATCGGAAACCATTTGGCGGGAAGTGAATCGGGTGCGCGACGGTGGCAAGCCGGTGGTCGCGTCCATGGGTGCCGTCGCGGCGTCCGGCGGCTACTGCGTGTCGATGGGCGCCGACGCGATCGTCGCGAACGCCGGCACAATCACCGGCTCGATCGGTGTGATGACCGGCAAGCTCGTCGCCCGTGAGCTCAAGGACCGTATCGGTGTCGGCTCCGACTCGGTGCGCACGAATCCCAACGCCGACGCCTGGTCCATCGACAAGCCGTTCACCGAAGAGCAGCATGCCCACGTCGAGGCCGAGGCCGACTTGTTCTACACCGATTTCGTCGAGCGAGTTGCGCAGGGCCGCAAGATGTCCGCGGAAGCCGTCGACGCGATCGCGCGTGGCCGCGTGTGGACAGGGGCTGATGCGAAGGAACGCGGCCTCGTCGACGAACTCGGCGGGTTGCGCACGGCTATCACCCGCGCCAAGGTGCTGGCCGGGCTGGAGCCCGACGCCGACGTCCGCATCGTCGGCTATCCGGGCTCGTCGCTGATGGACATGCTGCGGCCGAAGCCGTCGTCGCAGCCGGCGGCCGCGTCACTGCCAGAAGCACTCGCGGCGCTGCTCGGCCGGTCGGTGGCCGGGATGGTCGGTCAGGCCGAGCGGTCGTTCGACCGGCGTTAGCGCGCTCTGGCTGGGCGACTACCGCTTCTGAACCGCGTGCCGGTGTCACGGCGGCTTCTGTAGCCCGGCACCGGTGAGGACGTACCCGGGGGCGATGGTCGACGGGTCTTGTTGCACCAGATCCACCAGGACAGAGCCGGCCAACTCGGGGGTCAGCGGCTCCTCCAGTTGCGCCACGAAAGCCTCCTCGGTCTGGCCGCTGCGGGCCGCGTACGCCCGAATCCCACGCCTGCCGACGTCGCCGAACGGGGTCATCCTCGGCATGATCGCCGTGACGCTGATGTCGAGCCCCCCACGGCGTGATTCATCCTGGGCATATCCCGCGATGAAACGCTGAGTGGCCTTGGACCCGGCGTAACCTCCACTCACGGGTGACCCGTTGATCGCGGCGCCGCTACTCACCACCACCACGCGGCTGCCGGGCCGCAGCGGCTTCAGCAGTGCGTCACGCAGCCACGTGAACGCGATCTTGACGTCGGTGTGCCAGTTGACGGAAAACGACTCCCACGTCTGGTGCTGGAGTGGGCGCATCACGGGGTTGGCGCCGGCGACCAGGACGAGAATCTCCGGATCGTGGCGATCCAACACGTTCCATGCCACGGTCGCGTCGGTCGCATCGGCGACCTCGGTCCGGATGTTCGCGGTGGTGGCGGCCAGGTCGGCAAGTGCCGGCCCGGAACGGGCCACCGCGAGTACCGGTGCGCCGGCCTCGCCGAACGCGCGAGCGATGCCACGCCCCAAGCCGCGGCTAGCGCCGACGACGACGGTGGTCCTGCCCGATAAATCACTCATGATCTTCTTCCTTTGCGTGTCGTTGCTTTTCGAAGCCGTCGAAAGTGCGTCGTGCTCATGATTTGACGGGCTCCGCTTCGAGGAGCCGCGCATACTGGCGCTCGAGCGCCTTCGCCGCACCGTTACGCCAGTTGTCCGCCAAGGACGCTGACATGGGATCGGGGAATATGTCCTGCTCCCCGTGCTCCACTCCGTCGAAGATGGCGCGCGCCACGGACTCTGGAGAGGCCTTGGGTATCTCGAGGCCTCGGGACATGTAGGTGTCCACGGGACCGGTCAGGACGGCATGTACGCACACGCCGCGTCTGGCCAGAAGAGCTTGCAGCGACTGCGTGAGAGAGAACCCGGCCGCCTTCGAGATCGAGTAGGCCGGAATGAGAGGCAGGGGAGCCAAGGCGTTCACCGACAGAACGTTGACGAGCGCTCCCCGGGAACGAGTCAGCAACGGCAAGAAGGCCTGGGTCACGTCATACGTGCCGAACAGATTGACGGCCAGGTGCCGTTCGAGAACGGCACGATCGCTCAAATCGTCGTAAAGCGCCAAGCCGGCGTTGTTGACAAGGATGTCGAGCGATTCGATGCTGTCGACAGCCGCCTGAATCTGCGCGGCGTCGGTGACATCCAGTGTCAGCGGCGTGACCCGCCGATCGGCGTGGGCCAAGGGTTGGCGCGTGCCGGCATATACCCGCTTCGCGCCTCGCCTCAAAGCTTCCTCGACCAGCGCCTTTCCGATACCTCGATTGGCCCCGGTCACCAACACCGCGTTGTCTGCGATCGCCATGCGTCCTCCTACTGGATGAATTCGGACCCGATGTTCCCGAGCCCTCGAAAATGCAGACACCACGATTCGAGGAATCGGGCGCGATTCCGCCGCCCAGTTTTCGCCTCGGCCGGTGTCATTACTTGAGGCGACGAGGGAGCGAGACGTGCATGACAGCAGATCTGATCACCAGGGCGCGAGCCGGCGACGGCGCCGCGTTCCGCGAGCTGACCGAGCCGTACCGACGAGAGCTCCAGGTTCACTGCTACCGGATGCTCGGATCCTTTCAAGACGCAGAGGACGTTCTCCAGGACACCATGCTGGCCGCGTGGCAAGGCCTTGCGGGGTTTGAGGGACGCGCCTCGATCCGCACCTGGCTCTACCGGATCGCCACCAACCGGTGCCTCAACGCCCTTCGCTCGGCCAGCCGACGCCCAGCCAAGGAGTGGAACATCGCCGACATTGACTTGCCGGAGCCGACGCGACTCGGCGAAATCGTATGGCTGGAGCCATATCCCGACACCCTTCGCGAGGGTGCCGTCAACGTGCCGCTCGGCCCGGAAGCGCGCTACGAGCAGACCGAAGCCATCTCATTGGCCTTTGTGACAGCGCTGCAGCTCCTGCCTGCCCGTCAGCGCGCCGTGCTAATCCTGCGCGAAGTCCTCGGGTACCCCGCGAACGAGGTGGCCGACATGCTCGACTCGACCGTCGAATCGGTCAACAGTGCCCTCAAACGGGCCCGCACCACTCTGCAGCAGCGTGTGCCGTCGGACGGCGAACCTCCGCCTGCACCGGACTCAGCCGTCGAGCAGGCGTTGGTGGCGAAATTCGTCCGCGCGTACGAATCCGGCGATGTCGACGCGTTGGTCGCCTTGCTCACCGCCGATGTCAACGTGTCCATGCCACCGGTTCCGCTCGAGTACCACGGCCGTAACGTCGTCGCCCGCTTCTACGCCACCATCTTCCGCATGGGCCGGATCTATCACCTGGTGCCGACGCGGGCGAATGGTCAGCTGGCGTTCGGAACCTACCTGCGCGCCCCGACCGGCGGCATCCGCCACGGGGCCGGCCTGCTCGTCCTCACCCTCGCCGGCGACCGGATCTGCGCGATGACCCGCTTCGACAACAACGTGCTGGGTTGGTTCGGCCTGCCACGATCGCTCCCTGACTGAGAAATCAGACCATAAGCTGGCGCGTTCCTGGCCATCGCCAATCAGGGCGACAGCGGCGCCGAAGGTCGCGATCGACCAGCGCTAAGCCGACGAGATCAGACTTACGGCACGCAAAGTCGCGATTCTGTGTACCGGAACTCCCCCGCAAGCGGGAGGTGCCCCCAGATTTCGGCGGGAGACGTCGCTAAAGCGGCCCACCGCGCCACCGGCGCGGTGACATGCCGTGGGTGCGACGGAACTGTCTGCTGAAGTACCCCGGGTCGGACATTCCGACTCGCCGCGCGACCTCTCCGACCGGCAGGTCCGTGTCTGCGAGCAGGCTGCGGGCTTCGGCCATACGGCGTTCGATGATCCACTCCTGCACGGTGCGCCCGGTGCGGCGGCGCACGACTGTGGTCAGATGACCGGGCGTCATGCCGACCTCGCGCGCGACGTCCCGCAGCGACATGGGTTCTGCGTGGCGCCGGTCGATCACCGCGAACACGTCGGCGAGCAGCGGTTCGCCACTGCGCCGCAGGTTGTCCACGACGTCGCTCGCCAGGCGCGCGACGTCGACGAGCAGCAGGGTCAGATGTGCCAGCGCCGCCTGTCGATAACCTTGCTGCCGGGAGGCCAGTTCGCTCTCGATCGCGCCGATCGCGGCGTCCCAAACCGGCCGCCGCGCCGTGGGCACCTCGAGCTGCAACAGCCCGCCGGAATGGCCATGCACGAACGGGAACAACAGCGGATGCGCCTGCCACGCCGGCCACGGCGATCGACCGTCACCATCGAGCGCAGCGGGATCGAAGAAGACCCCGGCCCCGTCGTTTCTGTGCGGGCACCTGCGCCGGATCGACCGCCGCACCGGGCGCCACCACATAAACCAGCCCGGCCGCATACCACAGCACCGGGAAGTCGTGAATGTGCACGCCATGTTCGAGAAGTTCGCCAGGCTCGGCGCGGACCACCGATACCGGAGGTGTGTCGAAATCAGCCCGGTACTGATAAACGGGCACACCGCCGCGGTGGCGGACCAGCCGACTTGGTAGGGGCATGTGACCGAAGATAGTCCAATTTTTGCCGAGTATCACCCAACATCTCTGCGCTGGCGCGGCCCACCATGGGTGATATGACCGAACATAATCCCGATTCCGCGACGAAGAGGCCCGCAATCGGCACGATTACATACCCGCCGCCGGCCATGACAAGCTGCTCCCGGCCTACGATCTGTTGACCCGCCTGTTGGGCATGAACAAGGTCTATAACTCGCTCATCGCGCAGTCCAACTCGGCGACGGGATGCGGGTGCTTGAGATCGGTTGCGGTACTGGCAATCTCACCACCCGCGCCAAGCACGCTCATCGCGGAGCCGAACTGATCGGGTCCGACCCCGACCCGCTGGCCCTAGCCCGCGCGCAACGAAAAGCACGTGGGAATGACCGGAATTCGGTTCGAGCACGGCTATGCCCAGCAGCTGCCCTTCGCGAACGACGAATTCGACAGGGTGTTGTCGTCGATGATGCTGCATCACCTGGACGACGATACGAAGGCAGCTCGCGGCAGCGGAGATTCATCGTGTCCTACGACCCGGCGGCCGACTGCACATCGCCGACATCGGCGGCCCTATGACCGCTAGTGACGGCTTGATGGCGCGGCGCATGCTGCGCAGCCCCCACACCGTGGGCAACCTCGGCGATGCGATTCCGCGGCTACTTCGCACGGCCGGTTTCGAGTGCACCGAAGTGGCCACGCAGCGCCATCGCGCCATCGGTCGCCTCACCTTCTACCGCGCCACGCGCCCGGACTGACTACTCGGGTTGGTGCGCGTTCGCACCCGCGCGAGCGACCGCGTTTGTACGGAATCCAGCGGCGTAGGCGTGTGCTGGGGGCACCTCCCGCTTGCGGGGAACACGGCCACGGCCTTCCCGCTGTTCGACGGCCTCGGCTGGGACGCTGCGGTGTGCGCAGACTGCGGGGTCACGGTGGACCGGATGCCGGGGATCGAGATGACGGGCGCGGCCGCCGGCGCGGTTCGCGGGACGGACGCCGTGCTGGCGGCGGGGGCGGTTGATGCGCTGTGCGAGCAACTGGTTGCCGGCGCGGACCGGGACGGCGACGTGCGGCACGACCCTGATCGTGTGGGTCACCATCCCCGAGTACCGGGAGATTGGCGGCCTGTGGACGTTGCCTCACACCGCGGCGGGTAAGAGCCAGATCGGCGGCCCGAGCAATGCGGGCGGCCTGTTTCTCGGCTGGGTGGATCACCTTGTGGGAGAGGGCAACCCAGCGGTTGTCGATCCCCGGCAGGTGCCGGTGTGGTCGCCGTACATCCGGGGCGAACGCGCGCCGCTTCACGATCCCGACCGCCGTGGCGTGCTCGACGGTCTCGACCTCACCCACGACGCCGCGTCGCTGCGGCGGGCCGCCTACGAGGCGTCTGGTTTCGTCGTGCGCCAACTCATCGAACTGAGCGGAGCGCCCGCTTCACGCATCGTGGCGACGGGTGGCGGCACTCGCGTCGAGCCCTGGATGCAGGCGATCGCCGACGCAACGGGGCTGCCCGTGGCCGTTTCAGGTGTCCCCGAGGGTGCGGCGCTCGGGGCGGCATACATCGGCCGGCTAGCGGCAGGTCTCGAATCGACGATCACCGACGCCGCCCGGTGGGCGTCGACCGAACGCGTCGTCGACCCTGATCCCGCATGGACGGCTCCGATGCAGGAGCGCTATGCCCGTTTTCTCGAGCTAGGCGACCGCTAAATGTCGCTCGACGACTAGAGCAGCACCGCGCGCACGTAGCTGAGGTCAGCGAAGAGCGTCATGGTTTCGTCGTCGGGAAACTCGAAACCATTGGCGGCGTACGCGTCCTGCATCGTCTGCGTGGACGCCTCCCAGCCGTATGCGGTGAGGTACTCGGGAACGTGGCTGCGTTCGCCGTGATAGATGAGCTCGGACATCTCGATGTCCGATCCGTACTTCTTCATCCGTTCGGAGATGCGTTGCGCCCGCTCGTCGGAGAACATCTTGATGTCCGGCACATGTTCGGTGGCCACCCAACTGCCCGGCACACTCAGCGCGGTGATGTGGTCGAACAGCCTGTCCTGGGCCTCGGGCGGCAGATAGATCAGCAGCCCCTCTGCGATCCACGCGGTGGGCTGGGTCGTATCGAAGCCGTTGTCTATCAGCGCTGTTGGCCAGTCCTCGCGAAGGTCGATGGCGACGGTGCGCCGGTCGGCCGTGGCCTGAGCCCCAAGTTCGGCGAGCGTCTTCGTCTTGAACTCGATGACGTCGGGCTGGTCCACCTCGTAGGCCGTCGTTCCGTCCGGCCACTGCAGTCGGTAGGCCCGCGCATCGAGGCCGGCGGCCAGGATCACGGCCTGGCGCACGCCCGCGGCGGTGGCATCGATGAACAGCTTGTCGAAGAATCGGGTGCGCACCGCCATTCCCTCCGCGGCCCGGCGCAGATTGAACTCGGGATCCACGTCCTCCAAGTCGATCTCGCCGTCCAGCGCCCGAATGATGAAGTCGAGCCCGACGGCGCGCACCAGCGGCTCGGCGAACGGGTCGTCGATCAGCCCCTCCCGGTTGGCGAGCGCCCGCTGCGCGGCCACCATCGTCGCGGTCGCGCCAACGCTGGATGCCAGATCCCAGGTGTCATTATCGGTCCGGGCCATCATGCTCCTTGTCGAAGAGTGGCGGAGATGTAAAGGATATTGGTCATCGCTTCCCCGGTCTCGTCGTCTGGAAGCGTGAAACCGCTGGCCGCATACAGTTCCGGCGTGCCGCTGGCGGTGACGTCCCAGCCGTGTGTCGTGAGGTAATCGATGACATGGTTGCGTTCACCGTGGTAAACGAGCTCCGACATATCGACGTTCAAAAGGCGACGCATCCGCTCGCGGCGCTCCTCGGATTTCTCGTCGGAGAACGCGTCCATATTCGGTACCTGTTCGGTGGCCAGCCTGCTGCCGGGCGCGCTGAGTTCGGTGATGTTGTCGAAGAGCCGGTCTTGGGCCTCCGGCGGCAGGTACACCAACAATCCCTCGGCGATCCACGCCGTCGGCTGGGTGGTGTCGAAACCGTTGGCGCGCAGGGCGGTCGGCCAGTCATTGCGCAGGTCGATGCCGACCGCTCGCAGAGTGGCAGCCGGCTCGGCGCCCTGCTCGGCCAGAGTGCGCGTCTTGAACTCGATGACCTGTGGCTGGTCGACTTCATAGACCACGGTGCCGGCCGGCCACGGCAACCGGTAGGTGCGCGCGTCCAGCCCGGAGGCCAGAATCACTGCCTGGCGCAGGCCTGCGCCGGTCGCCGAGGCGAAGAAGTCGTCGAAGAACCGCGTGCGCACGGCCATGCCCTCGGCCATCATGGTTTGGCTGAACGCGGGGTCGTCGCTGAGATCGATCTCACCGTCCACCATCTTGATGAAGGCGTCGACGCCGACGGCGCGCACCAGCGGCTCGGCGAACGGATCGTCGATCAACGGATTGGGGCCCTTCGAGGCCAATGCCCGCCCGGCGGCGACGCCCGTTGCCGTCGCGCCAACACTGGACGCCGGATCCCACGTGTCGTTGTCCGGTTCTGGCCATGTGCCTACTTCCGGGTCGCGATGACGGCCAATGAATTGCGCAGCGGCGCAAGCTCGTCGATATCGGGAAACTCTTTGCCGTAGTCGCGGAATACGTCGGGCCGGCTCCGGGAGCTGACCTGCCAGCCCTGCTGGCTGAGGTAGTCGACGACGGGGTTGCGGTCGCCGGGGTAGAACAGGTCGGCGAGGTTGACGTCGAATCCATGCTCTTGCCATTCGGACCGCAGGGCGGCGGCGCGTTGGCCGATGCCCGTGCCCGCGTCGGGGTGATACTCGGTGGCCAACTGGCTGCCGGGTGCGCTGAGCGCGGTGATGTTGTCGAAGAGCCTGTCTTGGGCCTCCGGCGGTAGGTACACGAGCAGGCCTTCAGCACTCCACGCTGTTGGCCGGGTGTCGTCAAATCCGCTGTCGCGCAAGGCGCTCGGCCAGTCCTCGCGCAGGTCGATGGCGACCGCCCTGCGGTCCGCGGAGGGCGTCGCTCCGATCGCCGTCATCGTCGTCGTCTTGAACTCGATGACCTGGGGTTGATCGATTTCGTAGACGGTGGTCCCGTCCGGCCAGGGCAGCCGGTAGGGCCTGGAGTCCAGGCCCGACGCCAGGATCACCGCCTGCCGGATGCCAGCCGAGGTGGCGCCGATGAAGAAGTCGTCGAAGAACTTCGTGCGCACCGCCATCACGGTGGTCATCAGCTGCGCGGTGCTGCTCTTGTCCGACGCCGACAGGTCGATGTCGCCGTCGGCCAGCCGAGTGAAGAAGTCGACACCAACCGCCCGCACCAGCGGCGCGGCGAACGGGTCGTTGATCAACGGGTTCGGTTCCTTGCTCGCCAGCGCCCGTGCGGCGGCGACCATCGTGGCGGTCGCGCCGACGCTCGACGCGACGTCCCAGCTGTCGGCGTCCGACCGGGTCATCGGCCCAGGGCGCCGTCGATGTAGCGCAGGTTGGCGAACGGGGTATCGCCGTCGAACGGCGGCAGGCCGTTGGCGGCGAACAGCTCGTTGATGGTGTTGCCGGTGATCTGCCAGCCGTGGTCGGCGAGGTAGGCCTCAGCCTCGTTGCGGTCCCCGAGGTAGACGAGCTCGCTGACGTCGAGGTCGAAGCCGTGGTCGCGCCAGCGCTGGGCCGCCGACCGCATGCGGTCGATCAGCTGGTCCTGATCGGCCGGATCGATATTGGGCCCGCTTTCGGTGCCGAAGCGGCTGCCGGGTGCGCTGAGCGTTGTGATGGTGTCGAGCAGTCGGTCCTGGGCCTCCGGCGGCAGATAGCCCAGCAGGCCCTCGGCGCTCCACGCGGTCGGCTGGTTGGGGTCGAAGCCGGCCCGGGTCAGCGCCGTCGGCCAGTCGTTGCGCAGGTCGATCGCGACTGTGCGTCGGTCGGCGGTCGGCTCGGCGCCCAGCGCGGCCAGGGTGCGGGTCTTGAAATCGATGACGTCGGGCTGGTCGATTTCGTAGACCGTGGTGTCGGCGGGCCACGGCAGCCGGTAGGCCCGCGAGTCGAGGCCCGACGCCAGGATCACCGCCTGCCGGATGCCCGCCGCCGTCGCGTCGAGGAAGAACTCGTCGAAGAACTTGGTCCGGATCGCCATATTGTCGGTCATCCGCTGCATGCCCGCGTCCGCATCGTCGTTGTCGAGATCGGATGGACGCAGGTCGCCGGAGGCCAGCCGGGTGAACAGGTCGACGCCGACCGCACGCACCAGCGGCTCGGCGAACGGATCGTCGATCAGCGGATGGTCGGCATTGCTAGCCATCGCGCGGGCCGCCGCGACCATCGTCGCCGTCGCCCCGACACTCGATGCCAGATCCCATGTGTCGTTCTCGGTGCGCGCCATCCCTGACCCTATCGCCGTAGTACAACCCGTTACTTAGGTGGCTTAACGAGCCGTCGCCGACTGTACGCTCCGATTCTGAAACCTGGCTTGGCGCTTTTCCGCCGATCGGATTCGGGCCGAGGCAACCTCGACTGTTACTCTCGTAGACTGTTTGACGTGTGACTCCGCAGGCTGCGAGCCTGCCGGGGCGCCGCGCATGACTTAACCAGAACGCTGGTCAGACCAGCCCCATTCGCACGCCGCGTCACACAGCTCGGCTGCGCAGGAGGAAGAGTGCTCTCGGCTTTCATCTCATCGCTGCGGACAGTCGACCTGAGGCGAAAGATTCTGTTCACCCTGGGCATCGTCATCCTGTACCGGGTCGGCGCCTCGATCCCGTCGCCCGGCGTCGACTTTCCGAATGTGCAGAAGTGCATCGCGCAGGTCAGCGGCGGCGATTCGGCGCAGGTCTACTCGCTGATCAACCTGTTCTCGGGTGGTGCGCTGCTGCAGCTGACGGTGTTCGCCGTCGGCGTGATGCCCTACATCACCGCGAGCATCATCGTGCAGCTGCTCACCGTGGTGATTCCGCACTTCGAGCAGCTGAAGAAGGAAGGTCAGGCCGGCCAGAACAAGATGACGCAGTACACGCGCTATCTGTCGATCGCGCTGGCCATCCTGCAGGCCACCAGCATCGTGGCGCTGGCCGCCAACGGTGGGCTGCTGCAGGGCTGCACACTGGACATCATCCAGGGCCAGAGCGAGGGCCTGAACATCTTCACGCTGGTCGTCATCGTGCTGGTGATGACCGCAGGCGCCGCGCTGGTGATGTGGATGGGCGAGCTGGTCACCGAGCGGGGCATCGGCAACGGCATGTCGCTGCTGATCTTCGCCGGTATCGCCGCGCGTATCCCGATCGAGGGCAACATGATCCTCGATAGCCGCGGTGGCCTGGTGTTCACTTTCGTGTGTGCCGCTGCGCTGGCCATTCTCATCGGTGTGGTGTTCGTCGAGCAGGGGCAGCGCCGCATCCCTGTCCAGTACGCAAAGCGCATGGTGGGCCGCAAGATGTACGGCGGCACCTCGACCTATCTGCCGCTCAAGGTCAACCAGGCCGGCGTCATCCCGGTGATCTTCGCGTCGTCGCTGATCTACATCCCGCAGCTGATCACCCAGCTGATCCAGAGCGGCAGCTCCAACCCGGGTACCGGATGGTGGCAGAGCTTCGTCGCCAACTACCTGACGGACCCGAAGAGCCCCGTCTACATCGCCGTCTACTTCGGCCTGATCGTGTTCTTCACGTACTTCTACGTGTCGATCACCTTCAACCCCGAAGAGCGTGCCGACGAGATGAAGAAGTACGGCGGCTTCATCCCCGGCATCCGGCCCGGCCGGCCGACCGCGGACTACCTGAAATACGTGCTCAGCCGGATAACCCTTCCCGGGTCGATCTACCTTGGCGTGATCGCCGTATTGCCTAACGTGTTCCTGCAAATGGGCAGCGGCGCTACGTTGCAGAATCTGCCGTTCGGCGGCGTCGCGGTTCTGATCATGATCGGCGTCGGGTTGGATACCGTCAAACAGATCGAGAGCCAGCTGATGCAACGCAACTACGAAGGGTTCCTGAAGTGAGAGTCGTTCTACTCGGACCGCCGGGGGCGGGCAAAGGCACGCAGGCGCAGAAGTTGTCCGAGAAGCTCGGCATCCCGCAAATCTCCACCGGGGACCTCTTCCGCAAGAACATCAGTGAGGGCACGCCCCTCGGTCTGGAGGCCAAGCGCTACCTCGACGCCGGCGACCTGGTGCCCAGCAGTCTGACCAACGCCCTGGTCGAGGACCGGATCGCCCAGCCCGACGCCGCCGACGGCTTCATCCTCGATGGCTACCCCCGCTCGGTCGAGCAGGCGCAGGCACTCGACGAGATGCTCACCAAGCACGACACCAAGCTAGATGCGGTGGTCGAATTCCAGGTCAGCGAGGAAGAACTGCTGCAGCGGCTCATGGGCCGTGGCCGCGCCGACGACACCGAAGAGGTCATCCACAACCGGATGAAGGTGTACCGCGACGAGACCGAGCCGCTGCTCGAGTACTACCGCAACAACAACCTGAAGACCGTCAATGCGGTGGGGGCGCTCGACGAGGTGTTCCAGCGCGCGCTGCAGGCGCTCGGCAAGTAATAGATGATCGGCCTTCCGGGGCTGCGTAACCGCAAGGTCGTCGCGCAGCGCACCGCGGGTGAACTCGATGCGATGGCCGCGGCCGGTTCGTTGGTCGCCACCGCGCTGGTGGCCGTGCGGCACGCCGCCGCGCCAGGGGTGTCCACGCTGGCGCTCGACGAGATCGCCGAATCGGTCATCCGCGACGGCGGCGGAACTCCGTCTTTCCTCGGGTATCACGGCTTTCCTGCGAGCATCTGCGCTTCGGTCAATGACCGTGTGGTGCACGGCATTCCGTCGGCGGCCGAAACACTGGCGCCCGGTGATCTGGTGTCCATCGACTGTGGCGCGATCCTTGACGGCTGGCACGGCGACTCGGCGATCACGTTCGGTGTCGGCACGCTGATCGACGTCGACGAAGCGTTGTCCCGTGCGACTCGAGAATCAATGGAGGCCGGCATCGCCGCGATGCTGCCCGGTAACCGGCTCACCGACGTCTCCCACGCCATCGAGGTCGAGACACACGCCGCCGAAGTACGCTATGACCGCAAGTTCGGCATCGTCGCGGGTTACGGCGGCCACGGCATCGGCAGGCAGATGCACATGGATCCGTTCCTGCCCAACGAGGGTGCCCCCGGCCGGGGTCCGTATCTGTCACCGGGGTCGGTGCTGGCCATCGAACCGATGCTCACGCTGGGCACGACGAAGACCATTGTCTTAGACGACGAGTGGACCGTCGTCACCGCGGACGGGTCGCGCGCAGCGCACTGGGAGCACACCGTCGCGGTCACCGAAGACGGGCCGCGCATCCTCACGCTGTAGCGCCTGCCTCGGCAAACGCCGCACGCGGGGGCCGCGCGCGGAGCATAGTAGTGAACCAGAACACCGCCAACGTCGTATCAAAGACGGAGGTTGGTTAATGGATGATCCAGAGGCCGCCATGATGCGCGTGCTCTACAAGGAGCACGCCGGCGCGCTGTGGCGATACGCCTTGCGGCTTACTGGTGATCAGGCACGTGCGGAGGACGTGGTGCAGGAGACGCTGCTACGCGCATGGCGGCACCCCGAGGTGACCGACGACATCGATCGGTCGGCCCGGGCGTGGCTGTTCACCGTGGCACGAAACCTCATCATCGACGAACGCCGCAGCGCACGGTTCCGCAACGAGTCCGGCACGGGCGACGTGGAACAGGTGGCCGACCGCGCCGGCCCCGACGAGGTGGACTCCGCCCTGGACCGGCTGTTGCTGGCCACGGCGCTCAGCGAGCTGTCCGAGGACCACCGTGCGGTGATCCGCCGGGCGTACTACCAGGGGTGGACGACCGCCCAGATCGCCGATGACCTCCAGATTGCCGAGGGAACGGTGAAGTCCCGGCTTCACTACGCGGTTCGGGCATTGCGGCTCAACTTGGAGGAAATGGGGGTGACACGATGACACAATTCGGTGTACCCCGAGGTGGTGATGTGTTGGACGACGATCGCTATCTGACATGGGACGCCGCGTACGTTCTTGGGTCGCTGTCGAGCACTGATCGCCGCGAGTACGAGGCTCACCTCGCGACGTGTCAGCGGTGCCGGGCGGCTGTCGCCGAGCTGAGCGGAGTTCCCGCCTTGCTTGCCAAGCTCGATTTCGAGGATGTCCGCGCCCTCGACGAAGAGCAACCTGACACCCCACCACTGCGGCCCGAGGTGCTCGGGTCGATTCTGGACAAGGTTCGGTGGCGCCGACGCCGTTCACGGTTGCTGACGTCCGCAGCGGTAGCGGTGGCCGCTGCGCTGCTGGCGGTCGGGCTGGTGATCGTGGCCCGCCCGGAAATCGTGGGTCTGCAGACCAACGCGCCGGCCACCACCGCCCAGGCGCTGGAGATGACCAAAGTGTCCGAAACGACGATCGCCGCCAGCATCTCGTTGACCGACTACGGCTGGGGTACCCGCATCGACATGGCCTGCTCCTACGGTGATTGGGGCCAGAGCGGCAACACTGAGCCGCAGTCGCTTGGGATGGTTGTGGTGGGCCGTGACGGCAGCCACACGCAGGTCGCGACATGGCTGGGTCTGTCCGGTGCGACCGCTTTGCCGAGCGCAACCGCGCCGATGCAGATGAATGAAATCGCTGCCGTGCAACTGGTTTCGTCTGATTCCGGGAAGGTGCTGCTCGAAAAACACCTGTGATTCGGGCCACTCAGTGAACTCAATTCCGTCGCGAGTCGTGTCAGTGGGTAGGGCGCGAAAGCAGGTGAGAAATGGCCAGCAGGCATCGAGTTGTCGATCACATCGTCGGGTACCTAGCGGCGAGCGGTGTCGACCATATCTTCGGTGTCGACGGCGCCAATATCGAGGACCTCTACGACGCCGCGTTCTTCCGTGACGACATCACCGCGGTGCTGGCCAAGCACGAGTTCTCCGCCGCGACAATGGCCGACGGCTACAGCCGCAGCGGCGCCGGTCTCGGCGTGGTGGCCGCCACCTCAGGCGGCGGATGCCTGAACACCGTGCCAGGGCTGGGGGAGGCATTCGCCAGCCGTGTGCCGGTTTTGGCGCTGATCGGCCAACCACCGACCACGCTCGACGGCCGGGGCGCCTTCCAGGACACCAGCGGCCGCAACGGTGCGCTCGATGGCGAAGCGCTCTTCTCCGCGGTCTCGGTGTACTGCCGGAGGGTGACGACGCCGGAGGAAATCGTCTCAGCGCTGCCGGACGCCATTGCGGCGGCTCACACAGGCGGCCCGGCAGTGCTGTTGCTGCCCAAGGACATTCAGCAGGCCGAAGTTGGCGTCAACGGCGTCCATTTCGAGCAGTTCAACAGCCAGCTGGGCGATCCGCAGGCGATCGCGTCCGCGCTGCGGCGAGCCGACGGGCGGATCACGATCATCGCCGGTGAGCAGGTCGCCCGCGACGATGCACGCATCGAACTCGAGCAGCTGCGGGCGATGCTGCGCGCCCGGGTGGCATGCGTTCCCGACGCCAAGGACGTCGCAGGCACGCCCGGCATGGGATCGTCGTCGGCACTGGGCGTTACCGGGGTGATGGGGCATCCCGGAGTCGCGCCCGCTATCGCCGACAGCGCCTTGTGCTTACTCGTAGGCACCCGCATGACGGTCACCGCACGCACCGGACTGGACGACGCGCTGGGATCGGTGCCGGTGTATTCGATCGGCTCGGCGGCACCGTACCTGCCGTGCA
Source organism: uncultured Actinomycetota bacterium (assembly GCA_963851115.1). Lineage (GTDB taxonomy): Bacteria > Actinomycetota > Actinomycetes > Mycobacteriales > Mycobacteriaceae > Mycobacterium. The sequence continues at coordinate 60,468 of CAWKOI010000017.1, forward strand.
CCCACGTGTACACCGACGACCTACGTGGTTCGCTGTCGCTGTTGACCGCGGCGCTGTCGGGCCAGGGGCGGCCGGCCCATGTGCGGGTGCCCGATGAGGTGACGCGGACTGAACTGAAGCCGCCGGCGTTCGACGGTCCCGGTGTGCGCTACCGGGATGCGATGGCGGTGCTGGATGCCGCACTGCCCGACGGGGTTGACATCGTCGTCGACGCCGGCAACATCGGTGCGTCCGCGATTCACCATCTGCCGGTGCGACGGGACGGCCGCTTCATTGTGGCGCTCGGCATGGGCGGCATGGGCTACAGCTTCGGTGCCGGTGTCGGGATGGCGTTTGGCCGTCGGCGACGTACCGTGGTGATCGCAGGTGACGGCTCATTCTTCATGCACGGCATGGAGATTCACACCGCGCTGCAGTACCGGCTGCCCGTGACGTTCCTGCTGTTCGACAACCATGCGCACGCGATGTGCGTGACCCGCGAACAGCTGTTCTACGAGGACCTCTACAGCTACAACCGGTTTGGGCCAAGCCGGCTGGGTGCCGGGCTGGCGACGATGTTCCCGGAACTGCCGTCGACGGACATCAGCGAGATCGGCGACCTACGCCATGCGCTGCGTGCGGCACTCGAAGTCGATGGCCCGTCCGTCGTCAGCGTCGAATGCTCGGCCGACGAAATCCCGCCATTCGCAAACTTTCTCGGCAAAGCCGCCGCGAAACCTTCCACCGCAAAGGAGAAGCGTTCCGATGTCGTTGCCCGCACTTGATGACATAACAGCCCACCGAGGCACCATCGAACCGATCGAAGACGTTGTCCGCATAGAGACTTCGCCTCGCGAGAAGGCCATGCCGATCATCATGGAGATGATGCGGTCGGTGTATCCGCACGACGAGGTGTTCGGCGAATTCTGCACCGTCAACACCTATATCGACTGTCCCCCTGGCGAGCTGTTCGACTACATGTCGGACACCCGCTGCCTCGAGGAGTGGACCTACAGCCTGCGCGGATTCACGCCGACCGAGGAACCCGGCCTGTGGCTGGCCCATGACAGGCTGGGCTCCGAGACGGAGATCTATACCCGAACTCATGCCAACCGGGCGGCCATGACTGTCGACTACCACTGCGCCTGGGATCAGGGCAGACACCTCTGGATGATCTACCTGATGCGCATCGTCGACGCGCAGGCTGTCTTCGACAAGCCGGGCTCGGTGGTGCTGTGGACCAACTGCCACCACCCGTTCTACGACCACAACCCTTATCCCGAAGCCGCGCCACCGAAACGGCCCGTCTGGGTCGGCGACTTCTGGGACATGTTCGGCGCCGGCCATCTTCTGGAACTGAAGAACCTCAAGGCAATTGCCGAGTACCGCCACCACAACGGCCTTCCGGTGACACCGGTCTGGATGAGATGAGGACGCCATGACTGTGAGTTTGATAGACGTCTCGACATATCTGCCCGGGGAGCCGATCGGCGCCGAATACTATGCCCAGTTCGCGGATTCTGATGACCTGCGCGACAACCTGATGTTCCGGGCGCCGAAGTTCCGCCATCACGTGGCCAAGGACGAGACGGCCATCGACATGGTCGAGCGCGCCGCGGCGGGCCTGATCGAACGGCACGGCCACGACGCGATCGCTAACGTCGATGTGCTGATCACCCACACCCAGCTGCCGGACATGCCGTTCTATGGAGGCGGCGCCGGAACGGCGCATCGCCTCGGCATGAAACCGAATTGGGTGCTGGATCTGCACAATGGGGGCTGCGCGGCGTTCGTGCTCGGGCTGAAGGTGGCGCGCAACCTGCTCGCCTCGGGCGAGGGACAGACGGCGCTGATCGCCATTGCGCAGAACACGGCGGGCCAGGTGTTCGACCAACCGACGGTGCGCCGCAAGGCCCAATCGTCGGTGCCGGGCGACGGCGCGGCGGTCGGGTTGGTGTCGGTGTCGGACAAGTCCCCGATTCTCGACATCGAATGCCGCACGTACGGCGAGTTCGCCGGCGACATGACGGCCAACTTCGATCCGCCGCGCAAGTACTGGGAGGCGGGTCCCGGCGAGGGCTACGTCGGCTTCACCGAAAGCAAGATCACCAAGGTGCTGGCCCGCGGCAACCGGCAGGTGCCAGAGGTGTCATATGCCGTCTGCGATCGAATTGGCCGCAAGTCCAAGGATCTTGACCTGCTCGTCACCAATCAGCCGAACCGGGTGTTCTTGAGGAACTGGCGGGAGGCGCTGGAACTGCCCAAGGAGCGACACGTCGACACCTTCGACGAGTGCGGCAATCTGTTCGCCGCAGGCATCCCGGTCAACCTCGACCGGGCCATCTCCAGCGGAAAGCTGAAGAAGGGCGACGTCGTGTTGATGTCGGCGTTCGCACATGCGGGTGACTTCGCCGGCGCGGCCGCGGTTCAGTGGGGCGGGCGTGACTGATGGCCACCGCAAAGCGAGCCCTGACCGACGCCGTCGGCGCGTTGCCCCACGCTGTTGATCCGTTCGCGTTGTCGCTCAACGAGAGTCCGTTCCCGCCGCTGCCCGCGGTGCGGTCGGCGTTAATCGAATCGATCGACGCCGCCAACCGCTATCCGGAGTATCTGCCCGAACGGCTGCGCTCATTGATCGCCGACCACGTCGGTGTGCGCGACGAGCAGGTGGTCATCGGTGAGGGCGCGACGGGTGTGATCCTGCAGGTGTTACACGCGGTGACCAGCCCGGGTGAGTCGATGGTGATGACATCCCCGACGTTCGATGGGTATCCGATCTTCGCGCAGATGGCGCGGCTGCGATCGGTCACTGTGCCGCTGGACAAGCACGGCCACCACGACCTCGACGCCCTGGCTGAGGCGGCTGGCCAGGCGAGGGTCGTGGTGGTGTGCCGGCCACACAATCCGACCGGAACGGTCGAGCCCGCGGACGATATCGAGCGGTTCCTGCAGCGGGTGCCGCAGGACACCGTGGTGCTGCTGGACGAGGCCTACGTGGAGTTCCTGTCGTCGGACTACCGGATCGATGCGCCGGCCCTTGTCGAGCGGTATCCCAATGTCGTAGTGCTGCGGACCTTCTCAAAGGCGTATGGTCTGGCCGGCCTGCGGATCGGCTACGGGTTCTGCGCGTCCGAACTCGCACGCAAGCTGTGGACCATGCAGCTGCCCTTCGGGATCGGCATCACCAGCATGGTAGCGGTCGCGGCGTCCTACGACGCCGAAAATCAACTGCAGCAACGTATTCGAATGATTGCCTCCGAGCGGCGCTTCCTGCGGATGCGGCTGCGCGCGATGGGTGTCTACAGCACCGACGGGCATGCCAACTTCGTGTACCTGCCTGCGCGTGGCCGGCCGTGGCGCGAAGTTTTCGACGGCACCGGATTGAAGGTGCGCGACTACGCCGACGGCAGCGTGAGGATCACCGTCGGCAGCCGTCGGTCCACCAGAGCGGTACTGTCGGCCGTCGCATCTGTGGTGTCGCGCTGATCTGCCCGGCGACAGCCGGTCCATGGGGTATGAAGGGGCGTGCCCTCGCGACCGGACGAGCGTGATCCCATCGCGCTGGCGCGCGCCAATTGGCTGCGCTCCGGCTGGGGAGAGGTCGCCGACGGCATGGTCGCGGTGACGTCGGTGATGCGGGCACACCAGATCCTGCTGGCCCGCGTGGAAACCGCGCTGCGCCCGTACGACCTCAGTTTTTCACGCTACGAGCTGCTGCGGCTGCTGGCGTTCAGCCGCACCGGCGCGCTACCGATCACCAAGGCGTCCGACCGGCTGCAGGTGCACGTCACCAGCGTCACGCACGCGATCCGTCGGCTGGAGGCCGACGGGCTGGTGGAGCGGATCCCGCATCCCACCGACGGCCGCACCACGCTGGTGCAGATCACCGACCTCGGTCGCGCGACCGTCGAGGACGCGACCGTGACGCTCAACAGCGAGGTGTTCGCCGACATCGGCATTTCCGACGAGGAGTCGCGGGCGCTCGCGGATTCGATCGAGACGCTGCGCCGCCACTCCGGCGACTTCTGACTTTGTAGCGCCAGCAGACGCAAAAGCACCCGACACGCCGGTGTTTAGGGGACTTTTGCGTCTGCTCGCGCGGGGGAGGGGAGCGGGATCGTCGCCGTGACTGCGGTGCCCGCGCCCGGCCGCGACCGGATGTTGAGCCGTCCGCCGACGATCTCGGCGCGCTCAGCCATCGACAGCAGGCCGTAGCCGCCCATCTCGTCGCTGCCCAGTGGATGCTCGAAGGTGTCGAAACCGACTCCGTCGTCGACGATTTCGAGGCGGGCGGTGTCGTTGTCCACCGCGAAGGTCAGCCGCGCCTTCTTGGCGTCAGCGTGCTTGACGACGTTCTGCAGGCATTCCTGTGCGATGCGGTACAACGCGAGCTCGATGTGGTCGGGCACCCGGGTGTCGGCCAGGTCGACGTCGATGCCGATCTGCGGTATCGACCGCGCGAGGCTGGCCAGCCCGCCGGCCAGCCCGAGGTCGTCGAGCACGGGTGGGCGCAATCCGCTGATGGCGGCGCGGGCCTCCTCCAGTGTCAGCGCGACCAGTTCGCGGGCCTTGTCGAGCTGCTCGGCCATCAGGGCCGGATCGCCGCCCGCGCGGGTCGCGGCATCGAGCCGGTACGACAGCGTGACCAGCCGCTGCGAAATGCCGTCGTGGATGTCGCCGGCCAGCCGGCGGCGCTCGATCTCCTGCGCCTGAATCACCTGCTCGACGAAGTTCTCATGAGCGCGTTCGCGGGCCACCAGCTGCCGGTGCAGCCGCGCCTGATGCAGCGCGCCCGCGATCAGCCGACCGATCACCAGGAGCAGTTCGACGTCGCGCTCGGTGAACGCGCGGCGCTCGACGGTGTGCACGTTGAGCACACCGACCAGTCCGCCGGGGTCGGTCTCCATCGGGACGGACACCATCGACGTGAAATCCGATCCGCGCAGCGACTGGAACGGCATGTAGCGGGGATCGGACTCCTTGTCCTGCGTGATCACGACGGGCTCGCGGTGGCTGGCCACCCACCCGGAGATGCCCTGCCCCAGTGGCAGCCGGATCTTGCCGACCTCCGCGTCGAACGGCGGCGTGGCGCCCGCCAGCGTGAGCGATCGGTCGGAGTCGTCGAGGACGTGCACGAAGCACACGTCGCTGGCGGTAGCGGCGGTGATCATCCGGGCCGCAGCGGCGGCCAGTGGTTCGACGCCGGGTCCGCTCGATGCGGCCTGGATCAGTTCTCGCAGCAGCGCGAGCTCGCGGTCGGCGTCGACGAGGTCGCGAACTTTGGCGCCGATGTTCGGTGCGCGGGATCCACGCGGGGTCATTGATAGATGCCTTCTCGCAGGGCGGTTGCCACGGCACCGGCGCGGTCACTGACGCCGAGCTTGCGATAGATCGACCGCAGGTGAGACTTCACGGTCTCGTCGCCGATTACCAGCTTGGTGGCGATGGCACGGTTGGACAGGCCGTTGACGACAAAGGAAAGGATCTCGCTCTCCCGTTGTGTCAGGCCCTGCCGGGCGCCCGGCCAGAACTCGTGGCGCTGCATCCGCGCCGCGGTGTCGACCGCCCGAGCGGCCATGCCCGGATCGATCGCGGTCTCGCCGCGCTGCACGAACTCGAGCTGGCGCACCAGATCGTCGCTGCTGATGCTCTTCAGCAGGTAGCCCGACGCGCCGACGCGCAACGCCTGGAAGAGGTACTGCTCGTCGTCGTAGACCGACAGCATCACGACCTTGCGCTGCGGGTCGCGCTCGCGCAGTTCCTGGCACAGGTCCAGCCCGCTGGAGCCCTGCATGCGGACGTCGCACAAGACGATGTCGGGCTGGAGTTCATCGATGACACTGAGCGCTCGCTCAGCACCGACCGCCTGCCCCACCACCTGGACGCGTTCGGAGAACGCCGCGAGCATCGCTTTGAGGCCCTCGATCACCATTTCGTGGTCATCTACCAGCACAATCCGCACCGGTCCCGCGGCCACCACCATGGCCATACCTTAGAACCGCCGCTCGACTGGGGCCGCAACTTGGCCTGCCCAATCCCCCCTACGGGGGACGCGACGCCGATGTGACGTGCGCCACCCTGTTCAGGTGCCAATCACACAGGAGAGAACGTGGCGCGCCGGCCGGTTCTGGTGGGACTGGTCGCGGCCAAGCGACGCAAGTGTGTATCCGCTGCGCGCGGTGATCTTCGACCTCGATGCGCTGGCCGATATCGAATCCGACGGCCATCGGGTGGTGTTCAACGCCGCCTTCGCCGCACATGGCCTGGATATCGAGTGGACGGTCGGGCGCTACCGCAAGCTGTTGGCGCTGAGCGATGAACGCCAGCGCGTGGCCGCCGAACTACGGGCCCGAGGGGTCTGCACGGAATGCGACGTGCTGAACAAGCTGCTCGTCGACGAGATTGTCGCGACCAAGACGATGATGTTCGAGGAAATGATCTCCGACGCCGACCTGGCACCGCGGCCCGGTCTGCACGACTTCGTCATGGATGCCATCGCCGCGGGCGTCTGCGTGGGCGTCGTGACAAGTGGCCAGCGAAGCTGGGCGGAGCCGTTGGTGCGCCAGCTGGTCGGCGAGGGACTCGTCGAAACGGTGGTGACCGCCGACGACGTGAAGAAATCCATGCCGAATCCCGAGCCCTACCAGCATGCACTGTGGGAACTCGGAATACCCGCGGAGAACGCGCTCGCCGTTGCGGGATCGGCCTCGGGTCTGCGGGCCGCGAACGCCGTCGGCCTGGCCACCGTCGTCATCACCGGCGATGGCGCCCCCGATCTGCCGACTGCCGCGGCGGTGCGCCCGGACTACGCCGGCGGCGAGCCGCTGCGGATCGCGGATTGCCAACGCCTGCACGGCCGGTGGTGGACGGCGCGGAAGCCCTCCTCAGCCGCGTAGCATTTCGATGACCGCGCTGAAGTTCCTTGTCGGCGTGGTCGGCAAGGTTACTAACGGCAGTACCTGACATCCACCGACGTCGTCGGCCATGCGCACACTCGTGACGTCGGACCTCGGATGCGACCGGGACGCGCCAGACTCATTCCTGCCAGCCGTCGCCCAAAGGGTCCGTTTGCTCTGTGTGGCGCTATCGACGCTCTTAGGATCTTGGGGTGCAATTGTCGTGGCCGTTAACCGGCCGCTCGGAGGGGATGGGCGCTATCGAAGCCGCCATCTTGGCTGCGGATGTTTCTGGGATTGTTGTCTGCGGGGCGGCGGGCGTCGGGAAGAGCCGGATCGCGCAAGAGCAGTGCTCTCACATCACAGGTATGACTGCCCGCCCCACTGCTCTCAACGACGCGGTCGGCCGCTTCCCGGACACACGTTGGCTCTCGACAGCCCCAATACCGACGCGACGATCTGTATGGGGCGGTAGCACTATCGCCGGGATTTACGCCTTCCGTAGCATTTCGATGACCGCGCTGAAGTCCTTGTCGGCGTGGTCGGCTGCGAATTTGGCGTAGATCTCGGCGGCGTGGGTGCCGAGCGGCGCTGACGAGCCCGTCGAGTTGACCGCATCCATCGCCAGGCCGATGTCCTTGTTCATCAACGCGGTCGCGAAGCCCGGCTTGAAGTCATTGTTGGCCGGCGACGTCGGAACGGGGCCGGGCACAGGGCAATTCGTGTGCACCGCCCAGCAATTGCCGGTCGCGCCCGTGATCACGTCGAACAACGACTGCGCAGACAGGCCCAACTTCTCGGCCAGTACGAAGGCCTCGCCGACGGCGATCTGCTGCACGGCCAGCACCATGTTGTTGCACAGCTTCGCGGCTTGCCCCGTGCCGGAGTCGCCACAGTGAATGATCTTGCCCGCCATGGGGTCCAACACCGGCCGGGCGCGGTCGACAGCGGCGGCGTCGCCACCGACCATGAACGCCAGTGTGCCCGCGGTCGCACCCTTCACCCCGCCAGAGACCGGCGCGTCGAGCTGGGCGAAACCACGTTCGGCGGCCTGCCCGTTGATGGTGCGCGCATCGTCGACGGAGATCGTCGAGGTGTCGATGAACAGCACACCTTCTCGAGCCGCGGGTAGCACCTCGGCGTAGCACGCCTTCACGATGTCACCGTTGGGAAGTGACGTGATCACCACATCCGCCTCTTCGACTGCGGCAGCACCACTGTCGAAGACCTGAGCGCCCTTGTCGGCAGCGGCGGCCTTCAGCGTCGGGACCGGATCGAAGCCGCGCACGGTGTGGCCGGCGCCGAGCAGGTTGGCCGCCATCGGGCCGCCCATGTGGCCCAACCCCAGGAACGCGATCGTCGTCATCTGTTCTCCTATGCGGACGCGCGGGCCCGGGCGGCTTCGGCCCGACCGATGACCACGCGCATGATTTCGTTGGTGCCCTCGAGGATTCGGTGCACCCGCAGATCGCGGACGATCTTCTCCAGCCCATACTCGCGCAGGTATCCGTATCCGCCGTGCAGCTGCAGCGCCTGATCGGCCACGTCGAAGCACGTGTCGGTCACGTAGCGCTTGGCCATCGCGCACAACTCGACCTTGTCGGGATGGTTGTCGTCGAGCGCGGTTGCTGCACGCCACAACAGGATTCGCGACGTCTGCAGCGCGGTGGCCATGTCGGCCAGCGTGAAACGGATCGTGGGCTCGTCGAGCAGGGAGCCCCCGAATGCCTGCCGGTCGGCGAGATAGCCTGCCGCCTTGTCGTAGGCGGCCTGCGCGCCGCCCAGTGAGCAGGCGGCGATGTTGAGGCGGCCGCCGTTGAGCCCGTTCATCGCGATGCCGAAACCGGTCCCTTCGCCGTCGGCGCCGCCGAGCATCGCGTCGGCCGGCACCCGCACACCCTCGAAGATCACCTGCGCGGTGGGTTGTGCGTTCCAGCCCATCTTCAGTTCGTCGGCACCGAAACTCAGCCCGGGTGTGTCCTTTTCGACCACGAACGCCGAGATGCCGCGAGGGCCGTCACCGCCGGTGCGGGCCATGACGACGTACACGTCGGACGCCCCGGCACCGGAGATGAACTGCTTGACGCCGTCGATGACGTAGTCGCTGCCTTCGCGAACGGCCTTGGTGCGCAACGCGCCCGCGTCGGACCCAGCACCGGGCTCGGTCAGGCAGTAGGAGGCGATGGCCTCCATCGACGCCAGTCGCGGCAGCCAGGACTTGCGTTGTTCATCGGTGCCGAACGTGTCGACCATCCACGCGCACATGTTGTGAATGGACAGGAAAGCCGCGATGGTGGGATCGGCCGTCGCCAACTGTTCGAAGATACGCACGGCGTCCAGCCGACGTAGCTCGCTGCCGCCGACGTCGTCGCGGCAGTAGATCGCCGCCATGCCCAGCTCTGCCGCCTCGCGTAACACGTCGGTGGGGAAGTGGTGGTTCTCGTCCCACTCCAACGCGAATGGCGCGAGGCGCTTTTCGGCGAACGCGGCCGCCGTCTCGGCGATCACGCGTTCGTCGTCGTCCAGGCCGAATAGATCCATGAGGATACTTCAGCTCTATTTCATAGTGGGGATGACGAATTCGGCGCCGTGGCTGCCGGCGGGCCAGCGCTGCGTCACCGTCTTGACCTTGGTATAGAAAATGATCGACGATGGCCCGTGCTGGTTGAGGTCGCCGAAGCCGGACCGCTTCCAGCCGCCGAACGTGTGGTAGGCCACCGGAACCGGGATCGGCACGTTCACGCCGACCATGCCGACCTGCACCCGGGACACGAAGTCGCGCGCGGTGTCGCCGTCGCGGGTGAAAACCGCGACGCCGTTGCCGTATTCGTGCTCGGACGGCAGCCGCAGTGCTTCCTCGTAATCCTTGGCACGCACCATGCACAGCACCGGGCCGAAGATCTCGTCGGTGTAGATCGACATGTCCGGGGTGACGTGGTCGAACAGGGTCGGGCCGATGAAGTAGCCGCCCTCGAGGTTCGCGTCGCCGAACTGCAGGTCGTCGCTGGTGCGTTCGCGCCCGTCGACGACGATCTCGGCGCCCGCCGCCACGCCCTGGTCGATGTAGTCGTGTACCCGCTTCAGCGCGGCCTCGGTCACAAGCGGACCGTAGTCGGCCTTGGGGTCCAGGCTGTGGCCCACCCGCAGGTTGTTGACCCGTTCAATCAGCCTGGCGCGCAACCGATCTGCCGTCTGATCGCCGACCGGCACCGCGACGCTGATAGCCATGCACCGCTCGCCCGCACTGCCGTAGCCAGCGCCGATCAGCGCGTCGACGGCATTGTCGAGGTCGGCGTCGGGCATCACGATCATGTGGTTCTTCGCGCCGCCGAAGCACTGCGCGCGCTTGCCGTTGCGCTGCCGCTGTCGAGTAGATGTACTGCGCGATGTCGGAGCTGCCGACGAAGCCGTAAGCCTTGATATCCGGGTGGGCCAGGATGCGCGTCGACGGCCTCCTTGTCGCCGTGCACCACCTGGAACACGCCCGGCGGCAGGCCGGCCTCGATGAACAACTCGGCCAGCCGGACCGGGACCGACGGGTCACGCTCGCTGGGCTTGAGGATGAACGCGTTGCCGCACGCCAGCGCGGGCCCCGCCTTCCACAGCGGGATCATCGCCGGGAAGTTGAACGGGGTGATACCGGCGACGACACCGAGTGGCTGGCGCAGCGAGTACACGTCGATGCCCGGTGCCTGCGCCCTCGGTGTACTCGCCCTTCAGCAGGTGCGGGATGCCGACGGCGAACTCGATGACCTCGATACCGCGCTGGATGTCGCCCTTGGAGTCGGCGACGGTCTTGCCGTGCTCGAGCGACAGCAGTTCGGCCAGCTCGTCGATGTTCTTGTTGACCAGGTCGATGAACCGCATCATCACGCGGGCCCGGCGCTGCGGGTTGAAGGCCGCCCACTCCTTCTGCGCCTCGGCCGCACCGGCGACCGCGGCATCGACGTCGGCGGCCGACGCCATCGGCGCCTTGGCCTGTACCTGCCCGGTGTTGGGGTCCATCACGTCGGCGGTGCGCGTCGACTGTCCGGCCGTGCGCTGGCCGTTGATGAAATGAGAAATCTGTGTGGTCATGAGCTTGCCCCTCGCCCGAATGGCTGAATACTTGGATATCCTAGTAATAGGAGCTCAAGTTGGCAAGGCCGTGGGCAGCCTCGACCTGCTAGAGGTGCCGGCTCCGCAGGTCCTCGACGAACGCCCGGGCCTCGTCCCACGTCGGCAGCAGGCCTGCCGCCCGCACCTGTTCGAGCGTCGGCGCCTCGCGGTCGCGGTCCGACAGGATCGGCTCGCCGTCGACGGCCGGCCAGGCGATGTCGATAGCCGGGTCGAGCGGGTTGATGGTGTGCTCGCGGCCAGGGTTGTAGCCCGCCGAGCACAGGTACATGACCGTCGAATCATCTTCCAGTGCAAGGAAAGCGTGACCCAGTCCCTCGGAGATGTACACCGATCGGCGGTCGACGGTCGTCGAGCACCACGGCGTCCCACCGCCCGAATGTCGGTGAGCCGACCCGGATGTCGACGACCACGTCGAACACCGAGCCGTGCAGGCACGTCACGTACTTGGCCTGGCTCGGCGGCAGTTGCGCGAAGTGCAGGCCGCGCAGCACGCCCGCCGACGACACCGAGCAGTTGGCCTGGTGCAGATCGAACCGGTGCCCGGCGAACTGCGGTGAACGCCGGATCGGTGAACCACTCGAAGAACACGCCGCGCGAATCGGCGTGCAGCTGCGGGGTGATCTCCCACGCGCCGGGCACGGCGAGCTCGCGGACCTTCACTGGCCCCGCTCCGCGTAGGTGGCCTCAACCGTGTCTTTCAAAGGGCCCCACCATGATTCGTTTGCGCGATACCAGTCGATCGTCGCGCGCAGGCCTTCCTCGAAGTCGGTGTGCTTGGGGCCCCAGCCCAACTCGTCGTACAGCGCTGACGGGTCGATCGCATACCGCAGATCGTGGCCGACGCGGTCGGTGACATGGTCGAAGTCGTCGGGATCGCGTCCCATCAGGCGCAGGAGCGTGCGCATCACTGACAGGTTGTCCCGTTCGCCTTCTGCGCCAATCAGATACGTGCGGCCGATCTGACCGTCGGCGAGGATCCGCCACACCGCGCTGTTGTGGTCGTCGACGTGGATCCAGTCGCGCACGTTGGCGCCGCTGCCGTACAGCTTGGGCCGCCGCCCGGTCAGCACGTTGGTGATCTGGCGCGGGATGAACTTCTCCACATGCTGATAGGGCCCGTAGTTGTTGGAGCAGTTCGAGATCGTCGCCCGCACACCGTAGGAACGCACCCACGCCCGCACCAGCATGTCGGCGGCGGCCTTGGTCGACGAGTACGGGCTGGACGGGTTGTACGGCGTCGACTCGGTGAACCGCTGCGGGCTGTCCAGCTCGAGATCGCCGTACACCTCGTCGGTCGACACATGGTGCAGCCGCACCCCGTGCCTGCGCACCGCCTCCAGCATCGTGAACGTGCCGATGACGTTGGCGCGCAGGAACGGCTCGGGCTCGGCCAGGGCGTTGTCGACGTGGGTCTCCGCCGCGAAATGCACGACGGCGTCGGCCTCGCCGACGAGCTTGGACACCACCTCGGCGTCGGTGATGTCGCCCTGCACCAGACGGATGTCATTCTCGACCGGGGCCAGCGATTCGCGGCTGCCGGCGTAGGTCAGGGCGTCGAGAACCGTCACCGAGTGCTCGCGCACCGCGCTGTGCACGAAGTTGGCGCCGATGAAGCCCGCGCCGCCGGTGACCAACAACCGCATAGTCAACGACCCTAGTCGAACAGTTAGCCCTTCAGCCCGAGCGGTCCGGCCAGCTCGGTCAGCGTCGGCAGCAGCTTGTCCCAGCCGCCCAGCACCTGGATGGTCACGTGATCGGCGCCGGCGTCCAGATGCTCGTTGAACCGCTTGGCGACGTCGTCGGCGCTGCCATGGGCGACCACCGCGTCGATCAGCTTGTCGCTGCCCGGCTTGGCGATGTCGTCGTCGGTGAAACCCAGCCGCTTCCAGTTGTTCAGGTAGTTGCTCAGGTTCAGGTAGAAGTCGACGGTCTTGCGGCCGATTTCCCGTGCCTCTTCGGCGTCGGTTGTCAGCACCACTTTGTGCTCGGGCGCCAGAAACACCGCTGTTGCCGATGATGTTTCGCGCCTGGCCGGTGTGCTCCGGCGTCGTCAGGTACGGGTGTGCCCCCGCACTGCGTTGCGCCGACAGCTTGAGCACCTTTGGCCCGAGCGCGGCGATGACCCGGCGGCTGGTCGGCACCTTCGCGGCATCGAGCACGTCAAGGTATTCGACCAGTACGTCATAGGGCTTGCGGTACTCCTCGGTGTGCTCCGGATGGCCGATGCCGATGCCGAGCAGGAAGCGGCCCGGATATGCGTCTTCGATCCGGTGATAGGCCTCAGCGACCTGTTCGGCCGGCGCCGTCCAGACGTTGACGATGCCGGTGGCGACCTGAAGCGTCTCCGTGCGCTCGAGGATCGGCTCGACGTAGTTCAGGTCGCCGGCGGGTGACCCGCCGATCCACACGGCGCCGTAGCCGAGCTTCTCGATCTCAACGGCCTGCTCGGGTTTCGGCGTCCCGAAGGTCCAGACGCCGAAGCGGCCGAGGTCGGGCTTGAGCTCAGTCATGCGAGTCCCCTCTGTCGAAAGTCACTGCAGGCCGAGCGGCCCGGCCAGTTCGGCAAGTGCAGGCACCAGCTTGTCAGGTGAGGTCAGCACCTGCACGGGCACGTGGTCGGCGCCGGCGTCGAGATGCTCCTTCAGCCGCGCCGCGATGGCGTCGACGGTGCCGTAGGCGACGACGGCGTCGACGAGGCGGTCGCTGCCCGGCTTGGCGACGTCCTCGTCGGTGAAGCCCAGCCGTTTCCAGCTGTTGAGGTAATTCGTCAGGTTGAGGTAAATGTCGAGCGCCTTGCGGCCGACCGCGCGCGCCTTCTCGGCGTCGGTGGTCAGCACCACCTTGTGCTCGGGGGCGAGGAACGCGTCGGGGCCGATCAGCTCGCGCGCCTGGGCGGTGTGCTCGGGCGTCGTCAGATAGGGATGCGCACCGGCGCTGCGGTCGCGCGGACAGCTTCGAGCACCTGCGGGCCCAGCGCGGCGACCACGCGGCGGTTCTTCGGCACGCCGTACTCGTCGAGCTTGTCGAGGTACTCGGTGAGCGCGTCGATAGGGCTTGCGTGTACTCGTGTCGCGCCTCGGGGTGGCCGACGCCGATGCCCAGCAGGAAGCGGCCGGGATAGGCCTTCTCGATGCGGTGGAAGGACTCGGAGACGGGTCCGGCGTCCGCGGTCCAGATGTTGACGATGCCGGTGGCCACCTGCAGCGTGGTGGTCTGCTCGAGGATGGGTTCGACCCAGTCCAGCTCGGCCGGCGGCGATCCGCCGACCCACACGGCGCCGTAGCCCAGCGCCTCGATGTCCTTCGCTTGTTCAGGGGTTACCGCCGCGTCCGAACGATCCGAATCGGCCGAGGTTGCCGAGCTTCGCGATCAGTCATGGTTGCTCCAACCCGCGGCGCGGCGGCGGCTATTCCGCGGCGGCCGGAAGTTCGGTCGGCGTCGGCGCTTCGGGTGCGGGCGCCACCAGCGGCAGCAGGACGATGAACTTGGTGTGTCCGGGCTCGGACTGCACGCGCAGATCGCCGTGGTGCTTTTCCACGACGATCCGGCGGGCCAGATCCAGGCCGAGGCCGGTGCCCTCGCCGAACGGCTTGGTGGTGAAGAACGGGTTGAAGATCTTCTCGATGATGTCCGCGGGGATGCCGGGACCGTCGTCGCAGATCTCGACGCGAATCATCTCTTCGTTCTCGCGCATCGTGCGCAACGTCAGCGTGCCGCTGCCGTCCATCGCCTGGATCGCGTTGTCGATGATGTTGGTCCAGACCTGGTTGAGATCGCCTGGGTAGCAAAGCAATTCGGGCAGCGACTTGTCGAGGTCCTTGACCAGCTTGACCGCGCCGTCCTTGCCGATCTTGTCGCCGAACATCATCACGGTGCTGTGCAGCAACTCGTGGACGTCGGCGCTTTGATACTCCGCGCGGTCCATCTGTGAGTACTGCTTGGCCCCGGCCAGCAGCGCGGAGATCCGCTTGCTTGCCTCGGCGATCTGGTTCATCAGCAGCTCGGTCTCGATGGTGTAGCGCAGCCAGCCGATGGCGCCCTGCAACGACGCCGACGCGTCGACCTCGTCGACCGATGCCGACACGCGTTCGAGCCAGTCGGTGTCCAGACCGGCGTCGACGAACGTCGGCGCATAGTCCCAGGCGCCCGATAAGCCGCGGTCTTCGAGCCAGTCGCCGATCTGCTCCTCGCGGTCCGAGGCCTCCAGCGCGGTCAGCTCCACCGACCTTGGACTTGGCGACCTGCTCGGCGACCTCGTCCTGGATGCTGACCAGCACGCGCAGGGCCTCGGGGCTGAACTTGCCGTCGGCCAGCATCGCGAGCTTGTGACGCATGCCGGCCACGCGGTCGCGCAGGTCCGCGACCGCCCGCGCGGTCGCGGCGGCCGGGTTGTTCAGCTGGTGGGTGAGCCCGGCCGACAACTGGCCGAGCGCCAGCAGCTTCTCGCGCTGGCCGATGATCTGGCGCTGCTCGCAGGCCGCCGACCATATGTCCTTCGAGCAGATGCACGGCCATCGGGAACTCAGCCTGCATGAAGCGGGCGAACGCGTCCGCGTCCAGCACGAAGAACCGTGACGGCTTGGTCACTCGCACCGATGCTGAGTAGACACTTTCTGCGCCGGGTATGTATGCCGACCATGCGCCGCAGTACACGCCGCGCTGCGAGGTGCGGGTGGTCTCGATGTCCACGCCTCCCGAGCGCTTGGACATCACCAGCTCGCCGTCGATCATGACGTAGAAGCAGGTCGCCGGATCGCCCTCGGTGACACCGGGCCCGGCTCGAAGGTCTGGATGTGCCCGTTCTCGCACAGCATCTGCAGCTGCTCGTCGGTCAGCGCCTCGAACAGGAACAGTGTCCGCAGTTCGTCAGGCAGACATGTTCTCGCCCATCACACGCTTCTCTCTACGACTCGGCCAGGTAGCGGTGTACCAACATCACTGCCATCGACCCTTCGCCGACGGCGGCTGCCACTCGTTTGGCGGATTCGGCACGCACATCACCTGCAACAAACACACCCGGCACACTTGTTTCCAAATGGTGCGGCGGACGGTCCAGCGTCCAGCCACACACGTCACGCAGGTCGGGCCCGGACAGGATGAAGCCGTGGTCATCGCGGGCGACCACACCGTCGAGCCAGTCGGTGCGCGGTTCGGCGCCGATGAAAATGAACATGCGGCCGCAGCTGAATTCCTCGCGCTCGTGGGTTTGGGTGTTTTCCAGGCAGATGCGCTTCCAGGCGACCATTGCCCTTGACGGCGTGCACGACGGTGTTCGGCATCTCTTTGATCTTGTCGTTGGCCCTGATCTGCTGGATCAGGTAGTACGACATCGAGTCCTCGAGGGTGCGGCGGCTGACGATGGTGACCGATTTGGCCGTTCGGGACAGATACATCGCGGCCTGTCCGGCCGAGTTCGCCCCGCCGATGACGTAGACCTCGTCGTCGTCACAGTCGGACGCCACCGAGGCGGTCGCACCGTAGTAGACGCCCGCCCCGGTCAGCCCGGCACAGCCTTCGGCGGGCAGTTGGCGGTATTCCACGCCCATCGCGAGGATCACCGCCCGTGCCCCGATCGCCCGGCCGTCCGACAGATGCACCGTCCTGGCCGATCCGTCGATTTCGATCGCGGTGACCTCGGCGGCGGTGATCAGCTCCGCCTCGAACTTCTCGGCCTGCCGACGGGCACGCTCAGCGAGCTGGGAGCCCGACAGCCCGTCGGGGAAGCCCAGGTAGTTCTCGATGCGGGAGCTCTGCCCGGCCTGCCCGCCGGTGGCGGTGCGTTCGATGAGCACGGTCTTGAGCCCCTCGGATGCGCCGTACACCGCCGCGGCCAGCCCGGCCGGGCCGCCGCCGATGACCACCAGTTCGTAGAAGTCTTCGGCAGGCGTGGTGGTCAGTCCGAGCGTGGCGGCCAGCTCGGCGTCGGTGGGATCGACGAGCGTCTCGCCTTGTTCGGTGATCACCACCGGCAACGTCAGCTCGTCCTGTCCGGCCGCCTCGAGAAGTTGCTTGCCCTTGGGCTCGTCGGCGCGGAACCACGTGTAGTACAGCCTGTTTCGGGCCAGGAACTCACGCACCTCCGAGGACCGGGCGTTCCACGGGTGCCCGATGATCTTGGTGTGCGGGATCACCCGGTCGCCGGCGGACCGCCATGCGTCCATCAGCGCGTCGATCACCGGGTAGAGCTTCTCCTCGGGCGGGTCCCACGGCTTGAGCAGGTAGTGGTCCAGGTCGACGACGTTGATCGCGTCGATCGCGGCGTGGGTGTCGGCGTAGGCGGTCAGCAGCACCCGCCGGGCCAGCGGGTAAGAGTCCATCGCCTCTTCGAGGAACTCGATGCCGCTCATCTGCGGCATCCGGTAGTCGGCGACGAACACCGCGACCGTGTCGCCGCGCAGCTTGAGTTCGTTGAGCGTTTCCAGGGCGTCCGGCCCGGATTCGGCGCGCACGATCCGGTAGTTCTCGCCGTAGTGGCGGCGAAGGTCGCGGGCGACAGCGCGGGACACCGCGGGGTCGTCGTCGACGGTCAGGATGACGGGTTTACGGGCCTGCGAGACGGGGGCAGTCATCGGTTACAAGTATGCGCTCGTCGTCCAGCGGATATCGGGTCGATATGACCCCGGCCGGGACCGACCTGACGTCGGAGTTCGGCGATTTTGGGGCAGGCCGCCGAGCAGGTAGTATTGACCAACGGTGCGGCATCCGCGCCGGCTCTTGCGTGCCCCTGTTTCCGGAATTTCCGACTACTGGCTCACGTTATGTGGTCGGAGCGAAGGCTGCGCCAGCAAGGCGCCAACGATCAGGGACAACGGAGGATATGGCCAAGAAAGACGGTGCCATCGAGGTCGAGGGTCGCGTGGTCGAACCTCTGCCCAATGCGATGTTCCGCATTGAGCTGGAGAACGGTCACAAGGTCCTTGCCCACATCAGCGGCAAGATGCGGCAGCACTACATCCGCATCCTGCCCGAGGACCGCGTCGTGGTGGAGCTGTCTCCCTACGACCTGTCCCGGGGCCGCATTGTTTACCGGTACAAGTAACTAGACGACGTGACGAGCGCTCGCGCGAGTCACCGAGAAGCACAGAAGGATCGACACAGCCGTGAAGGTGAACCCGAGCGTCAAGCCCATTTGCGATAAGTGCAGGGTGATCCGCCGGCATGGGCGGGTCATGGTGATCTGCTCCGATCCGCGCCACAAGCAGAGACAGGGCTAGTCAAGCGCTACGCCTGGCTCCGCCCACAACTGAATGACGAAATCCCAGTACCACTGAGCGGATAGGCCGCTTGGATGAGCGCTTGCGCGAAGACCGGCAAGCCTCGCACGTCCGGCACGGAGGCCGGACCCCGCCAGAGGCGGGAACGGACTGGGACCAGACCTCCGCATAGAAGAAGGAACACTGCCTGATGGCACGGCTAGTGGGCGTTGATCTTCCGCGCGACAAGCGCATGGAGATCGCCCTGACCTACATCTACGGCATCGGCCGTACCCGCTCCCAGGAGATCCTGGAGGCCACCGGCATCGACCGGAATCTGCGCACCAAGGACCTGAGCGACGATCAGGTCACCCAGTTGCGTGACTACATCGAGGGCAACCTCAAGGTGGAGGGCGATCTGCGCCGTGAGGTGCAGGCCGACATCCGCCGCAAGATCGAGATCGGCTGCTACCAGGGCCTGCGGCACCGCCGCGGTCTGCCGGTGCGCGGCCAGCGGACCAAGACCAATGCGCGCACCCGCAAGGGCCCGAAGCGCACCATCGCCGGCAAGAAGAAGGCCAGGTAACCGATGCCACCAGCAAAGAAGGCAGCAGGCGGAGCCCCGAAGAAGGGGCAGAAAACCCGCCGCCGGGAAAAGAAGAACGTCCCGCACGGCGCTGCGCACATCAAGAGCACGTTCAACAACACGATCGTGTCGATCACCGATCCGCAGGGCAACGTCATCGCCTGGGCGTCGTCGGGCCACGTCGGCTTCAAGGGTTCGCGTAAGTCGACCCCGTTCGCCGCGCAGCTGGCCGCCGAGAACGCCGCCCGCAAGGCGCAGGAGCACGGCGTGAAGAAGGTCGACGTGTTCGTGAAGGGCCCGGGCTCGGGCCGTGAGACCGCCATCCGGTCGCTGCAGGCCGCCGGCCTCGAGGTTGGCGCCATTTCCGATGTCACCCCGCAGCCGCACAACGGCTGCCGTCCGCCGAAGCGGCGCCGGGTCTAGGAGGAGAAAGACTTCATGGCTCGTTACACCGGACCCGCCACCCGCAAGTCGCGGCGCCTCGGCGTCGACCTCGTCGGCGGCGATCAATCGTTCGAGAAGCGTCCTTACCCGCCCGGCCAGCACGGCCGCGCCGGGTCAAGGACAGCGAGTACCGCCGCAGCTGCAGGAGAAGCAGAAGGCCCGCTTCACCTACGGCGTGATGGAGAAGCAGTTCCGCCGTTACTACGAAGAGGCCAACCGCCATTCGGGCAAGACGGGTGAGAACCTGCTGCAGATCCTGGAGAGCCGGCTGGACAACGTGGTGTACCGCGCCGGCCTGGCGCGCACCCGCCGGATGGCCCGCCAGCTGGTCAGCCACGGCCACTTCACCGTCAACGGTGTCAAGGTCGACATCCCGAGCTACCGGGTGTCGCAGTACGACATCATCGACGTGAAGGACAAGTCGTTGAACACGCTGCCTTTCGAGATCTCCCGGCAGACCGCGGGCGACCGGCCGATCCCGGCCTGGCTGCAGGTCGTCGGCGAGCGTCAGCGCATCCTGGTGCACCAGCTTCCGGAGCGCGCGCAGATCGACGTGCCGCTCGCCGAGCAGCTGATCGTCGAGTTCTACTCGAAGTAAAGACTTCTCGGCCGTCCCGATGACGGCGGTCGCGAGATCACGCGGCATCAAATAGCGGGTGCCGTGAAGGAGGAAAGAAACACATGCTGATCTCTCAGCGACCCACACTGGCCGAAGAGGTCAAGTCCGAGAATCGGTCCCAGTTCGTCATCGAGCCGCTGGAGCCGGGATTCGGTTACACCCTTGGCAATTCGCTTCGGCGTACGCTGCTGTCGTCCATTCCGGGCGCGGCAGTCACCAGCATTCGCATCGACGGTGTGCTGCACGAGTTCACCACCGTCCCCGGCGTCAAGGAAGACGTCACCGACATCATCCTGAACCTCAAGGGTCTGGTCGTGTCGTCCGAGGAGGACGAGCCGGTCACCATGTACCTGCGCAAGCAGGGCCCCGGTGAGGTCACCGCGGGGGACATCGTCCCGCCGGCCGGCGTGACGGTGCACAACCCCGAGATGCACATCGCCACGCTGAACGACAAGGGCAAGCTCGAGGTCGAGCTGGTCGTCGAGCGCGGCCGCGGCTACGTGCCCGCCGTGCAGAACAAGGCGTCGGGCGCCGAAATCGGCCGCATCCCGGTGGATTCCATCTACTCGCCGGTGCTCAAGGTCACCTACAAGGTGGAGGCCACCCGCGTCGAGCAGCGCACCGACTTCGACAAGCTGATCCTCGACGTCGAGACCAAGAGCTCGATCACCGCTCGCGACGCGCTGGCGTCGGCCGGCAAGACGCTGGTCGAGTTGTTCGGTCTGGCACGGGAACTCAACGTCGAGGCCGAGGGCATCGAGATCGGCCCGTCGCCGGCCGAGGCCGACCACATCGCCTCGTTCGCGCTGCCGATCGACGACCTGGACCTCACGGTGCGGTCGTACAACTGCCTCAAGCGCGAGGGTGTGCACACGGTCGGCGAGCTCGTCGCCCGCACGGAGTCCGATCTGCTGGACATCCGCAACTTCGGCCAGAAGTCCATCGACGAGGTGAAGATCAAGCTGCATCAGCTGGGTCTGTCGCTCAAGGACAGCCCGGCCACGTTTGATCCGTCCGAGGTTGCCGGCTACGACGTCGCCACCGGCACCTGGAACAGCGACGCCGGCTACGACCTGGACAACGACCAGGACTACGCCGAAACCGAACAGCTCTAAGTCCGCAGGTAATTCAAGGAGTCACCATGCCCAAGCCCACCAAGGGCCCTCGCCTCGGCGGGTCGTCCTCGCATCAGAAGGCGATGCTGGCCAACTTGGCCACGTCGCTCTTCGAGCACGGCCGGATCAAGACGACCGAGCCCAAGGCGCGGGCGTTGCGGCCGTATGCGGAGAAGCTGATCACCCACGCCAAGAAGGGCACGCTGCACAACCGGCGTGAGGTGCTCAAGAAGATCCGCGACAAGGACGTGGTGCACACCTTGTTCGCCGAGATCGGCCCGTTCTTCGCCGACCGCAACGGCGGCTACACCCGCATCATCAAGGTGGAGGCACGCAAGGGCGACAATGCCCCGATGGCCGTCATCGAGCTGGTGCGGGAGAAGACGGTGACCTCGGAGGCCAACCGGGCCCGTCGCACCGCTGCTTCCAAGAAGGCCGCGCCCGCGAAGGCGGCTGCGGTCGCTGAAGAGGCGCCGGTCGAGGAGACCGCTGCTGCGGAGGCTCCGGCTGCGAGGAGGCTCCGGCCGACGAAACGGTCGAGGAGGTCAAGGCCGAGGACGCCGCCATCGAGGAGGCGCAGGCCGCCGAGGCTGCGGCCGCAGAGGAGGCTCCGGTTGAAGAGGCTCCGGCTGCGGAGGCTCCGGCCGAGGAGGCCGACGCCCCTATCGAGACGGCTGAGTCCGGTGAGGATGCCGACAAGTCCTAAGAGTTGACCCGTGGTGGGTCATGCCTCCACCGAATCCGCTTGTGCGACTTGGTGTTCAGCTGGTCCCATGACGTCCAGTGGTGCTGGTCAGTTCGGGGGTGGGCCGAGTGGTGGATGGCGATTGCTCAGCAGAGGCCACCCCGTGGTGGCTGCCGGCCCTGGCCGAACAAGCGCGGTGATCGCGCATGGGGCTGGTGCCGGTTGACTGAGCCCTGTCCTATTGCTGACAGGCCAACTTCTCTGCACTAAGTCCGCAGCACGTGGCCGGGCTCGCCCTCACCCGGCCTCCCACTCCCGACACCCGGCCGGGTGTCGGGAGTGGCTTGATGGCCTGCGACCACGCGATCGGGCCGGTATTGTTGTGGCGCAACCGGTTTGGAGTTTGTCGGTGGAGATGGCTTCGCCATTGGTCATGGTTCTTGCACGGGCCGTGCTCGAGGTGTTTGCTGAGTCGGCTTCGTGTCGTCACTTGGCGGCTGCGGCCCTCGTGGGGTCCAATCGTTGTGGCACAGCAGCATCTTGCGCCGTCGAGGATGACCTCGTTAATGGTCGAACATGCCGCCGCGGGTCGGGACCCCTGTCCTCGTTGTGCCGGTCAGCATTTCGCGTCGACATAGACAGTCGTGTAGAGCACCTCGGTGATAACGTCGTCGCCGGAGCTGTTGAGCTCGGTGATCTGGCGTCCGGGCCGCACCGCGGTCACAGCGCACCGGTCCAGCGGGGCCGAACCCAACCTATTGATGATGACCTTGTAACCGCTGGCCTGCAGTGCGTTCACCGTGTGCTGCGCCGACGCGGTCCCCGATGGTGCGCCGTACGCCGGCGCGGCCAGCGTGTCGATCATGACAGCCACGAGGAGTGCACCGGTAACCAGGATCATGGCGACGGCCGACTTGAACCTGGTGAAGCTCAGCACATTTCGTGCCTGGCGCCGACGCGAGGACGGGTCACCGCCATCACGTTGGTCGACCTGTCGTGGCGGCCGCGGGTTTGCCAGGCGTCTTGACCGCTTCAGCGGTCGGGTGGACAGGGTGTGGGCATTGTACGAGATTTCGATGATGTACCTTCCGAGTTGCGCGAGGCATCGGGCGCCATCGCGTCACTAGCTAAGACCGGGCAGCACACCTGTTCGTGACCGTGATCCTGGACACAATAGACCGTCTGTCGCGACGGGAATGGTCAGCGGGCGGCGCGTGTTTCGGCGATCGTTGCGAGTTTGTCCGGGTTTCGCATCCACAACACCTGATTGATGCCGTGATCTGATGTGGTCACCGCAACGAGTGCGTGAATGCTGTTGTCACGCCGCACCAGTACCGATGCTTGTCCGTTGGCCTCGATCCATGTGAGTTCGAAGTCGCTCCAAAGATTGGCGACGACGCCGGCGGCGAATTGGGCGACCCGCGCCCGACCGAAGATCGGCGTGCGTGCGGCGCGCACCTTGCCACCCCCGTCGGAGTAGCTGACGACGTCGGCGACCAGCAGGTCTTTGAGGCCGTCGAGGTCGCCGGACTGCGCTGCGTCCAAGAACGCGGCCAGCAGACGACGATGCTCCTGTGGGCTGGCCGGCGCCCTGTGCCCGGCGCGGATGTGCTTGCGGGCGCGGGCGACTAGCTGACGAGCGGCGGCTTCTTTCAACTCGAGGATGCTGGCGATCTGCTGGTAGGGAAAGTCAAAGGATTCGCGCAACACGTATGCGGCTCGTTCGGTCGGGGTGAGCTTCTCCATCAGCAGCAGGACCGCGAACTCGAGCGCTTCGCCCCGTTCAGCCCCTAGGGTGGGGTCGGCGCTGGTGTCAACCGGCTCGGGAAGCCAGGGACCGACGTAGGTTTCGTGGCGTGCGCGTGCGGTCTGAGCGGCGTTAATGGCAAGGCGGGTGGTGGTGGTGGCGAGGAAGGCTGCCGGATCTATTCACGGCGGTGCGATCGCAGGTCTGCCAGCGCAGCCAGGCCTCCTGGACGATGTCCTCAGCGTCGGTGGCACTGCCGAGCATGCGGTAGGCGATGCCGAAGAGTCGGGGACGCACGCCCGAGAAGACGGCAGCCGCCGAATCGAGGTCGCGGGCCGATTGGGGCCCCTGGTCGGGGCGTGCTTGTGAATGCGTCTCGTTGTGCCCTGTCGGTCATGGCCGGTTCCAGCGACGAAGTTTGTCGGGATTGAGCACGATCCACACGTCGCGCACCCGGTCGCGGTGGATGTTAAGGCTGATGACGGCGGCCACCTGTTGGTTTCGCCGAAATACGAGTCCCGTTTGGCCGTTAAGGCGTGCTCGGAGACACCGATGGCGCGTTGTCGCGCCAGGAGGGTGACCAGGAATCGACTCACGTGATCGACGCCGCGAACGGCATGCCGCGCGATCCGCACCTTGCCGCCACTGTCGGTCACAACTGTGACGTCGGGTGCGAGAGTCGCCGCGAGACCCACACGGTTGCCGGCCTGACAGGCAATGCGGAAGGCACGCACAACTCTTGCGGCGCGCTTGGAGAACGGCGGATCGTCGCTCCCTGGTTCGACAAGGCCGCCGGCCGGCGCTGGCAGGTGTCGATCGATCGAGGGCGAAGAGTCCAGGGAGTGGGCATTCGACCTGTCGAGTAGCAATCGATCACATGGGTCGACGCTCACGTCGAGCGCCTCAGTTACCCTGTCTGGCAGCGCCTTTCCACATACTGTCGAACTGTTCGTGTCGACGTCGGCGTGCCCCGCCCGGATACCTCGATGTCACGGCTTATGCGGCGCGCAACACGTGTCAGCCAGATACGCGGCACTCGGATGTGGGCGCGGTCGTCTGCGCTGAGTCCATACCAGCGCAGATACGTCTGATGCACCACTCGCTGAGGGTCGTCGTGCGCCACCAGCGCACCGATCGCGACGGTGATCAAGTGTTGCCGCTCATCGAGAATGTCGGTGAGCGACATCTGCTCTGCTGGATGCACTGTAATCTCCCCTAGGCCGATCGTGTGAGCATGTCTCGAACAAGGTCGCAGGCGGCAACCGCGTCGTGTCCGTGCTCGGCGAGAAGGTGAACCACCTTGGATCCCACCAGACCCGTTCCCCCGATGACGACGATCTTCATGCCGAGCACCTTTCTCGTAGCGCTGCACAGCCAGCAGTAGCCATCCAGTCGTAACTAGGGACCAGACAGCGACCCGATTTGTGACAACCCCGTCGCGCCGTGGGGCCATCGGTGGAGCTGTCACAGATTGCGCGGCTGCTCGGTCTCATTGGTAGGTGATCGATACGACGGCGATACGGGGAATCCATGAAGAGCTTCGAAAAGCAGATCTCGACGTCCGTTCTTGTGATCGGGACCGGCGGATCCGGGTTGCGGGCGGCGATCGAACTTGCTGAACGCGGAATTGACGTGCTGGCGGTGGGCAAGCGGCCCAAGGCCGACGCCCACACCACTTTGGCGGCCGGCGGCATCAACGCGGCGCTGGCGACCATGGATCCTGAGGACAGCTGGCAGCAGCATGCCGCCGACACGTTGAAGGAAAGTTACCTACTGGCCGACCCGCACACGGTGCAGGTCGTCACAGAGGGTGCCGCGCAGGGCAATCAGCGACCTCGAACGCTATGGCATGAACTTCGCCCGTGAACAAGACGGCAGGATTTCACAACGCTTCTTCGGTGCACACACGTTCCGCCGCACCGCCTTCGCCGGCGACTACACCGGCCTGGAGACTTCAGCGCGCCCTCGTGGGCCGCGCTGCGCAACTGGGCATCCCGATCCTCGATTCGGCCTACATCACGAAGCTCCTCGTCCGCGACAACGTCATCTTCGGTGCGTACGGCTTTGATCTGGGCGACGGCACCCGCTACGTCATCCATGCGGACGCCGTGATCCTTGCTGCCGGCGGTCATACCCGCATCTGGCGGCGCACCTCGTCGCGGCGCGACGAAAACACCGGCGACTCTTTCCGTCTCGCCGTCGAGGCCGGTGGGCGGATCCGCGATCCCGAACTCGTCCAGTTCCACCCGTCCGGGCTGATCGAACCGGAAGATTCCGCGGGCACGTTGGTCTCCGAGGCAGCCCGCGGTGAGGGCGGAATTCTGCGGAACGACCTCGGCGAACGGTTCATGAAACGCTACGACCCCGACCGGATGGAACTGTCCACCCGTGACCGCGTCGCGCTCGCCGCATACACCGAGATCAAGGAGGGCCGCGGCACACCTCGCGGAGGTGTTTGGCTCGACGTCTCGCACCTGCCGCGGGCACAGATCATGGACCGCCTCCGCGCGTCTATCAGACCCTGATGGAACTGCAGATGCTCGACATCACCACCACCCCAATAGAGATCGCACCGACTGCGCACTACTCCATGGGCGGCGTCTGGGTGCGCTCCGAGGACCACAGCACCGATGTGGAGGGCCTGTACGCGATCGGCGAAGCCTCCAGCGGGCTGCACGGCGCCAACCGGCTGGGCGGCAACTCACTGATCGAACTACTTGTCTACGGGCGTATCGTCGGGGCCGCCGCCGCGGCCTACTCGGCAGGACTCACGGCGCAGCAGCGCTGTCCCGCAGCAGTTTCTGATGCCCGCGCTGAGATCGATACGCTCCTGTCAGCCGGCGGTGGCGAGAACGTTCGGTTCCTGCAGCGCGGCATCCGTAACACCATGACCGAGCACGCCGGCGTCGTGCGCGCCGAGAGCGGATTGCGGACTGGGCTCCGCGAAGTCGCTGCTATCGACGAACAGTCGGCACGCATCGGTGTGCACCCCGACATCGCCGGATATCAAGAGCTGGCACACGCCTTCGACCTCAGGTCGATGATCATCGCTGCGCGCGCGACCCTCGAAGCCGCCCTCGAAAGACGAGAGACCCGCGGTTGCCACAACCGTGCCGACTACCCCGACATCGACAAGTCCCTACAGGTCAACCTGGTCTGGTCCGGCCCGGGCCAACTCACCCGAGAACCCATACCGCCCATCCCGTCCAGCATCGCCGGCCTCATGCGCGAAGTGTCCACCAAGGGCAAGCTCGTCGAATAGTCCGCGTCACAAAACCGGGGCGCGTCTGGTCCTAACTGTGTAACCCAGCGGAACAGCAACGAGAGGAGCCGCCATGCCCAAGGAAACGGCAGCACCGAAACCGAGATGAGTTGTGAGGGTTACTTGATGATGGTGACCGCGATTTTGGTGAGAGAAACGCGGCGCGGTGTAGGCGCGCAGCGCTGGGCGAACTCCTGCAGATCGGATTCGCTGTCGCTGGCCACAGCAGAGTGCTGAACCCGGAGGCGTGGGCGCGCGGTGGCGCGACGAGCTGTGCGTGCAGGTAGGTATGAAACCGTTGGGCGCGAGCAGCAGCGCATGTCGCGTACCCGACGCGGCACGAGACACACAGTAAAATTCATCGAGCGGTCGTGTTCGCGAGGTGGAGCGTGTGGCTGTAGGGCGGTGGTGCTAGGTGGGTGTAGCGTGGGTAGGGAGTTGGTGTAGACCCTGAGCGACCCGTTGCGCAACGACTGGCGCGACCGGCAGACGGAGATGAGACTGAGCTACCCCCCAAACGCGACCTGCGCGGGGACCAATGGTCGCATACGCTCATCACGCCGATATCTCGGCGGGAGGAGCAGCCATGTTCGATCTCGAGCAGGCCATCCACGAGCGTC
The DNA here is from genome assembly GCA_963851115.1 of uncultured Actinomycetota bacterium. GTDB lineage: Bacteria > Actinomycetota > Actinomycetes > Mycobacteriales > Mycobacteriaceae > Mycobacterium. The sequence continues at coordinate 87,733 of CAWKOI010000017.1, forward strand.
GGTCGATCCGCATGTTCCTGCCGGACAAGCCGGTGCCCCGCGAGCTGATCGACGAGGCGCTCGCGCTGGCGGTGCGCGCGCCGTCGAATTCCAACGTCCAGCCCTGGCACCTGGTGCTCGTGTCCGGTGCCGCCCGCGAACGCCTCGTCCGCGCGCTGCTGGAAGAGGCGCGCAGCCAGCCGCCCAGAGTCCCCGAACTGCCCGCAGCCTTTGCGCACCTGCGCCGGGAACTCGGCGCCCAGGTGTACGGCTCGATGGGCATCGCCCGCGACGACACCGAGGGTAGACGGATAGCCGTGCTGCGCAACTGGGAGTTCTTCCGCGCGCCGCTCGCCGGAATCGTCTGCATGCACCGCGATCTGCATCACGTCGACAGCCTCGGCATCGGCATGTTCCTGCAGACCCTGCTGCTGGCGGTGACGGCTCGCGGCCTGGGCACCTGCGTGCAGGTGTCGATCGCCGGCTATCCCGAGATCGTGCACGAGCAGCTCAACATCCCGCGCCGAGTTCACCGTGCTGTGCGGTCTGGCCATCGGCTACCCCGATCCGACCTTCCCGGCCAACCGGCTACATATCCCACGCAATCCCATCGAACAGAACGTCGTGTTCGTAGAGGACTACCCCCCGCGCTTCGCCCCAGGCCCGAGGAGGCGTGTCTTTGGTCGCCGGTGTCGGTCGGGGGCTGGTGGTGCCGCGGTGATGAGTGGCGTCGTATGCAGCGTCGCGAGGAGCCGTTGGACTTGATCTTGTTTGTCATGCAAGTGACTCAACGTGAGCTGCAGTTGCTCGACGTCGCCGATCCATTGGTTTTCACGCGCAGTTTCGATGCGAGCGTTTAGATCGGTTTCTATGGCGGCGAGACGGTCTGCTTGAGCCCGGTCCACGTGCAGGAAACTGCAACGCACGCATGCATGTTCGTGAGTGCAACCGGTTCCCTAGGGGCGGACGCAGTCACCGAGTTCAACTCGCCGCCGGCCGAAATGTTCACCGAACTCGGTGAGTTCCCGTCGGTGGGTGCCCGATATTCCTCGACCGGTCGTTCAGCGCGTCGGCGAGCAATAAATTGCTGGTAGTGCTCGATGACCTCGGTTGGATAGGTCTCTGGCGGGTGGTGTTGAGGTCGTCATGCCCTGCAAGTTGTGCGCCAATGTGGATTGGCAATCCGATCCGCACAGCATCGGTAAGGAATACACGCCGGAAGTCGTGCGGGCTGAACGCAAGTGGGCTGCCGTCGGCGTCGTGTAAGCCCGCGGTGGTGGCAGCGGCGGCCATCCAGTTGCGAACGGTCTTGGGGCTGATCACACTGCGCCGACCGACGAGGAAGCGGCGCTGAAACAGGTAAAGGCAGTGGCGGGCTATGCACTCGTTCGTGGCCATCCCACCGGGACACCAGTGGCACCGTCGGGCGCAGCCGAATTGGAGGCACCCTCGGGTGTCTCCTCCTCGTGGCGCAGGACGATTCGAGACAGGACGTGGGCGAGTTCGGGCCCGACCGGCAGTATCCGTTCGGCGTCGTTCTTACTCGGGGCGATCTGCAGCAGCGGGATGATCTGCCCGTCGGACTTGCGGAAGGGACGCAGCGACAGGTGGGTCAGTTCTAGAAGTTCCTCGATGCGCATCCCGGTGTGGCGCAACACTTCGACCACCGCCCAAGTCCAAAATGCCCGATCCTCGGCCTATGCTCAGGTTGACCCGTCACCCGGCCTGATCGGTCGCGGTGACGTCGTATTCCCGAACGCCGGGCTGGTCTTGGTGTGTGAGCGTGCGCGCCCGGGTATGCGAGTGAAGTCCCACCACGAACCAATTCGCGGCGCGCCATGCCGGCGCCCACTAGCGTCCTGAAAGAGGTGCCTGCGGACGGTCTCCCACACCTCGTTGGCGACGTGCAGCCCCACCGTCTTGATGAGGTGATCCCGCATCCACCCGCTGCCCTCAATATGCTTTTTCATCTTGCGCCACTGGTCTGGTAGCTGGCTGTGGATGATGCGTTTCGCATCGAGAGTTGACCCATGGCCCGTTATGGGTCAACTCTTAGTGGCATGAACGACGACGAACCCGCCATCGATTCCGGTGGCGGGTACGTTCGTCTTCGGCTCGATATCGCCTACGACGGAACCGACTTCGCCGGCTGGGCGGTCCAGGCCGGGCAGCGCACCGTCGCCGGTGCCCTGGACGACGCGCTGTCGACGGTGTTTCGCAGCCAGGTGCAACTGCGCGCGGCGGGACGCACCGACGCGGGTGTGCACGCGACGGGTCAGGTGGCGCATGTCGACGTGCCCGCCGACGCGCTGTCTCACGCATATCCGCGGAGGTTAAGGGAAGCCGACGCTGGACCGAGTCGCCGCCGAAGCGGCTCCGGAGTTCCTGCCGCTGGTGCGCCGGCTCGCGCGGTTTCTGCCCGCCGATGTGCGGGTGCTCGACATCGGCCGCGCCGCACCGGGTTTCGATGCCCGGTTCTCGGCGTTGCGCCGCCATTACGTCTATCGACTGTCCACCGCCCCATACGGGGTCGAGCCGCAGCAGGCGCGCTATGTGACCGCGTGGCCGCGACCACTGGACGTCGACGCGATGTCTGCCGCGGCGCGGGATCTGGTGGGGCTGCACGACTTCGCCGCGTTCTGCCGCCAACGCGAAGGCGCCACCACCATCCGCGATCTGCAGCGGCTGGACTGGGCGCGCGACGGCGACTTCGTCACCGCGTATGTCACCGCCGACGCGTTCTGCTGGTCGATGGTGCGGTCACTGGTCGGTGCGCTGCTGGCGGTGGGGGAGCACCGTCGCGAACCCGGTTGGTGCGCAACGTTGTTGACGTCGACGCGGCGCTCCAGCGATTTCGCGGCGGCGCCACCGCAGGGGCTGACGCTCGTCGGCGTGGACTATCCGCCCGACGACCAACTCAGGCCCGCACCAAGGTCACCCGGGACCTGCGGGTGGTCGACTAGATCCGGCCCGCGACGAAGTCGGCCGCCTGATTCGCCATGCCTGCATCGATGTACGCCCTGGCAAGGTGGGCGGGCCAGTTCTCCTCCCAGGTGTTCGGATCGGCCGGATTACATACAGGGTCGGCGCCGTGGCACAACTCGATGGTTCTGTTGCGGTAGAGCGGGCTGAAGTTCGTAATCGGCCCCATCCATGCGGCGCCATTGCCGAACAGGGCTACCGCGGCGATGTGTGTGTCGGCGCCCGGTGGCAGGGGGTTCGTGAACCCGAAGAAGTCAAATGGCACCGCCAGCACGACGTCGGCGACAGCCGCGCCAAGCGAGTAGCCGCCGAGAACCAGTCGCGTGTCCGGGCAACTGCCGACCATGTACTGGATGTGCCCGCTCATGTCGTTGGCGCCGACGTCGACCTCGTTGTCGGCGGGGTAGCGCACCGCGTACACACCGATGTTCTTGTCGGTCTTCGAGCGCAGCGCGTTGATGAACGCGTTGCCGAGGACGCCGACGCCCGGTGACTCGACCCGGCCGCGGGCGAAGATGACCTCGACTTGCGGGCACGCCGCCGACGCCGACGGCACGAGCGCCGTCGTACCGGGCAGCGCGCTGGGCGCAAGCAATCCGGCCACGGCGAGAAGAACGGCCGTGGCCATCACTAAACCTCGACGGCCCCAACGGCGAAGCTCAAGATCACTTTTCACTCCGCAGATAGTAACCGAATCAATCGACGCCGACGTAGATAATTGCCCAGCGGGGCCTTGCCGACGAATCCTGCTGCCTGCCGGGCAACTAAACCCTTCCAGCCACGAAGCCGGCCGCTTGGCTGATGAAGGCCGAGGACTCGTAATGGGTGTGCGCGAACGGATTGCGACCGTCCGAGCAGATCGGGTCGCCGTCGCTGCACAGGTCGATTGCCTTGCCGGCGAACGATCCCGCTGCCGATAGCGGGTTCCCGAACTTCGTCGCGGGGTTCCCGAATACGGTGACTGCGGCGACGTTACCGGCGGCGCTCGGAGGCAGCGGCGCCGCCGACCCGATATCTCCGATCCTGTTGCCCAGCGGCGGCACGCCGGCCAGCATGTCGACCACCGCAGCGCCCTGTGAGTATCCCCCGACGACGATGCGGGTCGCCGGGCACTGCGCCGCCATCGCGGTGATGTGAGCGCTAGCGTCAACGGCTCCGTCGGCGGTGGTCAGAAAGTCGTAGCCCGCGGGATAATTCACGCCGTACGTGCCCAGACTGCGGCCCCCGAGCTGAGGCTGCAATGCGTCGGCCAGGGCCTGGCCCACCCGACCGATGCCCACGGGCTCACTGGTGCCGCGGGCGAAGACGAGCTCGACGTCGGGGCAGGACGGTTGCGCGGAGGAGACGGCGGGTGTGATGACGGCGGCACCGGCGGCCAGTACGGCAGCCGAACACGCCAGGATCAAGCGGCGAACACGATGAAAGATCACAAGGCAGGGTAACGCGTCGATCGGCTAAACCAATCCCGCCACGAAGCTCGCCGCCTGATTTGCAAGGCCTGCACTCACATAATCGCTGTGGGCGAACGGATTCCGGCCATCGGAGCAGATCGGGTCACCGTCCTTGCAGAGGTCGATGGCCCTGCCCGCAAACAGGTGATTTGCGGACGTCACGGGGTTGCCGAATTTCGTCGCGGGATTGCCGAACGCCGCGACAGCCGCCACATTGGGGCTGAGGCCGGCGGGAAGGGGTGCGCCGAGGTTACCGATCCTGTTACCGAGTGGCGGTATGCCCATCAGCATGTCGACCACGGCCGCGCCTTGCGAGTAGCCGCCCAGCACGATGCGGGTGGACGGACAGGATTGGACGAAGTTCACGACGTAGGCGGAGGCGTCGTTCGCGCCGTCGTACGCCATCCCGAAGTCGTAGGTCGCCGGGTAATTCACGCCGTAAGTCGTGAGGGTGCGGTTCCCGATCTGCCCCCTTAGGGCGTCCACGAAGGCCTGGCCGACACGACCGATGCCTGGGGGCTCGCCCGTGCCGCGCGCGAACACGACGTGGACGTCGGGGCATGCCGGCTGTGCGGCCGCAGGCGGGGCAATTGCCACGGCCACGGTGGCGGCCGCACCTACCAACGTTGCTGAAGTGGCCACCAGAGCCGCGTTGGCGGTCGAGGAGACCGCCGCATGGGCAGCTTGAACAGCGCGCATGCGGCTAATACTCACATATTGACGCCGATAGCCTGAATCCCATCGGCTAATTGCTCGGTCGCTAGAGCAGCCCTGCGACGAATCCGGCGGCCTGGCCGGTGAGCCCGGTGGCTACGTAATTGCTGTGCGCGCCGAAGTCGCGGCCGTCCGAACACACCGGGTCCCCGGCGTTGCAGAGGTCGATCGCGCGGGAGCCCCACACCGGGCTGATGGTCAGCGGCGCGCCCAGTTTGGCCGAGGGATTTCCGAACACGGCGACAGCGGCGACGTGCTCGGGCACGTTGGGCGGCAACGGACTGTTGAACCCGACCGCCGGGAAAGGGACGGCTGCGATGATGTCGATCACCGCGGCGCCCTGCGAGTAGCCGCCCAGCACCAGCCTCGTGTTGGGGCAGTTGGCCACCATGTACTGGATGTGGCCGCTGGCGTCGTTGGCGCCGTTGGCGGCGGCCAGGAAGTCGAAGGACGCCGGGTAGTTGACGGCATATGTGCCGACCGACCTGCCGCCGACCTGGCCGCGCAGCGAGTCGACGAATGCCGAGCCGACGCGACCAAGGCCCGGCGTGTCATCGGTTCCGCGCGCGAACACCACCTCGATGTCGGGGCAGTCCTCGGCATGCGCCGAGGGAACGCCGGGGCCGATCAGCGTCACGCCGGCGGTGAGCACGGCAGCGGCAATTGAGAAGACCCAGCGGAGGGCCCGGATATCAAGATCGATCGTCACGCAACGAGGCTACCGGCGTGCGGCGAGTTCCTCGACGGGTCCGTCCGGCCACGACGCGTCGGCCAGCTTCTCGGTGCGGTCGCCCTGCCGGGCCAGGGCCAAGCCGAGCAGCACGACGGCGCCGCCGATGGCCTGCGTCGGGGTGATGGCCTCACCCACCAGCACCCAGGCCGCCAGCACCGCGAACATCACCTCGGACAGGCCCACCAGCGATGCGAACCGCGGCCGCAGCCGGGAAATGCCCATGATGCCCAGCGTGTAGGCGATCGCGGTCGCGATCACGCCCAGCGCGATCACCGGCACCATCCACGACGTCGTCAACCCCGCGATAACGGTGTCGTTGGTGGTGAAGGTCAGCGGCATCACCCCGGTCACGCCGAGCAGCGCGACCGCGGCGGTGCCGACGATGAGCCCGCCGGTGGCCAACGTGATCGGGTTCAGGCCGTCGTCGCCCTCGGCGGCGACTCGGTCGGACATCAGGAAGTAGCAGGCGGCGCAGACTGCGGCGGCCAGGGCCCAGCCGACACCGATCAGATTGATGTGGGCACCGCTGAACACGTTGAGCACCAACATGATTCCGGCCACCGCCAAGGCGACGCCGGTGAGCGTCAACGAGCTGGGCCGGCGCCGAGTGGTCGTCCACAGCCAGCCGACGACAAGGATCGGGGCGGTGTACTCCAGCAGCAGCGCGACGCCGACGGACAGGTGCGCGACCGCGTTGTAGTAGCACAGCTGCGCGCCCGCGATCGGGATGAGCCCGTAGGCGACCACGGTCTTGGAATGCTGCAGCGCGTCGCGGAACCAGTCAGGCTTGACGATGGTGGCGAAGATGGCCATCACCAGTGCGCCGCCGGCCAGGCGGGCGGTGACCGCGGCGGTCGGGCTCCAGCCCGCCTCCATGAGCGCCTTGGCGAAGGGACCCGAGGATCCGAATGCGAAGGCGGAGCCGACCGCGAACAGCAGACCGAGCCGGAAGTGGTCGTTGGCGGTTTTTGTGGTCGCCATTGTGCACCTCCGGGATGTAATGAGTAAAATCTGCTTTGGTCGTGACATTAGTACGGAAAGGGGTCATGAGTCAAATGCTTTTTAGTCATGACACCCAGCTCACATTGCAGGCCGCATGTGGGCTGATCAACACCGATCGGGTGGCGGGCGAGCAACTCGGCACGATGGCCGCCCTCGACGCGTTCCTGGACGGATACCGCTGGACCGGCCGGCGCGACCACGACTTAGCCGAGCTCGAGTCCATCCATCGGCTGCGCGAGCGGCTGGGCAAGATCTGGGAGGCCGCCGACGACGAGGTCCGCGCGGTGGGACAGGTGAACGCGCTGCTGAGCGACACCAAGGCGTCGCCCTGGCTGACCCGGCATCCCGAGCAGCCCGAGTGGCACCTGCACCTGGCGTCGGTCCACGATCCGCTGTGGCAGCGGATGGGTGCGGAGTTGGCGATGGCGCTGGCCGACATCATCCGCATCGGGGAACTGCGACGGCTCAAGATCTGCGCGGCACCGGACTGCGATGCGGTGCTCATCGACCTGTCGCGCAACCGTTCGGGCAAGTTCTGCGACACCGGCAACTGCGGCAACCGCCAACACGTGGCCGCCTACCGCGAACGCCGGTCAAAGAGGGCTAGCGCGGTACGTTGCCGAAATGGAACGTGTTCTCATTCGGGTGATCGGCGACGACACCGTTGAGGTCGAAGGCGGTCGCGATGTCGATCGGGTGTTCATCCCGGAGTCCGAGCTAGGTCGGGTCACCGGGTGGGAGCTCAAACCGCAGGGCCTGTGCCGAGACGACACCTGTGTGCTGGTGCCTGGCCGCGGCGCGCTGGGTCCCGACGGCTGGATTGACGTCGCCACGTTGGGCGCATCGGTGGGCCAGCCGGTGGCGGTCGAGGCGACGGCGGGGCTGGCTGTGATCGGGCACCCGGCCGTCGAACGGGCCGAGGCGCTGTCGTCGTCACGGCACCCCATGTGCGGCTGCCACGGTCGCGGGGTCGGAAGCCAGCGTCCACGACTTCAGCGGCAGCAAGCGGCTGGTAGTGTCGTTCGCGTCGTGGTGCGGCTGTCGCTAACCTGCCGGCGTGGCAGGAGCTGCAGGATCGCTTCGCGGACAAGAACTTCAATGTCGTGGCCGTGGCGGTCGATGAGTCCGCGGAGGCGGTGCAGCCGTGGGTGGACGAGGCCAAGGCGACCTACCCGGTGCTGATCGACTCCGACCACAAGTTCGTCGACGCCTACGGGATTCGCAATGTGCCGACGGTGGTGTGGATCGACGAAGACGACCAAATCGTGCGTCCGAACTCGCCGGAGTTCGGCGACGACAAGTTCATCGACTTCCACGGCCAACCGTCGGTCCACATCTGGAGGCGCTGGAGCGCTGGATCGTCAACGGCGAGAAGCCGTATGAGAGTGCCGCCGCGGTGCGCGCCGACCAGTACATGCCCGACGACGACCAGCAGTTCGCCCGAGCGGAGTATCGGCTGGCCATCGAGCTTTGGCGGGCCGGTGAAAAGAGACTAGCGGAACGATATTTCGAGCGTGCAGGTTGAGCTCGTCCCGTATGACTTCACCATCCGTCGCGGGTCGATGCCGCTGCGGGGCCAGGATCCGTTCGGTGAGCCGTTCTTCGAGCCGTACAAGGAATGGGAAGCCGTCGGACGGCCGTATTCACCGAGCCTGTCGAAAATCAGTGACATCGCCTCCCCTGGCCAGCCGTTAGGCTGACCACCAGGGGAGGTACGGGTGACGACTCGGCTGCAGGTCAGCGGATACCGCTTCCTGCTGCGCCGGATGGAACACGCCTTGGTACGTGGCGATGTCCGCATGCTCGATGATCCGCTTCGCGCGCAATCGCTTTCATTGATCGCCGGTTGTGTGCTGGCCGTCATTGCGATAGCGGGCTGCGCTATCTTGGCGTTTGTTCGCCCACACGGAGCACCCTCGGTAGCGCGCCAATCGTCGTGACTCGTGAGTCTGGTGCGCTGTACGTCCGGATCGGCGACACCATGCATCCGGTGCTCAACTTGGCGTCGGCCCGGCTGATTGCCGGCAACCCCGCCAATCCCGAAGTCGTCGGTGAATCTGCGATCATCAACGCCAAGCATGGTTCACTGGCAGGCATTCCGGGCGCCCCGGCCACCATCGGTAATCCCCTCGGTGGCGATCGATCCGGCTGGACGGTCTGCGATGACGCCACGACCACCACGGTAATCGGTGGACGCATACGTGCCCGGCCGGATCCCGGGCGAAGCGTCCTGGTCACTCCGCGAGCGGAAAGTGCCGCGACAACCTTCTGCTCTACGGCGGGTGGCGGGCGCGGATCGATATCCGGGAAACCACGCCATTGTCCGCGCTCTGCAGACTGGACGGCAATGCGCCGCAGCCTGTTTCGCGTGCGATGCTCGACGCAATACCGGAGACGTCCCAATCGTCGCACCCACATACCCGGCGCCGGCTCACCGGGACCGGCATCGTTACGTGGATTCACGGTCGGCACGGTGGTGCGAGTGATCCGCGCAGAGGCGACGGACTACTACGTCGTGCTCGCAGCCGGGGTACAGCGAATCGGTGAAGTGGCCGCGGATCTCATCCGGTTCACCGACTCACAACGCGATCGGGAGATCATCACCGTGGCGCCGGACGTCATCGGCGCGGTGCCAATGGTCGACGACCTGCCCGTCACAACGTTTCCCGAACATGGAGGTGTGGCGCATGGAGC
>CAWKOI010000018.1:0-68214 GCA_963851115.1 uncultured Actinomycetota bacterium
GCCCGGCGCAGAACGCCGACACATGGAAGCAATGTGCAGAACCCGCTTCGACGGGTGGACCGTGCGAGTAGCTTTATGTCCACTCGGCTGAGGATGACCGCATATGGCTGTGCGCGAAGTGTTGGGGAGTTATCGAGTCGCGGTGGAGACCGCGGCTATCGTCGCAGTGCTGGTCGCCATCCGAGCGGTGCTCTGGAACCTGGGCATCACCGGCATGTCAACCACTCCACTCGCTTCCAGCATCATTGGTGGCGGAGTGTTCGTCATGGGCCTCGTGGTTGCCGGCACGTTGTCGGACTATCGGGACGCAGAACGGGCGCCGACTGATATCGCCGCGGCACTGTACGCCTTGCTGCGCGAATCCGAGGCGATGAACAAGGTTTCGGGCAAGCTCAACCTGGCGTCGTTGAGGTCTCGCCTAATCGCCGTGGTGACGTCGTTGCGTTCGGACATCAACGCGGGGAACACAAGGGACTGTCAAGCGGCGGTCGAGGAGGTATCGGAATCGCTGCTGGAACTCGAAGACTCCGACGTCCCTGCCAACTACATTGTCCGGCTTCGGCAGAAACAAGCCGGTCTGCGCAAGTCCGCGCTTCGCATGTATCACATCCAGCGGGAGGCGTTCCTGCCCTCTGCGAAGGCGATGATCACGAGTTTGGTGGCCATCATCCTGGTGATGCTGATGTTCACCGACATGGGCGGCCAGCTCGAGTCCCTTGTCACGCTCGGATTCCTGTCGTTCTTCTTCGTCTATCTGTTGCGAATAATCAACGTCATCGACAAACCCTTCAAGGTCGGCCGAGAACGCACCGATGACGACGTCAGCCTGTTCTTGCTCACGGAGTTCGTGGTGCACGCCAACGCGCTCGGCACTGGCGCGGTAGCCGCAGAGGACGTCGCGGCGCACGCGGAGGTGCTCGAACAGCGGTTGCTCGAGGTAGAGGAAGCGCAGGCGGAGGAACTAGAGGTCGCCGCCGAGCGGGAAGATGAGCAGGCCCCGGTCGCGGCCGAAGAGGCTGCCGCCCAGCTGGTCGAGGAACATGTCGTGGCGAAGGACGAATCCGCCCCCGAGAGGGCGTGACTGGCTAGCTGCGTTCCCAGGGCGGGGATCCTCGCCCATCTTCTTGTAGTACTTGGCGAGGTGACTCTTCACGCGGTCGATGTCGTCCTTGGGCAGGTCGACGCCGCCGCGAGAACCCTGCATGATCGCGCCCGCGGCCATCACCCCGCGCGGCACGACCTCGAGCTGGGGTGCGCCGACGACATCGGCGATCAGCAGTTTGTAGGCGGTGAAGTTGTCCTTGTTGTCGCTGTCGTACCAGACGTGCGCGTCGCGATACCTCTGGTTCGGTTCGTCTTCGAGCGTCGGCCCACTTGCGGACCCGCTTCTCGGCGGCGTCGCCGTCCCAGCTGCGGTCCCGAGCAGCCAGTGGTAGATCCTGAAATGCGGTTACAGACATGCCTGATGGGTGCCCCGCATCAGCGGTTCGCTAAACCGGCGAGAGCCTGTGAAGTGCCTGGTGGACGTGCCCGGGCCAGCTGCCTGCGTCGATGCGGTGCACCGCCGAATCGCCCTGGAAAGCGCTTGAGATGACCGCATCGGGTTCCAGCGCGGCGAGCAGGTCAAGGCTCGACACGAGCGCGTCGGCGTCGCTGATACCGGGAATGAATCCCGCCTGCCCAATCGCCGGTGTCGCTGACGTACAACGTGTCGCCGGTGAACAGATAGGTGCCCTCCGCGCCGCGGACCTGATAGCACACACTGCCCGGTGAATGTCCTGGTGTGGGAATGACTTCCACACCGTTGGCGTCCACATGGCGGCTGCCCAGCGGGACGTCGACGTGGGCGTGCCGGCCTATCTCGAGCAACTCCGCCACCGGTGCGTGCAGGCGGCGCGCCGAACCGGTCGGCGATGCGCTTGAGCATCGGCCCCGCCTCGTCACGGTGCGAAAGGTACTGGTCGGCGACGCCGCCGAGGTCCGCGATCGCCTCGAAGTCGACGTCACCGGCCATCGAATAGAACAGTGCATTGCTAGGATCCATAGGTAAGCGTGGGTCGTCAGCCCCGGGAAGGGTGAGTCGGTGCCGGTCTCCCACAGGTCAGCCAGAACTTGGCGCATCATGCTCCTCCTTAGGATTCTGGCCCCGAGCCTTCACCCTGAACCGCACTTGAGGTCAAGCGGCGGGTGACCAACAGCCACAACGAGATCGCCACGTAGGGCAGCATCAAGATCGTGAACGCGCCTGGATGGCCGCCGATTTCGGCCAGCGCCGCGTAGCTCCCGTACACGAAGACGCCCAAAGTAAGACATCTGTCGACATCCCCGCGAGCGATGTGACCGTCGCCCTTGCAGGTCCCGAGATGGCCTCCTGTAGGCGCGTGTCCGCGACGACCGTCACGAGCTGGAAGAACCGAACGCCGCGCCGAGGGCGACCACCCCGATCGGGTGCCCCGAAGCGCTCCCGCTGCCATCAGTGCCGCGCCGCAGAAGATGAGCACCGCCAGCGACGCCGAACGCAGCCGCGCGGCCCGGCCCGCGAGCAGTCCACCCGCAGATGCGCCCGCCCAGATCACCACCATCAGCAGCGCGACGTTGGTGGCCGACACTCCGCCGCTCTCGATCAGTAGCGGGGTGTACTCGTCGAGCGCGCCCCATACTGACGCGACCACCGCGACGAGGATCACTGCAGCCAGGACCGCGCGTGACCGTCGTGCCTCGCGAATGCCCGCCGCCAGCGTGTCCACCCAACCCCGTCAGGTTCATCCCTCCGAATCCTGTGCTCCGGGAACAGCATTGCGACGAGCGAAGCCACGAGGGACGAGGCGACGCTGGCCGCGCCGACCGCAGGAATCCACCCGCCGCGATGACCGGTGCCGCGACCACGCCCGAGCACATGGCGGCCAGCACGCCCGCGACCTGACCGCGGCCCATCATGGTCGCGTACCTATCGGTCGGCGTCGACGCGCTGCAGTTCCTCGTAGACCAGCGCCTCAGCGCACCGGACGTCAGCGCCGACTTCAGACCCCCACAGCAGGAAGCCCAACGCGAACACCCAGAAGCCCGGAGCCGCCACCCACAAACCGAACGCGACGCCGTCAGCAGCGGGCCGACCACCAAGAGCCGTCGGCGTGACGTGGCGTCGGCCCACGCGCCGGATGGCACCTCGAGTACGAGGCTGGACACCGACCAGATGACGAACAGCGACGAGATCTGCCAGACGGACAGCCCGGTCTCGCTGAACAGCAGCGTGTACACGGGGTACAGCAGTACGAAGTCGTCGAGAAACAGGTACGCGTACAGCGCACCGGCCAGCCGGCGATGAGTTTCGCGGCCCTCTAGCGGTCTATATCAACATCGCCAGGTCATGCGTCGAGAGTAATTGAAGGAGAGGTAACGATGACGTCGGAACGAACTACCTACCCAACGCCCGAGATCGTTGACCGGGCCGCCTGGCAGGCCGAGCTCGACCGGCTGCTGGTGCGGGAGAAGGCGCATACCCGCGAGGGCGACGCGATAGCGGCCGCGCGGCGGCGGCTGCCGATGGTCGAGGTGGACGCCCGGATCCGCTCGTCGGGGCGCAACGGCCAGGTGCCGCTGGTCGACGTGTTCGAGGGCCGAGGCAACTGATCGCCTACTTCCACATGTGGCACGACGGCAAACCCGCGGCCGAACAGTGCGAGGGCTGCACGTTCTTCACCGGCCACGCGCGGGAGCTGTCGTATCTGCACAGCCGCGACGTCACTACGCGACGTTCTGCCAGGGCCCGTACGAGGAGAGCGCGCGATACCGCGACTTCATGGGCTGGGAGATGCCGTGGTACTCGGCACGCGACTCGGGGGACGCGTTGCTCGCCGGGCGCGAGTTCGGCTGTAGTCTGCTATCTGCGCGACGGCGACCGGGTGTTCGAGACGTACTGGACCACCGGCCGCGGCGTCGAGGCCGGCGCCACCAGCTACCACCTGCTCGATCTCACCGTCTACGGCCGGCAGGAGACTTGGGAGGACTCGCCGGAGGGCTGGCCGCAGCCGTACGCCAGCGCCGGCGAGCAGTTCCGCACCGACGGGCGGCCGACCCCGCAGTGGTCCCGGCTCGCCGCCGGCCGGTCCGATGACCTCTCCGGCTAGTGGCCGCGAGACCTAGGCGCGCTGGTAGGTGGTCGCGACGACGCCCGTCGAGAAGGTCTCGGCGTCGGTGAGCTTGAGGGTCGACTTCTTGGCGCGCTCGGCGTCGGGGAAGACGCGCTTCCCGGAGCCCAGGATGACGGGGAAGACCATCAGGCGAAGTTCGTCGACGAGGTCGTTCTCGATCAGCGTGTGGACGAGCTGGCAGGAGCCGGCGACGAGGATGGGGCCACCATCGCCGGACTTGAGCTCGGTGACAGCGGCCACGGCGTCGCCGCCGATGACGGTGGTGTTGTTCCACTCGGGATCGGTCAAGGTTGACGAGACGATGTACTTGGGCATCGCGTTCATGGCGTGGGCGAACTTCGCCGTCGCGTGACGGCCAGGCCTCCGCGAACCCCTCGTAGGTCCTGCGGCCGAACAGCTGCGCCTCGCATGATTGCAACTCGTCGAATTTGTACTTCTCGTGCTCGGGTCCGTGGAATTCGAAGACCCAGCCGGTGTGGCGGTAATGCGGCTCGCCGCCAGGCGCCTCCATGACGCCGTCGAGCGACGAGTACTCGGTCACGATGAGCTTTCGCATGACATCTCCCAAGGTCGCTTACACAAATGCAGACCATAAGGGCGGCCTGAAATCATCGCGCGAACCGCGAGAGGTGCCCGAGCCTCGCCACGCCAGCGCGGAGGGTGGGTTTCACGCTAACCCGGGAACAATGTCGCCAAGGCTGAAACTGACCGGGTGGTCGAGTTGCGCGTAGGTGCATGAGCGTGGGTCGCGGTCGGGTCGCCATCGGTTGAACTGCGCGGTGTGGCGGAACCTTTCACCTTCCATGTGGTCGTAGCGGACCTCGACGACCCGCTCGGGCCGCAGCGGTACGAACGAGAGGTCCTTGCCGGCGTTCCAGCGCGAGCCTTCATTTCTGCGTGGTGTGCGGTCGCCGGCCATCGTGGGCAGCCCAATTCCACGGGTGGGCATCGAAAGTGGTCACCAGCGACTGTAATTCGGCGAAAAGCTCGCGCCGTTCGGCCATCGGGAAGGCGCCGATGACACCGACCGAGGCGCAGTGTGCCGTCGTCCTTGAACAGCCCGAGCAGCAATGAGCCGATCGCGTCGTCACCGGACTTGTGCACCCGGTAGCCCGCGACCACGCAGTCGGCGGTCCGCACGTGCTTGACCTTGAACTTCACGCGCTTGTCCGGCTGATACGTGATCGTCAGCGGCTTGGCGACCACCCCATCGAGACCGGCTCCCTCGAACTCCTCGAACCATCGTTGCGCGGTGGTCAGATCGGTGGTCACCGGGGTGACATGGACGACGGGCCGGAGCCGGCGAGGGCGTCGACGAGGGCGGCGCGGCGCTCGGAGAACGGTCGCCCGGTGTAGTCGTCCTCGTCGAGGGCGAGTAAGTCGAATGCGATGAACGACGCGGGTGTCTTTTCGGCAAGCATCCGTACCCGTGAATCGGCCGGGTGGATGCGCTGTTGCAGCGCCTCGAAATCCAGGGCTCGGGAGCTCTACATGCAGATTGGGATGAGGCGATCGAGGGCGCGGTAAGTGGTTTACGGGAATGCGCCGGCATAGATCCACATGATCCTCGCTTGCAGAAGTTGATCGCTGAATTATCTGCTGTCAGCGCACGTTTCCGCGAATTGTGGGCGCGCGCTGATGTGGGTTACCGGTTGGGAATCTACCACTTGCGTCATCCCCAAGTCGGCGAGCTTCATCTGTACCGCAACCAGCTCAACGTTCCGCCCGTGTCCAAACTGCGAAGGGCAGCACCTGCTAATTTATCGCGCCGAGCCGGGCAGCGACTCCGCCAGAGCGCTGGAGGAACTCCGGTCCCTGGCGGCCGCGCGCCTACAACACTCTCGAACCAGCACTTGTTTAACGCCAAGGAGATTCAGATGGTCGACTTGCTCGGTGCGGTGCTACACGCGCATGGCGGACTCGACAAGTGGCGACAGTTCAGCCGAGTCCAAGCGACCATCGTCACCGGAGGAGGGCTGTGGGCCGTCAAGGGCCAACCCCAAGATCCGCTGCCGAGACGGATGACTGTTGCACTGGACCACGAGTGGGCATCGCTACGACCATTCGGTGCCGATGATCAGAAAACCGCGTTCACCCCCGGACGCGTTGCGATCGAAAAGCTCGACGGGCGAGTCGTTTCCGAGCGGCTTAACCCTCGGGAATCATTTGAAGGGCATGAATTCGCCACGCCTTGGGACCCGTTACAACGTGCGTACTTCAATGGCTATGCGCTGTGGACCTACCTCACCACGCCGTTTCTGCTGACGTTGGAGGGCGTCTCCGCGCGGGACATCGACCCGGTCGAGGAAAGCGGGGAAACCTGGGTGGGCCTGCAGGCGCAGTTTCCACCCGAAATCGCAAGTCACTCTTCCGTTCAAGAGTTCTACTTCGGAAACGATCATCTCCTGCGCCGCCATGACTACCGGGTCGAGGTGGCAGGAGGGTTTCCCGCCGTCCAATATGTTTATGACATCGTCGAAGTCGACGGCATCAAAATGCCATCGAAACGCAGGGCCTACCGCGCCGACGCCCAAGGCAACGCGATCCCCGATCAGCTCATGGTCGCAATCGACTTCAGCGATATCAGCTTCGAGTTAGGCCCGGCACGATCTCGCTCAGGCTGAATGTGAAGCGGGTGGTCGAGTTGCGCGTAGGTGCATGAGCGCGGGTCGCGGTCGGGGCGCCAGCGGTTGAACTGGGCGGTGTGGCGGAACCGTTCGCCTTCCATGTGGTCGTAGCGGACCTCGACTACCCGTTCGGGTCGCAGCGGCACGAACGACAAATCCTTGCCGGCGTTCCAGCGGGAGCCTTCGTTTCTGCGTGGTGTGCGTTCGCCGGTCACGTGGGCTGCCCAGTTCCACGGGTGGCCATCGAAGGTGGTGACGAGGGCTGCAGCTCGGTGAACAGGTGCCGCCGCTTGGCCATCGGGAAGGCGCCGATGACGCCGACCGAGGCGAGGGTGCCGTCGTCCTTGTACAGCCCGAGCAGGAGCGAGCCGATCGCGTCCGCACCCGACTTGTGAACTCGGTACCCGGCGACCACACAGTCGGCGGTCCGCTGGTGCTTGATCTTGAACATGACGCGCTTGTCCGGCTGATAGGTGATCGTCAGCGGCTTGGCGATCACCCCGTCGAGGCCGGCGCCCTCGAACTCTTCGAACCATCGCTGTGCGGTGGCCAGATCGGTGGTCGCCGGCGTGACGTGGATCGAGGGTCCGGAGCCGGCCAACGCGTCGACGAGCGCGGCGCGGCGCTCGCTGAACGGTCGGCCGGTGTAGTCGTCATCGCCGAGGGCGAGCAAGTCGAACGCGATGAAGGAAGCCGGGGTCTGCTCGGCGAGCATCCGCACCCGCGAATCGGCCGGGTGGATGCGCTGTTGCAGCGCCTCGAAGTCCAAGCCGTGGTCGGTGGCGATGACGATCTCACCGTCGATCACGCAGCGTTCGGGCAGTTCCGCGGTGGCCGCCGCGACCAGTTCGGGGAAGTACCGAGTCATCGGCCGCTCGTTGCGGCTGCCCAGCTCGACCTCGTCGCGGTCGCGGAAGCAGATCGACCTGAACCCATCCCATTTGGGCTCATAGGAGGCGCCGGATGGGATCGACGCCACCGATTTGGACAGCATCGGCGAAACCGGCGGCATGACGGGCAGCTTCACCGGCCCCATTGTGGCGCGTCGGTGCCGATGACATTGCCGGGGTTCGCCGGTCTACGTGAGTATGGGAACTCGTGGACTTACCCGTGCAGCCACCGATAGAGCCGATGCTCGCCAAGGCCCAGGCCAAGGTTCCGCCCGAAGCCGGGGGTGTGGTCCTACGAGCCGAAGTGGGACGGCTTCCGCGCGCTGGTGTTCCGCGACGGCGACAAGGTCGTCCTGCAGTCCCGCAGCGGCAAGGAACTCGGCCGCTACTTCCCCGAACTGGAAGAGGCGTTGCGCGACGAGCTGGTGCCGCGCTGCGTGCTCGACGGCGAGATCGTCGTGCCGCGGGAGATCGGTGGCCGCATCCGGCTGGACTGGGAGTCGCTGTCGCAGCGCATCCATCCGGCCGCCAGCCGGGTGAAAATGCTGGCCGAGCAGACACCGGCGCACTTCATCGGCTTCGACGCGCTGGCCACCGGCGACAGGTCGCTTCTGAAAGAACCGTTCCGGGTCCGTCGGGAAGCGCTGCATGAGGCGATGAACGAAAAGCAGTGGTGCCACGTCACTCGCACCACCGAGGACCCCGAGCAGGGCGCGCAATGGCTGGACACGTTCGAGGGTGCCGGCCTGGACGGGGTGATCGCGAAGAAGCTGGACGGGCCGTATCTGCCGGGCAAGCGGGAGATGGTCAAGGTCAAGCACGCCCGTGACGCCGACTGCGTGGCGATCGGCTACCGCATCCACAAGAGCGGAGAGGGTGTCGGGTCGATCCTGCTGGGCCTGTACCGCGACGACGGTGAACTGCAAATGGTCGGCGGCGCCGCGTCGTTCACCGCCAAGGACCGGCTCAAGCTGCTGGCCGATCTGGAGCCGCTGCGCGAGGGTGACGAAGCCGTCGACGGTGCGCCCAGCCGGTGGAACTCGGCGGCCGACAAACGCTGGATCCCGGTGCGACCGGAGAAGGTGTGCGAGGTGGCCTACGACCAGATGGAGGGAAACACGGTGCACGGCCAGACGGTTTCGGCATGCGGTGAAGTTCGTGCGGTGGCGGCCGGACCGGGATCCGAAGAGCTGCACCTTCGACCAACTTGACGTGCCACTGAATTACGACCTTTACGACGTGCTGGAGTCGACTTAAATGCCAACGCCCGCAGAAGAACTCGATGTCGACGGGGTCAAAGTCCGGCTGACGAGCCCCGACAAGGTGTACTTTCCGAAGCTGGGATCCGATGGCACCAAACGCAAGCTCGTCGAGTACTACATCGCCGTCGCGTCGGGCCCGATGCTGACCGCATTGCGGGACCGGCCAACGCATCTGCAGCGCTTTCCCGACGGCATCAACGGTGAGGAGATCTATCAGAAGCGGGTGCCGCAGAAGCATCCCGACTATCTGGAGACCTGCGAGGTCACGTTTCCGTCGGGCCGCACCGCGGATGCGTTGAAGGTGACGCATCCGTCGGCGATCGTGTGGGCGGCGCAGATGGGCACGATCACCCTGCATCCGTGGCAGGTGCGCTGCCCGGACACCGAGCATCCCGACGAACTGCGCGTCGATCTGGATCCGCAGCCCGGCACCGGGTTCAAGGAGGCCAGAACGATCGCGGTCGACGTGCTCAAGCCGCTGCTCGACGAGATCGGTCTGGTCGGCTATCCGAAGACGTCCGGCGGGCGCGGCGTGCATGTGTTCGTGCGGATCAAGACGCACTGGGACTTCATCGTGGTGCGCCGGGCCGGTATCGCCTTGGCCCGCGAGGTCGAGCGGCGCGCGCCGGATGCCGTAACGACATCGTGGTGGAAGGAAGAGCGCGGCAAGCGAATCTTCATCGACTACAACCAGAACGCCCGTGACCGCACGTTCGCGTCGGCGTACTCGGCGCGCAAGACGCCGATCGCGACCGTCTCGATGCCCTTGACGTGGGAAGAGCTGCGCGACGCGGACCCCGACGACTACACCATTGCCACCGCGCCCGCGTGGTTGCCAACCGCGACGACCCGTGGGCCGAGATCGATTCCAAGGCCCAGTCGCTCGAGCCGCTGCTGGAGATGGTCAAGGCCGACGAGGAACGGGGGCTGGGCGACCTGCCGTATCCGCCGAACTACCCGAAGATGCCGGGCGAGCCGCCGCGGGTGCAGCCGAGCAAGAAGGTGGCCGCGAACTGGGACGACGACGGCAACCCGGTGTAGAGCGCACGTCGAGTACGGCGAGGTCGTCCATCCGTGTCAACTGCCCGAGGCGGATGGCCACCACCCGGTCATCTTGGCGGACCTGCGCGAAGCTCAACCTCACGCAGGTCGCGACGGTAGATTTGCCGATCCGGGTCGGCTGGGTGGTGGTCATCGACCATGAGCCCGGACGGCGTTAGCTGGTCGTACTCTAATCGCGCCACAATCGTCACGCGCACGCCCTAGGGTGACGACTGATGAAAAGGCGGACGAAAGGCGCTAGTGGGACGGCCGGCGATACCGGCGACAGCCCCGTGGCGGTGAATGTGCGGGTGCGTGTGTATCCGGGGACGGACGGCGAAGTCGGCGGCACTGTGGTCGAGGATTACGGCGATCTGGCGGGGCATGTAGTGGATATCGGTGAGAACCATATAGTTGGCGCAGCGCGGAGATGGGCGGTGGCGCTAGACGAGGGCGGTCTGGTTTTCGTCGACAGCGACCAGTTGGCCGCCGAGTAGTTTTAGCTGTCGCGGTTTACCCACCGTCGGGCGACGATCTTTCCCAGTTGCGGCGGCGCTATCGGACAATATGGTGCCAGCCAGCGTGCAGAACCCCAGATCGCACTTTTGTCAACGCTCGGACTGCTCGATCTCGTCGAGCTGTCTGTCGATGTCCGTTAATTCGATTGCCAGACGCCGCAATTGGCGTACGACGACTGCGCGCCGCTGCTCGAGCAGCGCGCGGCGCTCTTCGCGGCCCCTGTTGTGTGCGTCTGTCTGCATGGTGGTCACTCCTCGTGGTCTGGCTGTGAAGTTGCAGACACCGGGCAGTGTGCGGCTTGTGCGCTGACCCTGGCCAGCCCGCGCCGCGACTGACAGCACAATCGACAAGCAACCGACACCGACCCGTGACCGGGCACCCCGTCAGCGGTACCGACCGACCGGCTCAGTGCCCGGACACGCGCGTGTCGCTCATCTTCGAATGCCGTGGTCTGCGGCTCTGGCACCATGGGTCTGCACACCGTGGTGTCCACGGCCGAGATACGGACCGTAAGAAGTAAGACCAAGGACACGAACCTTGTTGCAGGCGCAAAGAACGAGAGCCGCATAGCGTGTGGTTCGCGCAACTGCGCCCCGCTGGGATGACGGCTGCCTACCATCGAGAAATGACCATTGGCGTGGCGCGTCCACGTCGGATCGCTATTCGCCTTTGCGCCGCGGCACTGATGGCGGGCGCTGTGTTGACTGCACCCGTAGCCGTCCCGTCTGCGGCGGCCGAACCGTGCCCCGATATCGAGGTGGTGTTCGCGCGCGGCACCGGTGACCCGCCTGGCGTCGGGCCGGTGGGCCAGGCCTTCATCGACTCACTGCGCTCGAAGGTAGGCGGCAGATCGGTCGGCGTGTACGCGGTCAACTATGCCGCCACCATGAACTTTCTGCGGGCCGCCGAGGGCGCCGCCGACGCGAACAATCACGTCCAGTTCATGGTCGCGAATTGCCCAGCCACAAGGTTGGTCCTCGGTGGCTTCTCGCAGGGTGCGGCCGTCATCGACTTGATGTTGGGTGTCTCGCCCGGTCTGGGTGCCATACCGGGCGTCGGTGCGATACCCGGTCTGGGTGCGATACCCGGCCTCGACGTCGGCGCCGTCGCGGCGCCGCTGCCCCCCGAAGCCGTCAACCATGTGGCCGCCGTCGCGGTGTTCGGCAACCCGCTCGGCAAGATTCTCGGTCCGCTGAACGCACTCAGCCCGGCGTACGGCGCGAGGACCATTGACCTATGCAACGCCAACGACCCGATATGCGGCGAGGGTGATCTGGACAATCGGGCCAGCGCACCATCAGTACGTGCCCGGGATGACTGACCAGGCTGCGACATTCGCCGCCGGCCTGCTCTAGTCCCCGGTGCGCTCAACCCGAGAGTCGAAGTCGCTGTTGAACGGACAATCGCCGGTGACCGTGTAGTGGCCGCGTCCGGTGAGGAGGGTGATCGGATCCTGCGGCGGCTGCGGCAGGGGATATTGCAGGCTAATTTCGCGGTGGGCAGGAGCGCCGCTCGTGCACTTGGAGTCCGTCGACGTGTTGGCCAACACCCACTGGTTCTGGTCGAAAACCAGAATCTTGACGTCGTCGGGGTTCATCCAATAGCTCAGGCAGCGCTCGCCAGTGCGAAGGCAGTACGTCTGGATGTCGAAGCTCACTTCGGCGCTGCGATTCGCCGTCCGTATATGTGTCTGTTTCCTGGTACCGGCCGTGCAGCGCTTCGGCTGGTGACGCCACCCGGGCCGGCTGTGCTGCGGGGTCGGCGACCGACACGTTGGGCTGCAACGTCTCCGGTGCGGGTGAACTTCACCGGTTGGTTGCTGGCGCAGCTGCTGCTCGTCGACCGAACGATGAACTCGCCGTCCAGCGTTCCGTCGGGCTGTGACTGCAGGGACATCGTCTCCCAGAATTCGGCCGGGCCGGCGCTCTGACATGTCCCCTGCCTTGCGCTGACCGCCTCCCACCGTCCGTCGATCTCGTCGAGCACCAATGTCGACGTCGTGGACTGAGATCCGCTGACCTTCGTTGCGGTCGCCACACATCCACCGGCTTGGCACGCCGATTCGATCACCCATGTCTCACTTCCGCCCTGCGCGTTCTCGTACGGCTGGCCGTTGGGTCTCGTCGGCACGCCGAACTCAACGGCGAATGTGCCGTCGAGAGGCCCAACTGGGCGGGGCAGCGGGTTCGGGTTCGTTTCCCCCGCTGACGACGACGAGGATTGTCGCGATGGCGGCCGACGATCAGGACGACGGCCAGTGGGATCACGACCGCCGTGCGTCGCCACCATGGCCACGGCGCCTCCGCGGTGTCGGGCCACTGGTCCGGAGTGCGGACGCCAGGCTGGCTCGGTGGTGAGGCCCGCTCGACCTGCTCGGCCGGACGGGCCTGGGTTGGCGCTGAGGCCCGTTCAACATGCTGGGGCATGCCGGCATGCGTTGGTGCCCAGGCCTTTTCAACGTGCTCAGGTGGGCCGGCCTGGGTCGGCGCCCAGGCGGGCTCAACCTCCTCGGCTGGCCGGGCTTGCGTTGGCGCCCAGGCCTTTTCAACATGCTCGGGCGGGCCTGCCTGGGTGGGTGCCGAGGGCGCTACCCCGGCGGCTGTGTGCAGCGAATCAGGTTGTGACGGTCGTGTGGGGACGCCACTGGTGACCGCTGAGCGGGCCGCGCGGGCCAACTCGATGGTCGTGCCATAGCGCTCGTCGGGGTCCTTGGCCATGCCGCCGGCGATCACCGCATCCAGCTCGGGTGTCACCCCTGGCCGAGAAACCGAGGGCCGGGGCGGCGGAGTCGTGAGGTGACCGGCGATCTGCTGCTCCACGCTGTCACCGGGGAACGGCCGACTGGACGTGAGGCACTCATACAGCACACAGGTCAGTGCATAGATGTCCGAACGGGTGTCGGTTTGGCCCGTGGTAAACCGCTCGGGAGCCATATACGGCCACGTGCCGACCACGTTGCCGGTGGCGGTCAACTTGGTCTCGCCGGCTGCGCGGGCGATCCCGAAATCGATCAGATAAGAGAAATCATCCTCAGCGACCAGAATGTTGGAGGGCTTGACATCGCGATGCACCAGCCCGATTCGATGCGCGGCGTTCAGCGCCGAGGCAATCTGCTCGACAATCTTCACCGCCCGCCCCGGATCCAGCGGGCCGTGGGCTAAGACGTGCTCCAGGTCTTGCCCCTCGATCAGGCGCATGTCCACATACAGCCGGCCCTCGATCTCCCCGAAGTTGTGGATCGGGACGACGTGGGGGTTACTCAGCCCCGCCGCGGCAAAGGCCTCGTGTCGGAACCGCTGCTCGAAGACCGGATCGGCGGCCAGCTGCGCCGGCAACACCTTCACCGCCACCACCCGCTGGGTGGCCGTGTCAAACGCCTTCCAAACCTCCCCCATGCCGCCGCGGCCCAGTAACTCGATCAGTCGGTACCGGCCGAACGGCGTTCCCTCCACTACGCCTCCTGCGGACTGCGGCAAACCAGCAGGTTCACAGTCTTCACCATAGGCCGCCGCCTGGTCGGTGTATTTGCTATTGAAGCGGCGGCAGATCTCCCGCAAGCACGGAGCATGCTCGGATCCGCAAATTCGGAGCTCTGCAGCTGCGGGTGAGGTCAGGCGCGGTACTTAGCCGGACTATTTCTTGAGAACGCAAGAACAAACCCGATGCCGCCTGGCGGCCTCACACACCCAGATTTATGGCGGCATTCGTCAAAATTTGCTGATTTGGCTGATTCTGGGATGTTCCCTGCCCGACGCTGCGACAATTCGACGATCCGTCGCGTCAGGGGAAACGCCAGGTTGAAGGGGGTTCTTATGTTCTCGTCCCGCCGACCCCGATTGGGCCTGTCGGTCGCGGCCGTGGCAGCCACCGCTGTTGCCCTACTCGGCGGGTTCGTTGCCCCGACGGCCCATGCGTTCTACATCCAGAACCATGAGCGCATCACCCGCGATGCGCTGACGCCGGTCGGAGTCGACAACACCGCCATGGCCCAGATACTCGTCGGCCCACCGCCGGGGGCCGGCGCCGTCGGGAGCGACGCATTCTTCAGCGATGAGTTCCGGCATATCGACGACGCGAAGAATCCGGCCGACATCTGCGCGCTAACGCAGGAGGCGTGGAATTTCTTCACACCGATCGTGTTGAGCGGGGCGCAGCCCGCCGGCCCGGGGGGCAGTGATCTGGTGGATGGCCCAGCGGCTCGCGCGGCGTTCGGAGGTCTGGCGCACGCACTCCAGGACTTCTACTCCCACACCGACTGGGTTGAGGACAACATCGCCGTGGGACAGCTGGACCGGATGCCGCCACCGCTCATGCCCAACTGCGACCCCGCCACCCTTCCCCCTGGACTGCACAGCGGGTTCTTCTCCCTGGACTTGGGTGGTGACCATGAGACTGCGTTGGCGGGCTGTCCGCCCGGCGGTCCCCCGCCCGGTTTTGCCGAGTGCCACTCGACGTTGAACAAAGACGCCTGGGATACCCCCCGCGGTATCGTCCTGATCGCCGGCACGAATCCGCCCATCAATAATTTCGATCTCGCGGCACAGCTCGCCACAAGAGCCACCACTGACCTGTACTGGCAGGTTCGCGGCCTCGTCGTCAGCAATGCCGGGGAATGCGTCGCGGATAACCTGTTCCAAGCCGACCGGCATCAAGCCTGCTGGTGATGAAAGAACGACAATGCTTGTCCCACTTGGTATCTGGCGTGCTCGTGGCGTAGCAATCCTGCTGGCTTCGGGCACGGCGATCTCGTTGATCGCGCTTAGTGCCGGAGTAACCCCGGCTGTTGCCGAACCGCTGACCGAAACGACAGTGCCGACGGAGACCGAGTACGTACCGACTGAAGAGGTGATTACGGAAGTCCCACCGACTTACGAAGTGCCGACGCCGATTCAGACGACTGTGGCGCCACAACTGCCGCTGGAGCCGACGACGCAAGCGCCGGTCGTCACCCAGGAGACCCAGGCTCCAGTGGTGACTCAAGAGACCCAGGCGCCGATCGTGACTCAGGCGCCCCAAATCGTGACGACGACTGCGGCGCCAGAGGTTACGGCCGAGCCGGAACCGGTGACGACGACGGAAGCTGCGCCGATACCGACGCCGACGGCACCGGCGCCCACGCCGATATCAACCCCGCCGGCGTTGGTGACGACGACGGAGCCGACCCCGTCAAGCTCGGCGGCCGTCACGACCTCTACTCCGGTGACCACCGAGTCGACGACGGGTACCTCGACATCCCCGAGCCCGAGTGTGGCATTGGTGCCATCGACCACCACGTCCAGCTCGAGCACAAGCCAGACGACGGCCGAAGGCAGTACGTCGTCACAACCCCCGACCGAAGATTCGACGACTGGTTCGGAGGGCACGAGTGAGCCCGATACGACTGCGGGTGGTGGGTCGCCCGAGCCGTCGAGCAACGAACAGACCGGGAGCGCCGAGCAGGCCGCGGGAGTCACCCAGCTTGCTGAACCGCAGCGGCTCGAGGCAGCTCCGCAGGACGTCAAACTTGCCCAGCAGGCTGTGCCGGTCGAAGAGAACCCGCCCCCGGCGCCGCAGACCGAGATCGACCGCATCAGGGACTTGGTCATTCCCCCAACGGATGCCGGTGCGAACGGCGCGACGAGCGTGGTCGCCGATGCCGGCCTTGCCGCGGACGAACGCAGGGTCCTGCAATGGCAGCCGGATTGGGTGCAGTACGACGAGTACTACAGGCCGCTGATCTTCAATCCGTACCCAGAGCCGCTCCAACTGGTCTACCTAGTTGGCGGCGTGCCACGGATACTGATCATTCCGCCGCTGGGACGCATTGTCACCGAAGTGCGCGAGCTCGGTTCGTACAACTTCACGGCATTGCGGCTCAACGCTTTTGGAATACCCATCGACATGGCCGTTGGCAACTTCTTCGGCGGCGGCTATTTCCCCGGACCTGGGCTGCCGCCACCGCCGCCACCGCCGCCGGTGCGGACTCTCACCGATGTCCCGGTCCAGGTCAAGTACACAAACGCGACATATGAGCCGATCCGGGTGCAGAAGATTGTCGATGTCGGCCCCGACCCAGCCGTCGGCGGTGAGCACAAGGTCCTTCTCGACGGCGTGACGCCGGCATGGGGGGAATGGAAGCAGAGCGACACCGGCGTACCGCAATTCGAGGTCCACAAGACGCAGAGTTTCCCGGGTATGGAAGCGCCTGCGGAAGGACCGCTGCCGGGCGACTACGACTTGCAGCTGGTGAGCGACTCGTCTCCCACCGGTCTCAGCGGCAAAGACATCACTCTCATCGTCGCTGCTGCGCTTGTGGCGGTATTGGGGCTTGGCGCGATTGTCCTGACGATCTTCCTGGGTCGGCGGCGGCGTCCACAGCACTGACGAAACGTACGTAAGCTCCTGCCTGCGCCCGCAATAGTTGGCAACAGTGAGTTGCGACCGACAGGGGAGGGGATGAGCGAACGTAACTGGGCCGCCGCAGTGCGTAAATGGTCGGCGGCGCTGTCGATCTTTGCGATGCTTGCCGGTGGGATCGGTATTGCGTCGGTCCTCATCTTCCGCGACCACTCACAGCCTGCGCCAACCGCGGCGCCGCCCGCGCCGCCGCCACCAAGGGTGCCTACACCGAGGGAGTTCACCATCGGTGTCGTGGTCACTGCGCAGGACTGTCCGCCGGGGGGTGGGTGCGTCTACACGTACACGATCGAGCCGAAATACATAGGAAGGCATCCGTTACCGGCTGACGAGTTACGGATCGAGTACCAGGTAACCGGTGGGCATGAGCCGCAGAGCGGCGACTTCACCGTGCACGGGACCGAGGCCAGGATCATGAAGGACGTAACCTTGGCGGGCCCGCCGGGTGCTCAGCTGAAAGCCGAGGCGACGAAGGTGGTCGTGAGGCCCGACTTCGGTCCACCGATTGATCCCAAGCCCAGCTCGGCGCCACAACCTGCGGGCTAGGCAGCTGGCGTCCGATATGACCAATCCGCACATGCGTCGGCGTGCGGCGCAGCAAAGTTAGCTTCATGACAAAGGCGTCGCTTCTCCGGGCCGAGGAAGGCCTGCCCCGTGGTGTGCAGGGCGCCGCCGATCCACGCTTCGGAAACGTCGTGCGCGTGTTCAACGGGTTGTTCCCTGGGCGCCGGTTCGGTGGTGGGGCGCTGTCGGTTTACATCGACGGGCGGCCGGTCGTCGACGTCTGGACGGGATGGGCGGACCGGGACGGCGAGGCACCGTGGACGGCCGACACCGGCGCGATGGTGTTCTCCGCGACCAAGGGAGTGGCGGCAACGGTCATCCACCGACTGGTCGACCGCGGCCTGCTGTCCTACGACGAGCCCGTCGCCGAGTACTGGCCCGAGTTCGGTGCCAACGGCAAGGGCGAGATCACCTTGCGCGACGTGCTGCGGCACCGATCCGGCCTGTCGCACCTGAAGGGTGTCACCAAGGACGAGTTGTTGGACCACAAGCTGATGGAGGAGAAGCTGGCCGCGGCGTCGGTCGATTACCTTCGGGGCTGGCCCGCGTACCACGCGCTGACCTACGGCTGGCTGCTGTCGGGGATCGCCCGATCGGTAACGGGTATGGGCATGCGCGAGTTGATTCGCGAGGAAGTGGCGCGTCCGCTCAACACAGACGGCTTGCATCTGGGCCGGCCGCCGGCCGACGCGCCGACCAAGGTGGCGCAGATCCTTGCGCCGCAGGGCACCCGGGCCAACCCGGTGTTCAACTTCGTCGCGCCGAAGGTGGCCGGCGTTCCGCTCTCCGGCGCGTTCGGGGCGATGTTCTTTCCCGGCATCAAATCCTTTGTGCAGGGCGATATTCCGTTCCTCGACGGTGAAGTACCGGCGGCTAACGGTGTGGTGACCGCGCGAGGTCTGGCCAAGATGTACGCCGCGATCGCCAACGGCGGCAGCATCGACGGAACACAGTTCCTGTCGGCTGACTTGACGCGGGGGTTGATCGGAAAGCCCAAGCTGTGGCCGGATCTGAACATCGTCGTCCCGATGCCATTCCACCTCGGCTATCACGAATCGCCGATTCCCGGACTGCTCAAGGGTTTTGGCCACATCGGTCTGGGCGGGACGCTCGGGTGGGCTGATCCGGAGAGCGGGAAGCGCGTTCGCCTTCGTGCACAACAGGTTGTTGACGCCGATGGTGCTCGACATGGCGTCGTTCGCCGGACTGGCGCGGCCGCTGCGCAACGCCATCACCGCCGCACGCCAAGCAGGCGCCAAGGCGGTGCCGCAGTACGGCGGGCGTTATCGCGAGCCCGGCCAGCGGTCAGCTGCTCGGAAGCGGGTCGCCGGGCGGCCCTTAGGCCTGCGGCACGACCCCGCGCGGCAGGATCAGAGGCAGGTCGTTGTAGGTCACGATGCCCGGCGGTGCGGCGACCACGGCCGGGATCGCGTTGAGTGGCGGTGCGGCGACCATGAGGTGGCCGAGCACCATGAACTCTTCGAGTGTGGTGGCCTCGAAGTCCGGTGGTGGCAGGAAACCGACCTTCATGGTTACCGTCGGCCGGCCCGCGACCTCGATGCCCCAACCGTCCTGGTCGATCTTCCAATCCGGTTCCAGCGCTTGACCTTTGCGCCACCGGACGTTGATCTCGACGACGGTCTTGTCGCCGACGATGCCCTTCCAGCTCGCGTACACACCGGCAACACAGCCCGCCGGGATGGTCCATGAGCCCAGGTCGAGGTCTTCGGTCGTCTGCGCATACTCGGCGTCGCAGCGCACATCGTCGAGTTCGATGCCCAAGGCGTCGCCGACCATGCGCACCGCCTCGCCGAACACACCCGTGCCGTGCGCGGTCATGGCCGCAAGATCGGGATGGTCGATCGGCTGGCCGAAGCCGACCGGTTTCTCGGTGGCCGGTGAGTCGTAGAACGTCGTGTCGGCGGCCTCGTTGACGGTGATCTTGTCGACGCGGTCGCAGATGCCGGCGGCGACGATGGACAACTGGTTGACGTAGCCCGGGCTGATGCCGGAGCCGAACATCGTCGACCCGCCTCGCTGGCATGCTTCGGCGATCTTGTCGCGGCCCTCGCCCAGGTTGTGGCCGGTGATGAACGACGCGGACGACACCACATTCACTCCCGCCGACAGGATGCGCACGAGCTCGTCGACGTCGATCCACATCGGGTTGTAGACCACGACGTCGGGCTTCAACGCAAGCAGCGCGTCGACGTCGTTGGTGGCCGTGATGCCCAGCGGTTCGATGCCGCACAGGTCGCCGACGTCGCGGCCGGCCTTGTCCTTCGACCAGGCGTAACACCCGACGAGTTCGAGGGTGGGATTGGCGGCGATGGCCGCTATTGAGCTTTTTCCGACGTTGCCGGTCGTCCACTGAACGACCCGATAGGGAGCGGTGTTTGGCACTCGCTCAGCATAGGGTGCGGCGTTGGCGCGCTCGCCGGATTTGGCTCAACTCAGCGTGGCCTTGCCGGTGCGCTCCTGGCCGCTGCCGTCAATCCAGGTCAGGTCGACGACATCGCCCGGGTAATGCCGGTCCAGCACGTAGGTGAGGGTGGTGGCCGAATCCAGGGTGGTGCCGTCGAGCGAGGTGAGGACGTCACCGTCCAAGACGCCGGCCTGTTCGGCTGCACCACCACGCAGCACCTCCGCAACGATGACGCCGGGCGACGACCGTGGCTGCGTCCGGACGCCGACGCCAAGAAATACCGGCGGCCCGATGTGGACCGAGTCGGACGGCACCCGCCCGCGGATCTGGCCGGCGACGCCCATCGCGTCGTTGATCGGGATTGCGAAGCCTTCGCCGCCGGGGCCCAGCCGGAAGTTCACCGATGCCGCCGTGGTGATGCCGACGACCTGACCGGCCCCGTTCACCACAGGGCCGCCTGAATCACCCGCCCGCACCGGCGCCGCGAATTCGATCAGTCCGGTCAGCTCGTCGCTGCTTCCGGTCAGCGCATCTTCGGCGTTGACCGTGCGTCCGAAGCCGGTGATGTTTCCGACCTCGCGGGTCAACGGGCTGCCGGTGCCACTTGCGTTGCCGAGCGCGACCACCGGGTCGCCTTCTGCCAGTTGTGCGGAGTCACCGATCGGCGCTGTCGGCAGCCCACCCGCGCCGAGCAGCTGCAGCACGGCGACGTCGTGTCGGCGGTCGTAACCGACCAGCTCGGCGGGGAAGGAGCGCCCTGCGACGGTCGCGTGGATCCGGTCGGCGCCCTGCACGACGTGGAAGTTCGTGAGCACCTGCCCACCCGGGTCGATGACGATGCCCGTGCCGACGCCGATCGCGTTCTGGTAGTCGATCTCAGTGTCGATGCGCACGACGGCAGGCTCGACCTGGGCCGCGGCCGCGATGGGGTCTGCCGGGACGGCCACGGACGTCGCCGGCTGCAGCGGCGCGACCAGGGCCAGGATCGCGCCCAGCGCGATCAGCAGCGTCGCCAGCGGGCGACGGGTGAGGGTTTTGCCCATGTGCCCATAGTGCCCGATGACGGGACTATTAATCCTCGACTGCGACGCCCCCACGCAACCGCCTGCGGCGACGTCGGGTCGGCTCGGTCTTGCCCGACGGCCGGCGATTGCGCAGCTTGCCGTTGGTCGCCTCGGCCTCGGAGGGTTCCTCGGCCTCTTTTTCCGCGTCCGCTGGGGGCTCTTCCTCGGCTGTCGACTCCGGCTCCTCGGCCGTCGACTCCGGCTCCTCCGCCGCCGCCGTGACCTCGGCCGGCTCCTGCTCGGCCTCATCGGACGCGGCCTCTTCGTCGGCGGTCTCCTCCGACGGCGCCTCGTCCGCTGTCTCTGTGGACTCGTCGAGGACGGCTTCTGCCTCTTCGTCCTCGGCGGCCTTGCGGCGGCCGCGGCGCTGCTTGGGCTCCTTGGGCTTGAGCGGCTTCGGCGGAGGCGGTGGCAGCTCGGCGATGAAGGCCAGGTAGAAGGCGAACACGCCGAGCAGCGCGATCGCCGCGGCGGCGCCGTAGATGCCGAACAGCCACTGCCCTGCGTCGTCCAGCGAGAGCCAGATCTCGCTGATCGCGGTGCCGATGATCAGTACGCCGGCCAACACATGCAGGGCGACCGACGCGGTCCGCAGCGTCAGCGCCAGCGCAGGCGTGCCGAACTCCGGCCTGCGCGTGCGCAGCAGCGTGAACACCACTGGCAGCGCGGCCAGCCCGATCAGCGCACCGGCGACGATGCGCAGCACCGTTCCGAGAGTGTGCGAGGTTTCGCCCATCAGCTCGTACCACCGGGGCAGTACGAAGAAGAAGTAGAGAACAGCAGCGACGGCCGAGAACGATGCGTGCCACAACACCGCGACCGAGCGCCGCATGCTCCTCCTCGAGATTGTTGGCCGGGGTGCGACCCGTTTGTCGATCAGCTGGTCGCACTCCAGACCGCGTGCGGAGGATGCGGGATTTGAACCCGCGAGGGCTGTTAACCCAACCCGCGTTCCAGGCGAGCGCCATAGGCCACTAGGCGAATCCTCCGCGGGCCATGGTAGCCGACCTGCCAGATGCGCCCGTCGAGTCACTCGTCGCTTGGACAGCCCGGCCCGGGTATTACACTCGCCGTGGACCCCGCGCGGCGTCTATCCTGTGAACTCCCCCAGGGCCGGAAGGCAGCAAGGGTCAATGGGCTCTGGCGGGTGCGCGGGGTCCCCTCTTTTCAGATCCTGCTCTGACATGGCGAAAGGTGCGCGGTGTCGTTTCAGTCCCTCGGCCATGACGAATTGCTCGCACAGCACGAGCTGCAGAAGCGCAACTACACCGAGCTGCAGGCCAAGGGCCTGAAACTCGACCTGACCCGCGGCAAGCCGTCCCCGGCCCAGCTCGATCTGTCCAACGAGCTGTTGAGCCTGCCCGGCAAGAACTACCGCGACGGCGACGGCACCGACACCCGCAACTACGGCGGCCTGCACGGCCTGCCCGAGCTGCGGGCCATCTTCGGCGAGCTGCTCGGCATCCCCGTGCCCAATCTGATCGCGGGCAACAACGCCAGCCTCGAGCTGATGCACGACGTGGTGGTGTTCTCGATGCTGCACGGCGGCGTGGACTCGCCCCGCCCGTGGATCCAGGAACCCGCCGTCAAGTTCCTCTGCCCGTCGCCCGGCTACGACCGGCACTTCGCCATCACCGAGAGCCTCGGCGTCGAGATGATCACCGTCCCGATGCGCGAGGACGGCCCGGACGTCGAGGAGATCGAGGAACTCGTCGCCGCCGACCCGGCCATCAAGGGCATGTGGTGCGTGCCGGTCTACTCCAACCCGACTGGTGTCACCTATTCGTGGGAGACGGTTCGGCGGCTGGTTCAAATGCAAACGGCCGCAACCGATTTCCGGTTGATGTGGGACAATGCCTACCCGGTGCACACCCTGACTCACGACTTCGTCCGGCAGATCGACGTGCTGGGCCTGGCCGAGGCGGCAGGCAACCCCAACCGGCCGCACGTGTTCGCATCCACGTCGAAGATCACGTTCGCCGGTGCCGGCGTAAGTTTCTTCGGCGGCTCGTTGGGCAACATCGCCTGGTATCTGCAGTATGCGGGCAAGAAGTCGATCGGCCCGGACAAGGTCAACCAGCTGCGGCACCTGCGGTTCTTCGGCGACGCCGACGGGGTGCGCCTGCAGATGCAGCGCCACCAGGAGATACTGGCGTCGAAGTTCGCGCTGGTGCTCGACCTTCTCGAGGACCGGTTGGGTGAGTCCAAGATCGCATCGTGGACCGAGCCCAAGGGCGGCTACTTCGTCAG
Organism: uncultured Actinomycetota bacterium; assembly: GCA_963851115.1. Classification (GTDB taxonomy): domain Bacteria; phylum Actinomycetota; class Actinomycetes; order Mycobacteriales; family Mycobacteriaceae; genus Mycobacterium. The sequence goes on from CAWKOI010000018.1 coordinate 23,190, forward strand.
CCTCGATGTGCTGCACGGCACCGCCAAGCGCACGATCGCCCTGGCCAAGGATGCGGGGATCGCCCTCACCGAGGCGGGGTCGGCCTTCCCGTATCGAAAAGACCCGGAGGACAAGAACATCCGGATCGCACCGTCGTTTCCGTCGGAGCCCGAGCTGCGTGACGCGGTGGACGGGCTCGCGACCTGCGCGCTGCTCGCGGCGACCGAATCACTGCTGAAGGACTGACGTGTCCATCAGTCGGACCGCGTCGGTAGCCTGCTGAGCGTGGCGCTCTACCGCAAGTACCGACCGGCAACCTTCGCCGACGTGGTCGGCCAGGAGCACGTCACCGAGCCGCTGTCCACCGCGCTGGCGGCCGGCCGCATCAACCACGCCTATCTGTTCTCCGGGCCACGAGGATGTGGGAAGACGTCATCGGCGCGCATCCTGGCGCGGTCGCTGAACTGTGAGCAGGGGCCGACACCCACACCGTGCGGGGTGTGCGACTCGTGTGTGGCGCTGGCACCCAACGGGCCGGGCAACATGGACGTCACCGAGCTTGACGCAGCTAGCCACAACGGCGTCGATGATGCGCGAGAGTTGCGTGACCGCGCGTTTTACGTTCCGGCGCAATCGCGCTACCGAATCTTCATCGTCGACGAAGCGCACATGGTCACTCCGCAGGCATTCAACGCGCTGCTGAAGATCGTCGAGGAGCCACCTGAACATCTGATCTTCGTGTTCGCGACGACCGAGCCGGAGAAGGTGCTGCCCACCATCCGCTCGCGCACCCATCACTATCCGTTCCGGCTGCTGGCGCCCCGGACCATGCGGGCCCTGCTGGAAGGCATCTGCGCCCAAGAGGACGTCACGGTCGACGACGCGGTGTATCCGCTGGTGATCCGGGCCGGCGGCGGCTCGCCCCGCGACACGTTGTCGGTGCTGGACCAGCTGCTGGCCGGTGCAGCGAAAGGAAACCAGGTCACCTACCCGCGGGCCCTGGCGCTGCTTGGCGCAACGGACGTCGCGCTGATCGACGTCGCCGTCGACGCGCTGGCCGCCGGGGACGCCGCGGCCGTGTTCGGGGCCGTCGAGGCGGTGATCGACGCCGGCCACGACCCGCGGCGGTTCGCCACCGATCTGCTGGAACGCTTCCGCGACCTGATCGTGCTGCAGTCGGTGCCCGACGCGGTGGCACGGGGTGTGGTCGACGGGCCCGAGGACGTGCTGGAGCGGATGCGGGAACAGGCCACGCGGATCGGCACCGCCACGCTCACCCGCTACGCCGAGGTGGTGCACGCCGGGCTGGGGGAGATGCGCGGTGCCACTGCTCCGCGGCTGCTGCTGGAGGTGGTGTGCGCGCGGCTGCTGCTGCCCTCGGCCAGCGACACCGAAGCTGCGCTGCTGCAGCGCATCGAACGGATCGAGACCCGGCTCGACGTATCGATTCCGGCATCCGACGCGGTATCCGCCGAACCGGTTGCGCCGCCGAAGCAGTACACGCGCAAGACCAAGGCGGCGGAGCCATCACCACCCAAACCCGAGCCCAAACCCGAACCCGAGCGCGCGCCGGAACCCGAAGCCGTTGAGCCCAAGCCGGCGTCACCCCCACCCGTACGGCCACCATCCGACCCGGTGGTGGAGGCGCCCCCACCCGCGGCCGTCACCGGCGAGCCCAACGCGGCGGCCGTGCGCAGCATGTGGACGACGGTGCGCGAGAAGGTCCGTCAACGTAGCCGCACCACAGAGGTGATGCTGGCCGGCGCGATCGTCCGTGCCGTCGAGGGCGACACCCTGGTGCTCAGCCACGAATCGGCCCCGCTGGCCAAGCGGCTTTCCGAACAACGCAACGCCGACGTCATTCGCGAAGCGCTCAAGGATGCGCTGGGTGTGGACTGGAAGATCCGCTGCGAGGCCGGCGCAGCGTCGGCTCCCGTACCGGTGGCCGACGACGCACCCGTTCCCCCGGCGCAGCCACAGCGTGACGAGGAAGAGGAGAGCATGCTGGCCGAGGCCAGCAGCGACAACTCCGAGGCGCCGCGCCGCGACCCCGAGGAAGCCGCGCTCGAACTACTTCAGAACGAACTCGGCGCGCGTCGCATCGACGGAAGTTAAGGCGTCCACCATGGCCGCAGCGGGAGGCTGCCGTCGCCGCCATGCGAGTCGAGCTTGACCGCCAAAACCTGGTGCAGCTGAACGACATTGGTCTCGAAGCCCAACCTCGACCCGGCCATGTACAGTCCCCACACCTTGGCGGTGGGCAGCCCGACTTCCTCGACAGCTTCGTCCCAGTGCTCGACGAGGTTGCGGCACCAGTCGCGCAGCGTCAGCGCGTAGTGGTGGCGCAGGTTCTCCTCGTGCACCACCTCGAGGCCGACGTCCTGGGCTTCGGTGATGATGCGGCCGGAGCCGGTGAGCTCGCCGTCGGGGAAGACGTAGCGGTCGATAAAGCCGCCGCCTGACGGCCCAGTCCGATTGTCCGGGCGGGTGATGCAGTGGTTGAGCAGCACTGCGCCGGTGCGCATCTTGGACTTCAGGAAGCGGAAGTAGGACGGATAATTGTGCACGCCGATGTGTTCGGTGAGCCCGATCGAGGAGATCGCGTCGAAGCCGCTTTCCCGGACGTCCCGGTAGTCGGCGTGACGGACCTCGGCCAGGTCGGTCAGGCCTTGTTCGGCGATCGCCTTCTGCGCCCAGGCGGCCTGCTCTTTCGACAGCGTGACGCCGATGGTCTTCACGCCGTGCCGCGCGGCGTGGCGGACCATGCCGCCCCAACCGCAGCCCACGTCGAGCAGCCGGTCGCCGGCCTTCAGCCCTAGCTTCTCGAACACCAGCCGGTACTTGTTCTCCTGCGCTTCTTCCAGCGTGGCGTCGGGATGCGGGTAGCACGCGCAGGTGTAGGTCATCGACGGGCCGAGCACCCATTCGTAGAACGTGTTGGACACGTCGTAGTGGTGGTGGATGGCCTCGGCGTCACGGGTTCGGCTGTGCCGCAACCCTTCTGCGATTCGCCGCCAGCGCGGCAGCACCTCCTGCGGCGGCGGCGCGATCGGCTTGAGGTGTTCGAGGCCGATGGAGCGCACGATGTTGGCCAGTACCCGTGCCGGCGGCCGCTTGAAGTCCATCTTCTCGGCCAGCGCCTTGAGCAACTCGTACGGGTCGCCGGGGTGCACACCGTGCGGTTCGACGTCGCCCGAGACGTAGGCGCGGGCCAACCCCAGTTCGCCGGGTGCGGTGGCCAGGTAGGTGGTGCCGCGCGGGGTACGCAGATCCAGCCCGAGCGTGGCGTGGTCGGGCCCCGCCTTACTGCCGTCGTAGGCGGTGAATTTCAGCGGCGACTGGCCCGCGGCAAAGATCTCGAGGATCTCGGCCAACGTCAGCTTCTCGCCGACGTGGGCTGTGTGGTCTCTGTATGTCGTCATCGTCGTTGCACCGCCTTCGCATACAGGTCGAGGAGACGTGAGTCGGGGTCGTATGTCTTTCTTACGGTCTTGTAGGCCTCGCCACCGTAGAGTTCGTCGAATTCGTCTTGGCTGTAGTAAGCATCGGAGTACAGCGACTTGTGTCCGTCCAGCTCGCTGACCTTGCGTTCGATCAGCTTGTTGGTGTGTCCTTCGGTGGGTCCGACCGGGACCGACGACCAGAAGCCGACGTTGACGTAGGTGTGGTGCGGGCGGATCGGGTACAGCGGCCAGTCCCCGGCGTCGCGCAGGCGCAGCGGACACAACCAGATCGGCTCGATGGGGACATTCGCCAGGAACCAGTCCAGGAACTCGGCGGTTCTCTCGATGGGGACCTCGATGTCCTGAACGACGCGCTCACGGGGCGGTCGGCCGTTGCGCTTCTCGATGCGATCGGCGATGTTGAAGCGCTGGTCATAGGCGATGAGCTTCCAGTAGACGCTGCTGCGCCGATAGCGCCGCGGCCACAGCCGGCGGATCCGCGGGTCCTGCGCGCCGAACGCCCGGGAGCACCAGAACCAGTCGGTGTCCCATCGCCACAGGTAGTCGTTGATGGTGAGCCGGTCGTGCTTCTCGCCGTCCTGATGCTGGATGGACCGGTAGTAGATCTGCTGACCGGTGTAGTCGCTGACCGGCCCCGGTGTGCCGGTCTGCACGCCGACACACAGGTAGCTTTCGTCGGCGCTGAACACCACGCCGTCGACGTAATCGACCGGGGTGCCGTCGATGCCGCCAGTTTCGATGATGCGGTCCATCGCCGCGACCAGGTCTTGCAGCGAATGAAAGCGCAGATGGTTGAGCGCCACGAACGGCTTGACGGGTTCCAGCTCGATCTTGAGGCGCACCGAATAGCCAAGCGTGCCATAGGAATTCGGGAAGGCCCGAAAAAGGTCTGGGTACAGATCTCGACTTGCCGTGAGCACGTCGCCGGTGCCGGTCAGGATGTCCATCTCCAGCACGGACTCATGGGGCAGGCCGTTGCGGAACGACGTCGACTCGATGCCGAGCCCGGTGACGGCCCCGCCGAGCGTGATGGTCTTCAGCTGTGGCACCACCAGCGGCGACAGCCCGTGGGGCAAGGTGGCCGCCACGAGGTCCTCGTAGGTGCACATGCCGGCCACATCGGCGGTCCGCGCGCCGGGGTCGACGGAGATGACGCCGGTCAGCCCCGACGTGTCCAGGCCCTTGCTCTTGGACTTGGCCCGCGCCCTGAACAGGTTCGAGGTGGCTTTGGCGAGCCGGACGGTGGCGTTCGGTGGGATCGCGCGATAGCTGGCCAGAAGCCGCTGCACACCCGCGGCGTGAGCGGACCGTGCGTCGCTCCCCTCAACAGACACGCATATACGCTAGTCCGCGGCCGCAACCGATGCGACCGCATGAAGCCGGGATCACACCGCTAAACAACCTCTAACTAGGAGTTTCACCGATGGGACAGGTCAGCGCGTCCAGCACCGTCTTGATCGACGCCGCGCCGGAGGCGGTGTTGGCGGCCGTAGCGGATTACCAGGGCATGCGCCCGAAGATCCTGTCTCCGCACTACAGCGGCTATCGGGTGCTCGAGGGCGGGCGGGGCGCAGGCACCGTGGCCACATGGAAGCTGCAGGCCACCAAATCGCGGGTTCGTGACGTGAAGGCGAACGTCGACGTGGCCGGCCACACGGTCATCGAGAAGGACGCCAACTCGACGATGGTCACCAACTGGACCGTCGCCCCGGCCGGGCCGGGCTCGTCCGTCACGGTCAAGACGTCGTGGCAGGGTGCGGGCGGCATCGGAGGCTTCTTCGAGAAGACGTTCGCGCCGTTGGGACTGCGCAAGATTCAGGCCGAGGTGCTCGACAAGCTGAAAAAGGAAGTCGAGCGGGCTTAGCTGCCCAGGAAGCCCGCGATACCCCGCACCACCGCGTCGGCGTACTTCTGCCGGCCCTCGGGCGTCTTCATCAATCCCGAATCGACGGGGTTCTTCATGTTGCCCAATTCCACCAGGATTGACGGGAACTGGGCCAGGTTGAGCCCGGCGATGTCAGAGCGCGGATTGAGGCCACCGCTGCCGATGTAGGTGGACGGTACGAAGCCCGAGGTGGCCAGCTGATCGCGCATGATCTGCGCGAACCGCACCGACGGCCCGGCCTGTGCGTCGTTGAGCGCCGGCGACGAGTACAGCACGTGGAAGCCGCGACCGGTGGGCGGGCCCCCGTCGGCGTGGATGCTCACGACCGCGTTGGGCTTGATGGCGTTGGCCATGGCGGCGCGCTCGTCGACGCAGGGGCCGAGGCCGGTGTCGTCGCCGCGTGACATCGCGGTTCGCACGCCAAGGGCGGTCAATGCTTGGCGGATGCGTAGCGTGGTGTCCCAGGCGAAGGTGTGCTCGGCATAGCCGTCGTCGGTCGAGGTGCCGCTGGCCTGGCAGTCCTTGGTGCCGCCGCGGCCGGTGGGCACCTGCCGGCTGATCGAGGAATCGTTGGAGCCGTTGTGGCCCGGATCGAGGAAAACGATCATGCCTGCGATGTTGGCGGGGGCAGCGGACGCTGGCGGAGCTGCAAAGGTGGATGTCGCGACGAGCACACTAACGACGCCGACACGAACGCAGGCGGGAAGAGGCACGGCGTCAAGTTAGCGCCCCGACGTCTAGGCTTGAAGTCCAATTGCCAGGCGCAACCAAGTCGAGACCAACATGCAAGGGGACTGTCATGCAACCCGGAGGCCAGCCCGACATGTCGGCACTCCTCGCACAAGCCCAGCAGGTGCAGCAGCAATTGATGGAGGCACAGGAGGCGCTGGCCAACTCCGAGGTGCACGGCCAGGCCGGAGGCGGGCTGGTGCAGGTCACCATGAAGGGCAGCGGCGAAGTGGTGGCGGTGTCGATCGACCCGAAGGTCGTCGATCCCTCCGACATCGAGACTCTGCAGGACCTCATCGTCGGCGCGATCTCCGACGCATCCAAACAAGTCACCATCCTGGCGCACGACCGGCTCGGGCCGTTGGCCGGCGGGATGGGCGGGCTGGGACTTCCGGGGCTCTGATTTGTTCGAGGGCCCGGTTCAGGATCTGATCGACGAGCTCGGCAAGCTGCCCGGCATCGGGCCGAAGAGTGCGCAGCGGATCGCTTTTCACTTGTTATCGGTCGAGCCGCCACAGATTGATCGGCTCACAGGTGTGTTGGAAAGAATCCGCGACGGGGTCAAGTTCTGTGCGGTGTGCGGCAATGTGTCGGACGACGACCGCTGCCGCATCTGTTCGGACTCGCGCCGCGACGCGTCGCTGGTGTGTGTGGTCGAGGAGCCGAAAGACGTGCAGGCCGTCGAGCGCACGCGCGAATTCCGTGGCCGCTACCACGTGTTGGGCGGAGCATTGGATCCCTTGTCCGGCGTCGGTCCGGAGCAGCTGCGAATTCGCGAGCTGCTCAACAGGATTGGCGAGCGGGTCGATGGCGTGGACATCACCGAGGTGATCATCGCGACCGACCCGAACACCGAGGGTGAGGCGACGGCGACGTATCTGGTGCGGATGCTGCGCGATATCCCTGGGCTGACCGTGACGCGTATCGCCTCGGGTCTGCCGATGGGCGGCGATCTGGAGTTCGCCGACGAGCTGACGCTGGGCCGCGCGCTGACCGGCCGCCGCGCAATGGCCTACGCTTCCGCGCAAACGCACGTTCTCGAGGTCGCTTCTCGTACTTTTCCTCGCTAGCGTACGTTTCGCGGAGATGTCGGTGCGCGAAGGCACCATTTGCGCATGGGGGAAGTCTTTATTGGCAGCGAGGCGCTCGCTTGCGGCGATGTCACCGAATATGAACTGCGCCGCTGGTACCGGCCCGTCTTCCGCGGCGTGTACGTGCCGAAAAACCGTGCTCCCTCGTTGCGTGATAGGACGACGGGAGCGTGGCTGCGCTCCGATCGGCGGGGAGTAATCGCCGGTATCGCCGCGTCCGCGCTCCATGGCGCCTCATGGGTCGACGCGGACGTGCCGATCGAGTTGGTGTCGAGGCGCACACGGCCCCAACACGGCTTGATAGTGAGGACCGACACCTTGGCAGACGACGAGATCACGTGGGCGTGCAAGCTCCCTGTGACGACTCGCGAACGCACCGCATTTGATCTCGGGCGATATCTGCCTCGCGACGAGGCCGTTGCGCGGCTCGACGCGTTGATGCGTGTGAGAGCTTTCGCAATCGAGGATGTCTTGCTACTGGCCAAGCGGTATCGCGGTGCCCGGGGACAGCGCGCCCGGGCCGCGTTGATCTCCCGCGGCTGGCGACCGAGCTAGGTCAGCGAGCGGCCAGGCGTTCCTTGCGCAATAGCGCGACCTCGTCGAGCTCCAGCGGCGCCAGCTCGCCGACGACGCGGGACAAGAGGAAGTCAGCGAGTTCGGGGTTGCGCGCTAGACATGGGCCATGCAGATACGTCGCGATCACGCTGCCCTGCACCGCGCCGTCGACGCCATCACCCGCGCGATTCCCCGCACCACTGATGACTCGGGCCAGTGGCTGAGCCGAGGAGCCGAGAACCGTTCCGCCGCGGTGGTTTTCGAAGCCCGTCAACCGCTCGCGTCAGCCCCGGCAGCAGCGGCTCGGAAACGACCTCACCGATGGTTCGCTTGTCCTGCGGCGACGTGGTCAGATCGAGCATGCCGACCCCGTCGACCCGCTCACCCGACGACGTCTCATACCAGTGCCCAAGCACTTGGATGGCCGCGCAGATCGCCAGCACCGGGGCCCCGCGTGCCGCCGCCTGCTGCAGACCCGGATAGCGGATCAGGTGCTTGGTCGCCAGCCGCTGCGCGTAATCCTCCGCCCCGCCCAGCGTGTACAAGTCCAGCGACTCCGGCACCGGGTCCGACAGCGTGATCTCGACGATCTCCGCGTCAAATCCCCGCAACCGCAACCGTTGACGTAACACGACCGAGTTGCCGCCATCGCCATACGTGCCCATCACGTCGGGTAGCACCAGCCCGATCCGCACCGTTGACTCAGCCATGACGCGCAAGAACCCTGTTGAGCTGAAGGAAGGCCGTGTAGTTGGCGATCACCTCGACGTGCCCCGGCGGACACGACGCGATTGCGGCCACGGTGTCGTGCACCAGCGTGTGATCGACGCCCGCATATCCCAGCCGCACCGCCAAGTCCGTGCCACGTTCACCGGCAGCGACGACGGCCGTGTCCTCGAAGTGCTCGAACTTCACGTCCCACAACCACGACAGGTCCTCGCCGTCGGGCACCTGCCCGTTGACCGCGATCACCACACCCGCACCGTGCTTGTCCACCATCGACAGCGCCTCCTGCCAGCCGGCCGGATTCTTCGCCAGCAGCATCCGAACCGTGTGCGAGCCGAGGCGCACCGTGCTGTACCGGCCGGCGACCTCGTCGACACCCGACACCGCGGCCACCGCCGCGGCCGGATCGGCGCCCAACGTCACCGCCGCCGCAACCGCTTGCGTGGCATTGCCGCGGTTCACCGTCCCGGGCAGCGCCAGCTTCATCGGAAGCGCCAAACCCGTCGGGGCCATAAACCATTTCGATCGTCGAACCACCAGTCCGGGCTTGGCCGTTTGAAATCCGTGCCTGTCGAATACCAGTGCGTGCGTTCGCGAACGATGATCTCGCCGGATCGCGGACAGCTCACCGAGTCGTTCGCCCAGCCGCCGCCTGCGGCAACCCACACCACGTTGGGGCTGTCATAGGCCGCCGACGTCATCAGCACGTCGTCGCAATTGGCCACCACCACCGTCGACGGGTGGCGGGCCAGCCCGCCCCTCAACGTCCGCTCGATGTGGTTGATCTCGCCGACCCGGTCCAACTGGTCGCGCGACAGGTTCAACAACACGATGACCGACGGGTCGACGGCGTCGGCCACATGAGGCACGTGCATCTCGTCGACCTCGAGCGCCGCCAGTTTCGCATCACGCCGACCCGCGAGAGCTGCCACCAGGCCGGCGTCCATGTTGGCGCCCTCGGCGTTGGTGGCGACGGGCCCCAGGGTGTTCAGCGCGGCCGCCGTCATCCTGGTCGTGGTCGACTTGCCGTTCGTCCCGGTCACCACCACCGTCCGGCGGCCCTCGCCGAGCTGGTGCAGGACGGACTTGTCGAGTGCCAGCGCCACCAGGCCGCCGATCATCGCGCCCGCGCCGCGTCCGGTGACCCGCGACGCCCATCGCGCGCCTGCGCCGGCCGCAAGTGCGACCCGTCCACGAGCTGGTGACCATCCTGGGCATTTTAGGTAGCCGACACGCTGGCGAGCGATCCGGCGTTGTCGGACTACCGTGCCATCCTCGGGTTATGAGCCAAACTGGCGCCGGATGTCGCCGGCCGAGCGGCTCCTGGGGCCGGCCGGCAGCCGAAACCGGCGCAGGCTGGGCCGTCGTCGACGTGGAGACGTCCGGCTTCCGCCCCGGGCAGGCTCGGATCGTCAGCGTCGCGGCGCTGGCCCTCGGCGACGACGGCAACGTCGAGCGCAGCCTCTACAGCCTGCTCAACCCCGGCGTCGATCCCGGGCCCACGCATGTACACGGTCTGACTGCCGACATGCTCGAAGGGCAGCCGTGTTTCGGCGACGTCGTCGGCGACCTCAGGGATCTGTTGCGCGGCCGCACCCTCGTCGCCCACAACGTGGGCTTCGACTACTCGTTCCTGGCCGCCGAGGCCGAAATGGTCGGGGCGGAACTGCCGATCGACACGGTGATGTGCACGGTGGAGCTGACCCGCCGGCTCGAACTGGGCACCGACAACCTGCGGCTGGAGACGCTGGCCGGCCACTGGGGCATCACGCAGATGAAGCCGCACGACGCGCTGGACGACGCCATGGTCCTCGCGCAGATCCTCAAACCGGTGTTGATCCGCGCCCGGGAACGCAAGGTCTGGTTGCCGGTGCGCCCAGTGACGCGACGGTACTGGCCGAACGGCCAGGTCACCCATGAGGAGCTGCGACCGCTGAAAATGCTCGCGTCACGGCTGCCCTGCCCGTACGTCAACCCCGGCCGGTTCATCGCCGGCCGGCCGCTTGTGCAGGGCATGAGGGTGGCGCTGTCGGCCGAGGTCACCCGCACCCACGAAGAGCTCATCGAGCGGATCGTGCACGCCGGCCTTGCCTACACCGACAACGTCGACCCCGAGACCTCACTGGTCATCTGCAACGAACCCCAACCGGAGCACGGGAAGGGCTATCAGGGCAACGACCTGGGCGTTCCGCTGGTCAGCGATGCCGATTTCATGCGGTATCTCGACACGGTCATTGGCGGGGCAGACATCGAGGAATTCACCGACACCACGCTCGCAGGCGAGCAGTTCGCCCTTTTCTGAACAACCCCTTGCAATCACTACACACGTAGTGGTAATTTCTGCGCATGAACACAACCACTACAGACGTAGTACAAGGCGAAGTTCCTTCTGGGACACCTACCGCCGTCGCGGCTACTTCTTCCGCGAAGCCGCCATGCTGACCATCTCGATCGGCGTCATCTGGCACGTCTACCGGGTGATCTTCGGTGACGACCTGACGATGCGATACATGGTCACGCCGACGACCGACAAGATCCTGCTGGTGCCGATGGCCTACGCCGGCATCACCGGGATCCTGCTTCTGGTCAACCACCGCGTCCGGTTCGCCAACAAGCGGCACAGGGCGCTCTTCACCGGCTCGGTGGTCTACATCGCAGGCAGCGTGCCGCTGCACATCTACTGCAGCTACATCATCTGGGATACGACGTTGATGACGTGGTTCCCGATGTGGTTCAGCTGGTTCCTGCTGATCCTGGTGTACCCGGTGTTCCTGACGATGTTCTGGCGCCTGCAATATAAGAACTGATGCCGCGCCAACCCGGAACGACGCAACCAGATCCTCGACGCCGCAATCGACATCCTGGCGACGACGGGGTCGGGGGCTGACGCATCGGCAGGTCGACAGCCGGGCCGGCCTGCCGCCGGCACCACGTCGAACTACTTCCGAACCCGACTCGCGCTGCTGGAGGCGGTGACGGCCTACGTGGCCGACCTGCACTGGCAGCGCGTCGCCCTGTTGCAGGTCCCTCGTCGGCCAGCCGCAAAGCCGAGAAGGTGTGAAGGCGTTGATGACCCGGATGATCACCGATCCCGACGAGGGATCGCAGCGCCGCAACATCGCTCGATGGGAGCTGTTCCTCGAGGGCACGCGGCGGCCGGAACTTCGGCCCGCGCTCAACGAGATCCAGTCCGCCGCGGTGAAGTCGGCCAGCCTGATCCTGGAGGCGGGCGGCTTCACGCCGTCGACCGAACAGATGGGCGAGCTGAGCCGGCTACTCAACGGCTTGGCGTTCTCCAACGCTGACGTTCGCGCCCGAGCAGCCCGGCGCCGCAGGATCCGGCCGGTCTCATGGACCGGTCCTGCGGAGCCGTTCCTCGGCTAGGCCAGGGCCTTGGATTTCAGCGCATCGAATTCGGCCTGCGAGATCGCGCCGGCCTCCAAGAGCGACTTCGCGTCGGCGATCTCCTGTGCCGGCGAACGCCCCGCCGCCTGGCGGATGTAGTCGTCGGTCTCCTTCTTGGCCGCCGACGCGGCCTCTCGCGCCCGTTCGGTCATGCCCTGGCCGCGGGCGATCAGGTAGATCACCGCCGTGAGCCACGGCAAGACGAGCAGGAAGACCACCCAGATCGCCTTCACCCAGCCCGACGTCGTGTGGTCCCGCCAGAACAGGTCCGTGAGGATCTGGAACAACACGAGGAGATAGGCGATCCACGCGAAGATGATCAGGAAGTGCCAAAGGAAATCCCACGTTGAGCCCCAGTCCACGGCCCGCTCCTTCTTAACGGTTTGCAGCGCAATTCTTTACGCGCGCGTCAGTTAACCACGGGCAGCCGCGCGGTTGACCGCCGACACCACGGCCCGAAGCGACGCGGTGGTGATCGACGTCGCGATGCCGACGCCCCAGATCGTCTGGCCGTTCACCGACGCCTCCACGTAGGCCGCCGCCTGCGCCTCCTCGCCGGCCGACATCGCGTGTTCGGAGTAGTCCAGCACGTGGACCTGAATGCCGACGCTGCACAGCGCGTCGACGAACGCCGCGAGCGGGCCGTTGCCCGAGCCCCGGATGTCCGTCTCGACGCCGTCGATCTTGACCGTCGCCTCGATGGTGTCGGTGCCGCCGTCGACCTCCGAGGCGATCACCTTCTGCCGGATCCGCTCCAGCGGCCGCACCGGCGCCAGGTACTCCTCGAAGAAGACGTCGAACATCTCCTTCGGCGACACCTCGCCGCCCTCGCCGTCGGTGATCTTCTGGATCGCCTGGCTGAACTCGATCTGCAGCCGGCGCGGCAGCACCAGCCCGTGATCGGCCTTCATGATGTAGGCCACGCCGCCCTTGCCGGACTGCGAGTTCACCCGGATGACGGCCTCATAGGTGCGGCCGACGTCGCGCGGGTCGATCGGCAGATATGGGACTTGCCACAGGATGTCGTCGACATCGGCGTCCTGCTCGTCGGCCGACACCTTCATCGCGTCCAGGCCCTTGTTGATGGCGTCCTGGTGGCTGCCGGAGAACGCGGTGTACACCAGATCGCCGCCGTACGGGTGGCGTTCGTGCACCGGCAGCTGGTTGCAGTACTCGACGGTGCGACGGATCTCGTCGATGTTGGAGAAGTCGATCTGCGGGTCGACGCCGCGGGAGAACAGGTTCAGGCCCAGCGTCACGATGCACACGTTGCCGGTGCGTTCGCCGTTGCCGAACAGGCAGCCCTCGATCCGGTCGGCACCGGCCTGGTAGCCCAATTCCGCTGCGGCAACGGCGGTTCCGCGGTCGTTGTGCGGGTGCAGGCTCAGGATGATGCTGTCCCGACGGGCCAGGTTGCGGCTCATCCACTCGATCGAGTCCGCGTAGACGTTCGGCGTGGCCATCTCCACCGTCGCGGGCAGGTTGACGATCAGCGGCCACTCCGGGGTGGGCTGGATGACGTCGGAGACCGCGTCGCAGACATCCTTGGCGTACTTCAGTTCGGTGCCGGTGTAGGACTCCGGCGAGTACTCGAACCGCCACAGCGTGCCCGGATACTTCGCCGCCTCCTCGACGCACTTGCGCGCGCCGTCGGTGGCGATGGCCTTGACCGCCTCGCGGTCGGCGCGGAACACCACGCGGCGCTGCAGGATCGACGTCGAGTTGTAGAAGTGCACGATCGCGCGTGGCGCGCCCTCGCACGCCTGGAACGTCCGCTCGATCAGCTCGGGCCTGCACTGCGTCAGCACCTGGATGGTGACGTCCTCGGGGATCGCGCCTTCGCTGATGATCTCGCGGACGAAGTCGAAGTCGGTCTGGCTGGCCGAGGGGAAGCCGACCTCGATCTCCTTGTAGCCCATGCGCACCAGCAGGTCGAACATGCGGCGCTTGCGGGCCGGGCTCATCGGGTCGATCAGCGCCTGGTTGCCGTCGCGCAGGTCCACCGCACACCACATGGGTGCCGTGGTGACGACGCGGTCGGGCCAGGTGCGGTCGGCCAGCGTGACGGGCTCGACTTCCTCGGCGAAGGTGCGGTAGCGGCTGACCGGCATCGACGTGCCGCGCTGGGTGTTCCAGCCGGGCTGGCCGGGGTTGGGTTCGCCGGCGGGTGTGGTGATGGTGCGGACCGACGTGAAGGTGTCGGGTGAATCTGGTGCGGGTTTCGAAAAGGTAGTCACGGTGATTGCTCCGGGAGTTTGGATGGACTCAAGACCGGCGCATCGCGAACACCCGCGACGGGAAGCCGGTCTGGATCAGACCCCGTCGCGGCTGCCGAGAAGGAGCACCCGCTGTACCGAAGACATGGTGAGCCCACTGTATCAAGCTCGGCCGCGGGGCCAAAACGCGTTGACTCTGCACTCAGGGCGTGGGCTACTCGCACTTCATCACCTTCACCGCAGAATCAACGGACAATAAGGCACATCGCCGGCGGTATCTTCCGTGGGAACGCTATTCGCGCTTGACGAATGCGACTTCGCCCTCAAGCGCGACGGCGCCGAAATCTTCGTCGACGAGACGTACTGCTCGGCCGTCGCGTTCCTCGGCGCCCCGATGCAGCGCAAGCTGTTCGGCGGGGACTTCGTCGGCACGGGTGAGTTCATCATCCGGCCCACCGTGACGGTCGACGGCGGCGGTGAGCACTGCGACGCCGTGGTGGACGTCGCGAGCGCCGCCGCGAAGCTCTACAGCTAGACCTGCGAGTCGGGGAAAGCGATCACCGACAGAAAACGGATCGGGACCTCCACCAGGTCGACCGGTCCGTGCGCGCCCTCGCCGTCAATCTGCAGAGAGTCGCCCGGATGCAGCCGATAGACCGAACGGCTGTGGCTGTAGTCCATGACCCCTTCGAGCATGTAGATGAACTCCGTGCCCGGGTGCTGGAACAGCGGATAGGTCTGGCTCTTCTCCGACAGCGTGACGTGGAGACATTCGAGCCGCTTGTGCTCTCCCCGCAGCGAGCCCAGCAGCTGGTACTCGTGGCCCTCCCGGGTGCCGTTGCGCACGATGCGTGCGCCGGTGCCGGCCTTGACGAATGCGGCGGGCCGCTCCACGTCCGCGCCGCGGAACAGGGTGGTGACCGGAACGTCGAAGCCCTTAGCCAGTAACGCCAGGGTGGACAGGCTGCACGACGTCTGCGCATTCTCGATCTTGGACATCATCGCCTTGGAGATGCCGACGCGCACGGCCATCTCGGCCACCGTGAGCCCAAGCTGCCCGCGCAGCTGCCGCACATTGCGACCGATCGCGGCCTCGAACTCGAGTTCCTCGACAGGGGCGTGCGGATCCCGGTCGCGGGCGGTGCCGGACTTATTGCGAAGTAGCGGAACGTCAGTCATGTTTCCTGCCAGGAATCATCGCATCTGTCCGGCACCGACATACGGATACGGGCTCTTGAGCGGCTCGCCCTCGGCGAATCGGGACAACCGGAAGTCGGATTCCGGGATGCGCGGATCGGCGCTTCGCCCGTCGACGATGAGGTCGGCGATGAGGCGGCCGACGGCCGGCGCGATCTTGAATCCGTGTCCGCTGAAGCCGGCGGCCACCATGAGCCCGTCGATGGCGGTCCTCGAGATGACCGGGTTCCAGTCGGGCGTGACGTCGTAGCAGCCGGCGTAGCTGCTGCTGATCGCCGCGTCGACGAATCCAGGGAACCGGGTGCCGACCTTGTCGACGGTGAGGTCGATGAAGGCGTCGTCGGCACGGTTGAGGTAGTTGTCCGGGTCGGCCACCGAGACGTCGGACAGATCGCTGTTGCCGAACAACACGTCACCACCGAGCTCCGGGCGGATGTACTGCAACGAGACGAGATCGGAAAAGACTGGCACCGGGCCGATCTCGACTGCCGGGGTCGATCATCACGATCTGCTCGCGCACCACCCGGATCGGGACGTCGATCCCGTACGGCTCGAGAAAGGGCTTCGTCCAGACCCCGGTGGCGACGACGACCGTGCCGGTGGAGACCTCGCTTCCGTCGGTCAGCCGGACACCGGTGACCTTGTCGCCGGCGAGCAGAAGTCCGGCTACCTCACAGCCCTGGCGAACCCGGACACCGGCGCCGCGTGCCGCGACCGCGAAGGCCTGCGCCGTCTGGTAGGCGTCGCCATACCCACCGCGCGCCTCCCAGCCGAACGCTGCGAACGGGTCCAGATCGGCGAACGGCCACATCCGGGCGACCTCGGCGCGCTCGATCTCTTCGGTCTGCACACCGACGGCTCGTTGTGCCGCAAGGCTTTTACGCAACGATTCGACGTTCGGCTCGCCGACGCCGACGACGTAGCCGGTCTGCCGGAAGCCGATGTCATGGCCGAATATCTCCTCGGCCTTCTCGAAGACCTCCAACCCGACGGTCGCCATGGCGGCCAGCGAGCTCACGCCGTAGTGGCACCGGACGATGCCGCTGGACTTACCCGTCATCCCTGAGCCAACCGTATTGCGTTCGGCCACCACAACATCGGTGATCCCGCGCTGTGACAGTGCCCAGGCCGCAGCGGCGCCCTCGATGCCGGCGCCGACGATCACGACGTCCGCTGTGATCATTGGCCGGGAATCCATTCGGTCCCGGCGAGTGGCACCCGTGCCATGGCCGCCGCCTCGATGCTGACCGCGACGAGGTCCTCCGGCTCCAGATGCAGAACGTGCGCCTTGCCGCAGGCCCTGGCGATGGTTTGGGCCTCCATCGTCAACACCCGCAGGTAATTGGCCAGTCGGCGGCCGCCCGCCACGGGGTCGAACCCCGCGGCGAGCTCAGGATCTTGCGTACTGATCCCGGCCGGGTCGTGCCCGTCCTGGAAATCGTCGTAGAAACCCGCTGCGCTGCCGAGCTTTTCGTACTCGGCGGCGTAACGCGGATGGTTGTCGCCCAGCGCGATCAGCGCGGCAGTGCCGATCGCCACCGCGTCCGCGCCCAGCGCCAGCGCCTTGGCCACGTCGGCGCCGCTGCGGATACCGCCGGAGACGATCAGCTGAACCTTGTGGTGCACGCCGAGTTCCTGCAACGCCTGGACGGCCTGCGGGATAGCGGCGAGGGTTGGGATGCCGACGTGCTCGATGAACACCTCTTGGGTGGCGGCGGTGCCGCCCTGCATGCCATCGACCACCACGACGTCGGCGCCGGCGTGCACGGCGAGCTTCACGTCGTAGTAGGTCCGAGTGGCGCCGACCTTGACATAGATCGGCTTTTCCCAGTCGGTGATCTCACGCAGCTCGCCGATCTTGATGGTCAGGTCGTCGGGGCCGGTCCAGTCGGGGTGCCGGCAGGCCGAGCGCTGATCGATGCCCTCCGGCAGTGTTCGCATCGAGGCGACGCGTTCGGAGATCTTCTGCCCGAGCAGCATGCCGCCACCGCCGGGTTTGGCGCCCTGGCCGAGAACCACCTCGATCGCGTCGGCCTTGCGCAGGTCGTCGGGGTTCATCCCGTAGCGCGACGGCAGGTACTGGTACACAAGGTATTTGCTTTGTCCGCGTTCCTCTGCGGTCATACCGCCGTCGCCGGTCGTGGTGGACGTGCCGACCTCGCTGGCGCCCCGGCCGAGTGCCTCCTTGGCCGGGCCGGACAGCGCGCCGAACGACATGCCGGCGATGGTGACCGGGATATCAAGGTGCAGCGGATGTTTGGCGTGGCGGTTACCGAGGACGACATCGGTGCCGCACCTTTCGCGGTACCCCTCGAGGGGGTAGCGAGACATCGACGCGCCAAGGAACAACAGATCGTCGAAATGCGGCAACGACCGCTTGGCGCCCCAGCCGCGAATGTCGTAGATGCCGGTCTCCGCGGCGCGTTGGATGGCGGCGATGGTCGGCCGGTCGAAGGTGGCGGACTCGCGCAGGCCAAGGGATGCGCGCGTGTCGGCGGTGTAAGTCATGTCAGTAGGCCGATGCGTTGTCGATGTGGAAGTGGTAGAGCGAGCGGGCCGAGCCGTAGCGGGTGTAGGCCTTCGTATCGTCGTCCTCGAAACCGGCCGCCTTCAAGAGGCATTCGAGCTCTTGGTGGTGCTCGGGCCGCATCTCCTTGGCGACGCAGTCCGCGCCGAGCGACGCAACCGTGCCCCGGACGTAGATGCGCGTCTCGTAAATCGAGTCGCCGAGTGCCTCACCGGCATCGCCGCGCACCACGAGCCGGCCGGCCTGCGCCATGAACGCGCTCATGTGCCCGATATCGCCGCCCACGACGATGTCGACTCCCTTCATCGAAATGCCGCACCGCGCAGCGGCATTACCCTCGATGACTAGGAGGCCGCCGTGGGCGGTGGCGCCGGCCGACTGCGACGCGTTGCCCTTGACCCACACGCTGCCGCTCATCATGTTCTCGGCCACGCCGGTGCCGGCGTTGCCGTTGATGGTGATCTCGGCCTGCTGATTCATGCCCGCGGCGTAGTAGCCGACGTGGCCGTCGACGGTGACCTTCACCGGGCCGTCGATGCCGACCGCGACATTGTGTGCCCCTGACGGGTTTTCGATCACGAACTCGCCCGACAAGCACGGGTGCGTGCAGGGCGGCGTTTACTTCGCGTAGTGGCGTCGCGCCCAAGTCGAACTTCGTCATCGTGTCCATGCGTAGACCACCTCCGGCTCGGGCTCCCAGATCTTGGCCTTCCCGACGCCGGGCAGGCCGACGAATGCCCGGTATTCACTGGCCATCGCGACCCAGTCGTCGGTTTCGGCGATGACGGCCGGCTTGCACGCGATCGCGTCACGCACGACGGCGAACGAGTCGCGGTTGGACACCAGCAGCGTGTAGAAGCCGTCGAATGTTGCGCACAGCTCTTTCAGCGCTGTCTCCACGTCCAAGCCGTCGGCGAGTTTCTGGGCTACGAATCGGGCACCGACCTCGGTGTCGTTCTCGCTGTCGAATTCGACTCCGACGGCGCGTAATTCGCGACGGATGGTGGCGTGGTTGGCGAACGAGCCGTTGTGCACCAGACATTGATCGGGCCCGACGGCATAGGGATGACAGCCCGACGGCGTCACGGCAGACTCCGTCGCCATCCGGGTGTGACCAACGCCCTGCCAGCCCGCGGCGTTGGCCAATCCCCAGGCGTCGGTCAGCACCCTTGGGTGTCCAACGCCTTTGAGCACCGCAACGTCGGCGCCGAAGCCGGCGATCAGCGCCCGCGGGTAGGCCGCCTTGGAAGCGGCCAGAAGTGAGGCCGACGACGTCTGTGCCGTAACGAGATACGTCTCGTCGAGTCGAGTGACTGTCACGTCGGGTCCTAGCGCGGAGGCCACCTCCTCGGTGGTCGCGTCGACCTCCAGCAGTGACACGCTGCCGCTTCCGGGCGGCGTCCAGGTCGGGTCGCCGTACACGGCGACGCCTGCCGAGTCGGAACCACGGTCTGCCATCTCGCACAGCATTCCGGTGAGCAGCTGCCCCAGCCGGGGATGGAGATCCGGGTTGCGCAGGTGCAGTCCCACGATCCCGCACATAGCTTGTCTCCCTTCTCGTCGGAGGTTCAGAAGGCGGTCAGGTAGTGGTCGACCTCCCAGGGACTGACTGCGCTGTGGTAGGCGAAGAACTCCTCGCGCTTGAGGTTCGCGAAGTAGGCGGCCACTCCCTCGCCCACAGCGTCGAGGACGCCGGCGACGACGGCGTTGCCCTCGAGCTCCTCGACCGCGTGCAGCAGTGTCGGCGGCAGCGACGAACGGCCTTGGGAACCAACGGCTCCCGGATCGGCGCTGCGCTTGATGCCGTCGATACCCGCGCCCATCGCAGCGGCGATGGCCAGATACGGGTTGGCCGAACCATCGCTACCCCGCAACTCGACGCGTGCCGAGTCGGGGACACGGATGTAGTGGGTGCGGTCGTTGCCGCCGTAGGTCGGTGTGCGCGGCGCCCACGACGCGCCGGATGCCGTCGTCGTCGCGCCGGTTCGCTTGTAGGAGTTGACCGTTGGTGCGACAACTGCTTGGAGTGCACACGCGTGGTCGAGGATGCCGCCAATGAAGGAGTATGCGGTCGGCGAGAGGCCCAGCCCGCGCTCGTCCTCCTCGCCAGGGAATATCGGGGCGCCACCGCTGGTCAACGACAGGTGCAGATGCAGGCCGCTGCCGGTCCTATCGGCGAACGGCTTTGGCATGAAGGTGGCCACCATGCCGCGTTCGGCCGCGATCATCGTCAGCAGATAACGCAACGTCACCACGCGGTCCGCGGTGGTCAGTGCGTCGGCGAACTGGAAATTCTGCTCGAACTGGCCGTTGCCGTCCTCGTGGTCGTTGGCGTAGTTGGACCAGCCGAGCTGGTTCATCGCCGCTGAGATCGTGGTGAGGTGGTCATACATCCGGGTGACGCCGCGCGCGTCGTAGCACGGTTGGGCGGCGGTATCGGCCGCGTCCGCGGTGGCGAGGCTGCCGTCGGCGTTGCGGGTCAACAGGAAGTACTCGACCTCAGCCCCTACCCACGGCTCGAACCCGGCGTCGGCCGCCCGCTGGATCAGCGCCTTGAGGATGACGCGGGGCGCGTACGGCCACGGTTCGCCCTCGACGTGCGGGTCGCAGTGCACGATCGCCAGGCCGTCCTTGATGAACGGAATCGGCGTGAACGACGCCGGATCCGGAATGGCCATCATGTCCGGATCCTTCGGCTCCTGGCCGATGGCCCCGACGGCGTAGCCGGCGAAGCCGACACCTTCGGTGGCGAGGAGGTCGACGGCCTCGACCGGTACCAGTTTCGCGCACGGCTTGCCGCGCAGGTCGACGAACAGCGCGAGGATGAACTTCGTTCCTGACTGTTCGGCCAGGGCGGCAAGCTCAGAAGGCGCGTCGGGCGTCATTATCCAAATCAACCTTGTCTCTTGAGATGAATCAAAGTATCGCGATATGAAACTGCACGCACGGCGGCCGGCCGGCGCGGGCGAGTGGTTCCGCGCCGGCCGGAGTCCGTGTCAGGCGGGCTGCAGCTCGTACGCCGAGTCCCGGTGGAACTTGGCGTCGATGCCCGCCTCTTCTTCGTCGGGCGAGATGCGGATGCCGATCGTCTTCTTGATCGCGAACGCGATGATGAACGCGACGATGAACGAGTAGGCCATCACCGCCCCGGCCGCGACGGCCTGCCTCCACAGCTGATCGAAGCCGCCGCCGTAGAACAGGCCGTTGGTGGCGTTCGGCATGGTCTCACTGGCGAAGAAGCCGATCAGCAGGGTGCCGATCACACCGCCGACGAGGTGCACGCCGACGACGTCGAGGGTGTCGTCGTACCCGAACCGCGACTTCAGCCCAACCGCGTACACGCAGATGGCCCCTGCGATCGCGCCGACGAAGATCGCACCGACCGGTGTGACCGCCCCACAAGCGGGGGTGATGGCGACGAGGCCGGTGATCGCGCCGGACGCCGCTCCGACACCGGTGACGTGGCCGTCCTTGATCTTCTCGACGGCCAGCCAGGCCAGCGTCGCCGCGCAGGTGGCGACGAACGTCGTAACCATGACGATGGCCGCAGAGTTCCCTGCGGCCAGCGCCGAGCCGCCGTTGAACGCGTACCACCCCGCCCAGAGCAGACCCGCACCGAGCAGCGTGAGCGGCACGTTGTGGGGCTTGCGCAGCTGGCCCCAGAGCGCAGACTTGCCCAGCACTATCGCGACCGCGAGGGCGGCGGCGCCGGCGTTGATGTGGACCGCCGTGCCGCCGGCGAAGTCGATGGCGTGGAGTTTGTTGGCAATCCAGCCGCCGACGGAGTTCTCCGTCACGACGCCGTCGAACGCGAAGACCCAGTGCGCGACCGGGAAGTACACCAGCACCGCCCATATCGCGGCGAAGACCATCCAGGCGCCGAACTTCATCCGGTCGGCGGCCGCGCCCGAGATCAGCGCGACGGTGATCGCCGCGAACAACGCTTGGAACAAGGCGAAGAGGCTCACCGGCAGTCCGTCGATGGTCGTCATCGGCTCGGTGAGGTTCGACATTCCGTCGAACTCGGTGAAGCTGCCGACGAATCCGCCGTAGGAGGTGCCGAAGGTCATCGAGAAACCGAACAACACCCACAGGATGCCCACGATGGCCACGGCCCCGAAGGTCATCATCATCATGTTGGTCGAGCTCTTGACGGAGACCATGCCGCCATAGAAGAGCGCGAGCCCGGGGATCATCAGCGTGAGGCCGATGATGCAGCACAGCATGAATGCTGTGGTTCCTGTATCCATTCACATCTCCTGCAGTGGTGCGGCCCCCCGCGAGGCCGATCACTGGCAGTAACCGATGTTTCTGTTACGTAGACGAGCGTTTAGTGTTTCGGGCGGGTTACAGCTTCAGCGGCTCGCCCCAGCCGCCCCCGAACGCGACCTCATCGAGCGGTAGCCGCCCGCGGCCTTCGCGTACCTGTTGCCACGCTTCAGCAGGTCGGCGACCTTGGTGAAGGTGTCATCACCGCGCAACCCGACGAGAAATCGCACCGGCTGGCGGTGGCCTTCAGCGCCGCCTCGGCGTCGAACACCCGCGGACTCCACCGCGCGGCGATGTCGGCGTGAATCGGCACCCGGGTCTGGGCGCGCCGATCGGCCGGGTTCTTGACCACATCCTGACGCTACCGGCGGAGTAAATCGGATGCGCAGACCCCTTATTCTTGGTTGGACCCATCGCGAAAGGTACTGAAGTGGCGCTCGTCGTGCAGAAGTACGGCGGATCCTCGGTGGCCGACGCCGAGCGTATCCGCCGCGTAGCCGAGCGCATCGTCGAGACCAAGAAGGCCGGGAACGACGTCGTTGTCGTGGTGTCTGCAATGGGCGATACCACCGACGACCTGCTCGATCTCGCAAAACAGGTGTGCCCGGCGCCGCCGGCGCGGGAGATGGACATGCTGCTGACCGCAGGCGAGCGGATCTCCAACGCCCTGGTCGCGATGGCCATCGCCTCGCTGGGCGCGCAGGCTCGGTCGTTCACCGGGTCGCAGGCCGGCGTGATCACCACCAGCACGCACGGCAACGCCAAGATCATCGACGTGACCCCGAGCCGGCTGCAGTCCGCGCTCGACGAGGGGCTGATCGTTCTGGTCGCCGGCTTCCAGGGGGTCAGCCAGGACAGCAAGGACGTCACCACGCTGGGCCGCGGCGGGTCGGACACCACCGCCGTCGCGCTGGCCGCCGCGCTGAACGCCGACGTGTGCGAGATCTACACCGACGTCGACGGCATCTTCACCGCCGACCCGCGCATCGTGACCAAAGCCCGCCGGCTGGACACCGTCAGCTTCGAGGAAATGCTCGAGCTCGCCGCCTGCGGCGCCAAGGTGCTGATGTTGCGCTGCGTGGAATACGCACGCCGCTATAACGTTCCCATCCACGTCCGGTCGTCGTACTCGGACAAACCCGGGACATTCGTGACCGGATCGATAGAGGACATCCCCATGGAAGACGCCATCCTGACCGGAGTCGCACACGATCGCAGCGAGGCCAAGGTGACGATCGTCGGCATCCCCGACGTTCCTGGCTACGCCGCCAAGGTGTTTCGCGCCGTCGCCGACGCCGACGTGAACATCGACATGGTGCTGCAGAACATCTCCAAGATCGAGGACGGCAAGACCGACATCACCTTCACCTGCTCGCGGGAAAGCGGTCCGGGCGCGGTGGAGAAGCTGACATCGCTTCAGGAGGAGATCGGGTTTTCCAAGGTGCTCTACGACGACCACATCGGCAAGGTGTCGCTCGTCGGTGCGGGCATGCGCACCCATCCCGGCGTCACCGCGAAGTTCTGCGAGGCGCTCGCCGGTGTGGGCGTCAACATCGACCTGATCTCCACCTCGGAGATCCGAATCTCGGTGCTGATCAAGGACACTGAGCTGGACAAGGCCGTAGTCGCCCTGCACGAGGCGTTCGGGCTGGGTGGCGATGAGGAAGCGGTCGTGTACGCGGGAACGGGACGCTAATGGTCAACATCGGTGTGGTGGGCGCGACCGGTCAGGTCGGCCAGGTGATGCGCACGCTGCTGGAAGAACGCGACTTCCCAGCGACGAGCGTGCGGTTCTTTGCGTCGGCTCGCTCGCAAGGCAAGAAGCTGCCGTTCCGCGGGCAGGAGATCGAGGTCGAGGACGCCGAAACCGCCGATCCTTCTGGTCTGGACATCGCATTGTTCTCCGCCGGCGCGACGATGTCGCGGGTGCAGGCGCCGCGGTTCGCCGAAGCCGGTGCGGTGGTCATCGACAACTCGTCGGCGTGGCGCAAGGACCCCGACGTGCCGCTGGTGGTCAGCGAGGTCAACTTCGCGCGTGACGCCGCCAACCGGCCGAAAGGCATTATCGCCAACCCGAACTGCACCACCATGGCCGCGATGCCGGTGCTCAAGCCGCTGCACGACGAAGCCCAGCTGGTGCGGATGATCGCCTCGACCTACCAGGCGGTGTCCGGCAGCGGGCTGGCCGGCGTGCAGGAACTCTTCGGGCAGGTGCGGGCGGTGGCCGACGACAGCGAGCAGCTGGTGCACCACGGTTCGGCGCTTCAGTTCCCCGCGCCGGAGAAGTACGTCGCACCGATCGCGTTCAACGTGGTGGCGCTCGCTGGTTCGTACGTCGACGACGGCTCCGGTGAGACCGACGAGGATCAGAAGCTGCGCAACGAAACCCGCAAAATCCTCGGGATTCCAGACCTTTTGGTGAGCGGGACGTGTGTGCGGGTGCCGGTGTACACCGGCCACTCGCTGTCGATCAACGCCGAGTTCGCCAGGCCGTTGTCGGTCGAGCGGGCCCGCGAGCTGTTGGACGGCGCACCCGGGGTGAAGCTGGTCGACGTGCCGACGCCATTGGCCGCCGCCGGGGTGGATGAGTCGCTCGTCGGGCGCATCCGCCTGGATCCCGGTGCGCCGGATGGGCGCGGGCTGGCCATGTTCGTGTCCGGCGACAACCTGCGAAAAGGTGCGGCGCTGAACACTATTCAGATCGCCGAGTTGCTGGCCGCCGAGTTGTGATCCGCGGGTGAGTTCCGCCCGCCGGGCCGCCGTTGGGGCGGTCGCCGCTGCGTGGATGCTGATCGCCCCGTCGGCGCATGCCGAGCCACCGGCGCCCATCCCGGAGCCGATCTTGCCACCGCTGGCGCCCGGCCAGGTGATCCGCATCGGCCCCACGGCCGGAACCGGCACGCCGACAAGGGATTACGGTGTCGGCGCGACCGACCTGTGTGAGTTCATGGAGTTTCCCAGTGGCATCCTGCAGATCTGCGGCGACAGCTTCGCCGGGCAGGGTGTCGGATTCGGTGGCTGGTGGTCTCCGATCGCGCTACACGTCGAAACCGACTCGATCGACGAACCGACCGGTGTGCGCTACGACGGCGTGATGGGCGTGGACAAGCCACTGCTGGCCGACCCGCCGCCACCGGGGACTTCGCAGCTGCCCACGGGCGTGGTGCAGATCAACCGGGAAAACTACATGCTGGTCACCACCACCCGCGACCTGGTGGTCGAGTCGTCACGACTGGTGAAAGCCGATGCCGCGCAAGGAAATTGGCCGACGATACCGGGCTCGGTCCGCGACGCCGGCTACCAGGGCGCCCTGCAGTCACAGATCAGCGGCTATTACGACCCGATTCCGAAGCCCGACTCGCAGACCGGCTGGGTGTACATCGTGGCCAACAATTTCGACCGCAGCCGACCGGCGGCGCTGTACCGGGCCAAGCCCGAGACTTTCAGTGACCGGGCCGGCTGGCAGGGCTGGTCGTCGCTGCCCGGACCGGATGGCGGCTGGAACAAACCGCCAACGCCGTTGTGGCCGGACAACATCGGCGAGATGTGTGCCAGGCAGATCGACGGCAAGACGGTGCTGTCGTACTTCAACGCGAGCACCGGCAACATGGAGGTCCGCGTCGCCGACGATCCCACGAGCCTGGGCACGGCACCGGTGACGACCGTCGTCGTCGCCACTGAGTGGCCGGATCCGGTGGAACATCTCGGGCCGCCGGAGAACAACCGACTGGCGCAGCCGTATGGCGGCTACATCTCGCCTGGTTCGACGCTCGACGAGCTGCGGGTGTTCGTCAGTCAGTGGAACACCGGGCCGCGCGGGGGGTCGCCGTACCGGGTGATCCAGTTCGCGGTGAACCCACTCAAACCGGGGCAGCTGCCGATGCCGTGACGATCGGGCATTCACAGCTGATTCACACCTGAATCATCGATGCGACCTAAATGCCCTCGGCCATCATGGCGGACATGAGTGATTCACCCGAGCATCCGACCGAGACCACCGGACCGGTGTCAGCGCAGACCGCCACGGCAACGCGCCGCCGCCACCACCCGGCCCGCCTACCTACGTTGCGCCGCAGCAGCCGTACAAGCAGAGCCGACTGAACCAGGTTGCCGCCTGGGTTGGCATCGTCGCCGGCTCGGTCTTCGTCGTCGCCGTGATCTTCGGGACCGGCTTCATGGTGGGCAAGCACTCCGGCGACCGCGGCTTCGACCGGCATGAGGCGGTCATGTTCAAGCATCGCGCCGAGCCGCCGTTCCCGATGGGGCCGATGGGCCAGTTCGAGCGCGGCCCGTTCGTTTTCCGCGGCCCCGATTTCCAGCCGCCGCAGCCACCGCAGCCTGGCGCACCGACCACGCCTGCGCCGGCTCGTCCGTAAGCCGGCATACCTGCTTTTTTTGACTTAATCCAGAAAAAGAGCATACTGGGGAGTGTCATCGACGTGTGACCTCGATCCCCGGGATCTCTTGAGGGCCGCCGGGCTACGGGTCACCGAGCCGAGGGTTGCTGTGCTGAAAGTCCTTGCAAGCGAACCGCACTCGACTGCGGACGACGTGGCAAGCCGCGTCCGTGAATCGTTGGGGTCGGTGTCAACTCAGACCGTCTACGACGTGTTGCACGCCTGTGTCAGCGCTGGCCTGATCCGCCGCATGGAACCCGCAGGTTCGTCGGCCCGGTACGAGACGCGCACGGGCGACAACCACCACCACCTCGTGTGCCGGGTCTGCGGCCCGGTGGCCGACGTCGATTGTGTCGACGGGCCGGCGCCCTGCCTGGCCTCCTCGGACCTCCGCGGATTCGCAGTAGATGAGGCCGAGGTCGTTTTCTGGGGCACCTGCGCCAGTTGTCGTGCCTCCAATGAGTTTGCGGCCCAGCCGTCAGCGGCCGCCCCACTACAAGGAGAAGAGATAGGGATATGACCGACAACTTCACCACCAACGATGCCGGCAACCCGGTACCCAGTGACGACAACTCGCTGACCGTTGGACCGGACGGCCCGATTCTGCTGCAGGACCATTACCTGATCGAGCAGATGGCCAACTTCAACCGGGAGCGCATTCCGGAGCGTCAGCCGCATGCCAAGGGCGCCGGCGCGTTCGGCCACTTCGAGGTGACCAACGACGTCAGCCAGTACACCAAGGCCGCCGTTTTCCAGCCGGGGACCAAGACCGAGATGCTGGCCAGGTTCTCCAGCGTGGCCGGTGAGCGCGGCAGCCCAGACACCTGGCGGGATCCGCGTGGCTTCGCGCTGAAGTTCTACACCACCGAGGGAAACTTCGACCTCGTCTGCAACAACACCCCGGTCTTCTTCATGCGCGACCCGCTGAAGTTCCAGCACTTCATCCGCGTCACAGAAGCGGCTGGCGAAAAACAACCTGCGTGACAACAACATGCAGTGGGACTACTGGAGCCTTTCGCCGGAGTCGGCGCATCAGGTGACCTGGCTGATGGGTGATCGCGGCATCCCGAAGAGCTGGCGGCAGATGAACGGCTACAGCAGCCACACCTACAGCTGGATCAACGCCGACGGCGAGATCTTCTGGGTGAAGTACCACTTCAAGACCGACCAGGGCGTCGACTTCCTCACCCAGGCAGGACGCGGACCGCCTGGCCGGCGTGGACACCGAATATCACACCAGGGACCTGTATGAGGCGATCGAGCGCGGCGAGTATCCGACCTGGTCGCTGAAGATGCAGATCATGCCGTTCGAGGAGGCCAAGACCTACCGGTTCAACCCATTCGACCTGACCAAGGTGTGGCCCCACGGCGACTATCCGTTGATCGACGTCGGCAAGATGACGCTGGACCGCAACGTCACCGACTTCCACACCGAGATGGAGCAGGCGGCCTTCGAGCCGAACAACATCGTTCCCGGCGCCGGGTTGAGCCCGGACAAGATGCTGCTGGCCCGCGGATTCTCCTACTCCGACGCGCATCGCGCCCGGCTCGGGGTCAACTACAAGCAGATCCCGGTCAACAGCCCGAAGGTCGAGGTGCACAGCTACTCCAAGGACGGGGTGATGCGGGTCCAGAACGTCTCCGACCCGGTGTATGCGCCCAACTCCTACGGCGGTCCCAAGGCCGACGAGGCCCGCGCCGCCGAAGTGCGCTGGATGTCGGATGGCGAGATGGTCCGCGCCGCGTACACGCTGCGTCCCGACGACGACGACTGGGGTCAGCCCGGCACCCTGGTCCGCGATGTGCTCGACGATGCCGCGCGGGAACGCCTGGCCAACAACATCATTGGTCATGTGTCCAACGGCGTGAAGGAGCCGGTGCTCTCGCGGGTGTTCGAGTACTGGCGCAATGTCGACGCCGACCTCGGCAAGAAGGTCGAGGAAGGGGTCCGGGCCAACCTCAACGGCGCTTAGTCGACGAAGTGGGACGCCCCGGTCGCATCGCGGCCGGGGCGCCTTGCCGTCTGGGGCAACCCTGGCATGATCAAGCCCATGAGCATCGAAGTCGTTTTCACCGAAGAGTCAACCGCAACCGGAGGCGGCCGCGACGGACACGTGAAGTCCTCGGACGGCAGGATCGACCTCGACACCCGCCCGCCGAAAGAAGCCGGCGGCAGTGGCGAGGGCACCAATCCCGAACAGCTGTTCTCCGCCGGATACGCCGCGTGCTTCCTTGGCGCGCTGCAACTGGTGGCGCGGAACAGCGACATCAAGCTCGATGGCGCGACGGGTCTCACCGCCCAGGTTGGCTTCGGCAAGGACCCCGATGGCGGCTTCGGAATCAACGCACATCTGATCGGTTACCTGCCCGGGCTCGAGCAGAGCGTGGCCGACGATTTGATGAACAAGGCGCATCAGGTGTGCCCGTACTCCAAGGCCACCCGCGGCAACATCGACGTCACGCTGTCGACGAAGGTCTAATGCGGGTCGCCGCGTTGGTGGGCGCCGCCCTGGCCGTTGGCCTGACGGTGGCGGCGCCGCCGGCAGATGCCCGTCCATCCGATCCCGGGGTGGTGAATTACGCCGTGCTCCCCAAGGGGTCCGTTGGCAACATCGTCGGCGCGACGATGCGGTTCGAGTGGACGTTCACCGATCCGTTCCAGTCCTTTTATGTCGACAATCCGGTGTGCAACAACTGGGCCGACATTGGGCTGCCGGACGTGTACGCCGATCCGGACCTGGCGGCGTTCAACGGTGCGGTGGCCCAGGAGTCGCCGACCGATATGACGCACTTCGTCAAGCAGGCGGTCGGTGTCTTCGCGACCACCGACGCGGCCGACCGCGCGTTCCACCGCGTCGTCGACAGGACGCTCGGATGCAACGGTCAAACGACGGCCATGCACCTGGACAACTTCACCACCCAGGTGTGGTCGTTCACGGGCGGCCCGGCCACCGCGACCGATGCCGACTGGGTCAAGCAGGAAGCCGGCACCGACCGGCGCTGCTTCACCACGACCCGGAAACGGGAGAACGTTCTGCTTCAGGCGAAAGTCTGCCAATCTGGGAACGGCGGCCCAGCGGTGAACGTGCTGGCAGGCGCCATGCAGAACACACTGGGGCAGTAGCGCCGGGCCAGTTCGGGTACACGTAACGAACGCGTCACCTTCAAAATCGCGGGACTTTGTCGGTGCGCTCTGGAAGATGGAGTGAAGGCCGTCGACCGTTCCGACCCGGAAGGGATGGCTGGACATGACCTTCACCATCACGTCCGAGGTGGAAGATGCGCATCTGACCAGCGCATACACCGCCGCGCGGCATATCGGTGAGACGTGCCTGCAGGACGGTCCGGTGGGCCCGGTGGGCCTGGAAGTCGAGGCGCACTGCTTCGATCTGGCCGATCCGATGCGTCGACCCGGCTGGGCGGAGCTGACCGATGCGATCGCCGGTGTGCCCGCGCTGCCCGGCGGCAGCGTCGTCACCGTCGAGCCCGGCGGCGCCGTCGAACTGTCCGGCCCCCCTGCGGACGGCCCGATGCCGGCCATCGCCGCGATGACGGCCGACCGCGCCGTGTTGCGTGCCGCGTTCGCACAGGCCGGGCTCGGCCTGGTATTGCTCGGCGCCGATCCGCTGCGGCCGGCCCGGCGGGTGAACCCGGGGGACCGGTACCGCGCGATGGAGCGGTTCTTCACCGCCAGCCAGACCGGCGCCGCCGGTGCGGCGATGATGACGTCGACGGCGTCGGTGCAAGTCAACCTCGAGGCAGGCCCGCAGGACGGCTGGGCCGCGCGGGTCCGACTGGCGCATGCGCTCGGTCCGACGATGATCGCGATCTCGGCCAACTCGCCGCTGCTCGGCGGGAAATTCTCCGGTTGGCAGTCCACCCGTCAACGGGTCTGGAGCCAGTTGGACTCGGCGCGCTGTGGCCCTGTCCTCGGCGCCAATGGTGACGAGCCGGCCAGCGACTGGGCCCGGTATGCGCTGCGGGCGCCCGTGATGCTTGTCCACAACGGCGGAGCAGCGGAGGCGGTGACGAACTGGGTGCCGTTCGCCGACTGGGCCGACGGCCGCGTGCTGCTCGGCGACCGGAGGCCGACGGAAGCCGACCTGGATTACCACCTGACGACGCTGTTCCCGCCGGTGCGCCCGCGTCGGTTCCTCGAGATCCGTTACCTCGACAGCGTGCCCGACGCGATGTGGCCGGCCGTGGTCTTCACACTCGTCACGCTCCTCGACGACCCGGACGCCGCCGACATCGCCGCCGAGGCCACCGAAGCGGTGGCCACCGCTTGGGATCGCGCCGCCCAGATCGGCCTCGGCGACCGGCGGCTGCAGGAGGCCGCCCTCCGCTGCGTGCAGACCGCCGCCGAACGCGCCCCGGCCGAACTCGAGGAATCTATGCAGCGGCTCGTGCGTTCGGTCGAACAAGGCCGCTGCCCGGCCGACGATTTCGCCGACCGGGCCGTGAAGTACGGCATCGGCCCGGCGGTCAGTCAACTGGCGCGAGGCGAACTGTGACGTCACGCGAAACGCTGGCGCGTGAGCTGACGAAGGCGCGGGACCGCACGCTGCGGCTCGTCGACTTCGACGACGCCGAATTGGGTCGCCAGTACGACCCGTTGATGAGCCCACTGGTGTGGGACCTCGCGCACATCGGTCAGCAGGAGGAGCTGTGGCTGCTGCGCGACGGCAACCCGGACCGGCCGGGCATGCTGCCGCCCGAGGTGGAGCGCCTCTACGACGCGTTCCAGAACTCCCGAGCCAGCCGGGTCTACCTGCCGCTGCTGTCACCGTCGGACGCGCGGGCCTTCTGCGCGACCGTGCGCAACAAGGCGCTGGACACCCTCGACGCGCTGCCCGGCCCGGACTTCGATGGTGACGCGAGCTTCCGGTTCGGTCTGGTGATCAGCCATGAGAACCAGCACGACGAAACCATGCTGCAGGCGCTGAACCTGCGGTCCGGGGCGCCGTTGCTGGACACCGGATCGTCCCCCGCAAGCGGGTGGTGCCCCCAATTGCCGCCAGGGCGACCCGGCGTCGCCGGCACCTCGGTGCTCGTGCCCGGCGGCGAGTTCGTGCTCGGCGTGGACGCGGTCAGCGAGCCGTATTCACTGGACAACGAACGCCCGGCGCACACCGTCGACGTGCCCGCATTCCGTATCGGCCGGGTGCCGGTCACCAACGGCGAATGGCAACAGTTCATCGCCGACGGCGGCTATGAGCAACCGCGGTGGTGGTCGGACCGCGGCTGGTCTCACCGCCAGGAGGCAGACCTGCGGGCGCCGCAGTTCTGGAATCCCGACGGCAGCCGCACCCGGTTCGGCCACGTCGAGGACATCCCCGCCGATGAACCCGTGCAACACGTCACGTTTTTCGAGGCCGAGGCCTACGCGGCCTGGGCCGGTGCGCGGCTGCCGACCGAAATGGAGTGGGAGAAGGCGTGCGCGTGGGATCCCGCGGCGCGGGCGCGACGCCGCTTCCCGTGGGGCGCCTCGGAGCCGACGTCTCATCTGGCCAATCTCGGCGGCGACGCGCTGCGCCCTGCCCCGGTCGGTGCGTACCCGGCAGGTGCGTCGGCCTACGGCGCCGAGCAGATGCTGGGCGACGTGTGGGAGTGGACGACTTCGCCGCTGCGGCCATGGCCCGGCTTCAAACCGATGATCTACGAACAGTATTCGCAGCCGTTCTTCGATGGTGACTACAAGGTGCTGCGCGGCGGATCGTGGGCGGTCGCGCAGGGCATCCTGCGGCCCAGCTTCCGCAATTGGGACCACCCGATCCGGCGGCAGATCTTCTCCGGCGTCCGGCTGGCCTGGGACGTCAGCTGATGTGCCGCCATCTGGCTTGGCTCGGTGAACCGTGTTCGGTGGCATCCCTGGTGTTGGACCCGCCGTACGGGCTGCTGGTGCAGTCGTATGCGCCACGACGTCAGAAGCACGGCCTGATGAACGCCGACGGCTGGGGCGTCGGCTTTTTCGACCACGGCGTCGCGCGCCGGTGGCGCAGCGCTGCGCCCCTGTGGGGTGACACCTCCTTCGCCTCGGTCGCTCCCGCGCTGAACAGCGGATGCGTCGTGGCGGCCGTCCGCTCGGCCAGCATCGGCATGCCGATCGAACCGTCGGCGTCGGCGCCGTTCACCGACGGCCAATGGCTGCTCTCCCACAACGGCCTTGTCGACCGCGCCGTGCTGCCGTTGTCGGCCAAGGCGGAGTCGACCGTCGACAGCGCGCTGCTTGCGGCGCTGATCTTCGACCGCGGACTCGACGCGCTTGGCGACACCATCGTCGAGGTCGCCGCGGCGGACCCCAACGCCAGGCTGAACATCTTGGCGGCCAACGGAACTCAACTACGCGCCACCACGTGGGGCGACACCTTGTCGGTGCTGCGCCGGGACGACGGCGTGGTGCTGGCCAGCGAACCATACGACGACAACCCCGAATGGCAGGAGATCCCCGACCGGCACCTCGTCGAGGTCGCGGGACTCCCTCGATGTCGCCGAGGGCCCGTTGATGCCCGCTGAAAGGATCGTCATGACCTTGTCGCTGTCCAACTACCTGGCCGCCGACTCGGCCGCGCAGGCGCTGCGCCGCGACGTGCGCGACGGCCTGACGCAAACACCGAAAACATTGCCGCCCAAGTGGTTCTACGACTCTGTCGGCAGCGACCTGTTCGATCAGATCACCCGGCTGCCCGAGTACTACCCGACGCGCGCCGAGGCGCAGATCCTGCGGGAGCGCTCTGCAGAGATCGCCGCGGCGTCCGGTGCCGATACCCTGGTCGAACTCGGCAGCGGCACTTCGGAGAAGACGCGGTTGCTGCTGAATGCATTGCGGGACAGCGGATCCCTGCGCCGATTCATTCCGTTCGACGTCGACGCCGGCGTGCTGAACGCCGCGGGGTCGGCGATCCAGCAGGAGTACCCGGGCATCGAGGTCGACGCGGTGTGCGGCGATTTCGAGGAGCACCTCGGCAAGATCCCCCGCGTCGGCCGGCGTCTGGTCGCCTTCCTCGGGTCCACCATCGGCAACCTGACACCCGGCCCGCGCGCCGAGTTCCTGGCCGCCTTGTCGGAGACCATGCAGCCCGGTGACACCCTGCTGCTGGGCACCGACCTGGTGAAGGACACCGGCCGGCTGGTCCGCGCATACGACGACAGCGCCGGCGTGACGGCCCGGTTCAACCGCAACGTGCTCGCAGTCGTCAACCGTGAACTCGACGCCGACTTCGACCTCGACGCGTTCGAGCACGTGGCCCGCTGGAACTACGCGGAAGAGCGCATCGAGATGTGGCTGCGAGCGAGCAGCCCGCAGCGGGTACACATCGCCGCGTTGGACCTGACCGTCGACTTCGCGGCGGGTGAGGAGATGCTCACCGAGGTGTCGTGCAAGTTCCGGCCCGACGGGGTGACCGCCGAATTGGCCGCGGCGGGTCTGCGGCGCACTCACTGGTGGACCGATCCCGCGGGGGATTTCGGGCTCTCGCTGTCGATCAAATGAGCCTCGCCGAGCAGTGGCGTGCCGCCAGGCCGAAAGTCGCCGGGCTGCATCTGGACAGCGGCGCGTGCTCACGGCAGAGCTTCGCCGTCATCGACGCAACCACGCAGCACGCCCGTCACGAAGCCGAGGTCGGCGGGTACGTGGCCGCCGAAGCCGCCGCGCCTGTCCTCGATGCGGGACGCGCCGCCATAGCCGTGCTGACCGGATTGAGCGGCGACGACGTGGTCTTCACCACCGGCTCCAACAACGCGCCTCGACACCCTGCTCAGCAGCTGGTCGGGTGAGCGCACGGTGGCCTGCCTGCCGGGCGAGTACGGGCCCAACCTCGCGATCATGGCCGCGAACGGTTTTCAGGTCAGCGCGCTGCCCGCGGACGGCGACGGTCGCCTCGTCGTCGACGATGCCGCCCGGCAGCTGGCCGACAACCCGCCCGCCGTCGTGCACCTCACCCCGCTGGCCAGCCACCGCGGCCTGGCCCAGCCGGTCGCGGAACTCGCCGACGTCTGCCGCGATCTGGGCCTGCCGCTGGTGGTCGACGCCGCACAGGCGCTGGGGCACCTGGACTGCGCGGTCGGTGCGTCGGCCATTTACAGCTCGTCGCGGAAATGGATGGCCGGCCCGCGTGGCGTCGGCGTGCTGGCGATCAGGCCGGAGCTTGCGCAGCGGTTGCGGCCGCGGCTGCCTCCGCCGGAATGGGGTCTGCCGTTCTCAGTGATGCAGCGCCTCGAGCACGGCGAGGCGAATGTCGCTGCGCAAGTTGGCTTTTCGGTCGCGCTCGGCGAGCATCTTGCCGCCGGTCCTGCAGCAGATCCGTGACCGGCTGGCAGAGCTTGGCCGGTTGACGCGCACCGCACTGGCCGAGGTCAACGGATGGCGCGTGGTCGAGCCGATCGACGAGCCGACTGCGATCACCACGCTGGCGCCCGTGGACGGCGCCGACCCGCAGAAGGTGCGGTCGTGGCTGATCGCCGAGCGCGGCATCGTCACCACCTACGCCGAGGTGCAGCGCGCGCCGTTCGAGATGCGGTCACCGGTGCTGCGGGCATCGCCGCACGTCGACACCACCGCCGACGACCTCGAGCAGTTCGCCGAGGCGCTGGCAGCCGCGACCGCTCAGGTATGACGTCGCCAACTCTTGATTCCCCACCTGCACGACACGTGGGAGCTGGGCCATTGTCTGTACGACGACGGCATTAACCGCAGGGTTACGGCGCAGCAATTGAACCTGTCGCGAGCTGTCTCAACGAGCCGCGCAGCACATCCGAACGGAACTTGGAGCAGGCGCGATTAGTCTGCGCCGCCCCGAAACGCAACGGATTAACTGGACGGCCGTAAAGTGTGACTGCGATCACAATTGGGCATCCAAAGCCCGGAACGCGTCGGCAAGCGATGGAGGTACTGGTCATGACCACCGATCCGGAGCGGATCCCGCTCGAAGAATCACCCAAGCAGCCCGAACGTCGCGACCGTACGCACTGGCTCTACGTGGCTGTGCTCGTGGCGGTGGCGGCCGGCGTGGTGGTGGGGCTGCTGCTCCCGTCGGTCGGCAGATCGGTCGGTGTGCTCGGCACCATGTTCGTCGACCTGATCAAGATGATCATCACCCCGGTGATCTTCTGCACGATCGTGCTGGGCATCGGGTCGCTGCGCAAGGCCGCGACGGTCGGCAAGGTCGGCGGATTAGCGCTCGTGTACTTCGTGACGATGTCGACGTTCGCGCTGGCGATCGGCCTGGTCGTGGGCAACCTGCTCCACCCGGGCGTCCAACCTCGAGGTGTCCGAAGATATGTCCGGCCGGGCCGGCGAACTCGCGGAGCAGGCCCACGGTGAGGGCGGCCTGCTGGAGTTCATCCAGTCGATCATCCCCGACACGTTGTTCTCTGCGCTGACCTCCGGCAACGTGCTGCAGGCGCTGTTCCTCGCGCTGATCACCGGGTTCGCGATACAGGCGATCCCCCGCAGCGCCGCCGACCCCGCCCTGCATGCCATCGAGGTGCTGCAGAAAGTGGTGTTCAAGATCCTGGTGATGATCCTGTGGCTGGCGCCGATCGGCGCATTCGGTGCGATCGCCAACGTCGTCGCGCGAACCGGCTGGGACGCGGTCGTCCAACTGATGACCCTGATGCTCGGCTTCTACATCACCTGCGTCATCTTCGTGTTCGGCGTGCTGGGAGCGCTGTTGTGGGTCGTGGCGCGGATGTCGATCTTCAAGCTGGTGCGTTACCTGGCCCGCGAGTACCTGTTGATCGTTGCGACCTCGTCGTCGGAGTCGGCGTTGCCGCGGCTGATCGCCAAGATGGAGCACCTGGGCGTGGATCGCAGCACCGCGGGCGTGGTGGTGCCGACCGGGTATTCGTTCAATCTCGACGGCACCGCGATCTACCTGACGATGGCGTCGTTGTTCATCGCCGATGCGATGGGCAAACCGCTGTCCCTTGGCGAGCAGCTATCGCTGCTGGTGTTCATGATCGTCGCGTCCAAGGGGGCGGCCGGTGTCACCGGTGCCGGGCTGGCGGTGCTGGCCGGCGGCCTGCAGAGCCACCGGCCCGACCTGCTGGACGGCGTTGGCCTGATCGTCGGCATCGACCGGTTCATGTCCGAGGCCCGCGCGGTCACCAACTTCTCCGGCAACGCGGTCGCCACGCTGCTGGTCGGTACGTGGACGAACACCATCGACAAGGAGCAGGTTGACACGGTGCTGCGCGGTGAGGATCCGTTCGACGAGATCTCCATGCTTGACGAGGACGACGAACGGCGCCTGGAAGCGCGGGAGCGTGGGGAGGAGCCAGCGCACGCCTGACGCCGGCAGTAGCTCG
Source organism: uncultured Actinomycetota bacterium (assembly GCA_963851115.1). Lineage (GTDB taxonomy): Bacteria > Actinomycetota > Actinomycetes > Mycobacteriales > Mycobacteriaceae > Mycobacterium. The sequence goes on from CAWKOI010000018.1 coordinate 59,939, forward strand.
AGCGTCTTGCGCGAGCGTGCGTGTAGCTGGCACGCCACGCGCTCGCGAAAGGTACGGTCAGCGCCACTGCGCTGCGCGCCGCCGGCATCGAGTATCTCCACCTGCCGCAGATGGGTAACCCGCGCGACAACCGAGACAGCTACCGCAACGTGGACGCGCAAATCGGCCGCGTCAGCGTGGGTTAAGCCTCCCCGGTCATCACGGTCTCACCGTCCGTTGAAGAAGACTGGTCAGTCAGGGGCCGGGAACAGCCGGGCGAACTCCTCTGGCAGCGGTACGGCGCGGCGCGTGTCCGGGTCGACCGTGACAAGGGTGACAACGCCGTCGGCGACAACCGCGCCATCGCTCCTCACGATCCGCTGTGCCAGCGCGAAGCTGGTACGGCCGCGCCGCTGCGGCCAGGTGACGATCCGCAGTCGGTCGCCCTGGTGACAAGGCTGCCGGAGGTTGAGGCTGATGTTCACCACCGCCGTGACTGCCCCCAGCCCCTCGAGGCGGTCGTAAGCGAAGCCGTGGCGCTCGTACCACTCCTCGCGACCCCATTCCAGGTACTCGACGAACTTCGCGTTGTTGACGTGGCCGTTGACGTCGATCTCGGTGCAGCGCACGACCGTTTCCAGGACCACTTCCACGTCCACCGCTCCGGTGGCGTCCTTTTCCGACATGGCATTCCTTCTTTTGCTTCGCTGCGCGTTGTTTCGAGAGCCTGAGTGAGTGGAGTTCCTAGTCGGTGATATCCCAGCGTGTGCACGGGCTCGTTGCTGTGCATCCGCTCGCAGTACAGCCGCAGCATCTCGGCGAGCGCATTCGGTCGGGTCAGCCCGCGTTCCTGGAGCGCCTGCACCGTGGAAACCTGCCAGGTTGCGCCGTTGCGGCCGGTCTTGGCGCGGCCCTCGATGACACCGAGGTATCGGTCACGCACCTCGCCGGCCACCCCCCAGCGGCGCAGGCCCTCGTCGGCCATCGGCAACAGCTGACGCAGCACCAACTCGTCGGGTGTCACCTCGCCGAGACCGGGCCAGTACAGCCGCGCGTCCATCCCGTGCTGGGCGGCCTCGACGAAATTGTGTTGTGCCGCAGCAAAACTCATCTTCGTCCACAGCGGGCGGTCCTCCTCGGACAGTGCCCGCAGCATGCCGTAGTAGAACGCCGAGTTGGCCAGCATGTCCAGCACGGTCGGCCCGGCGGGCAACGCTCGGTTCTCCACCCGCAGGTGCGGCCGGCCGTCGACCACGTCGTACACCGGCCTGTTCCACCGGTAGATGGTGCCGTTGTGCAGCCGAAGTTCCGCCAGCCGCGGGGTGCGGCCGGCCGCCAGCTCGGACAACGGATCCTCATCCGACAGCTCGGGCAGCAGCGACGGGAAGTAGCGGACGTTCTCCTCGAACAAGTCGAAGATCGAGGTGATCCACCGTTCGCCGAACCACACCCGCGGGCGCACACCCTGTGTCTTGAGCTCGTCGGGGCGGGTGTCGGTGGCCTGCGTGAACAGCTCGATGCGGGTCTCGGCCCACAGCTGGTGCCCGAAGAAATACGGGGAATTGGCGCCGAGTGCCAGCTGCGGACCCGCCAGCACCTGCGCGGCGTTCCAGTTCCGCGCGAACTCGGCGGGGGAGACCTGAAGGTGCAGCTGCATGCTGGTGCACGCCGATTCCGGTGCGATCGACTCCGTCTGAAGGCTCAGCCGTTCGGGACCGGCGATGTCGATCAGAATGTCCTCGCCGCGCGCGGTGAAGATCGAGTCGTTGAGCGCCTGATAGCGGGTCGACTCGCTCATCCAGTGGCCCGACAGGTGTTCCGGCATGAGCGTCGGCAGGATGCCGATCATCACGATGTGCGCACCGTCCTCGTTGGCCTTGGCTTCGGCGGCGTTGAGGCTGGCGCGGACCTCGGACTCCAGCTCCAATGCCGCCCGACCCGGCAGCGGTCGTGGCGGAACGTTGAATTCGATGTTGTAGGCGCCCAATTCGGTCTGGTAGGCCGGATCAGCGATCGATGCAAGCACTTCCTGGTTGCTCATCGCCGGCTGGTAGTCGGAGTCGACGAGATTGCATTCGATCTCCATGCCGGTCAGTGGCCGGTCGAACTCGAAACTGGATTGGGAGAGCATGGTTTCGAAGATGTCCAGGCATAGCTGAACCTTGCGCCGGTACTCGCGGCGGTGCGCGCGACTGTAGTCGGTCTGCTTGACTTCTTCGCCCACAACGCCGATGCAACAGCGTTGGTGACGGCCGCGCAAGAAAATCGCGCATAAATCGCCGCGTGTACGTTCGAACTCGTCCTCTTTCAATGGCAGGAGGCCCAAATGACCGAACCCACCACCGCCCCGACACAGCCGCCGCCCGCACCGGCTCCCGTGCCGCCGTCGGCCAACGCCGGCTGGGCAGTGGCGACTCTGCTGTTCTTCTGGCCGCTCTCGTTTTCGGCGTTCACCCATGCATTCAACGTGTATCCGCTGTGGGCCTCCGGGAACGTTGCCGGCGCCCAGTACGCCTCAGACCGGGTGCGCCGCCTGGGTCAGCTGTCGCTGTGGATATTCGGCGGGCTGATGCTGTTGTTCCTCATCCTGTACACCATCGTCATCGTGGTGCTCATTGCCCAGGGCGACAGCGATTTTGGCCGATACCACCACTACCGCGGCTGAGGTCAGCGGCTGGCCACCACCACTTGCGGGCTCATCAGCCCGCCGCGCAGCGCGACGTCGATCGCCGGGTCGGCATGCGCGGCGAGTGCGCGCAGCGCCGACGGGCTGTAGGTGCGCAACGAGCTGATCAGCCCGTCGTGCACGAACGGCACCACCGGCGCGAATGGCAGCATCACCGCCAGCCGCAGAACGTGCAGCGGTGACGGCGGCCGCGGCAGATCGATGATCACCAGCTTGTCGGCGACGCGGGTGCCTTCGGCGAACACGCGCGACGCCAACGACGGTGGCAGGTGATGGAAGGAGAACGCGAACACCGCCAGGTCGAAATGCCTGTCCGGTGCGTCGATGGCGGTCGCGTCCATCTCGCGCACCGTCGCCCGCGGGTGCTCGCCGAGATCACCGGCGGCGATGGCCGCCACCGACGCGGCCTCGATATCGGTGACGGTGAGCTCGGCGGTCGGATGCCATTCGAGCAGCTTGCGTGACAGCCCGCCGTGACCCGATCCGAGCTCCAGGATCTTGGGGTCGGGCACGTCGGCCACCTCGTCGAGCGCGATGCGGGCGAACTTCTCGGTGTTGCCGAAGAACTCGCCCGTCCACTCCAAAGCACGGATCACGCTGCGCTTGACGCCGTCGTCGACGTCGTCGCGGTCGAGATATTCCAGCCGGTCGGTCTGCAGCAGCCGGTCCACGCAGGACGCATCCGGCCCGCCCCGGGGCATGCGGTCAATGTCGGCAGTCTGCGATCCCATGTAGTCCATGATGGTCGATTGGAGTCGCCGTCAGGAGGGGAGCACGAGTTGGCCGAGATTCGCGAGTTCATAGCCGCGATTGACCAGGGCACCACGAGTACGCGATGCATGATCTTCGACCACGACGGCGCCGAAGTCGGGCGCCATCAACTCGAACACGAGCAGATCCTGCCGAAAGCGGGCTGGGTTGAGCACAATCCCGTCGAGATCTGGGAACGCACCGCGTCGGTGATCATGTCGTCATTGAACAAGACCAAGCTGTCGGCCACCGATCTGGCCGCGCTGGGCATCACCAACCAGCGTGAGACGTCACTGGTGTGGAACCGCCGCACCGGCCGGCCGTACTACAACGCGATCGTCTGGCAGGACACCCGCACCGACCGTATCGCCTCGGCGCTGGACCGGGACGGCCGCGGCGACGTCATCCGCCGCAAGGCCGGCCTGCCGCCGGCGACGTACTTCTCGGGCGGCAAGGTGGCTTGGATCCTCGAGAACGTCGACGGTGTCCGGGAAGCGGCCGAGAAGGGTGACGCGATCTTCGGCAACCCCGACACCTGGGTGCTGTGGAACCTGACCGGCGGGCCGCGCGGCGGCGTGCACGTCACCGACGTCACCAACGCCAGCCGCACCATGCTGATGAACCTGGAGACCCTGGACTGGGACGACGAGCTGCTGTCGTTCTTCGACATCCCGCGCCAGATGCTGCCCGAGATCAAACCGTCGTCGTTCCCGCAGTCCTACGGCATCACCCGTGATGACGGGCCAGTCGCCGGCCAGGTCCCGTTGACGGGCATCCTCGGCGATCAACAGGCCGCGATGGTGGGGCAGGTGTGCCTGGACGCCGGCGAGGCCAAGAACACCTACGGCACCGGCAACTTCCTGTTGCTCAACACCGGCGAGAAGATCGTGCGGTCGGAGAACGGGTTGCTGACCACGGTGTGTTATCAGTTCGGGGACGCGAAACCCGTTTACGCCCTTGAGGGTTCGATCGCGGTCACCGGCTCGGCCGTGCAATGGTTGCGCGACCAGCTGGGCATCATCAGTGGCGCCGCACAGAGCGAGGCGCTGGCCCGTCAGGTCGACGACAACGGCGGCGTCTACTTCGTCCCCGCGTTCTCCGGGTTGTTCGCGCCGTACTGGCGCTCGGACGCCCGCGGCGCGATCGTCGGGCTGTCCCGGTTCAACACCAACGCGCATCTGGCGCGGGCGACGCTGGAGGCGATCTGCTACCAGAGTCGCGACGTGGTCGACGCGATGGAGGCCGACTCCGGCGTGCATATGGAGGTGCTGAAGGTCGACGGCGGCATCACGGCCAACGATCTGTGCATGCAGATCCAGGCCGACGTGCTCGGCGTCGACGTCGTCAAGCCGGTCGTCGCTGAAACCACGGCGCTGGGCGCGGCCTACGCCGCCGGGCTGGCGGTCGGGTTCTGGGAGAACCCCGACGACCTGCGGGTCAACTGGCAGGAGGACAAGCGCTGGACGCCTGCGTGGAGCGAGGAGCAGCGCGCCGCGGGCTATGCGGGCTGGCAGAAGGCAGTGCAGCGCACGCTGGACTGGGTCGACGTGGACTAAGAACAGCTCGTGGTTCACTGCGACGGCGCTGGTCATCGTCCGAACCCGCAGGTTTCCGCCACGAGCCGGTCCACCGCCAGCGTGTTCAGTTCTCCTCGAGGCCTGCGCGCAGCGCGTCTGGTCTTGGTCGAGGGAGCCATCGCGCGTGTCGTCTCGCTTGCCGTCCGACCTTGGTGACCAGCGCGACCCGAACACGTCTGTCCATATGTGAATTGTGGAGCCTGAACCGCGCTCAGCGCGGCCCAGACGCCACAAATCGCTGGCTACTCGGACTCGCCGAGGATGCCGTAGATCTCGCGGCGGGCGTTGTTGACGATGTCGACGATCCGCTCCTGCTGCTCCGGGCTTGTCGCGTAGGCGCCCTGCGCGACTGCGCCCATCAACTGGGCGACGGCGCTTCGTAGGTTGACGTGGCCGGGTTCGACGTCGTTGGCGATCGTCTCCCATGGCGGGGTTTCGATCTTCTCGGCGGCTGCCCGGCCCTCGTCGGTCAGCTCGAAAAGCTTCTTGCTGCCTTCACTTTCGCGTGCGACCAGCAGACCCTCGTCGACGAGCAGCTGCAGGGTCGGGTACACCGAGCCGGGGCTCGGGCGCCACAGGTCCTGCGTGCGCTCGGCGATCTCCTGGATCATCTCGTAGCCGTGCATGGGCCGCTCGGCGAGCAGCTTGAGGATGGCCGCGCGGACGTCGCCGCGTCGGCCGCGTCCCCGGCCGCCGCCGCCGCGCCTGCCGCCGCGCGCGCCGGGTCCGAAGCCGAACCCGAAGCCCCCGCGGGGGTCGAAGCCGAACTCGAAGCCGCGGCCCGGCCCGAGGTCGGCGTCGTGGTCGCGCAGGTGTTCGCGGAACTCGCGTCGGGCCTGGCGCCGCTGCTGATGGAAGGCGCGGCGATCACCGGGGCCAAGAAGCCGAAGCCGCCGGGTGGTGGTGTGAATGGGGTGGTCATGAGTGTTTCCTTACGTTCGAGAGGAAACGCTGTGTGCGTCTCCGATATGTTGACGATATATCGAAAACTATCGCGATGCAACGATTATTTCCGCGCGCGCTTGTCGATGGACGTGACCAGCGAGCGAGCCCAGTCCGCCTCCATCGCGTACATCCGTAGGCCGTACTCGAGCGCGGCGCGGCCGTAGAACGAGCCCTCTTCATCGCTCCAATGGATGGAGTCGCGCAGCTCTTCCAGGCGCTTGACCTCGGCGTCGGCGTGTTCGGCCACCGCGACCATGTGTTCGCGCGCCTGCGCACGCGGAATCTCCCCGAGCAGGAACACGCGCAGCAGTTCCGCGCTCCTGAATGGTGGATCGTCTTCGGGGTTGGCCACCCAGCGACGCAGTTCGGCGCGCCCGGCCTCGGTGATCCGATACTCCTTGCGCCCGCGCGGGCCGATGTCGGAGACCTCGATCAGCCCGGCGTCAGCGAGCTTGTTCAGTTCGCCGTAGAGCTGGCTCTGGGTTGCCGGCCAGACGTTGGCCATCGACTTCTCGAAGTGCTTGAGCAGGTCATATCCGCTGCCGGGTTCTTGTGCCAGCAGTCCCAATGCCGCGATCCGCAGACTCACCGGCTGATCGTACCTCCACTATTGACATGTCAGAACTGACATGTCATCTTAGACATGTCGAGCGACAGGAGATCCCCAATGACCGACACCACTTCGGACACCTCAGCCCTCTTCGGCACCGGCCAGTTCTTCCACCGGGGCAACTACGCGCCCGTCGCCGACGAGCTGACGGAGTTCGACCTGCCCGTCGAGGGCGCCATTCCGGCCGAACTCAACGGCTGGTATCTGCGCAACGGTCCCAATCCGCGACAGGCCACCGCGCACTGGTTCACCGGCGACGGGATGATCCACGGCGTCCGGCTCGAGGGCGGCCGCGCCGCCTGGTACCGCAACCGCTGGGTTCGCACCGACAGCTTCAAGGAAGACTTCCCGCTCTATAACGCTGACGGCACCCGCAACCTGCGCGCAGCCATCGCCAATACCCACGTCGTCAACCACGCCGGCAAGACTCTGGCGCTGGTCGAGTCTTCACTGCCGTACGAGATCACCAACGACCTAGAGACCGTGGGCGCCTACGACTTCGGCGGCAAGTTGGTGGACTCGATGACCGCGCACCCGAAGATCTGCCCGACCACCGGTGAGCTTCACTTCTTCGGCTACGGCAACATCTTCGCGCCGCACGTCACCTACCACCGCGCTGACGCCAACGGCGAGCTGACCATCAACCGGCCGCTCGACGTTCCGGCGCTGACGATGATGCACGACTTCGCGCTGACCGCCCAGCACGTCATCTTCATGGACCTGCCGATCGTGTTCAACCTCGAAGTAGCGCTGAAGGGCGACGGTGACATGCCTTACCGGTGGGACGACAACTACGGCGCGAGATTGGGAGTGATGCGTCGCGACGACCCGTTCGGGCCGGTGCGGTGGTTCGAGATCGATCCGTGCTACGTCTTCCACGTCGCCAACGCCTACGACGACGGCAATTCCATTGTGCTGCAGGCTGTCCGATATCCGGAACTGTGGCGTGACGGCGGCGGATTCGACGCGAACGGCATGCTGTGGAGCTGGACGATCGACCTGCAGACCGGCAAGGTCGCCGAACGCCAGCTCGACGATCGTGCGGTGGAGTTCCCCCGCATCGACGACCGGTTGGCCACCCTCCCTGCCCGCTACGCCGTCTCGGTCGGCGAGGGTCGACTGGTCCGCTACGACCTCACGACGGGTGGCGCGGTCGAGCACGCCTTCGGCTCCGCGGACTCACCTGGCGGCCCGGGTGAGGCAGTGTTCGTGCCTGCTTCGGGTACCGCCGACGAGAGCAGCGGCTGGTACATCGGTTACGTCTATGACCCCGCCCGCGACGGCAGCGACCTGGTGATCATCGACGCGTCCGATTTCGCGGGCAAGCCGGTGGCGAGAATCAAGCTGCCGCAGCGTGTTCCGTACGGCTTCCACGGAAACTGGATAAGTGCCTAATCAGCTGGCGTTTTTCCGGCGTCCGTCCACAGGTCGCCGGAGCCTGGCGGGTCGGGCGTTAGCTCTTGAACGCGTCCTTGATCTTCTCGCCGGCGTCCTTCAAGCTGGCCTTCGCCTGATCAACCTTGCCCTCGTTCTCGGTGTCCTTATCGCCAGTCACCTTGCCGGCAGCCTCTTTTGCCTTGCCGCCTAGGTCGTCGATCTTGTTGCTGGCCTTATCTCTGGCGCCCATGATGTGTCCCCTTCGTTGGTTTGGGTTGCGGCTCGGAACTGAACCTTGCCGTGGGGATACCTCGTGGGCTTCCAGCCGAAACCAATCGCAGCTGTGACTCGG
>CAWKOI010000019.1:0-140899 GCA_963851115.1 uncultured Actinomycetota bacterium
TGCAAAGCTGGCCACCGCCGCGCTTGGCGGATCGGCCCGCGCCCGCGAGCGCCACGTCAGCCGCGGCAAGCTGCTGCCCCGCGATCGCGTGGACGGTCTGCTCGACCCGGGCAGCCCGTTCCTGGAATTGGCGCCGTTGGCCGCCGACGGCATGTACGACGACGAATGCCCCGGTGCGGGAATGATTGCCGGTATCGGCCGTGTCTCGGGCCGCGAGTGCATGATCGTCGCCAACGACGCGACGGTGAAGGGCGGCACGTACTACCCGATCACCGTCAAGAAGCACTTACGCGCCCAGGAGATCGCCGGACAGAACCGGCTGCCGTGCATCTATCTGGTGGACTCCGGCGGAGCGTTCCTTCCGCGCCAGGATGAGGTGTTCCCGGACCGCGAACATTTCGGTCGCATCTTCTACAACCAGGCCAACCTCAGCGCCGAGGGCATTCCGCAGATCGCCGCCGTGCTCGGCTCATGCACCGCGGGCGGCGCGTACGTGCCTGCGATGAGCGACGAAGCCGTGATCGTGCGCAATCAGGGCACCATCTTCCTCGGCGGCCCGCCGCTGGTGAAGGCCGCGACCGGCGAGGTGGTGACGGCCGAGGAGCTCGGTGGCGGCGACCTACACTCCAAAACCTCTGGTGTCACAGATCATTTGGCCCACGACGACCGCGACGCGCTGCGGATCGTCCGGCGCATCGTCGCCACACTGGGTCCGCGCACCGAGCTGCCGTGGGAGGTGAGACCGACTGTCGACCCGGTGGCCGACCAGACCGAGTTGTACGACGTGGTCCCAGTCGACCCGCGCGTGCCCTATGACGTCCACGAGGTGATCAGCCGCATCGTCGACGGCGGTGAGTTCGCCGAATTCAAGGCCGATTACGGCAGCACGCTGGTGACCGGGTTCGCCCGCATTCACGGCCACCCGGTGGGCATCGTGGCCAACAACGGCGTGCTGTTCTCTGAGTCCGCTCTGAAGGGCGCACATTTCATCGAACTGTGTGACAAACGCATGACCCCGCTGCTGTTCCTGCAGAACATCTCCGGGTTCATGGTGGGCCGAGACTACGAGGCCGGCGGCATCGCCAAGCATGGCGCGAAGATGGTCACCGCGGTCGCCTGCGCGCGCGTGCCGAAGTTGACCGTCGTGATCGGCGGCTCCTACGGTGCGGGCAATTACTCGATGTGCGGGCGGGCGTATTCGCCACGCTTCCTGTGGATGTGGCCCAACGCGCGGATCTCGGTGATGGGCGGCGAGCAGGCCGCCTCGGTGCTGGCCGCCGTGCGGGGCGAGATGACCCCCGAACAGGAAGAGGAGTTCAAAGCGCCGATCCGCGAACAGTACGAAAGCCAGGGCAACCCCTATTACTCCACGGCCCGGCTCTGGGATGACGGGGTGATCGATCCCGCCGACACTAGAACCGTGCTGGGGCTGGCGCTTTCGATTGTCGGTCAGGCGCCGCTAGAGTCGGTCTCCTACGGCGTGTTCCGGATGTGATGCGATGACTTTCGACACCGTTCTGGTTGCCAACCGCGGCGAGATCGCCGTGCGGGTCATCCGAACGCTGCGCGCGATGGGAATCCGATCGGTGGCGGTGTTCAGCGAGGCCGACGCCGGTGCGCGTCACGTGGCGGAAGCCGACATCGCGGTGGACATCGGTCCCGCGCCCGCGCGGCTGAGCTACCTCAACATCGACGCTATTGTCGCAGCGGCGCGGCGCACCGGGGCGCAGGCGGTACATCCTGGCTACGGGTTCCTTTCGGAGAACGCGAAATTCGCCGCTGCCCTGGAGGCGGCCGGCATCGTGTTCATCGGGCCGCCGGTCGGGGCTATCCAGACAATGGGTGACAAGATCGCGGCGAAGGCCGCGGTTTCGGCGTTCGACGTGCCGGTCGTCCCCGGCGCCGCCCGGCCGGGTCTCACCGACGACGACTTGATCGCGGCCGCCGAGGAGATCGGCTATCCCGTTCTGGTCAAGCCGTCGGCCGGCGGCGGCGGTAAGGGCATGCGGGTGGTACATCAACCGTCAGAGCTGCCCGCTGCGGTGGCCAGCGCTCGCCGGGAGGCCGGCGCCGCGTTCGGCGACGACACGTTGTTCCTCGAACGATTTGTGTTGAACCCGCGCCACATCGAGGTGCAGGTGCTCGCCGACGGCTACGGCAATGTCGTCCACCTCGGCGAGCGCGAATGCAGCCTGCAGCGTCGTCATCAAAAGGTCATCGAGGAGGCGCCGTCACCGCTGCTCGACGAGTCGACCAGGGCGCGCATCGGCGCGGCGGCCCGCGACACCGCACGCAGCGTGGACTACACCGGCGCAGGCACCGTCGAATTCATCGTCTCCGCTGACCGTCCCGACGAGTTCTTCTTCATGGAGATGAACACCCGCCTGCAGGTCGAACACCCGGTGACGGAAATGGTCACCGGCGTGGACCTGGTCGAACTGCAGGTGCGCATCGCGGCAGGCGAGAAGCTGCCGATCACGCAGGACGACATCACCATGACCGGTCACGCCATCGAGGCCCGCGTCTACGCAGAGGATCCCGGCCGCGGCTTCCTGCCCACCGGCGGTGAAGTGCTCGACCTGGCCGAGCCGGAGGGCCCTGGTGTGCGGGTGGATTCCGGCCTGGCCCGCGGCACCGTGATCGGCAGTGAATACGACCCGATGCTGGCCAAGGTCATCGCGCACGCGGTCGATCGACCGGCGGCGCTGCGCGCGCTCGACCGGGCGCTGGCGGACACGGCCGTTCTCGGCGTCACCACCAACATCGAGTTCCTTCGCTTCCTTCTGGCCGATCCCGATGTTGTTGCGGGCCGCCTTGATACCGGACTGCTCGACCGTCGAACCCCCGACTACACTCCCGCGGAGCCGGGCGACGCAGAGCTGATCGCCGCGGCGGCCTGTAAGTGGCTGCGCAGCTGGCCCAGCCCGGGCGCCGACCTGTGGCAGGTGCCGTCGGGATGGCGGGTGGGGGAGCGCGCGCCTACCACCTTCCGGCTGCACGCCGGCGAACGCACCGACCACGTGTACCTCACCGGCACACCGCAGAGTGCGACCGCGGTGGTCGAGAATGGCGAATCACATTCGCTGACAGCGTCTCTGGACGACGACCGGTTGGCGGTCACGCTGGACGGCCTGCGCACCGACTATCTCGTCGCGGTCACCGACGGCCAGATCTGGTTGTCCGGCACCGATCGCACCGCCGTCGTCGAGGAGGTCCGGGAAGCACCGGTCCGGCCCGACGACGAACACAGCGGCGACGCCGAGCTCACCAGCCCGATGCCGGGTTCGGTTGTCGCCGTTGGTGTCGATGACGGTGAGCGGGTCGACGCAGGCGCCGTCGTCGTCACCGTCGAGGCGATGAAGATGGAACACGCACTTGCCGCACCGGTCGACGGCGTGGTGGAACTACTCGTCGCCGTCGGCGACCAGGTCAAGGTGGGCCAGCCGCTGGCGAGGATCACCGCAACGCAAAAGGAAGAGTCATGAGCGATTTTCTGGCGACTGGCATGCTGCCCGATCACTACGAGCAGCTCGCCAAGACGGTGCGCGACTTCACCCAGAGCGTGGTGGCCCCGGTCGCGGCTAAGCACGACGAAGAGCATTCCTTCCCATACGAAGTCGTGTCCGGAATGGCCGACATGGGACTGTTCGGCCTGCCGTTCCCCGAGGAGTACGGCGGCATGGGTGGCGACTACTTCGCCCTGTGCTTGGCGCTGGAGGAACTGGGCAAGGTCGACCAGAGCGTAGCGATCACCCTGGAGGCCGGCGTGTCGCTGGGCGCCATGCCGGTGTACCGCTTCGGCAACGAGGCGCAGAAGCAGGAATGGTTGCCGCAGTTGACAAGTGGGAAGGCGCTGGCCGCGTTCGGCCTCACCGAACCCGGCGGTGGCACCGACGCCGGGGCGACCAAGACGACCGCCCGACCGGATGACGGGCACTGGGTCATCAATGGCAGCAAGCAGTTCATCACCAACTCCGGCACCGACATCACCAAGCTCGTCACCGTCACGGCGGTCACCGGGGACGCGGACGGTAAGAAGGAGATCTCGACGATCCTGGTGCCCGTTCCGACACCGGGATTCACCGCCGAGCCCGCGTACAACAAGGTCGGCTGGAACGCGTCGGACACCCACCCGCTGAGCTTCGACGACGTGCGGGTGCCGCGGGAGAACCTGCTCGGTGAACGCGGCCGCGGCTACGCCAACTTCCTGCGCATCCTCGACGAGGGCCGGATCGCGATCGCGGCATTGTCGGTGGGCGCGGCGCAGGGCTGCGTCGACGAAAGCGTCAAGTACGCCAAGGAGCGTGAGGCGTTCGGTCAGGCCATCGGCGCAAACCAGGCCATCGCGTTCAAGATCGCCCGCATGGAGGCCCGCGCTCACACGGCCCGCACCGCGTATTACGACGCCGCTGCGCTGATGCTGTCGGGCAAGTCGTTCAAGAAGCAGGCGGCGATCGCCAAACTCGTGGCCAGCGAGGCCGCGATGGACAATGCCCGCGACGCCACCCAGATCTTCGGCGGCTACGGGTTCATCAACGAGTTCGCGGTGGCGCGGCATTACCGAGACAGCAAGATCCTCGAGATCGGTGAGGGGACAACCGAAGTGCAGTTGATGCTCATCGCGCGGCAGGTTGGCCTGTGAGCGAGCGGAAGGTCGTCGTCCAGCGAGGGCTGTGGTTCGAGGAGTTCGAGCCCGGGGTGCTCTACCAGCACCGGCCCGGCCGCACCATCACCGAGGCGGACAACGTCATTTTCACGACGTTGACGATGAACACCCAGGCGCTGCACCTCGATGCGGCGTTCTCCGACGCCCTGCCGCCGTTCAACCAGCGGCTGGTCAATTCGATGTTCACGCTGTCGACGTTGGTCGGCTTGTCGGTTGCACAGCTGACCCAGGGCACGATCGTCGGCAATCTCGGCTTCGGCGAGGTGGCCTTCCCCAAGCCGCTCTTCCACGGCGACACGTTGTACGCCGAGACTGAGGTGACCGACAAGCGGGAGTCCAAAAGCCGTCCCGGAGAAGGCATCGTGACCTTCTCCCATGTCGGCCGTAATCAGCACGGCGACATCGTCGCGACGGCGTCGCGAAAGACCATGGTGCGCAAGCGACCTGAGGGAGCGAACTAGTGGCGTTGACGCAGACCGGGCCGGCATGGTTGTTCTGCCCGGCCGACCGCCCTGAACGGTTCGAAAAGGCCGCCGCGGCAGCGGATGTGGTGATCCTCGACCTGGAAGACGGTGTGGCGGCCAAGGACCGGGAAGCCGCGCGCACGGCGTTGGTCGACACACCGCTGGACCCGAACCGCACGGTCGTCCGGGTCAACCCCAGCACCACCGCCGATCACGAACTCGACTTGAAGGCGCTCTCGCGCACCGCCTACACCACCGTGATGCTGGCGAAGACCGAATCCGCCGAGCAGGTGAGCGCGCTGGCGCCGCTCGACGTGGTGGTATTGATCGAAACGCCGGTGGGTGCGTTGGCGGTCGCGGAGTTGGCGCGCGTCGACAATGCCATGGCGCTGATGTGGGGTGCGGAAGATCTGTTCGCCGCGTTGGGGGGCACCGCCAACCGCAACGCCGACGGAAGCTATCGCGATGTCGCCAAGCATGTGCGCTCGCAGACCCTGCTGGCCGCCAAGGCGTATGGCCGGATGGCGCTGGATTCGGTGTACCTGGACATCAAGGACCTCGACGGCCTGCGTGCCGAGGTCGACGACGCGGTTGCCGTTGGGTTCGACGCCAAAGTCGCGATCCATCCGTCGCAGGTGGCGATCATTCGCGCAGGCTACGAACCGACCGCCGACCAGGTCGAATGGGCGCGACACGTCCTGGCGGCCGCCCGCGATGAGAGGGGCGTCTTCCAATACGAGGGCTTGATGGTCGATGCCCCAGTACTTCGGCGCGCCCAACGGATCGTCGCGCTCGCGCCGAAGGATGGTGGCTAGGAGCCATCTGGAGGTGCGGGTCGCCCTGCGGAGTTTGGCGGTTTGGGCGACGTCGGTCGGTGTGAATCGGCATACCGCCTAGTCCGAAGTTCCCCCGTGTAGACCGGTCGTGAGTAGGACGTGTCGTTGTGAGCAGGTGCTTCGCGGCCTGCGCGGGCCCAGCTATGTAGACATGTATAGTCAGCGTTGATAGCGATAAATCTCGTGTCGCTAACCATGAGAAACCCATGTGCGTGATATATAGGTAGACATGTATGTAGCGCGGGTGCCGAATCGTGGGTCACCGCCGGCGATCCTGTTGCGGGAGAGCTACCGGGAGGGCGGCAAGGTGAAGAACCGCACCCTGGCCAACCTGTCGCGCTGGCCCGACGAAAAGGTCGACGCGCTGGCCCGGGTGCTCAAGGGCCTGCCGGCGCAGGTGGAGCTCGCCGAGGCGTTTGAGATCACCAGAAGCCTGCCGCACGGGCATGTCGCCGCGGTGCTGGGTACGGCACGCCGGCTGGGGATCGAGGAGCTGATCGACCCGTCGCCGTCGCGCAAGCGGGACCTGGTGCTGGCCATGCTGATCGCCCAGGTGATCACGCCGGGGTCCAAGCTGGCGTTCGCCCGCGCGTTGCGCGCCGAGACCGCGACCAGCTCGCTGGGTACGGTGCTGAGGGTGGGCGGGGCCGACGAGGATGACCTGTATGCGGCGATGGATTGGGTGCTGGCCCGCAAAGACGGCATCGAAAATGCGTTGGCTGCACGGTATTTGGCCAACGGCACGCTGGTGCTCTATGACGTGTCCTCGGCCGCGTTCGAGGGCCGGTCCTGCCCGCTGGGGGCGATCGGGCACGCCCGCGACGGGGTCAAGGGCCGGCTGCAGATCGTCTACGGGCTGCTGTGCGCCACCGACGGGGTGCCGGTGGCGATCGAGGTGTTCGAGGGCAACACCGCCGACCCCAAGACCCTGGCCGCCCAGATCACCAAGCTCAAGACCCGGTTCGGGCTAGAGGGGTGTGCCTGGTGGGTGATCGGGGCATGCTCACTTCCGCGCGCATCCGCGACGAGCTGCGCCCAGGCGGGCTGGACTGGATTACCGCGTTGCGCGCCCCGCAGATCAAGGCCCTCGTTGAGGCCGATGCGCTGCAGCTGTCGCTGTTTGATGAGCAGAACCTCGTCGAGATCAGCTCCCCGGACTATCCCGGCGAGCGGCTGGTGTGCTGCCGCAACCCGGCCCTAGCAGCCGAGCGGACCCGCAAACGCGACGAGCTGCTGGCCGCCACCGCCACCGAGCTGGACAAGATCGCCGCAGCCACCCGCCGCGACAGGCGGCCGCTGCGCGGGCGGGACAAGATCGCGCTGCGAGTGGGCAAGGTGATCAACAAGTTCAAGATGGCCAAGCACTTCACTCTGGAGATCACCGACGAGGCGTTCACGTTCGCGCGTAACCACCACGACATCGCCGCCGAGGCCGCCCTCGACGGGATCTATGTGCTGCGCACCAGCCTGCCCGACAACACCCTGCCCACCGACGATGTGGTGGCACGCTACAAGGGACTCGAAGATGTCGAGCGGTTCTTCCGCACCCTCAACACCGAGCTGGACGTGCGGCCCATCCGCCACCGCCTGGCCGGCCGGGTCCGCGCGCACGTGTTCTTACGCATGCTGTCCTACTACCTGAGCTGGCACATGAAACAAGACCTGGCCCCGATCCTGTTCTGCGACCACGACAAACCCGCCGCCCGCGCCAAGCGCACCGACCCGGTCGCCGCGGCGCAACGTTCAAACCCCGCGCTGGCCAAGGCATCCCGCAAACGCACCGAGGACGACTACCCGGTGCATAGTTTCACCAGCCTGCTCGCCGACCTGGCCACCATCTGCGCCAACCACATCCAGCCCAACCACGACGTGCCCCCGTTCACCATGATCACCACGCCCACCGCGCTGCAGCGGCGCGCCTTCGAACTGCTTGGCGTCTCCCATCGCCACGGCATGGCGTAGTCAGTAACCCAAACCGGCTGGATCGCGAAATCCCAGGTCAACACACCAACCCGTCAACAAACCGGGGGGAACTTCGGCCTAGTGCTGCTTTCGGGAGGGGACGCTGCCGGTGTCCGCCGAGCGGGTGGGCCGGCTGATTCTGGTCAAGACCACCGCAGCATCGGCCTCACGGCGGGTGTGGTGGTGTATCCGCGGGTGTCATCGCATGATCAGGCTGGGATCTGGGCCGCCAGCACCGTCATGCGTCCGCTGGCTTGACGGTCGATCCGGCGACCTCCTGGTACAGCTTGGCGGTCTGCAAGGCGATGCTGGTCCAGTCGAAGTCGGAGATGGCGCGTTGCCGGCCGGCCTCGCCCATCGCGTTAGCCCGCTCCGGATCGCGGGCCAGCGTGTTGAGCGCGTCGGCCAGCGCCTTCGGCTCGTCCGGCGGCACCAGCAGGCCGGTCTCGCCGTCTGCAACCACCTCCGGGATGCCGCCCACATTTGAGGCGACGACCGCGGTACCGCAGGCCATCGCCTCCAGGTTGACGATGCCGAGCGGCTCGTACAGCGACGGGCAGACGAACGCGGTGGCGTGACTGAGCAGCTGGATCACCTCGTGCCGGTTCAGCATGCCCTCGATCCAGATAACCCCAGATCGGGTCGCGCGCAAGTTGTTGACGAGGTCGGTCACCTCATGTGCGAGTTCGGGCGTGTCCGGCTGTCCGGCGCATAGCACGAGCTGCACCTCGGGGTCGAGCTGGGCGGCCGCGCGCAGCAGCACCGGTACGCCCTTCTGCCGGGTGATACGACCCACGAAGACCACGTTGGGTCGATTGGAGTCGACAGCATACTGCTCGAGCACGTCAGTGTCGGGGTCTGGGGCGTACTGCTGTGCATCGATCCCGTTGTGGATCACCCGCACCTTCTCCGGGTCCACCGAGGGGTAGGTGGACAGCACGTCGGCCTTCATTCCGTTGGACACCGCGATGACCGCCGCGGCGCTCTCCACGGCGTCGCGCTCGCACCAGGACGACAGCGCGTAGCCGCCGCCGAGCTGTTCGGCCTTCCACGGTCGAAGTGGCTCAAGCGAGTGCATGGTCAACACGTGCGGGATGCCGTAGAGCAGCGATGTCAGGTGAGCGGCCATGTTGGCGTACCAGGTGTGGGAGTGCACCAGGTCGACGTCGCCCATGGCGGCCACCATCGACAGTCCCGTGGAGATCGTCTGCAGCGCAGGGTTGGCGTTCATCAGCCGGTCCCATGGCCGGTGCGCCACCGCGGTCGGCCGGTCGGCCCCCTGGCAGTGCACGGTCAGGTCCACGTGCTTGGACAGCTCCTTGGCCAGGTACTCCACGTGCACGCCGGCGCCGCCGTAGACCTCGGGCGGGTACTCCCTCGTACACAGTGCGACCTTGAGTCGGTCACCTGTCTGGTTGGGCTGGCTCACTTGGTCACCTCCTGGCTCTTGCCGACGACGGTCACGCCGCCGTCGGAGACGACGAATCCGCGCGCCCGGTCGTGGTCTTTGTCCACTCCCACCTGCGCTCCTTCGGGTACCACCACGTCCTTGTCGATGATCGCGTTCTGTACCACGGCGTTGGCGGCGACGACGGTGTTGTCCATGATCACTGAGCGTTCCACGATGGCGTAGTCCTCTATCCGCGCGCCGGGAGACAGTACTGACTCGCGCACCAGCGCCCCAGAGACGATGACGCCGTTGGAAACCACGCTGTTGACCGCATGGCCGACCCGCTCGCCGTCCTCGTGCACGAACTTCGCCGGTGGGTGCGGCGGGACGTGGGTGAGGATCGGCCACTCACTGTTGTACAGGTTGAATACCGGCACGACAGCGCACAGGTCCATGTGCGCGTCGTAGTAGGAGTCCAACGTTCCAACGTCCCGCCAGTAGCCGGCGTCGGCGGGGTCGGCACCGGGCACCTCGTTGCGCTGAAAGTCGTAAACCTGTGCCATGCCCCGGTCCACCATCATCGGCATGATGTTGCCGCCCATGTCGTGCTTGCTGGACTCGTCGGCGGCGTCCTTGCGCAGTGCCTCGACCAGCACGTCGGCGGAGAACAGGTAGTTGCCCATCGACACGAACGTCTCATCGGGACGACCTGGTAGCCCCGGCGGGTCGGGCGGCTTCTCCAGGAACGCCTCGACCTGCTGCCCGTCGGAGGCGGTCTTGATCACGCCGAAGGCGCTGGCCTCCTTGCGTGGCACCGGAATGCCGGCCACCGTGGCGCCCGCGCCACTGTCGAGGTGCTGCGCGATCATCTGCCTCGGGTCCATGCGGTAGACGTGGTCGGCGCCGAACACGATGACCAGATCCGGCTTCTCGTCGTGGATCAGGTTCAGTGACTGGTAGATCGCATCGGCGGAGCCGGTGTACCACTGCGGGCCAAGGCGCTGTTGGGCGGGCACCGGGGTCACGTAGTTGGCGAGCAGGCTGCTCATCCGCCAGGTCGTGGTGATGTGGCGGTCCAGGCTGTGGCTCTTGTACTGGGTGAGCACCGCGATCCGCAGTACCCCGGCGTTGACCAGGTTCGACAACGCGAAATCGATCAATCGATACAGCCCGCCGAAGGGGACGGCTGGCTTGGCCCGGTCGAGGGTCAGCGGTGAGAGGCGCTTGCCCTCACCACCGGCGAGCACGATGCCGAGCACGTTTGGATCGGCCATCTGATGTCTCCTTCAGTTGGACGCGTTGAGTGCGCTGTCGACGATCTTGCGGGCCTCCTGCTGGATCCGGGGCAGGTGGGGTCCGGACCGGCGAAACGACTCGGCGCTCCGCGCCGAAGGCCACCGAGCCGTCCACCGGCCCCGGCACGAACCACTTGAACCCGGTCTCGTGGGAGGCCTCGGGCTACGACTCTGGTGGCCACGAGAACACGGTGACGACTTCGGGTGCGGTCTCGGTGAGGATGCGGACCTGCTCGCGGATAAGGGCACGGAGCTGTGGTCGTCATATTCGGCGCCCCCCTTGTCATTGAGAACCGTTCAGATCCCCCCGACGTGTGATCTAAATCACGCTACCCAGGTCGTGCCGCTGAGGGAATGGTTGCGCGAGCAGGAGGATGCGGGCCGTTCAGTCCCGGGTGAGCCGGTTGGCCGCCCGATCGCGGGTGGCCGGTTCGGCAGCGCGGCGCCCGCCGTGCCGTGCGACGGTCAGCGCCGCCGACAGCGCGGCGACCTTGAGCACCGCACGCAGCGCGTCCGCCCGGATGTCGCGCAGTTGGCCGCGTCGGTGTCCACCGCGCAGGCAGCTCGTCGACCCGTCCACCCTTGTCCGACTCGTTAGTCGCCCCCCAGGGCACATTAGGTGCAATAGTCGAAGTTGCTGCGTAGGGAGTGACGGATATGACGCGGACCAACCAACCCACCAGCCCGCACCTGCGGCCGCCTGTGGCCGACCTGAACCGCTTGCTGGCCGGTGAGCACCACGACCCGCATTCGGTTCTGGGCGCCCACGAATACGGCGATCACACCGTGGTGCGCGCCTATCGGCCGCACGCGGTCGACGGTCGTTGCGCTGGTCGGTGGTGAGCGGTATCCGTTCCAGCACATCGAGTCCGGCTTATTCGCGGTGGCGCTGCCGTTCACGAATCTGGTGGACTACCGGCTGGAGATCAGCTACGGGGCGGCGGCGATTCGCCGAACGTCCACACGGTGGCCGACGCGTACCGGTTCCTGCCCACGCTGGGCGAGGTCGACCTGCACCTGTTCGCCGAGGGCCGCCACGAACGACTGTGGGAGATCTTGGGAGCGCATCCGCGTAGCTTCACCACACCCGACGGCGTGGTCGAACGGGGTGTCGTTCGCGGTGTGGGCGCCGAACGCCAAGGGTGTCAGCCTGATCGGTGAGTTCAACCACTGGGACGGTAACGAGGCCCAGTTGCGTGTGCTGGGGTCGACCGGCGTGTGGGAGCTGTTCTGGCCGGATTTCGAGGTGGGCGGGCTGTACAAGTTCCGGGTACACGGCGCCGACGGGGCGGTCACCGACCGCGCCGACCCGATGGCCTTCGCCACCGAAGTGCCGCCGCAGACGGCGTCGAAGGTCACCGAGAGCTCCTACACCTGGGGCGACGGCGATGGATGGCCCAGCGCGCTCAGCAGAACCCGGTGTTCGAGCCGATGAGCACCTACGAGGTGCACCTGATGTCGTGGCGGCCCGGCCTGAGCTATCGCCAGCTGGCCGACGAACTCACCAATTACGTTGTCGAACAGGGCTTCACGCACGTCGAGATGATGCCGGTCGCCGAGCATCCGTTCGGCGGGTCGTGGGGCTATCAGGTCACGTCGTACTACGCGCCGACGTCGCGGCTGGGCACCCCCGACGACTTCCGCTACCTGGTGGACAGGCTGCATCAGGCCGGCATCGGCGTGATCATGGACTGGGTGCCCGCGCACTTCCCGAAGGACTCCTGGGCGCTGGGCCGCTTCGACGGCACAGCGCTCTACGAGCACTCCGACCCGCACCGGGGTGAGCAACTCGACTGGGGCACTTATGTGTTCGACTTCGGCCGGGCCGAGGTGCGCAACTTCCTGGTGGCCAACGCGCTGTACTGGCTGCAGGAGTTCCACATCGACGGGCTGCGGGTCGACGCGGTCGCCTCGATGCTCTACCTGGACTACTCGCGGCCGGAGGGCGGCTGGACACCGAACGTCTACGGCGGCCGGGAGAACCTCGAGGCGGTGCAGTTCCTGCAGGAGATGAACGCCACCGTGCACAAGATCGCGCCCGGCATCGTCACCATCGCCGAGGAGTCGACGTCATGGCCCGGCGTGACCCGGGCGACAAACCTTGGCGGGCTTGGCTTTTCGCATGAAGTGGAACATGGGCTGGATGAACGACACGCTGGACTTCATCAGCCATGACCCGGTGCACCGCAGCTACCACCACCACGAGATGACCTTCTCGATGCTGTATGCCTTCAGCGAGAACTACGTGCTGCCGATCAGCCACGACGAAGTCGTGCACGGCAAGGGCACGCTGTGGGGCCGGATGCCCGGCAATGACCACGTCAAGGCGGCCGGGCTGCGCGGCCTGCTGGCCTACCAGTGGGCCCACCCGGGCAAGCAGCTGCTGTTCATGGGCCAGGAATTCGGGCAGCGCGCGGAGTGGTCCGAGGAGCGCGGGCGTGGACTGGTATCAGCTCGACGAGAACAGCTTCTCCAACGGCATCCAGCGGATGGTGCCGACATCAACGGCATCTACCAGACCCGGCGCGCGCTGTGGTCGCGTGACACCAGCCCCGAGGGCTACTCGTGGATCGACGCCAACGACTCCGCCAACAACGTGCTGAGCTTCATGCGCTTCGGCGACGACGGCTCGATGCTGGCGTGCGTGTTCAACTTCTCCGGTTCCGAGCACACCCGCTACCGGCTGGGCCTGCCGCATGCGGGCAGCTGGCGCGAGGTGCTCAACACCGACGCCGACATCTACAACGGCACCGGTATCGGCAACTACGGCGCGGTGGAAGCCACCGACGAGCCCTGGCACGGACGCCCGGCGTCGGCGATGATGGTGCTGCCCCCGCTGGCCGCGCTGTGGTTCGAACCGGCCTAACTACGCCCAAACGGACACACGGGCGAAAAAGTGCGAGTAGATCTCGCCATTTCGTCGATCTCGGCGACTAGTACAGCGCGTTCGCGAGATCGCGCCGGCCCGCGATCACCTCGGGGTTCGCGTCAGCTTGCCGTGGCGTCCAGTATCCCCTGCAGCGTCGCTCTCGCGCCGTGCTCGGCCAGAGCCGTGCGGTAGCCCTCGAAGCTGGCGACGAAGTCCGCGTGGTCGGCGACACCGCTCGCTAGCAGCGGCTCGATCCGCAGGCTTCGGACGGATCGCCCGATGCCAGTTGCCGACGCGCTTCATCGTCGAGTCGCGGCTCGGTCGTCTCGAAGGCATTGCCGCTGTCGTCCTGGCCCTGTAGCACGCGGCTCCAGGCGGCAAGGGTAAAGGCTGGGATGCGGTGGTCGACCCCGTGCGCGAGCATCTCCTTGAGCGTGGTGGTGAAATACACGGGTACCTTGGACGCGCCGTCCGAGGCTATGCGCGTCAGCTGGTCGTGCATCGCCTCGTTGGAGAAGCGTTCGAGCACGGTGTTCTTGTAGTCCACGAGATTCACGTCCCGCGGCGCCTCGAGCAGCGGCAGCACGATCTTGTCGAGGAAGCGTTCCAGCAGCACCGGCACCTGCGGGTCACGCATCGCCTCGGCCACCTCGTGGTGGCCCAGCAGCAGGGCCGGGTAAGCCAGGGTGAGGTGGCTGGCGTTGAGCACGCGCACCTTCACCTGCTCCCACAGCTTCACTTCGTCGCTGAGTTGCACGCCCACATTTTCGAGCGTGGGACGGCCGTCGGTGAAGCGGTCCTCGATCACCCACTGGGTGAAGTCCTCCGCCACCAACGGGATGCGGTCGTCCAGGCCGCTGGCCGCGTTGAGGCGCGCGGCGTCTTCCGCGGACACCGACGGCGTGATGCGGTCGACCAGCGAGTTGGGAAAGGCGACGCTGGCTTCGATCCAGGCGCCGAGTTCCGGGTCGCGCGCGCTGGCGAAGCCGACGAAGCTAGTGCGCGCCACTTCGCCGTTGTGTCGCAGGTTGTCGCACGACACCACGGTGAACGGCTTGATGCCGGCCGCGCGTCGCCGCGCCAAGGCCTCGGTGACGAAGCCGAACACCGTGCGCGGCGCGCCGTTGCCGCCGACGTCGTGGGCCACGTCCGGGTGGTCGGTGACGAAGGCGTCCGACTGCGGATCGACGTGATAGCCGCCCTCGGTGATGGTGAGCGTAACGATGCGCAGGTCCGGGCTTGTCAACAGCGCGAGCACCTCGTCCGGCTGGTCCGGCCCGAGCAGGTAGTCGATCTGGGCGCCGATCACGCGCACGCCGGGTTCGCCCTTCGGCGGCGCGATGGTGAGCGAATACAGGCAATCCTGCGCGCGGTACTGCGCGGCCTTCTGCCGGCCCCGCTCGCCGCCGCCAAGGCCGATGCCGACGATGCCCCAGTCCTCCTGGCCAGGCAGGGCGAGACAGCGGTCGATGTAGAAGGCCTGATGCGCGCGATGGAAATTGCCCACGCCGAAATGCGCGATGCCGCGCTTGAGCCGGCTGCGGTCGTAGGGCGGTGCCGCCACCTTGGGCGGCAACTGCGAGAGCGTACTGGCGTTGAGTTCGGTCATGCTCGACTCTCCTTAACAAGCTGACTACGCGGGTTCGATTCCCGTCATCGGCTCCAGATCATCGCTGCAGAAACGCGGTCGTTCGCTTCGCGATTTCCTATTTCTCGTCGAGCAGGCGGAGGTCGGAAGGCTCGCGCAGGAGACCTTCGAGAATCTTGTTGCCCTCGGTGTTGTAGGGCTGGCGCATGTGCTCGTCCCACGCGGCGCGCGAGCGGAACATCTCGAGCATCACCCACGTGTCCAGGTCGTCCTGGGGCTGGACGAGGTGCATGAACACGCAGCCCGGCTCCTTGAGGGTGTTTTGCCGCATCGACTGCAGCTGCGCCTCAGCTTCGTCGAGCCGGTCGAGCCGAGGCTTGATGGTGACAACCAGGAACAGGGGTTTGTCCTGACTATCCTGGTCGCTCATGAGCCATTCCTTCCACTGGCGGACCGTCACCGGACGTCATCGTCCCCCCGGAATGGGAACCGCGATGGAATTTTGCAGCGTGTCGATGAAGGACTTCGAGTTCTTACTTTGCACGAACGCCGCCACCGCGTCATAGAGCGCCTGCTGGAAGGCGGATGGCATAAGTTCGCCGTGCGTCATCGATAGCAGAATTTTGTCGTGCCACAATGCCTCGGACGCCTGACGCTGATAAGCGGGTAGCGAGGACACATCGACGTCGTTTCGTATTGGCACCGAGCCCTTCACCTTGTTGAAAGCGAGCGACGTCTTGGGATCAGCGATCGTCTCGAGGAACTTGATGGCATTCAGCCCGTCTTTGGCCTGAGCCGACACGACGAAGGTATCCACAATCGCCAGATAGGCGCCCGCAGTTCCGGGATAGGGCACGTATCCGAAGTCCTTGCCTTCGGTGGCGCCGTTCGCAACGAGCTCCCCATAAACGGAATCGTTCATCGACAGGAATGCGCAATCACCGGACGCCAACTTCTTCGCCGCTTGATCCCACGTCAGGGCACCGGCACTTGGATCGGCGCGGGACACGACGTCGCCGAATCGGGTCAGCGCGTCTTTGAGCTGAGGGCCGGTCCAGTCGAATGAGTCGTCACGAATCTTGGCCCAGCCGTCGCGGCCGATGACGCCGAGCAAAGTGTTTTCGAAAAGCTCTGTGGCAGTGAAGCGATCTTTACCGCCCAGGCACAACGCTGTTCGTCCGCTTGCCGCTACTTTGGCCAGGTCACTGGCGAAATTCTCCGAGGTGTAGCCGGCGGCCGGAACAGCGATGCCGGCGTCATGCAGCACGCGCAGGTTGAACCAGAGATTATTGCCGCGGTGTGATCCTGTGGGCACGCCCCACGCCTTGACCCGATAGGTCGCCGCGTCGAGCAATGTCGCCGGCATGGTGTGATCCAAGCCCGTGCGTTCGTAGACGGCGGACACGTCTGCGATCCGGCCGGCGTCGACCCAGGCGCGAAGCGAACTGCCCAGGAATGTCTGCCACACATCGGGCGGATCACCGGCCCGCAGCCGTGCGGCGAGCGCGACCTGCACATTGCTCCCACCACCACCGGCGATGGCACCATCGATGACGTTCACCTTCGGATTGGCTGCCTTGAAGGCGTTCAGCAATACCTCGAAAGCCGGATGCTCGGACGGCGACACCCACCACGAAACAACCTCGAGCCGGTCCGTTGCATCTTTGAAGTTAGCCGCTTGTCCGCCACCGCCGCATGCCGCGACGACCAATGCCAGCGCAAGGATCCAGTAGCGTTTCATGCGCGTTCTCCAACCGGGTTCCGTTCGGCCTTCAGATCGAAGAGGGCAAAGCTGGTCACGACTGCGAAGCAGACAGCAGGTACCACGAACGAGATCGCGGGGCTGGTGGCGTCGAGCAGTCGGCCCTGGACCAAAGGCATGATCGCCCCACCCACGATTGCCATCACCAGGCCGGCGGCGCCGAATTTTGTCGCCGGTCCCAGTCCCTGGAGAGCCACACCGTAGATCGTTGGAAACATGAGTGACAGGCAGAAGGACACTGCGACGAGGGCCACAACGCCGGCCATGTTGGGAGAAAACATCGCAAAAATGCAGAGTAATACCGCGAGCGCCCCGAGCACTGCGAGCACAGCCGTCGCGCGAATCCGCCCGATCACCCAGGTCATGACGAATCGCGAGATAAGGAACACGATCAGGCTCACCTGCAGCAGGAATCCGCCCAACTGGAGCGATCCACCCAGCGCCTGTTGTGAGTACTGGATGAGGTATGTCCATGTGCAGACCTGGGCCGCGACGTTGAAGAACTGCGCTATTACGCCGAACACGTAGTGCTTGTTCGACAGCAGAATCTTCAATGGTGATTTCCCTTCCAGGTCGCCCGACGGGTATTCTTCGACGATTTTCGGGGACTTCTGGAACGCAAAAACAAACGCTATGGCAATCAATACAAATCCCAGACCGAGATACGGTCCCATCACCGCACCGAGTTCACCGGCGCGGATCGTCCGTACCTCCGCAGGCGACAAATTGGCCATATTCACCGGCTCGTCCAACTTGGGCAGGATAAGGGTGGCGGCCAGCAGCACACCGATGTTTGTGCCCACGGGGTTGAAGGCTTGCGCGAAGTTGAGCCGCCGGGTCGCGGTCTGTTCCGGACCCAGCGAAAGGACGTAGGGATTGGCGGAAGTCTCCAGGATCGAGCAGCCCGCGGCTATCGCGAACAATGCAACGAGGAACGCTTCGTACGTCATGATCTTGCTCGCCGGATAGAACGCAAACGCGCCCACCGCGGCAAGCAGAAGGCCCGTCAGAAGACCTGCCTTGTATCCGAACCGCTGATTGATGAACGCGGCCGGAATTGCCAGCAAGAAGTACGCGCCGAAGTACGCCAACTGAACCAGCGAGGCCTGGAAAGTGCTCATATCGAAGATGCGCTTGAAGCCCGCCACCATCGGAGTGGTGAGGTCCGCCGCCACGCCCCACGCGGTAAAACAGCAGATGAGGACGCCGAACAGCACCCACATCTTCGGATAGACCAAGGCTGGTTTCGCCGTGGTGGTTGGCAATTCGGCGGGTTGATCGGCGTGCTCTGTGGTCGTCATATTCGGCGCCCCCTCTCGTCATTGAGAACCGTTCAGATCCCCCCGACGTGTGATCTAGATCACGCTACTCAGGTCGTGCCGGCGAGGGAATGGTTCCGCGAACAGGAGGATGCCGACCGTTCAGTCCCCGGTGAGCCGGTTGGCCGCCCGATCGCGCGTGGCCCGGTCCGGCAGCGCGGCGCCCGGCCGTGCGACGGTCAGCGCGGCCGACAGCGCGGCGACCTTGAGCACCTCACGCAGCACGTCCGCACCGATGTCGCGCAGTTGGCCGCGCCGGTGTCCGCCGAGCAGGCCAAGGTCCCAGAGCGCGTCGATCAAGCCGGTCATGAAGGCGTCACCGGCACCCACCGTGTCCACCACCTCGGCGGGATAGGCCGGGATCCGTTCGTCGCCGTCCGCACAAATCGCGAACGAGCCATGAGCACCGAACGTGACGGCGACGATCGACGGGCCGAGCGTCAGCCAGCGCGCCGCCAGCTCCTCCGGCGACGAGTGTGGGTCGAGCCAGCGCATGTCCTCGTCGCTGGCCTTCACCACGTCTGAGCGGGCGACGACGGTCTCCACGCGGGAAAGTGCCTCTTCGGCGTCCTCGAAGAAGGCGGATCGGATGTTGGGATCGAATGAAATCGTCGACGTCGCCGCATTTGCGTCGATCAACTCGGCGACCGCGTCGCAACCCGGCTCGAGTGCGGTGGCGATGGATCCGGTGTGCAGCACCAACGGTGCCATCAATCCGGGGTTCGGCGAGAGCTGCCATTCAATGTCGAACTGATAAGTCGCCGAGCCCTTTTCATCCAGTTCCGCCCGCGCGGTGGCGGTTCGGGTTGCCCCTACGCTGCCTTCGGCAAGGTCCACGCCGCTGTCGTGAAGGTAGTCCGCTATTCGCCGGCCGCGGCGGTCGTCGCCGATCCACGTCAGGAACTGGACACGCCGGCCGAGTAGGGCCAGCCCAACCGCTACATTCAGCGGGCTACCGCCGACATGCTCCCCAAGCGCTTGGCCCTCGTGCTGCACGATGTCGATGAGCGCTTCTCCGACAACAAGGGCGGTATCAGTCATCGCACTCCTTCGATGGGGTAGCGAACCGAGCGTATCGCTGGTGGCGTCGATCATTCCGCCTTCTGACACAGGCAGTAACCCGAATCTTGATCGAAAAGACCAGCCGTCCAGCCTGTTCCGAACGTCGCGCTTGCTCGCATCGGTTTCACCCTGTTCTGTTCCCAAATCCGTTCCCAACACAACAAGCAGCAAGTGCAGCCGGCCCTGGGGCGTCTTGGGCCGGAAGCGGAGCTTCGTTATCCGGATAGAGTTGCGTCCAGTGAGGTGGTGTACGGATATCCGGCCCTCGGCATCGGGATTTCGATACCCGCGCTGGCACTATTGGTGTGGCCATCCCCAAGCTGCGCCAGGGGAGTTATTTTCCGGACTGGCTGTTGCAGCGTCGCAAGCGTGCGGAGCGCGCCCTGACGAGCGTGGCGGCGACCTGCTATCTGCTCGGGGTGTCGACCCGGCGGATCCCGCGGTGTCACTGCGCTTTCCAAACAGCAAGTGTCGGTGATGGCTCTGCCCGCAAACCGGTGAAGTCGTGGACGGCGATCACAACGCGGCCCGCAACCTCCGTGACTGGCCGGATCACGCCAGTTGTGGCCCAGTCAGGGCCACGGCCCCATCGGTTCCCGGGTCAACCAACCAGGTTGGTACAGGCCATGGCGCGGACGCCGGATCATCCGGCGCCGTCGGAGCTCCCGTAAGACCCGACTCAAGCGGGGCCGGGAGCGGCGCGGCCAGAAGCAAGACCCTGCAAGGGGACGCCGCATGAGCGTGTCAGAAAAAACACACACTCAACGGCAACGGCATAATGGTGGATGCCCCAGTGCTGCGGCGAGCAGAGCGCATCGTCCAGCTAGCGCCCCACCCCGGCAACTAGCTGGCGGCCCCTCACCAGGGGTTTTGCTCTGACCGCCTCCGCGCTGAGCACCTCGCGGTCTGACGGCGGAACATGCCGTCACCGAAAAGGAGGCGGTATGGCTGAGGTATCTGCGACGCCGGCGGTCGTCGACATCGAGCCGGTGCAACTCGTTGCCCCCGACGGGGCGCCCACATCTTCTGACCGCTACAGCCGGGATCTGCCACCCGAGACGCTTAGCTGGCTGTACGAGATGATGGTTGTCACCCGCGAACTCGACATCGAATTCGTCAACCTGCAACGACAGGGCGAGCTGGCGTTGTTCGCGTCGTGCCGCGGCCAGGAGGCCGCCCAGATCGGCGCGGCGGCCTGCCTGCGCAAGACCGACTGGCTGTTTCCCCAGTACCGCGAGATCGGTGCCTTTCTGATACGCGGCATCACGCCGGCGCAGATGGGCGCGGTCTGGCGCGGCAAGTGGCACGGCGGGCTGGGATTCACCGAGAAGTGCTGCGCCCCGATCGCGATCCCGATCGGCACCCACGGACTTCACGCGGTGGGCGCCGCGATGGCCGCGCAACGGCTGGGCGAGGACTCGGTGACGGTGGCCTTCCTCGGCGACGGCGCCACCAGTGAAGGCGACGCTCATGAGGCGCTGAACCTCGCGGCGGTGTACCAGGCGCCGTGCGTGTTCTTCGTGCAGAACAACCAGTGGGCGATCTCGGTGCCGGTCAGCCATCAGATGGCGGCGCCGTCGATCGCACACCGCGCCATCGGCTACGGGATGCCGGGCATCCGCGTCGACGGCAACGATGTGCTGGCCTGTTTCGCAGTGATGGCCGAGGCCGCACAACGGGCGCGCGAGGGCGGCGGCCCGACGCTGATCGAGGCGATCACCTACCGGCTGGGTCCGCACACCACCTCCGACGATCCGACCCGATACCGGCCTCAAGAGGAGGTGGACCACTGGCTTGCCCGCGACCCCATTCCTCGGTACCGCGCCTATCTGCAGTCCGTCGGGGTGTGGACCGAGCGACTGGAGGAGCGAGTATCGGCCAAGTCGAAACGATTACGCACCGAGTTGCGTGAATCGGTGGTCGGCGCCGCCGACATCGACATCACCGAGATGTTCGACACCGTCTATCACGACATCACTCCGGAACTGGCGAAGCAGCGCGAGCAGCTGCTGGCGGAGTTGGCGAAGGAGGCCTGAGATGACGCAGATCATTGAACGACCGCCGATGCAGGGCGACGACACGCCTGAGCCTCGTGGCCCACTACTGACCACCGTGCCGCGGGCGCACATTACGAAGGCGGCGCCCACTCTGACGATGGTGCAGGCGATCAACCGGGCGCTGCACGACGCAATGGCGGCCGACGAGCGCGTGCTGGTCTTCGGTGAGGACGTCGCCAAGCTGGGCGGTGTGTTCCGGGTGACCGAAGGTCTCGCGGAGACCTTCGGTGAACAACGGTGTTTCGACACTCCGCTGGCCGAATCGGCCATCGTCGGCATCGCGATCGGGATGGCGATCCGCGGCTTCATCCCGGTCCCCGAGATTCAGTTCGACGGGTTCGCCGCGCTGGCGTTCGATCAGGTGGTCAGCCACTTGGCGAAGTACCGTATGCGCACCCGCGGCGATGTCGACATGCCGGTGACGATACGGATTCCGTCGTTCGGCGGAATCGGTGCGGTGGAACACCATTCGGAGTCCACCGAGAGCTACTGGCTGCACACCGCGGGCCTGAAGGTGGTGGTGCCGTCCACACCGTCGGACGCGTATTGGCTGCTGCGGCAGGCGATCACGAGTCGTGACCCGGTGATCTACCTGGAGCCCAAACGGCGGTACTGGGCCCGCGAAGCCGTCGACATCAACTCACCGGGTCTGCCGATCGGGCGGGCTGCCGTCCGGCGCACCGGCGACGACGTCACGGTGGTGACCTACGGCCCGCTCGTCGCGACGGCACTGAGTGCGGCCGATCTGGCGGCCGATCATCATGGCTGGAGCATGGAGGTCATCGACCTGCGGTCACTGAACCCGCTCGACTTCGACACCGTGGCGGACTCGGTGCGCAAGACCGGCCGGGCGGTGGTGATGCATGAGGGGCCGCGCACGTTGGGCTTCGGCGCGGAACTGGCCGCGCGCATCTCCGAGGAGCTGTTCTACGACCTGGAGGCACCGGTGTTGCGCGCCACCGGTTTTGACACGCCGTACCCGCCGGCACGATTGGAGAAGCTCTGGCTACCCGGTGTCGACCGGCTGCTGGATTGCGTCGAGAAAGCGATGCAGCAGCCATGAGCGGCGAGGGTGTGCAGGACTTCCTGGTGCCAGATCTGGGCGAGGGTCTCGAGGACGCGACCATCACCAGCTGGAACGTCGCGGTCGGCGACGCGGTCGAGCTGAACCAGACGCTGTGCACGGTGGAGACCAACAAGGCCGAGGTCGAAATTCCGAGCCCGTACGCCGGCCGGATCGTTGAGCTTGGCGGCGACGAAGGCGACACGTTGAATGTCGGCTCGGTGTTGGTGCGCATCGCGACGGGTGCAGAGCCTGCGTCGCCGCCCCGGAGGCCGGTGCTCGTCGGCTATGGCGCCGATGACGGCATGGATACCAGCAGACGTGCCACGGTGCCGCCATCCGAAAGGCCGCGCGCGAAGCCGCCGGTGCGAAAGTTGGCGGCAGAGTTGAACGTCGATCTCGCCAGGCTGGCCGGGTCTGGTCCCGACGGCGTGATCACGCGTGAGGACGTGCTGGCCGCGGCCGGTAGGTCGGCGCCCAGCCCGGACATGGTCGCGGTGCGTGGCGTGCAGGCCGAGATGGCGCATCGAATGACGTTGTCGCGCGGGGAGATACCCGACGCCCACGCTGGTGTGCAGGTCGACTGCTCGGGGCTGATGCGGCTGCGGGATCGGATGCGCGATGCGGCGGGGGAGGATTCGCCGATTACGCCGTTCGTGCTGACGCTGCGACTGCTCACGATCTGTTTGCGCCATCACCCGAACCTGAACTCCACGTGGGTCGACACCACGGACGGCCCGCAGATTCATCTGCACTCGGCCGTGCACCTGGGCTTCGGCGTGGCCGCCCCGCGCGGGCTGCTGGTGCCGGTCGTCAGCGATGCCCAGGACAAGACCACCCGCGAGCTGGCCGGGGTAGTGGCTCGGCTGATCAGCGACGCCCGGGCGGGCACGCTCAAGCCGTCGGATCTGCAGGGCTCGACGTTCACGGTGTCCAATTTCGGGGCGCTGGGGTTGGACGAGGGCGTGCCGGTGATCAACTACCCGGAGGCGGCGATCCTCGGGATGGGCTCGCTGAAGCCGCGGCCGGTTGTGGTCGATGGCGAGGTGGCCGTGCGGCCAACGATGTCGCTGACGTGTGCCTTCGATCACCGCATCGTCGACGGCGCGCAGGTCGCCGCATTCCTCGTCGAGCTTCGCGACCTCATCGAGTCGCCGGAGATGGCGCTCCTTGACCTCTAGATATCAGTTGTCCGGGACAGGAAGTCACTCACCAAACGACTCACCTCGTCGGGCTGGTCGTAGGTGACGATGTGCCCGGCGTACCGGACGGTCTCCATAGCGCTGCCGGGTGCGGCCGCGGTGGCGGCGGACAGTTCTGCATGCGTAACCAGTGAATCGCGATCCCCGCGCAGCCACAGGCTCGGGACGCGCAGGCGCGGCAACTCGGGTATGTAATCGAGGGCATCCGAAAAGGGCCGACAGCGTTGATCATCCAGTCGTCCAGCACCCGCTCACGGTGCCGTGATTTGGCCCTGGCTTCGGCGAGGGCCGACGCCACAATCGCGTCGAAGCCGGGGGTTGCGACGCCGGCGGTCAGGGAATCTGACATCGATTTTCGCAACCTCTTGGGGTTGTGGGCAAGGTACGTGGCGCTCAGTCGCATCAGCCCGGGGGCGCGCGCGACGAGCCAGGTCACAAAGTGTGCCTTGCGTTTCGCGCCGATGCCGCCGGGGCCGATTGCGATGAGCGCGGAAACGCGATCGGGGTGTTGCAGCGCGTATCCGATGCCGAGGCCGCCGCCGAGCGAAAGGCCGATGATCGCCACGCGCGACAGATTGAGCTGATCGAGCAGATCGCCGATCAACGTCTCGAAGAACGCGGAGTTCAGGTCGCCCCGCCAAGGACGGCTCTCGCCGTGCCTCGGGAGGTCGACGGCGTACACGCGGTACTCGCGAGCGAGCGTCGGAGCGACGCTGCGCCACACGCCTTCTGCGGTGTCGAGCGCTCCGCCGTGGAGTAACAGGACTGGTGGGCCGTCGTCACCGGACCGGTAGAGCCGTACAGGACCGCCGGCGACCGTCATGTCGATGTGCTCGGCGAAGGCGCTTGTCACGCCAGTTCCTCCTCCAGCAGATCGGTTCGTCTGCTTGATCGGGCTTCGATGGTTGCCGCTACTTGCGTTGTGCGGCAGCCAGTCTCCGCGCGAACTCCGGCGACAGGATCGAGGTTGCCTGCGGCCCGAGTTCGGTGTCGACCGCGATGCGGTGTTGATCGGTGTCGACGACCCCGGGATTGGCGGTTGCCCGCATGGAGGTCTTGGTCGCGATGACCACCTCGCGTGGCGCGGCGGCCGGACCTGCGGCGAACTCGCGTGCGGCGGCGACAGGATCATCAGCGACCTTGAGCGCCAAGCCATGTCGCACCGCTGCCTCCGCATCAAACCGCATGCCGAACAGCAGCGATGCCCGAGCCACCTGCGGGCCCACCGCGCGCTGCAGCATCCACGTCGCACCGCCGCCGGGATGGATGCCGAGCTTCTGGAAGCGGGGATCGAACAGGGCCGCCGGACCCGCGATGCGCACGTCGGCGGCGAGCGCGAGGTTCAACCCCGCACCGACGGCCGGGCCATTGACTGCTGCGATGGTCGGCAACGCACAGTTGGCGACGGCGAGGAAGCCGTCGTAGATCCCGCGCAGTCCGTCCTCGGTGGCCGCACCGAGCGCGGTGAGATCGGCGCCTGCGCAGAACGCCTTACCCGCACCGGTGACGATGAGTGCGTGGACATCCGGGTTGGCTTCCGCGGCATCGACGGCCGCGCGCAGGGCAGCCGAGATCTCTTTCGTGACCGCGTTGCGGCGGTCGGGGTCATTGACGGTGATAAGTGCGACGCGGTCCTCGACCTGGACCAGTACCGGATCAGACACGCGGCTCAGCCTAGTAACTGTGCTCGCGTCAGCCCGCCGGCGGTATAGGTGGCGGAGGTGCATCCCTGCGGGGTCGGGGAGGAATTCAACCAACCCGGGCGGAATGTTGGTTCGGCGCGGGGGCGCGGTACCTGGCAGCGGCTCGCCGAGTTGCTCCTGGGGGCATTTGGCCCAGCAGTCCATTTTCGGTCGGACCACTACGGCTACGGTGCGACCGCGCTACGGGCTCGATTCGCCCCCGGTCGTCGGGGTGACGCTGGCGTAAGGGCGCGACCGACCTTGCCCCGCCCGGACTTCGCCTTGGCGGTGAACTTGGCCCCCGGCCAGGCGTTAACTCTTGGACTGAGTAAGCAACGCGGTCACCTCGTCGGCGCAGCCCCAGCTGATGGTGATGCCGGCGCCGCCGTGTCCGTAGTTGTGCAGGATGCGCGGGCCTGGCTCGTCCGGGGTGTCTTCCTCCAGGCGGACGGTGGGCCGGCCGGGTCGCAGACCAACCACGTGCTCGATGACAGGGGCGTTGGCCAGCACGGGGGCAATGTCTCGGCAGCGGCGCAGTATCGATGCGGCGGTGTCCAGGTCGACACGGGTGTCCCAGGAGTGCTCGTCGAGCGTGCCGCCGAGGATGCAGTCGTGTTTGCGC
This sequence comes from uncultured Actinomycetota bacterium, assembly GCA_963851115.1. GTDB lineage: Bacteria > Actinomycetota > Actinomycetes > Mycobacteriales > Mycobacteriaceae > Mycobacterium. The sequence goes on from CAWKOI010000019.1 coordinate 25,840, forward strand.
GGATGGACGTAGGCCCGTCCTTCCGGATGTTGCTCGTCGCGGATGGACATGGCCAAACCAGGATTGTTGACCCGGGCGATCTGCCCTCGCACGGGATAGACGCTCTGGTCGCCGACCAGTTCACGGGCGGCCAAGCCCGAGCAGTTGACGATCGCGTCCACGCCGTCCTCGGCCAGCTCGCGAAGCGAGTGGACCCGTCGGGTGTACACCTCGGCGCCATTAGCGCGGTCCTGCTCGGCCAGCCACGGTAGATACAGGGGCATCTCCACCAGCGGCACCACGAACCGCAAGCCGTACCGGTACCCCGGGGGAAGCTCCGCGGCAGTGGCCGCCCGCACCCCGCGCACCGCGTCGGCCCAGTCCGGCTCACCTGGTGGCTCCCGGAAAAGCGCCAGAGACTCACGCATTACGACACCCGGTATTCCGCGAGCGGCCTGCTCGGCCAGCACGTCGTAGGTGTCCCGGCCCCAACCCGCCACCCGGTCGGCCGGGCCGACGTGGGTGGGGAACCACACCGCGGCCGCCAGGTAAGACGTGGACTCCTCGATCGGCGCTGCGGCCACCACCCGCACCCGACAACCGGCCGCAAGCAGTCGCGAGGCAGTGGTCAGCCCGGTCACCCCGGCACCTAACACCGTGACGCGCATGCCACCATGGTGCTCCGACACCGCGAGAAGCCGCTCGCCGTGCTGCCTTTCTGCTTACTGGTGGCCATGTGGTGTTCCTCTCGGCGGCGCTGCCGGAGCGTGAGCGAGTTGCCCACCACTTCGAACCGCGGTGCGCGGGGGCATGTAGACGCCGCCCTCGCTTGGTGGCCGGCCACTGAGGTGCGGCGAAACCAAAGTGACAGAAGTGAATTCGTCAGCCGGCGGTCGTCAGCGTGACGTTGTTGAGCGACACCGCGACATCGCTCGGCAGCACATCCATGAAAGTGGGGGCGTCGCGAATCGCCTCACCGCTGGCGATGATGTTCCCGGGATAGTTAGGGGCGCACAGGTAGTCGTGGCACCGCAGCCAGAAGCCCGGAGCGCTCTGATAGGGAAACATGCTCGGGGCCTGGTCGACTCGATACCTGCCCGGCGGGATGTACGCGGTCACCCAGCCATCGCCCTTCGCAGGATCGACGCCAAAGACGCCGTTGCTCCCATAGGTTCCAGCGTTGGCCGGCGCGGCCAGGCCGACCAACGCCAGCACCGCGCAGGCCGCGAACACCGCCGACTTGTGAGGGCTGCGCCATAGCCCGGAGATCACCTTCGTCACTGTATCGACTGGTTCAGGCTGCGTTGGCCGAATCGTTCGGCCACCGCAACAGGTAGCGGTAGTAGAGCGCCCGTCGTACCGACGCGCCGGGCAGCACGTCGTCAGCGACTCGGCGAATGTCGTCGAAACCCTCGAGCGGATCGGTGACCACGACGCCGATGTCTCGGGTCTCCGAATGCCACCAGGATCCGAGTCGGGCGGCGGGCACGCAAATAACATCCCAAACCCAGTCGCGCACAGTCTTGTTGGCAGCGCATCCGACTACTGCGATCTCGCCGGTCGGTGTCAGCAAGTCGCGCGCTTTCATTAGAGAGGGCCGCAGATCCATTTGATGAAGGCTCGCGACGAACGCGATGAGGTCGAACCTGCGGTGCCCGGATTGATAGGAGTCGAACGATTCCTGCGACACGGCGACATGCTCGTGTGACGCCAGCCGGTCGGTGGCTCGTTGTATCGCGGCGGGGTCGGGGTCGACTGCCGTCACAGACCGGGAGACCGCGGCGAGGCGCTCGGCGAGTAGACCTTCGCCGCACCCCACATCCAGAACGTCGCCATGGTGTCTTGCGGCGATGTCGATCAACCAAGGGTGGTAGGCGGCGTTGTGGTTCCAGTAATCACGTTGGGTCGGTACGGCCATATAGACGACTGTGCCAGCGTTGGCGGCTCGCTAGGACTCTGCGCCGTCCGCTTCATCACCCGGATCGTTGTCGGGTTCGTCGGCAGCGGGTTCCGGGTCGTCGACGTCTTCCTCTGCGGTCTCGCTCGGCTCTTCGGTCGCCGAGTTCTCGGGCGTCTCAAGCGGTTCCGGCTCCGTCGTCGAGGTGGTGTCCGCACCTTCCATGTCCAACGATCCCGGCACGGCCTTGTCGCTGTCTCGCACCACGTTCGTCAAGGGCTTCGACTCGTCCTCGGCCGGCGCTTGGTCTGCGATGACGGTGGTCGTCGACGTCGTCGACGGCTCGGGCGACGTCGTGGACAGCTCGGGCGACGTCGCCGCTGTGATCCCCTCCTCGATAGCAGAAGGGACCTTCGCGGCAGTGGCGGCGATCTCGTTCGGCGGGGGGAGGAGCCGTGCGGGCCGGTACTGGCTGGGATCGGCCGGAATCGGATTGCCGCCGTAGTAGGCGGCGTCGACGAGCGTCTTCAGCAGCGGCTCGGTGAGGTCGGCGATGAAATCACCGAACGGCAGGACGTCACGAATCAAATTGGCCAGTGGCAGCCCATTGCTCGTGTACGTGACATACGTGGTGTTGCCTCGCTTCGTGACGTACGCGGCGACGCGGTCGCCTACCGGAACAGAGTCACATCGCGCATCCGGGCACGCCAGCTCCTCGTCGTTGTCGGTGATCCCGCATGTGTTCGCACCACCGCACGTCACGGTCGGCTGGCCGTACTCATCGACCGGAAGATTCAGCTCCGCCTGGTTCAAGTGCCGATACAGATAAGCAACGAGTGAATTGACGGCTGCCAGGACATTCCACACGTCGGCGGGCGCGTTCGAGTTGTAGTCGTACTCGTATGCGACTTCGACAACTCCCGCGGCGTCCGTGAGGCTCGGCGTGGGCAGCGGGTTGACCCCTATCAGCGCAAACCATGGATACCTGGTGCCGAATCCGCCGTCGGGCATGGCGACGTCGTTGTCGAGGACGAACAGCGTCTGCTCGAGGATCGGGTCGTTCTGCGCGTCCATTTGCCTGAGCAGCAAACTCGCGTTCGCCGCTCCCCAGCCGGAGGCGATGACGGCGTTTTGCTCACCGGCGTTGGCTTGGAGGGCCTGGTAGATGCCGGCCGGTCCGCTGAAGAAGTTGACGTGGACGATGTCGTCGCCGTTATCGCCGGTGTATATCTCATCTTGGAACTTGTCCTGGAAGAAGTTCTCCGTACCACTGCCGTCCGGGTGGGTCGAGCTGCCGACGACGATCAGCGCGGTCAGGTCGACAAGGGACGTCGAAATCGAGGCAGGCTGCGTTGCGGCAACGCTCGCGACGGTCGTCGCGAGCCCGACCGCCGCGACGCCGATCGCCATCTTTTGCACACGTTTTGTCCCGGCTTTGGCCATGCCTGGCATCCTCCCCAATCGTCCGGTTAGCAACATAGCAATTCGCGGGGAGTCTGCAAGCGAACTTCGTCCGACGCCGGTGGCTGGCTCGGCCTTGGCAGAGTGCCCCGGGCAGTGTCTGGTTTCACGACATAGTTGGCGAGTTGCGCCTTCGACATGGCCGACCTCCGCGGCGTAACGAGGTGTGAACTATGTCGCGAGACAGCTGCCGGTCATCACTGCAGTGGTGCTAGAAGGACGCAGCAAGAGCGAAGTCGCCCGCGACTACGACGTCTCCCGCAATTGGGTCCAGCAATTGGTCAAACGCTACGAGACCGAGGGCCGGCGGCGTTCGAATCCCACTCGCGCCGTCCCGACCACAATCCGGGCGCGGTCGGCGCCGCGCTCGAAGACCAGTTTGTGCGGCTGCGCAAACCCTGGACAAGCAGGGCCGCGACGCGAGCGCGGCCACCATCGCCGAACACCTCGCCCGCGCCTGCTCCGTCGTCAAAGCACGTGCGGTGTCCACGATCTGGCGCGTCCTGTCCCCTCGCGGATACGTCGTCCCCCAGCCCCACAAACGGCCCCGCTCGGCCTGGAAACGCTTCCAACCTGAACTGCCCAATCAATACTGGCAGGCCGATGTCACCCACCAGCGCCTGGCCGACGACCACTCCGGGTGGCCATCGCCAGCCTCCCGATCCGTCACCACCGGCCCGACGTCGTGGACACCTTTCCTGGCGGCCTTCGCCCAGTGAGGCACGATGGACCAAGCCCGCGACCGTTCTATGGACCACACCAGAGACCAGGGGTTCGATCGCGGGATGGATCTATGACACCGGCGTCAGATCGTCGCCGCCAATCATGCTTCGTTGGCGCGACGGGGCCGCGTGGGCTGGGAGGTGATTTCCTACGAACATGTCACGTTGATTTCGAACGTCTTGCTCACAAATTCATAGCGGAGGACGGTCCGGGATGTGATACGTGTTGCCGTCTTTGGTGGCCTGAGCGGCGCCCTCCTTACCGGGCTGGTGTAGAAACGCCATGGTGCTGGTGGCCAGCACTACCGCGGAGACGTTCGGCGGCTGGGCATTGTCCAATGTGACGTTGATTTTCGTGGAATTGGCTCCCGATAGTGAGATGTTGACGCCGCCCCCGTCGGCCGGGGCCGAGCACGTACCCTGGGCGTTCTCTTCTTGGCCGTCTATTGTCACTTTCCCGCGTGCTGTCGTAGTGCTGGCGGGCGCGATCGTGGCTGTCGTCGTGGTGTGGTTATTGCCTCCTTCCGCATCGCGAACTAGACCACCTGTGATGCGCTCGGCCGGAACGGCGGTCTGTGCGGCCGACGCCCAACTCGCCCGCATACATCTCACTGGCCCTGCCGCCGCCACCGCGGCGAGCTACCCCGGGGACACCTGGCTGCGAGTCGCAGGTACCGTCATACCCGGAAGTTCGACGGCTGCAAGCTCTTTCGTCCCGACGATGAACGTCACGACTGTCACCAAGATCGACCGGCCCGCCAATACCTACGCCTACTAGAGCCTCCGGCCGTACCCCGTGTCAGGCGGCGGAGCTCAGGTAAGCCGCGATGCCCCCGGTCACCGCGGCTGCGTAGCGGGCTCTCCATTCCGCACTCGTCAGGGCCGCGGCCTCTTCGGGGTTCTTCATGTTCCCCATCTCGATGAGGATGGACGGATACTGTGCCAGGTTCAGGCCGGCCAGGTCGGCGCGCCCGTATAGTCCGTCGGTGCCGCGATAGGTCGACGGCTGCAAGCCCGAGGCGACCAACTGATCACGCATGACTTGCGCGAATCGTACGGCGGGACCGGCTTGCGCCTCGTGGAGCGGCGGGTTGGAGTAGTTGACGTGAAACCCTCGACCATCGCTCGGCCCGCCGTCGGCGTGGATGCTGACGATCGCATCAGGGTGCATGGCGTTGGCCATCGCGGCGCGCTGATCCACACACGGCCCCAAAGCGTTGTCATTGCCTCGGGAAAGGGCCGTGCGAACCCCCAATTGGCTTAACTGCTCTCGGATTCGGAGCACAGTGTCCCAGTTGAACGAATGTTCGGGATAGCCCCCGTCGGTGCTCGTGCCGCTGGTTTGGCATTCCTTGGTGCCGCCACGGCCGTTGACGACCTGCCGATTGATCGACGCGTCGTTGGCGCCGTTGTGGCCAGGATCGAGGAACACGACCTTTCCCGCGATACTGGACGTGGCATGGGCCCGGGGTGAGTTCATCGACGGAATCATCGAGAGACTCAGCAGCAGGGGTGCGCTGGCTGCATACCTGAGCACGTCACGACGAGACACCGCGCTCAGCCGCCCGCACGCGCATTGGTCCTGCACGCCGCCACGGTAACGGTTGGGACACGCATTACCCGCACGGACCGCCGTAGCACAGTCAATTCACAGAACGTCGTCAGCTTCAACGATCGAGTCCGCGTCGCGCCGAATCGGCTATCGGTCAATAGCGGTGGGTGTACAGGCCGAGCACGGCGAGGTTGCTTGGGGGACGCCAGCGGTCATTCCCTGACACTCAGAAGATGGTTCATCTGGGCGATCTCTCTCTGCTGAGCACTGATTATCATCTTGGCCAACTCGATAGCGTCCGAACTGCGACCCTGGTCAATCTCGTTTCGGGCCATTGCAATTGCGCCCTGATGGTGGCTGATCATCGACGTCACCCAGAGCGCATCAAACGACGGTCCGCTCAGTGACTGGATCTTATTCAGTGTCGCGCCATCCACCATTCCGGCGATGTGCATTCCGCTATGGTCCTCGGGGTTTTCATGGCTGGGGACGTCCTGCACACCCCACTGCGCGAGCAATCCCTTCATCGTCAGGATCTCCGCCTGCTGATCTGACGAGATGTGCGCCGCCATGACGAGCAGGTCCGGGTTGGTGCTTCTTGAAGGCACCATGGCCGACATATCGACGGCCTGGCGGTGATGCGGAATCATGGCCTCAGCGAACGCAACGTCGGCGGCGTTGTGCTCGGCTGACCGTGAGTCGTGGGTAGGGGAGGCGCCAGTAGGACCGGTTCGCTCGGGCGTGGACGGGCCGCTGCAGGAGGCCAGGACAATAACCACTGCTGCGGCGACCCCAAAGACCTTCCGCGACATGTACTGAGGCTACTGCTATCGACGGGCGCCGGGATGTGCACGGGCTCGACCAGTGCCGCGGCAGCCCGGCGCCGAAGCGCGCTACCGTGGCCCGGTGCGGCGCACCTCAAAGGCGGCTCGAACACTGCTGATTACTGTGATCACGCTGGCAACTGTGTTCGGGTGTCGTTCCGAGTCCGGGCCGGCGCAGTCCAGCACGCCGAGCACTCCCGCCGGAGATTTCGCGGCGATGCTGCGTCAGCGGGTGACCACCGACGCGATGATGGTGCACCTGAGGTCGTTGCAGCAGATCGCCGACGCCAACGATGGCAATCGGGCTTCCGGCACGCCGGGCTATCAGGCCAGCGTCGATTATGTCGCTGATGCCTTGCGATCGAAGGGGTTTGACGTCCGAACGCCCGAATTCGAACTTCGCTTGCCATTCGCCGACCCGCCTACCGTCACCGTCGGTGGTGCGAACTTTGCCGCCAAGCCGCTCGAGTACACCATCGGCACGCCACCCGACGGGGTCACCGGACCATTGGTGGGTGCGCGAGTCGAGGACACCCCCGGCTGCACGGCGGGCGACTATGACGGATTGCCCGTCACCGGCGCGGTCGTGCTGGTAGATCGCGGCCAGTGCCCGTTCGCTTCGAAGCAGGCTGCGGCAGCCGAACGGGGCGCGGTCGCCCTGATCGTCGCGAACAACGTCGACGGCGAGCAGCCCGGTGCGACCTTGGGTGAGAACACCGAAGTGAGGATCCCGGTGATCAGCGTCAGCAATGCCGACGGTGCCCGGATGCGCGCGCAACCTGGCGAAACCAGTATCAAGCTCAATGCCGGTGTCCGCACCGAGGCCACGCGCAACGTCATCGCCCAAACCAGGACCGGGTCCACCGGTGACGTGGTCATGGTTGGCGCTCACCTGGATAGCGTCCCGGCCGGGCCGGGAATCAACGATGACGGTTCCGGAGTCGCAGCGGTCCTGGAAACCGCCCTGCAACTGGGGAGTTCGCCTGACGTACACAACGCGGTGCGGTTTGGGTTTTGGGGTGCCGAAGAGCTCGGGCTGCTCGGCTCCGCGAACTACGTTCAATCCTTAGACGTCGACGCTCTGAAAGACATCGCTCTGTACCTCAATTTCGACATGATTGCCTCGCCGAATCCCGGCTACTTCACCTACGACGGCGACCAGTCGACGCGGCTGGACCCTCAACAAAGCCCGCCCCGAGTGCCGGAGGGTTCGGCTGGCATCGAGCGCACGCTGGTCGGTTATCTAAAGGAGGCCGGAAAGACTCCGCAGGACACCTCATTCGACGGTCAGTCCGACTACGAGTCATTCACCCGGGCCGGTATACCCGTCGGCGGAGTGTTCACCGGGGCGGTGACCGACATGACCGAGCAACAAGCGGAGTTGTGGGGCGGAGCCGCCGGCCAGCCGTTCGACCCCAACTATCACCAGAAGACCGACACCCTCGACCGCATCGATCAAACCGCGCTCGACATCAACGGAAAGGCTGTGGCGTACTCGGTCGGCCTGTACACGCAAGATCTGTCTGGGCGCAACGGCGTTCCCGTCCGTGACGACCGAACACGGCACGTAGTCGCAAAGTCATGAGTCCCGCGGAGGTCTGCGTCGACTAAGGCGGCGTCGTTCGACGCGGTATTTCCGCTCGTGAATAGCGGTGTCCCCGCCGGGCCGAATTAGAAGCGAGGCCCTCGCCGCACTATGCACGCGGTACTAGACCCGCCTGGCGCTCCTCCTACGCCGATGTCGTAACGTGGCCCGGAACTTTCAGCACACCCTCTGACCTGTGCCCCGGCAGCGTGGTACTTCAGGACATGCGAATGGGGTGTCTCAAGACAGAGGAATAGGTGAGTCGGTCAGTTTCGGCTGTTGTCGAAGGCTCGCCTGGTCATGACCGCGGTTGTCATCGAGGGTCGCAGTCACGACTGCAGCGTCTGCCGCGACACCCTCACCTTCGACGCCACCTGCGACACGCTCAGACCGTCACTGATCACCGCCAACACCGCCTGATACCGCTGCTCAGCCACGCTCAACTCGCTCATTCAGGGAGTGTCAAGGATCAGCCGAATCAACTGTCAACGATCAGCCGACGTCATACACATATGCAGTGCCCCCGGCAGGAATCGAACCTGCGACCTAGGGATTAGAAGGCCCTTGCTCTATCCAACTGAGCTACGGAGGCGACGCCGGTGAGTGTATCGCGGGGAGTCGCCGAACCCGCCTCCGCAACGGCCATCTAAAGGCGCTCCGCGCCGACGGGCGGCGGACTAGCGTGGTGGGCACAGCACTTCGGACCAGGGAGGGAGCGACGAGCCATGAGCGACGTGCCGGAACTCGACGCGGCCGGGCTGCCGGAAGAACTCAGCCCGTTCGACCAGATACTGCACCGCGGCGAGGCCAACCCGCGCACACGCTCGGGCATCATGACCCTGGAGATCCTCGATACCACTCCGGAGTGGGACCGCTTCCGGGCCAGGTTCGAAAACGCGTCGCGCAAGGTGCTCCGGTTTCGGCAGAAAGTCGTGATCCCCACGCTGCCGACCGTGGCGCCGCGATGGGTGATCGACCCCGACTTCAACCTGGACTTCCACGTGCGCCGGCTGCGGATCCCAGAGCCCGGCACACTGCGCCAGCTGATTGACCTCGCCGAGGTTGCGGCACAATCACCGCTCGACATTTCCCGGCCGCTGTGGACGGTGACGCTCGTCGAAGGGCTCGCCGACGGCCGCGCCGCGGTGATGATGCACCTGAGCCACGCCGTGACCGACGGCGTCGGTGCCGTCGAGATGTTCGCAAACATCTACGACCTCGAGCGCGATCCGCCCCAACAGGACGTCCCGCCGCTGCCCATACCGCAGGATCTGTCGCCCAACGACCTGATGCGCCAAGGGTTTAACCGTCTTCCCAGCTCGATTCTGGGCGGGGTTCGCGGCGCGCTGTTCGCAGCCGCGCACGTCGTCGGAGAAATGATCCGCGATCCGATCTCGAGGATGGGTGACGTCGTCGAATACGCAATGTCCGGTGCACGCGTCGTCGGCCCTGTGGCCCCACCGTCGCCCGTGCTGCGCCGTCGCAGCCTGTCGTCGCGCAGCGAGGCGATCGATATCGAGTTCGGCGACCTGCACAAGGCAGCCAAGGCAGCAGGCGGTTCGATCAACGACGCGTACCTGGCCGGTCTGTGCGGGGCCCTGCGCCTCTACCACGAAGCCAAAGGGGTGCCGATCGATGCGCTGCCGATGGCGGTTCCGGTCAACCTGCGCTCGGAGGCCGACCCCGCCGGCGGCAACCGATTCGCCGGCGTCAATCTCGCCGCTCCGATCAGCCTGACCGATCCCGAAGTGCGCATCAACAACATCCGCTCCCAGATGACCCGCAAGCGTGAGGAGCGGGCCATCGACATGGTCGGTGCCATCGCTCCGGTGTTGAGTCTGATGCCCGACACGGTGCTCGAGTCGATGGCCGGATCGATCGTCAACTCCGATGTACAGGCCAGCAACGTGCCGGTGTACGCCGGTGACACCTTCATCGCAGGAGCGAAGATCTTTCGGCAGTACGGCATTGGGCCGCTACCCGGCGTGGCGATGATGGTCGTGCTGATCTCTCGCGCCGGGTACTGCACGATCACAACGCGCTACGACCGCGCCGCCATCACCGACCCCGATCTGTGGGCGCGCTGCCTGCTGTCCGGGTTCGACGAGGTGCTTGCGCTTGGCGGCGACGGCCGAGCTATACCGGCATCCTTCACGACCCAGACGGAGGAACCCACCTCAGTGTCACCCAACGGAAGTGCGGCGCAATGACTTCGGGCAACGGACAAGCGTCAGGACGAGCCAATCCGCGGACCATGCGGCTACCGGGCTCGGTCGCCGAGATCGAGGGCAGCCCACCCGGGCCCGAGGTCGGTGCGTTCTTCGATCTCGACGGCACCCTGGTCGCCGGGTTCACCGGCGTGATCATGACGCAAGACCGGTTGCGTCGCCGCCAGATGTCCGTCGGTGAGTTCATCGGCATGGTGCAGGCCGGCCTCAATCACCAGCTGGGCCGGTCCGAGTTCGAGCACCTCATCGGCAGGGGCGCGCGCATGCTGCGCGGCAGCTCTCTCGACGATATCGACGAACTCGCCGAGCGACTCTTCGTGCAGAAGATCGTCGGTCGCATCTATCCCGAGATGCGCGAACTAGTCCGGGCCCACATGGCGCGCGGCCATACCGTGGTGCTCAGCTCGTCGGCGCTGACGGTGCAAGTTGAGCCCGTTGCTCGTTTTCTCGGCATCACGAACGTGCTGAGCAACAAGTTCGAGACCGATGACGATGGTCGGCTCACCGGCGAGGTGCTCACACCCATCATCTGGGGACCCGGAAAGGCCAGGGCGGTGCAGGCTTTCGCCGCCAAGAACGGTGTCGACCTGTCGAAGAGCTACTTCTACGCCGACGGCGACGAAGACGTCGCGCTGATGTACCTCGTCGGCAACCCGCGGCCGACAAATCCGGCGGGCAAGCTGGCCGCGGTCGCCGCCAAACGCGGCTGGCCGGTGCTGCGATTCACCAGCCGCAGCGGAAGCAACCCGGTTTCGCAGCTGCGCACCGCCGTAGGTGTGGCGTCGATGATGCCGATCGCCGCTGGGGCGATCGGTCTGGGCCTGCTGACCCGGAACAGGCGCACCGGTGTCAACTTCTTCACCTCCGCGTTCGGCCGAGCGCTGCTCACCGCTACCGGCATCAACCTCAATGTGCTGGGGAAAGAGAACCTGACCGCCGAGCGGCCCGCGGTGTTCATCTTCAATCACCGCAACCAGGCCGATCCGATGATCGCGGGGAGGTTGGTCGAGACCAACTTCACCTCGGTCGGCAAGAAGGAACTGGAGAAGGACCCGATCGTTGGCACCATCGGCAAGGTGATGGACGCGGCCTTCATCGACCGCGACGACCCCAAGAAGGCGGTCGAGGGGCTGAAGAAGGTCGAGGAGTTGGCGCGCAAAGGACTGTCCATCCTGATCGCGCCTGAGGGCACGCGGCTGGACACGAATGAGGTCGGCCCGTTCAAGAAGGGGCCGTTCCGCATCGCGATGTCGGCCGGAATCCCGATCGTGCCGATCGTGATTCGCAACGCCGAGGTCGTCGCCGCGCGCGACTCGGGCACCTTCAACCCGGGCACCGTCGACGTCGTGGTGTACCCGCCGATCCCTGTCGACGGCTGGACGCATGAGAACCTCGTCGACCGCATCGCCGAGGTCCGCCAGCTCTACCTCGACACGCTGAAGGACTGGCCGCACGACGAGTTGCCCGAGCCCGACCTCTACAAGCGCACGAAGTCCCCTGCGAAGAAGGCCTCCGCGAAGAAGGCAACGGCCAAGAAAGCGACCGCCAGGAAAACCACAGCTAAGAAGGCGACGGCCAAGAAAGCGACGGCCAAGAAGACGGCCGCCAAGGCAGCGACGAAAAAGGCTGGCGCGAAAGGCCGCCCGTGAAGGTTCCCGCCGACCACTTTGCGCCCTTCACCACCACCGACGACGCGCTCGTCCTGGCGTCGGTGTCGTCGCCTGCCGAACAGCAGCTGCTCAACGACTGGCTGGAACGCCAGCGGCGCGACCATCCCGACTCCAAGGTCGAGGTGCTGCGTTTACCGGCCGACGACCCGCCGCCCGCTGTGCTGGCGCAGCTCGTCTCCGAGCTCAAGGCGGACGAGGATCGGTCCGTCGTGCCGGTGCGAGTGTTCTGGGTGCCCGGCGGCCTGCCGACGCGCTCGAAAGTGGTTTCTTTCCTGTCCGGGCGAGACACGTACCGGCCGCCGGAGATCCTGCAGCGTCGCATTCTCCGGAAGGACCCGTCGCGAGCTCGAGTCGTCGCCGGTGAGCCGGCGAAGGTGTCAGAACTTCGTCAGCAATGGGCCGACACCACCGTCGCTGAAAACTCCCGCGAATTCGCGCGGTTCGTCATCCGCCGCGCCATCTTGGCGATCGAACGCGTCGAGCTGCGCCTGCTCGGGCCGGAGTACAAGTCCCCACGGCTGATCAAGCCAGAGCTGCTGGCGTCGGCGCGGTTTCGCGAGGGCCTCGAACGGATTCCGGGCGCGACCGTGGAAAAGGCCGGGGAGATGCTCGACGAACTCTCCACAGGATGGAGTCGGTTCTCAGTCGACCTGATCCCGTCACTGGGCCGCGCAATTTTCAGCCGGGGGTTCGATCCCAACATCGACTACGACCGCGGCGAGGTCGAATCGATGCGCCGCAACCTGGAAAACCATCCCGCCGTGCTGCTGTTCTCGCACCGGTCCTACCTCGACGGCGTGATCGTGCCAGTGGCGATGCAGGAGAACCGATTACCGCCCGTCCACACGTTCGCGGGCATCAACCTGTCGTTCGGGTTCATGGGGCCACTGATGCGCCACTCCGGCATCATCTTCATCCGTCGCAGGCTCGACGACCCGCTGTACAAGTACGTGCTGCGGCAGTTCGTCGGCTACATCGTCGAGAAGCGGTTCAACCTGAGCTGGTCGATCGAGGGCACGCGCTCTCGCACTGGAAAGATGTTGCCGCCCAAGCTTGGTCTGCTCGCGTACGTCGCCGACGCCTATCTCGACGGCCGCAGCGACGACATCCTTCTGCAGCCGGTGTCGATCAGCTTCGACCAGTTGCACGAGACCGCCGAGTACGCCGCGTACGCGCGTGGCGGCGAGAAGACGCCCGAGGGTCTGTCCTGGATGTACAACTTCATCAAGGCCCAAGGCGAACGCAACTACGGCAAGATCTACGTCCGCTTCCCCGAAGCGGTGTCGATGCGCGAGTACCTCGGCGAACCGCACGGTCCGATGGCCACCGACGACGCCGCCAAACGCCTTGCGCTGCAGAAGATGGCATTCGAGGTGGCCTGGCGGATCCTTCGGGTCACGCCTGTCAACGCGTCGGCGCTGGTTTCTGCGCTGCTGCTGACCACTCGTGGCGTCGCGCTCACCCTCGACCAGCTTCACCACACCCTGCAGGACTCGCTCGACTACCTGGAACGCAAGCAGACTCCGATGACCAACAGCGCGTTGCGGCTGCGCACGGCCGAGGGGGTTCGCGCCGCGCTCGACGCGTTGTCCAACGGCCATCCCGTCACGTGCGTTGACGGCGGACGGGAGCCGGTCTGGCGGATCGCGCCGGAGGACGAGCACGAGGCGGCGTTCTACCGCAACACGCTCATCGACGCTTTCCTGGAGACGTCGATCGTCGAATTGGCGCTCGCCTACGCCGCCCGCGCCGAGGGTGACCGGCTGGAAGCCTTTTGGTCGCAGGCGATGCGGCTTCGGGATCTGCTCAAGTTCGACTTCTATTTCGCCGACTCTGCGGCGTTCCGGGAGCACGTGGCGGAGGAGATGTCGTGGTATGAGGATTGGGAATCGCACGTCTCCAGGGGAGAGATCGACCAACTGCTGCACGCCAAACGGCCGCTGATCGCGGGGGCCATGCTGCGGGCGTTCTTCGACGCCTACGAAATCGTGGCCGACGTGCTGCGCGATGCCCCCGCCGAGATCGCGGAAAAGGACCTCACCAAGCGGGCGCTGGGCTTGGGTCGTCAGTATGTCGCCCAGAACCGGGTGCGCAGCAACGAGTCCGTGTCGGCGCTGCTTTACGCGACAGCTCGACAAGTGGCCGCCGACCAGCACCTCCTGGAATCCGCGGCCGACCTGGATGAGCGACGAAGGTCGTTCCGCGACGAACTACGCGGCATCCTGCGTGACATGGACAAGGTCGAGCAGATTTCCCGCGAGCAGTTCTATGCGCGCGAGGTCGAGCGGCGAAGCCTCCGCAGCGAGCTCGCTTAACTGACGCCATACGCTGGGCACATGACGTCTCCCGGCCGGCTGGCCGCGTCCAGCGTGCGCAGCAGCGCGGTCTGGCCGGTGCTCGTCGGCGTCGGGGTGCTGGCCGGCGCGACCGCCGCGGGTATCGGCGCGCTGTCGCTGGCCGACGCGCTGACCGCCACCGGCCTGCCCAACCCCGGCCCGGTCACGACCTACGGCCTGCCGTTTGTGCGGGCGGCCGGCGAGATCGCAGCGGTGGTGGCCGTCGGATCGTTTCTATTCGCGGCGTTTCTGGTGCCGCCGCAATCCAACGGCGTCCTCGACGTCGGCGGCTACCGCGCACTGAGGCTGGGTGCCGCTGCTTCGGCGGTCTGGACGGTGTGCGCGGCCCTGCTCGTGCCGCTGACGGTGTCGGACGTCTCCGGTCAGCCGCTTCGCGAGCACCTCAATCCGGTCAGCGTCTGGTCGGCCGCCAGCCTCGTCGACACGGCAGGCGCATGGCGCTGGACCGCCTTCCTCGCCGCCGCGGTCACCCTCGTCAGCCTTCCGGTGTTGCGGTGGTCGTGGACGCCGGTGCTGCTGGCCGGTGCGCTGATCACGCTGGTGCCGCTGGGTCTCACCGGGCATTCGTCGGCCGGCGGCGCGCACGACCTCGCCACCAACAGCCTGCTGATCCACCTCGGCGCCGGTGCGCTGTGGGCTGGTGGTCTGCTGGCGCTGCTGGCTCATGCGATGCGCGCGGGCGAGCATGCCGACGTGGCCGCCCGGCGGTTCTCGGCGCTGGCGCTGTGGTGCTTTGTCGCGATGGCCGCCAGCGGTGCGGTCAACGCGCTGGTGCGGATCAAGCTGCCCGATCTGGTGCGCACCGAATACGGCTGGCTGATCATCGGCAAGGTCGTCGCGTTGTGTCTGCTCGGCATCCTCGGTTGGCGCCAGCGCCGCAGCGGAGTGGCGGCCTTGCAAGCGGACCCGCACGCACGCACACCGCTGATCCGGCTCGCGCTGGTTGAGGCGGCCGTCTTCGGGGCGACGTTCGGCATCGCGGTCGGGTTGGGCCGCACCCCGCCGCCGCCGCTGCGCGAGGAGCCGAGTCCCGTCGAGGTCGCGATCGGCTACGACTTCGCAGGGCCGCCGACGGTGGCACGGGTGCTGTTCGACTGGCGATTCGACCTCATTTTCGGCACCGCGGCGATCGTCATGGCGGTGTTGTACCTGGCCGGGGTGCGCCGGTTGCGGCGACGTGGCGACGCCTGGCCGATCGGCCGCACGCTGGGCTGGTTGTTGGGCTGCGCGGCGCTGCTGTTGGCGACGTCGTCGGGCCTGGGCCGCTACATGCCAGCGATGTTCTCCATGCACATGGTGGCGCACATGCTGCTGTCCATGCTGGTGCCGATCCTGCTTGTGCTCGGTGCGCCGATGACGCTCGCGTTGAGGGCGCTGGCGGCCGCGGGCCGTGGTGAACCGCCAGGCCCGCGGGAATGGCTGCTGGCGGCCCTGCACTCGCGGGTATCGCGATTCCTCACCAACCCGATCGTGGCCACCGCATTGTTCGTCGCAGGCTTCTACGGCCTGTACTTCGGCGGCATCTTCGACGCGGCGGTCAGCAATCACGCCGCACACGTGCTGATGAACGTCCACTTCCTGCTCAGCGGTTACCTCTTCTACTGGGTGGTGATCGGCATCGACCCCACGCCGCGGCAGATCCCGCAGCTCGGCAAGCTTGCGATGGTGTTCGCATCGCTGCCACTGCACGCGTTCTTCGGCGTGGTGCTGATGGGCATGCAGACCGTCCTCGGCGAGACGTTCTATCGCTCACTGCAGCTGAGCTGGCACAACGACCTGCTCGGTGACCAACACCTCGGCGGCGGAATCGCTTGGGCCGCAGGCGAAGTCCCGCTAGTCGTGGTGATGATCGCCCTGCTCATCCAATGGCGACGAAGCGATCAGCGCACCGCTAAACGACTCGACCGGGCCGCCGATCGCGACGACGACGCGGACCTCGCTGCCTACAACGCCATGCTGGCCGAGTTGGCTCGCCGGGACAACCGCTAACCGGCTACTTCGGCCCCAGCCCTGTGGCTTATCCACAGCGCGCAATTCATCCACAGCCGCCGGCCCGATCGGCGCATCGGCGCGGGCGACGTGTCGGCGCGGTCGCGGTCAATAGCGGTGTCACCGACGAGCCGGATACGCCTCCAGTTCGTCGCAAAGCAGATGGAAGGAATCACCATGTTCGAGACACCAATAACCGTGGTCGGCAATATCGTCACCAAGCCCGACCGCCGCCGCGTCGGCGATCAGGAGCTCTTCAAGTTCCGGGTGGCCAGCAATTCACGGCGACGCACGCCGGACGGAACCTGGGAGCCGGGCAACTCGTTCTTCGTCACGGTCAACTGCTGGGGCAAGTTGGTCACCGGCGTTGGCGCCGCGCTCGGGAAGGGTGACGCCGTCATCGTTGTTGGATACGTGTACACCAGCGAGTACGAGGACAAAGAAGGCGTCCGTCGTTCCTCGGTGGAAGTGCGGGCCACCTCGGTGGGTCCGGATTTAGCGCGGTGCATCGTCCGAATCGAGAGTCCCAGGCATCCGACCAGCAGCGACGATGCGCCTGCGGCCGACAGCTCGGACGATGCCGCTGGCGACAACGACAGCGCGGACAAGGCAGATGACGCTGTCGGCGGCAGGACGCTGCCACTGTCGGCTTAGCTGACCCAGGCAGCTCTGTCGGCACAGCCGACTCAGGCCACGCCTACGATGGTCCGCGGGCAACTCGCGAACTCACGAAAGGCAACACCACGGCATGGCCGAATTCATCTATTCGATGCGGAAGGTCCGCAAGGCGCACGGCGACAAGGTCATCCTTGACGACGTCAGTCTGAACTTCCTTCCGGGCGCGAAGATCGGCGTCGTCGGTCCGAACGGGGCCGGCAAGTCGAGCGTCTTGCGGATCATGGCCGGGCTGGACACCCCGAACAACGGTGACGCGCTCCTGCAGCCCGGCGCCTCCGTCGGCATCCTGCAGCAGGAACCCGCTGCTCAACGAGGAGAAGACCGTCCGCGGCAACGTCGAGGAAGGCCTCGGCGACATCAAGGTCAAACTCGACCGGTTCAACGAGGTGGCCGAACTGATGGCCACCGACTACTCCGACGAGCTGATGGAGGAGATGGGCCGGCTGCAGGAGGATCTGGATCACGCCGACGCGTGGGATCTCGACTCGCAGCTGGAGCAGGCGATGGACGCGCTGCGCTGCCCGCCGCCCGACGAGCCGGTCACCCACCTGTCCGGCGGTGAACGACGCCGCGTGGCGCTGTGCAAGCTGCTGCTGTCCAAGCCCGACCTGCTGCTGCTCGACGAGCCGACCAACCACCTCGACGCCGAGAGCGTGCAGTGGCTCGAGCAGCACCTGGCCGAGTACAAGGGCGCCATCCTGGCCGTCACGCACGACCGGTACTTCCTCGACAACGTCGCAGAGTGGATCCTCGAACTCGACCGCGGCCGCGCGTACCCCTACGAGGGCAACTACTCGACCTACCTGGAGAAGAAGGCCGAGCGCATCGCGGTTCAGGGCCGCAAGGACGTAAAGCTGCAGAAGCGGCTGAAGGATGAGCTGGAGTGGGTGCGCTCGGGAGCCAAGGCCCGGCAGGCGAAAAGCAAGGCCCGTCTGCAGCGATACGAGGAGATGGCCGCGGAGGCGGAGAAGACCCGCAAGCTCGACTTCGAGGAGATCCAGATCCCGACCGGTCCCCGGCTGGGCAGTGTCGTTGTCGAGGTCGAGCACCTCGACAAGGGCTTCGAAGGCCGTCCGCTGATCAAGGACCTGTCCTTCACCTGCCGCGCAACGGCATCGTCGGCGTCATCGGCCCGAACGGCGTCGGCAAGACCACGCTGTTCAAGACCATCGTCGGTCTCGAGCAGCCCGACAGCGGCATCGTGAAGGTCGGCGAGACCGTCAAGCTGAGCTACGTCGACCAGAGCCGGGCGGGCATCGACCCGAAGAAGAACGTTTGGCAGGTGGTGTCCGACGGGCTGGACTACATCGAGGTCGGGCAGAACGAGATCCCGTCGCGGGCCTACGTCTCCGCGTTCGGCTTCAAGGGTCCCGACCAGCAGAAACCGGCCGGCGTGCTGTCCGGCGGTGAGCGCAACCGGCTCAACCTGGCGCTCACCCTCAAGGAGGGCGGCAACCTGATCCTGCTCGATGAGCCGACCAACGACCTCGACGTGGAAACGCTGTCCTCGCTGGAGAATGCGCTGGAGAAGTTCCCGGGCTGCGCGGTGGTGATCTCCCACGACCGCTGGTTCCTGGACCGCACCTGTACGCACATCCTGGCGTGGGAGGGCGACGACGACAACGAGGCCAAATGGTTCTGGTTTGAAGGCAACTTCGCCGCCTATGAGGAAAACAAGGTGGAACGACTCGGTGTCGAAGCGGCCCGTCCGCACAGGGTGACCCACCGCCGGCTTACACGCGACTAATGTCGCTCGTGCGGACCACGGAGCCGCAACGGCGGCGACATCCAACGAGGGACGGTCCGCGCCTATAAGTCGAGGAGCGTCGCATGTCGGTGAATCCGGGAGCCATCGGAGGGCAGCATCGAGAACGACGCGGGCGCGAGCGTGGAGCCCGCCGCCGATGTCGATGCAGCGGCTCGCAAGGGCCTACCTCGCGACGTACCGCGGACCGCACGGCGACGCGCCCGGAGCCGATTCGGCCGTCACCGGTCCCGTCGACCGCACGGCAGCGGGGCGACTGGTGTCGCCGGCTCTCGTGGACGCGCATTACCGGCTCGGCCGGCACCGGCGCATAGGGGACACCCGCGTCGCGGTTTACCCCGAGGACGACGCCGGTGGATTCGGTCCCGCACTGCAGATCGTCACCGACAACGCGTCGATGCTGATGGACTCCGTCACGGTGCTGCTGCACCGGCTCGGCGTCGCCTACCGGGCCATCATGAACCCGGTGTTCCGGGTGCGCCGCGGGCAGAGCGGGGAGCTGCTCGAGATCGAGCCCGCATCCGATGCCGCGTTCCGCGACGGCATCGACGAGGCGTGGATTCACGTCCAGCTGGCCGGGTCGGTGGACGACAAGTCGTTGCAAGAAGCCCAGCGCCTGCTGCCCAGCGTGCTCGCCGACGCCCGCCAGGTGGCGCTCGACTCCACTGCCATGGCCGCCATGCTGCGCAGCCTGGCCGCCGAACTCGACAGCGACGCCGGGGGCCGATTCCCGGGCTCCGACCGCAGGGACGTCGCTGCCCTGTTGCGCTGGCTGGCGGACGGGCATTTCGTGCTGCTCGGCTATCAGCGCTGCCCGGTCCGCGGGGGACAATCGTCCGTCGATCCGTCGAGCCGCCTGGGTGTGCTGCGGCTGCGCGAGGACGTGCTTCCGCAGCTGACCGCCACCGACGACCTGCTGGTGCTGGCCCAGGCGACGATGCCCAGCTTCCTGCGCTACGGCGCCTACCCCTACATCGTGGTCGTGCGCGAGCACCCCCGCGACGCGCGTCAACCGGATGCAATCGAGCACCGGTTCGTCGGCTTGTTCACCGTCGCCGCAATGAACGCCAATGTGCTGGAGATACCGCTGATTTCGCGCCGCGTCAACGACGCGCTCGCGATGGCTCACCGCGACCCAAGCCATCCCGGTCAGCTGTTGCTCGACATCATCCAGACCATTCCGCGTTCGGAGCTCTTCGCCCTGAACGCCAAGGAGCTGCTGGACATGGCGATGGCCGTCGTCGACCTCGGCTCGCGACGACGCACGTTGTTGTTCATGCGCGCCGACCAGCTTGCCCACTTCGTGTCATGCCTGGTGTATCTGCCCCGGGACCGCTACACCACTGCCGTGCGGCTGACGATGCAAGACATCCTGGTCCGCGAGCTGGGCGGCGTCAGCATCGACTACGCGGCGCGAGTGAGCGAATCACCCTGGGCGGTGGTGCATTTCACGGTACGCCTGCCGGAAGGGTCGCGTCCGCGGGATGTGGATGTCTCACTCGAGAACGAGGATCGCATTCAGAACCTGCTCACCGAGGCCGCCCGGACCTGGGGCGACCGGTTGCTGGGCGCGGTGAAGACCGGCTCGATCAGTCAGGCCAAGGCCGAGCACTACTCAGCGTCGTTCCCCGAGGTCTACAAGCAGGCCGTGGCGCCCCTGGATGCAATCAGCGACATCGCGATCATCGAAGAGCTGCAGGATAATTCGGTCAAACTGGTGCTCGGCGACCGCGGTGCCGACGGGGTCGCACAGCTCACCTGGTACCTGGGTGGGCGGTCGGCGTCGCTGAGCCAGCTGCTGCCGATGCTGCAGTCCATGGGTGTGGTGGTGCTCGAGGAGCGCCCGTTCACGGTGACCCGGCCCGACGGATTGCCGGTCTGGATCTACCAGTTCAAGATTTCGCCGCACCGCAACATCCCGACGCCGCCGACAGGCCCGGAACGCGCGGCGATGGCCCAGCGGTTCGCCGACGCGGTGACCGCGATCTGGCACGGGCGGGCCGAGATCGACCGGTTCAACGAGTTGGTGCTTCGTGCTGGTCTGACGTGGCAGCAGGTTGCGGTGCTGCGCAGTTACGCGAAATACCTGCGGCAGGCGGGTTTTCCGTACAGCCAGTCTCACATCGAGACGGTGATCAACGACAACGCCGGCACAGCGCGGTCACTGGTGCAGCTATTCGAGGCCCTGTTTGATCCGTCGGATTCGTCGGATCGCCGCGATGCGCAGGCCGCCGCCGCGGCGGTTGCGGCCGACATCGACGCCTTGGTCAGCCTCGATACCGACCGTGTGCTGCGCGCCTTCGCGTCGATGATTCAGGCGACGCTGCGCACCAACTACTTTGTCGGCCGGTCTGATTCGGCCCGGCAGCAAAACGTGCTGTCGTTCAAGCTCAACCCGGGTTTGATCGACGAGCTTCCGTTGCCGCGGCCGAAGTTCGAGATCTTCGTGTACTCGCCGCGGGTGGAAGGTGTCCACCTGCGGTTCGGCCACGTCGCCCGCGGCGGCCTTCGCTGGTCGGACCGCCGAGAGGATTTCCGCACCGAGGTGCTCGGCCTGGTCAAGGCGCAAGCGGTGAAGAACGCGGTCATCGTTCCCGTCGGCGCCAAGGGCGGTTTCGTCGTCAAGCATCCGCCGGTGGCTACCGGGGACGTGGCGGCCGACCGCGACGCGACACGCAACGAGGGCGTCGCCTGCTACAAGCTGTTCATCGCCGGGTTGCTCGACGTCACCGACAACGTCGACAAGTCGACCGGCGACGTCGTCGCTCCGCCGGAAGTCGTGCGCCGCGACGGCGACGACGCCTACCTCGTGGTGGCGGCCGACAAGGGCACGGCCACATTCTCCGACATCGCCAATGAAGTGGCGAAGTCATACGGCTTCTGGTTGGGGGACGCGTTCGCGTCGGGCGGATCGGTCGGCTACGACCACAAGGCGATGGGCATCACCGCCAAAGGGGCGTGGGAGTCCGTCAAGCGCCACTTCCGCGAGATGGGCGTCGACACCCAGTCCGAGGACTTCACCGTCGTCGGCGTCGGCGATATGAGCGGCGACGTGTTCGGCAACGGCATGCTGCTGTCCAAGCACATCCGGTTGCTCGCCGCGTTCGATCACCGGCACATCTTCATCGACCCCAATCCCGACGCGGCGACGTCGTGGGAGGAACGCAAGCGGCTCTTCGACCTGCCGCGGTCCAGCTGGGAGGACTACGACCGTTCGCTGATCAGTGAGGGCGGCGGCGTGTACAGCCGGGAGCAGAAGTCCATTCCGATCACGGCGCAGGCCAAGGCTGCGCTGGGCATCGAGGACGGTGTCGATGAGATGACACCGCCAAACCTGATCAAAGCGATCCTGAAAGCGCCTGCAGATCTGCTGTTCAACGGCGGCATCGGCACCTACATCAAGGCGGAGGCGGAATCGGACGTCGACGTCGGTGACCGTGCCAACGATCCGGTGCGGGTTAACGGAAATCAGGTGCGCGCCAAGGTCATCGGTGAAGGCGGCAACCTCGGTCTGACGCAGCTGGGCCGCATCGAGTTCAATCTGGCCGGCGGCCGGTGCAACACCGACGCGCTCGACAACTCCGCGGGTGTGGACTGCTCGGACCACGAGGTCAACATCAAGATCCTCATCGACTCTCTGGTCACCGCCGGCAAGGTCAGCCCCGACGACCGGACCGACCTCCTCCTGTCAATGACCGATGAGGTCGGTCAACTCGTGCTGAGAGACAACGAGGATCAGAACGACCTGATGGGCACCAGCCGCGCGAACGCGGCCAGCCTGCTGCCCGTGCACGCGCGAATGATCAAGGACTTCGTCAAGGAGCACGGACTCAACCGCGAGCTCGAGGCGCTCCCATCGGAGAAGGAGATCCGGCGGCGAACCGATGCCGGGATCGGCCTGACCTCGCCCGAACTCGCCACACTGATGGCCCACGTCAAGCTGGCCCTCAAGACCCAACTGCTCGGCAGTGAGTTGCCCGACCAGGAAGCGTTCGCTGCCCGGCTGCCCTCGGTATTTCCCCGCCAAGCTGCGCGACCAGTTCAGCAGCGACATCCGGTCGCATCAACTGCGCCGGGAGATCGTCACCACCATGCTGGTCAACGATCTCGTCGACACCAGCGGCATCACCTACGCGTACCGGATCAGCGAGGACGTCGGCGTCGGGCCGATCGACGCGGTGCGCAGCTACGTCGCCACCAACGCGATCTTCCGGGTCGGCGAGGTGTGGCGGCAGATCCGCGCCGCCAGCGAGCACGGGGTCTCGGTCGCGGTGTCCGACCGGATGACCCTGGACCTGCGCCGGCTCATCGACCGCGCCGGACGCTGGCTGCTCAACTACCGTCCTCAGCCGTTGGCGGTGGGCGCCGAGATCAACCGGTTCGCAGCCAAAGTCGCCGCGCTGACGCCGCGGATGTCGGAGTGGCTGCGTGGCGACGATGCGGCGATCGTCGCCAAGGAGGCCGGCGAATTCATCTCGCATGGTGTGGCCGAGGATCTGGCCTACATGATCGCCACCGGCCTCTACCAGTACAGCCTGCTCGAAGTCATCGACATCGCCGACATCGTCGACCGGGAACCGGCCGAAGTTGCCGACACCTACTTCGCGCTGATGGACCACCTCGGCACCGACTCCCTGCTGACCGCGGTGTCCCGGCTGGCCCGTGACGACCGCTGGCATTCGTTGGCCCGCTTGGCGATTCGTGACGACATCTACGGGTCGCTGCGGGCGCTGTGCTTCGACGTGCTTGCCGTCGGCGAGCCGGATGAGAATGGCGAGGAGAAGATCGCTGAGTGGGAGACGACGAACAGCTCCCGGGTGACACGTGCCCGCCGCACGCTCAACGAGATCTATGAGAGTCAAGAGCACGACCTGGCGACGCTGTCGGTGGCGGCGCGGCAGCTTCGCAGCATGACACGAACGAGTGGAACGGGGACTTCTGGGTGACGACAGGGTTTGTGGCGCCGGTGCATGTGCGGTGGTCCGATATCGACATGTACCAGCACATCAACCACGCCACCATGGTCACCATCCTGGAAGAAGCCCGAATCCCGTTCCTGCGTGAGCCTTTCGGTGAGGAGATCACCACGATCGGGTTGCTGATCCACGAGGTGAACATCCTCTACAAGGGTCAGCTGCGGTTGGTGGACTCCCCACTGCAGGTGACGATGTGGTCGAAGCGGGTCCGGGCGGTCGACTTCACGATGGGCTATGAGGTCCGGCCCGCCCATGCGTTGCCTGACACGAAGCCGTCCGTGATCGCCGAGACTCAGCTGGCGGCGGTGCACATCGAGGAGCAACGGCTGCAGCGGCTTTCACCGGAGCAACGAGAGTACTTGCAGCGCTGGATGCGATGACCCAACCCGAACGCGGTGTCTGGCTCGACGACGCCACGCACCGCGAGGATCTTGCGACGTTCGTGGAGCGGGCGTTGCGGCTCGACGATGCCGCAGTCATCAGGCTGCGAGAGCGCACCGGCGGACTCGTCGTCGCATGGGTGAACACGGGTTTCGACGTGCTGGCCAGTCGGGTCATCGGAGGTCGCGTTCGTCCCGGCGACCTGTCCGCCGGCGCCGACGCGCTCGCGGCAGGACTCACGGCCATGGACCGCAGCGGTTTTGTCGAGCCGGGGTTCCCGATGGACTCCGCGTGGCGTGGGGCACTGCCGCCGGAGACCGGCTTCGTCCACCTCGACGACGTGCCGGCGCGGGCGGTGTTGGACCTGGCGCAGCGCGGCGTCGCGCTCGCGAAGGAACATTCCAGCGCGCATGGGCCGCCGGCGTCGCTGCTGGACCAAGAGGTGGTGGCTGTCAGCTCGGGGGCCACCAGCGTCGGAATCCCGATGCGCTGCGTATTCGCCTTGACCGCAATGGCTTTCCTGCCGCAGTCCGCGGCCGCGGGACAAGAGATGGGCCTGGATCCCGAGACGGTGGCCGCCGACGAGATCGTCCGGGTGCGCGCGCTTCCGGCCTGGCTGCGCATCGACGCGCGGTTCGGCTCGGTGTACCGCCGTCGCGGTGACCCCGCGCTGGTGTTGCGCTAGACTTTCCATTGCGCGAGCAGACGCAAAAGTCCCCGACACGCCGACGAAATGGGGACTTTTGCGTCTGCTCGCGCAGGGAACTAGACCAGCCAGGCCGCGGTGTTCGGCGGCAGCTCGCCGTCAGCCAACGCGCCACTGGCCAGCAGCAGTTCACCATCGGGTAGTGCCATTGCGCGGCGCCCCGCGTTGAGCGCGCAAACCAGCCCGCCCGCCGATCGGAACACCAGGCCATCGCGCGGCGAGTCCAGCCACTCGAGAGCGGCTGCCGTCGAATTCCGTTCGGTCCCGGCGTAATTCGATCGCCCGCCGGAAGAACGACAGCGTCGAGTCGGCCGCATCGAGCTGGTTCTGAACCGTCAGCGCCGCCCACTCCGGTGGAATCGGCAGCCAGGTATCGGGATTCGCGGAGAAGCCGAACGGCGGTGCGTCGCCTTCCCACGGCATCGGCACGCGGCTGCCGTCGCGGCCACGCCTGGTGTGTCCGGATCGTTCCCAAACCGGGTCGCGCAGCGCCTCATCGGGCAGCTCGACATTGGCCAGGCCGAGTTCCTCGCCGTTGTAGATGAACACCGCACCCGGCAGCGCGAGCATCACCAGCGCCATCGCCCACGCCCGTGCCAGGCCGACGCGGCCCCCGCCGTACCGGGTGACCTCGCGGTCGACGTCGTGGTTGGCCAGCGTCCACGTCGGCGTCGCACCCTCGATGGCGGCGGCCGCCAACGAATTCTCGATCGCGCCACGGATGTCGGCCGCGTCGAACTCGGCTCGGAGCAGCCGGAAATTGAAGCCCAGGTGCAGCTCGTCCGGCCGCAGATACCGGGAGAACTGTTCGTTGTCGTACACCCACACCTCGCCGATGGCGACCGCGTGTGGGTAGTCGTTGAGCACCGTGCGGATGTGGCGGTGGATGTCGTGCACGCCGTCATGGTTGAAGCGCGGGTCGTCGTCCATGTCGGCGAGGAGCACCTCTGCCTTGATCACTTCCATGTCGGGCAGCCCCGGCGGCTTGGCCATGCCATGCGCGACGTCGATGCGGAACCCGTCGACGCCGCGCTCCAGCCAGAAGCGCAGCGTCTTCTCGAGGTCGTCGTAAACCTCACGGTTATCCCAGTTGAGGTCGGGTTGTTCGGCATCGAACAGATGCAGGTACCACTGCCCGGGATTGCCGTCGGGCTCGGTGATCCGCGTCCACGCCGGCCCGCCGAAGATCGAAACCCAGTTGTTCGGAGGGTGGACGCCACCGGGACCCGTGCCGTCGCGGAAGATGTAGCGCTCGCGTTGGTCGCTGCCGGGGCTCGCCGCCAGCGCCGCCTGAAACCAGGGGTGCGCCGAGCTGGTGTGGTTGGGGACGAGGTCCATGGTGACCTTGATGCCCTGCCGGTGCGCGGCCTCGATCAGCCCGTCGAGAGCGGCCATCCCGCCGAAGAGTGGATCGATGTCGCGCGGGTCGGCGACGTCGTAGCCGTGGTCGGCCATCGGGGACACCATGACCGGGTTGAGCCAGATCGCGTCGACCCCCAGCGTCTTGAGGTAATCCAGGTGGACGGTCACACCGTCGAGGTCGCCGACGCCGTCGCCGTCGCTGTCGGCGAACGACCGCGGATACACCTGATAGAAAACAGCGCGCGACCACCAGGGCGTCAGATTCGGTCCAGTCATCAGAACGGGGAGTTCACCATCGAGTGGGCGGCCATCTCCAGGTAGGCGATCAGCTCCTTGCGGTGCTCGTCGTCCAGCGTCTGCGAGTCGATCTCCGCCACCGCGGTGTGCATGCAGCGCAACCAGGCGTCGCGCTCGATGTAGCCGATCCGAAACGGGGCGTGGCGCATCCGCAGGCGCGGATGGCCGCGTTGATCGGAGTAGGTCCGCGGACCGCCCCAATACTGCTCGAGGAACATCCGCAACCGGTCCTCGGCTCCGTCGAGGTCATCCTCGGGGTAGATCGGCCGCAGGATCTCGTCATCGCGCACCAGCTGGTAAAACCGCGACACGATTTTGTGAAACGTCTCGTGGCCGCCCACCGCGTCATAGAACGACTGTTGTTTCTCGACTTGGTCCATCGCCTCCATTGTGGGCCATGCCGGCGATGGCCTACTTCGGCGGCTCCCGGCGGATCAATTTCGCGAGCTCGTCGCGATCGGCGACATCCAGCTTGAAGCACGCGCGATACACGTGGCCTTCGACGGTTCGAATCGACAGCGTCAGCTGCTCGGCGATCTCCTTGTTGGTCAGCCCGGCGGCGATGAGTTCGGCGATCTCCCGCTCGCGGGCGGTCACCGGCAATGGCCGTGCGGCAGCTTTGATGGCCGGCGTCGCAGCGCCACCGCACTGATCGGCAAGCCGCAGTGCTCGGGCGGATGACTCCATGCTCTTTCGACGGTCGCCTGCGCTGTCGTGCAGCGTCGCCGCCAGCGCCGCGGAGTCCGCGGCGGACAGCAGGAAGCCCGCCTCCTCGAGTTCCGTGCTGGCCGCGTCGAGCGCACCAGGATCGGCCGCTGCGACCGCCGCGGCGTGGCGGGCTTGGAGGGCGACGACGTCACCCTGAACCTTATCCGTAAGCGCCGCAAGCCGATCCGCGACGGTGCGGTCGCCGAACCTCGCGGCGTGGTGCAGTGCTTCGGCTTCGACGGCGTACTGTCCGGCCTGGTGTGCATCGTCGGCCGCGAGCAGTGCCAATTCGATAGCACGGCGCTCCATACCCTTGGCGGCGGCGAGCCACGCCTTGGAAATCGTCCGCTGCGGCTCGTGCAATGCGACCGACGGGCCCGTGTGTTCGGCCGCGTCGGCCAGCACCCGTTCGGCGTCATCCTTGCGGCCGAGCGCGGCGTAGGCCCTGGCCAGCAACAGCCGTGCCGGCAACCGCCAGGGCAGTGGGGCCTCGGCGGACAGCGCCGCCAGCGCTTGCTCTATCGACGAGATGACTTCGGGGAAGTTCCCGCGGTAGGTGGCGACCAGCCCGGTCGTGATCTTGGCGATCGCCCACGCGAGAAACTGTCCGGCCGAGGAGAAGTTGGCGTAGTCGGCCGCCCGCTTGTCGGCCAGATCCAGCTTGCCGGTGTGCGTCAGGGCGAGCACGTCGCAGTACCGCACCATCACCCGGATCATCCCGTCGGTGGCCTTCTGCTCCGCGCGGCATCGGGCCGCGATCGGTTCGAAGTCGTCGCCGCGGCCCGGCGGTCGGCATGGCCAGTCCCGCACTGAAAGCCGCGAACTCGATCGCCTGATTTGGCGCGCGCGAATCAGCCAGCACGGCTTCCGCAGCGGCGATACCTTCCGCAATCTTGTTCTCGTGCACCGCCATTGCTGATGCGATCGCATCCACCACCAGTTTGAGGCTCGGGTGCTCGACGCCGGCCCGCAGCAACGCCATCACCTCATGGGCCCGTGCGACGTCGCCCATGGACCAGAACAGGATCGACACTCGCGGTAGGCCCCACAGCAGCAGCTGCAGTTCGTCCAGGCCGTTGGGGTCGAATCGAGTCAGGATTTCATCGGCCTGCACGGGATGGCCTTGCCACAACAGGGCACGCGACAAGAGCTCGCCTGCCTGCAAACCGCCCTCGCGCTCGAATGCCGCACGCGCGATCCGTTCGCCCAGCGGAAGGTTGGACAGGAAGATGGCATCCTTGGCCGCGCTGATGAGAAGGCCGGTCTCGACGGCCTGGTCGCTGTCGATGGACAGCTGTGCCATCCGGATCCGGCTCGCGGCCGAAGCCAGTTCACGGTCGCGCAGCACCTGAACGACCCGGCCCCTCAACCTGCGCGCTGCCGCCTTTCCCAAACGACTGCGCACGACATCGCCCACGAGTGGGTGGCTGAAGCGGGCGTTGAGCACAGGGCCGTCCTGAACGATCCGGATCAGGCCGCGGGTCTCGGCCTTGTCGACGGCGTCGTCGCCGGCCAACTCGGTCAGCGCATCAAGGTCCAGCGGTTCGCACAGCGCCAACAGCTTCAATGCGTTGACGACGTCGTCTCCGGCTTGATCGAGCCGGGTTTCCAACAGCGCGGCCAATCCGGACGGAACGGCGGTGGGCCCGCGCAGCTGCCAAACGTCGTCGACTCTGGTCAAGGTGCCCGCGTCGATCGACCCTTCCACCAGATGGCGCAGGAACAAGGGATTGCCGCCGGAGGACTCCCACATCAGGTCGGCGCGACAGGCCTTCGAGGGTTCCGCCAATGACCGACTCGACCAGCGCAATACTCTGCTGCTTGTTGAACGGCTTCAGCTCAAACCGTTGCAGGTAGCCGTCCTTCCACAGCGATGTCACCGCATCGGGAACCGGTTCACCGCTGCGGACGGTCGCCAGGATGCGCCCGGCGTGGTCGACGGCGATCTGATGCAGCAGCGTCGCGGACAGTTGGTCCAGCAGGTGTGCGTCATCGACGCCTACGACGGTATTCTCTTGTGCAACAAGGGATTCCCGCGCAGAAGCGAGTAACGCGGTGGGGTCGCGCGACGTCGATGCCCCGACCAGATGTGCGAACACCCCGAGCGGGATGCTGCGCGAGGATTCGGTGGACGCCACCCAGTGCACCTGTGAGCGCAACGACCCGGTCACGGCACGGGCGAGGGTGGTTTTCCCGACGCCTGCGGCGCCGACAAGCACCACGCCGCAGCCTTCACCGCCGGTCAGGGCCGATCGGACCGCACCGAATTCCGATGGGCGATCGACTATCTGCCAACCGTGCGCCATGGCGGGAGTGTAATTCGACATTTGCGTCATTTCTGGCTAATCAGCTTGACTTAGCAAAGGTTTGAGAGCGGTGGCCTCAGTCGGGTAGTGTCGGCGGGCACTCTGGGTTCGGCTCTTTCCTTGCCGTTCTTCTCATGCCGGAACTTGCTCGACGCAAGATAGACATCCTTCTTGAGGCGATTGATCGAGCCCAGAGGGCGATGGTCGGCGATTGCTCGCCACGAGTTGAACTCCCAGCACATCATCGCCGTAACTCTCCGTGCTTCGCTGTGCGCGTCCTGACGTCCGTATGTGATCTTCGCCACGGGCTGATAGGGCGACTTGTCAGTCGACCAGTCCGTGGTGGCGTTCTCGATCGGCATTGTCGTCGTGTCGATGCACAGCTGCGCCGACACGAGGTACTCGGCGGTGTTGTTCTTGAAGAAGTTGACCACCGCGTCGGTGTGCGCGTCGTGGCCACGGCCCACCTTCTTGCCCGTCAACGCCGTCACCGAATCCGACAACGGCGAGACACTGAGCTTGGCCACGTAGCTTGCCGTACTGCAGCGGCGCGGCGGTGTAGAACGTCTCGCCCAGGGTGAGCGTGTTGCGTTTGGCGAACAGAGAGTATTTGAACGGGAGGTCGCCGCCGAAAAGGCGCAGCACCCGCTGCGCCCCGCGGAGGATCAGGCTCACCCCCATCACTCCGATGTCGGGGACGTACGACAGCAATTTGGCTGTCCGCATACCCTCCTTGGAGTACTCCAAGGCGTCCTTGAACGGAAACCGTGGCTCGGTGACGAATACGAAGTCCTGGGTCGTTTCACCGTCTTCGATCAGCCGGTCCCCATCGACTTCGAGCACCTTGAGGCCCAACCCGCGCACGCCGCGAACCTGGTCACTGCGAAGTGCACCGGAGGTCGTGGACAGCCGCGCGATGACCGTGTATGTCTTCGGCGTCGCGAAGATGCCCTGGCGCAGATGCTCGGCTAGGCCGGGTAGCACAGTCATTTCTCCGCGCAGAATGCCGTGGCTCTTGGCGTGCGCGTCGCGGATGCCCTTCTTGTACTTCTTGAACGCCGCTCATTGTTACTCACGCAGCGAGGCGATCATCTTTTCGATCAACTGCTGCTCGTCATCTGTCGGGCTTTCCAGGTCTTCGCGGTATTCCACATAGGTCAGGTCGTTCATTGGCGATTCAGCCTGCGTCATGTGCCCAGTTTCGCGGTCGGGCGCCGTTTCGGCATGAGTATCTGACTACCTAATTCACGCAAGTCGCCTGATGTTCATTCGAAGCGCTTCGAGTAGGTCACTACTCTTGTGGTTCGTCGGACGCGGACGCATTGTGACCCTTGTGACACGTCCTCGCAGCTCCGGATTCGATCCCGATGATCTTCACGGTTCGGTCATTGCCATTCCTCTGCTGGAACGCATGCGTCAGGAAAAGACGACGACCGTACACCCGGTGGTAATCGACCTCAATTACCGCTATCCGGCCGGGCTGGACGCCGCCACTGCCGCCGTCAAAAGCTATGTTGAGCAGGCAAAATCCAAGTCCAGGCAGCGCGCACATGAGATCGCCGGCGACCGCTATGCACAGTATGTTTTCGCTTGGCTGACCGCTGCGTCGATTCGCCGGGTCGTTCAACTCGACCGCGACAATCCGCCTGCGGCCATATTCCGGATTTGGCCTGATTTCGAGACGCACGCCCTGATCAACAAGTCCGCTCAAACGATCAAGGCCACCGCGGCGCGTACGTCGTTTGCGGCGACCGGTAAGGACATTGTCTGGGCGGTTCTCGATTCGGGTATCGACGCCAAGCACCCGCACTTCACGATGCACGACAACCTGGGTGTGGCCGCGCCGCTGCAGCATCTGGACTTCAGAGACTTGTCGGGCGGGACATCGGCGACGACTGATGCTTACGGCCACGGCACACATGTGGCCGGCATCATCGCGGGGGAGACCAAGACCGCCACCGTGGTGCGGCCCCAGCGCGACGAGAAGAACGACGTCACCTACCTCGTCGAGCAGATCGACGGCATGGCAGGCATGGCGCCGAATTGCCAGCTGGTCAGCTACCGGGTGCTCAATGAGCGTGGCGTCGGCAATCAGAGCGCCATCATCGCCGCGCTGCAGACCATCAACGAGGTCAACGCGAACGGGCGTGACCTCAAGATCCACGGCGTGAACCTGTCCGTCGGGTATTCCTTCGATCCGGAATGGTTCGCCTGCGGACAAAGCCCGTTGTGCGTTGAGGTTTCGCGGCTGGTCCGTTCGGGCGTCGTCGTTGTCGTGGCTGCCGGCAACACCGGTTACGGCTTCAACAAGGACTTCTCAAAGGAGGATTTCGTCGCTGCGGGACTGGACCTCACGATCAACGATCCAGGCAACGCCGAGCTGGCGATCACGGTCGGGTCCACACACCGCGACATGCCACACCGCTACGGCGTCTCCTACTTCTCGTCGAAAGGTCCCACCGGGGATGGCCGCGCGAAGCCGGACCTGGTGGCTCCGGGCGAACGGATACTATCGTGCGCCGCCGGTTCATTTCGCGACACCGTGCAGGCCAAACCGAATGTGCCCGACTCGGTCGACTACCTGGAATACAGCGGAACCAGCATGGCGGCTCCGCATGTGTCGGGCGCCATCGCGGCGTTCCTCTCGATCCGACCGGAATTCATCGGCCAGCCCGAAGAGGTCAAACGCATATTCACTTCAACCGCAACCGATCTCGGACGGGTGCGCGACTTCCAAGGGTCCGGGCTCGTCGACGTCATGCGCGCGATTCAGTCCGTCTAGCAAGAAAAGGAGCACAACGGTCATCATGCCTGAGCTATCTGGATTCCCCAGCGCCGAGATCCAATTCGACAGGGACGCAAAGGTTGTCGGAGGCCTCGACGAGGTTCTCGCCCTCGCGGAGGGTCCCTGTACGGACCTGATCGTCATGTCGCACGGTTGGAACAACGACGCCCGTGAGGCTATGGAACTCTATAAGCAATTGGCGGCCTCGATGCGTGAGCTGTTGAACCAAGGCCGAATACCCGCGCTGCGGGACCGCAAGATCGCACTGGTCTGCGTGCTGTGGCCGTCGAAGAAGTTCGCGGACGAGCAAGGGAATGTGGGAGGAGCCGCGGGTGTGGGGTCGGCCGTCGAGGCCCTCGCCGTGACAGACCAGATCAACGACCTCCGCACCCTGTTCCCCGACCCGGAATCGCAGCAGATCCTGGACTCGCTTGTGGAGCTCGTGCCACAGCTGGAGGACAGCGGGTCTGCCCGCAAGAAATTCGCCGACCAGCTCAGGGCACTGCTCGACGCGGATGCCGCCGACGACGAGGACGCCACCAAGGACCTTTTCGACACCGACGGCGGTGAGCTGATGGATCGGCTCGCCACGCCGCTATTGATCCCAGGACCGCCAGGCGGGCAGCCAGGAGGCGGGGCCGGCGATGAGGCGGAGGCGGCGCCGCGGGGTTCGGCGATCTCCTTTCGGGGCCGCTCGGAGCCGCGAAGAAGCTGCTCAACTTCGCGACCTTCTTCGAGATGAAGGCACGGGCCGGGGAGGTCGGCGCCCGCGGCGTGGCACCTGTCGTTGCCCGCATCAAGCAGGCGCGCCCCGAGCTGAGCGTGCACTTGCTCGGCCACAGCTTCGGCGCCCGGCTGGTGTCCGCAGCCGCCAAGCAGCTGCCGCAGGACAGCGTCGCCACGGTCAGCCTCCTACAGGGCGCGTTCTCCCACCACGGGTTCGCGCGCGATTTCGAACCAGGTCGCAACGGATTCTTCCGGCAGGTCATCGACAACAAGACCGTGCGCGGCCCGGTGGTGATCACGAAGACCGCGAACGACAGGGCGGTCGGATTCGCCTATGCCGTCGCGTCGCGCATCTCCAACGACGCGGCGGCAGGCGTCGGCGATGCCGGGGACAAGTTCGGGGGAATCGGCCGCAATGGTGCTGTGAAAACGACCGAAGCGGTCAACGGTGAGCTGCTGCCTGTCGGCGGCGCATATGCATTCCGGCCGCGGGCCCTGCACAACCTGCTTGCCGACAAGTTCATCGCCGATCACTCTGCGGTGAAGGGCAAGGAGGTCGCCTACGCAGTGCTTTCTGCGATCGGCAGCACCTGACTTGCGCTGTCAGCCGGGGCCGTCACCCGTTGTTCACTGGACTGACCTGCGAACACGGGCAGAATTGTCGTGCGATCGGCCTCAATCCATGGTGGACTGTCTTCTCGGAGGACGTATGGCGCAGCGCAAGAAGAGTCGCGGCCACCGGCATCACCCGGCCGCGGCGGGCTTATCCGGGCCCGCGCTGACGCATGCGCAGTCGCGCGTCCTACACAGCGTCGACAGCCATCCGCCTAGTACCAACGAAGGCTCCATTTGGGGCCGCCGCCGAGTGCTGTTGCTGAACGCCACCTACGAACCGTTGACCGCTCTGCCCATGCGGCGGGCGGTCATCATGCTGATGTGCGGTAAGGCCAGCGTCGTGCACGACGACCCGAACGGCCCGGTCATCCATTCGGCGACCAGGTCGATCGTGGTGCCGTCGGTGATCCGGCTGCACTCCTACGTGCGGGTGCCGTACCGGGCCCGCATCCCGATGACACGAGCGGCGCTGATGCACCGTGACCGGTTTCGCTGCGCGTACTGCGGGGCCAAGGCGGACACGGTCGACCACGTGGTGCCGCGCAGCCGTGGCGGCGACCATTCCTGGGAGAACTGCGTGGCGGCCTGCTCCACGTGCAACCACCGCAAGGCCGACCGGTTGCTCGCCGAGCTGGGCTGGACTCTGCGGTCGGTGCCGGTGCCGCCGAAGGGGCAGCATTGGCGGCTGCTGTCCAGCGTGAAGGAGCTCGACCCCGCTTGGGCGCGATACCTGGGTGAGGGCGCGGCGTAGCCGCGGCTTAGGTTACGGTTTGCGTCGTGAGCACAGCACTTACCCATGCGCTGTTCGTACTGGTGCCGTTGGGGCTGACGCTGGTCCTGGCCGCGCTGATCTGGCGCGGCAAGAACCCGCGCCCAGCGACCTACAAACTGTCCGAATCGTGGACGCATGAACCGATCCTGTGGGCGTCCGACGAACCAGCCGACCATGGCCACGGTGGCCATGGCTCGCACCCGTTGACCATAGGAGGCGGCGCCAGTGGCAAGTGGTGAAGTCGCGACGATTGAACGGGCCGACCTGCCGGCCGGTTTCGTCGTAACCTCCAGCGGCCGGATCTCGGGGGTCACCCAGCCGGGCGAGGTGTCGGTGACCTACCCGTTCCCGGTGAAGGATCTGGTCGTTCTCGACGATGCGCTGAAGTACGGCTCCCGCGCCGCGAAGGCACGCTTTGCTGTTTATCTGGGCGACCTCGGCGAGGACACCGCGGCCACAGCCCGCGAGATCCTGGCGAAGGTGCCGACGCCCGACAATGCGGTGCTGCTGGCGGTTTCGCCGAACCAGCGCGCGATCGAGGTGGTGTACGGCTCGGACGTCAAGGGCCGCGGCATCGAGGAGTCCGCTCCGCTGGGGGTCTCGGCGGCTGCCGCGTCCTTCAAGGACGGCAACCTGATGGACGGCCTCATCAGCGCCGTGCGCGTGCTGAGCGCCGGAGTCTCCCCACCCTGACCCTCCTCGGGTTTCCTTTCCGCGAGCGACCGTGTCTGCACGTCGACACGCCGTGGCAGCGCGCGCAAAAGCGGTCGCTCGCAACTGGTCGGGCGGGCTCAAATTGGTGACAGGCGCCCGGTCGCGTCCGATTTTCGGCATCGGTGGTGCGCGAGAGCCCGTGGGTCACGGTGGTGGCTCGACAGCAGTTGCAGGCGGTCGCCGAACCACCAGCGCCGCACGGATTTCCATATAACGGGTTAGGAATGCTCGCTCGTCGAATCGCTTTCGGCGCAGCCAGCCGGTGACCTCGTCATTGCACTTGCTCGCGTTGCAGGAAGCGCAGGCCGGCACAACGTTGTCAACGGTGTACCGCCCTCCTCTGGATATCGCCATGACGCAGTCGCGCTGCAAAGGGCCGTAGGTCTCGCCGCAGTAGGCGCAACCGTTCCAGGCGGCCTTGAGTGCTTCCCATTCTTCGGCGCTGAGGTCGTTAAGAACGCGATTGAGACGGCGCTTCCGCCGACGTGCGGCCCTGACTCTGCGACTTCCATTCGCCGCCATATCGCAAGCGTATGCGTGGCGACTCGCCGTCCATCGGAGTGTGGATCGATAGCGTGTCACGAGCGTGCGCGAAATGCGCGCTAGCACGGCATGTCGGCGTGCGTGACAAGCACGCTCGCGGGGGTGGTCGGAGGGTGGGAGGCTAGGTGACGTCGAACGCTCGCGCGCGCAGGGCGCGCTCCACGCCGGCGCGACCTTCGAGCACCAGCCGTCGCAGCGCGGGCGGCACCTCCGGGTCTGCCAGAAATTCGTCGGCCGCGTCCAGGCCCGCCTGGCTGATGTCCCACGACGGGTACAGCCCGATGACGACGGTCTGCGCGACTTCACTCGACCGGCGTTCCCACACGCCAGAGATGGCGCCGAAGTACTTCGGCCGCAACGGCGCCAGCAGCTCATCCTGACCTGGCCGCACGAAACCGGCGATGATCGACCGTGCGGTGATGTTGGCGAGCGTGTCGTCCTCGATGACCTGCTGCCACGCCGCCTCCTTCACCGCCGCCTGCGGGCGCGCAGCCGAGGCCTGCGCGGCGTGTCGCTGCCCCGCGGCGGTCGGGTCCCGCTTCGCCTCTGCGTCGATGAACGGTGTTGCCGGGCCATCGGAGTCGCTCTCGCCCGCGGCGGCCAGCGCGGTAACGATGCGCCAGCGCAGGTCGGTGTCCACCACCAGCCCCGCCAGACCAGAGTCGGCCGGATCGCCGTCCAGCAGCGCCTTCAACACGTCGGTGTGCTGTGGCGAAAGCACCGACCCACACAACGCGTTGACGTACGCCAGCTGGTGGTCCGACCCGCCTTCGGCGCCTCGGGCCAGCTCCAGCAGCCGGTCGGCGAAACTCGGCCAGCCCTCGGCACCAGCCCATTGCGGGTCGGCGTAGGAGCCCAGCGCCGTCTGGGCCTGCATCAGCAGCCGCTGCGCGACCCCGACCTCGGTTTCGGCGTGCACCCCGCCGGAGACCAGCGACACGAAGTCGCGGGCCTTCATCTCCGCTTCCCGGGTCATCTCCCATGCCGCCGACCACGCCAGCGTGCGGGGGAGCGGCTCAGCGATGTCTGCGATGCGCGTCAACACCGTCTCCAGCGACACCGGGTCCAAACGCAACGAGCAGTACGTCAGATCGTCGTCGTTGACCAGAACCAGCTTCCCGCGCGAAAGACCTTGCAGCGCAGGAACTTCAGTGGTCTCTCCTTCGACATCGAGTTCTTCCCGATGAACCCGAACCAGCTTGCCGCTGCCATCGTCGTCGTAGATCCCGACCGCCAGCCGGTGCACGCGGGTTTCCCCGGCACCCGGCTTGGCGCCGCTTTGGCTGATCGCGAAACGGGTGAACCGCCCGTCGGCGTCGACGTCGAAATCGGCGCGCAGCGTATTCAGGCCGGTGGTCTTGAGCCACTGCCGGCCCCAGCCGGACAGGTCGCGGCCCGAGGCCTTCTCCAGCGCGCCAAGCAGATCCCCGAACGTGGCGTTGCCGAAAGCGTGGTCGCGGAAGTAATCCCGCAACCCGGCCAGGAACTCCTCGAGCCCGACGTAGGCGACCAGTTGCTTGAGCACGCTGGCGCCCTTGGCGTAGGTGATCCCGTCGAAGTTGACCTCGACAGCGGCCAGATCCGGGATATCGGCGGCGACGGGGTGCGTCGACGGCAGCTGATCCTGCCGGTACGCCCATGACTTCTCCGCGTTCGCGAAGGTCGTCCACGCCTCTTTGAATTCGGTCGCCTCGGCCTGGCACAGCACCGACGCGAACGTCGCGAACGACTCGTTGAGCCACAGGTCATCCCACCACTGCATGGTGACCAGGTCGCCGAACCACATGTGCGCCATCTCGTGCAGCACCGTCTCGGCGCGCCGCTCGTAAGACGCCCTTGTGACCTTGCTGCGGAAGACGTAGTCCTCCAAGAACGTTACGGCGCCGGCGTTCTCCATCGCGCCTGCGTTGAACTCGGGGACGAACAGCTGGTCGTACTTGCCGAACGCGTACGGCACGCCAAAGTTGTTGTGGTAAAAGCCGAATCCCTGTTTGGTCTGGGTGAAGAGCCGCTCGTCGTCCATGAACTCGGCCAGCGACTTGCGGCAGTACAAGCCAAGCGGGATGTCACCGTGCTCGTCGGAATAGGTGTCACTCCAGTGCGCATACGGCCCGGCGATGAGCGCGACGAGGTATGTGCTCATTCGCGGTGTGGTGACGAAGGTGTGCGCATGCGCATCCCCCTCGCCGTGCACGTGTCCGGTGGCGCCGTTCGAGATCACTCGCCAGTCCAGCGGCGCGGTCACCATGATGTCGAAGGTGGCCTTGAGGTCGGGCTGGTCGAAGCACGCGAACATCCGCTTCGCGTCGGCGGTTTCGAACTGCGAGTACAGGTACACCTCGCCGTCGACCGGGTCGACGAAGCGGTGCAGGCCCTCGCCGGTGTTGGAGTAGGAGCAGTCGGCGTCGACCACCAGCACGTTGTGCTGCGCCAGTCCGGTCAGCGGAATGCCGGTGGATTCGTCGTAACCCGACACGTCGATGTCGCGCCCGTTGAGGGTGGCGCTGCGGATGCTGTCGGCGGCGAGGTCGATGTAGGTGTCCGCGCCGGCCAGCGCGTCGAACTCCACCGTCGTCACCGAGCGGAAGGTGCGCTCGCCGGGCTTACCGCCGCCATCGGTGAGGTCGAGGCTGATGCGGTAGTTGTCGACGGTCACGAGGGCAGCGCGTTCGACGGCCTGGTCGCGGGTCAGATTGGGAAGTGCCACGCGTCCAACCTATCGGCTGGCGCCCCGTTCTACCGGTTCAGCCCAGGCACCTGAAGCCAGTTGAGGAAGGTGCCGTTGCCGAGCGAGGACATCATCTGCGGGCAGTACATCGATATGGCGATGCCCGTGAAGAACGCCGCCATCTCCGGCGGGATGCCGTTGTTGGCCACGCTCGAATAGACGCTGGCGAACGACTTGCCGGGCTCGACAAGCATCGGACACACCGATTGGCCCAAAGCGACGGTGCTGGCCGGGTCGTCAAAGCCGACGCCGGCGGAGTTCAGCGTATTGAGAAATGAGGTGTCGATCGGGTCGGCGTGTGCCGGCGCCGCCAACGTCGCAGCCGCGGCCGTCAGGCCGATCGTTAGCGTGAGTACGCGAGCCGGTAGATCAAGGTGTTTATTCACTTTGGTAACAATTGTTGACAAGGGTCACATCCGAAACACGGTTGGATAACCGTTTGCACATTAAGGCGCTTCTTATGCGGCTTCGGCCGACCGTGCGTGCTTGGGGAACACTGGGCCTAATCGCGTAGTTGTGCTGAACGGAATTCCGACTGTCGACCCGAGAGGACCGCCCCACCATGCCCGAGAAGTCCGTCGCCGATTTCTGGTTCGACCCGCTGTGCCCGTGGTGCTGGATCACGTCACGCTGGATTCTCGAGGTCGAGAAGGTCCGCGACATCGAGGTGAACTTCCACGTCATGAGCCTTGCCGTGCTCAACGAGAACAAGGACGACCTGCCCGAGGAGTACCGAGAGGGGCTCAAGCAGGCGTGGGGCCCGGTGCGGGTGGCCATCGCCGCCGAGCAGGCCAAGGGGCCCGGAGATTTTGCGGCCGCTGTACACCGCGATGGGCACCCGGATCCACAACAAGGGCTATCGAGATTTCGACCCCGATTTCACAACTGTCATCAAGGAGTCGCTGGAGGAGGTCGGGCTGCCCGCCGAGCTCGCTGAGGCGGCGACGACAGACAAGTACGACGAGGCGCTGCGCAAGAGCCACCACGAGGGCATGGACGCGGTCGGCGAGGACGTCGGCACCCCGACCATCCACGTCAACGGCGTTGCGTTCTTCGGTCCGGTGCTGTCGAAGATTCCGCGCGGCGAAGAGGCCGGCAAGCTGTGGGACGCCTCGGTGACGTTCGCGTCCTATCCGCACTTCTGGGAGCTCAAGCGCACCCGTACCGAGCCGCCGACCTTCGACTGACGCAGCCGGGCGGCCTCACCGGCTCCGGCCGGCGGCGCTGAGTTCTGTGACCGCGGCCTGAATCGCTGCGACCCGGGCGGCATCGAGACCCCAGGGTTGGTCCACGCCGACGCGCTGGTCGAGA
The DNA here is from genome assembly GCA_963851115.1 of uncultured Actinomycetota bacterium. Lineage (GTDB taxonomy): Bacteria > Actinomycetota > Actinomycetes > Mycobacteriales > Mycobacteriaceae > Mycobacterium. Next base: position 65,477 of record CAWKOI010000019.1, read on the forward strand.
TCCCAGAGGACGCACTGCTCGCCTGGCGTCGCGACCAGTGACCACGCGATGACTGTTCGACGAAGTTGTTCGTGGACAGGGTCGTTGGCACCTGGGACATCGCGGGGTGCGCCGCCGTCGGGATGGTGGTGCAGGAACTGGCCATAGGCCTGTTTGCAGAACGCCGCATACCGTGCGGTGCACAGGATCAGGCCGTGCCAGGCCTCGTCGACGGCGTGCGAGGGCATGCCGATCACTTGGTTGTCGCGCATCGCGGGCGCGCAGCAGCGCAGCCACTGCCGCAAACCGGTTTCAATGAGGTCGCGCGGCTGCCACGGACACGTCTTGAACACGGCCGGGGGCAGCTCGAGGTCTGCTACCGCGGTAGACACCCGATCGAACTGATCAACGCGCCGGCGTCGCACGTCTTCACTGTATTCGGGCGCGAGCAAAAACCGGCAGCGCGCCGCAGCGTACGGCGGCGGTTAGGCCGGTTGATCCCACACCCGGTTGGACCGCACGGTGTCCAGCCGGTAATCGGTGACGCGAATATCGAACAGCCGTGCACCGAGATCACGGGCGCACGACAACGGGTCGCTCGGGTCCCGGACGATCTCGCCGCGGCTGTTGCCATTGCCCACCACGACGCCGACAAGGTCTTGCCCGAGGTAGCGGGTGAGCTCTTGGAACTGGGCGATGACACCCTGCGTCGCGCCGAGGTAGCTCTCCTCGCAGGAGATCAGCACCCCGACCTTCTTGTTCATGATTCCGTCGACAACCTGCGCCTGCTGAGGGGCGCTGTCCGCGGTGTAGCAGAACAACCGGTCGAACACAGTCTTCAGCCGGCCGGGCATGCCGTAGAAGTACAACGGCATCGCGAAGATGATGCCGTCGGCAGGCAGCATGTGGTCGATCAGCAGCTCCTCGTAGCGGTCGTCGAGTGAGCACCGTCCGTCTTCAATGCGGCGGCAGAGCCGCAGTTGCCCAACATTCGCTCGACGTACTCGTCGAGGAAGATGTGCTCGACGTCGTGGCCGGCCGAACGGGCACCGTCGATGGCCGAACGAGCAAGGACGTGCGAGTTGCCATCCTCGCGCGGGCTGGCGCTGACTACCAGTGTCTTCATCACCATGTCCATCGGAAAAGGGCGGGCCGCTATTCCCGACACCGTGCTCTGCCAGAATGACCGCCATGCGCGTCTACCTGGGCTCTGACCACGCGGGCTTCGAACTCAAGCAGGCCATCATCGAGCACCTCCGCAAGACCGGACACGAGCCGATCGACTGCGGGGCCTACACATACGACGCCGAGGACGACTACCCGGCGTTCTGCATCGCGGCGTCGGAGAGGACCGTCGCCGACCCGGAGAGCCTCGGCATCGTGCTCGGCGGGTCGGGCAACGGCGAGCAGATCGCCGCCAACAAGGTGCCCGGTGCGCGGTGCGCCCTGGCGTGGAGCACCGAAACCGCTTCGCTGGCTCGTCAACACAACAACGCGCAGCTGATCGGTATCGGCGGGCGCATGCACAGCACCGAGGAAGCGCTGGCCATCGTCGACGCCTTCCTCGCCGCGCAGTGGTCGAAAGCCGAACGCCACCAACGTCGTATCGACATCTTGTCCGAATACGAACGCACCCACGTCGCGCCACCGGTACCCGGCGCCCCGGCTTAGGGATGCCCGAAGGCCACACGCTGCACCGGCTGGCGCGGCTACATCAGCGCCGCTTCGGTCGTGCGCCGGTGATGGTGTCCAGCCCGCAGGGCCGTTTTGTCGACGGCGCCGCGGCTGTCAACGGCCGGATACTGAAGAAGGCCAGCGCGTGGGGCAAGCACCTCTTCCATCACTACGAAGGCGGCCGGGTGGTGCACGTGCACCTGGGGCTCTACGGCACCTTCACCGAGGTCGCGATTCCGATGCCGCTTCCGGTCGGTCAGGTGCGGATGCGGATGATCGGCGCAGAGTACGGCACCGACCTGCGTGGGCCGACCGTCTGCGAAGTGATCGAGGAGCCCGAGATCGCTGACGTGGTAGCCAAACTCGGGCCCGACCCGTTGCGTCGAGACGCCGACGGCGGCCTGGCATGGGCGCGAATTCGCAAGTCGCGCAGGCCAATCGGCGCGCTGCTGATGGACCAGACCGTAATCGCCGGCATCGGGAACGTCTACCGCAACGAGCTTCTGTACCGTCACCGCATCGACCCGTACCGGCCGGGTACTCACATCGACGAAGCCGAATTCCACGCCATGTGGACCGATCTGGTCGAGTTGATGAAGGTCGGGTTGCGCCGCGGCAAGATCATCGTCGTACGCCCCGAACACGACCACGGCGCGCCGTCATATGCGCCCGCACGCCCGCGCACTTACGTCTATCGACGCGCCGCCGAGCCGTGCCGCGTGTGCGGCACCACGATTCGCACCGCGGAGCTGGAAGGCCGCAACCTGTTCTGGTGCCCGAACTGCCAGAAGTAAACGCAGCACCGCCGCCTGATTGACGCGACAATCTGCGGGTGGAACTGATCCTCGTCGTCGTCGGCGCCATCGTGGTCACTGCCATCGCGCATCGGCGCGGGCTGGAACCCGCACTCATCCTGGTCGTCGTTGGGTTCGCGGTGTCGTTCGCACCGGGATTCGAAGGCATCGAACTGGAATCCGAGGTGCTGCTGTCGGTGGTGCTGCCGCCGTTGCTGTACTCGGCGGCACTGGACTTCTCGTTCCCGACGTTCCTGCGCAACATCCGGCCGATCCTCGGCCTCGGCGTCGGGCTCGTCGTCGTCACCGCCGTCGCCGTCGCCGGTGCGGCGTCGTGGATCGTGCCCTCGCTGACGTTCGGTACCGCGCTGATTCTCGGTGCTGTGGTGGCGCCGCCCGACGCCGTCACGGCCGTCGCCGTCGGTCGCAGGCTCGGACTGCCGAAGAAGGTGATGGCGATCCTGACGGGGGAGAGCCTCGTCAACGACGCGGCTGCGCTGTCGTTGTTCTCGATCGCCGTTGCCCAGGTTGCGGGCAGCCGGGCCTTCATCGAGAACCCCGTGCTGCTGTTCAGTTACAGCGCGGTGCTCGGGCCCCTGGTCGGCGCTGCGCTCGGTTACATCACGCTGTGGATCCGCCGCCGGCTGGCGCATCCCGGGTTGGAAACCATTCAGGGATTGGTGGTGCCGTTCGCGGCGTTCATCTCCGCCGAGCACTTGCATGCCTCGGGCGTGCTGGCGGTGGTCGTCGCGGGATTCGTGGTGGGCCACGGTTCGCTCGACGCTGGTTATCAGACCCGGCTGCAGGAGCGCTACGTCTGGAACTCGGTCGACGTCATGCTCGAGGCGTTCGTGTTCGCCTACATCGGTTTGCAGTTGCGCTTCGTGATCGAGGACCTGCACGCGGCACACGAGTCGCTGGCCGAAGTCGCGCTGGCGTCCGGTGTCGTGCTCTTGGTGGTGCTGGTGATCCGGCCGGCGTGCGTCTTCTTGATGTTCGGCCGGGGCCTGCTGTCTCGGCATGTCGAGAACAGGTTGAGCGTGCCGGTGCCCGTCGTGGGTGCACGCGGCGCGCTCGGCACCCGAAAACGCAAGAAGCGCAAGTGGTCAGACGTCATCGACCGCCGGCTGCTGACGTGGCAGGAGAACGTCGTCGTGTCCTGGACCGGGATGCGGGGCGTGGTGACATTGGCTGCCGCATCGGGCATTCCCGTGATGACCGTGGACGGTCAGCCCTTCCCGGAGAGGGCGACCATTCAGGCCATCGCATTCGCGGTCAGCGTGGGCACGCTACTGCTTCAGGGCTGGACGCTGCCGCTGCTGATCCGTTGGCTGCGGCCGTCGTTCGCCGCGGATCGCGTCTCGGATGACGCCGAGACTCGCAAGGCCGAACAGATCGTGCACGACGCGGCCGACGATGTGCTGGCCCGGTTCGCCGCCGAACCGCCGGCCGGCCTTGACGCCGCCACGTTGGCCAATATCCGCCAGACGATCGCACGCCATTCGCAGGATGCCGACGAGATGCCTGACCCGGAGTCGCACACGTTGCGCGCGGAGGTGTTCTCGTCGCTGTACCGCGAAGTGCTGGCGGCGCAGCGGAGCGCGCTGATCGCCGAACGCGACGCCGGTGGGATCGAGGACGAGGCCGCGCGGGCGCATGCTGGAGCGACTCGATCTTCAGGAGGCCGGGGTGTCAGCGCGCCTGGAGAGCCGGTTCTAGTCCGTCGAACGTTCCTTACCGCTCGACATTTCGACAGAATCTCGAGCGGTACGGAACGTTCGGCGATGAAAGGCTAGAAGCCGCCGAAGTCACCGCCGCCGAAGTCGCCTCCGCCGAAGTCGCCGCCGCCCCAGCCGCCGCCGTCGCCGCCCCAGCCGCCGCTGTCGCCGCCGCCGTCGTAGCCGCCGGCGTCTTGTCCGCCGTCGCCATAATCGCCGCCGTCCTGTCCGCCGTCGGCGCCAGCATCACCGCCGTCGCCCTGGCCGCTTTCGAACGCCGCGGCGTCGTAGCCGACGCCGCCCATGCCGGAGAACAACGCGCTGAACAGGAACATCGAGCCAACACCCCAGGCTCCGGCGACCAACGCCGGCTTCCACCACGGCTCGGAGTACCAGCCTGCGGGGACCGGCCGGCCGGCGACGCGACCGCCGGGGTAGTAGTTCGGTGTTCGCTCCGACGGGCCGGGGGATGCCTCGATCTCGCGGCCCTCGAACTCCACCCGTCGGTCCTCGGTGACGGAACCCGCCGACCGCTGGCCGGCCAGCGTCTCCAGTTCGGGCCCCGGATCCATGCCCATTGCGGTGCGGGCCGCACGGACGTAGTAGAGCCCCTCCAGCGCGCTTTCCTTGGCCAGCAGCGCCTGCTTGGCCGTGGTCGCCTGGTCTATCTGCGACGACGCGGCGGTGTACCGCTCGGACGCGTCGGCCATGGCCTGCTTGGAGGCGTCGTCGGAGCCGGTCAGGTTCAGCACCTGGCCGCCGAGGCGTTCGATGACGCGGCGGGCGTCCGCCTTGGCGTCGGCCAGCGTGGCGGCGGTGCGGTTGCCCGACGCGCGCGACGAGCTCCAGACAGCCAGGCCGATCGCGGCAACAACCAGAATGATGAGCACCACCAAGACGCTGTTCATGGCGTCCAGCGTACCTACAGCAAGAGGCCAGACAACGGTCTGCGAATCAGTCTCTGATTACGCCCAGAGCGGAGTAGACCTCATCGGACAGCACGACGCTGCGCGGGTCGGCGTTGCATTTGGTGGCGTCGAAGTAATTCATCACGTACGCGTAGCCGATGCGGTGCTCGAGGTCGACGAATGCGAAGGAGCCGCCCGAGCCGCCATGGCCGAACGACTTGAGGTTCGGACCCGCGACGCCACGCTGATTCAACATGTACCCCAGGCCCCAGCCGTGATCGGCCACCCGCGCGCCCAGCACCACGTCGGTGTCGAAACCGCCCTGGGACACCCGGACCAACTCCATGTGATCGCGCGACAGCAGCTTCTCCTGCGCCAGCGCGTTGTAGAACGTCGCCATGCCGAGGGCTGAGACATGCGCGTTGGTGGCCGGGAATTCGGCCCGACGCCACAACTCGAGCTCGTTCGAGCCGAGCTCGTCGTCCGGCACGAAGCCCATCGCCACCGACAGCCCGGCCAGCGGATGCTCGGCAAGTGAGTCGGGGTAGCCGGGCGCCTCGCCCTCGGCGAGCACGTCGCGGATGTGTGGTTTGTTCACCATCTCGGCGCAGCGGTGGTGTTCCGCCTCCGGCAGGCCGATGTGCACGTCGATGCCGAGGGGCTCGGCGATCTCGGTGCGCAGGTAATGCCCGATGGTGCGGCCCGTGACGCGGCGGACCAACTCGCCGAGGATGAAGCCGAACGTCACCATGTGGTAGCCCTGCGCGGTGCCGGGTTCCCACCACGGCTCTGACGCCGCGATGTGCCGGCACACTCGGTCCCAGTCGGCGGCTTCGGCCCAGTGCAGCCGGGTACGCGGCCCGATCACGCCGGACCGGTGGCCCATCACCATCGCAACGGTGATGCCGGCCTTACCGGCTTGGCCGAACTCTGGCCAGTAGTCGGCCACGGACGCGTTGAGGTCGATCTCGCCGCGGTCGGCCAGTAGATGCACGCAGGTGCTGGTCAATCCCTTGGACCCAGAGAAGATGCTGGCCAGCGTGTCTTCCTGCCACGGCCGGTGGCCGGCCGCGTCGGCGGAGCCGCCCCACAGGTGAACGACCAGGTCGCCCTCCACCCACACCGCAACGGCGGCGCCGATGTCGTCGCGATCGGTGAAGTTGCTGATGAACGCGTCGCGGACCTTGTCGAATTCCGGGGCACACGAACCGTCGATCGTGACTCCCGACTGGTCCCTCAACCGACCCTCCTGGCGAAGAAGGCCCGCGTCAGAGCGGGCGACGGGAATCGAACCCGCGTAGCTAGTTTGGAAGACTAGGGCTCTACCATTGAGCTACGCCCGCATGCAGTGCAAGCCAGACTGTACCGGCGCCCAAGGAATCAAATCCAATTGAAAGGTTCCTGTGACCAGGCCGTAGTATCGCCGGTGGTCCGCGGGGTGTAGCGCAGCTTGGTAGCGCATCCGCTTTGGGAGCGGAAGGCCGCAGGTTCAAATCCTGTCACCCCGACCAACAGCACCACCGACGCCGACTACAAACACACAAGGAGCACGAAGGTGAAGAGCACCGTCGAGAAGTTGAGCCCCACCCGGGTGCGCATCAACGTGGAGGTGCCGTTCACCGAGCTTGAACCGGACTTCGACCGCGCATTCAAACAGCTCGCGAAGCAGGTTCGGCTGCCCGGCTTCCGGCCGGGTAAAGCGCCGCGCAAGCTGCTCGAGGCCCGCATCGGCCGCGGCGCCGTGCTCGAGCAGGTGGTGAACGACGCGCTGCCCGGCCGCTACAGCGAAGCCGTCACGACCTCCGCCATCCAGCCGCTGGGCCAGCCGGAGATCGAGATCACCAAGCTCGAGGACAACGACGAACTCGTCTTCACCGCCGAGGTCGACATCCGTCCCGAGATCGAGCTGCCCGACCTCGAGGCGCTGAAGATCACCGTCGACCCGATCGAGGTGTCCGACGAGGAGGTCGACGCCGAGCTGCAGTCGCTGCGGGCCCGGTTCGGCACCCTGACCGGCGTCGAGCGCGCGGCGGAGAACGGCGATTTCGTTTCGATCGATCTGTCCGCCACCGTCGACGGCACGGAGGTACCGGAGGCCACGACGGAGGGGCTGTCGCACGAGGTCGGTTCGGGCCAGATGATCGAGGGTCTCGACGACGCGATCATCGGGCTCAAGGAGGGGGAGAGCCGCGTCTTCACCACCACGCTGGCCGCCGGTGAGCATGCCGGCCAGGAGGCGCAGGTGACCGTCACGGTCAAGTCGGTCAAGGAACGCGAGCTGCCCGAGCCGGACGACGAATTCGCCCAATTGGCAAGCGAATTCGACACGATCGACGAGCTGCGCAACAGCCTCACCGAGCAGGTGAGCCGGGTCAAGCGCATCCAGCAGGCCGAGCAGATCCGCGACAAGGCGCTGGAGGCGTTGCTCGAGCAGGTCGACGTCCCGCTGCCGGAGAAGATCGTCGAGGCGCAGGTCAACGACACCCTGCACAACGCGATCCACAGCCTCGACCACGACGAGGAGCGGTTCGCCGAGGCGCTGGCCGAGCAGGGCAGCAGCCGCGAGGAGTTCGACGAGGACAACCTCACTAACGCGGAGAAGGCCGTCAAGACCCAGCTGCTGATGGATGCCGTCGCCGACAAGCTCGACGTGCAGGTCGGGCAGAACGACCTCACCGAGCGGCTCGTGCTGATGTCGCGCCAGTACGGACTGGAGCCGCAGCAGCTGCTGGGCTACCTGCAGGAGAACAACCAGCTGCCGGCGATGTTCGCCGATGTCCGGCGAGGGCTGACGGTGGCCGCGGTGGTGCACGGCGCCACCGTCACCGACACCGACGGCAACGTGATCGACACCACGGAGTTCTTCGGGCCGTCCACCGAACAGCAGGCCGAAACCGCGGCTGAAGAGGCAACCGCCGACGCCAAGTGACGCTGTGAGCGAACGGGCCCCGTCAAGGGAGTGCGTGACGCCGCAGGTTGGTTAGTGTCAATTGGTGACGGACACCGCGTCCCAAGACTTTGAAAGAAAGCAGGTATCCAGTCGTGACTGAAATGCGTGGCGCCGCGCAGGGCCTCAACCTCGTCGACTCGGTGTATGAACGGTTGCTGGCCGAGCGAATCATCTTCCTGGGCTCCCAGGTGGACGACGACATCGCGAACCGGTTGTGCGCGCAGATCCTCCTGCTGGCCGCCGAGGATCCCACCAAGGACATCAACCTCTACATCAACTCGCCTGGTGGCTCGATTTCGGCGGGTATGGCGGTCTACGACACCATGGTGCTGGCGCCGTGCGACATCGCGACCTACGGAATGGGTATGGCTGCCTCGATGGCTCAGTTCCTGCTGGCCGCCGGCGCCAAGGGAAAGCGTTTCGCCCTGCCGCACGCGCGCATTCTGATGCATCAGCCGCTGGGCGGGGTCACCGGCAGCGCCGCGGACATCGCCATCCAGGCCGAGCAGTTCACGGTCATCAAGAAGGAGATGTTCCGGCTCAACGCCGAGTTCACCGGCCAGACTCTGGAACGCATCGAGACCGACTCCGACCGCGACCGCTGGTTCACGGCGCAGGAGGCCCTCGAATACGGGTTCGTCGACCACATCATCACCAGCGCCCACATCAACGGAGTTTCGCCATCATGAGTTATTCGACCGATCCCCGGCTGCAGCCGCAGGCCCGCTACATCCTGCCGTCGTTCATCGAGCACTCGAGCTTCGGCGTCAAGGAGTCCAACCCGTACAACAAGCTCTTCGAGGAACGCATCATCTTCCTCGGGGTGCAGGTCGACGACGCGTCGGCCAACGACATCATGGCCCAGCTGCTGGTGCTGGAGTCGCTGGATCCCGACCGCGACATCACCATGTACATCAACTCGCCCGGCGGCTCGTTCACCTCGCTGATGGCGATCTACGACACCATGCAGTACGTGCGCGCCGACATCCAGACGGTGTGCCTCGGCCAGGCCGCGTCGGCGGCTGCGGTCTTGCTGGCCGCGGGTTCGCCCGGAAAGCGGATGGCGTTGCCCAACGCCCGTGTGCTGATCCACCAGCCCGCGCTGTCCGGTGTCATCCAGGGCCAGTTCTCCGACCTCGAGATCCAGGCCAAAGAGGTCGAGCGGATGCGCACGCTGATGGAGACCACGCTGGCCCACCACACCGGCAAGGACGCCGCGGTCATCCGCAAGGACACCGACCGCGACAAGATCCTGACGGCCGAGGAGGCCAAGGAGTACGGGATCATCGACACGGTGCTGGAGTACCGCAAGCTCTCGGCTCAGACCGCCTGACCGACGTTCGCCGCAATGTCGGCGATGTCGGCCGGACGTACCCGACAGCACCCACCGATGATGCGCGCGCCCCCGGCCACCCATCGCGGCGCCAGGTCGGCCGACCAGCCTGACTTTCCGACCCACGTTCGGCGACCGCCGTCCCAGTCTTCACCGCTGTTGGGGTAGACGACGACCGGCTTGTCGGTGACGTCGCGGGCCACCCGGATCGCATGCTCGACGTCGGCGGGTGCACAGCAATTCACCCCCACCGCAACGATTTCCGGCACACCGGCGGCGACGGCGAACGCGTCGGCCAGTGGCTGCCCGGCTCGGGTGCTTGTCCCGTCGATGGTGTAGGACAGCCAGGCCGGCACGCCGAACTCGTGTACCAGCGCGACGAGTGCCTCGGCCTCATCGGCGTCGGGGATGGTCTCGACTGCCAGCACGTCGGGTTCGGCGTCCACGAGGACCTCGAGTCGCGGCCGGTGCCAGTCGGTCAGCTCTTTGACAGAGAGCCCGTAGCGACCGACGTACTCCTCGCCATTGGCGAGCGCCGCACCGTACGGCCCGACGGACGCGGCCACCCACCGTCCTCCCCGCCCGGACCTCGTCGCGGGCGGCCTTGGCCAGCTCGACGCTGCGCCGCAGCAGCCGAGCGCCGTCGTCTCGTCCGATTCCGCGTTGAGCGAAGCCGTCGAAGGAAGCCTGATAGCTCGCGGTGGTGGCGAACACCGCCCCGGAGCGGAAGAACGCCGCATGTACAGCCGCGATTTCTAGGGGCGCATCGACGAGCAGCCGGGCCGACCACAGGTCGTCGGACAGGTCGTGGCCGCGGGCCTGCAGCTCGGTCGCCAGACCACCGTCGCTGATCAGCACGGTATCGTGGGGCACGGCGAACACCACGGCGCAACTCTACGGCCGTTCGGGGGTGGCCTCTCGGTCGGATAACGGCGGCGACACGCCGTGGACACGGTGGCGCGTTCCGGGGGGCAACGGGTGGAGTCAGACGATATGTTCTGCGAACACAGATAAATACCACCGACGCGATTCGGCTTTATCGGTCGCACCGCGCCGGAACAAGCGGGTAGCGTCGGGACCAACACCCGAGGTGACCGAACGAAGCAATTCATTACCGACTGTGAACAGGAAGTAGGACCCCACCACCATGGCGCGCATTGGAGACGGCGGTGACCTGCTGAAGTGCTCGTTCTGCGGCAAGAGTCAAAAGCAAGTCAAAAAGCTCATTGCCGGCCCGGGCGTCTATATCTGTGACGAATGCATCGACCTGTGCAACGAGATCATCGAAGAGGAACTCGCCGACGCTGACGACGTCAAGCTTGACGAATTGCCCAAGCCCGTCGAGATCCGGGACTTCCTCGAGAGCTACGTCATCGGCCAGGACACCGCCAAGCGGACGCTGGCCGTCGCCGTCTACAACCACTACAAGCGCATCCAAGCCGGCGAGAAGATGCGCGATTCCCGTGCGGAACCGGTGGAGCTGTCCAAGTCCAACATCCTGATGCTCGGGCCCACCGGCTGTGGCAAGACCTACCTCGCGCAGACACTGGCCAAGATGCTCAACGTCCCGTTCGCGATCGCCGACGCCACCGCCCTGACCGAGGCCGGATACGTCGGCGAGGACGTCGAGAACATTTTGCTCAAGCTGATCCAGGCCGCCGACTACGACGTCAAGCGCGCCGAGACCGGCATCATCTACATCGACGAGGTCGACAAGATCGCCCGCAAGAGCGAGAACCCGTCGATCACCCGCGACGTCTCCGGTGAGGGCGTGCAGCAGGCGCTGCTGAAGATCCTGGAGGGAACGCAGGCGTCGGTGCCTCCGCAGGGCGGCCGCAAGCACCCGCATCAGGAGTTCATCCAGATCGACACCACCAACGTGCTGTTCATCGTCGCGGGTGCGTTCGCCGGTTTGGAGAAGATCGTCTCGGACCGGGTCGGTAAGCGGGGTCTGGGCTTCGGCGCCGAGGTGCATTCCAAGGCCGAGATCGACACCCAGGACCACTTCGCCGAGGTCATGCCCGAGGACTTGATCAAGTTCGGGCTGATCCCGGAGTTCATCGGCCGGTTGCCCGTGGTGGCGTCGGTGACGAACTTGGACAAGGAGTCGTTGGTCAAGATCCTGTCGGAGCCGAAGAACGCGTTGGTCAAGCAATACACCCGGCTGTTCGAAATGGACGGCGTGGAACTGGAATTCACCGAGGAGGCGTTGGAGGCCATCGCCGATCAGGCCATCCACCGCGGCACCGGTGCACGGGGCCTGCGCGCGATCATGGAGGAAGTGCTGCTGCCGGTGATGTACGACATCCCCAGCCGCGACGATGTCGCCAAGGTCGTCGTCACCAAAGAGACCGTGCAGGACAACGTCCTGCCGACGATCGTGCCGCGCAAGCCGTCCCGCCCCGAGCGCCGCGACAAGAGCGCGTAATTCTCTGACGCCTCGGCGTACTCCCTCCTTCGGCTATGCGGTCGAAACACCGCAGCCGACTATTGCTCGTGCTCGCGGCCTGATGCCGGAGAAAGACCGTGCCCTGATGGACGGCACCAACACCATCACCGGTTCGTGCGCGGTGCCCGCCGAGGGCACCCGCACGACGCCCATCTCCGTCGACGGCAAGGTCATCCCAGACGGCTTCGAATTTCCCGGCGACATCTGGGGTCCGGCTGGACCGTTCACATCAAGGTCACCGACGATCGCGGCAGCGGCGCCCTAGAGGGACCCGCCCCGGGTCCGGCGCGCGTCAACTTGCGGCCTTGGGCTTCAATCTCAGACGAGGCGTGAAATCCGGCGGCGTGGGGTGTCGACCCGGTGTAGCGCACGCCGCGGTCGACGCTCTTCCAACGCGGTGCGTAATCCACGTCGCACGGAACCTGGCGCCACTGCGACCGCCGTCGCGGTGTCGCCGCCGAACATGCGCTCCGACGCGGTCTCGGGTGCGTCGTCGGACGTGGCGGTCAGGAAACGGTCGGGAAGCGCAAGCTTGTGAATAGTGCGGAGTGCCAGCAGGTACTGGCGTGCCAGCGGCCCGGTTGTGTACGGCAAGTCATACTTGTCGCACAGCGCCCGCACCCGTTCCGCGATCTGAGGCAGGCGATTGCTCGGGAGGTCGGGGAACAGGTGATGCTCGATCTGGTAGCACAGGTGTCCGGACATGAACGCCAGGCCGGGTCCGGCGTCGAAGTTCGCGCTGCCGAGCATCTGCCGCAGATACCACTCGGACTTTGTCTCATTGTTCAGTACGGCTGGGTCGAATTTCTGTGCGCCGTCCGGGAAATGGCCGCAGAAGATCACGAGATAGGCCCACAGGTTCCTGATCAGATTGGCCGCGGCGTTAGCGGTCAATGTCCGCCGCCACCGACGCCCGCCGAGCGCAGGGAATATCAGGTAGTCCTTGGTCAGCTGGCGGGATATCTTGCGGACCAACGCCTTGCCTTCGGCTTTTCTTCCTGCTTCCGACGATGCCCGGTCCTGGCTGGAGTACAAGTCGTGCAGGGCGATACCCCATTCAAATGTCGCGGCCAGCAAGAGGTTTCGAAGCGGCTGCAGCAGGTGTTCGGCCTTCCATGGCTGATCGCGGGTGACCCGCATGACACCGAAGCCGATGTCGTCATCCATGCCGAGGATGTTGCTGAACACGTGGTGGGTGTAATTGTGCGAATAGCGCCACTGCGACGACAGCCCGGCCATGTCCCATTCCCAGGTGGTCGAGTGGATCTCCGGGTCGTTCATCCAATCCCATTGCCCGTGGCCGACATTGTGGCCGATCTCCATGTTCTCGATGCTCTTGGCGGTGGCCAGCGCGATCGTGCCCAGAAGCCAGCCCGCCTTTGAGCGATTCCGGTGGATCACAATCCGCGCCGCAACGTCCAACGTCCGTTGCAGGAGGATCGTTCGACGAATATAGGCCGCGTCTCGCGAACCGAGCGCGTCTTCGATTTCACCGCGGATGGCGTCAAGTTCGCGCCCGAATGCCTCGACATCCGCTTCACTGAGATGCGCATAGGCAGCGACCCGGCTGATAGCCACTTCGAATCCTTGGATTGATGGGATGGAGCGCACGGTTATGGGATGCGCGTGTGGTTATCCTTCCCATCCGTGGACACGCACGCCATGCCGGGCATCCACGCTTCGGCAACAGTAGGGCCCACCTGTTGAGACCGGTGAACCACCCGGACCGGCGGTCCGGGGCGGAATGTCGTTTCCGGCGTCGAGTCTACGGCAACCGCGATTCGCCGGTCTTTCCGGAGCAGCCGGCGACAGCGCTCAACGACGGGTCGATTGAGGCGCTCGCCGAAGGCACCGCCATGTGGTCGGACACGAAGACAACCGCGGGTTGATCCTGTTCGCGGGACATACGGACGACCGCGAACTGGACGGCGTCGGCGTCGGGATGCCGGTATTGAAGCATCACGGTGTCAAGCAGTGAGGCACGCACAATCGCGTCGAAAACCGGTTCCTGGCTGCGTCAGGACCCGACGATCGGCCGCGGTCAACCCGAAGTACGCCTCACGCCACCCGCCCCAGCCCTCCGGTCGGTGCTCCCGCCAAACCAGCCGCGCTTCGTCCGGGTCCAACGCCAGCAGACCGCTCAGCGAGCTGACGAGACACCAGATCAAGAAGGCCGCTATCGCGACGAACTGCAGTTCGGTAACCATGGCTCGAGACTTCTGCGAAGACCGGCGGCACACACGAGTAGTCGGCTACGCGACTTTGCGCGGTCCTCACCTAGATCGGCAGGTTCGAAGGGTGGCCGGCAGAACGGATCCGCACACGCGCTCATCGCTCCGCCACCGCACTGCGCTCGCTGATCACCTCGTCGACCAGCGCCGCGATCTCGGCGACCCCGTCACGACGCGCGAACGCGGCCTCGAGGTCACGAGCGCGGCGCAGGTAGCGGCCGTCGTTGAGCACCTCGCGCACGGCCGCGCGTACCGCGCCGGCGGTCGGGGTGCCGGTTCGCAGGTTGATGCCGGCACCGGTCCACGCCACCCGCGCGGCGACCTCCGGCTTGTCCTCGGTGTTGCCGGCGACCACCAGCGGCACACCCGCCGCCAGTGCGCGTTGTACGGCGCCGTAGCCGCCGTTGGTGACCATCACATCGACCTTGGGCAGCAGTAGGTCGTGCGGGATATATTCGGCGACAAAGGTATTCATCGGTAGCGGCGCCTTGAGGTCGGATACGTTGCGTCCGCCGGTGGTGGCCACGACGATGACGTCCTCGCCGCCAAGCGCGTCGATCGTCGGCTCGAGCAGCCGGCCCAGGTCGGCGTTGTCGATGGTGCCCTGGGTGACGTGGACGACGGGGCGGTCACCGTCGAGTTGTGACCACCACGGCGGGCGGCGGAAGCCCCGCGACGGCGCCGGATGGACCGCGCCGACATAGCGCACGTTCGACGGCAGATCGCTGCGCGGATAGTCGAACTCCGGAACGGTGGGCGAGATGTACCGATCGGCCAGTAGCCCGGAATCCAGGATGAACATGGGCAGCGGACGGCTGTTCAGCCGGTCCAGCAGGTAATTGGCGGCATTTTGCGATTCGCGCAGCAGCACCTTCTGCGACAAGATGTGCAGCGCGCGGTTGCGCAGTCGGCCCAACGTGGTCGACGACGGCGCCATCCCCATGCCGCTCGGGGCGGTGTCGCGGCTGCTGACCATCAACGGCGTCGTGGTGTAGGCCAGCACCGGTGGCCGGGCCGCGCGATCGCCGAGCAGGAACGGCAGGATCCCGAAGAAGCCCGCGTCGACGATGATCGCGTCGAACCGCGTCTGCGCCATCAGCTGCGACAGCGCATCTGCCTGGTGCGGCATCGGTTGCACGAACAGCCGGACGATGTCGAAGTTGACCCGCTTGATGCCGGAGGTGTCGGTCCGGCCGGGCAGGTCGATGTCGAGGCGGGTCATGTCGAAGTCGGCCTCGGCTGGTATCGCCCGCGGAGTGGCCCCGATTGCGCGGATCCTGGCGGCGTGGTCGGCCGAACTCAGCACGGTGACGCGGTCGCCGCGGTCGACCAAACCCCGTGCGACGTTCAACAGCGGTCCGATGTGGCCGACCGGCGACAGCGAGGCAATGAGGATTTCTGGCATGGGCTCGATGCTCCGCGAGTGCCGGCGCCCAAGCTTGGAGGTTTCGTGGAGATCCGGTGGAGATTGCAGGCAGAGCTATCGTTTGATGCGGTCGGGGCGGGTGTAGACGTTCATCGAATCGCCGCGCAGGAACGCCACCAGGGTGAGCCCGGACTGGCTGGCCAGATCGACCGCGAGCGACGACGGTGCCGACACCGCGGCCAGCACCGGGATGCCCGCCATCACCGCCTTCTGGGTGAGTTCGAACGACGCCCGTCCGCTGACCAGCAGCACGGTCGCGGTGAGCGGTATCCGATCCTGCTCCAGCGCCCACCCGATGACCTTGTCGACGGCGTTGTGCCTGCCGATGTCCTCACGGACCGCCAGCGTGGTGCCGTCGACGTCAAACAGCGCCGCGCCGTGCAGTCCGCCCGTGCTGGCGAACACCTTCTGTGCGTCGCGGAGCTTTTCCGGCATGGCCGACAGGGTTTCCGCGGCGAGTGTCGACGGGTCGTCGCCGGGGCCGTGGCGGCTGATCAATCGCACGGCGTCCAGCGAGGCCTTGCCGCAGACCCCGCACGACGAGGTGGTGTAGAAGTTGCGGGTCACGTCCACGTCAGGCATGGCGACACCCGGCGCGAGCGTCACGTCGAGCACGTTGTAGGTGTTGACGTTGTCGGGACCGGCACCCTTGCAGTACCGCACGGTGAGCACGTCGTCGCGGCGGGCGATGACGCCCTCGGTAAGCAGAAAGCCTTGCGCCAGTTCGATATCCGAACCCGGGGTGCGCATGGTGACCGTGATCGGAGTGCCGTTGACGCGGATCTCCAACGGCTCCTCGACGACGAGGGTCTCCGGCCGCGCGACCGCGTCCTCGGCGGTCACGTGCTGCACACGGCGGCGCGCGGTTACCCGCCCCATGCGGGCTCCAGCCGGATGACGATCGCCTTCGACACCGGCGTATTGGACTTGGCGGCGACATGATCCAACGCCACCAGCGCGTTGGTCTCGGGGTAGTAGGCCGCTGCGTTGCCCTGCGGAGTGGAATAGGCGACGACCCTGAAGTCCTTGGCGCGGCGCTCCTGCAGCTGCCCGTCGCCATTGGCGAACTCGGACACCAGATCGATCCGGTCACCGTCCTTGAGGCCAAACGTTTCTAGGTCGGCCGGGTTGACGAACACCACCCGGCGGCCGCCCTTGACGCCGCGGTAGCGGTCGTCGGCCCGTAGATGGAGATCGTTGTCGCGGGTGACGTCGCGTCTTCTACCCAGCCTCAACGCCATAGACCCACCCTAGGACTGCGGGTCGATGATCTGCACGACCCCTGGCACACCCGCTATGAACAGCCTGCCGGTGGTCGCGTCCACGCCAAGGGAGTACGGATTCTGCACGGTCGGAAGTCGCTCGACCTCCCGCGGCGTCGGGTCCGTCATGTCGTACCCGACCACCTCGTTGGTGCCCGACGATGCGACCCAGAGGCGGTCACGCGTTGGGTCATATGTGATCCCGTACGGTCCGCCGGGTTGGGCCACGGCCCCCACCTCGCGTGGCGTCGGCGAGGGATCGAAGACGCGCACCGCATCTCCGCGCGTGTCGGCGGCGATCATGCGGCCATGCTTATCGGCGACCAGATGCGTGGGGCCGTCTCCGGCTGGTGCCGATCCGACGATCGTCAGGTCGGCCGCGTCGTAGACAGTCAGATCGTTCTTGCGGACGTCTAGCAAGCCCATGATGTTGCCAACCGGAGCCAGGCCCGCAGGTTGCACGCTGTCTGTGAAGACCTTGACGATGTCCCGTCCCCGCAGGGCGGCAACGGTGCCGCCGAGTTCGTTTGCGACGAAAACGGTTCCGTTGGCAGCCTGCGCGGCATCGTGCGGCACGGTGCCCGTGAAGATCAATGGTTCGGCTTGGCCGCTGGGGAGGTCGACCCGGATCAGGGCGTTGATGCTCTCCACCGGAACGAGGATCGGGCCGCCCGGCGCCGCCAGTTGCAGATGCCGGGCGAATCCCGGGACACCGGTGCGGCTGACGACGTCACCGGTGTCGGCGTTGAGCAGGATGAGTTCGTTGGGCTCGCGCTTGGCCACCGCGACGAGCCGTGTCATGGCGTCGACGACAACGCCCTCGGGTGACGCACCGACCGGCACGATGCGGCCCGGGATGGGGCCGGCCTGCGGTGGCGCCGATTGCGGCTCGGCCGCCGGCGGCAATCCATCGGCGGGAGGTCGGGTGCCTTCGGTCGGCACGCCGGGCGGAAGGATGCCGGTGGTGGTTGGGGTGGCCATCGGCTGTTGCGGCGGCGCGGGAGCTTGCGCGCAGGACACGAGGGCGACCGCGACGAGGATGAGGAGCCCGCGACGCATCACTCCATGGTGACCCAGGCGGCGTCGTTGGCGTGCGAAGCCACCGCGGCTTCGACGAACCGCACACCGATCAGACCGTCGACTCCGGTGGGGATGGACAGATCGCGGGCTGGTTGCCCCCGCAGAATCTCAGTTAGGTCCAGATAGAAGTTGGCGAACGCCTCCAGGAAGCCTTCGGGATGGCCCAGCCCGACGCGGGTGAGGCGGGCGGCGTCGTCGGACAGCGCTGCTCATGCCCTGCGCGAGAATCGTTGAGCCGCCGCCCGGATCGCGCACGATCAGATGCTGCGGATCCTCGTGACGCCACTCCAGGCTCGCGTCGTCGCCGAAAACCCGGATCCGCAGGCCGTGCTCGTGACCGGTGGCCGCCATGGTCGCCCACACGGTTGCAGGCGCGCCGTTGGACAGCGTGAGCCGCATGGTCGCGTTGTCGAACACCGGCCGCCCCGGAACGAGCGTGCTGAGTTCAGCCGAGATGCGGGTGGCCTCCAGTCCGGTGATGTAGCGCAGCAGGTGAAATGCGTGGGTGCCGACATCGGCGACGGCAGTGGCGACTCCGCCCCTCTCGGGATCCATGCGCCACTGCTCGATTTGCGCGCATCTGGTGTCAGACATGGCGTAGGAGCTCCACGAACGCACGCCGATCAGGCCGTCGATGCCGGTGGGGATGGACAGCTCCCGGGTCGGGACGGTGGCCCCGTCGCGCCGCGCTCGCAACTGTTCAGCCAGGTCGCGGTAGAAGTTCGCGAACGCCTCCAGGAATCCTTCGGGATGGCCAAGTCCGGGGCGCGTCAGGCGCGCCGCGTCCGCCGGAGAGTGAGCTCATTCCGTGCGCGAGAATCGTTGTGCCGCCTGACACGTCGCGCACCAGCAGATGCTGTGGATCCTCGTGGCGCCACTCCAGGCTGGCGATGTCGCCGTAAACCCGTATCCGAAGACCATGTTCGTTGCCTGTGGCAGCCATACTCGCCCACAGGGTGGCCGGTGCGCCGTTGGAGAGCTGCAATCGAACCGAGGCATTGTCAAAGACCCGCCGGCCTCCGGACCGAGTGTGCTCAACTCCGCCGACACTCGCGTTGCCTGGAAGGCCCGTGATGTAGCGCAGCAGGTGAAACGCATGGGTTCCGCAGGTCGGCGACCACGCTTGCCTCTCCGGCGATTTCAGGGTTGGTGCGCCACCCCGCCTGCTTGTGGCCGAGAGTTCAGCGGTGCGACGCCCAGCCCGACGCATGTTCTGCGGCGACGAATCGGATTCGGCCCAGATCCCCGTTGCGGACCATTCGGGCGGCGTGCCGAACCATGGCGTAGGCCGAGTAGATATGGGGGACAGCGAGGATGGTGCCCGTTGACTCGGCGATCGCGATCAGCTCGGCCGCCGTCGCGGAGTCGTTGGTCAACGGCTTCTCGCACACCACCGAAATGCCTCTTTCGAGGAAAGCGTTGGCTATCTCGTAGTGGGTGTCGTTGGGGGTGACCACCGCGACCACGTCGACGCCGTCGTCGCGCGCCGCTTCTCGTTCGGCCATCTCCCGGTAGTCGTGGTAAACGCGCTCGACGCCCAGGCTCTCGGCAAACCGTGCCGACGCCTGCGCGTCACGCGCGAAAACACCTGCGGTGAGAACGTATTGATTGTCGAGCCACATGGCGTGGCGGTGGGCCGCGCCGATCATGGCGCCAGGACCACCGCCGACCATCCCCGCGACGAGCCGGCGATTACTCACCGACTGATCCTGTCACTCGCGGACGGGACACGTCGCATTGTGGTGTTGACGGCCGCGTAACAAGATTGCCATCGATCGTCCCTAATGTGGGCCGGTCAACGTCGAGCAAATCAGATGCGGAAGGGCGCGAAGCTCGACCCGGCAGTCGCCGACGCGGTGGCGGCCGCGATGAAGGACTGGGCGTTGGAGAAGGGTTTGCGCTGACATCAGTGGACAACGGGAACTTCGCCGTCGGCGCGCAGGCCGCCAAGTTCCTGCTGCAGCGGTTGGAGGGTGGCGTACTGCCGCAGCGGATCTATCTGCACCAGTCAACGGTGAGCATCCGCCGCTCGACGGCGGCGCCACGGGCATAGCGTGGGGTCACAGGACGTCCAGAGCTGACTTCGCCGCGATCTCGAGCGCGTCACGAACCGGTAGTGCGCGGAACGACGTGGACAGGATCTCAACACCCCAAGGGCCGTCGAATTCGAGATCACGCAGGAGTGCCACTAGACCGCTGAGGTCGAAAGTGCCTTGACCACAAAGCAGTCGGTTGTTCACCGTGTCCTCGAAGAGTGTGCCGACAACGGCTGGACCGGCGTCGTCGAGTTCGACGCCGAAGATCATCTCGGGTGTCAGCGAATCACGTAGCTCCTCGAGCGTGGTCCCGGCCCGGAACACGTGCCAGGCGTCCACCAGCAGCCCGGCCGCGGGATGATCGGCAGCCGCGACTATCTCGGCTCCCATCGGGACGGTGGTGATGATCGAGAACGGCATCGTCTCGATGGCCACTCTGGTCCCGTGGTCGGCGGCTTGCGCGGCAAGCTCGCGCAGCGGAGCGATCAACGACTCCGGATGCGTTGTCCGAGGTCCCAGTTCGGAGCCGATCTTGATGAATGCGGGCGCCAGGACTTCGGCCGCCTCGAACAACAGATCACGAACATCGTAGGTGTGGCCCGACTCGCCGCGGGGGATCCACCATCGCTCGATCAGTTCGATCTCGACGTGAGTGAGCCCGGCATCGGCGATCAAGTCGCGCAATTCTGCGAACCCGATTGATGCCCGGATCGCAGCCAGATCGTCGGCGATCAGCCCGAGGCCGAGGAAGCCGGCATCGGCCACTGCGGCAACGCGTTCCGCGATAGGAACGGGACTGGTCGGAGGTACGCGCATGGGGGAGGTGTTACCGGCGCTGGTCCACGCCGTCGCCACCAGTTCGGGTGCTGTCACGCCGATACCTTCCAGCGCGGGCGTGCTGGGGAACCCCAACGCGCCCGCGGTGCTCGCGGAAATGGCCTACTTGTTCTGCGGGAAGCCGAGTTCGATACCGCCGTGGCTGGGGTCCAGCCAGCGGCTGGTGATGGCCTTGCCGCGGGTGAAGAAATGTACGCCTTCGGTGCCGTGGGCGTGGCTGTCGCCGAACAGTGAGGCTTTCCAGCCGCCGAAGCTGTAGTAGGCCATCGGCACCGGGATGGGTACGTTGATGCCGACCATGCCGACCTCGACCTCGTTCTGGAACCGCCGGGCGGCGCCGCCGTCGTTGGTGAAGATGGCGGTGCCGTTGCCGTAGGGGTTGGCGTTGATCAGGTCCAGCGCCTCGTCATAAGTGTCGACGCGCACCACCGACAGCACCGGTCCAAAGATCTCGTCGGTGTACACGCTCATGTCGGGAGTGACGTTGTCGATGAGCGTCGGGCCCAGCCAGAACCCGTCGGCGCCACCGTCCGGGCTGACGGTGCGGCCGTCGACGACGATCTTGGCGCCGTCGGCCTCGCCCGCGTCGATGTAGGAGGCCACCTTGTCGCGGTGGGCCTTAGTGACCAGGGGGCCCATGTCGGCGTCGCGTGTGCCGTCACCGGTCTTGATGGTGGCCGCGCGTTGGGCGATCTTGGCCACCAGCTCGTCGGCGATCGGGCCGACCGCCACACACGCGCTGATCGCCATGCAGCGTTCGCCGGCCGAGCCGAACCCGGCGTTGACCATGGCGTCGGCGGCCAAATCCAGATCGGCGTCGGGCAGGATCACCGCGTGATTTTTCGCCCCACCCAGGGCTTGGACCCGCTTGTCGTGGGCGGTGCCGGTCTCATAGACGTAGCGGGCGATCGGGGTGGAGCCCACGAAGCTGATCGACTTGATCGCCGGGTTGGTCAACAGCTCATCCACTGCGGTCTTATCGCCCTGCAGCACGTTGAACACCCCGGGCGGCAGCCCGGCCTCGGCCCACAACTCGGCGATCCACAACGACGCCGACGGGTCCTTCTCCGACGGTTTGAGCACCACGGTGTTGCCCGTCGCGATCGCGATCGGGAAAAACCACATCGGCACCATGGCCGGGAAATTGAACGGCGAGATGATCGCCCACCGGGCCCAGCGGCTGGCGCACCGAATACACGTCGACCTTGGTCGAGGCGTTCTCGGTGAACCCGCCCTTCAGCAAGTGCGGCACCCCGCAGGCGAACTCGACGACCTCCTGGCCCCGGCTCACCTCCCCCAGCGCATCGGAGACCACCTTGCCGTGCTCGGCGGTGATGATCTTGGCGAGCTCGCCCTTACGGGCGTTGAGCAACTCACGGAAGTTGAACAAAATCGCGCTGCGCTTGGCCAGCGAGGTGTCCCGCCACGCCGGAAACGCCGCCGCGGCAGCATCGATGACCGCGCGGGCATCCTCGACGCTGCCCAGCGCGAGTTCGCCGGTGACCTCGCCGGTCGCCGGATTGGTCACCGGTGCGGTGGTACCGCCGGTTCCGGGGTAGGCCTTGTTGTTGATCCAGTGCGCAATTGTCTTGGCAGCCATCGTCTTCTCTCAATTCCTGTACTTGTTGACGAAGTCGGTCATCGTGGCGAGCTGGTAACGCGATACCTCGTGGGCGTTCTCGTCCTCGGCGAACACCGACGACACCATGACGGTGTCGGGGCGGTCGTAGAAGCCGATCTCGGCGAGCCCGCCGAAGAACTCGTCCCAGTTGATATCTCCGTCGCCGATCTTGAGGTGCTGGTGAACCCGCGCCGGATTGCCGGGTGGGTTGGTGATGTAGCGCAGACCATGGCTGCGGTGATGATCCATGGTGTCGGCGACGTGCACCAGCCGAAGCTTGTCGCCGGCGGCTTTCATGATCTCGGTCATGGTGGCGCCCATGTGATACGTGTGGCAGGCAACGTAGACCATGCCGATGTTGGCCGAGTTGACACCGCGGATGATGCGCAGCGCCTCCAGCCCGTCCTCCACGAAGTCGTCGGGGTGCGGGTCGATGCGCACGTCGATGCCTTCGCGTTCGAAGATCGGCACGAGGCTCCTCCATCGACCGGAAGAACGCCCGCTCGGACTCCTCGGCGCGCTCGGGGCGGCCGGAGAACTCGGTGTTGATCACGTTGACACCGAGATCGACGGTGATCTGAATGACGCGTTTCCAGTTGCGCACCGCGGCCTCGCGTGCATCCTCGTCGGGGCCGGACCAGCGCAGCACCGGCAATACCGACGCGATACCAACGCCCGCGTCCGCGCAGGCCTTGCGGAACTTGGCGACGAGGTCGTCGTCCGCGCGGGGATGGTTGAAGAACGGGATGAAGTCGCGATGCGGGGTCAGCTGCAGGTACTCGTAGCCCAAATCCGCCACGACGCGGGGGAATTCGAGCAGCTCGTAGTCGTGGTGGAACGGTGTGGGATCCAGTGCAATCTTCATGTCAGGCACCGACCCGCTCGGCAAGTTCGACGGCGGCCCGCTCACCGGTCTCCAGTGACCGAACGCCTGCGGCACAGACCGCTGCGGCTGCGTAGCCATCCCACGCTGTGGGGCCGTCGACATTCGTGCCGGACCGCGCGGCGTCGACCCACCGCTGTACCTCGATGTCGTAGGCCAACCCGAACCGCTCGCGGAACCCCGGGGTGATCCGCCCGCCCCAGGCCCCGGGGCTGGATTTGCGGATCAGTCCGACATCCAAACCGATTGTTGCGCTGCCGCGTTCGCCGACCACTTCGGTGCGCACCTCGTACGCCACGCCGGTGGTGACGAATACCTCGACGTCGACGTGGCGGCCGCTGGTTGTTTCGAAGATCGCGATCTGCGGGTCTTGGAGTCCCACGGGCGCAGCGGGATTGGGCGTCGGCCGGATGATCTGCACCGCAGCGATCTCCTCGCCAAGCAGGAAACGGGTCACGTCAACCTCGTGCACCAGCGAGTCCTTGACAATCATCGCGGAATCGAAGCTCGGCGGCACGGCGGGATTGCGGTGCACGCAGTGCATGACCAGCGGCTGCCCGAGCTCGCCCCCGTCGATCAGCGCCTTCAACTGCTGGTATTCCGGATCGAAGCGGCGCATAAAGCCCACCTGGATCAGCGGCTTGTCGAGTTCGGCCTCGCGGCGCACCACCTCCAGCGAGGTCGCGACGTCGGTGGTCAACGGTTTCTCGCACAGCACCGGTTTGCGGTGTTCGAGACAGGCCAGTAGTTGCTTCTCATGCGTCGGGCCGGGCGTGGCGAGCAGCACCGCGTCGACGTCTTCGGCGGCGATGGCGTCCAGGGGGTCGGCGGCCACGCGCGCGCCGGGCACCGAGCCGGCGATCTGCTCCGCCTTCTCGGTCAGGTAGTCGTTTACGACGGTTACGCGTGCGCCGCTGATCCGGCTGGTGATGCGCGCGACGTGGTCGGCGCCCATCATGCCTACGCCCAGCACGGCAATACGCAGATCTGACATGGTCTTTCGGCTCCTAGAACTTCACCGACGGCACACCGCACGACCCGAGGTAGCGGCGGGTGCGTTGTGCGATCGGCAGCGGCTGATCGGGTTCACACGGGTACATGTCCTGTTCGACGATCGCGAACACGTCGATCCCGAGCTTCTCGACGGCGGCCAGCAGCGGAGGCATCTCGGGAATGCCGCGCGGCGGTTCGGTCATCGCGCCCAGCTTGACGGCCTCACCAAAGGGCAGGTCCTCGGCCTCCACCTTGGCCCGCACTTCCGGATCGACCTGCTTCAGGTGAAGGTAGCCGATGCGCTCGGGCGCCCGCTGGATGATCGCGAGGTTGTCGCCTCCGCAATAGCTGATGTGACCCGTGTCGAGGCACAGGTTCACAAACTCGGCATCGGTGCCGTCGAGAAAACGGTAGACGTTCTCCTCGGTGTCGACGTGGCTGTCGGCGTGCGGATGGAATTGCGCCCTCACGCCGTACTTCTCGAACATTGCCTTGCCGAGCTCGTTCATGCCGTTGGTCTTCTTCTGCCACTGCTCGGTAGTCAGATTGCGATCCTCCAGCACGGCTCCGGTCGACGGGTCACGCCACATCTCGGGGATGACGACGACATGCTTACCGCCAACAGCTGCAGTGAGTCTGGCGACGTCCTCGATCTGCTTCCAGACCGCGTCCCACGAATCGTCCTGGTGCAGGTGCTCGAAGACGGTCCCGGCCGAGAGCTTCAGGTTGCGTGCCGCCAGTTCATCGGACAACTGCTTCGGGTCGGTGGGCAGATAGCCGTATGGACCCAGCTCGATCCACTGATAACCCGACGCGGCGACCTCGTCGAGGAACCGGGTGTAGGGGGTCTGGCCGGGGTCGTCGGGGAACCAGACGCCCCAGGAGTCGGGAGCTGAGCCGACAAGAATGGTGCTCACTGATCAATCCTTTGAGTCGTAGGGCTTTACGTACGGGCGCTGGATCCTCTTCCACTCGGCGTAGGTTTCGTACGCCTCCTGCGTGGAATCCAGCGTCGAGGTCTGGCTGACGGGGACGTCCCACCAGGACTGGCTGTCCGGCGCGTAGATCAACGGATCGGTTTCGACGTGGATCACTGTGGTGTGCTCGTTGGCCTTGGCCACCTTGACCGCGTCGGTGAATTCCGCCGCCGTCGTCACCTTGATCACCTCGGCCCCAAGGCTGGCCGCATTGGCCGCCAGGTCGACCGGGAGCTTGTCGCCTGCGAGCCGGCCGGAGTCGTCGCGGTAGCGGTATGAGGTTCCGAATCGCTGCGACCCCAAGGACTCCGACAGCGATCCGATGGACGCGAAGCCGTGGTTCTGCACCAGGACCAGGATGACCTTGACGCCTTCTTGGACCGCGGTCACCAATTCGGTGGCCATCATCAGATAGGAGCCGTCGCCGACCATGACGAACACGTCGCGATCCGGGCTGGCCATCCTGACGCCGATGCCGCCGGCGACCTCGTAGCCCATGCAGGAGTAGCCGTACTCGACGTGATAGCCCTTGCGGTCGCGGGTGCGCCACAGCTTGTGCAGATCGCCGGGCATGGAACCCGCCGCGCACACGACCACGTCGCGCGGATCGGACAGCGTGTTGGTCAGCCCGATGACCTGGCTCTGGTTCAGCGCGCTGCCGTCGTCCTCGACGCGGTACGCCGCGGTGACGGTGTCGTCCCACTCATGCGCGAGTTCGGCCGTGCGGGTGCGATATTCCTCATTGACGGAATAGTCGTCCAGCAGGTCGGACAGCGCCTCGAGCGCTTCCCGCGCATCGGAAACGACCGACAGGCCGCCCTGTTTCACTGCGTCGAACGAAGCGACGTTGATGTTCACGAAGCGGACGTCCGGATTGTTGAACGCGGTCCGTGACGCACTGGTGAAATCGCTGTAGCGGGTGCCGATTCCGATCACGATGTCGGCTTCGGTGGCCAACGCGTTTGCGGCGGTGGTGCCGGTCGAGCCGACCGCGCCGACCGACTGAGGATGATCGTAGGGGAGTGATCCCTTGCCCGCCTGCGTCTCCGACACCGGGATGCCGGTCCGTTCGGCGAACGCCGCCAGTGCGTCGTTGGCGCCGGAGTAGATCACGCCGCCGCCTGCCACGATCAGCGGACGCTCCGCCGAACGGATAACCTCCGCGGCCTGAGCGATAACCGATCGCTCCGGCATCGGCCGGGCGATGTGCCAAGTGCGTTCGGCGAACAGCGACTCCGGCCAGTCATAGGCCTCGGCCTGCACGTCCTGCGGCAGGGCGACGGTGGCCGCGCCCGTCTCCACCGGATCGGTGAGCACCCTCATCGCGCCGAGAAGCGCGGCGGGCAGTTGCTCTGGCCGCCACACCCGGTCGAAGAAGCGTGACAGCGGCTTGAACGCGTCGTTGACGGTCACCTCGTTGTCGTGGGGCAGTTCCAGTTCCTGCAGAACGGGCGCGCTCACCCGGGTGGCGAAGGTGTCGGACGGCAGCAGCAGAACGGGCAGCCGGTTGATGGTGGCCAGCGCCGCACCGGTCAGCATATTGGTGGATCCCGGTCCGATGCTGGCGGTTACGGCCCACGCCTGCAGGCGGTCCTGCTGCCTGGCATACGCCGCGGCTGTGTGCACCATGGCCTGCTCGTTGCGGCCCAACACATATCGCAGTGCCGGTTCGGTGCCTGCCTGCGCCGCCTCGACCTCGGCTTGCAACAGAGCTTGGCCCATGCCGGCCACGTTGCCGTGACCGAAGATGCCGAAACAGCCGGCGAAGAACTTGTGGCGTTCGCCATCGCATTCGACGTACTGGTTGGCCAGGAACCGAATGGTGGCCTGGGCGACGGTGAGTCGCACGGTCGGTTCGGCGTGCGGCGACTTGAACGCGGATGTTTTGGAAACCACGTCAAACTCCTCGTGAATGCAGGGGCAGCCGGGGGTCGACGCCCTGGTCTTCCCAGGTGCCGCGCAGCCAGGCGTGCTCGGGGTCGTCGACGATCTTCCAGGCCCGTTCCTCACCGGGACCGGCCATCACGTTGAGGTAGTACATGTGATAGCCGGGCGCGGCGACCGACGGGCCGTGGTAGCCGTGTGGCACCAGGACGACGTCACCGGTGCGGACCTCCTCGAGCACTTCAATCGGACGCTCGGGTGTGCCGTACACGCGGTGGTAGCCGAAGCCTCGAGAATCGCCTGGGCCGGAGTCGATTTCGAAGTAGTAGATCTCTTCGAGCTGCGATTCGACCGGCGAGTTCTCGTCGTGCTTGTGTGCGGGGTAGCTCGACCAGTTGCCACCCGGCGTGATCACCTCGCACGCGATCAGCGAATCGGCCTCGAAAACGCCTGCGGTGCCGAAGTTGTGCACCTGGCGGCTGCAGTTGCCGGTGCCGCGCAGCTCGACGGGAACGTCGGCGGCCGCGACCCTGCGGTTGGGCAGCTGCCGCTTGGCGCGAGCGCCGCAGATCGCGAATCTGCCTTCGCCGCGCAGCGTGTAGCTCTGGCCGGTACCGATGTAGACCATGTCGGCGGCCCCGTCGAAAACCGATGCCCGCGGCGATAATTCGAACGCTTCGTTATCGCATTCGACGGTGCCACCGCCGGCCAGCGGCAGGATCATCACCTCGGTGTCGTTGGTCTCAAGCGCCAGTTCCTGCATCGACTTCAGTTCCACCACCTGCAGGCTGGCTTCGGTCCAGCCGGCCGATTCGGGGGTGACGTCGACGGTGTAGGGGAGGAGTGGCGCTGCGCGCCGGAATGTAGTACTTGCTGTGCATGCTCACCTCACCATCGAGACGGCGGTTGCGACCGCCGAGCTGACGTCCTCGTCTGCGGGATAGAGCAGGGTCCGTCCGACGATGAGCCCGCGCACCGACGGCAGCGCCAATGCCTTCTCCCAGCTGGCGAATGCCTCGTCCGGGTCGGCGGGGTCGCCGCCGAGCAGCAGGGTCGGCAGCGTCGTCGACTCCATGACGCGGTCCATCTCATCGACGACCGGCAGCTTCATCCAGGTATAGGCAGAGGTGGAACCCAGGCCCTGGCTGATGTGCACCGACTTGATCACCGCGTCGGGGCTCAGGTCGTTGCGGACCTTGCCGTCCACCCGCGTCGACATGAACGGTTCGACCATCGCGATCAGCCCGTGTGCGGCGAGTTCATCGATCGCCCGGGCGCAGGCCTCCAGCGTCGAGACGGTACCCGGATCGTCGAGATCGATGCGGCACAACATCTTTCCGCCGTTCATCCGCGCCGCGGCGGTGGCCGCCGCAGTGGCCGCGGTCATCCGGTCGTCGAGCTCGAACTGCGCGCCGGCCAGGCCGCCGCGGTTCATCGACGAGAACACCACCTTGTCCTCGAGCGCGCCAAGCAGCAGCAGATCGTCGAGGATGTCGGAAGTCGCCAGCACTCCGTCCACGCCCGGGTCCGCCAGCGCCGCGCGCAGCCGGTCGAGCAGATCGGTACGGCTGTTCATCGCGGTAGGCCGCGCCCCGACGGCCAGAGCGCCGCGCGCCGGATGGTCGGCGGCGACGATCATCAGCCGGCCGTTGCCACGAACCGTGGGTCGGGTGGTGCGGGTCTGCCACGCGCGCTCTATGGCCTGGGGGTCGGATGCGCGCAGGTCGGTGATCTCGGCGTAGTCGCGGCACAGTGCGTCAGACATTGACGGCCTCCACCGCGGTCTCCTCGGCCAGTGCGGCAACTTCGGCGGCCGTCGGCATCGCCGTCGAGCACTCCAGCCGCGACGCGACGATGGCGCCCGCAGCGTTCGCGTACCGCAGCGTCTTCTCCAGTGGCCAGTCGTGCAGCAATCCGTGACACAGGCTGCCGCCGAAGGCATCTCCGGCGCCGAGCCCGTTGACGACGTCGACGTCGTTGGGGGCGACGCTCACCGACGAGTGCCGGGTCTTGCCCAGCACGCCGCGGGGGCCCTGCTTCACGATGGCCAGTTCGACACCCAGGTCAAGCAGGGCGTCGGCAGCGCGGCGCGGGTCGGTCTCGCCGACCGCGATCGCGCATTCCTCCCGGTTGCCGACCGCGACGGTGACGTGCTGCAGAGCGCGCTGCACCTGCTCGCTGGCGGCGGCGGGCGACTCCCAGAACATCGGCCGGTAGTCGAGGTCGAGCACGGTGTGCCGGGCCCGCGCGCGGGCCTCCCACGCGGCGAAATGAGCGCTGCGGCTGGGCTCTTCGGAGAGGCCGGTGACTGTCGACCAGTACAGGCGGGCCGAGCGCACGGCGTCGAGGTCGATCTCGTCCGGGCGGACCTGGAGGTCAGGCGCGCTGGGACGACGGTAGAAGTACAGCGGGAAGTTGTCCGGCGGGAAGATCTCGCAGAACGTCACCGGGGTCGGGTACTCGTCGTGGGTCAGCACGTAGCGGTTGTCGACTCCTAGATCGGCCAGCTCAGCGCGGACGAACTTTCCGAACGGGTCGGCGCCGACACCGGAGATCAGCGCGGCGCGGTTGCCCAGCCGGGCGGCGGCCACCGTGACGTTGGCGGCACTGCCGCCGAGGAACTTGCCGAACGATTCGACGTCCTCGAGGCCGACGCCGATCTGAAGGGGATAGATGTCGACGCCACTGCGCCCAATTGCGAGTACGTCGAACGGCTGGGTGTTAGTCAAGATCGGCTCTCCGGCGGTAGGTGGTGGCTTGTGTACGACTGTGCCCTCCGACACTCCGAGCTGTCAATAGTTTGTCCTGACATTCTAACTTTCGATCATGCGGTGTTAGTATTCAGCTACCGTTACCTGGTCGGACCGAGATCGGAGACAACGTGCCCTTGGCGGTGGAGCTCGACAGGTCCAGCCCTGTTCCCCTCTACTATCAGCTCGCGCAAGCCATCGAGGCGGCCATCCGCGACGGGGAGCTGGCACCGGGGGATCGGTTCGAAAACGAACTCGCGCTGGCGAAAAGGCTGACGCTGTCCCGGCCGACCACCCGCCGCGCCATCCAGGAACTCGTCGACAAGGGCCTGTTGGTCCGCAAGCGCGGGGTCGGAACCCAGGTGGTCCAGAGCCCGGTGCACCGCCGTGTCGAGCTAACCAGTCTTTTCGACGACCTGGCGCGGGCCGGCCAGGAACCGACTACGCAGCTGCTGGACTACCGCGTCGGCACGCCCGACGAAGAGGTCGCCCGCGAACTCAACCTGAGCGGAGGACCGTGAAGTCGTGTCGATCCACCGGTTGCGCTGTGCCAACGGCGAGCCGCTGGCCGTGATGACTAACCACCTGCCGGTCGACATCGCGCCCGATCCCGAGGAACTCGAGGGCAACGGGCTCTATCAGTCGCTGCGCGCCCGCGGCGTGCACATCAGGCTGGCCCGCCAGCGCATCGGCGCGCGCGGAGCGACTAGGGCGGAGGCCAAGCTGCTCGACGAGAAGCCAGGCGCGCCGCTGCTGACGATGTCGCGGACGGCGTTCGACGACTCCGGCACCGCCGTCGAGTTCGGGACGCATTGTTACCGCGCGTCGCGCTACTACTTCGACACCACCCTTGTCGATCGCTAACTTCTCATCGCGAACAATTAGCTGAACGCGCTGCGAAACGCTTCGAGCGCGGCAATGCTGTCGCCGCGACGCCCAGGCTTCCAGGCCGACCGTGCCTGTGAAGCCGATGTCCCGCAGCGCCTTCGCGATCGCCGGATAGTTGATCTCGCCGGTGCCGGGCTCGCACCGGCCGGGCACGTCGGCGACTTGCATCTCGCCGATCGCGTCGCCGCAACGCCGGATCAGCTCGATGAGATTGCCCTCGCCGATTTGCGCGTGATACAGGTCGAGCATCATCCGCACGTTGGGGTGGCCGACGGCTTCGACGAGCGCCAGCGTGTCCTTGGCGCGGGCCAGCGGGACGCCGGGATGGTCGACGATCGTGTTGAGGTTCTCCACGCAGAACGTCACGCCGGCCGCCGCACCGAGCTCGCCGATCCGCTCCAGCGTGCGCAGCGCGGTCAGCCACATCTCGCCGGTGGCGCGGTAGCGCGGCGCGGGCCGCCTTGCCGTCGACGAGCTCGGCGGTATGCAGGTTAAGCCGCGGGACACCAAGTGTCTCAGCGGCTTTGACGGACAGCTCCGCCGTCCGCACCACTTCGTCGGCGGTGTCACGGTCAATCAGGTCGCCGTGCAGGTAGCCGGTCATCGACGAGAATCGGGCTCCGGTGGCGGCCAGCGCTTCCAGGTCCTTGTCGTGCCAGCTCCATATCTCGACCGCGAAGCCAAGCTCGTCGATGCGCCGCACCCGGTCGATGATCGGCAGGTCGGTGAAGACCATCTCGGCGCAGACCGCCAGCTCGAAGCCGCTCACTGCAGCACCGCGTTCAGGACGACGGGCGCACGCGGTCTCCACCGACTCGCGGGCGGCCAGGGCGATCTCGAGTGCGACGCGCGCGTCGGCGCCGGTCACCGATGGCTCGGTCCCGGCGTGACACAGTCGACGAAGTGGGCGAACTGCGCCACGTAGGCGTCGGCGAACAGTTCGATGTTGGCTCGCTGGCTGCGTTCTCGGGTGCGCGTCCGGCCTGCAGCACGCCGCCGGAGCCGAACACCTCGCCGCGAACGTCGTAGCCGTACACCGCCTGGAAACTGGCCTCGGCGATCGCAAAGGCGCCGTTGTCGAACGGATCTGCACCACAGAGGTGTCGAGGAACCCGCCGTCGGCGAACTGCGGATGCACCAGCGCGTCGGCTTGGGCGAAGACCTCGGTGACCCGCGCGCCCGGATTGAGCCAGCACAGCGTGTCGAAGTCGTGGATCAATGTCTCGTTGAAGATCGTCCACGGCTTCACCCGGGCGGCGACGTCGGCAGAGATGCCGGGGTCGCGGGTCAGCGACCGCAGCAGCTGGGGCGTGCCGATCGCGCCCTCGACGATCCGGGCGCGCATGTCGGCGAAATCCCGGGCGAAGCGGCGGTTGAAGCCGACCTGCAGCGCGACCCCCGCGGTGTGCGCGGCGTCGATGGCGCGGTCGGCGTCGTCCAGCGTCAGCGCCATCGGCTTCTCGCAGAACACATGCTTGCCTGCTTGCGCCGCGGCGACGACCAGATCGGCGTGGGTGGCCGCGGGAGAACAGATCGCCACTGCATCGATCGCCGGATCGGCGATCAGGTCCAGTGGATCGCGGTACGCCCGCGGCGCCGAAAGCCGTTCGGCCGCGCTAGGTTCGGGATCAGCTACGGCGGCCAGGCGGGCGTTGGGTAGGCGGCGGGCCAAGGTCTCGGCGTGAAAGGTGCCGATCCAACCGGCGCCGATGAGTCCGAACGACAACGGGGTGGACATTCATGAACTCCGATCGTGACTAGAACGTTCTAGTCACGGTAGGCGGTGTGGCCGGTTTTCGTCAATGCTGTTGACTGGAACGTTCTAGGCTAGTCGGTGTGCAGCGCAGACCGACGCTCGAGGATGTGGCCGAACGGGCGGGCGTTTCACGGGCCCTGGTGTCGATCGTCATGCGCGACGCACCAGGAGCGAGTGAGCAGACCCGCGAGCGGGTGCGGCGGGCCGCCGACGAAATCGGCTATCGGCCCGACCCGCGCGCCCGTCGGCTTCGTCAGCACGGAACAAGCTCATCGGGGTGACGTTCACCGCGGGGCAGGAGTTCCACGCCGACCTCGTCGACGGCGTGTACGTCGCCGCCGAGGCTCTCGGCTACGACGTGGTGCTCAGCGGGGTCACGCCGCACCGTGACGAGCCGCGTGCGCTGCGGACGCTGGTCGACGACCGATGCGAGGGCCTGGTGCTGATCGGGCCGGAGATGTCGGCACGCCAACTCGGCGACCTGGCGGCCCGGGTGCCCGTGGTGGTCGTGGCCCGGCGGGTTCAGCGGTGTCGATGTCGTGCGCAGTGACGACGTCGCAGGGGCGGTCTTGGGCATGGACCACCTGGTCGGCCTGGGCCATCGCCGGATTCTCTATCTCGACGGCGGTCGAGCGCCAGGCGCCGCCGAACGACGCCGCGGGTACCGTCGGGCCGCTCGGGCGGCACAGCTACCCGAGCTGACGCTGTCCCGGCGGCCTGACCGAACGTGAGGGCGCCGCCGCCGCAGCCGCGATGCTCGAGTCGAAAGCGTTGCCCAGCGCCGTCTTTGCGTTCAACGACCGCTGCGCGCTCGGCGTGATGGACGTTCTGATCCGGGCGGGAGTGGCTGTCCCGCAACAGGTGTCGGTGCTTGGCTTCGACGACAGCCCGCTGGCGGGCCTGGCGCACATCGATCTCACGACGATTCGCCAGGACTCCGTCGGCCTCGCGCGGGCGGCGGTGCAGCGGCTCGTGGCGCGGCTCGACGATGCCTCGGTCGACGGCGGCGCGGTGGACATCACCCGCGAGCCGACCTTGATCGTGCGCGGCTCGACGGCGCCCCCGACCGCCTGACCTGCGTCGATGCCGGTCGAACATATGACCTGCAGTCCTAATGTCAGGACAAACTATTGACTTTCAGCGTGTGAGCCGTATTACATCGAGCCTTGAGGCGTGCACGTCGCACTCGAGAGCAAGGAGAAACAATGAGGTTCAGTCGGCTCGCGGCGATCGCCGGGGCGAGCGTGCTCGTGGTCGGGATCGCGTCGTGTTCGGGCACGGGGGGTAAGCCCGAGGAGTCCGGCGGGGGGATGGGTGCGGGGACCGCGGACACCCCGCGCGCGGTCGTCGCGATGATCACCCACGAGGTGCCGGGCGACTCGTTTTGGGATCTGATCCGTAAGGGCGCCCAGGCCGCCGCCGATAAGGACAACATCGAGCTGCGCTACTCCAATGATCCGGAGGCGCCGAATCAGGCCAACCTGGTCCAGAGCGCGATCGACAGCAAGGTCAACGGGATCGCGCTGACGTTGGCCAAACCCGACGCCATGGCGCCTGCGGTGCAAGGCCGCCCTGGACGCAGGGAATTCCGGTCGTCGCGTTCAACTCCGGGCTTCGACAACTTCAAGGCGATGGGCGTGCAGGAGTACTTCGGTCAGGACGAGAAGCTCGCCGGGGTGGCTGCGGGCGAACGGCTGAACAAGGACGGCGCCAAGAAGGTGATATGCGTCATCCAGGAGCAGGGCCAAGTCGCGCTGGAGTCACGCTGCGCCGGTGTGGACCAGGGCTTCCAAGGGCAGTCCGAGATACTGAACGTCAACAGCAAGGACATGCCGTCGGTGGAGTCGACGATCACCGCCAAGCTGCAGCAGGACCCGTGCGTCGACCATGTCGTCGCACTGGGCGCGCCGATCGCGTTGGCCGCGGTGCAGTCGGTCGAACAATGCAGGCAGCTCCGCGCAAGGTCGGTCACCTTTGACACCAACGCCGCGCTGGTCGACGCGATCAAGGCCGGCGATGTGCAGTGGGCAGTGGACCAGCAGCCGTTCCTGCAGGGGTACCTGGCGATCGACTCACTGTGGCTGTATCTGAACAACAAGAACGTGATCGGTGGCGGTCAGCCCACTCTGACCGGCCCCGTCGTTCATCGACAAGTCGAACATCGACTCCGTCGCTGAGTTGGCCAAGTCCGGGACCCGTTAATCCGCCGCGCAGGAGAGAGCGAAACATGACTACACAAACTGATCTGGACGTCGCCAGTCATAAGGTTGTTCACGACGAGCGGGTCAAGGAACGCAACCGGGTGCAGCGCATGCTGATTCGCCCGGAGATGGGTGCGTTGATCGGTGCGGTGGCGATCTTCATTTTCTTCTTGGTCGTTGCGCCGCCGTTCCGGTCAGCCCGAAGCGTTGGCCACGGTGCTGTATGCCAGCTCGACGATCGGGATCATGGCCTGTGCGGTGGCGTTGTTGATGATCGGCGGCGAGTTCGACCTGTCGTCGGGGGTGGCGGTGACACGAGTTCGCTGGCCGCCTCGATGCTGGCCTACAACCTGCATCTGAACCTGTGGGTGGGGGCGGCGTTGGCGCTGGTCGTCGCGCTGGGTGTCGGATTTCTCAACGGGTATCTGGTGATGAAGACCAAGATCCCCAGCTTTTTGATCACGTTGGGCACCTTGCTGATGCTCACCGGCATCAATCTGGCGGTGACCAAACTGATTTCGGGTCAGGTGGCCACGCCGAGCGTGTCACGACATGGCGGGCTGGGATTCGGCGCAGAAGGTGTTCTCGTCGTCCTTCACCATCGCCGGGGTGTCGGATGCGGATCACGGTGCTGTGGTGGCTGTTGTTCACCGCGGTGGCGACCTATGTGTTGTTCAAGACCCGGATCGGTAACTGGATTTTCGCCGTCGGCGGTGATCAGGAAAGTGCCCGCGCGGTCGGTGTGCCGGTGACCGCGGTGAAGGTCGGGCTGTTCATGTTCGTCGGGTTTTGCGCCTGGTTCGCCGGCATGCATTTGCTGTTCGCGTTCAATACCGTGCAGTCCGGGTCAGGGTGTCGGCAACGAGTTCATCTACATCATCGCCGCGGTGATCGGCGGCTGCCTGCTCACCGGTGGGTACGGCACCGCGATCGGCGCCGCGATCGGCGCGTTCATCTTCGGCATGGTGCAACAGGGCATCGTGTATGCCGGCTGGAATCCCGACTGGTTCAAGTTCTTCATGGGCGTGATGCTGCTGTTCGCGGTGATCGCCAACAACGCATTCCGTAACTACGCCGCGAAGAGGTGACCCCGATGACCGCAACAGTTGATCGTCCCGTGCATGAGGCCCCGTCGGGGGGCAAGGTGCCGCTGGTCGAGATGAAGAACATCGGCAAGTCCTACGGCAATATCACTGCGCTCAAAGACATTTCGCTGCGGGTGCATGCCGGTGAGGTGACCGGCATCCTCGGTGACAACGGCGCAGGCAAGTCCACGCTGATCAAGATCATCTCCGGTCTGCATCAGCAGACCGATGGTGAGCTGCTCGTCGACGGTGAGCCGACGAAGTTCAACTCGCCCAAAGAGGCGCTGGGCAAGGGCATTGCGACGGTGTATCAGAACCTCGCGGTCGTGCCGTTGATGCCGGTGTGGCGCAACTTCTTCCTGGGCCAGGAGATCCGCAAGAAGTCCTTCCCGTTCTCGTTGGACGCCAACGCGATGCGGGCCACCACGCTCTCGGAGCTGCACAAGATGGGCATCGACCTGCCCGACGTCGACGTGGCGATCGGTTCGCTGTCGGGTGGTCAGCGCCAATGCGTGGCGATCGCGCGGGCGGTGTTCTTCGGTGCGCGGGTGCTGATCCTCGACGAGCCGACCGCCGCGCTGGGCGTCAAGCAGTCCGGGGTGGTGCTCAAGTACATCACCGCGGCCAAGGAGGCCGGCTTCGGTGTGGTGTTCATCACCCACAATCCGCATCACGCGCACATGGTCGGTGATCACTTCGTGCTGCTCAACCGCGGCAAGCAGAAACTCGACTGCACCTACGACGAGATCGACCTGGAACACCTGACCCAGGAGATGGCCGGCGGCGACGAACTCGAAGCACTCTCACACGAATTGCGGCAGTAAAGGCCAAAGCTAAAGCCAGCGGGCCCCGCCGACCGAACATGCCGGCGGGGCTTTGCTCGTTGCCGAAGTTTGACGGCCGTTCATCACTTCGACGTCTGCAAGGCGCGCGGCAGCGTCGCCCATCTCCCGACAGGCACGGCACAATGGGGTGCATGGACACCGGAACGCGAACCGACGGCTCACACGCCGGTCTGGCGTGACCCGCTGTCGGTGGGGTGGCGGGCGCACCGTCATCTGTTGCTGCTGCGGCTGCGCTGGCACGAACGCCGTGAAGCGCGCGGAACACCGACAGCCCTAGCGAGGGCGACATGCCCGCCGCGCGGTACGCGGCGTCGACGTAGGCCATGTTCTCCACCGCGTCGGCGGTGTCGAGCGGAAGCGGCGCGCCATTCAACACATGGTTGGCGAACGCCTCCAGCTGGTACGTATAGGACGGCCGCGTGCCCAGCCGCTCGACCGTCGTGCCTTCCGGTGTGCGGATCGTCAGCCGGTCGTCGTCGTGGGGCTTGATGAAGTTGTGCACCAACACATCTCCCTTGGTGCCCACGATGCGCAGGGTGAACGCGTAGTCGTCGGCCACCATCGAGTTGGCGCTCAGACCCGTTGCCCCGCCAGGGAACGCGAGGTCGACGTCGCACCAGGCATCGACGCCAGGGCTGCGTTGCTCGGCGTGCGCCCGGATGACCGACGGATGGCCCAGCTGTCGCATGACGTGCAGGCCATAGCAGCCGAGGTCCATCAGCGCGCCACCGGCCAGCTCGAGTGACCACCTCGGGTCGTCGGCCTCCGGCGCGGGCATGGCCATCCGCGCCTCGACATGGACCAAGTCGCCCAACGTGCCGTCGCCGGCCAGCTCGAGGGCGCGGCGGGTGACCGGATGGAACAGGTAGTGGAAGCCCTCCATCACGGTGACTCCCGCGGCATCGGCTGCGTCGGCAACTCGTTGCGCCTCTTCGCGATCGCGGGCGAAGGGCTTCTCGGTCAGCACAGGCTTGCCCGCGGCGACGGCCGCCAGATTCCACGGCGCATGAAGCGAGTTCGCCAGCGGGTTGTACACGACGTCAACCTCGGGATCGCCGATCACATCGGCGTACGACGTCAAAACCCGTTCCACACCGTGCTTTTCGGCGAAGGTCGCGCTCGCTGCGGGTCGCGTGCGGCCACGGCGACCAGCCGGTGCCCCAATTCCTGGGCCGGCCCGACGATGGCCAGCTCGGCGATGCGGGACGCTCCGAGCACCCCGATCCGCAGGCTCATACCGTGACGCCGCGGCACACGTCATTCATGAACGCGACACTGGTCCGCACGTCGCCCACCGGCCCTTCATCGGTCGGCTCGCCATCGAGGATGGTGTCCTGTTCCATGACAAACCAGCCGTCGAACCCGTTGTTCCGCAACGCCGTCACTATCCCTGCGATGTCGACGTCACCCGATCCGAGCGGCGTGTACATGCCCTGCCGCACCGCCTCGGTATAGGTGAGCTCACCGGCCTGCACGCGGGCGGCCAACGCCGCGTCGACATCCTTCAGATGCGCATGGGCGATGCGACCGGGCGCGTCGCGGGCCAGCTGCAGCGGATCCGTCCCGCCGATCAGCAGGTGGCCCGTGTCGAGACACAACCGGATCTCGGATCCGTTCAGCACATGCTCCACGTCGTCGCGGGTTTCGACCATCGTGCCGACGTGCGGATGCAGCACGGCGAGCACTCCGCGGTCGGCCGCCGCCTCGGCGAGCCGGTCCAAATTGGTTAGCAGCGTGGCCCATTGCCCATCGTCGAGCGTCGGCCGCGAGTCGTATCCGTCGGTGCCGGTGGCCGCGGCCAGCACGAGAACGTCCGCCCGGCACGCCACCAGCGCGTCGAGCGGGCCCGCAATGTCGTGTAGGGGATCGTGGCCATCGTCGTGCAGCAACACCGGTGCGAAGGTGCCAACGCAGCTCAGCCCGTACGAGTCCAGCAAGGCGTTGAGCTCATCCGGATCGGATGGCAGGAAACCCTCGGGCCCCAGCTCCGTGGCGGACAGTCCGACGTCGCGCATCTCGGCGAGTACGCGTTCGGGTGCGAGCTGGTAGCCCCATCCGGGCACTTCACAGACACCCCAGGAGATAGGTGCGCCGGCGATTTTCATCGTGACCTCACTTCTTCGATTCGTACCGGAACACCGCGCTGCAACGACTCGGTGGCGGCCTCCGCCAGCCATGCGACCTCGACGGCGTCGGCCACTGTGCACGCGGGGGAGGCGTTGCCGTTGACAACGTCGACGAAGGCCGCCAGCTCGGCGCGGAACGCGTCGGTGAAGCGGTCCATGAAGAAGTGGTGCGCAGGACCGGCGGGGAAGTCGTTGCCGGGATCCACATTTCGCACGGGCGCACCCTGGTCCCAACCGGCGACCACGGTGTCGTGGAAGCCGTGCACCTCCAATCGGCAGTCGTAGCCACGGCCGTTGTAGCGCGCCGCGGACACCACTCCGAGCGTGCCCGCTTCGAAGGTCACCAGCACCGCCGCGGTGTCGACATCGCCGTACTCGGTGAACCGGGGGTCGCCCTGCACACTGCCGGTGGCATACACCTCGACCGCCTGCTGTCCGGTGATCCAGCGCAGTACGTCGAAATCGTGCACAGCGCAGTCGCGGAAGATTCCGCCGGAACCCGCGATGTACTCCATCGGCGGCGGCGCGGGATCCATCGTGGTGCTGCGTACAGTGTGCAGCGGCCCCAGCGAGCCGTCATCGACCGCACGCTTGGCGGCCGCGAACGCGGCGTCGAACCGCCTCTGGTAGCCCACCTGTACCGGAACCCCGGAACGGGCGATCACCTCGGCGACCCTCGCGCCCTCCGCGGCGGTCGCGGCGATGGGCTTCTCGCAGAACGTCGGCAGACCGCGTTGTACGGCGGCCAGCGTCAGCTCGGCGTGCGCGGGCGTGGCGGCCGACACCACGACGCCGTCGATACCCGACGCCAGCAGCGCCTCCACCGAATCCGCGGGTTTTGCACCGTGTTTGGCGGCGACGGCCGCAACCACCTCGGGGCGCTCGTCGGCGACGACAAGCCCGTCGACCCCGTCGATGCCGGACAGCGTGTCGGTGTGGAATGCGCCGATGCGGCCCAGCCCGATTACGCCGAGTGTGGTCATGGCTTTCTCCGTTCGTCTTGGTCGCGGAGCGCGATGTCGAGTTGTTCTGCGGTGAGGTCGTCGGCCAACGCGGCCAGCACGGTGTCGACCTGACTGGGCGGGGCCAGGCTGCCGATCGGCTGGTCGCTGTCCAGGTTGGTGGGGAACGCGTAACCCTCGGCGGTCGCCACCACCGCGTTGACGAGATCTTGTTGCGGGCGGCCCGCCGCTTTCATTGCTTGCAGAGACGGATAGACGGCACGCACCATCGCGGTGCGGTCCAGCGCCTCCATTGCCCGACCGAACGGCGAGGAGATCTGCAGCAGGTTGGCGATCCGGCGGATATCGGCCGAGATGTTCGATCCCGCACCGTGATACAGCGCCGGGTTGAAGAACACCGCGTCGCCCTTGCGCAGTGGCAGCTGCACGTGATGCTCGGCGAAGAACTCCACGAACTCCGGCCGGTTGAACGCGATGTAGCCGCCGGCGAACCGCTGCGAGTACGGCAGCAACATGGTCGGGCCACTGTCCACCGGCATGTCGCAGTGGGCGACCGCGCCCTGCAGCGTCAGAACCGGCGACGTGCGGTGCAGGTGCGCCGGATACTCCGCCAGGTGGTCTGCGGGCACGAAGCCCAGGTGATAGTCGCGATGCGGAACCTGCTGCATCCCACCGGGATTGACGACATTCACCTGTGAGGTGACCTGATAGCGCGGGCCGAGCCAGGCCTGGCAGATGACGGCGAGCGCATCGTTGGCGTAGTACTCGGCGAATACCTGCGGCGCATACAGCGCCAGCTTCTGCGCGGCGTTCCAGATGCGGTCATTGGCACCGGGCTTGCCGAAATGGTCGCCGGCGGCCGTGCCTGCGGTGTGCTGCGCGGCGATGATGTCGAAGAACGCATCGCTGGCGCGGTCGACGACGTCGGCGGAGAACGCTCCCTCGAAGACCACCACGCCGGGCCCGTCGGCCAGCGCCCGAATCAGTTCGGACTGCAGTGCCCGCCGATCGGCACCGGCGACGGCGGCCGCCGAGTACACCAGGACGTTGCTTCGCACATCGCCGGCCAGCGGATAGTCCGACAGATCCGCATCGCGCGACACCTGCGCGCGAAAGTCGTCAAGCCGGCAGATCGGATTCGTCGATCCACGGCTGGTGTGTGGTGCTCACGGGTGCGGCCATGCCCGTTAGTCTTGCTGTGATAGCGACCGCTTTCAACGCCAAAAAACCATCAATAACACCTCAGTTATCGTCTCGAACAGACGCAAAGGTCCCCGTTCTGCGGCGCGTCGGGGGACTTTTGCGACTGCTCGCGCAGAAGAAGGAACCCACTGCCGAGCACCGCTACAAGGTTCGGCTGCTGCGCGATGGCAGGATCTCGGTGGTGCTGCACAACGATCTGCGGGCCGACGCGAGGTTGGCGATGCGGCTGATCCTTCAGGAGCGCGGAGCGTTGCCGGTCGAGCCGGCACGGTCGGCGCCGATCCAGGTCATCACGCCGTATAACCTGCCGGCCTAGTGCTAGCGGGTGGCTACTGATCGGTAACCATTTCCTTAGAAATGACGTCCTCGCCAACGTGACGAAGACCACACTTCTGTCTCATCCGGTCCGCCTCCACATTGGCTGAGCTGTGCGTTCTATCGGTCGTCACCCGCATGTCGCCCGCGAGTCGGGTAAAGGGCTACCTAAGAGAAGTGCAATAATCGGTACTGGCAGTGACATCAAAACTCCTGCGGATGTCCCACCGACGGCGCGTCGGTCTGACCGCGACTCGGAGGACTTCGCCGGAACAGCTTGAAAGGCAGGCGCGTGGGGGCCAACGGCAACGGGGCCAGTACTGGGTCGCGGCAAAAGCTCGAAAAGGTCGTCATCCGCTTTGCTGGTGACTCAGGCGACGGCATGCAGCTCACCGGTGACCGGTTCACTTCCGAAGCCGCCCTGTTCGGCAATGACCTTGCCACGCAACCGAATTACCCCGCCGAGATCCGTGCGCCGCAGGGCACGCTGCCGGGCGTCTCCTCGTTCCAGATCCAGATTGCCGACTACGACATCCTTACCGCGGGCGACCGGCCCGACGTGCTCGTCGCGATGAACCCCGCCGCGCTGAAGGCCAACGTCTCCGATCTGCCCCGAGGCGGCCTGATCATCGCCAACTCCGACGAGTTCACCAAGCGGAATCTGGCGAAGGTGGGTTACGAGGCCAACCCGCTCGAGACCGACGAGCTCTCCGATTACGTCGTGCAGGCCGTCGCAATGACCACGCTGACGCTCGGCGCCGTCGAGTCCATCGGCGCGTCCAAGAA
The DNA here is from genome assembly GCA_963851115.1 of uncultured Actinomycetota bacterium. Taxonomy (GTDB): domain Bacteria; phylum Actinomycetota; class Actinomycetes; order Mycobacteriales; family Mycobacteriaceae; genus Mycobacterium. Next base: position 107,429 of record CAWKOI010000019.1, read on the forward strand.
GGACGGCCAGCGCGCCAAGAACATGTTCGCGCTCGGCCTGCTGTCGTGGATGTACGGCCGCGAGCTCGAGCACAGCGAGGCGTTCATCCGCGAGAAGTTCGCCCGCAAGCCCGATATCGCCGAAGCCAACGTGCTGGCGCTGAAGGCCGGCTGGAACTACGGCGAAACCACCGAGGCATTCGCGCACCACGTACGAGGTGGCGCCGGCCAAGCTCAAGACCGGCGAGTACCGGCAGATCTCCGGAAACACCGCGCTGGCCTACGGCCTCATCACCGCGGGTCAACTCGCCGACGTTCAGGTTGTGCTCGGCAGCTACCCGATCACCCCGGCGTCGGACATCCTCCACGAGCTGTCCAAGCACAAGAACTTCAACGTGCTGACGTTCCAGGCTGAAGACGAGATCGCCGGCATCGGCGCGGCCATCGGCGCCTCCTACGGCGGTGCGCTGGGTATCACCACCACCTCCGGCCCTGGCATCTCGCTGAAGTCGGAGGCCATCGGCCTGGCTGTGATGACGGAGCTTCCGCTGATCGTCATCGACGTGCAGCGCGGCGGACCATCCACCGGGCTGCCCACGAAGACCGAGCAGGCAGACCTGTTGCAGGCGCTGTACGGACGCAACGGCGAGTCACCGGTCGCGGTGCTGGCGCCGCGGACCCCGTCCGATTGCTTCGACGTCGCCGTCGAGGCCGCGCGGATCGCGGTGACCTACCACACCCCGGTGATAATCCTGTCCGACGGCGCGATCGCGAACGGCTCGGAGCCGTGGCGCATCCCCGACGTGAGCACCTACGCGCCGATCAACCACACGTTCGCGAAAACCGGTGAGCCGTTCCAGCCGTACGCACGCGACCCGGAGACCCTCGCGCGCCAATTCGCCGTTCCCGGCACGCCCGGTCTGGAACATCGCATCGGCGGGCTGGAGGCGGCCAACGGCTCGGGCAACATCTCGTATGAGCCGAAGAACCACGACCTGATGGTGCGACTGCGTCAGGAGAAGATCTCCGGGATCAAGGTTCCGGACCTCGAGGTCGACGATCCGAGCGGTGAAGCGGAACTGCTGTTGCTCGGGTGGGGCAGTTCGTACGGCCCCATCGGTGAGGCGTGCCGGCGCGCGCGCCGCAAGGGCATCAACGTCGCCCACGCACATATCCGGCACCTCAGTCCCTTCCCGGCCAATCTCGGTGACGTCTTGCGGCGCTACCCGAAGGTGGTGCTGCCGGAGATGAACCTGGGACAGCTCGCGCTGCTGCTGCGCGGCAGGTTCCTCGTTGACGTGCAATCGGTGACCAAGGTGGAAGGCATGGCGTTCCTGGCCGACGAGGTCGAGGGCATCATCGATGCCGCGCTGGACGGAACGCTGGGCGAAAAGGAAATCGACAAGGCCAAGTTCGCACGGCTGGCGGCCGCTACCGTCGAGGTTGAAGCAGCCGGCGTGACTGGCGTGGGAGCTAACGCATGACTGACGTGATCGGCGCCGACCTGGGCCTGACCCCTCTGTCGAAGACCAGTGGGGTGCCCACCACCGATGAGCCGCAGAAGTCCAAGGACTTCACCAGCGACCAAGAGGTGCGCTGGTGCCCGGGCTGCGGTGACTACGTCATCCTCAACACGATCCGCAACTTCCTGCCCGAGCTTGGGCTACGACGGGAGAACATCGCGTTCGTCAGCGGCATCGGATGCTCGAGCCGCTTCCCGTACTACCTGGAAACGTATGGCTTCCACTCCATTCACGGCCGCGCGCCGACCATCGCCACCGGCCTGGCGCTGGCCCGCGAAGACCTGTCGGTGTGGGTTGTCACCGGTGACGGTGACGCATTGTCGATCGGCGGCAACCACCTGATCCACGCGCTGCGCCGCAACATCAACATCACGATCCTGTTGTTCAACAACCGGATCTACGGGCTGACCAAGGGCCAGTACTCGCCGACCTCCGAGGTCGGCAAGATCACCAAGTCGACGCCGATGGGGTCACTGGACTACCCGTTCAACCCCGTGTCGCTGGCGCTGGGCGCCGAGGCGACGTTCGTCGGTCGCGCGCTGGACTCCGACCGCAAGGGCCTCTCTGAGGTACTCCGAGGTGCTGCCCAGCACCGAGGCGCCGCGCTGGTCGAGATCATGCAGGACTGCCCGATCTTCAACGACGGCTCCTTCGACGCGCTGCGCAAGGAAGGCGCCGAGGAGCGACTGATCAACATCGTCCATGGTGAGCCGATCACCTTCGGCGCAGACGGCGAGTACTGCGTCGTGAAGTCGGGCTTCGGGCTGGAGGTCGCCAAGACCGCCGACGTGTCCGCCGACGAGATCGTCGTGCACAACGCGCAGATCGATGACCCGGCGTATGCGTTCGCGCTGTCGCGGCTTTCCGAGCAGAACCTCGAGCACATGGTGATGGGCATCTTCCGTCAGGTCAGCCGGCCCACCTACGACGACGCAGCCCGCCAGCAGCTCGTCTCCGCGCGCGACGCCAAGCCGCACGACACGGCGGCGCTGCAATCGCTTCTGCGCGGCAAAGACACCTGGATCGTCGACTAACGTCACCGGCGTGACAACTTCAATTCCGCTGGCCGCCGTTGTGCTGGCGGGCGGGGCGTCGCGGCGGATGGGCCGCGACAAGGCCACCCTCGCGTACGAGGGCAAGACCCTTGTCGAGCGCACGGTGTCCGTCGTCAGCCCGCGATGTTCCCCGGTTTTCGTGATCGCCGCTCCGGGACAACCCCTTCCGAGCCTTCAGGCCGAGGTGCTGCGCGACGAGGTGCGGGGCGTCGGGCCGCTGCTGGCCACCGGGCGGGGACTGCGAGCGGCCGCCGAGGCCGGGGTGGAGTTGGCGTTTGTGTGCGCGGTGGACATGCCGCTGCTTTCCACCGATCTGATCGATGAACTCGCTGGTCCCGCCGTGCGCCTGGGCGCCGACGTCGTGCTGCCATGGGATGGGCGCGATCATTACCTGGCGGGGATCTACCGGACTTCGCTGGCCGACCATGTGGATGCCCTGGTCGCCGCGGGGGAGCGCAGCATGCGGGCGCTGGTGGACACCGTCGACACGCAACGGATCGTGATGCCCGAGCAGCCGTCGTTGACCAACGTCAACACCGCGCGCGGATCTGAGCGCCGCAGTTCCGCCGCGAATTGGCTAGCAAATTCGTATTATTGCGATTATCCCGAATTTCGCAATTATCCGTCTATTATTCGCCGCCATCAATTGTGTACGAATAACGTTGTGATAAACAACGCCTAGTCGACGTATGCGGTGTCGAAATGCGACGCCGCCATCCGCCATCAGCCCTCTGAAATCTCCTACGGGTCAAGCCTTTTGAGATTGGTCAACAGATGATGTGCACCAATTCGATCACGTTCTGTGCGGGACTTTGGATCTCAAGCAGTCATCGGCGATGGCGTCCGACCCGCGGTCAACGCGCCGAATGGTCAATCGGAGCCACGCTGTGCGTAGCGATGGTTGAACCAGCGGAGGTCGCGTGGTCAGCGGTGCGCCGGTTGGTATCCAAATACCTTGCTGATCAATGAGTTTCACCATCAAAGCGTTCGCGAATGCGCGGATGTCACACAGGCTGGACATTCCGCTCGCCACCAGGCGTTTACGTGAAAGAGGCACGCCCACAAGTGATTTCGAGGCCAGCAGCCCTGCTGCGTCGCCAGCGAATCCGATGTGAAAGATGAGGCGCGAGGGGCTCTGACCAGCGATTTGTGCACCGATACGGCATCTTTCACCTCCATGCCGCGCCGTTCAAACCTAGAAGTACCGTGTCCCAGCTCACAAAATCATGGTGATTTGGCTCACGGCGACACGCGGGGGCCGCGGATTCCGCACCCGCGTCAAACTCGCAGCTGACCTGCATAGACGATTCTCACGTTCGGTCGTGATCTTCTCGTGATCTGACCGCGACACACCCTTCACGCGATATGACTATTCGCTCTGGGCTTTGTACGGTCCGAACGGCTTCAAAAGGAGCAAATAATTTCAAAACCCACGAACCTGCGTGTGAGTGGGGCTGCGGGAGGCGGGATCGCCTTCGGCGGCCGCCGGGCCTGAGGCCCGGCGAGGCACTTCTCGCCTCCCCTGTCGCGTCTGACCGAGACGGCGCGACCCAACTCTCCTGCCTGTGTAACAGGCAGCTGCGCCCGCGCGTCCGCGCGGGTGTTGATGGCGCGCGCTTGGCGAAAGGAACGAAGTGAAGAACATCCGCAAGACGTTTCGGTCTGGCCACCATCGCCGGTGCGCTCGCCGTGGCACCGATGGCGCTGGCGACCGGCACCGCGAATGCGGACAGCGTGAACTGGGACGCTGTCGCGGCCTGCGAGTCCGGCGGCAACTGGGCGATCAACACCGGTAACGGCTACTACGGCGGCCTGCAGTTCACCATGGGCACCTGGCGCTCCAACGGCGGCTCGGCTCGCCGCACAATGCCAGCCGTGCGGAGCAGATCCGCGTGGCCGAGAACGTGCTGCGGTCGCAGGGCATCGGCGCCTGGCCGAGCTGCGGTGGGCGCGGCTAGTACGCGAAACACGTCAATGAGGCGGTGCCGGGCAATACGCCCGGTGCCGCCTCATCTTTCTCAGAGGGCTCTTACACCAGATAAGTAACGATTAAAACTTTTGACGCTCCTGTAACACGTGATGTTCATCACCCGAAACACCGGATAACCGCATAGGGAGAACGCACAGCTCTTCACTTGCGGGCCTTGTGTCAAACGGTCGGGGAAGGACCGCAGTGATGAACATTCGTAAGGCAGTCACCAAGGGCCTGCTGGCCACGGCTATCTCCGGGGCGCTCGCTATCGTCCCCATGGCCCTGTCGACGGGCACCGCGCACGCCGACTCCGTGAACTGGGACGCCATCGCGCAGTGCGAGTCGGGCGGGAACTGGGCCACCAACACCGGCAACGGCCACTACGGAGGCCTGCAGTTCAAGCCGGCCACCTGGGCCTCCAATGGCGGTGTGGGCAATCCGGCAGTGGCGTCGCGCGCCGAGCAGATCCGGGTGGCCGAGAACGTGCTGCGCACGCAGGGGATCAAGGCTTGGCCGAAGTGCGGCCCCCGGGGTGCGACCCCCGCGGTGTGGAACAACACCGGGATGCCCGCCGCGCCCGCCATGCCGACCATGACCACCGGATGCGCCGCGATGCCCACCAGTGGGTTGCTCGGCTTCATCAACCCGCGCCAGATGTGCACCGCGCTGCTCAACCCGCTGGGCACGTTCGCGGCACCACGCTGAACTCGTCGCAGTACTGAAACATCGACGCCGATTTCTGCACCACGGTCGTCGATCCTCCGGGTCAACAGCCCTGGTGCAGAAATCGCGCGGTCGGCATGACGGCGTCGACGACGAGCGGCCGAGCGTCACGGTCACGCCGGCGCGACGTCGCGTTCGGTCGGCAGCACGAACGCCGAGCGCGACGCCAGCCCGGCCAAGTGCCGTGTCACGAGCGCCTCCGGGCCCAGGACGGTGGCGCGGCTCGCAAGGGCGCTGAGGAAGGCGGGGCGGCAGGTTCACGATCTGGCCGATCAACGTCGACTCGCGCACCAGAGACCGCACCCGCGGACGGCGGAACGCCGCGAACCGTGCGAAGGCCGTCGCCGAGGTCGCTGTCCCCGTCGACGAATCGGCCAGGATCGCGGCGTCCTCGATGCCCTGACAACCGCCCTGGCCCAGGTGCGGACGCATCGGATGCGCCGCGTCGCCGACCACCAGTACCGGCCCGCGCGACCACTGCCGCGCCTGGTCGCGGTCGTAGAGGTCGTTGTGCAGGACCTCCTCGGGGTCGGTCGCGGCAAGCACGGCCGGAATGGGGTCTGCCCACGAGGCGAATCTTGTCTTCAGATACGTCAGCTCGCCTTGCGGCGCCACCCGGCCCTCGGGCGCGCGTTCGGTCGCGAACCAATAGGTGCGGTCCAGTCCGAGCGGAACATGGCCGAACTCGATGCACGGCCCCATCACCTCGCCGGCGACATCAGGGTCGAGGCTGTAGTCGGCCACTCCCCGCCACGCCGTGTAGCCGACGTACCGGTCGGACAAGGCGCCGTTGAGGTGGCGGGCCACCACCGAACGGGTGCCGTCGGCGCCGACGACGGCGTCGGCCTCCCACGTCGACGAGTCCGACAACCTCACCCGCACGCCGTCGGCGGTCGTCGTGACAGTTCGCGCGCGGCCAGGCCGTGGTGCAGCGTGCCGTCGGCGAGGGCGTCGGCCAGCACTTTCGTCAGCGCCGACCGGCGGATGACCACCAGCGGCTCGCCGAGCGCCTTGACCAACCGCTCGTGCGCAGGATGGCGCAGCCAGGTGCCGTCGCGCCAGCGCAGCGCCCCCGCGGTCACCCTGCCGCCGGAATCGCGCACCGCATCGCCAAGGCCGATCTCGTCGAGTGCGGCCAGCGCGTTGGGCCAGATGCTGATGCCGGCGCCGGACGAGGTGTCGGAGCGCTCCTCGATGACGGTGACGTTGTGGCCGCGGCGCTGCAGCGCCACCGCCGTCGCCAGGCCCGAAATGCCCGCCCCGATCACCAGGATCTGCCGCGCCATCCGTCGAACCTAGCGTGGCGACGGCGGCGAGCTACAGATCGAAAATCAACAGCGTGCTGGTGGCGGTCGCGACGACCGCTCCGCTGGCATCGGTAACGACCCCCTCGGCGAAGCCGACACGCGAGCCGGATTTCACCACCGTGCCGGTGGCAGTGAGCTGACCGCTGGACAGCCGGACGGCCTTCAGATAATTCACCTTGATCTCGACGGACGTGTAGCCCTTGCCCTGCGGCAGCGTGCTGTGGATGGCGCATCGCCGTCACCGAATCCAGCAGCGTGCAGACCAGTCCGCCGTGAATGGCGCCGATCGGGTTGTATGCGGATTCGTCGGGCTGGCAGGTGAATACGACACGCCCCGGCTCGGCGGACACGACGCCGAACTGCATCAAACCAGCGATCGGAGGCTGCGGGAGGTCGCCGTCGACCATGGCCCTCAGGTAGTCGACACCCGCCATCGTCAGTCCCTTGGCGGTGCTCGGACCCGGGTCGTGCCACGTCACGGTTCGCGAGCGCTGCTGGGCCCCAGCCGTTGCGGTCGGCGGTCTTCGTCAGTTCGACGGTCATCGTGATTCCTTCAGTTCGGTCAACGGTGGGTACCTGCGTTGTCGATCGGGGTCGTCGGGCAGAACGGCGTGCACCTTGCCCCACGACAAGAGAGCGTCGAGCACCGGAATGAGTGCCTCGCCGGATTCGGTGAGCCGATATTCGTAGCGCTGGGGAGCGCTCTGATATTGCGAGCGGACGACGACGCCGGCGCTCTCCAGAGCCTTCAACCGGGCTGCGATGCGGTCACGGGGTGCGCCGGTGCCCCGCACGATGTCGCTGAAGTGGGTGGCTCCGAGCGCGATCTCTCTGACGATGAGCAGCGCCCAGCGTTCCCCGACGAGTTCCAGAGCCGCGGCGATCGGGCACGGCCGCCCGGCGAGGCTGGCCAACGGCATGACGGACATGGTCGTCAGCGTCTCCACAAGTGAGTTTGAAAATCAAACTTACTTCGAAACTCGCTTGCGCCCTGTGCTACCAAAGGGACATGCCGACACCGTCCAGGCCCTTTGGATGACCTCGATCAATTCCTCGCCCTTCCCCGGGTGTCCGGCCTCGCGGTGTCACCCGACGGGTCACGCGTGGTCACCTCGATCGCTGAACTCAACGACAAGCGCACCGAATTCGTGACCGCGCTGTGGGAAGTCGACCCGGCCGGCGAGCGCCCGGCGCGCCGATTGACCCGCGGCGCCAAGGGAGAGTCGTCGCCGGCCTTCACCGCCGACGGCGATCTGCTGTTCGTTGCGGCCCGGCCGACCGAGGACGACGACAAACCCCCCGCATCCTTGTGGCGGTTACCCGCCGCGGGAGGTGAGGCGGTCGAGGAACTGGCGCTGCCCGGCGGTGTCGCAGGCGTACGCACCGCGCGCGCCGCCTCGGCCAGGGTGGTCGCCGCCAAGCTACTGCGGTCGGCGTCAGACATCGACGAAGACAAACGGCTGCGGGCACTGCGCAAGGACAGCAAGATCTCGGCGGTGCTGCACAGCAGCTATCCGGTGCGGTACTGGGACCACGACCTCGGCCCCGACCACCCGCATCTGCTCGACGCGGACGGACCGCGTGATCTGACGCCCCAACCGGGTGACGCGCTGCGCGAGGCCGACTTCGACGTCAGTCCCGACGGCAGCTTCGTCGTGACGTCGTGGCATGACCCCGCACCGGGTGCGGCGATCCGCGGCACGCTCGTCCGTATCGATCTGGCCACCGGCGAGCGGACCACCATCGCCGACGATCCCGATGCCGACCTGGAGTCTCCGGCGATCTCACCCGACGGCGCGTCGGTGGCGTTCACTCGCGAGACGATCTCCACACCCGACAAGGCTCCGCGAATCACCCTGTGCCACATGCGTTTCGGAGAGTCGTCCACCGAGTTGGCCGTCGAGTGGGACCGCTGGCCCACGTCGGTGACCTGGTCTGCCGACGGCTCGGCGCTGATCGTCACGGCCGACGAGAACGGACGCGGCCCGCTGTTCGCAGTCGACCCGTCCAGCGGCGCGGTCACCCGGCTCACCGACGACGACTACACCTACTCCGACGTGCGTGTCGCACCGCAGGGCGTGATCTTCGCGATGCGCAGTTCCTACGCCGCCCCGCCGCACCCGGTGCGCATCGATCCCACGGCACGGTCACGGTGCTGCCGGTTGTCGACCTCCCCGACCTGCCCGGCACCCTGACCGAACTGACCGCGACGGCGGACGACGGCCAACCGGTCCGTTCGTGGCTGGCCCTGCCTGCCGGCAGTGATCCGGCGCCGCTGGTGCTGTGGGTCCACGGCGGACCACTGGCAAGCTGGAATGCCTGGCACTGGCGGTGGAACCCGTGGCTGCTTGTTGCGCAGGGTTACGCGGTGTTGCTGCCGGATCCGGCGCTGTCCACTGGATACGGTCAGGACTTCATCCAGCGTGGCTGGGGCGCATGGGGTTTCGCGCCGTACACCGATCTCATCGCGGCCACCGATGCGGCATGCGCACATCCCCGCGTCGACGAGACGCGCACCGCCGTGATGGGCGGCTCGTTCGGCGGATACATGGCGAACTGGATCGCCGGGCACACCGATCGGTTCGACGCGATCGTCACACACGCCAGCTTGTGGGCACTCGACCAGTTCGGCGCGACGACTGACGGCGCGTACTGGTGGGCGCGCGAGATGACTCCCGAGATGACCGCGCAGAACTCGCCGCACCGTTTCGTCGACCAGATCCGTACACCGATGCTGGTCATCCACGGCGACAAGGACTACCGCGTGCCGATCGGCGAGGCGCTGCGGCTCTGGTACGAACTGCTGACCGAGTCCGGTCTGCCGGCGGCCGACGACGGGAGCAGCCCACATCAGTTCCTCTATTTCCCCTCGGAGAACCACTGGGTGCTCAGTCCTGCGCACGCCAAGATCTGGTACCAGGTGGTGACCGCATTCCTGGCCCGCCACGTGCTCGGGCAGGACGCCGAGCTGCCGGAGACGCTCGGGTAGCGTCGGGGCAATGAGCCAGCAGAGCAGCGTGAACTCGACATCGTCTTGTACGGCGCGACGGGCTTCGCAGGCAAGCTCACCGCCGAGTATCTCGCCAAGGCCGGCGGAGACGCGCGCATCGCCCTGGCGGGCCGATCACATGAGAAGCTGCTCAGCGGTCCGCGAGACGCTGGGGGAGGCGGCGCAGTCCTGGGAGCTGATCGCCGCCGATGCGTCGCAGCCGTCGACCCTGAACGCGATGGCGGCACGGACTCAAGTGGTGGTGACCACCGTCGGGCCCTATACCCGCTACGGATTGCCGCTTGTGGCGGCGTGCGCCGCGGCCGGGACCGACTACGCCGACCTGACCGGTGAAGCGATGTTCATCCGCGAGAGCATCGACCTCTATCACAAACAGGCCATCGACACCGGTGCGCGCATCGTGCATTCATGCGGATTCGATTCCATCCCTTCGGATCTCAGCGTCTTCGCGCTGCACCGCCGCGCCGAGCAGGACAATGCGGGTCAGCTCGGCGACACCAACCTGGTGGTGCGCTCCTTCGCCGGAGGGGTATCGGGTGGCACCGTCGCATCGATGATGGAGGTGATGCGCACGGCGTCCGCGGATCCGGAGGCCAGGCGGGTGATGAACGACCCCTACACCCTGACGCCCGACCGTGCCGCCGAACCCGAACTCGGCGGACAGCCGGACCTGCGCTGGCGACGTGGCGGCGATATCGCGCCCGAACTCGACGGGTACTGGGTCGGGCCGTTCGTCATGGCGGCGGTGAATACCCGAATTGTCCGGCGTAGCAATGCATTACTAGGCTACGCGTATGGCCGCCGGTTGGAGTACGCCGAGCAGATGAGCATGGGTCGCTCGTTCGCGGCGCCGGTGGCCGCGGCGATGGCGGCTGGCGGCAACGCCGCAACGATGGCTCTCGGGAGCCGCTACTTCGACCGGCTGCCACAGAAACTCGTCGAACGCATCGCCCCGAAACCGGGCACCGGCCCCAGTGAACGCGCGCGCGAACAAGGCCATTACACGGTCGAGACGTACACCACCACGACGACCGGGCGCACGCTACCGAGCCACCATGTCGCAGAAGGGCGACCCCGGCTACAAGGCGACGTCGGTGCTGCTGGGCGAGAGCGGCTTGGCGCTCGCCCTCGACCGCGACCGGCTGTCGGACCTGCGCGGCGTGCTGACGCCGGCCGCGGCGATGGGTGACGCACTTGATCGCCCGATTCCCCGCTGCCGGTGTGTCATTGGAGACCACCCGACTGAATTAATCGGGCGTAGCCGAACACCTGTGCACCAAGATCACGTGCACTAGTGTCGTCATCGCGGTTGTGCAACATCCCAGCAACGAAGGTGGACAGGTCATGGCTGGTCTCGACGATCTCTTCGCAGAGATCCCCGTACAGGACATCGCGAGCAAGATCGGCGCAGATGAAGGCGAGGTGAACAACGCGATCCGCACGCTGGTGCCAGCGCTGGTCGGCGGGGTCGCAGAGAACGTCCAGGCTAACGAGATCGACTCGAGCGAGCTCGAGTCCGCCGTTGCCCAGCAAGGCGCCAGCGGCCTGCTCGACGGCGGGGTCAGCGTCGATCAGGTCGATGCGCAGCAGGGCGACCAGTTCGTCGCGCGCATCTTCGGCGGCAACGACAGCAATGCCGTCGCCTCGGCGTTGGCCGGGACGGGCGCCGGTGGCGGTGATCTGATCAAGAAACTGCTGCCGATCCTGGCGCCGATCGTGCTGGCGTACATCGGCAAGCAGTTCGCCCAGAAGAGCGCGGCCCCGGCGGGCGGCGGCGCCACGCAGGCCCAAGCCGCGCCGTCCGGCGGCCTCGGCGACGTGCTGGGCAGCATCCTGGGCGGCGCAGGTGGTGGCGGCGGGAACAACCCGCTCGGCAGCATCCTGGGCAGCGTGCTCGGCGGTGGCGGCGGCCAGAGCAATCCGATCGGGGAGATTCTCGGCGGCCTGCTGGGCGGCAAGAAGTAGCCCTGACGAGCTGGCGCACCGGCGCACGCATTCATAGAATGGCGCGGTGACCGCCAGCCCTACGCCTGACGCTCGACCCGGAGTCGACGCCCTACCCAAGTCCTGGGATCCGGGCGCGGTGGAGGCCGACCTCTACCAGGGCTGGGTGGACGCCGGCTACTTCAAGGCGGACGCCTCGAGCGGCAAGCCCGCGTATTCGATCGTGCTGCCACCGCCGAATGTGACCGGCAGCCTGCACATGGGCCACGCGCTCGACCACACGCTGATGGATGCGCTGACCCGGCGTAAGCGCATGCAGGGCTACGAAGTGCTCTGGTTGCCCGGGATGGACCACGCCGGCATCGCCACCCAGACAGTGGTGGAGAAGCAGCTCGCCGTCGACGGAAAAACAAAGGAAGACTTCGGCCGCGAGCTGTTCATCGACAAGGTGTGGGACTGGAAGCACGATTCCGGCGGCACCATCAGCGGCCAGATGCGCCGGCTCGGCGACGGCGTGGACTGGAGCCGCGACCGGTTCACCATGGACGACGGGTTGTCCCGGGCGGTACGAACGATCTTCAAGCGGCTGTTTGACGCCGGGCTGATCTACCGCGCCGAGCGGCTGGTCAACTGGTCTCCGGTGCTGCAAACCGCGGTCTCCGACCTCGAGGTGAAATACGAAGAGGTCGAGGGCGAGCTGGTGTCGTTCCGGTACGGCTCGCTGGACGACGATGAACCGCACATCGTGGTGGCCACCACCCGTGTCGAGACGATGCTCGGCGATACCGCGATCGCGGTGCATCCCGACGACGAGCGCTATCGCCACCTGGTCGGCAAGACGTTGCCTCATCCGTTCCTCGATCGGCAGATCGTCATCGTCGCTGACGAGCACGTCGACCCCGAATTCGGCACCGGCGCAGTCAAAGTCACGCCTGCCCACGACCCGAACGACTTCGAGATCGGTCTGCGGCACAACCTGCCGATGCCGTCGATCTTGGACACCAAGGCCCGGATCATCGACACCGGAACGGTTTTCGACGGCCTGGACCGCTTCGATGCGCGCGTCAAAGTGCGCGAGGCGCTGGCCGAGCAGGGCCGCATCGTCGAGGAGAAGCGGCCGTACCTGCACAGCGTCGGGCACTCCGAGCGCAGTGGCGAAGTCATCGAACCGCGGTTGTCTCTGCAATGGTGGGTCAAGGTCGAGGCGCTGGCCAAGGCTGCCGGTGACGCGGTTCGAAACGGCGACACCGTGATTCACCCGCCCAGCCTGGAGCCCCGCTGGTTCGCTTGGGTCGACAACATGCACGACTGGTGCATCTCGCGTCAGCTGTGGTGGGGTCACCGCATCCCCATCTGGCACGGCCCCAACGGCGAGACCGTCTGCGTTGGCCCCGACGAAACGCCACCGGAAGGCTGGGAGCAGGACCCCGACGTGCTGGACACGTGGTTCTCCTCGGCGTTGTGGCCGTTCTCGACCCTGGGCTGGCCGGATCACTCCGCCGACCTGGCGAAGTTCTATCCGACCACGGTCCTGGTCACCGGCTACGACATCCTGTTCTTCTGGGTGGCGAGGATGATGATGTTCGGCACGTTCGTCGCCGACGATCCCGCGATCACCCTCGACGGCCAGCGCGAGGCTCCGGTGCCGTTCCGAAACGTCTTCCTGCACGGGCTGATCCGCGACGAGTTCGGTCGCAAGATGAGCAAGTCACGCGGAAACGGCATCGATCCGCTGGACTGGGTCGAGGCCTATGGGGCCGACGCGTTGCGGTTCACCCTGGCCCGCGGCGCCAGCCCCGGCGGTGACCTGTCCATCGGTGAGGATCACGCCCGCGCGTCACGCAACTTCGCCACCAAGCTGTTCAACGCCACCCGGTTCGCGTTGATGAACGGCGCCAGCCCAGCGCCGCTGCCCGCCGCTACCGAGCTGACCGACGCCGATCGCTGGATCCTGGGCCGGCTGGAAGAAGTTCGCGCCGAGGTGGATTCGGCGTTCGACAGCTATGAGTTCAGCCGGGCCTGCGAAGCGCTGTACCACTTCGCCTGGGACGAGTTCTGCGACTGGTACGTCGAGCTGGCCAAAGTGCAACTCGCCGAAGGTATCCAGCACACCACCGCCGTGCTGGCGGCCGTGCTGGACACACTGCTCAAGCTGCTGCATCCGGTGATGCCGTTCGTCACCGAAGTGCTGTGGAAGCAACTGACCGGTGGCGAGTCGCTGGTGATCGCCGACTGGCCGGAGGCATCGGGGGTCACGCTGGATCCCGTTGCGGCGCAACGCGTCGCCGATATGCAGAAGTTGATCACCGAGGTCCGCCGGTTCCGCAGCGATCAGGGGCTCAACGACCGCCAGAAGGTGCCCGCGCGGCTGTCCGACATCGAGACCGCAGATCTCGACGCGCAGATCCCGGCGGTCAGCTCGCTGGCGTGGCTGACCGCGGCCGAGGATGGCTTCAGTCCGTCGGCGGCCGTCGAAGTGCGGTTGTCGCGCGGCACGGTCGTGGTCGAACTCGACACGTCGGGCACGGTCGATGTCGCGGCCGAGCGGCGCCGGCTCGAGAAGGACCTCGCGGCGGCGGAGAAGGAATTGGCCGGCACCACAGGAAAGCTCGGCAACGAAGCCTTCCTGGCCAAGGCGCCCGCAGACGTGGTCGACAAGATCCGCTCCCGCCAGCAGCTGGCCCGAGAAGAGGTCGACCGAATCACCGCGAGGCTGGCAAGCCTCCAATGACGGAACTCGTCCCCACTCCGGACGAAATCGCATCGCTACTCCAGGTCGAGCACCTGCTCGATCAGCGCTGGCCGGAGACCAAGTTGGAACCGAGCACGGCACGCATCGCGGCGCTGATGGAGCTGCTCGGCTCACCGCAGCTGGGCTACCCGTCGATTCACATCGCCGGCACCAACGGCAAGACGTCGGTGGCACGGATGGTCGACGCGCTGCTGACCGCGCTGCATCGCCGCACCGGCCGCACCACCAGCCCGCACCTGCAGTCTGCGGTGGAGCGCATCTCGATCGACAACAAGCCGATCAGCCCGGCGCAGTACGTGGCGACGTACCAGGAGGTCGAACCGTTCGTGCAGCTGGTCGACCAGCAGTCGACAGGCCGCCGGCGGCCCGGCGATGAGCAAGTTCGAGGTCGTCACCGCGATGGCGTTCGCCGCGTTCGCCGATGCTCCCATCGACGTCGCCGTCGTCGAGGTCGGTCTCGGCGGGCGCTGGGACGCCACCAACGTCGTCGACGCGCCCGTCGCCGTCATCACCCCGATCGGTGTCGACCACACCGACTACCTCGGCGACACCATCGCCGAGATCGCCGCCGAGAAGGCCGGCATCATCACCAAGCAGGACGACGACCTGGTGCCGACCGACACCGTCGCGGTGATCGCGCGCCAGGTGCCGGAGGCGATGGAAGTCGCTACTGGCGCAAGCGGTTCGCGCCGACGCCGCGGTCGCGCGGGAGGATTCCGAGTTCGCGGTGCTCGGCAGGCAGGTCGCCGTCGGTGGTCAGCTGCTCGAGCTGCAGGGCCTCGGCGGGGTGTATTCCGACATCTACCTACCGCTGCACGGCGAACATCAGGCACACAACGCGGTGGTCGCCCTGGCCGCCGTCGAAGCGTTCTTCGGCGCCGGCGCGCAGCGGCAGCTCGACATCGACTCGGTGCGCGCGGGCTTCGCCGCCGTCACCAGCCCCGGCCGGCTGGAGCGGATGCGCAGCGCCCCGACGGTGTTCATCGACGCGGCACACAACCCGGCCGGCGCCGCCGCGCTGGCCCAGGCACTCCAGGAGGAGTTCGACTTCCGCAACCTTGTCGGCGTCATGTCGGTGATGGCCGACAAGGACGTCGACGGCATCCTGAGCGCACTCGAGCCGGTGTTCGACCAGATCGTGGTGACCCACAACGGTTCCCCGCGCGCGCTCGACGTCGAGGCGCTGGCGGTGCGCGCCGAGGAGCGATTCGGCCCGGAACGGGTGATCACCGCGGCCACGCTGCCCGACGCCATCGAGATCGCCACGGCGCTCGTAGAGGAGACCGGCAACGAGGGTGAAAGCTTCGGTGGCAGTGGCATCGTGATCACCGGCTCGGTCGTGACTGCTGGTGCGGCCCGCACGCTGTTCGGAAGGGATCCGGAGTGACCGACGAGCCGCAACAGCCCGAGTCTGATGTCGCCGGCCAGGTGGCTCCGGATCCGTGGAAGAGCTTTCGCGGTGTGATGGCCGGCACGCTGATCCTGGAGGCCATCGTCGTGCTGCTGGCGCTGCCGGTGGTCGCGCGCGCCGACGGCGGGCTGACCGTGCTGCGCGGCGGCTATCTGATCGGATTCGCCGTCGTGCTGGTGCTGTTGGCGGGTGTCCAGGGCAAGCCATGGGCGATCTGGGTGAACCTGTCGATGCAGGTGGTGCTGATCGCCGGCGTCGTCGTGCACGGCGCGGTCGGATTCCTCGGCGCGATCTTCCTCGCAGTCTGGGCGCTCATCGCCTACCTGCGTGCCGAGGTGCTGCGCCGGCAGAAACGTGGACTCCTGCCGGGTCAGCAGGCTGGGGCCGATTAGGCTGTCGGCCGTGACTGAGCGGACCCTCGTTTTGATCAAGCCCGACGGCGTCAAGCGACGTCTGGTCGGAGAGATCCTCAGCCGGATCGAAAGCAAGGGCCTGACCTTCGCGGCCCTCGAGCTCAAGGACGTCAGCGACGATCTTGCCCGTCGGCACTACGCCGAACACGAGGGCAAGCCGTTCTTCGGTTCTCTGCTGGAGTTCATCACCTCGGGGCCCGTTGTGGCGGCCATTGTGGAAGGCCCGCGGGCCGTTGCCGCGTTTCGCCAGATCGCCGGCGCGACCGATCCCGTCGAGAAGGCCGCGCCCGGCACAATCCGCGGTGACCTGGCACTTATCATCCAGGACAACCTCGTCCACGGTTCGGATTCGCCCGAGTCGGCGGTCCGCGAGATCGAGCTCTGGTTTCCCGGTCAGTAGCCAGCTCCCGCCGCCTCGTCGGTTCGGGCCGCGTGATGTGGGATACTGGTCGCGGGTAGCCGGCCCTATACCAGGGTCGGACGCCCGAATGAAGACTTAGACGAGCGCGACCATCGCCACTCGCGGTGCGGCGCCGACCGTCCAGCCATCATTCAGACAGGCACCGAGATGGTTCAGCCATTGGGCCGCTCGGGGCGAGACCATAACAAGCTCGGGTGCGCTAGCCCGGGTCCATAGCGGAAGCCCTCGCGTGGCCGCGTCAAAACACGACGCGCCCGGGGGCTTAGAGGAGACTACGTGGCCGACGATGCCCCTACCGAAGACCTATCAGAAGAGACCCAGCCCGAACAGGACGCGGCCCCCAGCGGCGGGGAACCCCAGCCGGAGAAGGTGAGGGTCCATTCGCTGGCGCGGGTGCTGGGCACCACCAGCAAGCGCGTCCTCGATGCGTTGGCCGAACTCGACGGCCGGCCCCGCAGCGCGCACTCCACAGTCGATAAGGACGAAGCCGAGCGCGTACGTGAAGCGCTGGCGGCCAGTCCCGACGAGCCCGATGCCGCCGAAGCGTCCGCCGACAGCGCAGACGACGTCGCCGACGGCAGCTCCGACGGTGAGGAGCCCGAGTCACGGCTGATCCTCGAAACCGCTCCGCAGACCGAGCCGGCCGCCTACCTGCCGCTCTTCATGGCGCCGCAACCAGTGGAAATCGACGAGGTCTCAGACGACGAGGACCGGGACGACGACAGCGACGACGGCGGAGAGGACTCCGACGAGGAGGAGGCTGAGCGTCCCGCAGCCCGGCGCCGTCGCCGGGGGCGCCGAGGACGTGGTCGTGGTCGTGGCGAGCAGAACGGTGACGACGGCGAAGCCGATGCCGAAGACGACCAGGATTCCGAGAGGAGTCCGACGAGACCGACGAAGACTCCGGTGACGACGACACCACAGGCGCCGAAGGCGCCACCCGCCGTCGCCGCCGCCGTCGCCGCCGCAAGTCCGGCTCCGGTGACGACAACGCCGGCGGCTCGGCCCCAGACGATCCGCCCAACACCGTCGTGCACGAGCGCGCGCCGCGCAGCAACAAGGACAAGGAAAGGCAACGGCAACGGCGAGATCCAGGGCATCAGCGGATCGACCCGGCTGGAGGCCAAGAGGCAACGTCGTCGGGATGGCCGCGACGCGGGCAGGCGCCGTCCGCCGATCCTGAGCGAGGCCGAATTCCTGGCTCGGCGTGAGGCCGTCGAGCGGACGATGATCGTGCGCGACAAGGTCCGCACCGAACCGCCACACGAAGGCGCCCGCTACACCCAGATCGCTGTGATGGAAGACGGCGTCGTCGTCGAGCACTTCGTGACGTCGGCGGCGTCGGCATCCCTGGTCGGCAACATTTACCTCGGCATCGTGCAGAACGTGCTGCCCTCGATGGAGGCTGCGTTCGTCGACATCGGTCGCGGCCGCAACGGCGTGCTGTACGCCGGCGAGGTCAACTGGGAGGCCGCCGGGCTCGGCGGCGCCCAACGCAAGATCGAACAGGCCCTCAAACCCGGCGACTACGTCGTCGTCCAGGTGAGCAAGGATCCGGTCGGCCACAAGGGCGCCCGGCTGACGACCCAGGTGTCGCTGGCCGGCCGCTACCTGGTCTACGTGCCGGGTGCGTCGTCGACGGGCATCAGCCGCAAGCTGCCCGACACCGAACGGCAGCGGCTCAAGGAGATCCTGCGCGAGGTGGTGCCCTCGGACGCCGGCGTGATCATCCGCACCGCCTCGGAGGGCGTCAAGGAAGAAGACATCCGCACCGACGTGAACCGGCTGCAGGAACGCTGGACTTCGATCGAGGCCAAGGCCGCCGAGACCAAGAAGAAGGCCGCAGGGGCGGCGGTGGCGCTGTATGAAGAGCCCGACGTGCTGGTGAAGGTCATTCGCGACCTGTTCAACGAGGACTTCAGGGGCCTCATCGTTTCCGGCGACGAGGCCTGGAACACCATCAATGAGTACGTGAATTCGGTTGCACCCGAGCTCGTTCCGCGGATGACTAAGTACGAGCCGGCCGCGGACGGCCCGGACGTGTTCGCGGTGCACCGCATCGACGAGCAGCTGACCAAGGCGATGGACCGCAAGGTGTGGCTGCCGTCGGGTGGCACGCTGGTGATCGACCGCACCGAAGCGATGACCGTCGTCGACGTCAACACCGGCAAGTTCACCGGCTCCGGCGGCAACCTGGAACAGACGGTCACCCGCAACAACCTCGAGGCCGCCGAGGAGATCGTGCGCCAGCTGCGGCTGCGCGACATCGGCGGCATCGTCGTCATCGACTTCATCGACATGGTGCTGGAATCGAACCGCGACCTGGTGCTGCGTCGGCTGACCGAGGCACTGGCCCGCGACCGCACCCGCCATCAGGTGTCGGAGGTGACGTCGCTGGGGTTGGTGCAGCTGACCCGAAAGCGGTTGGGCACCGGTCTGATCGAGGCGTTTTCGACGCAATGCCCACACTGCGGCGGGCGCGGGATCCTGCTACACGGCGATCCCGTCGACTCGACGTCGACGAGTTCTCGCAAGCCCGAGTCCGGTGGCCGCCGCGGCAAGCGCGGCAAGCGCGGCGGCAAGGCCGAGGACGTCGCCGTCGCCAAGGTGCCCGCGCATCACGTCGGCGAGCATCCGATGTTCAAGGCGATGGCCGCGGCCAACGGTCGCCACGACGACGAGGAGGGCGACGGCGAGGGCGAGGAGAAGGCCGCCGAGGAAGTCGCAGAACTCGATCCCGACACCATCCGCGAGGCCGTTGTGGAGACCGCCGACGAGGACCTCGAGGACGACGACTTCGACGAAACGGATGAAGACGAGTCGGACGACGACGAGGCAGACGAGGACGAGATCGACCTTGACGCCGATGACGAAGACGACGACATCGACGACGAACGACATCGAGGTCATCGACGACGACTCCGATGACGACGACGATGACGACGAAGACATCGGACGAGGACGAGGAGACTCGACGAGGATGACTCCGACGAGGACGACGACGAGGACGATGACTTTGAGGAGGCCGGCGAGTCGGTACCGGTAAGCCCACCGGCCGGTCGGCATCGCCGCCGTGCTGCCGCCCGACCTGCGGGACCGCCGATACACGGGAGCTGATCGGGTGGCGTTTAGCGACGAGGCGGTCGCACCGGCCGGCGAGCGGTGACTGCCCGTGACCTGCGGTGATTTGACCCTGTAGGCGCGCTTCACGTAACCTTGAGCAGTTGTCGCCAGGCCGACGCCGGTGGCAGCGGGCATCTACGGACCCGCACCAAGACCCGCACGCGCACCACACCGGTAGCGCGCGCCCAGAGACGAAGAAGGACACGATGGCAGCCGAGAGCCACGTACGCAATCGTCAAGACCGGCGGCAAGCAGTACAAGGTCGCCGTTGGAGACGTGGTCAAGGTCGAGAAGCTCGACTCCGAGCCTGGCGCCAAGGTCTCGCTGCCCGTCGCCCTCGTCGTCGACGGCGCGAAGGTCACCAGCGACGCCAAGGACCTGGAGAAGGTCGCCGTCACCGGCGAGGTGCTCGAGCACACCAAGGGCCCCAAGATCCGCATCCACAAGTTCAAGAACAAGACCGGCTATCACAAGCGGCAGGGTCACCGTCAGCAGCTGACGGTCCTCAAGGTCACTGGCATCAAGTAGGGAGCGAACAGATGGCACACAAGAAGGGCGCTTCCAGCTCGCGCAACGGTCGTGACTCCTCCGCCCAGCGGCTCGGCGTCAAGCGGTTCGGCGGCCAGATCGTCAAGGCCGGCGAGATCCTGGTCCGCCAGCGCGGCACCCATTTCCACCCCGGCGTCAACGTCGGGCGAGGCGGCGACGACACGCTGTTCGCCAAGGCTCCCGGCGCGGTCACGTTCGGCGTCAAGCGTGGGCGCAAGACCGTCAGCGTCGTCCGCGCCACGCGACCAGAGGCCTAAGCTTCGCGACTGTAACGCTACGGCGGACTCGCGAACGCTTTTCCGCCCTGGCGTTACATTCAAAGGAGTTCAGCCGATGCCCCGGTTCGTCGACCGCGTCGTCATTCACGCGCGGGCGGGCAACGGCGGTAACGGCTGCGCTTCGGTTCACCGCGAGAAGTTCAAACCACTCGGCGGCCCCGACGGCGGCAACGGCGGGCGCGGCGGCAGCATCGTGCTGGTCGTCGACCCGCAAGTGCACACACTTCTCGACTTCCATTTCCATCCCCATGTCGTCGCCCCGTCGGGCAAGCAGGGAGCGGGCAGTAACCGCGACGGCGCCGCGGGCGCTGATCTGGAGGTCAAGGTTCCCGACGGCACCGTCGTGCTCGACGAGAACGGTCGGCTGCTCGCCGACCTGGTCGGCACGGGCACCCGCTTCGAAGCGGCCGCCGGTGGCCGCGGCGGTCTGGGCAACGCCGCGCTGGCGTCGCGGGCGCGCAAGGCGCCCGGTTTCGCGCTGCTCGGTGAGAAGGGTCAGGTCCGCGACCTCACGCTGGAACTCAAGACCGTCGCCGACGTCGGCCTGGTCGGATTCCCGTCCGCGGGCAAGTCCTCGCTGGTTTCGGCGATCTCGGCGGCGAAGCCGAAGATCGCCGACTATCCCTTCACCACGTTGGCGCCCAATCTGGGTGTGGTGTCCGCGGGGGAGCACACCTTCACCGTCGCCGACGTCCCGGGCCTCATCCCGGGCGCGTCGGAAGGCCGCGGTCTCGGCCTGGATTTCCTCCGGCACATCGAGCGGTGCGCGGTCCTGGTTCACGTCGTCGACTGCGCGACCCTGGAGCCCGGCCGCGATCCGATCTCCGACATCGAGGCGCTGGAAGCCGAGCTGGCCGCCTACACCCCGACGCTGCAAGGCGATTCGACGTTGGTCGATTTGGCCGAGCGGCCCCGAGCGGTGGTGCTGAACAAGATCGACGTACCGGATGCGCGCGAGCTGGCCGACTTCGTCCGCGACGAGATCACCCGGCGTTTCGGTTGGCCGGTGTACGAGGTGTCGACGGTCACGCATGAAGGGTTGCGGCCGTTGACGTTTGCGCTCTGGGACATGGTCTCGACGTATCGCGCCTCGCAACCGGAGGTCGTGCCGCGACGGCCGGTCATCCGCCCAATCCCGGTGAACGAGAGCGGTTTCACCGTGAACTCCGACGGCCAAGGCGGTTTCGTGGTTCGCGGTGCACGGCCCGAACGCTGGATCAGCCAAACGGATTTCGACAACGACGAGGCCGTCGGCTACCTCGGCGATCGGCTGGCCCGTCTCGGCGTGGAGGACGAACTGTTGCGCCTCGGCGCAAAACCCGGCTGCGCAGTGACCATCGGCGACATGACTTTTGACTGGGAGCCGCAGACCCCGGCCGGGGTCGACGTGCCGTTGTCCGGCCGCGGCACCGATGCGCGGCTGGAGCAGACGGATCGGGTCGGGGCCGCCGAGCGCAAGGCCGCCCGCCGTGAGCGGCGACGCAAGGGCGGTGACGAGTGAGCCAGCATCGTGAGGCCGTTCGCACCGCCCGCAGCGTCGTCGTCAAGGTCGGCACCACGGCGCTCACCACGCCGTCCGGGGTGTTCGACGCCGGCAGGCTGGCCACGCTGGCCGACGCCATCGAAGGCCGGATGAAGGCGGGTTCCGACGTGGTCATCGTGTCGTCGGGCGCGATCGCCGCGGGTATCGAGCCGCTCAAGCTGACCAAGCGCCCCGCCGACCTGGCCACCAAACAGGCGGCGGCCAGCGTCGGTCAGGTGGCGCTGGTCAACTCGTGGAGCACGGCGTTCGCCCGCTACAACCGCACCGTCGGCCAGGTGCTGCTGACGGCGCACGACATCTCGATGCGCGTGCAGCACACCAATGCGCAACGCACACTGGACCGGCTGCGGGCGCTGCACGCGGTGGCGATCGTCAACGAGAACGACACCGTGGCCACCAACGAGATCCGGTTCGGCGACAACGACCGGCTCTCCGCTTTGGTGGCGCATTTGGTCGGCGCCGACGCGCTGGTGCTGCTGTCCGACATCGACGGGCTCTACGACTGCGATCCGCGCCGCAAAGGCGCAACGCGCGCTTCATTTCCGAGGTCGACGGCCCGTCGGACCTGGACGGCGTGGTCGCGGGTCGCGGCAGCCACCTGGGCACCGGCGGGATGGCGTCGAAACTGTCGTCGGCGCTGCTGGCCTCCGACGCCGGCGTGCCGGTGCTGCTTGCCGCGGCGTCGGATGCGGCCACTGCGCTGGCCGACGCGTCGGTGGGAACGGTGTTCGCGCCTCGGCCCGAACGCATGTCGGCGCGCCGGTTCTGGGTTCGCTACGCCGCCGAGGTATCGGGTGCGTTGACGCTTGACGACGGCGCCGTGCGCGCGGTTGTACGGCAACGACGTTCGCTGCTGCCGGCAGGCATCACGGCGTTGTCGGGTCGGTTCTACGGCGGTGACGTGGTGGAGCTGCGGGCACAGGACGCGACCATGGTGGCCCGCGGCGTGGTCGCCTACGACCACTCGGAATTGGCCAACATGTTGGGCCGGTCGACGTCGGATCTGCCCGCCGAAATGCGCCGGCCGGCCGTGCACGCCGACGACCTGGTCGCCGTCTAGTGCGATTTGTGGCGTCTGAACCGCGCTCACCGCGGCTGGAACTCCACGAGTCGTAAGTGCGGAGTTTGTCGATCTTCGCCTGAACCGAGGCCAGCATCGACTTGATCTGCTCGGCCCGCTCGTCGGCGTCCTCCATCACGTCGTCCTCGGCGGGACCGATCGTGATGCCGTGCGCATGCGCGGTCGACTCGAAGCACCCGCGGACGGCCGGGATCGGCGAGGATGACCGCGGCGAGCATCCCGGGGGAGAGTTCGCGCGCGCGCAGCATGCCCGTGATAGTGCACCTCGGCGGGTATCCGGATTTCTAGAGCTCCGCCCTCGAGCTGCTTGCTTGGCGGCGGCCGAGCAACAACGTCAACGCAGCCCGTGAGATTGCGTTGATCAGCATGCCGCGGCCGGGAAACCACGGTAACGGCAGCTTGTCCGCCTGCCTGTCGATGCCGCCGGTGAACAGATACTCGATCAGGCTGCGGGTGCGGATCTCGGTGATGTCCGACCACTTGACGTCGTCGCCGTCGAATTCGACCGACTCCTCGCTGATCGCCACACCGCCGAAGTGGTTCAGCTTGCGGGCAAGCCCACGCAGCTTGTCTGGCGTTATCGAGTGATCGGCGACCATGTCGCCGATGCCAAGGGCCCAGCGGCCGACAACCGGTCCGGGTGGGGGCCGCCGGCTTTCCAGCAGCGAGCGCAGCCAGGAAACGTCGTCGGAGTCGGAGTCTGATCGGCTGGCGTCGGCCACGACGTCATTTAAGCCGAGCTTGCTAGCGCGGGCAGTTCATCGGCCAACAAGGCCAGCAGCGGGGAACATCCGGCGTCGACCTTCACGGTCGCCACGTCGTCGCCGCGGGTGCGGCCGCGGTTGACGATCGCGACCGGAATGCCCAGCGCGACGGCGTGCCGCACGAACCGATACCCCGAATAGACCGTCAACGACGATCCAGCCACCAACAGCGCATCGGCCTGATCGACGAGCGAATAGGCTTGTTCCACACGGTCTTTCGGCACATTCTCGCCGAAGTAGACGATGTCGGGCTTGAGCATGCCGCCGCAATTCGCGCAGTCGATGATCCGAAACGATGTGGTGTCACCGATGACGGCGTCGGCGTCCGGGGCCACGGCGATCCCTCCGACCGCCTCCGCGCGCTCGACAAAGCCCGGGTTGCCGGCTTCCAGCTGTTCGGCGAGCGCGGCGCGCGACATCGTGTGCCCGCAGTCCAGGCAGATCACCTGGGCGTAGGTGCCGTGCAGGTTGATCACCGTGCGGCTGCCAGCCTTGGTGTGCAACAGGTCGACGTTCTGCGTGATCACCCCGGCGACCACGCCTGCGCCTTCGAGCGCGGCCAGCGCCCGGTGTCCGGCGTTGGGCAGCGTTTCGTCCATGTGCCGCCAGCCGACGTGGTTGCGCGCCCAATACCGCTGCCGAAACGCCGGGTCGGAGGTGAACTGGCGGATGGTCATCGGATTGCTGGGCGGCGAGTCGGGCCCGCGGTAGTCGGGGATCCCCGAATCCGTGGACATCCCCGCGCCGGTGAGCACCGCGACGCGCCGCCCCTGCAGCAGGGCGACGAGTTCGGGTGCTTCCACGCCTACGAGGGTACGGGCGGCCTCCGACGACTCATCCTGATCATCGGCTTCCTCGGCCTCAATCTCGTCGTCGGAGTCTTCGTCGCGTGTCCTCGTCTCGTAGTCGTCATCGTCGTCGTGTCGTCATCCACCAGAACGGTCTCGATGATCTCGACGCGCTTCTCGGCGGGCTCGTCCTCGCCGAGGGGTACCGAGATCGTGAGGATGCCCCTGTCGTAGATGGCGTGGATCTCGTCCTCGTCCGCGCCCGCGGGCAGCGACACGGTCCGCACGAACGACCCGTACGAGAACTCCGAGCGTCCATTCGACTCGCTCGTCTGATTCCGTTCGGCCTTGATCGTCAGCTGGCCGTCTCGCACGGTGATCTCGATGTCCTCGACCGGATCAACGCCGGGCATCTCGGCGCGAAGTTCGTAGATCCCGTCCCTCGTCTCATCCTCCACCCGGATCAGATTGCCGTCGAACAACGGCCGCAGGCCCGCGAACGTCGGGAAGCCGTTGAAGAGTTCAGAGAGCTCGGGGAGCAAGGGCCGCGACTGACGTTGAACGGCAAGCTTGTTCACGATTTCCTCCAGGGATCATTGCGCGAGTGGACGTGACTTGACGATGCGCTTGAAAGGGAAAATCGCCGAATCGGGCGTGATACCTGCGGGCGAACTGCAGACCAACACGACGTCAGCTCAACTCAGGCACTTCTCCGCGGCAACGATGTCGGCGCGCATGTTTCGCGGCAGCGTCGCCGGGGCGCCTGGTGGCTGTGAACACCCCTGGCGGGACCGCCAGGTCATAGCCAACGCGGGCACGTGCTGGCGGGCCGCTATCGGGCGTGAACAGCTGATGGCCTCGCGATCGGCGCTTGGCAGTGGTCCCTGACTCAGTCTGTGGGCGGATCTCGACTAGCTTTCTATGTGCGGGAAGACCCCGGATGCGTGTAGATGAGCTTGCGGTTGACGAACTCGCTCATGCCGTAGTCGCCGAGCTCGCGGCCGATGCCAGACGCCTTGACGCCACCGAAGGGCAAGTCCGGCTGGGTCTGTGACGCGCCGTTGATCGAGACCATCCCGACGTCGAGCCCTTCGGCGACAGTGTGGATGAGCCCGGGATCGGTGCCGAAGATGACGCTGCCCAGCCCGTAGGGGCTGTCGTTGGCAAGCGTGATTGCCTCGTCGACGGAGTGCACACGGTATACGAGGGCGACCGGACCGAAGATTTCCTCGCGGTAAGCACGCGCTGCGGGGGTGACGTCGGTCAACACGGTCGGCTCGACGAACGCGCCCTCGCGGTCCACTCGCTTGCCTCCTGTCAGCACGGTGGCACCACTGGTGATGGCGTCCTGGATCTGGTCAACCACGGTGACCGCGGCAGCCTCGGAGGAAAGCGGCCCAACCGCGACATCCTCGCTCGGGTCGCCGACGGTGAGGTCGGCCACCGCGCGGGTGAACGCCTCGACAAATGTGTCATACACCTCGTCGAGCACGATGAACCGTTTCGAGGCGGTGCATGCCTGGCCCGAATTCTGCATGCGGCCGAATATCGCGGCCGCGGTGGCGGCGTCGATGTCGGCGTCGGGCAGGACGATGAACGGGTCGGAGCCGCCGAGTTCGAGCACCACCTTCTTCACGGCTTGTCCGGCGAGTGCGCCGACAGCGCGGCCCGCGCGCTCGGAGCCGGTGAGCGAGACACCCTGCACCGCCGGCATGTCGATAATGCGGGCGACTTGCTGTTCGGTCGCGAACACGTTCTCGTAGGCGCCGGTTGGCAGCCCGACTCTCCCGAACAGCTCGGCGATCGCCGCGGCCGACTGCGGGCAGTTGGGGGCGTGCTTCAGCACGATCGTGTTGCCGAGCACGAGGTTCGGTGCCGCGAACCGCGCGACCTGGTAGTAGGGGTAGTTCCACGGCATGATGCCAAGCAGCACCCCGATCGGGGCGGTGCGCACGATCGCCTCACCGTCCGCGGTGTCGAGGCGCCGGTCGGCGGCGAAGGACGGCCCGTTCGCGGCGTAGTAGTCGTAGATGTCGGCGACAAGGTCGACTTCGCCGAGCGCTTGGCCAGAGGGCTTGCCCATCTCCCGGGTAATGATCGCGGCGAGTCGCTCGCGGTCGGCACGGTACTCGCGGGCGACGGCAGCAAGATACGCCGCGCGCTCGGTGATGGCGATTCGTCGCCAGGTGCGGTATGCGGCATCTGCCCGCGAGACGGCGGCGTCGACCTCGGCGTCGGTCGCGGTGGCGACGCGACAGACGACCGTATTGGTCGCGGGATTGGTCACGGTGTACTCGGCCATCGGATCAGTCTCCTTCCACAGGCGCTGCGGCGGCCGTCGCGAGTTCGCCATGAGCAAGCCGCCGCACCACGTCGGTGAGTACGTCGAGGCCCGCGAGCATGTTCTCGTCGAGGGTGTACTCGCGCTCGTTGTGGGAGATCCCCTCCACCGACGGTACGAACAGCATGACCGTCGGCACGATCTCCTTCATATTGATCGAGTCGTGGCCGGCGACCGTCAGGATCTCGCCATGGGAGTAGCCGAGCCGCTCCGCGGAGGAACGGGCGAGTTCGATGCCCTCCGGCTGGTAGGGGTCTATGCCCCACTCATGCGAGAGGGTCTGGTGAATGGTGACCTTTGCGATCCGTTCGATCTCGGCGAAGCGGTCACGCAGGAGGCGGTTCGCCTCGGCGAGCACGACCTCGTCGGCGCAGCGCAAGTCCAGGAGCAGGCGCACGTTCGAGGCGACCACGACCGGGGAGTTGGGGTAAACGTCGAGTTGACCAACCGCGGTGTGCAGGACGCCGGGGAACCGGTCGGCGAGTTCGCGCACGAAGACGACGAGTAGCGCGGCACCGTAGAGGGCGTCGCGCCGGTCCTCCATCACCGTTGCGCCGGAATGCGCCTGGTCGCCTTCAACAGTGACGACGTACTTGCTTGCCGCCCAACTGGCGGTGACGAGTCCGATCGCGGTGCCCGCGTTCTCGAGCAGGCGCCCCTGCTCGATGTGGATCTCGGCGCAGAAAGCCGCACTCGGGCCGTCGCTGTCGTTGATGAATCCGGTCGGGGCCAGTGCCTCGGCTACCGAGACCCCGGCACGGTCGGTAACCGCCAGCGCGGTCTCGGGCGGGAGCACCCCGGTGTACACGCTGCTGCCCATCATCGATGGCGCGAAGCGCGAACCCTCCTCGTTGAACCAGTTCACGACCGCGAGGTTGTACCGCGGGCGCGTACCGCTGTCGGACCACTCTTCGGCCAGGCGGAACGCGGCGTGCGCGGCGGCGAGCACTCCGTAGGCGCCGTCGTACTTCCCGGCGGTCGGCTGGGAGTCCATGTGCGAGCCGACCACCACGTACGGGGCGCCGGGGTTCAGGTCGAGAAGGCCGAACTGATTGCCGATTCGGTCGTACTCCACCCGAAGCCCATGCGCGGTAAGGAGTTCCGCGAACCAGCGTCGCTGCGCGACGTCGGCCTCACCGGCGGCCTGGCGGTCGACGCCGCCGCCCGGTGTGGCACCGAATTCGCTCATCGTCGCGAAGTCGCGGAGGAAGGCGGCGGCCCGCTCGGGGGTGATGGCGGTACCGGAGGAGATTGTTTCGGAAGTCATTGTGCAGTCCTTCAGTGATGGCGGTGGTCAGGAATCAGTCGCGGGTGCGCGGACAGCGGGATCCTGCCGGAGGTGCAGTACCGCCGGAAGTCCACTCGCCCGTGCCCGCCGGTAGGCGTCGCGAAAGTCGCGCGCGTGCTCGACGGTCTCGCCGTATGCGCCGAAAGACCTGGCGAATGCGGCGAAGTCTGGATTCGTTAGGTGTGTGCCGGACGGCCGGCCGGGATAGTGCATCTCCTGGTGTTCGCGGATCGTCGCGTACACCCCGTTGTCGACGACGACCGCGACCAACGGCGCGCCGTAACCGACGGCGGTCGCGATCTCCTGGCCGTTCATCAGGAAGCAACCATCACCGGCTATCGAGACGACCTCGCGTCCGGGGAACACCAGCGACGCCGCGACCGCCGCCGGGATGCCCATGCCCATCGCGCCGTTGCGCGGGGCGACAAGCGTTGCCGGCTTGCGGTGTTCGAGGTACCGCGCCGGCCAGATAGCGTGATTACCGGCACCGAAGGTGAGGATCGCGTCGTCGGTCAACTCCTCGCGCAGCACTGCCATGACCGCGGTGAGGTCAATGTACGGCCCGTCGTTCGCGAGTCCGTCCGCCGACGGCGTCGAATAACGCACGAACGCGTCCCGGGCTTCGGCGAACCTCCGGGCGTCGAACGTGCGCCCTAACTCGGCCGGCAAGTTCCGCACGAAACCGGCGGGGTCGGTGGCGATGAACTGGTCGAGACGACCGGAGTGACCGAACGGCTCGCTTGCCAGCGCGACCACCGTCTCGACGTTCTGTGCCAAGGTGTAGCCGTCACTGAGCACGTCGGTGCGCGCAGCCCCGATGAACACGACGAGATCTGACTCGTCGAATAGTCTGGCGAGCGCGTCGCTTCGGCCGTAGCCGAGTGAGCCGACGTACGCGCCGGGTCGTCCGTGCGGCACCGCGTCGTAGGCGCGAAAGTCGGAG
Source organism: uncultured Actinomycetota bacterium (assembly GCA_963851115.1). GTDB lineage: Bacteria > Actinomycetota > Actinomycetes > Mycobacteriales > Mycobacteriaceae > Mycobacterium. The sequence goes on from CAWKOI010000019.1 coordinate 136,637, forward strand.
GCCACCGGAATCCGGTGCCGGGCGGCCCATTCGGCGAGGCCGCGCCCAGTTTCGGCCGCCCAATCCTCACCACCGACGATGATGATCGGACGCTCACTGCGGCCGAGCCGCTCGCCGAGTTCGGCGATCGCGGCGGCACCCGCCTCGGCCCGCACGACCGCCGCGGGGTCGACGACTTCGGCACCGTCCGCGGAGCGCCGGATGACGTCCTCCGGAAGCCCGATCACCACGGGCCCGGGTCGTCCGCTGGTCGCGATCCGGACCCCCTCGGAGACGACCCGCGCCGCAGAGGCCGGGTCGTCGAGGGTGGTCACGTGTTTGGCGGTGCTGCCGAACCAGCCGGCAAGGTCGAACTCCTGGAAAGCCTCCCGGCCTCGGTCGGGAACGGGAATGAGCCCGACGAAAAGAATCATCGGCGTGGCGTCCTGCCAAGCGGTGTGGACGGCGATGAACGCGTTCGCGGCGCCCGGTCCCCGCGTCACCATCGCGACGCCGGGTCGCCCGGTCAGCCGGCCCTCCGCGACCGCCATGAACGCAGCGCCGCCCTCGTGGCGGGTCACGACTGTCGTGATCGACGAGTCGTGGAGGCCGTCCAACACGTCGAGGTAGGACTCCCCGGGAACCCCGTAGACCCGGGTCACGCCCTCCCGCTCGAGTTGCGCGACGAGGAGATGTCCGGCGGAGCGGACGCGGCGAGCGGCGCCCGGATCAGCGGCGGCGGACGGGGGGGCCGCCGGAGCAGTGGTTGTGTCGAGAGACATGCGGGCGGATCCTTTTCAGGTCGTTGGTGGTTGGAGGGCGAGGAGCTGCTCGAGTGGATCGCCGCGGCGGATGCGCCGGATGAGTTCCGGCTCACCGAGGTCCGAGCGCAGCGCGGCCTCGAAGACGGCTGGCTCGACCGCACCGGGAGTCAGGGCGATGACACCGTTTTCGTCGCCCGCGACGATGTCGCCGTTGGCGATGGTCACGCCGCCGATCTCGACGGGGCGGCCGATGCCGTCCAGTGCGGTGCCGAGGCGCTTGGTGGTCAGGGCTGTGACGCCGTGCGCGAATACGGGCAGCACGTCAGCAGTCTCGCGCAGGGCCGCGGCATCCGTCACCGGGCCGTCGACGACGATGCCGGCGGCACCGCGGGCGATCGCCGCGGCGGTCGTGACCGCGCCGACCGGGGCATGCCGGCCGCTTCGAACCCGGATCACCAGCACCGAGCCCGGTTCGAGCCGGAGCACGGCGTGGTTGACCGCGATCGCGTCGGGCTGGGTGAGGTCGACGGTGACCGCGGGACCGGCCATCCGGCTCACCTTCCCGATCGGCCGGATGCGTGCCTCGCAGAAGCCGTCCTCCAGGAAGTGTCCCAGGGTCGGCAACTCGACACCCGCGAGCGCGTCGAGCAGAGCCCGGACGGCGCTGGCGTCGTGCTCAGCCATCGGCCTTCTCCTTGACAAGTGCTACGCAGTCGATTTCCAGCGCGACGTCCCACAGGTCCACACACACCGTGGTGCGGGCGGGCAGGTGCTCGCCGAACCAGGCGGTGTAGATGCGGTTGTACGGATCGAGTTGATCGCGGTCGGTGAGGTACCCGTTGACCTTCACGACCTGATCGAGGCCGCTTCCTACGGAGTCGAGGAGGGTGCGGAGGTTACCGAGCGTCGCCTCGAGCTGTGACTCGAAGTCCGCCGGGATGCTGCCGTCGGTGCGTACCGGGATCTGGCCCGAGGTGTACACGAACCCGTCGGCGACGACCGCCTGCGAGAACGCTCCGACCGGCTCGCTGAGGCCGTCGACCGTCCGCACCCTCCGGATGGTCATCGGACGATCGCCGCCTCGGCAGATTCGTCGGAGATGTCGACGCGGTCGATGTTGCTCAGGCGGCCCTCAGCGAGCAGCAGCAGGGAGACGAGCGACAGCAGCGCAGCGCCCGCGACGTACCAGGCGATCGAGGAGCTCTGGCCGGTCGCCTCGAACAGTGCGACCGTCACCGCCGGCGTGAGCGCGGAGCCCAGCAGGCCGGAGAGCATATAGGCAACTGAAAGTCCCGAGTAGCGAATCTTCGAGCCGAAGAGTTCGGCCAGGAACGTCGCGATCGGACCGTAGTTCGCCGAGAACGCGAGCATCATGACGGCGTACGCGACGATGACGAGCGGTTCGGAGCCGGTGTCAAGAATCCAGAAGAACGGTAAGGCGAATGCGGCCTCCGCGATGATGCCCGCGGCGATCACCGGCTTCCTGCCGACCCGGTCGGAGAGCCGCCCGAAGAACGGGATCGCGAAGAGCGCCACGACGCAGGCGACGAGCACCGCCAACAGCATCAGGCTGGTTGAGTGCCCGAGTTCTTTCTTGCCGTAGTTCACGCCCGACGCGACGAGCAGGGTGAACGTCGATCCCGTCGACAGCGTCGCGATGCCGCCCAGCAGAACCTGCTTCCAGTAGTGCCGGATCATATAGACAAAGGGCAGTTTGGCCTTGGCGCCCGTCTCGCGCACCTGCTGAAAGCTCGGGGTCTCTTCGATGTTGAGGCGAATGTAGATGCCGACGCCGACGAGTAACGCCGAGGCGAGGAACGGGATCCGCCAGCCCCAGGACACCAGGGCCTCCTCGGAGACGGCCGCGGTGACGATGAGGAAGGCAAGGTTGGCGATGAGTGTTCCGGCGGGCACGCCGACCTGCACCATCGAGCCGTACCAGCCGCGCTTGCGATCCGGCGCGTGCTCGACCGTCATCAGTACGGCCCCGCCCCATTCACCGCCAAGGGCGAGGCCCTGGGTGACGCGCAGGAAGAGCAGGATGAAGGGCGCGGCGACGCCGATGGTCGCGAATGAGGGCAGAAGACCGATGCAGAACGTCGCCACGCCCATCGTGATCAGCGAGACGAGCAGCATCGATTTGCGGCCGAGCCGATCGCCGAAGTGGCCGAAGAGCACCGCACCGATGATGCGGGCGAGGTACGCCGACGCGAAGGTGAGGAACGACAAGATCGTGCCGACCGCAGGACTGAGGTTGGGGAAGAAGACCTTGTCGAAGACCAGCGCGGACGCCGTGGCGAAGAGGAACAGGTCGTACCACTCGACGGTCGTGCCGATCACGCTCGCGAACGCGATCTTCCTCATCTTGGCGCGATCGAGGCGGCCGGAACGCACTTCGGGCGCTCCGTCGGTTTGGGTGGTCATCGGTTACTCCAAAGGGGTAGGGATCAAGCTGATCGCGTGAGCAGCGGGCTATGCGGCTTGCCACAATCTTCGCGAGGTAGGCCGTGCGTCACAATCGGCATTTGCACACGTTTCCTTGGGTTGGCAGTGCAAATGCACAGGCGTGCGATCGTTATCCACGAGCGATGCGCCCCGATTTGGACGTCGGATAGGTGTTTAGCCAATCGGCTCCGCCGTCAGCGGCCTAGGCTGAAGCCATGTCGACAGTTCAGGAAGCGAACACGTGGGCGAAGCTTCTCGAACGACTCTCCGCCGACCGCTCGACGCTGGTCGAAGACTTCCTCGCTCGACTCACGAGTACCCATTTGTACGACGGATACGACCTCGCACAGGAGGACCTCCGCCGAGCAGCGACCGACACAATCGAGATGCTGATCCTGCAGATCGGTGGCGTGCCATTGCCCGCTCACTTGAAGAACCTCCCCGCGAGGCTCGGCGAGCGCCGGGCACGGCAGGGTGTAGCGCGGGAAGTGCTTCTCGAGGCGGTGCGCCTCGATTTCCGGGTGCTGTGGTCGGGGCTGTTACGCGCGAACGGCGATCGGCCCGCCGACATTCTTGTCCTACACACCGAGGACGTGCTCTCCGCCGTCGAGCGCTACATCAGCGAAGTCCAGGCCGCGTATCTCGACGAACAGGCCGCGCTCAACCGGGATTCCCGAGTGGAGATCTCCCGGGCATTCTCCCGTCTGCTGGCCGCCGGCGACGACGTCGCAACCGTTGCGAACGAAGTGGCTGCGGTCTTGAGGTTTCGCGCTGACGCCGAGTTCGAGGTAATCAGCGTGACGGTGTCCAACGCGGAACGTGCCCGGCGCGCCATCGCTGCCGACAAGAGTGGCCGCCACTTCATCAGCTGGGACTTCGACGACGGCACCACCTTCGTGCGCGAGCGAATCTCGGGCAAAAGCTGGACGACGGCGTTCAGGCACATCCCCGGCGGCCTGGTCGAAACCACACCGGGGCTTCAGAATGTCCCTAGCGCCATCGAACTGGCCCGGGCAATCGCGCGGCACACCGGCGAGTTGAACCCCGGCGTTTCGACCGAAGCTGACGTGTGGCC
>CAWKOI010000020.1:0-47201 GCA_963851115.1 uncultured Actinomycetota bacterium
TCGCGAGTTCGCGAGTGTCACAGCGGTGCGAACGCCGCCTGGCGTAATCCTGGGATCAGGACAGGACGACCGGTCCTGCTGCTTCGTTGCGGTTGCACCGGCGGTCGGGGCAAAACGCTGCTCACGTGAGACAGGAAGTGATCGATCCCGTTTGCTACCCGGTTGCGCGATGTTGTTGTTTGGCGCGCGGATCGTGATCAGAGTGAAGCACCAAGCGGGGTGAACGGCTCGTGGTTGATGGGCGGCTTCGAAGCGGTTTCCGCTTGGGATGTCTGACGGGCTGCTGGGCCACGCGATCAGACTCGGTGGGTGCCGTCGCGGACGGTGCCGACGAGGTCTTCGAATAGGTCTTCTAGCGCCACCATTGCGACCACGTCGCCGTGGGCGTTGGTGACGAGGGCGAGGTGGCTGTTGCTGCGGCGCATCCGTGATAGGGCGTCGGGCATCGGCAGCGTGTCGCGTACTCGCGGCAGTGGCCGCACCGTTGACCGGTCGACGACGGTGTCGGGGTCGTCGATCAGCGGTAGCACGTCTTTGATGTGGAGGTATCCGATGTAGCGGCCGGAGGGGTCGGTGATCGGGAATCGTGAATAGCCGGTCTCGGCTAGAGCGCGCTCGATCGCGGCGACGGTCGGTCCGCTGCCGGCGGCCGCGGCGGGCACCGCGTGGATCTCGGCCAGTGGCACCGCGACGTTGGCGACGACTCGGTCGCGGATCTGTAGGGCGCGGGTGAGCCGTACGTGTTCCTCGGGGTCAAGCAGCCCCTCGGCGAGCGATTCGGCGATCATTTCGGACAGCTCGATGGTGGAGACGGTGATGTCGAGCTCGTCTTTTGACCTGCACGCCCATCACTCGCAGCGTGATGTTGGCGCACCAGTTGTAGAACGCGATGAACGGGCGGGCGACTCGCATCCAGATCAGGGTATGTGGTGCCCGAGCTCAACGAGATCCAGCAGGTCGATGCGCCGGCCATCCATCCGCGTGACCGTCGCGCGCCAGCGGATCGGGTCGTCGTAGGGCGCGGCGGGGTTGAACGCCCGCAGCTCGACTGACTCGCCCTCGACGGGGATGTGGCCGAGTTCGTGCAGCACCAGCCCGCCGATGGTGTCGTAGTCGCCCTCGGGTGCGCGGTATCCGGTGGCTTCGGCCACCTCGTCGATGCGCAGCAACCCCGGCACCTGCCAGCCGTCGCCGGCGGCCAGCGCCGCCGGGGTGGGTTGGTCGTGTTCGTCGCGCACCTCGCCGACAATCTCTTCGATGAGGTCTTCGACGGTCACCATGCCCGCAGTGCCGCCGTATTCGTCGACCACCAACGCGGTTTGCAATCCATTGGCGCGGATCGGCGCGAACACGGCGTCGCCGTCCAACGTCGAGGGCAACACGGCCACCGGCTGGGCCAGGTCGGCCAGCCGAGTCCGCGCGCGTTCGGCACGCGGCAGCCGAAACACCTGTTTGATGTGCACGATGCCGATGGTTTCGTCGAGGTCGCCCTCGACGATGGGGAAGCGGGAGTAGCCGGTTTCGATGGCCTTGGCGATCAAATCGGCGACGGTGTCGTCGGCCTGCAGCGTCTCGATCTCGGTGCGCGGCGTCAACAGCTCGTCGGCGGTGCGGGTTCCAAACCGCAGCGATCGGTCCACCAGCGTCGCGGTGATCGGGTCCAGCGACCCGTGGCGGGCCGAATTGCGCACCAGCGCGGCCAGTTCCTGTGGTGAGCGCGCCGAGCGCAGTTCTTCGGCCGGTTCGATGCCCAGCCTGCGCAGGATCGCGTTGGCGGTGCCGTTGGTCAACCGGATCAACGGGGTCAGCAGCATCGAAAACAGCACCTGCGGCCCGGCTGAGGCGCGCGCAGTGGCCACCGGCCGCGCGACCGCAAGATTCTTGGGTACCAGCTCGCCGAACACCATCGACACCGACGTGGCGATCAACAGCGCCAGCACCAGCGCCACACCCACCGACAGGTCTTGCGGCAACCCGAACGCGGTGAGCACCGGCCGCACCAAGCGCGCAATAAGCGGTTCGGCCAAATACCCGGTGATCAACGTCGTGATCGAGATACCCACCTGGGCGCCGGAGAGCTGAAACGACAGCGTGCGATGCGCCCGCTGCACCAACCGGTCGCGCCGCCCACCGACGCGGGCGTTGGCGTCCACGGTGCTGCGTTCCAGCGCCGTCAGCGAGAACTCCGCGGCCACGAACAACGCGGTCCCGGCGGTGAGCGCCACGAAGGCCACCAGCTCAAGCAGCGTGACAACGACACTCATCATCGTCGTCGTGTCATCGGGTGATCGCCGGGCCAGGTGCCCGGCCATCTAGAGGAAGGCTCGGCGTCGGCGGATTCGGCCGCAGGGCCCGCGCCGCAGGTGGGATCCTCGGCCCGCAAGGCCGTGGCCTCAACGGTGCCCTGCGGCACGTGGCCCCATTCCCTCGTTGCCGGCGCTCCGATCATTCGCCGGGCCCTGAAACCCTCATCCTACCGGCGGCGCGGCCTGAGCCGCGGCAACCAACGAGGCCGTTCTGCTTGCCTCTGCGGGCATCACGAACTGTGGGAAACCCGCGGCAGATTCGGAGGTTCGCCGCATTCCATCATCCGCCGGCCGGCCATAGCGTCGGAGCCAAAGGTCGTTGTGAACCGAGTTCGGGCGAGGAATGAGCCGATGAACCGCACCGTATGGCTGTGGCTGCTGGTGATCTTTGTGGGCATACAGTTCGGGGCGGGCTGGTACGAGAAACTCGCCATCGTCCCAATGTGGGCCGACACATCAGTCGATCAGGTGCTAGCCGCCATGGAAAGTTCAGGGATGAAACGGGCGGGCCGCACATTCTGGCCGTTTGTGTCACCCCTCGTCGCGTTGTTAGCGGTCATCAACCTCGTCGTCGCGTGGCGGTCGAACACCATCTACCGCCGGTGGTGGCTCGCCGCGGGGACGGCGATGACGGTGTACGCGCTGGCCAGTTACGGATATTTCGTCCCCCAGATGCTGTCGTTTCAGACCGGTGGCCAAGCGTGGACGGCGTCGGACGTCGAGACGTTCGTGACCTGGTGGACCGGGCTGAACTACGTGCGAATGGCCATCGGCGGCATCGGGTGGCTCTGCGCATTGCGCGCCCTGTCGCTATCGGGCGCCAAGCCGACTGCCCGTGCTGCGGTGGCGCAGTCTGTGTCATGAGAGCCGGTGAAATGGTGCAGAGTTGGGTCCGTCGGGCGAGCTAGTCGAGCGTCACTGCGAGGACAACAACCGCCAGGAAGGTGTCCAGCACCGCGCAGAACAAGGCCATCGAGCTCGCAACCACCCGTTCGGTGCGGTGGTGGTAGACATCCCACGCGCTATGCGCCAACAGACCGACACCGACCAAGAGCCCTGCCCACAGTGTGTCGGCATGAACGGCGGCGATGGCGGCAGCGGCGAACACGGCCATGGCGGCGGCCTGCAGCGGTACACCCCAGGGCGGACGCAGCGCCCCCCGGATCAGGCCGTACGCCACGATCACTGCGGCAATGCCGATCATTGCCCACGATGACCACGATGGATCGAGACCAGGAACGCGGAAGCCGATCGTGATGACGATGACGCTGACAAAGAACAACGGCCACGCGGCCACGCGGCGCTGGAGTGCCGCCGACCCGAGATACACGAAAGCCGATGCGGTAACGATCGGCGCGACATCGGTGTGGTCGGCAGGTCCCGACCCAATGCAACAAACGCGGCGAACAGAACGCCGGCCGCAACCGGCCAGCTGTAGGCGAACCAACGGCGAGCCCTCGAGGATGGGATGGAACGAGCGCCTTGCATACCTATACCTTGTAGGGGTATATGGATGGCGTCAATGACACGCAGCCCACAAATTAGGCCATACTGCGTCACCGAGTCGATTCGCTCTGGTGATCCAGACGCCACATCGGTGACATGTGTAATGCGCGGGCGGGGCTTCCTCGCCGCTACCAACCCTCTTTTCAGGTCTTGGTAGCCAGTCGGGCACCTCAGCCCACTGGCTCCAATATCGGTACCCGTAGCTCCTGCCGAACACTGTTCAGTGATAAATACGGCGTCGTGGCGCGATCGCCCGCCTGCCCCATGTGGGCGACATGTGCACTACAGCCTAGAAATCTCCCGCGTCGTACACATGTGACAAACGTCCTTACCTGTGGCGATTGGCGTTGTGGCGCAACCTCTTACAGATAAGGTGCGAAGCTAACGACTGGAACGCCACGAGCATGATCGGCCGGCCGACTACGTAGTGGACGAGCGACCGGAAGCACCACACGGTCAACGATGAGGGGCAAGCCGGCGACCTCATTCCCCCCAACCTGTTGGTTGCTGGCGGGCGCCTTGCTGGCGTCCTTGATGTCGTGTCGGAGGCCTCGGCGCAGCCGATCCCGCTCTCGACTTGGTGAGCGCCTGGCATCTATTGGATGCCAAGCGTAGCCAACTGCTCAGGGACTAGCCTCAGTTGCGACGAAGCGGAATGGCACAGAGGACGGGCATGGGCCTTTCAGCAAGCGCTGGGTGCGGTCTGGTACTACGTCGACACAAGCCCAACCTGAGCACAGGGTACCGGCGCACCCTCGAGCGCATTGTCGCCGACATGCGCTCCGAACGCCCGCCCAACGCACGCGAAACTCGCGCCTATCACTCTCGACAGCGAGACAGGATTTGATAGCTCTCGTTTCTTTAGATAACGGGGCGAAACCGAGGTCCACCGATGTGGCAGCGACCCAGGCAACCCGAGGCGGGACCGTTGCTACCACAGAGCGGCTGACCCGTTGGCACATTATTGGCACAGCGGGGGGTTGACCGTCACGGCAGTTACCCCGTTTGACCTGGGAAAACACTGGTGGGCGCGATAGGGATCGAACCTACGACCGCTGGTGTGTAAAACCAGAGCTCTACCACTGAGCTACACGCCCGTGCCGGGCAGGCTACACGCCCACGACCTGCGACGGGAAATCACCTCGGCCCGGTCGCAGCGCCTTCAACGCGTCGGTCCACACCGACTGATCGCGCGGCTCCCCCGGCTGCTTCATCTCGGCGAACCGGATGATGCCGGCGCGATCCACCACGAAGGTGCCGCGGTTAGCGAAACCGGCGTCGTCGTTGAACACGCCGTAGGCCTGGCTGACCGCGCCATGCGGCCAGAAATCGGACAGCACCGGAAAGGTGAAGCCGCTCTGGATGGCCCAGATCTTGTGGGTGGGCGGCGGGCCCACCGAGATGGCCAGTGCGGCCGTGTCGTCGTTCTCGTAGTCCGGCAGGTGGTCACGGATCTCGTCGAGCTCGCCCTGGCAGATCCCGGTGAACGCCAGCGGGAAGAACACCAGCAGCACGTTCTTGGCGCCGCGGAAGTTGCTCAGCGTGACCGGCTGCTGGTTCTGGTCGCGCAGCGTGAAGTTGGGAGCCTCGGTGCCCACGTCGAGCACTAGCGCCTCCCGGCGGCCTTGGACTTCGGCTGCACCAGCCGGCTCGCGCTCCAGTCGCCGAGGTTGGCCGACGAGGTCTGCATCAGGCCCGCGGTCGGTGCCGATTCGGCGATCTCGGCTGGCAGCACATGCCCGGGCTGGCCCGTCTTGGGGGTCACGACCCAGATCACGCCGTCGTCGGCCAGCGGCGTGATGGCGTCCATCAACCGGTCGACCAGATCGCCGTCGCCGTCACGCCACCACAGCAACACGACGTCGATGACTTCGTCGGCGTCTTCGTCGAGCAGCTCGCCGCCGCATGCCTCCTCGATGTCGGCCCGGATGTCGTCGTCGGCGTCCTCGTCCCAGCCCAACTCCTGCACAACCTGATCTTTTTGGATGCCCAGTCTGAGGGCGTAGTTCGGGGCGTCACCCGCCGCGACCACCGTCGGTCCTCCTTCAGCCAGCTCAATGCAATGTGCGCTCGGCCCTATCGTCGCACGCCGACGCACGACAGCAGCGCACTGGCGGCCAGGTTCGTCAATATGAGGCGTCGCAGAGATTCAGCGCGGTCGTCTTCGAGTCGTTCAGCCGGGTGATCGCGACGTTGAATTCGTCGGGCCCGTAATTGCCGGCGATCGCGGTCGCGACGCCCCTGGCCGCGTCCACCCAGGCGTTCAGGGCGTCCCTCAGCTCGGGCATCAGTGCGTCGGACATGCTGCGGGCGACCAGATCGGCGCTGTGGTTGAGGGCATCGATCGCGGGGCCGGCCTGGGCCCCGACATCGGCGGCGTTCTGATTGAAGGCGTCGACGTAGTTGTTCACCGCGGTGATCGCATCCACGCTGGACGAACTCAGCGCTTCGCACGAGGAATGGATCGCCTGCGTGGTGAGCGACTCCTGGCGTTCCGACTCCCGCGCGCTCGAGCTGGCGGCCGACTCCTCGATCGACGCCGATACCGATGCCCGGTACACCGGCGCCTCGGCGGCGTCGACCTTCGCGGTGCCCTCCGTGACGCTGCTGCATCCGACGATGACCATTGCCAAGGCGGCCAGGCTGCCCGTCACCAGGGCGGCGATCCGCAGCCGCTTCGGACACAGCCAACCGACCAGCACGGTCTGCAGACGTTACCGGTTCGAACCGGCGATCGCGGGTTCATTCCATGCGGCACCCCCAGCAGTGCGCGTGGGGCAGGATGAGAGAAGGATAGAGGCGCTGCGCCGACCGCGTACGCACCTTTAGCACCTGCACCGCCTAACAAGGAGCGGAAGTTGACCACCGAGTTCGCGCGCCAAGACCTGGCCCAAAACTCCACCACCGCAGCCGAACCCGACCGGGTTCGGGTGATCCGCGAAGGCGTCGCGTCGTATTTGCCGGACATCGATCCCGACGAGACCTCCGAATGGCTGGAGTCGTTCGACGAGTTGCTGGAACGGTCCGGGCCGGCGCGTGCGCGCTACCTGATGTTGCGCCTGCTGGAGCGCTCCGGCGAACAGCGGGTGGCCATCCCCGCGCTGACGTCGACCGATTATGTGAACACCATTCCGACCGAGCTGGAGCCGTGGTTTCCCGGCGATGAGGACGTCGAGCGCCGCTACCGGGCGTGGATCCGGTGGAACGCCGCCATCATGGTGCACCGCGCGCAGCGCCCGGGAGTCGGTGTGGGAGGCCATATTTCGACGTACGCGTCATCGGCGGCGCTGTACGAGGTCGGCTTCAACCACTTCTTCCGCGGCAAGGCGCATCCCGGCGGCGGCGACCAGGTCTTCATCCAGGGCCACGCCTCGCCCGGGCATCTACGCCCGCGCGTATCCTCGAGGGCCGGCTAACCGCCGACCAGCTCGACGGCTTCCGCCAGGAGCACAGCCATCCCGGCGGCGGCCTGCCGTCCTACCCGCACCCGCGGCTGATGCCGGACTTCTGGGAGTTCCCCACGGTGTCGATGGGCCTTGGCCCGATGAACGCGATCTATCAGGCCCGCTTCAACCACTACCTGCACGACCGCGGCATCAAGGACACCTCCGATCAGCATGTGTGGGCGTTCCTCGGCGACGGCGAGACGGACGAGCCGGAAAGCCGCGGGCCTGGCCCACGTCGCCGCGCTGGAAGGCCTGGACAACTTGACCTTCGTCATCAACTGCAACCTGCAGCGCCTCGACGGCCCGGTGCGCGGCAACGGCAAGATCATCCAGGAACTGGAGTCGTTCTTCCGGGGCGCCGGCTGGAACGTCATCAAGGTGGTGTGGGGCCGCGAATGGGACGCGCTGCTGCACGCCGACCGCGACGGCGCGCTGGTGAACCTGATGAACACCACGCCCGACGGCGACTACCAGACCTACAAGGCCAACGACGGCGGCTACGTCCGCGACCACTTCTTCGGCCGCGACCCGCGCACCAAGCAGCTGGTGCAACACCTGTCCGATCAGCCGACATCTGGAACCTCAAGCGCGGCGGCCACGACTACCGCAAGGTGTACGCCGCCTACCGCGCGGCGATGGAGCACAAGGGCCAGCCGACGGTGATCCTGGCCAAGACCATCAAGGGCTACACGCTGGGCAAGCACTTCGAGGGCCGCAACGCCACGCACCAGATGAAAAAGCTTGCGCTGCAAGACCTCAAGGACTTCCGCGACAGCTCAGCGCATCCCGATCACGCGACGCGGCAGCTCGAGGAGAACCCCTACCTCCCGCCGTACTACCACCCCGGCCCGGAGGCTCCCGAGATCCGCTACATGCTCGACCGGCGCCGGGCGCTGGGCGGCTTCCTGCCGGAACGGCGCACCAAGTCCAAGGCGCTGACGCTGCCCGGCCGCGACACCTACAAGGCGCTCAAGAAGGGGTCCGGGCAACCAGGAGGTCGCCACCACCATGGCGACGGTGCGCACGTTCAAGGAACTGTTGCGCGACAAGGAGATTGGGCCGCGCATCGTGCCGATCATCCCCGACGAGGCCCGCACGTTCGGCATGGACTCGTGGTTCCCGAGCCTGAAGATCTACAACCGCAACGGCCAGCTCTACACCGCCGTGGACGCCGAACTGATGCTGGCGTACAAGGAGAGCGAAATCGGCCAGATCCTGCACGAGGGCATCAACGAGGCCGGGTCGACGGCGTCGTTCACCGCCGCGGGCACGTCGTACGCGACGCACAACGAGCCGATGATCCCGATCTACATCTTCTATTCGATGTTCGGGTTCCAGCGCACCGGCGACGGGCTTGTGGGCGGCGGCCGACCAGATGGCGCGCGGCTTCGTGCTCGGGCGCCACCGCAGGGCGCACCACCCTGGTCGGCGAGGGCCTGCAGCACGCCGACGGGCACTCGCTGCTGCTGGCCGCGACGAACCCGGCGGTGGTGGCCTACGACCCGGCGTTCGCCTACGAGATCGCCTACATCGTCGAAAGCGGGCTGCACCGGATGTACGGCGAGAACCCGGAGAACGTCTACTTCTACATGACGATCTACAACGAGCCCTACGTCCAGCCGGCCGAGCCGGACGGGCTCGACGTCGAGGGACTGCTGCGCGGCATCTACCGCTACCGGCCGGCGCCGGAGAAACGGACCAACGTCGCGCAGATCCTGGTCTCGGGGGTGGCCATGCCCGTCGGCGCTGCGGGCGGCCGAGCTGCTGGCCGACGAATGGGACGTCGCCGCCGACGTCTGGTCGGTGACCAGCTGGAACGAATTGAACCGCGACGGCGTGGAGATCGAGAAGGAACAGCTGCGTCATCCGGAGCGGCCGGCGGGCACGCCGTTTGTCACCAAGGCGCTCGCCGAGGCGGCCGGTCCGGTGGTCGCGGTGTCGGACTGGATGCGCGCGGTGCCCGAGCAGATCCGGCCGTGGGTGCCGGGCACGTACATCACGCTGGGCACCGACGGGTTCGGCTTCTCCGACACCCGCCCGGCGGCACGCCGCTACTTCAATACCGACGCCGAGTCGATCGCGGTCGCGGTGCTGGAGGGCCTGGCCCGCGACGGCAACATCGACCAGTCGGTGGCCGTCGAGGCCGCCCGCAAGTACAAGATCGACGACGTGATGGCGGCGCCGGAGCAGACGTCCGACCCGGGTGTCGCCTGGAGAGCCAGCTCCGTTGGAGGAATCTGACAGCACGATGGCGTAGCTTTTAGGGATGGCCGACAATCGGTTCATCCCGCCGAAGTCCACGCTCGAGGTGCTGGAGACGGTCCCCGACACGGTGCTGCGGCGATTGAAGCAGTACTCGGGAAGGCTGGCCACCGAAGCCGTCCACGCCATGGAGGAGCGGCTGCCGTTCTTCGCCGACCTCGAGGCGTCCCAACGGGCAAGCGTCCAACTGGTGGTGCAGACGGCGGTGGTCAACTTCGTCGAGTGGATGCGCGACCCGCAGAGCAACGTCGGCTACACCGCGCAGGCCTTCGAGGTGGTCCCGCAGGACCTCCGACGGCGTATCGCACTGCGGCAGTCCGTCGAGATGGTGCGGATCACCATGGAGTACTTCGAGGAAGTGGTGCCGCTGCTGGCCCGCTCCGAAGAGCAGCTCACCGCGATGACCGCCGGAATCCTGCGCTACAGCCGCGATTTGGCGTTCGCGGCGGCCACTGCCTACGCCGACCAGGCCGAAGCGCGCGGCGCCTGGGACACCCGGATGGAGGCCAACGTCGTCGATGCGGTGGTCCGCGGCGATACCGGGCCCGAGTTGCAATCCCAGGCCGCCGCGCTGAACTGGGACGCCACCGCGCCGGCCACCGTGATCGTCGGCCTGCCGCAACCGAACCGCATCGATCTGGCCAGTGAAGACGTCCACGATGTCGTCACCCGCAACGGGCGTGCGGCCTTGTCGGACGTACACGGCACCTGGCTGGTGGCCATCGTGTCGGGCACGCTCTCGCCGACCGACCGATTCCTGACCGAGATGGTGGGCGTGTTCGGCGACGGGCCGGTCGTGATCGGCCCGACCGCGACGACGTTGGGGACGGCCCATCGCAGCGCCACGGAGGCGATCGCGGGGATGAACGCCGTCGCGGGCTGGAGCGGTGCGCCGCGGCCGGTGGCAGCGCGCGAGTTGCTGCCGGAACGGGCGCTGCTTGGCGATGCGACGGCGGTTGCCGCGTTGCAGGTGGAGGTCATGAGGCCGTTGGCGGACGCCGGTCCGGCGCTGACCGAGACGCTGGACGCTTATTTGGACTCCGGCGGCGCGATCGAGGCCTGCGCCCGCAAATTGTTCGTTCATCCAAATACGGTCCGCTACCGGCTCAAACGCATCGCCGACTTCACCGGCCGCGATCCCACCCTGCCGCGCGACGCTTACGTGCTGCGGGTCGCCGCGACGGTTGGCCGGCTGGGCCGCCAGACGTACCAGTCCAGCACCTCAAACACGCCGTCACGGCAGGTTCCTGTGACCGGTCCCACACCTCCGGAGGCGCATCGCGCGGGCTAATTGGTCGCGGGAGGGTATCGATGGGGTCGCATCACATGCCGTTTTGTGGAGGATCTACAAAAACCTAAGACAAGGTTCATAATCTCTTACACCGCGCAAAACCGTCTTCACAGTGTTCTCTTAGAGAGTGCTTGCACTCCTCGCGCCCGGACAGGGCTCCCAGACACCCGGCATGCTCGCCTCCTGGCTTGAGCTGCCCGGTGCTGCCGAGCGTCTCGCTGCCTGGTCGGAGATCAGCGGACTCGACCTGGCCCGGCTGGGCACCACGGCGACCGCTGAGGAGATCACCGACACCGCCGTGACCCAGCCACTCGTGGTGGCAGCGACGCTGCTGGCCCACGAGGAACTGACTCGGCGTGGACTGGCAGGTAAGGACGCAGTGGTCGCCGGCCATTCGGTCGGCGAGATCGCCGCGTATGCGATCGCCGGCGTCATCTCCGCCGACGATGCCGTCAAGCTGGCCGCCATTCGCGGCGCCGAGATGGCCAAGGCGTGCGCGCTCGAGCCGACCGGCATGTCCGCGGTGCTCGGCGGCGACGAGGCCGAGGTGCTGAGCCGCCTCGAGGCGCTGGACCTGGTCCCCGCCAACCGCAACGCGGCCGGGCAGATCGTGGCCGCCGGTGCGCTGGCGGCGCTGGACAAGCTGGCCGAGGATCCGCCGGAGAAGGCGCGGGTGCGCCCGCTGGCCACCGCCGGCGCGTTCCACACCCACTTCATGGCGTCCGCCCTGGACGGCTACGCGAGTGCGGCCGACGGTGTAACGACCTCCGAGCCCACCGCGAAGCTACTGTCGAACGCGGATGGCCGGCCGGTGGCTTCGGCTGCGGACGCGATGAGCAAGTTGGTGTCGCAGCTGACCCGGCCGGTGCGCTGGGACCTGTGCACCGACAGCATGCGTCAAGACAACGTGACAGCGATCGTCGAGTTCCCGCCCGCCGGGACGCTCGCCGGGATCGCCAAGCGCGAACTTCGGGGGGTGCCGACGCACGCCGTCAAGTCCCCCGCTGATCTGGACGGGCTAGCAGAGCTCTAACCAGTACAACCACATATCGAACGTATTTCCGCAGTATCAACCAATTAAGAAGGAGCCACCGTGTCCGCCACTCAGGAAGAAATCATCGCCGGTCTCGCCGAGATCATCGAAGAGGTCACCGGTATCGAGCCGTCCGAGGTCACCCCGGAGAAGTCGTTCGTCGACGATCTGGACATCGACTCGCTGTCGATGGTCGAGATCGCCGTGCAGACCGAGGACAAGTACGGCGTGAAGATCCCCGACGAGGACCTCGCCGGTCTTCGCACCGTCGGCGACGTCGTCGCCTACATCCAGAAGCTCGAGGAAGAGAACCCCGAGGCCGCGGCGGCCATCCGGGCGCAGATCACGGAGAGCAAATGACCAAACCTTCCACTGCTAACGGCGGTTTCCCCAATGTTGTGGTAACCGCCGTCACGGCGACGACTTCCATCGCGCCGGACATCGAGAGCACGTGGAAGGGCCTGCTGGCCGGGGAAAGCGGCATCCACGTACTCGAGGACGAGTTCGTCACAAAGTGGGACCTGCAGGTCAGGATCGGCGGGCACCTCAAGGAGCCCCTCGACCCACTGATGACGCGGCTGGACATGCGGCGCATGTCGTACGTCCAGCGCATGGCCAAGTACCTCGGCAATCAGCTGTGGGATACCGCCGGTCGTCCGGAGGTCGATCCCGATCGCTTCGCGGTCGTGATCGGCACCGGTCTCGGCGGCGGCGAGAAGATCGTCGAGACCTACGACGCGATGAACGAGGGCGGACCCCGCAAGGTGTCCCCGTTGGCCGTGCAGATGATCATGCCCAACGGCGCGGCCGCGGTGGTCGGTCTGGAACTCGGCGCTCGCGCCGGGGTCATCACCCCGGTGTCGGCCTGTTCGTCGGGTTCAGAGGGAATTGCCCACGCGTGGCGCCAGATCGTCATGGGTGACGCGGACATCGCCGTCTGCGGCGGTGTCGAGGGCGGCATCGAGGCGCTGCCCATCGCGGCGTTCTCGATGATGCGCGCGATGTCGACGAACAATGAGAATCCCGAAGGGGCGTCACGTCCGTTCGACAAGAACCGCGACGGGTTCGTGTTCGGCGAGGCCGGCGCGCTGATGGTCATCGAGACCGAGGAACACGCCAATGCCCGCGGTGCCAAGCCGCTGGCTCGACTGCTCGGTGCCGGCATCACATCCGACGCGTTCCACATGGTGGCACCGGATCCGAACGGTCTTCGGGCCGGTCATGCCATGAAGCGTGCGATGGAGACCGCGGGCCTGTCGCCCAAGGACATCGACCACGTCAACGCCCACGCCACCGCCACCCCGATCGGTGACACGGCCGAGGCCGCCGCGATTCGCGTTGCCGGTGTGGAGCACGCCCCGGTGTACGCGCCGAAGTCGGCGCTCGGCCACTCCATCGGTGCGGTCGGCGCGCTGGAATCGGTGCTGACGGTGTTGACGCTGCGCGATGGCGTCATCCCCCCCACACTGAACTATGAGACCCCCGATCCCGAGATCGATCTCGATGTCGTCGCGGGCGAGCCTCGTTATGGCGAATACTCATACGCCATCAACAACTCGTTCGGATTCGGTGGTCATAATGTTGCCCTGGCATTTGGGCGCTACTGAGTGCGCGAGGGAAGAACGCGGTAGAAATGGCAGGGTTGGCTACGGGGAACGGACTCCCCAATGTTGTCGTCACCGGAATCGCGATGACGACTGCCCTGGCAACCAATGCAGAGAGCACGTGGCGAGGGCTGCTCGACGGCAATAGCGGCATCCGCAAGCTCGCGGACCCGTTCGTTGAGAAGTACGACCTTCCGGTCCGCATCGGTGGGCATCTCCTTGAGGATTTCGACGGTGAACTGACGCGGGTAGAACTGCGCCGGCTGTCGTATCTGCAGAAGATGTCGACAGTGGTCGGTCGCCGGGTTTGGGAGAACGCCGGCTCGCCGGACGTCGATCCCAAGCGGTTGATGGTGGCCATCGGCACCGGCATGGGCTCCAGCGAGGAATTGCTCTTCGCGTACGACGGCATGCGCGCGAAGGGCCTTCGGGCCGTGTCGCCGCTGGCCGTGCAGATGTACATGCCCAACGCGGCGGCCGCCGCGGTCGGGCTTGAACGCATGGCCAGGGCCGGAGTGCTGACCCCGGTCTCGGCCTGCGCCTCAGGTTCCGAGGGCATCGCCCACGCGTGGCGCAACATCGTGCTCGGCGAGGCCGACGTCGCGATCTGCGGCGGCGTGGAGACAAAGATCGAGGCGGTGCCGATCGCGGGCTTCGCGCAGATGCGAATCGTGCTGTCCACCACCAACGATGACCCGGCCGGTGCCTGCCGCCCGTTCGACAAGGACCGCAACGGTTTCGTGTTCGGCGAGGGCGCTGCGCTGATGGTCATCGAGACCGAGGAACACGCCAAGGCGCGCGGCGCCAACATCCTGGCGCGGCTGATGGGCGCCGGGGTCACCTCGGACGGCTACCACATCGTGGCGCCCGATCCGAATGGTGAGCAGGCCGGACACGCGATGACCCGCGCGATTCAGCTCGCGGGTCTCACCGCCACCGACATCGACCACGTCAACGCGCATGCCACCGGCACCAGCGTCGGCGACGTGGCCGAGGGCAAGGCCATCAACAACGCGATGGGCGGCCACAAGCCCGCGGTCTATGCGCCGAAATCGGCACTGGGCCACTCGGTCGGCGCAGTCGGCGCCGTCGAGTCCATCCTCACCGTGTTGGCGTTGCGGGACGGCATCGTCCCGCCGACGCTCAATCTGAAGAATCTGGATCCGGAGATCGACCTCGACGTCGTCTGCAGGTGGCGCCTCGGCCCGGCAATTACCACTACGCGATCAACAATTCGTTCGGATTCGGTGGGCACAACGTCGCGCTCGCCTTTGGAAAATATTGAGGAACGGTTCCTACATCTTTTCCGAAGGCGCTAGCCGACATCCGATGCGCTACAGGAGGTTTCTATGACGATCATGGCCCCCGAGACCGTCGGCGAATCGCTAGACCCACGCGATCCGCTACTGCGGCTGAGCACGTTCTTTGACGACGGCAGCGTCGAGCTGCTGCACGAGCGGGACCGCTCGGGCGTGCTGGCCGCGGCCGGCACCGTCAACGGCGTGCGCACCATCGCGTTCTGCACCGACGGCACCGTCATGGGCGGCGCCATGGGTGTGGAGGGCTGCGCCCACATCGTCAACGCCTACGACACCGCCATCGAGGAGCAGAACCCCATCGTGGGCATCTGGCACTCCGGCGGTGCCCGGCTGGCCGAGGGCGTAAAGGCGCTGCACGCGGTCGGTTTGGTGTTCGAGGCGATGATCCGGGCATCCGGCTACGTGCCGCAGATCTCGGTCGTCGTCGGCTTCGCGGCCGGCGGCGCCGCCTACGGGCCTGCGCTGACCGACGTCGTCGTGATGGCGCCCGAGGGCCGGGTGTTCGTCACCGGACCCGACATCGTGCGCAGTGTCACCGGCGAGGACGTCGACATGGCGTCGCTCGGCGGCCCGGACACCCACCACAAGAAGTCGGGGGTGTGTCACATCGTCGCCGACGACGAGCTCGACGCGTACGAGCGCGGCCGTCGGCTGGTCGGATTGTTCTGCCAGCAGGGCCATTTCGACCGCGACAAGGCCGAAGCGGGCGACACCGATCTGCACGCGCTGCTTCCGGATTCGGCCCGACGCGCCTACGACGTGCACCCGCTCATCGATGCGCTGCTCGACGGCGACGCCCCGCTCGAGGAGTTCCAGGCCAAGTGGGCGCCGTCGATGGTGATCGGCCTCGGCCGGCTGTCCGGGCGCACTGTCGGCGTGCTGGCCAATAACCCGCTGCGCCTCGGTGGCTGCCTGAACTCCGAAAGCGCCGAGAAGGCAGCACGTTTCGTGCGGCTGTGCGACGCGTTCGGGATTCCACTGATCGTCGTGGTCGACGTGCCTGGCTATCTGCCGGGTGTGGATCAGGAATGGGGCGGCGTGGTGCGGCGCGGCGCGAAGCTGCTGCACGCGTTCGGCGAGTCCACGGTTCCACGCGTCACGCTGGTCACCCGAAAGATCTACGGCGGGGCCTACATCGCGATGAACTCCCGGTCGCTCAACGCGACGAAGGTGTTCGCGTGGCCGGACGCCGAGGTCGCGGTGATGGGCGCCAAGGCCGCCGTCGGCATCCTGCACAAGAAGAAGCTGGCCGCCTCGGCCGACCACGAGCGCGACGCGCTGCACGACGAACTGGCGGCCGAGCACGAGCGGATCGCCGGTGGTGTGGATTCCGCCATCGACATCGGCGTGGTCGACGAGAAGATCGACCCGGCGCATACCCGCAGCAAGCTGACGCAGGCACTGGCCGAGGCGCCCGCGCGCCGCGGCCGGCACAAGAACATCCCGCTGTAGAAGCTCGTCAAATGCCCCGTCGCTCGACGGGGCATTTTGCGTCCTACTCGCCGAGTTCTGCACGAGGGCTGTGATCTTCGCGCGACCACGACCCTGACGCAGAAATCGTTGGCTAGCGACTGGCCGCCGTAAGCAACTCCTCGGCAACCGCCACCACACGGTCGCGGTCGGCCTCGACCAGTCCGATACGGGTGCGGCGGTCGACGACGTCGTCGACCGTCATCGCCCCTTCGTGCGTCACCGCGTACTCGAATTCCGCGCGGGTGACGTCGATGCCGTCGGCCACCGGCTCGGTCGGCCGGTCGCAGCTCGCGGCGGCGATCACGTTCGGCGCCTCGGCCCCATAACGCGCAACCAGCGATGACGGCAACTCGGCCGGCGACCGCAGGGTCGCCACCGGGCTCGACCGAGCACCGACCAGCGGCAGGTTGCGAGTGCGGCATGCGCTGGCGGTCAGGCCCCGCAGCGCGACGGCGCGGTCGAGAACATCCTCGGCCATGTACCGGTACTCGGTCAGCTTGCCACCGATCACGCTGATGACACCCGACGGCGACTCAACCACCGCGTGGTCCCGCGATACGTCGGCCGTGCGGCTGTTCCTCTTGCCCATGCTCCTCTCGTCCGCCGCCGAAGTGTCGATCAACGGCCGCAGCCCGGCGTACGCACCGATCACGTCTTCGGCGCCGAGCGCGACGTCCAGCGCGGTGTTCACGGTGTTCAGCAGGAACGAGATCTCCTCCGACGTCGGCTGCGGCACATCGGGAACCGGACCAGGAGCGTCCTCATCGGTCAGCCCCAGATACACCCGGCCCAGCTGTTCGGGCATCGCGAACACGAATCGATTGATCTCGCCGGGAATCGGAATCGTCAGCGCGGCAATGGGATTGCCGAACGCCTTGGCGTCGAAGACGAGATGTGTTCCGCGGCTGGGCCGCAGCTTGAGCGAGCTGTCCACCTCCCCCGCCCATACGCCAGAGGCGTTGATCACCGCGCGGGCCGACACGTCGAACGACTCGCCGGATCGCTGATCGGTGAGCGTGACGGAGCCGCCCGTGGCCTGTGACGCGGCCACCCGAGTCAGGATGCGGGCGCCGTGCTGGGCCGCCGTGCGTGCCACGGCGGTGACAAGGCGGGCGTCGTCGATGAGCTGGCCGTCGTATGCGAGCAGGCCACCGGTCAGCCCGTCGCGGCGCACGCCCGGCACCAATTCGATGGCGCGCTCGGCTCCGACGCAGCGGGACCGCGGCAGCGTCGATGCCGGCGTGCCCGCCAACCTGCGCAAGCCATCGCCGGCCAGGAACCCGGTGCGCACCAACGCGCGGTTCGGGGTGCCCATCGAGGGCAACAGTGGAACCAGTTGCGGCATCGCCTTGACGAGGTGAGGGGCGTTGCGGGTCATCAGGATTCCGCGTTCGACGGCACTCCGGCGGGCGATGCCGATGTTGCCGGTGGCCAGATATCGCAAGCCACCGTGCACCAGCTTGGAACTCCATCGGCTGGTGCCGAACGCCAGATCGTGCTTCTCCACCAGCGCCACGGATAGGCCGCGGGCCGCGGCGTCCAGGGCGATGCCGGTGCCGGTGATGCCGCCGCCGATCACGATCACGTCGAGCTTCTCGCCGTCGGCCAATGCCGCGAGCTCGGCCGCGCGCCGGGACTCGTTGAGTGCTGTGGAGCCGGTCAACGCTTCAGGTATCCGTTCAGTGAGTGGGCGAGTTCGGCGGCCAGCGCGTCGGCGTCGAGGATCGGGGCGACGATCTGCGCGGACTGGATGGTCGACTGCGTGATCAGCAGGCACATCGCGGCGAGCTGGCGCGGATCGCCGGGTCGCACGCTGCCCTCTTCCTGGGCGAGCTTCAGCTCGGAGGCGACCGCGTCGATGAGGATCTGCTGGCTGGTGCCCAGCCGCTCGGCGATGTAGACCATCGCCAGCTCGGGGGCCTTGAGCAGCACCGACATGACGACCTCGTCGCTCCGCAGGCGTTCGGCCACCGCGACGATGCGCTCGACCAGCGCCTCGCGGCCCACGCCTCGGCCAGGCACGTCGTCGAGCGCGCCGACGATCCGCGAGGTCAGCAGCGCCGCCAGGATCGACCGGGTGTCGGGCCAGCGCCGGTACACCGTCGGCCTGCTGACCCGGGCCCGCCTGGCGATCTCGGCCAGGGTCACCCGCTCCACCCCGTAAGCCATGACGCAGTAGGCCGCGGCATCGAGGATTCGGTCGCCGACCGTCGGCGAAGGATCGTTACTGATTGACAGCATATGTAATACTGTAACGCATGATTCGCCCGGATGACCAACAGACCGCACTCCTGCCCCCGATGAAGTGGAACGCCTGGGGCGACCCGGAGGAGGCAAAGCCGCTGTCCGAGGGGATTCGGTCGCTGCTCAAGCAGGCCCTCGGCGTCGAGGGGTCGACGGCGCCCGAGCTCGAACCGGGTCAGGTGCGGCTGCGGCCGTCCGCGCTGTCACCCGCCGACCGCGACGGGCTGACCGCGATCGTCGGCGCGGAGTTCTGCAGCGTCGACGACCGCGGCCGGTTGCTGCGGGCCGGCGGTAAGTCGACGCTGGATCTGTTGCGCCGCAAGGATTCCGGCGTACAGGATGCTCCCGACGCCGTGCTGCTGCCCGGCGATGACGACGAGATAGCCGCCATCCTGCAGTACTGCGCACAGCGCAGCATTGCCGTCGTGCCGTTCGGCGGGGGCACCAGCGTGGTCGGCGGTCTGGATCCCATCCGCGGCGAATTCAAGGCCGTGGTGTCGCTGGACCTGCGTCGGCTGGACCAATTGCACGCGCTCGATGAGATCTCCGGAGAAGCCGAACTGGGCGCCGGGTGCACCGGTCCCGAGGCCGAACGCCTGCTCGGCGAACGCGGCTTTTCGCTTGGGCACTTCCCGCAGAGCTTCCAGTTCGCCACCATCGGCGGGTTCGCCGCGACGCGCTCGTCGGGCCAGGATTCTGCAGGTTACGGCCGGTTCAACGACATGGTCCGCGGGCTGCGGACGGTGACGCCGACCGGCGTGCTCGACCTGGGCCGGGCGCCGGAGTCGGCCGCCGGACCGGATCTGCGACAGCTGCTGATCGGCTCCGAGGGCGTGTTCGGAATCATCACCCGCGTGCGGGTGCGGGTGCATCCGGTCCCGGAGGCCACCCGCTACGAGGCGTGGACGTTCGCTGACTTCGCCACTGGTGCCGACGCGCTGCGCGCCGTCGTCCAGACGGGCACAGGTCCGACAGTGATCCGGTTGTCTGACGAGGCCGAGACCGGCGTCAACCTCGCGACCACGGAGAGCATCGGCGAGCAGAAGATCACCGGTGGCTGCCTGGCGATCACCGTGTTCGAGGGAACCGAGGCCCATGTCGAGAGCCGGCACGCCGAGACCCGCGCGCTGCTGGCAGCCCGCGATGGCACGTCGCTTGGCGAAGCGCCGGCGCGCGCCTGGGAGCACGGCCGGTACGGTGCGCCGTATCTGCGCGACTCGTTGCTGTCCGCCGGCGCGCTGTGCGAAACGCTGGAAACCGCCACCAATTGGTCGAACGTCCCCGCGCTGAAGGCCGCCGTCACCGAGGCGCTTACTAGTTCGCTCGCCGAATCAGGCACACCGGCGCTTGTGCTGTGCCACATTTCGCATGTGTATCCCACCGGCGCGTCGCTGTACTTCACCGTGGTCGCCGGGCAACGCGGCAACGCGATCGAGCAGTGGCGCAAGGCCAAGACCGCCGCGTCGGACGCGATGATGCGCACCGGCGCCACCATCACCCACCACCACGCCGTCGGCGCCGATCACCGGCCGTGGATGCGCGACGAGGTCGGCGACCTCGGTGTCGCGGTGCTTCGGGCCGTCAAGGCCACGCTCGACCCGGCGGGAATTCTCAACCCGGGCAAGCTGATTCCGTGACGGAGGTCAGCCGGGTCACCGTCCTGACCAACCCCGCGTCGGGCCACGGCAGTGCGCCACATGCGGCCGAGCGTGCAGTCGCGCAGTTGAATCAGCGCGGCGTCGACGTCGTCGCAATCGCGGGCACGGATGCCGAGCACGCGCGACGGCTTGTTGAGGGCGCCCTCGAGCGCGGCATGGACGCGCTGGTGGTTGTCGGCGGTGACGGCATCATCTCGCTTGCGCTTCAGGTGCTCGCGCAAACCGATGTACCTCTCGGCATCATCCCGGCGGGCACGGGCAACGATCATGCACGCGAATTCGGCATTCCCACAAAGCGATCCCGAGGCCGCTGCCGATGTGGTGGTTGACGGCGTCGCCGAGACCGTGGACCTTGGCCGCATCACGGGTGCGGATGGCACCGACAAGTGGTTTGGCACGGTGATGGCCGCCGGCTTCGACTCACTGGTCACCGACCGGACCAACCGGATGAAATGGCCGCACGGCCGGATGCGCTACAACGTCGCGATCGTCGCCGAGCTGTCCAAGTTGCGCCTGCTGCCCTTTCGGCTGTCATTCGACGGCGAGGAAGTGGTGACGGAGCTGACCTTGGCCGCGTTCGGGAACACCCGAAGCTACGGCGGAGGGATGTTGATCTGCCCTGACGCCGACCCCACCGACGGGCTACTCGACGCCACGATGGTGGCATCGGCGTCGCGCACGAAGCTGATTCGCCTGTTCCCCACCGTGTTCAAGGGCACCCACGTCGACCTCGACGAGGTCCGCACCGCGCGGGCGCAGACGATCAGCGTCGATTCTCCCGGCATCAACGCCTATGCCGACGGCGAATACGCATGTCCGTTGCCGGTCGAGGTGTCGGCCGTCCCCGCGGCGCTGAAGATCCTGCGGCCTACCCCCTAGCGCGAGCAGACGCAAAAGTCCCCAAAACCTCGGCGTGTCGGGACCTTTTGCGTCTGTTCGCGCTAAGCCGAAGTTCCCCCTGTTGTGTTGACGGGTTGGGGTGTTGACCTGGGGTTTTGTGGTCTGTTGGGGTGGTTTGTACTGACTACGCTAGGCCGTGGCGGTGGGAGACGTCGAGGAGTTGGAAGGCGCGCCGTTGCAGCGGGGTTGGGGTGGTGGTCATGGTGAAGGCTGGCATGTCGTCGGTGGGCTGAATGTGGTTGGCGCAGACGGTGCCCAGGTCAGCGAGCAGGGTGGTGAAGCTGTGCACCGGGGTGTTGTCGTCGGTGCGTTTGCGCGTGGCTTTGGCCAGTGCTTCATCGGAGCGTTGGGCCGCGGCGACGGGATTGGCGCGTTTGGCGGCCGCGGCGGGTTTGTCGTTGTCGACAAACAGGATTGGGGCCAGGGCTTGTTTCATGTGCCAGACCAGGTAGTAGGACAGCATGCGCAAGAACATGTGGGCGCGCACGCGGTCGGCCAGGCGATGGCGGATGGGGCGCACGTCGAGTTCGCTGTTGAGGGTGCGGAAGAACCGTTCGACGTCTTCGAGTCCCTTGTAGCGCAGCACCACATCGTTGGTGGCGAGGGTCTGGTCGGGCAGGCTGGTGCGTAGCACGTAGATACCGTCGAGGGCGGCTTCGGCGGCGATCGCGTCGTGGTTGCGGGTGAACGTGAAGGACTCGTCGGTGATCTCGATGGTGAAGTGTTTGGCCATCTTGTAGTGGTTGATGACCTTGCCCACCCGCAGCGCGATCTTGTCCCGCCCGCGCAACGGGCGCCGCTCGCGGCCGGTGGCCGCGGCGATGGGGGTGAGTTCTTTTTCGGTGGCGGCCAGCAGGTCGCCGCGGTGGCGGGCCCGCTTCTCGGCCAGGGCGGGGTTGTGGCAGCACATCAGCCGCTCGCCGGGAAACTCCGGGGAGCTGATCTCGAACAGATCCTGCTCATCGAACAGCGATAGCTGCAGCGCGCCCTCCTCGACGAGGGCTTTGATCTGGGGGGCGCGCAACGCGCTGATCCAGTCCAGCTGCGCGGGGCGCAGCTCGTCGCGGATGCGGGCGTTGGTGAGCATGCCCCGATCCCCGATCAGACACACCCGCGACAGCCCGAACCGGTTCTTGAGCTTTTCGATCTGGGTGGCCAGGGTTTTCGGGTCGGCGGTGTTGCCCTCGAACACCTCGATGGCCACCGGGATCCCGGCGGTCGAGCACAGCAGCCCGTAGACGATCTGCAGCCGGCCTTTCACCCCGTCTCGGGGGTGCCCGATCGCCCCCAGCGGGCAGGTGCGGCCCTCAAACGCCGCCGAGGACACGTCATAGAGCACCAGCGTGCCGTTGACCAGATGCCGTGCGGCAAAGGCGTTTTCGATGGCGTCTTTGCGCTCAAGCGCCCAGTCCATCGCCGCATACAGGTCGTCCTCATCACAGCTGGCGACTCCGAGCACCTGGCCCAGCGAGCTGGTGGCGGTCTCGGTGCGCAGCCCGCGCGCGATGGCCAGCTTGGAGCCGGGGCCGATCACCTGGGCCACCAGCATCGCGGTCACCAGATCGCGTTTGCGCGAGGGCGTGGCATCGATGAGCTCCGGCATGCCGAGTCGCTGCGCGCTGCCCAGCACCGCCGCGACATGCCCGTGCGGCAGGCTGCGGGTGATCTCAAACGCCTCGGCCAGATCGATCGCCGGTGGCAGGCCCTTCAGCGCGCGTTTGAGGGTGTCCACCTTGTGCTCGGGCCAGTGCGACAGGTTGGCCAGGGTACGGGTTTTCACCTTGCCCTCGTCGCGGTAGCTTTCGCGCAGCAACACCGCCGGCGGTGACCCCCGGTTCGGCACCGACGTCACATACATGCTTACTTTCTAGCACAGTCATCCCCTGACAATCACTGAAACAGCTGACGACATGCCGAGACAGTCCAGAAGTTACATGATTACACATGAACGCCACACGGGGACGCGAAACACCTGCTCACAAAGCACATCGTGATTCAGGCCCGCCCTACCGGGGGGAACTTCGGGCTAAGAACTCAGCCCACTCCGCGGCTGAGCCAGCTGACCTCGGCGGTGTCGCCGCCGTCGCGATAGGCCTCCAACGCCTCGTCCCACGCGGTGCCCAGCACCGAGTCCAGCTCGGCGGCGAGCATGTCCGCCCCCGACGCCATCAACATCCGCAGCCGCATCTCACCGACCATCACGTCGCCGTTGGCGCTCATCGCTCCGCTCCACAGTCCCAGCTGCGGGGTGTGGCACCAGCGGTGGCCGTCGACCCCGCAGCTCGCGTCCTCGGTCACCTCGAACCGCAGCACCGACCACGAGCGCAACGCGTTCGCCAGCTGCGCCCCGGTCCCGACGGGGCCAAGCCAGTTCGTGACCGCGCGCAGCTGCCCGGGCATGGCCGGTTGCGGGGTCCACTTCAGATTCGCTCGCGCCGACAGGGTCGACGACAACGCCCACTCGACATGTGGGCACACCGCCGCGGGTGAGGCGTGGATGTACACCACGCCAGTCGTCGCGTCGGCGAACTGGTTCGCTGCACGCATCTGCTGCTCCTTCGGCTCCACGAGGGACGTCTTCCCCAACGACCTGGTGGTTCCGAATTACAGCTGTGTCGTGCGTGTCCATTGTGCCTTGTGAGGCCCCTGTTGCGCTAGTCTGCCCCGAATTCTCTCAGCACTTCGTCAGACACGGCAGGCACGAGCGGATAGGCCCAGTCCCCGAAGTTGCGGTCGGTCAGCACCACCAGCGCCAGATCGGCGGCGGGATCGACCCACAAAAACGTCCCTGACTGGCCGAAATGCCCGTACGTCCGGCCCGAGTTGGCCGATCCGGTCCAGTGCGGCGACTTGGCGTCGCGGATCTCGAACCCCAGCCCCCAGTCGTTGGGCCGCTGCACCCCGAATCCGGGCAACACGCCATCCAGGCCGGAAAACTGCACGTCGGTGGCCTGGTCGTGCATCTGCTGCGACACCAATGAGGGCCGCAGCAGCTCACCGGCGAAGGCCGCCAGATCGGCCACCGTCGACGTCGCCCCGAAACCCGCTGCAGCTGCGCCGCCGTCCAGCGAGGTATCGGCCATGCCGAGCGGTTCGAACACCGCCTCGGTCAGGTACTGCCCGAACTCGATGCCGGAGGCCTGCTGGATCGTCTCGGCGAGCACCTGGAAGCCGTAATTGGAGTACACCCGGCGCTTGCCCGGCTCGTTGATCGACTCGTCGGAACTCATCGCCAGCCCCGAGGCGTGTGCCAGCAGATGGCGCACTGTCGAGCCGGGCGGACCGGCGGGTGTGTCGAGCTCGACCACGCCCTCTTCGATGGCGACCTGCGCCGCGCGGGCCACCAGCGGTTTGGTGACCGACGCCAGCGCGAAGCGGTGTCGGGTATCGCCGTGCTGCGCCAGCGCACCGGTGGGCCCGACCACCGCGGCGGCTGCGTTGGGACCGGCCAGTCGGCGATCGCGTCGAGTGCTGCCATCGGGCAGCAGTCTAGTTGGTACTCCACGCAGAGCAGATCGCCGCCACGTGGCGCGCGTCCGTGCCGCAGCAGCCACCGAGCACGGTCACTGCCGGCAGCCGGTCGCGCAGTGTGGCGTGCCGGGAGGCGAGATCGGCCGGATCGCCCTCATCGAGCTCGGTCGCTTCGTCGAGTTCGGAGTGGCTCTTCGCAGATGCATTGGCCCGCAAGCCAACCAGTCGTCGACGCCACGGTCCGTCCTGCTCCAGCGCCTCGGCGAAATGTGTCGGGTGCGCACAGTTGACCATGAAATAGGCGGCGCCGGCATCCGTGGCGGCGTCCACCTGTTCGATCGCTTCGCGCAGCAGCTGGCCCGTCGGAAGCCGCCCGTCGGTCTCGACGGTGAACGAGATCGCCGCCGGAATACCGGCCGCCGAGGCGGCCCGCACGACACCGATCGCCTCCTCGGCGTTGGTCATCGTGATTGCGGTGACCTGGTCGGCCGTGGTGTTCGCGAACGTGCCGATCTGCACCGCGTGGTATCGCTCGGCCTCCTCGGGCGTCATCGCGTCACCGGGGTCGTAACCGTCTCCGCGCGGGCCGACGCATCCGCTGACCACCACGGTGATGCCGTCGGCCGCCGCAGCCGTCCTGACCTCCTCTGCGAGCGCCACCGCCGAGCGGTTGACGGCGTCGAGCTGCTCGGGCGAATACCCGAGCTTCGAACCCCAATCTGGATTCGCGCGCCACGTGGGTGTCTCGACGATGAAGCCCGCGCCGAGCTTGCGTGCGATGTCGAGATAACCGTCGTAGTAGCGGCGCAGTCGGGCTCGCTGGTCGGGGTCGTCGAGCAGCGGGAACGCCGCAAAGCTCGGCAGGTCGATTCCGTCGTGGAAAACCAGCTCCGTCTCCAGACCTCCGTCCGTCACGAACAGTCCGTCGCCGTTGATCTGTGGTAAGCGCTGTCTCTTGCTCGAGGAGTGCGCGTCGATGGTGGTCATTGAAGTCTCCTGATCCGGTGGGAACGAGTCCTGCTCACGGTAAACCCGCAGGTAGTCGGCCTCATCGGCCGAATGATGCGTCTTTGCGATGGGCCA
This sequence comes from uncultured Actinomycetota bacterium, assembly GCA_963851115.1. Taxonomy (GTDB): domain Bacteria; phylum Actinomycetota; class Actinomycetes; order Mycobacteriales; family Mycobacteriaceae; genus Mycobacterium. The sequence continues at coordinate 25,597 of CAWKOI010000020.1, forward strand.
CGTGGTCCGAATGATGTAGACCGAACTCAATTCGTTGAGCGCAGCACGTTGTTGGCGTACGCCCATGTCACGGCCGCGGTGCGCGACGAGACACCTAACTTGGCGTAGATGTTGGCCAAATGACGCCTGACGGTCTTCTCGCTGATGAAGGTCTGATCGGCAACCTGCTTGTTGGTCGCCCCGCTGGCGATCCGGGTCAGAATCTCGACCTCCCGCTTCGTCAGGCCGCCCTGGGCCAGCTGAGCGGAGACCCGTTGGTTTGCCAAGCCGAGTTGGCTGAGGATGCTGTGCGCGGTCGTCGCGTCTGCTGCCGCAAAATCGTTGTCCCCCAATGCCTTATGCGCATTCGCCATCCATTCGTACACCTCGGCCGTTTCATAGCGACACTGCTGCGTTCGGTATTCGCGCAGCGCCGCCTGCAACGCATCGAGCGCCGGTCCGTACTCGCCTCGCTGCACCAAGACCGCACCGCGTGCGTGCGCCGCCCAGGCCTTGAACCCCGGTGTGCCGAAAGCCTCTGCGCCGGTTTCGAGTTCCCGGCAATGCGCTTCAGCCTCATCAAGGCTGTCGCGGATCAGTGCCACCTCGACCGCAGCGCGCAACAAGCGCATCCGGCCGACCTGGTCCTGCCATGCCAGTGATGCCTGCAGGGCGGTCCACGCGGCTGCGCTGTCGCCTTGCCGGCACTGCAGTAGTGCCTCTCCGGGTTGGGGGTCGACGCCCAGCGACCGGGCCTGAGAGAACGCCGCGAGCGCGCCATCGACGTCGCCCCGCAGCCTGCGTATCTCACCGAGTTCGTAGAAGCCCTCAGCGGCCGCGAACGTGTTGATGTCCTTCAGCTTTCGGCTTGCTGCGAATAACCGGTCCTCGATCAGCCGATAATCGTCGGTCGCGGTGAGCAACTGCAGCCGGTGCATCTCGCATACCCCGCCGTACACCACGGCGGCGAAGTTCTCACACCATCGCTCCATTGACTGCGTCCATGCCCGCATGCGGGGAAGGTCGGCCACCCGGTTGCAGTGGTGCAGGACGAGGCAGTAGATGTCACCGGCCCATTCGATCGGGATCTCGTCGGCCAGCACCGTCAGCATGGCCTCATCAATCAGTCCGAAGGCGTCGGCCATCCTCGCCTCACCGATTGCGGCAAGGGCCTCGACGACCAGACAGAGGGACGTCATCGCGGGGGTGTCGAGCCGCGCGGACATCTCCCGCAGGGTGGTGACCTGCCGGTGGAGACGCATCGGTGTCTCCGGTGCAGGTCGCGATGTAAGCGTCGAGGTAGGCCAGGTAGCCGGTGGCCGGGCATTCCGGTGCGCCTTCCAGAAGTCGACGCGCCCGGTTCATCCAGCCTTGACCGATGTTGAGATCCCCGCGGGTGAGCCAGGCCAGCGCGACGTCGACAGCCTTCATCGCCGCGGCCGATTGGATCGCTGCGGGAAAGCTGCTTGAACACCTGCTCGGCATATCGGACCGACTCTTTGCACCGACCGAGCCGCCATGCGGCGGCTGCGAGGGCGTCGAGATCGTCGGTGGCCAGGGGTGCAGCCTGACTAGCCCGAGCGAAGGACTCGTAGCTGGTCAGCCAATCTCGCCGCAGGTGCGCGCCGCGCGCGGACAGCAACAGAGCGTTCTGGCCGTCAAGTTGCATTTCCATCTTGACCGAAACGCTATGCCCCGATACGCGCTCCGCGGCCTACTTCCGCGCAACGTAGTAGTTGTTGAACGGGTCGGACTCGATCTCGCTGACCGACACCTCGACGAAGCCGGCATCGGCGAGCATCGACGTGGCCAGCTGGCGCCCCCAACACGTGCCCAGTCCCGCGCCGTCGAGTCCCAGCGAGACGCTCATGCAGTGCATGGTCGACACGGTGTAGAGGTACGACGCCAGCGGGACGCCGATGTTGTCCTCGAGCCGACTCGACGCCTTGATGTCGACCATCAGCAGGATGCCGCCCGGTCGCAGCGCGCGGTAGATGTTCTCCAGCACCCGCGCGGGCTCGGCCTGATCGTGGATCGCGTCGAAAACCGTTATCACGTCATAGGTTTCGGTCTCATCCAGCGCGGCCACATCCTTGGCGGCGAACGCCGCATTCGAGAGACGGAGTCGGGCCGCCTCAGCCCGACCGACGGCCAGGCCCTCGTCGGAGAAGTCGATGCCGGTGAACCGGCTGGCGGGAAACGCCGCAGCCATCACGTTGATCGCATGCCCACTGCCGCAACCGATATCGGCCACGTCCGCGCCCGCGCGAAGGCGATCCGGCAGCCCGTCGGCAAGTGGCAGGATGACATCCACCAGCGCGGCGTCGAACACCTCACCGCTCATCTCGGCCATAAGTTTGTGGAAGCGCGGGTACTCGCTGTACGACAACCCGCCGCCGGTGCGGAAGCAGCCGATGATCTTCTGCTCCACCTCGCCGAGCAGGGGGATGAACTGTGCCACCCGGGCAAGGTTGTCGGGTCCGGCGGCGTGGGTCAGCACGGCGGCACGATGGCGCGGAAGCGAATACGTCTGCGCCGTCGGGTCGTAATCGACGATCCGTCCGGAGACCACACCGCCAAGCCACTCCCGCACATAGCGTTCATTGAGCCCGGCGGCGTCGGCGATCTGGCTGCTGGTGGCCGGTGGGAGTTCGGCCAGCGTGTCGAACAGTTTGGTCTGGTGTCCGATGGACAGCAGGATGGCCAGGCTGGCGCTGTCGATCGATGCGGCGATCCGTGCCGCGAACTCCTCGGTGGTGTCCGCGGCGGCCGCCGGGCTTTCATTCAGTGTCGTCATGGATCAGACCCTAAGCTCGCAGCTCAGCAACCGAATCGGGTAAACGATGTGTCTTCGGGCCCGACCACGTGGTGCAAACGATGTAGTCGCTACGCGTGGGTGATGACGTTGTTCGCATACGCCCATGTCACGGCAGCGGTCCGGGTTGACACCCCGAGCTTGGTGTAGATGTTGGCCAGGTGGCGTCCGACGGTCTTCTCGCTGATGCAGATCTGCTCGGCGACTTGCTTGTTGGTGGCGCCACTGGCGATATGGGTGAGGATCTCGATCTCGCGCTGGGTCAGGCCGCCAGGCGAAGTCGAACCGCACACGTGCGCAGGCTCGACGCCGAGCTGGGCGTAGATGTTCTCTGCCGTGGCCATATCTGCGGCTGCCAATTCGTTCTCGCCGAGGCCCCGATGGGCGATCGCCATCCACTCATAGACCTGCGCGGTCTCGTACCGCGATTGCTGCGTGCGGTACTCCCGCAGCGCAGCCTCCAGACTCTCCAGCGCTTTGGCGTGCTGCTCCTGCTGCGCCAAGATCGCGCCACGGGCGTGCGCCGCCCACGCCCGGAAGCCGGGCGTGCCGAACGCTTCGGCGCCGGATTCCATTTCGGCGCAATGCCGTTCGGCCTCGTCGACGCTGCCGCGGGCGAGCGCCACCTCGACTGCGCCGCGCAACAGCCGCATCCGACCCAGCCGGTCCTCCCCCGCCAGCGCGACCCGCAGCTCGGTCCACGCCGTCTCGCTGTCGCCTGTGCGGCACCGCAGCAGCGCCTCGCCCGGTTGCGGCTCGACGCCCAATGCGCGCGCTCGCGCAAAGGCCGCGAACGCGCCGTCGGCATCGCCGCGCAGCCTGCGCACCTCTCCCAATTGGTAATAGCCCTCACCGGCGGCCCAGCTGTTCACGTCTTCCAACGCCCGGCTCGTGCCGAGCAGCCGGTCCTCGAGCGAGCGGTAGTCGTCGGTGGCGGCCAACAGCTGAAGGCGGTGTACGTCGCACACCCCGCCGTAATTGGCCGAGGCGGCGAAGTCGTTGCACCAGCGCTCCATCGACTGTGTCCACGCCCTCATGCGCGGTAGATCGGCCAGCCGGTGGCATTGATTGAGCACGACGCAGTAGATGTCACCGGCCCAATCGATCGGCACCTGATCGGCCAGCAGTGGCAGCATCGCCTCGTCGATCAGGCCATACGCCTCGGCCATCCGGGCCTCGCCGATCGCGGCGAGCGCCTCGGCCACCTGGCAGAGTGCCGTCACTGCGGGTGCGTCGATCCGTGCGCAGATCTCGCGCATCCGTTGCACACGGACAGCGAGCGCTTCGGAATCGCGCATCGCCACCAGCGCGTCGAGGTACGCCAGGTACCCGTCGGTGGGACCCTCCGGTGCGCCGTCGAGCAATCGGCGCGCGCGGTTCATCCACCCCTGCGCGATGTTGAGGTCACCGCGGGTGAACCACGCCAAGCCGAGTTCGACGGCCTTCATCGCCGCAGACGGTGGATCGGTGCGGGCCAGTTGTGCAAAGACCCGTTCGGCGATCCGCAGCGATTCCTTGCCACGGCCCAGCCGCCACGCGGCCACGGCCATCGCATCGAGGTCGTCGGTGCACAGCGCCGTTTCTTCGCCCGCCCGCACGAACGCCTCGTAGGACGCGTGCCAATCCCGACGCACGTGCGCCGTCCGCGCCGCCAGCAGGAGCTCGGAGTGGGTGTCTACTCGGGTGTCCATGTCAATCGGTTCAACGGTATATCCCGTCAGGCGAGTTCAATCGAGCGTTTGGCCAGGCCCATCCAATAGCCATCGATCACCTGCCGCGGCGATTGCTCCGGATCGCCCGAGGCCCCCAGCGCGACGAACAGCGGCGAGAAATGCTCGATCGTCGGATGCGCATAGGGCATGCCGGGCGCCTTGGCGCGAAAGTCGATGAGCGAGTCGAGATCGCCGACGGCGAAACGTTCCTGTGCCCAGGCGTCGAACTCCGTCGACCACCCCGGCGGGTCGGCATCCGGCGACCGGTCGTCGAGGAACGGCAGGCCGTGCGTGGTGAAACCGGAACCGATGATCAGCACGCCGTCGTCGCGCAGCGGACGGAGGCGCTCGCCGAGGTGCAGCAGGCGTTGCGGGTCCAGCGTGGGCATCGAGATCTGCAACACCGGGATCGTGGCGTCGGGATACATCACGGACAGCGGGACGTAGGCGCCGTGGTCGAGGCGGCGGTCCGGATCGTGGTTGACGGGCTCGTCGTCGGGCATCAGGGACTCGATGCGGGCGGCCAGGTCGGGTGCGCCCGGCGCGTCGTAGGTCACGTCGTAGTAGCGCTCCGGAAATCCCCAGAAGTCATAGGTCAGTGGCGTTTCCGTCGTGGTGGATCCGATGGTCAGCGGCGCCGACTCCCAGTGGGCCGAGACAACCAAGATTGACGCCGGCCGTGGCAGGTCGCCGGCCCACGCCGCCAGCTGCGCCACCCACAGCTCGTCGTCGACGAGCGGCGGTGCGCCATGGCTCAGATAGAGGGCCGGGATCACGCCTCAAGCCTCCCACGCCTGGCATTAGGTTGTACGCATGACTCAGACGGTGCGCGGTGTGATTTCACGGAAGAAGGGCGATCCGGTCGAGGTGGTGGATGTGGTCATCCCCGATCCGGGACCGGGCGAGGTCGTCGTCGACGTCATCGCGTGCGGGGTCTGCCACACAGACCTGACCTACCGTGACGGCGGCATCAACGACGAGTTCCCGTTCCTGCTCGGCCACGAGGCCGCAGGCAACGTCGAATCGGTCGGACCCGGGCGTGACGAACGTGGAGCCCGGCGATTTCGTGGTCCTGAACTGGCGCGCGGTGTGCGGTCAGTGCCGGGCCTGCAAGCGCGGGCGTCCGTGGTACTGCTTCGACACGTTCAACGCCGCAGCAGAAGATGACGCTGACCGATGGCACCGAGCTGACACCGGCGCTGGGCATCGGCGCGTTCGTCGACAAGACGCTCGTCCACGAGGGCCAGTGCACCAAGGTCGACCCGGCCGCCGACCCCGCGGTGGCGGGGCTGTTGGGCTGCGGGCCGATGGCGGGCATCGGTGCGGCCATCAACACCGGCGCGGTCACCCGCGACGACACGGTCGCGGTGATCGGCTGCGGCGGTGTGGGTGACGCCGCCATCGCGGGCGCCCGGCTGGTCGGGGCCAAGCGGATCATCGCCGTGGACACCGACAACAAGAAGCTGGACTGGGCGCGGGAATTCGGTGCCACGCACACCATCAACGCGCGCGAACTCGATCCGGTGGAGACCATCCAGGACCTCACCGACGGCAACGGTGCCGACGTCGTGATCGACGCCGTCGGCCGGCCCGAGACGTGGAAGCAGGCGTTCTACGCGCGCGATCTCGCGGGAACGGTTGTGCTGGTAGGTGTTCCGACACCGGATATGAAGCTCGAGATGCCGCTGATCGACTTCTTCTCGCGCGGCGGCTCGCTGAAGTCGTCGTGGTACGGCGACTGCCTGCCCGAGCGCGACTTCCCCACGCTGATCAGCCTGTACCTGCAGGGCCGGTTGCCGTTGGAGAAGTTCGTGAGCGAACGGATCGGCATCGACGATGTCGAGGAGGCGTTCCACAAGATGCACGCCGGCGAGGTGCTGCGCTCGGTGGTGGTGCTGAAGTGAACGGCGGACCGATCCAGCGCGTCGTCACGCACGGCATGTTCGAACTCGACGGCGGCAGTTGGGAAGTCGACAACAACATCTGGATCGTCGGCGACGACTCGGAGGTCGTGGTGTTCGACGCCGCCCATGACGCCGGCCCGATCGTGATGGCCGTCGGCGGGCGACACGTGAAGGCGGTGGTGTGCACGCACGGCCACAACGACCACGTAACCGTCGCCCCCGAGCTCAGCGATGCTCTCGACGCGCCCGTGCTGATGCATCCTGCCGATGATGTGTTGTGGCGAATGACGCATCCCGACAAGGACTTTCGCTCCGGTGACCGACGGCGACACGTTGACCGTCGGCGGCACCGAGTTGCGGGCCCTGCACACCCCGGGCCATTCACCGGGGTCGGTCTGCTGGCATGCGCCCGAGCTGAATGCGGTGTTCAGCGGCGACACGCTGTTCCACGGCGGGCCAGGGGCGACGGGCCGGTCGTACTCCGACTTCCCCACCATCCTGGAGTCCATCTCGGGCCGGCTCGGCAAGCTGCCCGGCGACACCGTGGTCTACACCGGCCACGGCGACTCCACCACCATCGGCGACGAGATCGTGCACTACGACGAATGGGTGGCCGGCGCTGAGCTGAATCGAGCACGGCCTAGCTCGCCGGCAGTTAGGTCTCGAGGATGCGGCGCTTTTCGGCCTCGAACTCCTCTTCGGTCAGCGCGCCGGAATCCCGTAGCGCCGCAAGGTGTCTGGAGTTGCTGGATGCGGATGCCCTGATCGGTGGGCGTATAGCTCGGCGGACGCGGCCTGCGGAGGCGTTGTTCCACGTCGGGTCGCCGACGGTCAGCAGCTCATGCGGCGCGAGGGGGCGGGCCTTCTTGCCGGCACTTCGCCGCACAACAAGCGCCGAACGAGCTCCGAAGCCCATGACGAAGCAGCGCGCCGAACACCCACAGCAGCGAGCGTAGGAGCTGTCGTGGCCGAACGCGAGCGGAGGACTGATGTAGCCGTTGACGTTTCCGTCGGTGGTGATGTCGTATGTGCCTGTCTGCGGTATCTGCACCACCCACATCTGCACACGCGTGTCGCTGTTGACTGTCGTTGTCCCACCGATGCTTTCGGTGACCTCCGGCTCTGGCACAACCTACGGGTAGGATCGATCCGCGAGCCCAGCTCGGGAATCGAGGAAACCACTAGGTGGGCCGGCCGCTGATCACGGTGTGGAAGCTGACGGTCACCTCGCCGTCGGGCAGGTGCAGGCTGCTCGAGCCTGGGATCGGCACCTCGCCATACGCGTCGTACCCGTCGAACACGAACGCATTCAGCATCAGCGACGGCGACGAATCCGATGACAATCGACCCCACCAGCGTCGATGATGGCGACGACGATGGCGATCCGCGGCGCGAACCTAGTCATGCGCGAAGTCTGTCACGCCTCGGTTTGCGCCGCCGCGCCAATCAGCCAGGTCACCAGCCCGGCACGCAGACCCTCGCTGAACCGCTGGGCTGGATCGGGATAACCGATCTCGGCTATCGCGACCCGCACGGGTTCGGTGGGCACCGAGAACGGATACATGCCCGCCGTCAGGGTCAGCGCGCCCTCGGCGAAGAACGCGGTGAACTCCGGCGGCAGCCACGGCAGGTGACGGGCGACAAGTTGCGCCAGGGCGCCGATTTTCGCCATCGCACGGGCCTTGAAGTCGCGGGCGAAAACAAGCGAGATGTTGCGCTCCAGCACTCCTGCCATCGACCCGAGCAGCTCGCACAGCAACTTGCTGTCCACCAGCGATTCCGCCATCACGGTCGCGACGTGGATCTCGTTGGCGTAGTCCGGCTTTTCTGGCCCGCGGCCGACCCAGACGGGTATCGACGTCGCTGAGCCACGCCGTGAATTCCTCGTCGAGCACCTCGAGGAAGATCGCTTCGCGGCTGTCGAAGTAGCGCAACACGTTCGACTTGGCCAGTCCGACGCGGTCGGATAGTTCGCGCAGGCTGATGTCGGCGACGGCCTTCTCGGCCCAGCATCGTCGCGGGCGACCTCCAAGATCGCTGCGCGGCGGGCCGCCATCTGCTCGGGTCGACGCGCGCGCTGGAAACCGATCGTCACAGTCAAAAGACTATCAGACCATTGGGCTCTTGTTATCAGACCGATGGCTCGTTATTGTTCGGTTATCCACGCGATAGGAGAAAGCCATGGCCCGCAACGCGCTCACCGTCACCGTCCCCGATCTATCCGGAAAGCTGGCGGTGGTCACCGGCTCCAACTCCGGCCTCGGTTTGGGCCTTGCCACCCGGCTGGCCGCTGCAGGCGGCGACGTCATCATGGCGATCCGCAACCGCACCAAGGGCGAAGCCGCCGTCGAACAGATCCGCGCGACCGTGCCCGACGCGAAACTCACCATCAAACAGCTCGACCTGTCATCGCTGCGCCAGCGTCAAAGCGCTGGGCGAGGAACTCAACGCGGAGGGCAGGCCGATCGACATCCTGATAAACAACGCCGGGATCATGCAGCCGCCGGAGCGGGAGATCACCACCGACGGCTTCGAGCTTCAGTTCGGCGGCAATCACTTGGGCCATTTCGCGTTGACCGGCCACCTGTTTCCGCTCCTGCGCGCCGCCGGCGACGCGCGGGTGACCACGCTGAGCAGCCTGGCGGCTCGGATGGGCGGTATCAACTTCGATGATCTGCAGTGGGAGAAGCGCTACAACCCGACTCAGGCCTATTCGCAGTCGAAGTCCGCGAACCTGATGTTCGCGCTGGAACTGGATCGCAGAAGCCGACAAGCCGGCTGGGGCATCGTGTCCAACGCGGCCCACCCCGGCTTCGCGAAGACCAATCTCCAGCTGAGCGGCCCGTCGCAGGGCAAGGACAAGTCCGACCGTGCTGGAACGGTTCTACCGGCTCAGTCGACGACTCACACCATTCATGTGGCAGGAGGTCGACGAGGCCATCCTGCCCGCGCTGTACGGCGCCGCGTCGCCGGACGGCACAAGGTGGCGTGTTCTACGGCCCGCGCGGCATCCATCGAGGCTGGCCGGAGGCGGCGTCAAACTGAGCCAAGGTCCCCGACCGGGCCAGGAATGACGCCGACAACCGGAAGCTCTGGGAGGCCTCCGAGCAGCTCACCGGGGTGACATTTCCGACGCCGAACTGAACCCGACCTTCATCGGCGCCGCGGCCTGCGGGGACTACCGTCGCAGTTAACGGTTTGTTTGCCCGCACGTTCAGGAGGTCGCGATGCCTGAATCCAGCATCGTCGTGCGGCCCGAACCGATGGAAAGCGAGTCGTATACGGCCAGTTCGCGACTGCAGGCCGCGGGACTGCAGCCCGCGATCAAGATCTTCGAACAGGCCGCATCGGTCGTGCCGCTGCCCACGCCGCCGCAGCCGATCGTCATCGCCGACTACGGCGCGTCGACCGGACACAACTCGCTGTTGCCGATCGGTGCGGCAATCGCCGTGCTGCGCAAGCGCACCCGGCCGGAGCATTCCATCCTGGTGGCCCACACCGACGTGCCCGACAACGACTTCACCGCGATGTTCCGGACGCTCGCCGACGACCCGGATAGCGTACCTGCGCAAGGACGCGGCGACGTTCGCCTCGGCGGTCGGACGCTCGTTCTACACCCAGATCTTGCCGTCCAACAGCGTGAATCTCGGCTGGAGTTCGTGGGCGATCCAATGGCTGAGCCGCGTACCCGCGCCGATCCCCGACCACGTGCAGGTGGCCTACAGCAGCGACGAGGCCGTCCGTGCGGCGTACGCCAAGCAGGCCGCACACGACTGGCACGAGTTCGTCGCGTTCCGCGGTCGGGAGTTGTGCCCTGGTGGCCGCCTGGTGGTGATGACGATGGCCCTCGACGAGGAGGGCGAGTTCGGATTCCGCCGATTGCTTTCGGCCCTGGTGGACACGCTCGACGAGCTAGCGGCGGGCGAGCTGCTCAGCGAAGACGAGGTGCACCGGATGTGCATCCCGACGGTCGCGCGCAGCGAAGCGGATTTCCTGGCGCCGTTCGCACCGAAGGGGCGGTTCGAGCAACTCGAGATCGAGCATCTCGAGGTGTTCAACGCCGAAGACCGGTTCTGGGCGCAGTATCAAGCCGACAGGGACGCAACGGCTTTCGGCGCGCAGTGGGCGGCCTTCCTGCGGGCATCGGTGTTCCCGACGCTGGCAAGCGCGCTCGAGGGCGGTGTCGCCGATCCGCGGGCGGTGCAGTTCTTCGATCAGCTGGAGGCTGGAGTTGCGACGCGGCTGGCCGCGGCGCCGGAACAGATGCAGATTCCGCTGGCGCATCTGGTGCTGGCCAAGCGACCGAAGAAGCGGTGATCAGCCGGCCATGCGATCACGAAAAGTGTTGCGGTAGTTCAGCGGCGCCACCCCGGTGAGCCGGCGGAACTGTTCGCGGAAGTTGGCCGGCGAGCTGAAGCCGACCTCACGCCCTATTCGCTCGACGCCATAGGACGTGCTCTCGAGCAGTTGCTGGGCATGCCGGACCCGCACTCCGGTAACCCATTGCATCGGCGTCTGCCCTGTCTCGGCCTGGAAACGGCGGTTCAGGGTACGGACGCTGACCGCCGCGCGGGCGGCGATGTCGCGCAACGTCAGGTCGCGATGCGCTTCCTGCTCGATCCACGCCAGCACGTCGTCCAGTTCGGTGCGCTCCGCAATGTGCTTGGCGGCAGCGCGATTTCGCAGGATGAACTGCGCCTGGCCGCCGCTGCGGTGCAACGGTGCGACCGCCAGCCGGGCGGCGTCGGCGGCGACCGCCGCGCCGTAGTCGCGCGCGACCATGTGCAGGCACAGGTCGAGGCCGGCCGAGGCGCCCGCCGAAGTCAGCACCTGCCCCTCGTCGACGTAGAGCACGTCGGGGTCGAGGTGCACGGCCGGGAAGCGCGCGCGGAACAGGTCGGCGGCGAGCCAGTGTGTCGTCGCGCGCTTTCCGTCGAGCAATCCGGCGGCCGCCAGAGTGAACGCGCCGGAGCAGATCGAGGCGATCCGGGTGCCGCGGGCGTGGGCCGGCGTCAGCGCGCGTCAGCACCTCGTCGGCGGTGTCGACGGTCGACGTCGTTGCGGCCCGGCACGACGACGGTGTCCGCGTCGGCCAGCGCGTCGATGCCGTGGTCGGTGGCGATGCGGAACGGGCCGGCGGTCACCACGGGTTCGGTTCCGCACACCAGCACCCGGTATCCCGGTTCGCCCGAGGGCAATCGGACGCGGCCGAACACCTCGACCGGTGTGCTCAGGTCGAAAGCGATGGTGTCGGGAAGTGCCAGCACGGCGACGGTGTGCATGGCGGCGACGATAGCAGCGTCGTGGCAAGATCTCGGCGACATGTGGCGATCTGGCCACTGATCTGCCGCGCGCGATCGCTGCGACGATGGCAGGTGCATGCGCAGATCGTGTTGTTCGACGGGTTCGACCCGCTCGATGTGATCGCGCCGTTCGAGGTGCTCGCCGCGGGCAGCGACGCGGTCGAAGGCGAGCTGACCGTCGAGCTGGTGTCGGCCGAAGGACCGCGGCCGGTGGTGAGCGGGACCCGCGGCCTGGTGTTGCACGCGACCGGGCAGCTCGACCCGTCGAAGCCCGGCTACGTGATCGTGCCCGGGCGCGTCGGGGCCGATCGAGGGCGATCCCGACGAAGTCGACACCATCCCGGTCCTTCTGGCCCGGTTCGGCGAGACCGCGGCGCGTTCCGTTGATGCGCAAGCGATGGCCAACCCCGACGTCACGGTCGCCACCGTCTGCGGCGGCTCACTCGCGCTGGCGATGGCCGGTCTGATCGAGGGCCGCAACGCGGTCACGCACATGCTCGGCCTCGACGTACTGGAGGCCACCGGTGTCAACGTGGTGCGCGCCCGGGTGGTCGACGACGGTGACCTCGTCACGGCCGGTGGGGTCACGTCGGGTCTCGACCTGGCCCTGCATCTGCTCGAACGAAGCTACGGCCCGAGGTGGCGATCGCCGTCGAGGAGCTGTTCGAGTACGAGCGGAGAGGAACGGTATGGACTCGATGGATCGGCGACTGGGACGTGACCGTCAAGACACCGATCGGGTCGCTGGCGGTCGTCTACACGTTCACCGAGACGACGACGCCCTCGCCGGCACGGCAACGGGCAAGGGCGAGACAGTCGCGCTGCACGACATCACCGTTGACAGACAACGGGTTACGTGGCGTCAGTCGGTGACCAAACCGATGCGGCTGAACCTCGAGTTCGACGTCGTGGTCGACGGCGACCGGTTAACCGGCCATTCCCGCGCGGGGCGACTGCCGCGCTCGGCGGTCACGGGCGTGCGACGTCAGGGACGCATCTCGTAGGCGCCGTCGTAGGCCTTGACACGCTCCCACACCCGACCGAACCGCTCGGCGTCGGGAACCGGCTTCCGGATCGCGCCGACGGCCCAGTCCTGTTGAGCGGGTGTCGAAGTCGGCTTGCCGTGCAGCGCAACGGCATACGTCGATGAAGTCGCGAATCTGGAAGTCGAAGATCGCATCGATGATGTCGTCGTCCACGCCCGTCAACGCGGCCTGCTCGAGAATCAGTTGCCCGTAGACGATCAGCGAGAACAGGTGCCCGACGTTGAGCAGGAAATCGAGGTCCTTCTGCTGTTCGGCATCGGGAGCGGCGGTGACGAGTAGCTGCTTGAACGCCTCTGCCTGCTCGTAGAACCGCGCGACGTTCGGGATGCTCGCGTGCTTCTCGTAGATCGGCGCCCAGTCGGCGAACTGCACCTTGCCCGCACCGCGGGTCGGTCCCTGGTTCCAGAAGAAGACGTCGTCCGCGGCGTCGTTACGCGTCGGAATCTCCGGATAGTCCTTGGGATTGAGCATGTAGTTCGGCATGAACTTGAGCACCAGGCCGACGTTCACATGCACGGTGCCCTCCAGCCGCGGCAGCGCGCCGATGAGCTGGGCGACCTCGCGGAACATCGTGTTCTTCTCGTAGCCCTTCGCCGCGACGACATCGTGCAGCGACCGCAGAATGGTCTCGCCCTCCATCGTGACTTTGGCCTTGGTCACGGGGTTGAACAGAAGGTAACGACGGTCGTCGAGGCTCGCGCTGCGCAGGTAGTCGACCGAACGCTGACTGAACAGTTTCATCGCAACCAGACGCGCGTAGGAGTCGACGAAATTCGCTCTTACATGGGCGAACTCGGTGACCGGGTTGCCGTACAGGATGCGGTTCTGCGCGTGGGTGATCGCCTCGTAGAAGGCGTGCTCGACCATGCCGATCGAACAGGTGCACAGGTTGAACTTGCCGATGTTGACCGTATTCAGCGCCGCGGCAAAGGCTTCCACGCCGGTGTGCAGGATGTCGGATTCGCGCACCGGATAGTTCTCCAGCCGGAAGGTGCTGACGTAGATCTGCATGTGCACGACGTTGTCGATCAGGTGGTAGTTCTCGTGGCCGCTGTCGGCGGCGAAGAACACGTACGCATCGTTGCCGTCGATGTCGCCGCGCCGTCCGAACACCGACACCATGCTCGCGACGTTGCCGTTGCCGATGTAGTACTTCTCCCCCGAAGCCCGGTACAGGATGCCGTTGGCCCGGTCCTCCTCGCTCGCGGGCGTCAGCACCAGGTCGGTGTTGTAGACGTCGGCGCCGTGTTCGCGCTCGGACAGCCCGAACGCCATCACCTCACCGGCCTCGAGGTCGCGCGCGGCCTTGCGTCTGGCGTCGGCGTTGGCGCTCTGCCAGATCGGACCGAGACCGAGGATGGTGACCTGCTCGGTGTACCAGTAGGTCAGGCCGTAGAAGCCGAGGATCTCGGACAGCGCGGCGTTGCGCGCGGCGTCCCAGCGCTTGTCGGGGTTCTGATCGCTGAACTCCGAGGGTGTTAGGAACGTCGCGAACAGCTTCTCCCGCTTGACGAAGTCGACGAAGTCGGCGGGCCACTGCGCGGCCAGGTCGTCGTCGAGAATGCGCTTCTTGCCCTGACCCTCGAACCAGTCGATGGTGGCGCGCAGCAGCCTCCGCGTCTCGGCGTCGAACTGCTGCGGGTCGTAGGTGTTCGGATCGAAGAGCAAGCCGTCCGTCTGCGTCATGGCGGACAGCCTAGGGTCCGCGCCGATGCTAAGGAGCCGGTTGTGGCGGTTGTGGCGCCGGAACCCACGGCAGACCCGGGATCGTCGGGTACGGCGCGGTCGGGCTCCACGGCGGCGGCTCGGTCGTCGGCGGCGGCTGCGGTCGTCGGCGGCTGGCGGTGGCGGCTCGCTGGTCGGCGGCGGTGGTGGTGGCGCCTCGCTCGTCGGCGGTGGCGGCGGCGGTGCCTGCGTCACCGTGACAGGAGGTGGCGGCGCCTGCTGCGTGACGGTCCGCGTCTCAGGTGGCGGAGCCTGCGTCACCGGCTGCGGTGGGGGCGGCGGCGCCTCGGCCGTCGTGGTCGGGGTGGTGGTGACCGGCGCGGTGGTCGACGCCGGGGCCGGAGTGCTGTCGTCGCGCATCACGAACAGGACGGCGAATGCGAGCGCGGCCAGGACAGCCAGCACGCCGGCTCCGAGCAACAGGGCCGGACGGCGGTACCACGGCAGCGGCGCCGCCTGTTCCTCATACGGTTCATGGTCGAACTGCATCGGCGGGCGGGCATCGGTGACGCCGCCGGTATCGACCGGTGCGGCATAGTCGTACGGGTCGGTCGGCGCCACGTCCGGAATGTCGTCGGCGTCGGACCACGCCAGCGCCCGGAACGTGCTCGATCCCATCTCGCCGGCGTCGGCTTCCGGCGCCATTTGAGTCGCCACCCCGGCTGCTGCAGCGGCGGCAGGGGCGGCCGCGGCCATCGACGTCATGCCCTCCTCGGCCGTACCGCGCACCGCCGCCAGGCCCCCGCCGATCGCCGCCGTCAGCTCCGGCTGAGGGGTCGTGACAACGGGCACCCGGAAATGTTCGGACAGCGTCGTGGTGATGATCGGTATCCGCGCGCCGCCGCCCACCGACGCGACGGCGACGAGATCCGCGGGCCGAATTCCGCTGCGGTCCACCGTTTCCTGCACCACGCCGACGAAGTCGGTGAGCGGCTGGCGGATCGCCTCGTCGAGCTCGTTGCGGGTCAGCCGCACATCCGTGCGGTGCCCGGGCAGTTCGGCCACCAGCGAGGTGACCGCGGTGGTCGATAACCGTTCCTTGGCGCCGCGGCACTGTCCGCGCAACCGGGTCAGCGAGCCGATGGCCGAGGTGCCCGTCAGGTCGATGGTCCCCGCCGCAGACAGATCGTTGATGACGTGGGTCAGCAGCGCCTGGTCGATGAGATCGCCGGACAGGTCGGTATGCCGAACGGTCGGCCCGATCGGCGCGAAGCCGTTGGCGGCGTCGACCAGGGTGATGCTGGTGCCCGTGCCACCGAAGTCGCACAGCGCGATCACGCCGCGGGTGGGCACGCCCGGATCGTCCTGCAGCGCGGTCAGGGACGCGGCGGCGTCAGAGACCACGGGCGCCGGCTTGGGCCCCTGAAACTCCGGTAGCGCGGCGAGCGCGTTGCGCAATCCCTCGACGGCGCTCGGCCGCCAGTGCGCGGGGTAGGTCACGCCGACCGGCTCGGCAGGTGGCTGGCCGCGGCCGACGGCGAACAGCATGGCCCGCAGCGCGTCGGCAATGAGCGTGTCGGCGCGATGTGTCGACCCGTCGGAGGCAACGATGCCCACCGGGTCGCCCACCCGGTCGACGAAGTCGGTGATGATCAAGCCGCGCTCGGTGAGGTTGGGGTTTTCGCTGGGCACGCCGACCTCCGGCGGCCGGTGTGGGTACAGCGTCAGCACCGGGGACCGCGTCAACGCGGTCCGTCCCACTACAACGGCCGTCAGGTTGGTGGCCCCAATCGACAGCCCTGACCCCGTCAGACATTTCACCCCGTCTCGAAATAAAACCCTATCCGGTTATCAATCTTGTCTGACGGGGCCGGCGTTACTCAGCGAATGGTCCCCGCGCCGGGAATCAATGGTAGATGCAGCGCAGTGACCCAGCCCGGCGAAAGCTCGTTGACGGCGGGCACCGCGTTGAGGGCGCGCATGCCGGTCGCGAGGCAGCCGGCCGCAGCCGCGTCGCGCCCGGAGCCGTCGGTGAACCGGAACGCCGTCTCCTGATGGATGCTCGGCGTGCCCTCGATGTCGACGCGGTAGACGTCGTTCTCGTTGCCCGACGGCCAGTCGGGTGCGGCGTCGCTGCCGATCCGGTTGACGTGCTCCAACTGGATGCGGGTTTCGCCCTTGTACACGCCGTTGATGGTGAACCGCACCGCCGCGACGTTGCCCGGCGCGATGACGCCCTTTGCGGTCTTGCGTTCGTTGGGCGTCACCCATTTGTCCCAGGTGGTGGTGATCTCGTCGAGCATGATGCCCGCCGCGTGCGCGATCATGGGAACCGTTGCGCCCCACGCCATTATGAGTATGTCGGGGTGCTGCAGCAGCGGTTTGTATTCGGGCGATTTGCCGATGCCCATCTCGAAGTCGTAGTCGCCTTCATAGTCGGTGTAGTCGAGCAGCTCGGATGCGCGCACCTTGCGCACCTCGGAGCACAAACCCATCAGGGTCATCGGGAACAGGTCGTTGGCGAAGCCGGGGTCGATGCCGGTGGTGAAGCACGACGATTCACCCAGTTCGCACGCTGCGGTGATGGGTTCGATCCAGTCGGGCGGGTTGAGGTGCATCGTCGGCCATACCCACGGGGTCATGGCGGTCGAGCAGACGTCGATGCCCTCCCGCAGGAAGCGGCTGATCAGGGCGATGTTGTCGATGGCATGCGCGGCGGTGGGGCCGTAGTGCACCAGTGCGTCCGGCTTGAGCGCAATGAGGGCGTCGACGTCGTCGGTCGCGGTCAGCCCGAGCTTGGCGCCGAGGCTGCAGATCTCGCCGACGTCGCGGCCCACTTTGTCGGGATTGCTCACGCCGACGCCGACGAGCTCGAACAACGGGTGCTTGACGATCTCGGCGATCACCATCCTGCCGACAAAACCCGTGCCCCAGACGACAACTCGCTTGGTCCCAGAATCAGTCACGGCCTTCACCATAGGCGGGGTCGACGGTGTCGGTGGCTCTTCGATGTGAGCTAACGGGAATGATCACGGAGCAATCCGCGATGTCGCCAGCGTGGTGAGCTACCTCGCGGGTCCCGAATCCGGATACGTCACCGGCGCGAACTGGAACGTCGACGGCGGGTTCACGGTATAGCTGTCAGAGGTTGATCGGATCCGGTGGTTCGACCGTCTTCGTGGTGTCCCTCAGCGCGCCCTTGAATTGCATTGCCCGATAAGGCCATCCGACGCGGGTGTGCCACTGGGATACCACCAGCCCGATACCGCCCTCGATGTCGAACCGAGAGCCGGGCAGCACGTAGCCCCCGTAGAGCTGGGCGACGCGGTTCTCGATGTGATCCTCACTCTCCCAGGCCGACCCGACTACGGGCGTCTGGAGCGGCGTGGTATGCATGTTGGCCACCGGTGAGTCGACGACCCGATACCCCAGCGCGTACTTCGACGCCAGGAACCCGCCGAGGATCCATTTGCCTTGCGCCGTACGACGAAACGTCAACTCTCCCCACTTCTCACCGACCGGCGTGATCGGGGTGGCGTGCGTGCGCCACGCCCAGCGTTCGTCGGCGAACCCCCAACTCGAGTAGCGCGCACGATCGCCGATGTGCTCGGGCCGCACGCGCATCAGGATGATGCCCTTGTCGCGCTGAAAACCAGTGGCCACCACATACACCCAGCCGTCGTCCGGGTCGTAGTCCCACGACCAGCATTGCGCGTGCCCGCCGTGCAGGTCGGCGGGGAACTTGGCGTCCTCCCCCATGTGCGTCCAGGAGACACCGCTGTCGTCGGAGCGCCAGATCTCGGTCCAGATGACGTTGCCGAATCCGCGATTGACGATGGCGTGCAGATAGATTGAGTTGTCAACCCGCAGCAGGTCGGACGGGATCACGGTGCTGATGCCGCCGCGGGTCCATCCGGTGGCTGCGTCGTCGTGAATGTAGTGCCACAGCTGGCGCGCGTAGTCGGGGTCGTCGCCGCCGGCCCGTTCGTAGACGATTTCGTGGTCGGCGTCGCCGGTGCCGATCAGGATGACGGGGCAACGCCAGTCGCCCTCGCCGACCTTGCCGCCCGAGAAGGTGTCACCGAAGACCGTCACGAGCTTGCCGTTCGGGGCCACGACGCACGCCCCGAGATCAGCGCACGTGACGCCCCATCGGTCGGTGAGTCCCGGGCCGGTCAGATCGACGACCTTGCCGTTGAGCGGCGGGACACTGGCGGTCGACCGTTCAGCGGTGCGGAGGCGTCGGCCCGCGCGGCTTCCCACCGAGCGCGGCATGTGGCTCAGAAGCAGCGCCGCAGGCCGCCCGGCTCACAGATCAGCGGATAGCGGTCGACCGGAATCGGCAGCGGCTCTAGGAACGAGAGCGTGAACGGAACGTTGATCTGGCCCGGCTGCAGCCCGCAGACCGCGTTGTGGAAGATGCTGCGGGTGCCGGTCATGGTGATGTCATCGAACTCGACCGTCTCGGTGGTCGGTGCCCAGCTGCCGTCCTGGCATTTCATGCCTTCGCGCTTGGTCGTGTTGAAGGCCCACACGCCGCCGGTCAGCCGCGCGTCCCCGCCGGTGATGCCTTGCGACCCCGCGACGTGCAGCCGGCAGGCGACCGGCAGCTCGAGGTTGACACGCAGGTCGCCGACCGTCGGAACACATGACGGAAAGATCGTCCACGTGCCCGCCTGCCCCTCCGCCTCGGTGTAGTTGTAGACGCCTTCCATGAGCTGGTCAGCCTGGGCGGGACCGGCAAGTCCAAGGGCAGCGCAAGCCAGAATTGCGGCTGCAGCGAACCCGCGGATGATCGTCACGATGTGCGTCCCTTCAGCCGGCGTCTGAGGTCGGTCCGTCAGCGGCGCCCATGAGTATTTCAGTGTTCGTTTGGCAAAGTCACGGATTGGGCGGCCATGAGAGGGTCTTGCCATGGCTCAGCTCAGCGACAAGGTCGCATTGGTCACGGGTGCATCCTGAGTACCGCGTCGACAACGGCAAGGGCGCAGGTTGACCGTCAGCCCGACGCGTACTGCAACACTGCTTCCGAGGAGTCCACGTTGCCGTTGCTGATGATCGTGAGCCGGTCGGGACGCACCTCATACCGGGTGCCGTCGACCGGGTTGGTGACATCGAACCCGCCGGACGAGGGCACGGCGTTGGCGAGTTCGATGTTGGCGCCGTCGCTCAGCCGCTCGCCGCGGTAGTAGAAGCTTCCCGCCGCCGATTGACACACCACTGCCAGTGACTGGGCGGTTCGGACCAACGCCGCTGGCGGGTTTCCGGGGTCGCAGCGGGCCGAGTGACCGACAAAGCCCTGCCCGTCGGCACCGGGCACGGTGGGCGTTGTCGGTGTCGTGGAAGTCGTCGACGGTGATTCGGTGGTCGTTGGTTGCGTGGTCGTTTCGGTCGTCGTGTCCGCCGGGGGCGGCACCGCCAAAGTTGTTTGGGGCGGCGAGCCGCTGTTGGGGTTGCCGACGACCAGCATCGCGGCAAGGATTGCGGCGGCGCCGAGCATCACTACCGTCACCACGATCAGCGCCACCTGCGAATGACGGAAACGCGGGCTCCGCACCGGCGTCTCGGGTGTTCGAACGGGCGGCGGGTAGGGGGTGTATCCCGTCGCGGCCGGATTCGGGAAGACCGCGGAGAACTGCCGCGTGCTCGGCGGCCGGCCGGGGTGAGGAGCCGCTGCAGCCGGCGCCTGGGCCGACGACGCGGCCGCGGCGGCTGCCTTGGCCAGTTCGCCGGCGGAGGAGAATCTGTTCGCGGGGTCCTTGGCCATGCCCTGGGCGATGACGTCGTCGAACGCCCGATTGATTCCCCGGCGCATGATGCTCGGCCGCGGCGGCGGCGAGAACATGTGGGCGCTCATCAGCTGCCTCAAATCGCCGGTCTCAAACGGCGGCCGGCCGGTGAGGCATTCGTAGAGCAGGCACGTCAGCGCGTAGATGTCCGCCGGTGGCCCAACCGGGCCGCCGCTGAACCGTTCTGCGGCCATGTAGGCGCTCGATCCGATCAACACCCCCGTCATCGTCACGCTGGCATCGCCGGTGGCGTGAGCGATGCCGAAATCGACGAGGTAGGCGAAGTCATCGGGCGTGAGCAGCACGTTCTCCGGCTTGATGTCGCGGTGTACCAGGTTGTCGGAGTGCGCGGCGTCCAGTGCGGCCGCTACCTGCGTGATGATCGACGCAGCCCGCACCGGTTCGAGCGGGCCGTTCGTCCGCAGCACATCCTTCAAACTTGCGCCGTCGACCAGTCGCATGTCGATATAAAGGACGCCCTCGATGTCGCCGAAGTCGTGCACCGGGATCACGTGCGGTTCTTGCAGTCGCGCCGCCACCCGGGACTCGCGCCGAAAACGCTCCTGGAAGACTGCGTCCGCAGCCATCTCTGCACGCAGGACTTTCACCGCGACCATCCGATCCCTAACGGTGTCGTAGGCCTCGTACACCTCACCCATCCCGCCCATACCGATCAGAGACCGCAGCTCATAAGGCCCGAATCGGGTGCCGAGACGCGAGCCACCGTACGGGGAGGCCATTGGGTATTCCTTTCAGTCCGTCCGGACGCTGTCTGCGACCACCGTCCACGTCGTCGAGCGGCGACTTCCGTTCCTCGATCAGGCAAGTTCACCGAACGCGTCGTCAGGCCTTGGAACTCCCTTTCGAACCGTTGGCGCACAGGGTTCGTGTCATGGTTTAACCGGTTTCGGGGCTTTCCGACGCTTTGTGGGTCGGGCCATGGCAGTGGTCTCGGTGAAAAGGATAGGTGCGCTCTCTGCGGCTCGCCCACGCTCGCGTGCCTAAACCATCAGCGATCACCGCCAACAAAGCCCGATACCGCTGCTCAGCCGGGTCCGCGTGTCCCTGAAACAAGCGGGCGCGGCACAGGAGTGTGTCACACATCGCGTCCGCTCGCCGAGCGCTCAGCCCGTACCCACACCTAAGTATCGAGATCAGCTAACCGTTTGGAGTTCGAGGTGGTGGCACCGTCAGCGTCGTCAGGTTGATACGAGCCAGATGGCGGCAACGGACAACTTTCTCATCCCGGGAGTGTCAAGGGGCAGCCGAAGTTACTGTCAAGCATCAGCCGAAACACTGTCAGTCATCAGCCGACGTCATACAGGCTCAAGACTCGGAGTTGGGCCCGCGGGGGACACGAGCACAGTTCCTCCACGTTGATGTCACGCGATC
>CAWKOI010000021.1:0-97237 GCA_963851115.1 uncultured Actinomycetota bacterium
GTGTTCGACACAGAAAGAATCGAAACACTCATCGGGCGGTTGCAGCAGGTGTTGGTGGCCATGACCGCTGACCCCACCCAGAAGTTGTCGTCGATGGATGTGCTGGATGACGGTGAGCACGCCCGGCTGGATGAGTGGGGCAACCGGGCGGTGTTGACCCAGCCCGCGACGCCGGTGTCGATTCCGGTGTTGTTCGCCGCGCAGGTGGTTCGTGCTCCGGAGACGGTGGCGGTGACCTTCGAGGGCCGGTCCATGACCTACCGGGAACTCGAGGAGGCCGCTAACCGGTTGGCGCACCTGCTGGCCGGCCAGGGCGCGGGCCCGGGACAGTGTGTGGCACTGCTGTTTAGCCGTTCGGCCGAGGCGATCGTGGCGATTCTGGCCGTGCTCAAGACCGGGGCGGCGTATCTGCCGATCGACCCGGCGCACCCGGCGGCCCGGATCGAGTTCATGATCGACGACTGCCGCGCCGATCGCCGCGATCACCACCGCCGGGCTGGCCGACCGGCTGGACGGCTGCGACCTGGCGGTCATCGATATCGACGACCCCGCGGTCGACACCTAGCCGGGCACCGCCTTGCCGGCGCCGGCCGCCGATGACATCGCCCACATCATCTACACCTCGGGTACCACCGGTGTCCCCAAAGGGGTGGCGGTCACCCACCACAACGTGACCCGGCTGTTCGACTCACTCGATGTCGGCCTGGAGCTGGCGCCGGGACAGGTGTGGACGCAGTGTCACTCCTATGCCTTCGACTTCTCGGTGTGGGAGATCTGGGGGGCGCTGCTGTTTGGTGGGCGGCTGGTGGTGGTGCCCGAGTCGGTGGCGCGCTCACCGGAGGACTTCCACGCGCTTACTGGTGGCCGAACAGGTCAGCGTGTTGAGCCAGACCCCGTCTGCGGTGGCGGCTGCTCTCACCGCAGGGTTTGGATTCGGTGGCGTTGATGGTCGGCGGTGAGGCCTGCCCGGCCGAGGTGGTGGATCGGTGGGCGCCGGGGCGGGTGATGATCAACGGCTACGGCCCGACCGAGACCACGGTGTGTGCGACGATCAGTGCGCCGCTGCAGCGGGGTCGGGGGTGGTGCCGATCGGTGCGCCGGTGCCCGGGGCGGCGTTGTTCGTGCTGGATGGGTGGTTGCGCCCGGTGCCGGCGGGGGTGGTCGGTGAGTTGTATGTGGCCGGTCGCGGCGTGGGGGTCGGCTATGTGCGCCGGGCGGGGTTGACGGCGTCGCGGTTTGTGGCGTGCCCGTTCGGGGGGCCCGGGGCGCGGATGTATCGCAGCGGGGATCTGGTGCGGTGGGGTGCTGATGGGCAGCTGCAGTATCTGGGCCGCGCCGATGAACAGGTCAAGATCCGCGGGTATCGGATCGAACTCGGTGAGATGCAGGCCGCCCTGGCCGGGCTGGACGGGGTGGAGCAGGCGGTGGTGATCGCCCGCGAGGACCGTCCCGGCGACAAACGCCTGGTGGGCTATGTCACCGAGTCGTGACCGGGGCGGTGGACCCGGCCGGGGCGCGGACCGTACTGGCCGAGCGGCTTCCGGCCTATATGGTGCCGGCCGCGGTGGTGGTCTTGGAGGCGCTGCCGGTGACGGTCAACGGCAAGCTCGACACCCGTGCCCTGCCGGCACCGGAATATCCGGATGGCGAGCAGCTACCGCGCCCCGGCCGACCGCGGTCGAGGAGATCCTGGCCGGCATCTACGCCCAGGTGCTCGGTGTTGAGCGGGTCGGCGTCGACGACTCGTTCTTCGACCTCGGCGGGGATTCACTGTCGGCGATGCGCCTGGTCGCCGCGATCAACACCGGCCTAGACGCCGGCGTTTCGGTGCACGCCTTGTTCGACGCGCCCACGGTTGCCCAGTTGGCGCCCCGAATCAGTGGAGAGGCGGGTCGGCGTGAGCCGTTGGTCGCGGTCGAGCGGCCCGCGGTGGTTCCGCTGTCGTTCGCCCAGAGCCGGTTGTGGTTTATCGACCGGTTCCAGGGCGGGGCGGCGACCTACAACATGCCGACGGCGCTTCGCATCAGCGGCCCATTGGATGTCGAGGCGCTAGGCGCGGCCCTCGACGACGTCATCGCGCGCCACGAATCGCTGCGCACCATCTTCCCCGACACCGACGGTGTCCCGCTCCAGCAGGTGCTGCCAGCCCGGGCGGGGATGTGGAGGCGCGGGGACGCAGCGGTGGTGTCCTTGTCCGAGCAGGATGTGGCCGGCGATTTGATGGCGCTGGCGGTGCACCGATTCGATTTGTCGGCGGAGATCCCCATTCGTGCGCAGATCTATTCGGTGGGGCCCGAGCAGCATGTCGTGGCAATTGTGGTCCATCACATCGCTTTTGACGGGTGGTCACTGGCTCCGATGGTCAGGGATATCGGCGACGCGTACGCCAGCCGCGTGTACGGGACAGGCACCCGGCTGGGCGGAATTGCCGGTGCAGTACGTCGATTACACGCTGTGGCAGCGCGCGCAGTTTGGCGATCTCGACGACAGCCACAGCCCCATCGCCGCGCAGCTGGCCTACTGGCAGGACGCGTTGGCCGGGATGCCCGAACGCCTGCAGCTTCCCATTGAACGGCCCTATCCGCTGGTCGCTGATTACCGTGGCTCCAGTGTGACGGTGGACTGGCCGGCCGAGCTGCAGCAGCGGGTGCGCGATGTCGCCCACGAGCACAACGCGACCAGCTTCATGGTGATCCAGGCCGCCCTTGCGGTGCTGCTGTCCGAGATCAGCGCGAGCAATGATGTGGCGGTTGGGTTCCCGATCGCCGGGCGCCGCGATCCCGCGCTCGATGAGCTGGTCGGGTTCTTCGTCAACACCTTGGTGCTGCGTGTCGAGGTGGCCGGGGATCCCACCTTCGCCGAGCTGCTGGCCCAGGTTCAACGGCGCAGCCTGGCCGCCTTCGAGCATCAAGACGTGCCCTTCGAGGTGCTCGTCGAGCGGCTCAACCCCACCCGAAGCCTGACCCATCATCCGCTGGTTCAGGTGATGTTGGCCTGGCAGAACGTTCTCGGGCAGGACGATAACCCCGCCGCCGGGTTGACCATGGGTGATCTGCAGGTCGCGCCGATGCCGATGGACACCCACACCGCCCGCATGGACCTGGTGTTCCACCTGTCCGAACACTGGACCGAGGCCGGAGAGCCCGCCGGGATCGGCGGGATAGTGGAATTCCGCACCGACGTGTTCGACGCCGACAGCATCGCAACACTGATCAAGCGGCTGGAGCGGGTGTTGGTGGCTTTGACCACCGACCCGACGGCGCGGTTGTCGTCGGCGGATCTGCTCGACGCCGATGAGCATGCCCGCCTGGACGAGATCGGTAACCGGGCCGTGTTGAGCCTGCCCGCACCGGCGCAGGCCTCGATTCCGGCGCTGTGGGCGGCGCAAGTCGTGCGCGCGCCCGAGGCGGTGGCGGTGACCTTCGAGGGCCGCACGCTGACGTACCGCGAACTCGAGGAGGCCGCCAACCGGCTGGCGCACCTGCTGGCCGCCCGCGGCGCGGGCCCGGGACAGTGTGTGGCGCTGCTGTTTACCCGTTCCGTTGAGGCGATCGTGGCGATCCTGGCGGTGCTCAAAACCGGGGCGGCCTACCTGGCAATCGACCCCGCGCATCCCGACGCGCGGGTCGAGTTCATGCTTGCCGATGCCGCGCCGATCGCGGCTGTCACCACCACCGGGCTGGCCGAGCGGCTGCACGGGTACGAGCTGCTGGTCATCGATATCGAAGACCCCGCGATCCACACCCAACCCAGCACGCCACTACCGGCACCCGCGGCGGATGACATCGCCTACATCATCTACACCTCGGGCACCACCGGTGTCCCCAAGGGGGTGGCCGTCGCCCACCGCAACGTCACCCAGCTGCTGGAGTCACTCGATACCGACGTGCCGCGCGCGGGCGTGTGGACGCAGGCTCATTCCTTGGCCTTCGACTTCTCGGTCTGGGAGATCTGGGGTGCGCTGCTGGGTGGTGGGCGGCTGGTGGTGGTGTCCGAGTCGGTGGCCCGCTCACCCGAAGACTTCCACGCCTTGTTGGTCACCGAACAAGTCAGCGTCCTCAGCCGCACTCCGTCCGCGTTCTATGCGCTGCAGACCGTCGACGCGCTTCAGCCCGAGTTGGGACAACAGCTGAAGCTTGAGGCTGTGGTGTTCGGCGGCGAAGCGCTTGAGCCACAACGTCTTCGGACCTGGCTGCACAACCACCCGGGAATGCCGCGCATGATCAACATGTACGGCATCACCGAGACGACGGTGCATGCCTCGTTCCGGGAGATCGTCGACGGCGACGCCGACATCAACGGCAGCCCCATCGGGGTGCCTCTGGCCCATCTCGCCTTCTTTGTGCTGGACGGCTCCTTGCGGCCGGTTCCGACGGGTGTCATCGGTGATTTGTATGTGGCCGGTGCCGCGCTGGCGTATGGGTATGTGCGCCGGTCGGGGTTGACCGCGTCGCGGTTTGTGGCGTGCCCGTTCGGCGAGCATGGGGCCCGGATGTATCGCACTGGGGACCTGGTGTACTGGGGCGCCGACGGCCAGCTGCAGTATGTCGGGCGAGCCGATCAGCAGGTCAAGATCCGCGGGTATCGCATCGAGCTGGGCGAAATCGAAAACGCCCTGGTGACCTGCCCGGAGGTCACCCAGGCCGTCGCCACAGTGCACCAGGGCGGCACCGGCGCCCACCTCGTCGGCTACGTCACCCTCGATCACACCACCACTGGCGATCACGACGCCGAACTCGTCGAAGAGTGGCAACACATGTACGACGACCTGTACGGCGCCGAGGTCGAAGCGTCGGGGTTCGGCATGGATTTCCGGGGCTGGAACAGCAGCTACACCGGTGACCCGATTCCGCTCGAGGAGATGGCGGAGTGGCGCGCGGCCACAGTGGATCGGATCAACGCACTCCAGCCGCGGCGGGTGTTGGAGATCGGCGCGGGCTCGGGACTGCTGCTGTCGCAGATCGCCCCGCAGTGCGAACGCTATGTCGCCACCGACATGTCGGCGGTGGCCATCGACAAACTAGCCCGCTCGTTGGAGCAGTTGCAGATTCCGTGGCGTGATCGGGTCCAGCTGCTGACCCAACCCGCACACGTCACCGACGCACTGCCGCAAGGCTACTTCGATACCGTCATCATCAACTCGGTCGTCCAGTACTTCCCGAACGCGGGATACCTGGCCGACCTCATCGACAATGCCATGGGCCTGCTCGCCCCCGGCGGGTCTCTGTTCATCGGCGACGTTCGTAATCACGCCCTGCAGGGCGCGTTCCAAACCGCAGTCGCACTCGCCCGCACCACGACCGCCGACGCCGCCGAGGTCCGCCAACGCGTGCACCGCGCCATCGTCAGCGAACCCGAATTGCTGCTTGCACCAGAATTTTTCACCACCTGGGCCGCCGACCACTCGTCGGTGGCCGGACTCGAGATACAACTCAAACGCGGCTTCGCCGACAACGAACTGACTCGGTACCGCTACGACGTCCTCATCCACAAGACGCCCACACCGGCACGCTCACTGGCCGCCACGCCCACCTGGACGTGGACGGAATGCGAAGGCCTGCAAGGACTGCAGAACCAGTTGATGGACCGACGTCCCGCAACCATCCGCATCACGGGGATCCCCCGCACCGGAGTGGTCGCCGACGTTCACATCGAACACGCCCTCGCCGCCGGCCAACCCCTCGCCGACGCACTCGTCCAAGCCAACGACGAGCCCGAGACCGTCACGCCTGAACACCTGCACCGCGTCGGCGAAAACACCGGACACCACGTCGCCGTCACCTGGGGCGCCCAACTCGGCACCCTCGATGCCGTCTTCATCATCCCCACGGATCCCCAGCTCACCCCGGTGCTGACGGACGTCTACCTGTCCCTCACCGGGAACCACCAACGCAACACCCACGCCAACAGCCCGCAAGCCAACACAAGGATCAGCGCGGTGCGTCAGCGGTTGACCGCGCGACTGCCGGAGTACATGGTGCCGACGCACATTGTGGCGCTCGAAGAGTTCCCGCTGACGGCCTCCGGCAAGATCGACAGCAAAGCCCTGCCGGCACCGGCGTTTTCCGCCGCAGGTTTCGAGGCACCTCGGACTGAGACCGAGAGCATCATCGCCGACATCTACGCCCAGGTACTCGGGCTCGAGCGGGTCGGGGTCGACGACTCGTTCTTCGACCTCGGTGGGGATTCGCTTTCCGCGATGCGGTTGGTGGCCGCGGTCAACATCGCCATGGATGCCCATCTTGCGGTGCGCAGCGTGTTTTACGCGCCGTCCGTCAGAAGCTTGAGTGAGCAGGTGGGCAGACAAGACAGTTCGGTCGAAGTCGTCCCGGTTGAAGTTTTCAAGGAGGGTACGGGCGTTCCGCTGTGCTGCATACACGACGGCTTCGGGCTCAGCTGGTCATATCGGACTCTGGGCAACCATCTGGATTGCCCGATCATCGGAATCAACCAAATCCCACAAAATGGCGAAGCTGAACCCAAATCGATTCGCAGCATGGCGGCAAGCTATGCCGACAGGCTCCAAGCCGTCTATCCCGCCGGTCGCTACAAGCTTCTCGGCTGGTCTCTTGGGGGCGTCGTAGCCCACGAGCTCGCCATTGAGCTTCAGCGACGCGGGTGCGTCGTCGAAAGCCTGGTGCTGCTGGACGATGCTTTCAGCTCGAACCGGGTCATCGCGAGGGATCAGGCTTCGGACGAGGGTGGAATCCTGGAAAACATCTTGCGGCTCAATCGCATTGATATTCCGGAAGAACAGGCGGGGACTCTTACCTACCCGCAGGCAGCGGAGTTGATTCGCCAACAACTCGAAGTAGTGGAGTTCGCGCTTCCGTCAAATCAGCTGTTGGAGTTCATGGTTCAACGTGTTACTTCGAACCAGTTGCACCTTCAGGAACACGTGCCTGATGTGTTTGACGGCGATATGGTCATATTCTCCGCAGCACGAAGTGGAAATGGGAACGATTCATCCCATCTGCAAAGTTGGCGACCTTACGTTGCTGGCGACATTACAGCGCACTCGGTCGACTGCACACATCATGAGATGCTGACCACTGGATCGCTCAGTATGTATGGTGAACAACTCAAACTCGCACTAGGAGCTTAGGGCGGCATTGCGGTGGACAGGAGAACCCGCGACATTGTGCGACCTGCTGATACACCGAAGAGTGTTGATGGCATCAACAGCGCCTTCACGCCCCTTCGAGAGGGGCCAAATCGGTGCTCAAGCGTCGCAGGGAGTGCGTCCCCGTGCGAGCGGCTGGTCGGCGATGGGCGAGATGGACGTACCGATCCACGGTCCCCGGTGCTTTAGCCGGACGCCGTGATTCCGAGCTCGCTCAGCCGGGTGTGGTAGGCCTCGACGCTGGCCAGTTTGACGTCCTCATAGCCCCGCACCATGTCCGCCAGGCCTGCCACTTCCACTGCCCGGTCGTAATTGGTCGGGTCCAGCTCGGCAGCGAGCCGCGTGACGACATCGACGTACTCGGTGAGCAGGCTGCGCTCGACCCTCCGGACGTGCGCGTAGCCGAACGGGTCGAACTTCGTGCCGCGCAGTCGCTTTCCCTTAGCGAGAATGCGCAGGGCGACGTGGCTTCGCGGACCGAGGCCGATTTTCTTCCTCCGCCCCATCGCCCGCAGCACGGGCGGGTGGAGCTTGTAGGTCAGGTTCTCGCCGGCCGGGACCTCAGATTTCACGTACGAGAGGAACTGAGGGTCGGTCAGCAGCCGCGCCACCTCATACTCGTCCTTGTATGCGGTGAACTTGTAGAGCCCCTTCGCGACGGCCTCACTGAACTCGGTGCGATCGCCCACTGCACGCTCAGCGGTCCAGATCGACTGCAGCAGCGTCACGTATCGGCGCGCGACCTTCTCGCTTTGGAACTGAACGAGGTTCGCCGCCCGTCGTGAGATGAGGTCGCCGACCTGCCCGCAGAAGGTGGCACCTTCAAGGACGCGTGCAGGCGGCGGTGCTGGCTGCCGGTCGCGCGCGGGTGACACCACGTCGTCGAAGCGGGCCGGGTCGGCAATGGCGACGCGTCCCCAGCGGAAGGCGGCGACGTTGGCCTTGACGGCAACGCCGTTGAGTTCGATGGCCTCTTCGATCGACGCCGCCGGAAGCCGCAGCGCCCCAGTCTGATAGGCAGCCCCGATGAGCAGGAAGTTGGCTGCGGCCGTGCTGCCGAACAGGTTCTGGGCGGCGGCCAGGGCGTCGAGGGAGTGCACGGTGCGCGACACCTGGCCAAGGCGGTTGAGCAGGTAAGCAGTTTCGGGGTAGGTGATCGTCTTGTCGTAGACCATGTCACCGGTCGGCGTCTTGCTGGTCGACACGACCGAGATCGTCTTGGCGTGATCGCCATATCCGAGGTTCTTGGTGTCGGCGGCTGCCAGCAGATCGAAGGCCACGATGCAGTCGGCACTGGCGGGGGTGAGACGGTTGGAAGGATCCAGCTTGCCTGCGGCGAATCTCAGGTGCGACACGACGGGCCCGGCCTTCTGACTCAGCCCGATCTGATCGAGGCTTTCGACGTCGTAGCCGGCACGCAACGCTGCCGTGGCGAGTACCTGATTCACCGTGACGATGCCGGTACCGCCGATTCCGGCGAGGAAGACGTTGTGGGTGGAGATGACTGGCTCGACGTCAAGGTCGGGCAACACCGGAGGCTCGGGGGCCGACGGGGTGCGCGGCTTCTTGCCGGGCTGCACCTCGACGGTGACGAAGGACGGGCAGTCGCCGTCAAGACAGCTGTAGTCGGTATTGCACGAGGTCTGCTCGATCCGCGTCTTGCGGCCGAACTCGGTGTCCACCGGCTGCACCGACAGGCAATTGGACTTGACGCCGCAGTCTCCGCAGCCCTCGCAGACCGCCTCGTTGATGAGGACTCGGGTGGTGCGGGTGGGCAGCGTGCCGCGCTTGCGTTGCCGACGCGCGTCGGCCGCGCAGTGCTGGTCGTAGATCAGAACGGTCACGCCCTTGATGTCGCGCAGTCTCTTCTGGGCGTCGTCGAGGCGGTCGCGGTGCCAGACGACGGTGCCCTTGGCGAGGGCACGCTTGTCGTGCCGCTTCGGTTCGTCGGCGCAGATGATGATCTGCTTGCACGCCTTCGGCGGTCAGTTTGTGAGTCAGCTGCGCGACGGTCAGGGCGCCCTCGGCGTCCTGGGCGCCGGTCATCGCGACGACCTCGTTGTAGAGCAACTTATAGGTGATGTTCACGCCTGCCGCGACGCAGGCCTGCACCGCGAGTTGGCCGGAGTGGAAGAAGGTTCCGTCGCCGATGTTCTGGAACAGGTGGGGCACGTCGGTGAACGGGGCCTGGCCGATCCACTGGCTGCCCTCCCCGCCCATCTGCGTGAGGCCAATGACGGCGCTGTCCGTGCGGCCGGACATCGTCACCATGGTGTGACAGCCGATACCGCCGCCGGCCAGTGATCCTTCAGGCACTGCGGTCGAGCGATTGTGCGGGCAGCCACTGCAGAAGTACGCGGCGCGTTGGGCGGGAAGCACTTCCAGCGACAATGCCGGCGGCGGCGGCTTCTTCAGTTCCAGTCGGTCATTGAGCACGCGGCGCAGCGGCGCCAGCAGACGTCCTGCGGTGAGTTCGCCGCCAGCGGGGATGAGTAACCGACCCGTGGCGTCCTTCTTCCCGATGATCCGCGGCGCACCGGCTCTGCCGTAGAGGATCTCGCGCACCTGGGTCTCGACGAATGCGGTCTTGTCCTCGACGACGAGGATCTCCTCGAGCCCCTCGGCGAACGTTCCGACGGTGTCGGGCCCCAGCGGGGAGGGCATGCCGATCCGCAGCAGCCTTACACCGGCATGGTGGAGCGCGAAGTCGTCGGCGCCCAGATCGCGCAGGGCCTGTCGCACGGAGTCGAAAGTCGTTCCCGTGGCGGCGATGCCGATGGTCGCGTGGGGTGGATCGAGCTCGATGACGTCGAGTCCGTTGGCGGCACCGTAGGCGCGCACGACCTGGGCACGGGGTCCGTAGAGGTCAGCCTCGGCGTCGAGGCTGTCGGCAGGCGCGGCCATCGGCCGCTGGCGGTAGACGAACGGCCTTCCTTCCCACCGCACTTGGGGAATGACGATGTCGGTGTGGACGTCGCTGCCGTCGACGGACCAGGCGCCGTCGGCGACATCGGCGACGATCTTGAGCGCCACCACACATCCCGAGGCACGCGACATCGCCACACCGTGCATAGCCATCGTGACGATCTCGCGGGCGTTGCGCGGGAACAGAACCGGGATTCCGAGAGCGGCCAACGAACGCTCGCTGACGGCGGGCACGGTGGACGACTTGGAGGCTGGGTCGTCGCCGACCAAAAGCAGCATCCCGCCGCGCGGGTTGGCGCCGTACATATTGGCGTGCCGTAGGGCGTCGGTCGCCCGGTCCAAGCCGGGCCCCTTGCCGTACCAGACTCCAACGACTCCATCGTGAGTGGCGGTGCCCATGGGTAGATCGGCTTGACTGCCCCACACCGAGGTCGCCGCTAACTCCTCGTTGAGGCCGGGGACGAAGGTGATGTCGTGTGCCGCCAGAACGTCAGGCATCGCTGCGAGCATCCGGTCGACACCACCGAGCGGGCTGCCCTGATATCCCGAGACGAACGTCGCCACCCGCAGGCCGGCACGCGCGTCGCGCTCGTGCTGTTCGACGAGTGCGCGGGCGATGGCCTGCACACCGGTGAGCACCACTGGACCGGATCCCGTGCGGTAGCGATCGCCCAGCTCGTAGGGCTGCCGGTCCGGTCGGCGGATGTCGAGATCTGTCATCTGGGCTAACCACCTAGGCGTTTGATGGGCGTATTGCTTCTTCCAGCGTTACACTCGCCATGCATAGTGAGCAAGTCAGTAGGCTCTTATTGAGCAGATTGCCCATACTTGGCTGAATGTGACGTGCAATACTGAGCGACATGACGAGGTTGGACCGCACCGATGCCCGACTGCTCCTGGCGCTGTGTGACGCACCGCGCGCCACCGGAGTGCAACTGGCGACCAAGCTGAACCTGGCGCGGAACACCGTGCAGGCGCGGCTGGCTCGGTGGGATCACGAGAAGGTCCTCGCGCCGATCGACCGCTGCGTGTCGCCGCGCGACCTCGGTTATCCGCTAAAGGCATTCATCACCGCGGTGGTCGATCAGCACCAACTCGAGGACGTACATCGCCGCGTTGGAGACCATCACGCAGGTCACCCAGGTCACCGGGCTCTCAGGTGCGGCCGATCTGCTGATCGCAGTGGTCGCAACCGATGCCGACGACCTGTATCGCGTTGCCGGACTGGTTCTCGCGGTGCCCGGGGTGGAGCGCACGACGATGTCGGTCGCGATGCACGAGGTCGTCGCCTACCGGACGCGACCACTGTTGGAGCAGCTCGCGCGCCGGCAGTGACCGACACGCCGATGTGCGATTCAAAGAAGAAGGGCCGCATCTCTGCGGCCCTTCTCTGGTGGAGCTGCCGGGAATCGAACTCGGCGCGTGAAAGCGACTGACCTGCCTAAACGCGAATCCGACGACGCGAAACAACGTGAAATGTCCTGCGGAGACGCGAGAGGTGTTGATGATGCGACGGATTTCGTCGCCAAGCGCCGCGAGAACCCCGCCTCAAGACGCCGAATAAACCGGGCAATTTACACAAAGGCGCAGTTCGTAGACCGCTGATGAGATTTCTCTAAGGTTCGACGCCGACCACGTATTCCGTAGTAATCTACACGCAGTTGAAGTCGCTTCCTGGCGCGGCCCACCATGTGGCGCCCAGTTGCGACCGGGGGTCTTCAGCACAGCAGGACC
The DNA here is from genome assembly GCA_963851115.1 of uncultured Actinomycetota bacterium. Taxonomy (GTDB): domain Bacteria; phylum Actinomycetota; class Actinomycetes; order Mycobacteriales; family Mycobacteriaceae; genus Mycobacterium. The sequence continues at coordinate 11,783 of CAWKOI010000021.1, forward strand.
CGTCGCACACATGCCGTATGTACGTATGAACAGCGACAAGGGAGTGGCAATGCCTGCCGTCGGCACCGTTCGTATTTACCGTCCAGATCCCGCAACTGCAGACGACGACGAACAGTGCGGCCGTGCTCGCTTCACCGTCTCCCGTCTCTCGTCAACACGATTCGCTGTGACCGTGAGCGGCGATATCGATGCCACCAACGGCCGTGCCCTGGGGCGATACGTCGAGCGGCACATCGGAATTTCCAAGCAACTCATTGTCGACCTGCGGCCCATCGACTTCTTCGGCATCCAAGGCTTCACTGCGCTGTATTACGTGAGCGTGCACTGCGCCCGCAACGACGTGGACTGGATGATCGTCGGTAGTCCCGGCGTGCGCCGGCTCCTGACACTCTGCGACCCCGAGAATGAGTTGCCGCTCGCCGACGACCTAGGGTCCGCCCTCGCGCGACTCGACCATTTGGTCCGGTATCAGCACCTCATGCATTGACTGAGGTGATAGCGGTGCGGTCCATCTACCGGGCCCTGCCTTGCCCTTACGATTCGTCCGACATTGACTACCACACCGGCGACTTCGAACCGTTACCTCTTCACCGGTCTGGTGAGGAGATTTCACACGACCACTCCCGAGGCCGGTAGGGCGCCCGCCGAGACGCTCACCCGGGATTCACTGACACCAGTGCGAAGGTGCGGACGCGCCCGGCAACGGTGGCGCCGCATTTGGACAGCAGCGGATCGGATAATTGCTCGCTGACGATGACCTCGATAGACCCCGAATCCGCCTGGAGTACAACGCGAGTCGTGTTGTCGCTCGGTTCGACCTGTAAGGGAAAAAGGGCATCGATACGGTCGTCCCGGGAAACCTCACGCGCGAAGTACTGTGCCGCCTGCACCGCGTGAGGCAGCGAAGTACGGCCGCGGAGGAACGTATTGTCCAGTCGCCCGGCGAGATACAGGCGCACAAGGTTTGGTGGATCAGTCGAGTCAACACGTCCGTAGCACAGCCCCTTGGGCAAAATGAGCATCGTCGCCGCGAACCGATCGCCGCCCAGATGCGAGCATTCCCATGTCAACTCGGGGAACTCTTCCGCGATCGCAGCGACCGCACCGCGTCCGCGCACCGCGCAGCATTGATCGTGCTTGCCGTGGGCACAGACGGCGACGAGTGGGCCAGGAGCTGTTTGTCCATCGGAGCCGTCCAGCGCCATGTCCAAGTATTCGCGTGGATCGCTGACCTCACCGTGGTACAGCGCCTCCCGGCTCGGGTGCGAGTGAGCGACGAACCATCGCCAACGAGGTGTCGCGGAGCGACTGCCGTGGCGGCGAATCGCCGCGATTCGCATGCCCGCCGCCTCGGCCCGGCGGACGATGGCGCGGCCAAGCCTCGGTTCGATGATCGTTGGCGATTCCAGGAAGGCCGAGTTACCCCAAGGTCCAGCCAGTTCGAGCATCATCCACGAGAAGCCCGCCGAAGCCGTGCCGTACATCGGATCGTTGCGTGCTAGCGACTGGTCGCTGCACGGTGCCCGCCCTGCTGCGGTCATCCGTCGGCGGGCCCGCTGTACTCACGGTCGGTCGGTATCACGACCGCCTCCCGCAGGAGTCTGCGGATCACCACCTCGCCGTCGGCGGCGTCCAGGCCGGGTAGAGAGCCGGCATCGGCGATGACGCCGCGATGCAGTGCAGCCACCGCGTCTCCGCACGGCTCCGGAAAGCTGATGGTGCGGTCGGGTAATCGCAGGAGAACACGCCCACCGCGTCGTTCTATCGTGGCGACGAGTCCATGGCGCCACCGCACCTTGGCGGTGGCCGCATGTTCGGCCGCCTCAAGTGATGCCAACGGACGGACCGAGACGGGGCGCGTCCGGGCTGCATAGCGCTGTGCCAATCGCATCGCCGCATCCTCGCCGAACTCGGAAGTCCGGTCGCGCATCGTCTCGGTCAGCTCGGCAATGATCTTGGTCGCCGTCGCCATCATCTCGTCCTGATCGGTCGGGTCGATCCCCATGGGCAGGGACTTCCTGAAGTCGACGACATTCTCCAGCTGGTCGACGAAGGCGCGAACGACGTCCATGCCGGTGAGGGTCGACACCCCGATCGTCAGATGGATGGACAATGCGCCCAAAGACTGCGCTGAATGTAACCACCCTCGCGGTAGATAGAGCGCATCCCCGGGGAAAGTACGGCGTCTATGATCGGCTCGTCTTTGACGCGCTGGGCGATCGCCTCACGGTGGTCGGTCCAGGGCTGCGACGCGAGTGGATCGTCATGCACGGGCTCGTGGACGGTCCAGTGTTTGCGGCCGGCTGTTTGCAGCACGAACACGTCATGGACGTCATAGTGGGGATCGAAGCCGCGGCTCTTCGGCGGCGTGATGTAGGCGTTGGCCTGTACGGGATGCCCCAGATCGTCGACCATGCTCCGCACAAAGTCGATGAGCGGCGGCCATAGTCGGTGTAGACCTTGCAGCACTATGGTTGCGCCCGAGGCGAATTGGTTGAGTACCTTCGCCGAGTCCACCTGGTCCGGCATCTCCGCGCCGAAACCCGCAGGTCCGAGATAACACTCCCGGGCTAAGACCTCACCCTCCTTGGCGACGCGTATGAACGGCGCGCGCACCCCGCGCTCGGCAAGCAGCTCATCGACGGTTCGAGCCGAGAGCAGATCGCTGAAGTCGCGGGGTAGCGCGCCGGACCGGCTCAGTAACGGCACCCGCCCCCAGTGTTCGGTTGCAAACGTCTGGGGGTCGGTGGCGATGCAGCGGCTCAGCATCGAGCAATGGTCACGCGGTGCCGTCGGCTCCGCCGTCGTGACCGTCGGGATTCGAGCCGCCGTCGGCGGGACCTTCGCCGCCCGCGGTGCCGTCCGCGCCGCCGTCGTGACCCTCGGGATTCGAGCCGCCGTCAGCGGGACCCTCGCCGCCTGCGGTGCCGTCCGCGCCGCCGTCGTGACCCTCGGGGTTCGAGCCGCCGTCAGCGGGACCCTCGCCGCCGCCGGAGGTAGTGATGTCGTCGTCGTTGATCGCCATGGAAATCATCTCCTTCATCGAGCCGCGTCGGGGCTGACGCAGGGAAACCTGCGTCGTCGCGGGGATTGCCCTGAAATGCGCTACATAAACGCGCTGTTACGCCTAGCCACCGTGATGTTGTGTCCTTGCGTACAGGCCCACCTCGTCAATGGCACCGCCCGCGAGGCGAACCGCCGCGACCGCAGGAGCTCCGTCCCATCTTCGCCGTACGACACCTATCGCCTCTCCAGGCGGGTTCCCGCCAATCACGCACTCGGAGTACCAGGTAAGGCAGTACCCGCTTGGACGGACTTTTCGAGCTGATTCGCGTGCTGTTCAGGAGCAAAGGCACGCTGGCGATTGAGGAGATGGGATGTCATCGAGCACTCTGCAGAGCACCGTCGCGTTGGTCAGTGGCGCTTCGAGCGGAATCGGGCGTGCGGCAGCCCGCCGTCTCGCCAGGCTTTTGGAGCCGCTGCAGATATCCGGAATCAATCTGCCACTGACCGGGAACGGGTGTGGCTTGGATGTTGTTACGATCGCGCGGTGTACGATTCGCCCGCACCACGTGGTCGCGGCCGACCGCCGTCTGTTTCACGACGCGAAGTCCTCAAATATGCTGTGGCCGCACCGGTTTTGGTGAGCCTAGGGGCCGTGGCTGCGACACTGGACGCGCAGAAGGCATCGGCCGCCAACATGAGGCTGATCGATTTTGCGGAGCGGTTGGTCCCGGCGGATCAGATCAAATCGGCGGGCTATGACGGGGCACTCGTCTACGTGTCCGAGTTACGGCCGGGCGCAGACTTCGATTTCAAGCCCGTCACCCGCGAGTATGCGGATTCGCTACGCGCGGCGGGTCTTCACGTCGTCAGCTGCTATCAGTACGGAAAACCCGGTTGGCCCACGCCGTCGGACTTCACCCGCGGGTACGAGGGCGGCGTGGCGGACGCTCAGACAGCTCTGCGGCTGCACGCCGCTGCCGGGGGTCCGGATTCGGCGCCGATCTTCTTCAGTGTCGATGAGGATATCGACCTCGACACCTGGAACAGCCTTGCTGTCGAGTGGTTTCGAGGAATCAACTCGGTACTGGCCGTGAACCGCACCGGCATCTACGGGCACGCCAAAGCGTGCGGATGGGCTATCCGCGACGGTGTAATCGGGCGCTCAACCACAGCAGGACACGGGTGGGCCTGGCAGACCAAGGCATGGTCTGACGGTGAGCGCGAGCCCGCGGCCGTGCTTTATCAGTATGTGATCGTCACCGCGTCCGACCCGGGTGTCCCTCTGGGCGGTACCCACGTGGATGTGGACGAGGTCCTTGCGGCCGATTTCGGGCAGTGGGACCTTGAGAGATAGATGCCCTCTCCTAAGCCGACTACACAAATGGCCGCAGAGAACAACAAGTATGAGGTAAGCAGATGCTGTGAGAGGTGGACACACGTTATGCCTCCGGCACCGCCACCACCTCCACACCGAGATCCGAACCATGGGTAAGGGGCGTGACATGAGTCTGTACGCAGTGGTCGACCCCGCGACCGGGGATGTGGTGCAGGAGTACCCGACCGCAACCGACGAACAAATGGAGCAAGCGCTGTCGGCGGCGGCCAAGGCGCACCGCGAATGGGGGCGCACATCGACGCTGGCCGAACGGGCTGCGCTGATGAAGCAGGTCGCTAGGCTGCACACCGAACGACGCGAGGAGCTCGCCAAGATCATCCAGCGCGAGATGGGCAAACCGCTCGACCAGGCGCTCGGTGAGGTCGACTTCAGCGCCGCGATCTACGAGTACTACGCCGACAACGCCGAGAAGTTCCTCGCCGACGAGCCCATCGACCTTCTCGGCGGTGAGGGCAGCGCCCTGATCCGTCGCAGCTCGGTCGGTGTGCTGATCGGGATCATGCCGTGGAATTACCCCTACTACCAGGTCGCGCGGTTCGCGGGCCCCAATCTCACGCTCGGCAACACCATCATTCTCAAGCATGCGCCGCAGTGCCCCGAGTCGGCCGCCGCGATTCAGCAGATCTTCACCGACGCCGGCTATCCCGAGGGTGCCTACGTCAACGTCTATGCCACCAATGAGCAGATCGCGACGGCCATCGCCGACCCACGGGTGCAAGGGGTTTCGCTGACCGGTTCCGAACGCGCGGGCGCCGCGGTCGCCGAGATCGCCGGCCGCAACCTCAAGAAGGTGGTGCTCGAGCTCGGCGGGTCGGACCCGTTCATCGTGTTGAGCTCCGACGACCTCGACGCCACCGTGGACGCCGCCATCGCGGGCCGCTTCGAGAACACCGGTCAGGCCTGCAACGCGGCCAAGCGCTTCATCGTCGCCGAGGACATCTACGACTCATTCCTCGACAAGTTCACCAAGAAGGTGCTCGAGACCGCCGAGAGCCTTCCGCCGTTGTCGTCGGTCGCCGCGGCCGAGCGACTCGACGAACAGGTGAACCGGGCCGTCGACAACGGCGCGACCCTGGTCTCCGAAGGTGCAGCGCAAGGGTGCCTACTTCCCGCCCGGTGTGCTCACGAACGTCTCGCCCGACTCACCCGCGTACCAGGAGGAGCTGTTCGGTCCGGTCGCCACCGTCTACAAGGCGGCCTCCGAAGAGGAGGCCGTCGAACTGGCCAACGACACCCCGTTCGGCCTGGGTTCCTACGTCTTCACCACCGACAAGGAACAGGGCTCAACCGGGTCGCCGACCGGCTCGAAGCGGGCATGGTGTTCGTCAACCTGGTCGGCGCCGACAGCGCCGAACTGCCGTTCGGCGGTGTGAAGCGGTCCGGCTTCGGCCGCGAGCTCGGCAGGTTCGGCATCGACGAGTTCGTGAACAAGAAACTCATCCGCACCGGCTAAAGCGTCTCCGGTTTCGAGCCGCCGACGGTTCCTCAACACGCCGCACAGCCGGCGGAATACCGCCCCGCAGGTGATCGAAACCCGGCCCATGCCCAAACTGGTATCGGCGGGAAGAACGACCACGTTGTCGACCGGCGGCCGAGGTCCCGTGGCCAGGGCCGAAGGTCCGGGGGAAATGCAGCGCCGGTATCCATGACGTAGGCGCTGCGGTGGAGTGCCGATTCGGCCTTGTCCGGAGCCGTCACCGGGTACCGTCCCCACGGTAGGTCCTGCAAGCTGTGTCAGTCTGGCTCTGATTTGAGGGGCAATCGGTTGCGCTCTTCGAGTCGCTGCACTGACTGATGAGAATGGGGGGTCGGCCGGCGACGTCGACACACACTGGTGCGGGTGAGCCCGTTGAGGTGTATGGCGCGGTGATCGTGCGGCCCTCTGAGGTCCGATACAAATCGATCGCGCGTGCCTTAAAGTCCGGGGCGAACTTGCTCGGTCTAGTCACAATCAGCTCCTCCCTTGGCCCAATCAGACCAAGATCGAGAGCCTCCAGAAAAGCGGGGGAACCTCACACAGCGCACGCGCCGGAGTAAGGAGGGAGCGGGTATGGCCGGGTTGGTGGTTGGTGTGCCGAAGGAGATCAAGGAGAAGGAAGGCCGGGTGTCGGTGCAGCCCGACGGCGTTGCCGAGCTGGTCTACGACGGCCGAGAGGTCGTAGTGCAGGCCGGCGCTGGGTCGGGCTGTGGCTTTCCCGACGACGAGTACGTTGCGGCCGGCGCCCGGGTTGTCGGCACCGCAGACGAGGTGTTTGCTGCTGCGGACTTGATCGTTAAGGTCAAGGAGCCCATCCCCGAGGAATATGACCGGTTCCGCCCGGGTCAGCAGCTGTTCACCTACCTGCACCTGGCGGCCGACCGCCGGCTCACCGAGTTCCTCCTTGACCGGCGCATCGACTCGATCGCATACGAGACTGTGCAGACCGCGGACGGGCGGCTGCCGCTGCTCACGCCGATGAGCGAGGTTGCCGGGCGGATGGCTGTCCAGGCCGCCGCCCATCACCTGGAGAGTCCCGCCGGCGGGGCGGGTCTGCTGCTGGGCGGGATCCCGGGCACCCCCGCCGCAAAGGTCACCATCATCGGGGGCGGCGTCGCCGGAACCGAGGCCGCCAAGATGGCTCTCGGTTTGCGGGCGATCGTACGGGTGTTGGACACCAGCGCGGCGCGCCTGTCCTACCTCTCCGACGTGTTCGGTGGCCGGCTTGACCTGGTGGTCCCCAACCGGGCGCGGACGGCGGCGTACGTGGCTGAATCCGATGTGGTGATCGGCGCCGTGCTGGTCGCCGGAGCGAAAGCGCCGAAACTGGTTACCCGCGACATGATCAAGAGTATGCGGCCCGGCAGTGTCGTCGTCGACATCGCCATCGACCAGGGCGGATGCTTCGAGACTAGCCGGCCGACCACGCACTCGGAGCCGACCTACGTCGAAGAAGGTGTCGTGCACTACTGCGTCGCCAACATCCCCGGCGCCGTCGCCCGCACCTCCACCCTCGGGCTAACCAGTGCCACCCTGGGGTACGTCGTCCGCGTCGCGGCGCACGGCGTAGCCGGCGCGGCCGCGCGGGACCCGGTCCTGGCGAAGGGCCTGAGCACCCTCGGCGGCAAACTGGTCTCGCGACCAGTGGCCGAGGCACACGGCCTGCCCTACCAGGACCCGGCCACCCTCCTGCCCGCGGGCCAAGCGACAGGCCCGAACCTAACCTGATTCCCGCAGCCCGTACTTCCGCTCTGACCAGCTATTTTGTTGTGGAGCTGCCGGGAATCGAACCCGCTCCAGAAATCGCGCTGAACTGCGGAAACTCAGGAATTGACTACGCGAAACGGCGCGAAAGCACGCGAGACGACCTGCGGGTACGCCCGAAGGTGTTGACGCCGTCAACAAGGGTGCCGCCATCGGGCTGTCTGAGAAATCCCTGCCGATGAACGGTGTGACCGACGGCCCGGCGTTATTTTCGAGCACCGCCGTAACGTCCCACCGTGTGAGGTGATGCCGCGTAACGACGGAGCAGCCGGATGGTCAGTGCGCCCGCACTCTGGCGCTGCATACCGGCCAGGCGCCCCAGCCCTGCCGCGCCCGAGTGACCTCGGCGATCGCGATCTGCTCTTCTCGAGTGGCCAGGTCGGCGCGCGGGGCGTAACGCAGTCCACCGTGGCGCTCCCAGGTGTTCTGGTTGAACTGCACGCCGCCGTAGAAGCCGTTGCCGGTGTTGATGGCCCAGTTGCCGCTGGACTCGCAGGAGGCGAGCGCGTCCCACGTGGCGCTGTTGCTCACCGGCGGCACCTGGGTGCCCGGCTTGGCACCGACCCGCTGTACCTCGGCCGGGCCGGCGACACGACATCGTGGGCCACCAGCCGTCGGCCGGTCTCGACGCCGTTGACGGTCGAGACGGCGAAGATGACGTCCTGGGTGCCAGGAGTGCCAGGGTCCTCGACGACGTGGCGGCTGATGTTCATTGTCGGGTCGTGGATGCGCCGCAGCGGCGCCGGCAGCGGCATGCGCGTGGCGACGTTGCGCACCCTGATGCGGGTGACCACGATCTGCATGCCCTCGATGACCGGCGTCGACGCCGGGGGCACCACCTTGTCGTCCGGCTGAAGCGGCGCACCGGCAACTGCCAGCAGCTGGCCCACGGTGGGCGCCGCTAGGCGCTGGTCGCTGGCCACACCGCCGTCGTTGATGTGCACGTGCTTCGCGCTGACCACCGGCAGTGTCATGCCGGCCAGCGGCAAGCGGCTGGCACGGGACGCCGCGGCGGGGGCAGCATCGCTCATCGACAGCTGCTTGAGCGCCTCGTCGACGGTCAAGGCCGTCGTCCACACCTGCTCGCTTGGTTGGCCGTCGATCGATACCTGCAGCGGCCGGCCGCGTCGCAGCACGATGGTGTCGGACTGGTGGACCAGCTGATCGGCGCCGGGATAGAGATCGTCGTGCTCGCCGACGGCGAAGCCGTTTTCCCGCACCACGTCGATCACCCGCGACTTCATCGTCGACACCGTTGTCGGTAAGCCGTCGACGGACAGCGTGACGGTCTTGTGCACCGCCACGGCGTAGCCACCCGCGAACATCAACGCCAACAAAGCGCGCCCACCAGCGCACGCTGCGCCTTCGATTTCGCGATGGCCTTTCCGCCGATGCCTGCGCCTTCGCCGGCGGCGCCGTCATCATCGCCGCCACCAGCGGGTCGCTGCGCGGCCTGCTCCAGGGCGTCCTCGGCCTTGTCGATCCGTTCGGCGTCGGCCAACAGTGTCGGGACCTCCTCCGCGAGAACGTTTGCCCGCACCCTTGTCCCGTCCACCGCGACCCTGCCTAGCCGGAGGACGCCCGCGGCCTGGCACAACACCAACGCCTGCACGAACAGCTGCGCCAGCGCAGCCAGGTGCCGCCTGCGGAATCGTGCGATCGCTCGATAGTCCGGGACCGCCCCCGCGGCCAGCCACCGAAAACACGCATCATCGACGCATTTGCATTCGATCACCCGCGACGAGCGCACCCCGGTGGTGTAGCCGTAAAACAGGACGCCGAACAGCAGACGCGGATCACATGGCGGCGTGTCGCGCCCGTCGGTGTAGGCGGCCCGAATGGGGGCGAGATCCAAATGCTCGTCGACCAATACCGCAATAACCGGGCCAGCTGCTCAGCCGGCAACCAGTCATCCAGCGACGGCGGCGACGACGATCTCTGAAGGTGGGCGGACGCGCGAAACGGCTTGTTCAGCGGAGGGCTTCGACCTCGCGAGACGCGCATCTGCCCGCTGACCAAGATCTACCTCGAACAATCCACCGTCACGGAGTTCATCGGTCACCAATCATGCCCCCGCACCGGATACCCAACCGAGTTCCGCAACCTCGCCACCTCGCACCGCCCGCACGACCCCGTCGACTTCATCGACGGGCGTGCACAGCGTCACGCCGAAGGCGTTGCACGAGAACGTGATTGGCGACCTTAACCGACGCATGTTGATGAGATGCGGCGCTGGCAACATCGTGCAGGACTGGACCGTCGCTTACCTCCAACCCAGCACCGATGTAATCCTCTTGCCCTTTGCAGGGAAGGCTGTGGGAATCCTCCGCCACCGTGCAAGCCATCCGCGGACTGTCACGCCCGTCACCTCGGATTCAACGCCCGGGCGGCCAATGGTCAGACTTACCAAGCCCTAGCCGTACCCACCCTTCAGGGGATTTAACCCGTCGATTCTGGCCCAAGGGGCCAGGTGACCGGCCAGTTCTTCTTTGACGTCGTCGGCCCACCTCCGGACCGTGTCGTGTACAACGCAGGAGGCCGAGACCTCCTCTTCTGGATCAGATAGGACCTGGGTGAACAGAACGCGCTACCGTCGGGGAGCCAACACGCGCCGCGAAAGCGGCTGTCGCTGCCTGTCAAACAGTGGTCCTGACGGGGCCGGTTTAATTGGCGGGGTTCCTAGAACCTATATCGATGCAGCGGGTCGGCGAGGGTGTACGCCTCGCGCAGTCCCGGAGGTGATTCAGGTAGCCTTCATTGCCTGCGAGTGGGCCTCAAGTTAGCTCACCGGGCGGGCGGATCTGCCTTTATGGGGCCTTGAAAACGGTTGTGTAGCAGCATGTTTGCTACGCTGAAAAGCATTGCGGACATTGCTGATCCCGTTTTCCCGGTTCTGAGTCAAAAGCAGAGACGGGTACAGCCCCGCGGCCATAGGGCGCTTGGGCGTCTATCCCCACCCACTTCGCTAATGGCTATGCGCCACATCAACTTTCATGCAGCTCCTGCTATAGCGAAACAAACTGTGTTCCAATGACTTTCATATTCTAGCATGGCTTATCCACCAGGATGGCGAGAGGCCAGGCCAGCCGGATGGAGTGCGCCGCCGCCGAGCGAGCCCGTTCAACGCGGCGGCGAATCCTCGTGGCCCGGCGGAAGGCATGGACACCCCGGCCAGGACCTATTCCTCCAGCTAATACATCGGGAAATTCGTGATGGCTCGCCGAATCACCAACGGCGCCAACGCTTGTCGGTCTACCTGAACAGCCAAGAGCCGCCCGCCATCGCATCGGCGCCGAATCGGGGCCGCGCTACGATGGTGCGAGCTTTCTCGGGCGTGCACTTCGCGTCCAATCAATGCGCGACTAATACATCTTGTCATCTTCCAGCAAGCTCACTCCTACATCGAAGGGGAATCAACCATGACCACCACCAAAATCCGGTCCGTTCCGGTGCTTGCAAACATGGGCTGCCAGAAGATAACTCCGAAGTCATGAGAGTCGGCGGACCTTATCTACTACGCCGGCATGCATAACGACGATCGTGGCGTCAGATAGCGTATTCCGATATCGAGCGTAGCGTGGAAGCCGCCGCCGGTTCGTCGTCACCGCCGGCCGACGTCATCGCCACCGCGGTGACCGGCGCTCGGTGCGACGCGCGCACCGCGGCGTTGGTTGCTTGATTGCTCACGTCGTTGCCGGCTGGCGAGCCGACTACCCTTCGCCGCGGTGTTTGCGCTGTCCTCGGTGAATGGCCCGCCTGACGCGTGTCGGGGTCTGCACGGAAATCGGACGCCGAAAAGCCCACATGTTCACTCACTACGGTGGTTTCGTAGAGAACGGCGCACCCACTGCGCGGGTGTTTGGTTAATCGCCTTTATCGGCGACCGCCGCCGAGGCCCTCATGGGCGAACAGCGAAGGGAAAGACCGTGTCAAACGTCACTGAAGCTCCGAGACCGTCCCTCTTGTCGGACCAATCGCTGAGCGTAGTCGAGGCAACCGCGCCCGTGGTCGCTGCGCACGCCGACGAGATCACCGCGCACTTCTATCCCCGCATGTTCGCCGCCCATCCCGAGCTGCTGCGGGTCTTCAACCAGGGAAATCAGGCCACCGGCGAGCAGAGCAAAGCCTTGGCCGGCTCGGTTGTCGCGTACGCGGTGCAACTGATCGATCCCAAAGCGCCGTCATTTGACCACGTCATGCGCCGAATCGCATATAAGCACGTATCCCTGGGCATCCGGCCTGAGCAGTACACGATTGTCGGCGAGAATCTGCTCGCTTCCGTCGGTGAGGTTCTCGGCGACGCCGTAACGCCAGAGATCGCCGCAGCCTGGAGCGAGGTCTATTGGCTGTTCGCGCTCCAGCTGGTCGCTGAGGAAGCACGGCTCTACCGGCAGGCGAACGTGGACCCCTCGCAACCAACTCGGCCCTACCGCGTGGTCCGCCGCATAGAGGAGACCGCTGACGTCATTACTCTCGTCGTCGAACCAGCAGACGGCGGTCCCCTCCCAACGATCGCACCCGGACAGTACGTCTCGGTTTTCGTCGACCTGCCCGATGGTGACCGGCAACCCCGGCAGTACACGGTGTCCTCCACCGCTGTACGGACTCGGCTGCAGATCACTGTGCGGCGGGTCCAGGGAACGAAGGGGGCCCCAGACGGCCGCGTTTCCAGCTACCTCCATGATCATGTCAAGCTCGGAGATCTACTCGATGTCAGTGCCCCTGCCGGCGATTTCGTACTGACGCCAACAGACTCGCCGCTGTTGCTGGCCAGCGCTGGTGCGGGTATCACGACTGTGCTGCCCATCGTCGAACAAATCGCTCGTACCCAGCCGCAGCGGAGCGTGATCGTGGCCCACGCTGATCGCAGAGCACAAGATCACGCTCTGCGAGACACCGTGCTGCATCTCGGTCGAGAGATCGACGACTTCACGTCATACACCTGGTACGAAACCGTCGACGAGGGCGACACCCACTCGCGCCAAGGCTTCATGGACTTGACCGACATTCCGATCGCGAACGATATCCAGGTCTTTACGTGCGGCCCATTGCCGTTCATGCGGCTCGTCAGGTCGACGCTGCTAGACCGCGGCGTGCCGCCGGCCCGAATCCGCTATGAAGTCTTCGGACCCGACCTGTGGGCTGCCCAATTGTCGCCCGATTCGTGATCTTGACGGACAGCCGTTATGTCCATCGTTGCCAAAACCGCCGAGCCCGGCTCGGATACGTACCAACCCCTTCAGATGCTGGTGAGGTGGACCGGCACCTTCACCGACAGCGGGGTCGATGCCGCCTTACGCATCGCCGCTGGACGACCGAAAAAGGGCCGCTGAGCTGCGGCCCTTCTCGGTGGAGCTGCCGGGCATCGAACCCGCGCAGAAATCAGCTTGACCTGCAGAAATTCGGAGATTCACTACGCGAAACAACGCGAACTACCACATTTGAGCTGCCCGGTCACTTAATGAACCCAGCGGTTGCGCGCGGCACGGCGGCCATCGGCCTCGGCGTGTCTGACCCATCGAAATAGCCCTGAGCTGCACAAGGATTCAGTCGCTGGGAGATCCCGGGCAGGCGCGTCTGGTCTTCGCAGCCGTCGGGGCCGAACAGTCCGGTTGCGGCCAGGCCGGTAAGTTTGCTGGTGAACGGCGAATCGAGGGGTGGCCGCGGGCGTGCGACCTAGCGGCCCCTCGCGAGCATGCGAGCGAATGGCAGCAGCATCAGGAACTCGACGATCAAAACGACGGTGATCATCACGATGACCTTCGGGTCGTCGAAGTTCTGCCCAGCGACCACGAATGCCGCGGCGGCGTTTCTCTGCGCCGTCCCCAGGGCCAGCACCCCCCGTGTGCTCTTTCCGGGTCCCCCGAGGAGCCAACCGATACCGACGCAGACCACCGTGTACACGACGGCGGCCAGGATGCCGAAGGTGCCGAACACCGACAGGACACTCTTGAAGTAGGCGGCCACGGTCAACGACACCACGAGGATCATGCTGACGTTGGACAGCCACCCAATCGCGGGTCGGATGCGGTCGGCCAAACCCGGGCGGCGGGCCCGGAGCAGGAGACCCGCGGCCAGCGGGATGAGCATCAATACGACGAGCGACTGCGCGATCTTCGCGGGGTTCACCTTGGTTCCCTCGAGGAAGAATGGCAGGGCGAGGGGCACGTAGCCCACGGTGACGACCATCAGCAGCACCATCAGGCCCACGGCGAAGGCTAGGTCGGCCTTGGCGAACTCCGCGAGCTTGATGAGAAAGGGCGCGCCCGCCGCCATCCCGCACAGCAGTAGGCCGATCCCAAGCGGCTCGTCGAGACCGAGCGCCCGCCAGAGCCCGAACGCTGCCAGGGGCGCCAGGACGAAGTTCGCGGCGAGGGACAGCGCGACCAGCCGGACGTTCTTGAGCGGGGCAAGGATCTGGCCGACTGACAGGCTCAGGCCGACGCCCAGCGTGCTCGATACGACGAAGACGACCACGGAGAGGCTCGAGCCCCGGATCAGAAGGTCGGTCAGTTCCACGGTCGCAGCCTTCCGTCACTTCATCCGCGCGAGGTCCTGCCTCTCGCACTAAGCGAGTGAATGCTTGCCAGCCCGAGTCGCACCCTCAGCAGAGAGGTTAACCAGGGCTGGGAACTGAGCAAGATGCCGCGCGAGGCATAGTAGGTATACGTGACCAGGGCCTCGCATGTTGCCCGAACCAAGCAACTTCGATCTACGCGCGCGTTGACCGCTCAATGGACGAGTTCGTGGCCGAGTCTAGGCCTAACTGGCTATTCCTGGTCGGTGCCCCTACGAGCAACCTGTCGCGGTAAGGGTGATCCTCGCCTGCCCGTTCTCGCCTCGCTAGACGACGAGCATGTCCGCGGTCGAATTCCGGTTGCTTCATTGGAGTTCCCGGGCTCAGTCCACTTAGGCGGGCAGGGGCGCGGAAACATCTGTCCGATGCAGCTCTCCCGCTGCGAACAACGTACCGGCGACCTATCCTCGCCGCCTTCGGGATCTCACGGGCGGTCCAGAACGGGCTCATCTGGATTCTGCCGGACCCCTCGCAGAAATCCGTCTGCCACGTCGGCGACGGTGCGCAACCGTTCGATCCCGCCGAGTCTCTCCTCCAGTCCTTCGCTGCGCAACCGGTCGCGCACCTGCGAGTGCGCCTCCACGGCCTGGATCTTGATGCCCTTTGCGGCGAGTTCGCTGGCGACCCGCCAACATCTCCGCGGCGTGCATGTCCACTATCGACACTTCGGACAGATCCAGCACGACTAGCTTGGTTTCCTTTTCCGCCCGCACTCGTTCCTCGATCGTGTCGCGCACGTAATTCATGTTGAAATAAAGCAAGCTAGCACCCGGGCGCAAGATGAGCATGCCGGGAATCGCTTTGTTCTCCGGATGGCGCTCGCGATCGGAAAACCGGCGCGTGCCGGGGATGCGACCGAGCGAGGCGACGGGCGGTAGCGCCGCGCGCCGAATCAACAGCACGAGCGAGATGACCGCGCCGATCGCCACGCCCCGCAGCAATCCCTGCCCCAGCACGCCGAACATGGCGACCATCGCGATAACGAATTCACGGCCATCACTGCGCCAGAGATGCCTGAGGGCGGACAGACTGACCAGGCTCGCCACCGCCACCAACACGACCGCCGCCAACACGGGTTGGGGCAACGCGCTCAGCAGCTGCGAGAAGAAAAGCACCACCACCAGAATGAATACCGCCGCGATGGCGCCGGACAGCGGCGTTCGCGCGCCCCCGCCCTCGTTGACGACGGATTGCGACATGCCGCCGCTGACCGGGAAACCTTGGCCGAACCCCCAGCGAGGTTGGACGCGCCGAGCGCCAGGAATTCCTGGTTGGCGTCCAGCCGGCGGTCGTACTTGGCCGCGAACGTGCGGCCAATGGCGGCCGTCTCCACCGCGGCGAGCAGGAAGCACGCGAAGGCGAGGGGCAACATTGCGTTCAGGTCGTCCCAATGAACCGCGGGAAGACCGAGGTCCGACAAGCCTTGCGGCAGTTCGCCGAGCAACTTCACCCCGCGCTTTTCCAGTCCGAGACGGCGCGAAGCCACGATGCCGGCCACCACGACCAATAACGACATAGGTAGCTTCTTGAGGAAGGTCTTCCCGAGCACGAGCACCACCAGCGCCGCGCCGCCGATCGTCAGCGCTGCGAGGTTGGTTTCGTTCAGCTGCGTCAGGAAGGTGCCGCTGTTCTCCCAGAAATCGCCGTGAGCGGCGGGGATGCCAAACAACTTCGGCAACTGCGTACTGGCGAGGAACAGCGCCACACCGGCTGTCGAATAGTCGATACGGTCCGTCAGCGACACCAGTGACACGCCTCGGTCGCTGAGCGCCTTAAGTCGCCGAGCGCCTTAACCATTTCCAACATGTGCAACGTGTTCGGGCCCAGCCGTTCCGTTGACGGGAAAAAGACAGGTCAGGGAATATAGCCCTGACCTGCTTCTTATTCGGTGGAGCTGCCGGGAATCGAACCCGGGTCCTACGGCATTCCCTCGAGGCTTCTCCGTGCGCAGTCCGCTATGCCTCTACTCGGATCTCCTGATCACGCGAACAAGTCAGGATGACGATCCCAGTCGCTGTTTGATGTCCCGATAAATCCCGCGACCGGACGTATCGGTTTGTCCCTCTAGCTGATGCCAGGGTCCGGGCCGAGGGCGCTCCCGGTCTGACAGACCAGCCGTCGCTTAGGCAGCGAGGGCGTAGTCGCGCTGATTGGAATCGGCGCTTAATTGGTTGCAACGACGCTTACGGTGGTCTCTTGCCTGCACCGGCACGCTTCCCTTGATTCGATGCGCGAAGT
This sequence comes from uncultured Actinomycetota bacterium, assembly GCA_963851115.1. Classification (GTDB taxonomy): domain Bacteria; phylum Actinomycetota; class Actinomycetes; order Mycobacteriales; family Mycobacteriaceae; genus Mycobacterium. The sequence continues at coordinate 28,241 of CAWKOI010000021.1, forward strand.
CGAAACCGTTCAGCCCCTCGCATCCCCGCCGAATTTCGGCAGGACATTCAATGGTACGCCAGGCACAGCACACCAACAGAGGATTTTCATCCCGATGTCGGCGTGTTCGCGCAGCTCAGATCACATAATTGAGGTGCTCGACGATCGCGCTGGCCGACGCCTCGTCTCCGCCGTACCTGATGGCGCAGGCGTGCTGTGCCAACGGCGTCCGGCCGCCTGCCAGCCGGGTGAACAGCAACCCGTCCAGCTCGATGGTGGCCGTCGGCTCGGCGTCGAAGTCTTCGACCACCCGCCCGCGCCCGTCGACGGCCACGTTGATGGTGCGTTGCAGTGGGCCCGTCAACTCGATCCGCACCCGCGATCCGTCCGGTGCGCCGCCGAGTTTGCCGACGACGAATCCCATGCTGGACGCCACTTCGTCGAGCGCCAGCCGCGACGACGGCCCTGCGAGGTCACCCTCGGCGGCAGGCCGCTCCAGCGCATCGCGGATGTCGTGCTCGTGCATCCAGCAATCGAAGACCCGCACCCGCATGAAGCGGCCGTAGGTGTCGGGACCGGCAGGCGTGGCGGTGGTCTCGTTCCAGTCGCCGTCGGACATGTCGGTCAGGGAACTCCGACGTTCGGCGATCGTGGCGCGGAGCTTGTCGAGCAGGTCGGCCGCGCTGACGCCGCGCAGCTTGCGCACCCAGCGTTCGTTCATTACGCCGACGTCGTTGCGGACATGCTTGAGCGTCGACACGTCGACATCCGCCTCCGGGGTGCCGACGCCCTGCAACATCGACTCGGTGCCGATGACGTGCGCCACCACATCGCGTACGGACCAACCGGGCAACGGCGTCGGCGCCTGCCATTGCGCATCGGACAGCCCGTCCGCCATCGCGAGAATGGCGTCCCATTCAGCGAAGAGGCCGTCGAGCACAGCGGCCTTGTCGAGTTGGGTGACGGGGCGGCTCACGTCAAACCCCCAGCGCCGGCATGTTGGCGGCGTTACCGCCACCGCCGAGCACGTGTCTGCGTGTACTGCTTGCCCTGCGACGTCGCCGGGCAGCCGCCGTACGAGCCGGCAGCTTTGTACAGCCCAGGCGCGACGGCGACAACGGTTCCGCTCTTCAGTTTGGGCACGCGCTGATGCTAGACAAGATCAAGTCCACGCCGGACGGATTCTGGGCACTCATCGCCGGCGAACGTGCGCAAAATGCACGCATTTCGCGGCGTGTCGGAGTGCAACACGCACGCTCGCGGCAATTTAGCCGGCGGCGATCATCGCGACCGCCGCCAGCGCCAGCACCATGCCCACCGCCTGCCAGCGGGTCACCCGCTCGCGCAGCACCGCGATCGCCAGCAGCACCGTCGCCGCCGGGTACAGCGACATCAGCACGCCGGCCAGCGATAGCAGCGACGCCTGCAGCGCCAGCAGCATCGCGATGTTGGCTCCGACATCCAGGACCGCCGCCAGCATCGCCAGTCGCAGCGGCGTCCCGGTGGGCGGGCGCAGATTGTGGCTGAGCGCGGCGATGACGATCACCAGCACCGTGGCCGCGATGCGGGCGAACACCAGCGGCCACAGCTTGGCCTCCACCGGTGCCTGATCGATCAGCACGAAGTTCAACCCGAACGCGATCCCGGAGCCGACCGTCAACCACGCCACCGTCGCGGTGAACTTGTGCGGCGTGACGTCCTCGTCGGTCGCTTCGCGGCTGACCATGACCACCGCGACGAGCGCCACCACGACGCCGACGCCCGCGACGACGCCCGGCCGCTCCCCCAGCGCCAGGCCGACCGCGACGGGAATGCCTGCGACCAGCACGGCCGTCAGCGGCGACACCACCGAGATCGGCCCCGCACCGAGCGCGGCGTAGAACCACCACACGCCGAACGCCTGCGAGACCCCGCACAGCGCGCCCCAGAAGATGGCGGCCTCGGATACCTGTCCGCCGACGATCGTCGCCAGCGTGGCCAGCAGCACCATGGCGATCGGGTAGGACACCAGCACGACCCGCAGGGCCGCCACGCGTCGTGACGCCAGGCCGCCGACGAAGTCGCTGATGCCGTAGCCCAGCGCCGACGCCAGCGCGAGTGCGACGCCGATCAGGTCATGCCCTTGGCGCGTCTGCCGAGCTCGCGGGTAACCTCCCGTTGCGCGTCGCGGCGCGCCATGTCCTGTCGCTTGTCGTGGGCCTGCTTGCCGCGGGCCAGCGCCAGTTCGACCTTCACCTTGCCGTCGGAGAAGTACAGCGACAGTGGGACGAGCGTCAGGTTGCCGTCCCGGATCTTGCCCACCAAGTTGTCGATCTGCTTGCGGTGCAACAGCAGCTTGCGGTTACGCCGCGGCGCGTGGTTGGTCCAGCTGCCGTGGTGATACTCCGGGATGTGCAGGTTGCGCAGCCAGATCTCGCCGTCGTCGACGGTGGCGAAGGCGTCGGCCAGCGATGCCTGGCCGTCGCGCAGGCTCTTGACCTCGGTGCCCACCAGCGCCACCCCGGCCTCGAAGGTCTCGAGAATCGAATAGTTGTGCCGCGCCTTGCGATTCGTCGCGACGATCTTGTTGTTGCTTGACCTCGACGGGTCGGCTTTCTTGGCCACGGTTATCTTCGAACGTAAAGTCGCAGCGTCACATAGGACGTGACACCGGCCATGGCGAGACCCAGGAACATCATCCAGGGCGCGCTGTAGTAGAGAACGTCCGCGTAGTCCACCTTTGCGATCAGATTCGCCTGATAGAACTGGTTGAGCGCGTTTTCCAAGAACAGCGCACGTACCAAGATCAGCCCGATGATCGCGATGACCACCCCGATGAACGCGGCAAGCATCGCCTCCACCAGGAAGGGCAGCTGCGTATACCAGCGGCTGGCACCGACCAGTCGCATGATGCCGATCTCGGTTCGGCGGGTGTACGCGGCAACTTGAACCATGTTGGCTATCAACAACACTGCGCCGATCGCCTGCACCAGCGCCACCGCAAACGCGGCCTTGCTGATCCCGTCGAGCACGGCGAAGAGGCGATCGATCAAGTCCTTCTGGTTGAGCACTCTGAGTCACGCCGGGTTGGCCGACCATCGCCTCGTCAAAGTCCTTGTGCTGCTCGGGATCGTTGAACTTCACGATGAACGACGCCGGAAACGCGTCCCGGCTGGCGACGTCCTTGTACTCCGGGAACTTCTTGATCGCGTCGTCATAGGCTTCGTCGCGGTTCTGAAACCGCACCGAGCGCACGTCGTCGCGGTCCTCGATCTGCTGCCGCAGCGCCTTGCACGAGGTCGGCGTCGCAGCGTGGGGTCGTTGGCGGAGACGTCGTTGGTCAAGAAGACCTGGCTCTCCACGCGATCGAGATAGATGTCGCGCGACTGGTCCGCGAGGCGCACCACCAGCAAGCCCCCGCCGAACAGGCCGATGGAGATGGCGGTCGTCAGGATCATCGCGACCGTCATGGTGACGTTGCGACGAAGCCCGGTCAGAACTTCATTGATCAGGAAGCCGAAGCGCACTTAGCGATCCATTCCGTAGACACCGCGCTGCTCATCGCGAACGAGCCTGCCCAGCTCCAATTCGACGACGCGCTGGCGCATCGAGTCGACGATGTGATGGTCGTGGGTGGCCATCAGCACCGTCGTTCCGGTGCGATTGATGCGCTCGAGCAGATCCATGATGTCCTTGCTGGTTTCGGGGTCGAGGTTGCCGGTGGGCTCGTCGGCCAGCAGCACCAGCGGCCGGTTGACGAACGCGCGGGCGATCGCGACGCGCTGCTGCTCACCGCCGGACAGTTCGGCGGGCAACCGGTTGGCCTTGCCCGACAGGCCGACCATTTCCAGCACGTCGGGCACCACCCGGTTGATCACCTCGGCGCGCTTGCCGATGACCTCCAGCGCGAACGCGATGTTTTCGAACACCGTCTTCTGCTGCAGCAGCCGGAAGTCCTGGAACACGCAGCCGATGACCTGGCGCAGGCTCGGGATGTGACGGCCGGGCAGCTTGTTGACGTGGAATTTGGAAACTCGAATGTCACCCGTCGTCGGCGTGTCCTCGGCCAGCAGCAGCCGCATGAACGTCGACTTGCCCGATCCGGACGGTCCGATCAGGAAGACGAACTCACCCTTGTCGATCTTGACCGAGATGTTGTCGAGCGCTGGCCGCGCCGACGACTTGTACTGCTTGCTGACATGGTCAAGGGTGATCATCACGGCACGCCAGTGTAGCGGTGTAATTGGGCAGCGCGTTTCGAGCGCTATCCCGCCGGAGTAGTAGTAGTCGTTGTCGGCGTCGGCCCCAGTTCCACACCCGTCGTCGTCGTCGGCGTATGAGGTCGCGGTCGTCGGCGTGATGGTCTGGGGCGGCAGCGGCCCTAGACCGTCCGGATCCACCACCATCGGCGTCGGCTCCGTCGGCGATGTCGGGCTCGTGGTCGTCGTCTCGGTCGGGCTCGTCGTGGTCGTCGTGGTGGTCTCAGGCTCCTTGGGCCGACGCACGTTCGTCCGCGGTACCCAGGTGTAGTTCGGGTCGGGGACGAAGCCCGGCGGCACGACCGCCGTCGGCGGCGCCTCGGTCGGAGTGCGAGCGGGCTCGAAGTTGTGGTACACCCAGAACAGCGCGATGAACGCGACGATGAGCACCAACGTCGAGACACGCATTCGGCCGAGCTTGGCCTTGAACCAGGACCTCATTTCTTCTGCTCCGCCGGGCCCTGGGTCTCTTCCTCAGCCCCCCCGGCGGTCGCTGGATGAACGATGGCTCCCACCATCGGCGTCGAATCGGCGGACGTGACGATGCCGGCGCGGGACAGCGCCCTGACCACCAGCACCCGCAACCGACGGCCGACCTCGAACTGCTTGCCCGGCAGGGTGCGCGCCACCATCCGCATCGTGACGGTGTCCAGTTCGATGCTTTCCACACCCATCAGCGACGGCGCGTCCAGCACCAGCTCGCTCAGTTCGGGATCCTCCATCGCGCTCTCGGACACGCTGTGCAGGACCTCGTTAACCCGGTTGAGGTCCGCGCTGGTCGGCACCGGGATGTCGACAACGGCGCGGGCCCAATCCTTGGACAGGTTCAGCGACTTGATGATCTGGCCGTTGGGGATGGTGAACATCTCACCCTCGGTAGAGCGCAGCTTGGTGACCCGCAGCGTGACGTCCTCGACGGTGCCCATCGCGTCCTCGACACCGTTCATGCTGAGCTGAACGAGGTCGCCGAAGCCGTATTGCTTCTCGGTGATGATGAAGAACCCGGAGAGCAGGTCCTGCACCACGCGCTGGGCGCCGAACCCGAGTGCGGCGCCCAGCACGGCGGCGGGCGCAACGAGGGATCCGACCGGGATGGCGAGGATCGAGGTGACCTGCACTATCACGACGACGAAGAGCAAGGCGACCGACACCCAGGAGATCACCGAGGCGACGGCCTGGCGGTGCTTGGCGCTCTCGGTGCGCACCAGTTGGTCGCTTTCCGTGTATTCGGCGTCGATGCGCCGGACGATTCGTCGAGCGGCCCAGTTGATGAACCGGGCGGCTAGTAAGCCGCCGATCAGATACAGCGCGATCGGCACGCCTCTGTCGAGAATCCAGACGCCAATGCTGCCGCCCCAGAAGCCGTGCCAGCGCTCGGACAGACTTATTGCAAGTACGGTGCTATTCGTCATCTCGCCTATTGCGCCACCGAATTCCGGCCTCGAGGAATCCGTCGATGTCTCCGTCTAGCACTGCAGCCGGGTTGCCGACTTCATAGTCGGTGCGCAGGTCCTTCACCATCTGATACGGATGCAATACGTAGGATCGCATCTGGTTGCCCCACGAACTGCCGCCGTCACCCTTCAGCGCGTCCAGCTCAGCGCGTTCTTCTAAACGCTTGCGTTCCAATAACTTTGCCTGAAGCACGCGCATTGCCGACACTTTGTTCTGCAGCTGCGACTTCTCGTTCTGGCAAGTCACCACGATACCGGTCGGGATATGCGTGAGTCGAACCGCGGAGTCAGTGGTATTCACCGACTGACCGCCCGGCCCGCTGGATCGGTAGACGTCTACACGCACGTCGGCCTCGGGAATGTCGATGTGGTCGGTCGTCTCGGTGACCGGAAGGACCTCGACTTCGGCGAACGACGTCTGCCGGCGGCCCTGGTTGTCAAACGGGCTGATTCGGACCAACCGGTGCGTGCCCTGCTCCACCGACAACGTGCCGTACGCGAACGGCGCGTGCACCGCGAACGTCGCGCTCTTGATCCCGGCCTCCTCGGCGTAGGACGTGTCGAACACCTCGACGGAATAGTTGTGCTTCTCCGCCCAGCGGATGTACATCCGCATCAGCATCTCGGCCCAGTCCGCGGCGTCCACCCCGCCGGCGCCGGACCGGATGTTGACGAGCGCCTCGCGCTCGTCGTACTCGCCGGACAGCAGCGTGCGCACTTCCATCGCCTCGATGTCTTCGCGCAGCTTCTTGAACTCGGCGTCGGCCTCATCCAATGCATCGACGGCGCCTGCTCCGTTTTCCTCGTCGGCGAGCTCATAGAGCACCGGCAGGTCGTCGAGCCGCTGGCGCAGGTCCTCGACTCGGCGCAGCTCACCCTGGGCATGGGACAGCTCACTGGTGACGCGCTGAGCGCGGGATTGGTCATCCCACAGATGGGGGTCGGAGGCCTCGTGCTCCAGCTTTTCGATGCGACCGCGAAGCCCCTCGACGTCGAGCACCCGCTCCACCGTGGTCAGGGTGGAGTCGAGGGTGGCGATATCGGCTTGACGGTCAGGATCCACGGGAGTTCAGGTTACCGGCGTGGTAGTTCTTGATGACCGGCGGCAGCGGGCGGGGTGCCCGTTTAGCATCGGGTGAGTAACCAGCCCGGCGACGACGCGACAGCCCCAGTGCGCGTGGTCGGGCAGAAGCAGACGGCCTATCAGAAGGTTGAGTATGCGCCCATACCATGTGGCGATCGTCGGTTCAGGGCCCTCGGGTTACTTTGCCGCGGCGTCGCTGCTGAAGTTCGCCGATGCGAACGACGACACCGGCCTGAAAGATGTGCGCGTCGACATGCTGGAGATGCTGCCCACGCCGTGGGGTCTGGTGCGCTCCGGCGTGGCCCCGGACCATCCGAAGATCAAGTCGATCAGCGCCCAGTTCGAGAAGACGGCGCTGGACCCGCGGTTCCGGTTCTTCGGCAACATCGTGGTCGGAGACCACGTGCAGGCCGCCGAGCTGGCCGAACGCTACGACGCGGTGGTCTACGCCGTCGGCGCCCAGTCCGACCGGTCGCTGGGCATTCCCGGTGAGGACCTGCCCGGTAGCGTCGCCGCCGTCGACTTCGTGGGCTGGTACAACGCGCACCCCCACTTCGAGGAGATGGCGCCGGACTTATCGTGCCGTCGCGCTGTTGTTGTCGGCAACGGCAACGTCGCGCTGGACGTGGCGCGGATCCTCGTCACCGATCCTGACGTGCTGGCCGCGACGGACATCGCCGACCACGCGTTGCGGTCACTGCACGACCGCGGGGTGGAGGAGGTGCTCATCATCGGCCGTCGCGGGCCGCTGCAGGCCCCGTTCACCACGCTGGAGCTGCGCGAGCTGGGCGACCTCGAGGGCCTCGGGGACGTGGACGTGATCGTCGACCCCGCCGATTTCGCCGACATCTCCGATGAGGACGTGGAGGCGGCCGGCAAGACGGTCAGAAACAACATCAAGGTGCTGCGCGGCTACGCCGAACGGGAGCCTCGCGGCGCCAAGCGACGGATCGTGTTCCGGTTCCGCACGTCACCGATCGAGCTCAAGGGCGACGGAAAAGTGGAGTCGATCGTGCTCGGTCGCAACGAGCTGGTCAACGACAACGGACGCATCGTCGCCAAGGACACCGGTGAGCGTGACGAGGTGCCCGCGCAGCTGGTGGTGCGCGCCGTCGGCTATCGCGGCGTGGCGACACCGGGCTTGCCGTTCGACGACAAGACCGGCACCATCCCGCACACCGCCGGCCGGATCGACGGCCGCCGCAACGAATACGTGGTCGGCTGGATCAAACGCGGGCCCACCGGTGTGATCGGCACCAACAAGAAGGATTCTCAGGAGACCGTCGACACGCTGATCGAGGACCTGTGCGGCGGCTCGCTGGCGGATTTCGGGGCCGACCACTCCTCGGATCTGGTGGCGTGGCTGCTGGAGCGACAGCCCAAGCTCGTCACCGACGACCACTGGAAACTGATCGACGAGTACGAACGATCCACCGGTGAGCCGCACGGCCGCCCACGGGTCAAGCTGACCAGCGTCGCCGAGCTACTGCGGATCGGCCACGGCTGAGGCGGGGAGCCTCTTGAAATTGCATTCAGGGCTGTGATTCGGCCCGACTGAACGACCGTGAGTGCAATCTGAACGTTGGGTGCGTTGCCACCGCGCCACACCAGCCACATCAGCACCGCCCAGGCTGTCGCGATGCGAGTGGAAAACGTGGTATCACATGCGAGTATCACGTTTGAACGATCGATGGCCTAGCGCGAGCGGGTGGTCTAGCGGAGCTCCGTCGGGCCCTGCGGAGGCGGCGGTGTTGGCGGCATTTCGGGCGGCGCGAAGCTCCAGTTGTCCGGATTCTTCGGCGAATACATGACGGGGAACAGCGCGCCCATCGTCGGCCAGTTGTCGACGTCGACCTCAAGGCGTTGATAGACCACGTGCTCGTTGACGGTTGGGCCGTTGATGACGCCGGTGATCGTGGCGTACTGCACGCCCACCAGGTCATCCGGCCGCGGGCTGACGCCGGTGACCACCAGCGTGCCCTGCGCCCAGCCGCTGCCCACACCTCGGCGTCGCATGATCCTGGGCGCGGCCAGCAACGCGATGGCGCCGATCAACAACAGCAGCACCCCTAATTCCCACATGCGGTCATGGTAGGACTGCTGCCATGAGCCCGGTCTCAATCGATGTGGCTGATGACATTGCCCTTGCCCTGCAACTGACCGATCAGGCCGACGCGCTGACGCTGGATCGGTTCGGCGCGCTGGACCTGCGCGTCGACACCAAACCGGACCTCACACCGGTGACCGACGCCGACCACTCGGTGGAAGCCGCGCTGCGCGAGACGCTTTCGAAGCACCGGCACGACGACCCGATTCTTGGCGAAGAGTTCGGCGGCACAACGGTTTTCAATGGGCGGCAGTGGGTGATCGATCCGATCGACGGCACTAAGAACTTCGTCAGGGGCGTGCCGGTGTGGGCCACGCTGATCGCGCTGCTGCACGACGGTGTTCCGGTCGTCGGGGTGGTCAGCGCACCGGCCCTGCAGCGGCGCTGGTGGGCCGGTGACGGCCAAGGCGCTTTCCTGTCGGTCGCCGGCGGCGCACAACGGCGGATAACGGTGTCTTCGGTTCCCGACATCAAGTCCGCAAGCCTGTCGCTCTCCAGCCTCGATGGCTGGGCGAAGCTGGGCTTGCGGGAGCGCTTGATCGACCTCACGGACACCGTCTGGCGGGTGCGTGGCTTCGGCGATTTCTGGTCCTATTGCCTGGTCGCAGAGGGCGCCGTCGACGTCGCCGCCGAGCCCGAGGTTTCGCTGTGGGATCTCGCCCCGCTCGACATTCTGGTGCGCGAAGCCGGCGGCGCGTTCACCAGCCTCGACGGCACGGCCGGGCCGCACGGCGGCAGCGCCGTCGCCACCAACGGCCGGCTCCACAATGCGGTGCTGACCAGCCTTTATCCGGCGTAGCCTGAGGTCGGAGCATCTGATGACTCTCACCCTCGACGACCCGTTCACGGTCTCGACCGAACACTGGCACCGCCTCGACGACGGCCGGATCCAGTGCGACGTGTGCCCGCGGGCGTGCAAGCTGCGCGAGGGCCAGCGCGGCCTGTGCTTCGTGCGAGCGCGCGTCGACGACCAGATCGTGCTCACCAGTTACGGCCGGTCCAGCGGATTTTGCGTCGACCCCGTGGAGAAGAAGCCGCTCAACCACTTTCTGCCCGGCTCGGCGGTGCTGTCGTTCGGCACCGCCGGCTGCAACCTGGCGTGCAAGTTCTGCCAGAACTGGGACATCTCCAAGTCGCGTGAGGTCGACACCCTCGCCGACCGGGCGACGCCCGAGGACTTGGCCCGTGTTGCGGTCGAAATGGGTTGTCGCAGCGTGGCATTCACCTACAACGATCCGACGATATTCTGGGAGTACGCCGCCGACGTCGCGGACGCCTGTCACGAACGGGGCATCAAGGCGATTTCGGTGACGGCGGGCTACATGTGCCCGCAGCCGCGTGCCGAGTTCTACCAGCACATCGACGCCGCCAACGTCGACCTCAAGGCGTTCACCGAGGACTTCTATCACCGGGTCTGCGTCGGGCATCTGGCCGATGTGCTCGACACCCTCGTCTATCTGCGGCACGAAACCGACGTCTGGTTCGAGATCACCACGCTGCTCATTCCTGGCTTCAACGACCGCGACGCCGAGATCGCCGCCGAGTGCGCGTGGATCGCCGAACATCTCGGCGTCGATGTGCCGTTGCATTTCACCGCATTTCATCCCGACTACAAGATGACGGACATACCGCCGACGCCGCCCCAGACGCTGACTCGGGCCCGCCGGATCGGCATGGCCGAGGGCTTGCGCTTCGTCTACACCGGCAATGTCCATGACACCGACGGCGGCACCACGTGCTGCTCGGGCTGCGGTGCAGCCGTAGTGGTGCGCGATTGGTACGCGATGCGGCACTACGCGCTGACCGACGACGGGCATTGCGAAGCCTGCGGCACCCAGCTGCCGGGCGTCTTCAACGGTCCCTTCGGGCGCTGGGGTGCGCGGCGGCTTCCCTTGACGATCTCTTGATCGGTCGCGACGCTTCGTAATGCCTTGGACGACAGGGACTTTGAGAACGGCGCCGAGGGCAGCGCTGTCCCTCAGCCCTCCTGGTAGCTCCAGGTGCGTAGTTGCTCGGCAATCTTGTCGAGATCGGGCAGTACACCGGTGGCGACCCGGATGACCAATTCGAAGCGTTCATCCTCGGGTGCACTAATCCACTGGCCGTTGATGGCGAGGAACGTCAGGCAGGCAGTCCACGCCAGTCGTTTGTTTCCGTCCACTAGCGCGTGGTTCCGCGCCAGAGAGTGCAGTAGCGCGGCGGCCTTGAGGTGCAGATCTGGGTAGGCATCCTGGCCGAACACCGACGCACGGGGGCGCGCCAGAGCTGACTCAAGCAAGCCGTAATCTCCGACCACAGCGTCCCCGCCGACGGCCTCGCGGGTGATGTCGAGCAGGTCGTCGAGATCCAGGTACTCGGTCATGCGTCCTTAAGGCGCTCCAGGACCCCGGCCTCCTCGCGCACCACGCGCTGCAGCGCCGCGGCAACCTTGGCGTTGTGCGTCCGCCGTGCGATGTACTCGTCGATGGCCGACAGCGCGACGGCCTGCATCGACCGCCCCTCGGCGGCGGCCTGCTGGCGCAGCGCTTCTGTCTGCTGGTCACTGGTGCGCAGAGTCATTCCCATGACCCGGATGATACCTGATTGATACCACCAATTAGGTCGTGGCAGGCGCTCAATGCACGCTTGCCGATCTCCGGCCAGCACCCTGTGAATGCGTAACAGAATTGCCGGACCTTACTCTGGAGTAAGATACCGTCAGGTGCACTGTCCTACCACGTGAGGCTTGCTGACATGACCAACACCCTGTCGTCCAAAAACGGTTCGGCACCGCGCCCCAAGCGTTCGGGCAAGGAGAGCGCCGTCGGGTTGCAGAAGCACAAGCGGACAGCGACCGACATCGGGTTGGCGCTGATCACGCCCATCGTCGGCCAGGAATTCCTGGACCGCTACAACCTGCGCGATCCCCTCAACCGCAGCTTGAAGTACGGCGTCAAGCAGGTGTTCTCCGCCGCTGGCGCATCGACCCGCCAGTTCAAGCGCATCCAGGGCATCGGCAAAGCACCGACCCGGCTCAAGGCGAGCGGCGCCGACTACTTCGACCTGACCCCCGACGACGACCAGAAGATGATCCTCGAGACGCTCAACGAATTCGCCGAGGAGATCCTGCGCCCGGCCGCGCGCGACGCCGACGACACGGCGTCTTACCCGCCGGACCTGATCGCCAAGGCCGCCGAGCTGGGCATTACGGCGATCAACATCCCCGAGGATTTCGACGGCATCGCCGCCCATCGCACGACGGTTACCAACGCGCTCGTCGCCGAGGCGCTGGCCTACGGCGACATGGGGCTGGCCCTGCCGATACTGGCGCCCGGCGGCGTCGCGTCGGCCCTGACCCACTGGGGCAGCGCCGATCAGCAGGCCACCTACCTCAACGAGTTCGCTGGCGAGAACGTCCCTCAGGCATGCGTGGCGATCGCCGAACCGCATGCGCTGTTTGATCCCACCGCGCTGAAGACCACGGCGGTACGCACGCCGAGCGGCTACCGGCTGTCCGGCGTCAAGTCTCTCGTGCCGGCCGCAGCGGACGCCGAATTGTTCATAATCGGTGCGCAACTGTCCGGCAAGCCGGCGCTGTTCATCGTCGAGTCGTCGGCGCAGGGCGTGTCCGTCACGGCCGATCCGAGCATGGGCATCCGCGCCGCCGCGCTGGGTCGCGTCGAGCTCGACAACGTGTCGGTCCCGCTGGGCGCCCGGCTCGGCGAAGACGGCGCCACCGATGCCGATTACTCCGAGGCAATCGCGCTGGCACGGCTCGGCTGGGCGGCGCTGGCAGTCGGCACCTCCCACGCGGTGCTCGACCACGTGGTGCCTTACGTCAAGGAACGCCAGGCGTTCGGTGAACCCATCGCGCACCGTCAGGCGGTGGCGTTCATGACCGCCAACATCGCGATCGAGCTCGACGGACTGCGGATGATCACCTGGCGCGGAGCCTCGCGCGCCGAGCAGGGCTTGCCGTTCGCCCGTGAGGCCGCGCTGGCCAAGCGGCTCGGCGCCGACAAAGGCATGCAGATCGGCCTGGACGGCGTGCAGCTGCTCGGCGGGCACGGCTACACCAAGGAGCATCCCGTCGAACGCTGGTACCGCGACCTGCGCGCGATCGGCGTCGCCGAGGGCGTCGTTGTCATCTAGTCCATTCGAGCTGAAAGTCCTGTTATGGCAATCAATTTGGAAATGCCCACGAAGCTGCAGGCGGTCATCGACAAGGGCCACCAAGGCGCCGCGGAGATGATCCGGCCGATCTCCCGCAAGTACGACCTGCGGGAGCACGACTACCCCGTCGAGTTGGAGACGCTGAACAGCCTGTTCGAGGGCATCTCGCAGGCCAAGACCATCTCGTTCGCCGGCGCAGAAGCATTTCGCGACGCCGAGGCGCCAGACGAAAACCGCAACGGCGGCAACATGTCGGCGGTGCTCAATGCAACGGAGATCAGCTGGGGCGATGTGGCGATGTTGTTGTCGGTGCCCTACCAGGGGCTGGGCAACGCGGCGATCTCCGGGGTGGCCACCGATGAGCAACTGGCTCGGCTCGGAAAGGTCTGGGCCGCAATGGCGATCACCGAGCCCGGCTTCGGATCCGACTCGGCCGCCGTGTCGACGACCGCGGTGCTCGACGGCGACGAGTACGTGATCAACGGCGAGAAGATTTTCGTCACCGCAGGTTCGCGGGCCAGCCACATCGTGGTGTGGGCGACGCTGGACAAGTCGCTGGGCCGCGCCTCGATCAAGTCGTTCATCGTGCCGCGCGAGCATCCGGGCGTCATCGTCGAACGGCTCGAAGACAAGCTCGGCATCAAGGCCTCCGACACCGCGGTGATCCGCTTCGACAATGTCCGCATCCCGAAGGACAACCTGCTCGGCGATCCGGAAATCCACGTGGAGAAGGGTTTTGCCGGGGTGATGGAGACCTTCGACAACACCCGCCCGATCGTGGCGGCAATGGCCGTCGGAATCGCACGCGCCGCATTGGAGGAGCTGCGCAAGATCCTCACCGACGCCGGCGTGGAGATCTCCTACGACAAGCCCTCGCACGCGCAGAGCGCCGCTGCGTCGGAGTTCCTGCGGATGGAGGCCGACTGGGAGGCCGGCTACCTGCTGAACGTGCGGGCGGCGTGGCAGGCCGACAACAACATCCCCAACTCCAAGGAAGCCTCGATGGCGAAGGCCAAGGCCGCCCGGGTGGCCAGCGACATCACCCTCAAGGCGGTCGAAATGGCAGGTACCACAGGCTATTCCGAGGAGGCGCTGCTGGAGAAGTGGGCTCGCGACTCTAAGATCCTGGACATCTTCGAGGGCACGCAGCAGATTCAGCAGCTGGTGGTGGCCCGCCGGTTGCTGGGCTTGTCGTCGTCCGAACTCAAGTAGCTTCCGGCCCGCCCACTAGGGTCGGGTGAATGGACAAGTTTCAGGCGCTGGTTGCGCGGCAGAACGATGATCGCATCGAGGCGGCAGTCGAGACGCTGGAGGTATCCGAACTTCCGCCCGGAGAGGTGACCATCCGGGTCCACTACTCCAGCGTCAACTACAAGGACGCGCTGGCGCTGACCCCCAACGGCGGTGTGGTGCGCGACTATCCGATCGTTCCCGGCATCGACCTCACGGGCGAGGTCGTGTCGTCGGAGTCCGACGAGTTCGCGGTCGGTGACGCGGTGCTGGCCCACGGCTACGAGATCGGCACGGCCCGGCACGGCGGCTACTCCGAGTACGCCCGGCTGCCGGCGGACTGGGTGGTCAAGCTCGGCGCGCTGAGCCCGCGTGAGGGCGCGGCCATCGGCACGGCGGGATTCACCGCGGCGATGAGTGTGCAGGCGCTCGTCGATCGCGGTATCGCGCCGGAGGACGGGCCGATCGTGGTGACCGGCGCGACCGGTGGCGTCGGGTCGGTCAGCATCGACCTGCTATCCGCGGCGGGCTACCAGGTGGTGGCGTCGACGGGCAAGGCCGACGCTTCCGATCGGCTGACAGCGCTGGGCGCCGCAGAGGTCATCGGCCGGCTGCCCGCCGACCCAGACGCCAAGCCGCGGCCGCTGGGCAGGACTCGCTGGGCCGGCGCGATCGACTGCGTCGGTGGGGCCACCCTGGCCGATGTGCTCAGCACCATCAAGTACGGCGGTGCGGTGGCGGCCAGCGGGTTGACCGGCGGTGCCGGATTGAAAACCACGGTGATGCCCTTCATCCTGCGCGGCGTGGCGCTGCTCGGCATCGACTCGGTACAGATGCCCATCGGGCCGCGGCGTGCGCTGTGGGAGCAGCTGGGCAGTTCGTCCAAGCCGCAGCACCTTTCGGAGATCTCACACGACGTCGACGTCAAGGATGTGGTGGGCGTGCTCGACGAGGTGCGGGCCGGAAAGTACTCCGGCCGTGCGGTGGTGCAAGGTCGCAGGCGGTTTCTAGCGCGGCCAACGCAAAATCCCCCGAACACTCTGCGTGTCGGGGATTTCGCGTCTGGCTCGGACTACGCAGCGCCGAGGTGAGCCTGCAGATCAGGCTTCATCGCCTGCAGCTGCGCACCCCAGTACTCCCAGCTGTGGGTGCCGTAGGGCGGGAAGTTGAACACTGCGTTGTTGCCGCCCGCGGCGATGTAGTTGTCCCGGAACGTCTCGTTGGTCCGGATTGTCAGACCCTCGAGGAACTCCGCGGGCAGGTTCGCGCCGCCCAACTCGTTGGGCGTGCCGTTACCGCAGTAGACCCACAGGCGGGTGTTGTTCGCGACCAGCGCTGGGGATCTGCACCATCGGGTCGTTACGCTTCCACGCCGGATCGGTCTCGGCGGGGCCCCACATCGGACCGGTCGAGTAGCCACCGGCGTCACCCATCGCCATGTTGATCAGGAACGGCCACTGGCCCTCGGACGGGTTCGGGAAGCCGACAACGAACCGGCGTAGATGAACTGGTCCGGGTGGTACGCCGCACAGGATCATCGAGGAGTTACCGGCCATCGACAGGCCGACCGCGGCGTTGCCGGTGGTGGACATGCCCTTGTTGGCGGCCAGCCACTGCGGCAGCTCGCTGGTCAGGAACGTCTCCCACTTATAGGTCTGGCAACCGGCGTTACCGCACGCGGGCTGATACCAGTCGGTGTAGAAGCTGGACTGGCCGCCGACCGGCATGACAATCGACAGGCCCGACTCGTAGTACCACTCGAACGCCTGGGTCTCCATGTCCCAGCCGTTGAAGTCGTCACGTGCGCGCAGGCCGTCGAGCAGGTAGACCGCGTGCGGCCCGCCGCGGCTGGAACTGAACCTTGATGTCTCGGCCCATCGACGGCGACGGCACCATCAGGTACTCGACCGGTAGGCCAGGCCGGGAGAACGCCCCGGCGGTGGCTGACCCTCCAGTGAGACCGACTACGCCGGGTAGCAGTGCCGCCGCAATGGCAGCCACCGCGAACCGACGTGCCCAGGGGCCACGAATCTTGTCAACGAACCTCATACTGCAAATCCATCCATCTTCCGGTTACGCGTTAAACGCCTTCCCCGACGATCACAGATCGCCATTCGCCAACGCAGCGGTTTCTTCACTGCGCTGTCGCGCCCGCTCTACTGCGCCCGGTTCGGCGGAAGAGCGGACCGAGAAAAATTTCAGTTGTGCGTGTGCAGTAAAACATGCGGCCAGCACGTGAGAAAGTCGGGCCGGCCTTCCCTGCCATATTCCTGTGAGAACCGGGAAGTAACGTCCGCGTCAGTTCTGCCCCCGCTGGCTCGACGTAGGCTGCCGCTAATGGCGAAGCCCCGCGCGACCGCGAACAACCGGCTGACCATGGACGATTGGATCCAGGCCGGCTACGCGATCCTTGCCGAAGAGGGCATCAAAGCGCTGAAGATCGACGGGTTGTGCAGCCGTCTCGGAGTGACCAACGGCAGCTTCTACTGGCATTTCAGCGACATGCCCGGAGTATCGCGGCGCGCTGATCGAGGCCGGGCTGAATTGCGCGACGACGACCGCCGCCATTTCGGCGGATTGGCGCGTCTCCCGCCGCGTGAACGGCTCTCGCAAATGATGACGTCACTGGTCAGTGCCCGCCATTGGACGCTGGAACGCGCGATGCGCGAATCGGCCCGCACCGACGATCGGCGCGCTGTGCGGCCCCGAGGACGACCCAGCCGTGAACTCGCCGGGGCGCTCACACTGGACATGAAGGTCTCACGGATCGCGATGGTGTGATGGGGCCAGAGGAAAGGGAGCCCACGATGACCGACCTCAGGGACCGCATCACGAACACGATCCAGAAACGCGTGGCCAATCCGCTGATGCGGCTGGTGCCCGATCCAGACGTTGCTGGAAACGACCGGGCGGAAGTCGGGTCAGCCCCGCCGCACACCGCTGGGTGGCCGGCGGATCGGCGACGAGTTCTGGTTCGTCTCCGAGTTCGGCGAGAAGTCGCAGTACGTGCGCAACATCAAGGCGAATCCGAACGTGCGGGTGAGGCTGCGCGGCCGGTGGCACAACGGCGTCGCCCACCTCGTCCCCGACGACGACCCGCGCGAACGTCTCCGCTCGCTGCCGCAACTCAACAGCTTCGGTGTGCGCACGTTCGGCACGAACCTGCTGACGATCCGGGTCGATCTGACGGATTGACCTCCGGCCGTCGATCCGAACGAACGCACTCCGCGAACGTGCTATCTGGGCGATCCTGCGGTGGTGAAATGGAGCTACGCGCGTCGCGAACGGCGACGCCGTCGAGTGCGGCCCTGACGTCGCGGTGCCCGCCCTGGTGATCGGCAACCTCGCCGACGACGCGTGCACGCCGAGCCACACCCACCGGCTGTTCGAAGCCATCGGGCATCCTGATAAGGAGATGCACGAGATTGCAGGCGCCAACCACTACTACGCCGGTGCCGACCAGCGCGACAAATTACGCGAGGCGGTCGGCATCGTCACCGACTGGCTACAGCGGCACGGCTTCTCGCGATGAGCGTCACCGGTCCGCTGGACGGCATCCGCGTCATCGAGGTCGGCACGCTGATCTCGGGCCCGTTCGCCGGACGGCTGCTGGGCGACATGGGCGCCGAGGTCATCAAGATCGAACCGCCGGGCGCGCCGGACCCCTGCGCACCTGGGGCCAGGCCGAACTCGACGGCCACCACTTCTTCTGGACGGTGCATGCCCGCAACAAGAAGGCCGCCACGCTGAACCTGCGCGAGGCCAAGGGCCGTGAGCTGTTCCTGGAGCTTGTCGAACGCTCCGACATCATCGTCGAGAACTTCCGGCCGGGCACTCTCGAGAAATGGGACCTCGGCTACGACGTGCTGCGCGAACGCAATCGGGGCATCATCCTGGTCCGGGTATCCGGCTACGGCCAGACCGGGCCGGAGGCGCACAAGGCCGGTTACGCCTCGGTCGCCGAGGCGGCCAGCGGGCTGCGCCACATGAACGGCTTCCCCGGTGGGCCACCGCCACGCCTTGCGCTCTCGCTCGGCGACAGCCTCGCGGGCATGTTCGCCGCGCAGGGCGCGTTGGCCGCGCTGTACCGGCGCACTGTCACCGGTGAGGGCCAGATCGTGGACGCGGCGTTGACCGAAGCCTGTCTGGCAGTGCAGGAATCCACCATCCCCGATTACGACGTAGGCGGCGTGGTCCGCGGGCCGTCCGGTACCCGGCTCGAGGGCATCGCGCCGTCCAACATCTATCGCAGCGCCGACGGCAGCTGGGTGGTGATCGCGGCCAATCAGGACACCGTCTTCCGGCGGCTGTGCGGGGCGATGGGTCAGCCGGAGCTGGCAACCGACGACCGGTTCGTCAATCACGTTGCGCGGGGCCGTAACCAGGACGAGTTGGACAAGATCATCGGCGACTGGGCCGCGCAGCGTGTGCCTGCCGACATCATCGCCACCCTGTCGGAGGCCGGTGTGATCAGTGGACCCATCAACACCGTCGCCGAGGTGGTGGTCGATCCGCAGCTGCAGTCGCGCGGGATGATCGCCGACCACTGGGACGAACGCATCGAGCGAAACGTGAAGGGACCCGGTGTGGTGCCGGTGCTGTCGGAGACGCCGGGCACCATCCGCTACGCCGGTCCGGCGCGGCCCGGCCAGCACAACGACGAGATCTACCACGAGCTACTGGGCAAGACCCATGAAGAGATCGCTGCGCTACGGACGGAGGGCGTGCTATGAGCGAGCCACGGACACATGTCGACATTCGCGATGTCTCGCTGCGCGACGGGCTGCAGATCGAGGACCCAATCCCGTTGTCCGCCAAGCTCGAACTGCTCACCGCCGTCGCCGCCACCGGCGTACGTGAGATGGAGGCGACGGCCTTCGTCTCGCCGTCGAAGGTGCCCGCGCTGGCGGACGCGGCCGACCTCGCCGCCGAACTGCACGACTTTCCCGGCATCGAGTTCTCCGCGTTGGTGGCCAGCCCCAATGGCGCCAAGCGTGCCATCGCCGCGGGCCTGCGGTCGATCGAATACGTAGTGTCGGCCGCCGACGGGCACAGCCGCTCCAACGTCGGGCGCACGACCGCGGACGCGACCTCGCAGATCTCCGAGATCGTCGCGATCGCCCACGACAGCGAAGTCTCAGTCGAGGTCATCGTCGCCACCGCATGGGACTGCCCGTTCGACGGTCCGACACCCCCGCAGCGGGTGATCGATGTCGTCGCGGCAGCCTGCGACAACGGTGTCGACCGGCTAGCGATCGCCGACACCATCGGCACCACCACACCGCGGCGCGTCAGCGACCTGATCGCTGCCATCCGCCCGCTGATCGGCGACATCCCGCTCGGCGCGCACTTCCACAACACCCGCGGCGCCGGGATGGCCAGCGCCTACGCCGCTGTCAGCTCGGGTGTCACCCGGCTGGACGCCTCGGTGGGCGGGCTGGGCGGCTGCCCGTTCGCGCCGGGTGCCAGCGGCAACATCGCCACCGAAGACCTGGTGTACCTGTTGCGGGACAGCGGGATTCACGTCGACGTCGACCTAGAGGCCGCGATCGCCGCGGCGGAGGTGGCGCAACGGGTGGTCGGACACTCGCTTCCCAGCTCGCTGCTCCGTGCCGGCGACCGCATTCTGGGCGGGTAGTTCGTTGCCCGCGGACGAAAGGAGCACAAAGGGCCCCCCTGAAACGCTGAGCGCCAAGGGCCGCCAGACCCGGGACGCCATCGAACAGGCCGCCCGGAAACTGTTCGCCGAGCGCGGATTTCACGGCACGACGCTGGCCGACATCGCGTCGGCCGCCGGCAAGTCGCCCGCGGTGTTCTACCGCTACTTCGCCGACAAGGAGGACCTGCTTGCCGCGCTGGCCGAGTCCTTCCTGCACGACATCGTGACGCCGTCCGGGCTGAGCGTTCACTTGCCGGAATCGCCGGACGACGGCGAGTTCTTCACTTCCGTGGTAACCGGCTACTGGAACATGTTCAAACAGAACATCGGAATCATGATCGCGGTCGCGCAACTGGCCGCCACCCACCCGCGATTCGCCGCGGTGCAGAACGAATTCCGCCGCTTCGGTATGGACATCGTCGCCGCGTCCGTGCGTCGCGCCCAGGAGCAAGGACATGGCGGCGAGCTCAACCCCGAGCACACCGCAGCGGCCATCGCCTTGCTGTTCGAGAACTTCACCAGCGTCTTCGTGGGCACATCCGGCTTGGGTGTCGAGATCAGCGACGAGGACGCCATCGCCACACTGTCGAGGATTTGGAAGAAGACGCTGTACGGGTTTTAGCAAGGAGTCAACGTGGATTTCACCCTCCCCGACCACCTTCCGGGAGTGCTCGCCGAGATGGACGCGTTCATCGAGGCCGAGATCAAACCGCTGGAACGCGAACACATGCAGTACTTCGACCAGCGTCGCGAATATGCCCGTACCGACTGGGAAAACGGCGGCATCCCGGCGCGGGCATGGGAGGACCTGCTCGGTGAGATGCGCAAGCGTGCCGATAAGGCGGGCTGGCTGCGATACGGGCTGCCGTCACAGTTCGGTGGTCGCGACGGCACGAACATCGACATGGCCGTCATCCGGGAACACCTGGCGCACAAGGGTCTCGGGCTGCACAACGACCTACAGGACGAATCGTCGATCGTCGGTAATTTCCCTCAGGTCATCATGATGGACCGGTTCGGCACCGACGCTCAGAAGAAGGAATGGACGGAAGCGCTCATCACCGGCGAGCGGTCGATGGCGTTCGGCCTGACCGAGCCGAATCACGGCTCGGACGCCACCTGGCTCGAGACCCACGCCGAGCAAGACGGCGACGGCTGGGTCATCAACGGCGCCAAGCGGTTCAACACCGGCGTGCACCGCGCCACCCATGACCTGATCTTCGCCCGCACCTCCGGCGAGCCGGGACAGGCCCGCGGCATCACCGCGTTCCTGGTGCCCACCGATACCCCCGGCTTCAACGTGCCCTACTACTGGTGGACCTTCAACATGCCCACCGACCACGGCGAGGTAGAGCTCAACGACGTGAGGGTGCCCGCTGACGCGGTGCTTGGTGAAGTCGACCGCGGCCTGGAGGTCGGCCAGACCTTCCTGCACGAGAACAGGATTCGTCAGGCGGCCAGCAGCCTGGGTGCCGGCCAGTACTGCATCGACCGCGCCGTCGCCTACGCCGAACGACCGCAAGGTGTTCGGCAAGCCGCTGGCGGTGAACCAGGCCGTGCAGTGGCCGCTGGTGGAGTTGCAGACCGAGGCGCAGATGGTGCGGCTGCTGGTGTACTACGCGGCCAGCCACCTCGACCGCAACCACCACATGGAGGTGTCGGACAAGGTGTCGATGGCCAACTACCGCGCCAACCGGCTGGTGTGTGAGGCCGCGGACCGCGCGATGCAGGTGTTCGGCGGCGTGGGCTACAGCCGTCACGAGCCGTTCGAGCACATCTACCGTCATCACCGGCGGTACCGGATCACCGAGGGCGCCGAGGAAATCCAGATCCGCCGAGTCGCGCAGCGGCTCTTTGGATTCGGGCGCAAGTGAAGGAACAGCTCGAGTCCGTGCTGCGCCCAGTACTGGGCGACGACGTCACCGTCGAGAACCTGAACACCTTGACCGGCGGGGCCAGCCGGACCACGTGGGCATTTGACGCGGTGGGTGGGCAGGACCGTCGAGCGTTGATTCTGCGCACCGGCCCACCCGACGACGTGCACGCCGGCATGGAACTCGAGGCCAGTGTCCAGCAGCGCGCGGCCGCCGCCGGAGCCCCTGTCCCCCACATCCTGGCGGCGGACAATTCCCCTGCGGCGCTGGGCAATCCGTATCTGATCTGTGAGGCGATCGGCGGTGAGACGATCGTCAGGCGCATTCACCGCACTCTCGACGAGGCCGGCCGCGCACGGTTGCTGCAGCAGTGTGCGCAGGCGCTCGCCGCAATCCATCGTGCCGATCCCAACGGAGTCGGCCTGACGGACGCCGATCAGCTCACCGAGTGGCGGGACCGGCTCGACGAGATGGGCGACACCACCGCACCCTTCGAGTGGGCGTTCCGTTGGCTGGGTGCACACCGGCCGCCGCCGTCACCGCCGCGGCTGGTGCACGGCGACTTTCGGATGGGCAACCTCATCGTCGACGAATCCGGTCTCGCCGCGGTGTTGGACTGGGAGCTGGTGCACATCGGCGAGGTGTACGAGGACCTGGCGTGGTTCTGCATCCGGGCCTGGCGCTTCGGCGCGCCCGAGCACCTCGGCGCCGGCGGGCTCGGCAGCGTCGAGAGTTTTCTGTCCGCCTATGAGACGGCCGGCGGCGCGACCGTCGACCGTGATGCATTTCGATGGTGGCTGACCCTGGCCACCCTGCGCTGGGGCGTCATCTGCCGCTTTCAGGCCGAGCGCCACCTGTCCGGGCAGACCCCGTCGGTGGAGCTTGCCGCGATCGGCAGGCGCGTCAGCGAAACCGAATGGGACGTGCTGGATCTGCTGGACGGAGGCGGCCCCAAATGAATTGGCTGTACGGACGGCCCACTGCCGCGGAACTCGTTGCCGCGGTGGCCGACTTCCTCGACAACGATGTGCGGGCCGCCACCGACGGGCAGGTCAATTTCCACGCCCGCGTCGCCGCCAACGTATTGCGCACCGTCGAACGCGAACTGGTCGATGAGTCAGCGGACGAAGTCACCGATGCGCTCGGCGAAGTCGGGTTCAGTGACGAAGCTCAGCTGGCGGCGGCGATCCGCGCCGGCGAACTCGACGACCGGGCCGCGGACGTTCTGCCGGTACTTCGCACGCTGGTCCGCCGTCGGTTGGCGGTCGCCCATCCCGGCTACGACGAGCAGTCGGTATGACCCGGTTTCGCCGATTTCTGCACCTGGGTCGTTGATCTAGCCCGATGCACAGCCCTGACGCAGAAGTCGCGCAATTGGGGCGCCAACCAAGGACATGTCCCTGAAAGCCGTCAACAGATGATGACGGCCACGAAATGGGTGGTGCTTGGTGGAGGACGATCGCGAGAAATCGCGAACGCTCAGTCAGATCCGCCGCGCCCGGGCCAGCCAAGCCGGCTCGTCGACGCGGGCCCCAACCGGCAGGCCGAGCGCTTCAGAGTGCGGCTCACCGACGACGCCGCGATACGTGGTGGTGTCCAACGCCTCCAGTACCCAGCCGTCGCCGAAAGCCCCTCGGATGACGGCCTCGCTGACCTCGGGACCGAATCCGCGGCCGGCGTCGGACAGTGCGAGAACGTGCACCAGCGCACCCGGCCGGCACGCGGTGTGCAGACTGCGGACGTACTTCGGTCGGTCGGCGTCGTCGAAGATGTGGAAGAGCGCGCTGTCGATGATGGTGTCGTAGGCCGGCACGTCTGGAAGGTTCATCGCGTCGCCGACGTCGAATCGGGCGTCGACGCCCTTGGTGGCTGCGTTATCCCGGGCCTGCTCAATCGCGCTCGGCGAGTAGTCGATGCCCAGCACGTCGTAGCCAAGGCGGGTCAGCAGGATTGTGTGCTCGCCTGCCCCGCAACCGACGTCGAGCACCTTGCCGCGGATCACGCCGGTGCGTTCCAGTTCGACGATCGCGGGCTGCGGCTCACCGATCACCCACGGCGCGGTGCGGGACTGGTAGGCGTCGTCGAAGAGCGAGAAGGCGGGTGTCGTATCCATGAAATGCAGTGTTCTACCTCAACCATTCTTGAGGTCAAGGCATGGATATCTCCGGCGATCTCGATACGCTGACCCCATGCCAGCCGTCGAAGCCGACGCCATCGCCGACGTCGCCGATCGCCTTTTCGAGGCGATCGAGAACAGCGATATCGCGATGATCCAGCAGTTGTGGAACGACGACGTCGTGGTCTGGAAGGTCGCCGACCGAGACCGCGACAAGGAGCGCGCGCTGCGGGTCATCAGCTGGTTCATCAACACGACCACTGATCGCCGGTACGAGATCCTCGACCGTCAGTTGTTCGACCGCGGGTTCGTGCAGCAGCACATCCTGCACGCCAATGGGCGCAACGGCGGATCGATCTCGATGCGGGTCTGCATCGTTATCAAGTTGGGCGCCAACGGTCTCATCAGCCGGATAGACGAATACTTCGACCCAGCAGACATCGCCCCGCTGCTGGGGTCGACCGATTCACCGCGGAGGTGACATGGCAGGCATACAGGAACTTCTCGGCAGTCCCGAATCCGCCGGAGTGTGGCGAGTCGTCCCCGAACAATCGACGATCGGGTTCAAGAGCAAGTCGATGTGGGGTTTGGTGCCCGTCAAGGGCCGATTCAAAGAGTTCAGCGGCGACGGCCAAATCAGTGGCGGCCAAACGGTATTCGGGCGCATTGACGTCAAGACCGCATCGCTGGAGACCGGGATTCGCAAGCGCGACGACCACCTGCGTTCGGCGGATTTCTTCGAGGTCGAGAAGTATCCCGACACCAGCCTGGTGGTCACCAGCGCCGAGACCGTCGACGGCGACGCCGTCGAGCTGCGCGCGCAACTCACCGTCAAGGGCACGACCAAGCCGCTGCCACTGCGGGCCGCAGTCAGCGGTGCTCGGCGATGGCTCTGTTCGGCTGACCACGCAGGCCACCATCAACCGCAAGGATTTCGGCGTCGACGGCAATATGGTCGGGATGATCGCCGACAAGCGTGACGATTTCGGGCGACGTGCTGTTCCGGCGCGTCGAGAGCCTCGCCGTAACATCGGCGCATGGCCCAGCCTTCCAGCCCGTTGCGGGTCCTGGTCTACAGCGATAACCCGAGAACCCGCGAGCAAGTGCAGTTGGCGCTCGGCAAGCGCGTGCACCCCGAGTTGCCCGAGCTGACTTACGTCGACGTCGCCACCGGCCCGATGGTGATTCGACAGATGGATGAGGGCGGGTTCGATCTGGTCATCCTTGACGGGGAGGCCACGCCCGTTGGCGGCATGGGAATCGCCAAGCAGCTCAAGGACGAGATTGCCGACTGCCCACCGATCCTGGTGCTGACCGGGCGGCCGGACGACGCATGGCTGGCCAGCTGGTCGCGTGCCGAAGCCGCGGTTCCCCACCCGATCGACCCGATCCGTTTGGGCGACGCCGTGGTGTCACTGCTGCGCACACCCGTGCAGTAGCCGCCGACACGAATTGCTCTGCCGCACTTGCCTGTTCGAGGCATGACGGCATAACCAAACGATCCTAGTAGCGATACTAACCAAAATGTGTGGCCTCCATCCCGAGCCCCGCTAGGCTGTGGGTAAGCTCACATCGACAGCCCACGAGGGAGCGTTCGCGCGGTATGAATCTGTACACGCCAATTCTGGTGCTTGGCGCAATAGCCGCCGTGTTTGCGGTGGGTTCGGTCGGCATCGCGGTGCTGATCGGGCCGAGGCGCTACAACCAGTCCAAGCTCGAGGCCTACGAGTGCGGCATCGAGCCGATGGCACCGGCCGCTCTCGAAGGAATCGGCCCAGCGATTTCCGATCAAGTACTACCTGACCGCGATGTTGTTCATCGTGTTCGACATCGAGATCGTGTTTCTCTACCCGTGGGCGGTGGCATTCGACAGCCTGGGGCTGTTCGCGCTGGTAGAGATGCTGCTGTTCATGGTCGTGGTCTTCGTGGCCTACGCCTATGTGTGGCGACGGGGAGGCCTGAATTGGGATTAGAAGAAAAGCTGCCCGGCGGGATCCTGCTGTCCACCGTCGAGAAGGTCGCAGGCTACGTCCGCAAGGGCTCGTTGTGGCCGGCGACGTTCGGGCTGGCCTGCTGCGCCATCGAGATGATGGCGACTGCGGGGCCGCGGTTCGACATCGCGCGGTTCGGCATGGAGCGGTTCTCGGCGACGCCCCGTCAGGCCGACCTGATGATCGTCGCCGGGCGGGTCAGCCAGAAGATGGCGCCGGTGCTGCGGCAGATCTACGACCAGATGGCCGAACCCAAATGGGTACTGGCGATGGGTGTCTGCGCGTCGTCGGGTGGAATGTTCAATAACTACGCGGTCGTCCAGGGCGTCGACCACGTCGTACCGGTGGACATCTATCTGCCCGGATGCCCGCCGCGCCCCGAGATGCTGCTGCATGCAATCCTCAAGCTGCACGACAAGATTCAGGAGATGCCACTCGGGGTCAACCGCGAGGAGGCGATCCGCGAAGCGGAGGCGGCCGCGCTGGCCATCACACCGACGATCGAACTCAAGGGTTTGCTGCGGTGAGTGAAAACGGCTCCGGCTCCCAGACTGGCAAGGAGGCACCCGAGGTCATCGAGGTGCGCCGAGGCATGTTCGGGGCCGAGGGCACCGGTGACACGTCCGGCTATGGCCGCCTGGTCCGCCCGGTCGCGCTGCCGGGCAGCTCGCCGCGACCGTACGGCGGTTACTTCGACGACGTCGTCGACACGCTGACCAGCGCGCTCGGCGAGGACACCTACGCCGCAGCGATCGAACGGGTCGTGGTCTTCCGCGACGAGCTGACGCTGGAAGTGCGTCGCGAGCAACTTCCCGCTGTGGCGCAGGTGCTGCGGGACGATCCGGGGCTTCGGTTTGAGCTGTGCCTCGGGGTCAGCGGCGTGCACTACCCCAACGACGCAGAACGCGAGCTGCACGCGGTGTACCCGCTGATGTCGATCACCCACAACCGCAGGATCCGGCTGGAGGTCGCCGCGCCGGATGCCGATCCGCACATTCCCTCGTTGTTCGCCGTGTACCCGACCACCGACTGGCACGAACGGGAAACCTACGACTTCTTCGGCATCGTCTTCGACGGCCATCCCGCCCTGACCCGCATCGAAATGCCCGATGACTGGGTGGGGCATCCGCAACGCAAGGACTACCCGTTGGGCGGCATACCCGTGGAGTACCACGGCGCCGAGATCCCGCCGCCCGATGAGCGGAGGGCCTACAACTGATGAGCGGCTTCCCCTACCCCGCCCGAGTCGGGCGGTACCGAAACAGTGGTCGTGGTCGGCGGTGAGGACTGGGATCAAGTGGTGGCGGCGGCCCGGGAGCACGCGGGCGAACGGATCGTCGTCAACATGGGGCCACAGCATCCCTCCACCCACGGAGTGTTGCGGCTCATCCTCGAGATCGAGGGCGAGACCATCATCTCGGCCCGCTGCGGCATCGGCTATCTGCACACCGGAATCGAGAAGAACCTCGAGTACCGCAACTGGACGCAGGGCGTCACGTTCGTGACCCGAATGGATTACCTCTCACCGTTTTTCAACGAGACTGCGTACTGCCTCGGCGTCGAGAAGCTGCTCGACATCACCGACAACATCCCCGAACGTGCCAGCGTCATCCGCGTCATGATGATGGAGCTGAATCGCATCTCGTCGCACCTGGTGGCACTGGCCACCGGCGGGATGGAACTGGGCGCCATGTCCGCGATGTTCTATGGGTTCCGCGAGCGCGAACTGATCCTCTTCGTGTTCGAGACGATCACCGGGCTGCGAATGAACCACGCCTACATCCGGCCCGGCGGGTTGGCGGCCGACCTGCCCGACGAAGCGGTCCCCCAGATCCGCGATCTGCTCAAGCTGATGCCGAAGCGGCTGAGCGACCTGGAGAACCTTCTCAACGAGAACTACATCTGGAAGGCCCGCACCCAGGGCATCGGCTACCTGGATCTGGCCGGGTGCATGGCCCTCGGCATCACCGGCCCGGTGCTGCGATCCACCGGGCTGCCGCACGACCTGCGCAAGACGCAACCCTATTGCGGCTACGAGACCTACGAATTCGACGTCATCACCGACGACGGCTGCGACTCCTACGGCCGGTACCTCATCCGGGTCAAGGAGATGCGGGAGTCACTGAAGATCGTCGAACAATGCGTGGACCGGTTGACTCCGGGGCCGGTGATGGTCGAGGACAAGAAGATCGCCTGGCCGGCCGATCTGACGGTCGGACCCGACGGGCTGGGAAACTCGCCCGAGCACATCGCCAAGATCATGGGCCACTCGATGGAGGGGCTGATCCACCACTTCAAGCTCGTTACCGAGGGCATCCGAGTGCCCGCAGGGCAGGTATACGTCGCGGTCGAGTCGCCGCGCGGTGAGCTCGGCGTGCACATGGTCTCCGACGGCGGCACACGCCCCTACCGGGTGCATTACCGCGACCCGTCGTTCAACAACCTGCAGGCCACGGCCGCGATGTGTGAGGGCGGCATGGTCGCCGATGCCATCGCCGCGGTGGCCTCGATCGACCCCGTGATGGGCGGGGTGGACCGATGACGGTGTTCCTCGAGCTGGGCCAGCGCCCCGACGAACCCGGGCCGCCGATCAACGGACCGGCGGCCTATCCGGCTGATGTGGTCGAAAGACTGAGGGCCGACGCCGAGCAGATCGTGCCACGCTACCCGCAGGGCCGTTCGGCACTACTGCCGCTGCTGCACCTCGTGCAGTCCGAAGACGGCTACCTCACGCCGGCCGGCATCGCGTTCTGTGCAGCTCAGCTGGGCCTGACCGCCGCCGAAGTCACCGCGGTGGCGACGTTCTACTCCATGTACCGGCGTACGCCGACCGGCGAATACCTGGTCGGGGTGTGCACCAACACCCTGTGCGCGATCATGGGTGGCGACGCGATTCTCGAAGCGCTGCAAGACTATTTGGGCATTCACGCCGGGCAGACCACCGACGACGGCCGGGTCACCCTCGAGCACATCGAGTGCAACGCGGCCTGCGACTACGCCCCGGTGCGTGATGGTCAACTGGGAGTTCTACGACAACCAGACGCCGTCGTCAGCGCGCGATCTCGTCGATGGGCTTCGGGCGGGCGACCCTCCGGCGCCGACCCGTGGCGCCCCACTGTGCACGTTCCGGGAGACCGCCCGAATCCTTGCCGGCCTGCCGGATCCGCGCTCTGCCGGGGGCACTCCCCTCGCAAGCGGGCCCCACCGCTTGCGGGGCAGAACCGTGGCGATGCCGGGGCGGCCACCATCGCCGGGCTGCGGGTGGCCCACGAGCGGAACATGACGGCGCCGGCCGCCGAAGACGGCAAGATGACGTCGACTCCCGAGTCGGAGCACACGGAGCCCCCAGCCGTGGAAGCCACCAGGGACGAACCCGCGCCCGGCACCGTCGGCCACCGTTCCGCCCAAGCAGTCGACAACCGAGACCGACCCCAGCACAACGGATTCCGACACATGACCCCATTGACCCCCGTGCTGAGCCGGTTCTGGGACGAACCGGAGCCGTGGTCGCTTCAGACCTACCGACGCCACGACGGCTACCGCGCGCTCGAACAGGCGTTGGGTATGGATCCCGACGATGTCATTGCGACGGTGAAGGACTCGGGTTTGCGCGGCCGCGGCGGCGCCGGATTTCCGACCGGCACGAAGTGGTCGTTCATTCCGCAGGACGACACGGGTGCCGGCGCCAAACCGCACTACCTGGTGATCAACGCCGACGAGTCCGAACCGGGGACATGCAAAGACATCCCGCTGATGCTGACGACGCCGCACTTCCTGGTGGAGGGCGCGATCATCGCCTCGTACGCGATCCGGGCACATCACGCCTTCATTTACCTTCGCGGCGAGGTCGTCCCGGTGCTGCGCCGGCTGCAGGCCGCGGTCGCGGAGGCGTATGAAGCGGGATACCTCGGCAGCGACATCAAGGGATCCGGATTCGATCTGGAGCTGATCGTGCATGCCGGGGCCGGCGCCTACATCTGCGGTGAGGAGACGGCGCTGCTCGATTCGCTGGAAGGCCGCCGCGGTCAACCCAGACTGCGGCCGCCGTTCCCGGCGGTGGCCGGGCTCTACGCCTGCCCGACGGTGGTCAACAACGTGGAATCCATTGCCAGCGTGCCGCCGATCCTGCTCAACGGGGTGGACTGGTTCCGCTCGATGGGCTCGGAGAAGTCGCCGGGATTCACGCTGTACTCGCTGTCCGGCCATGTCACCACGCCGGGGCAGTACGAGGCACCGCTGGGCATCACGCTGCGCGAGTTGTTGGAGTACGCCGGCGGTGTGCGGGCAGGCCACTCGCTGAAGTTCTGGACGCCGGGTGGCTCGTCCACCCCGCTGCTGACCGACGAACACCTCGACGTGCCACTGGATTACGAGGGCATGGCCGGCGTGGGGTCGATGCTGGGCACCAAGGCGCTGCAAATCTTCGACGACACCACGTGCGTGGTGCGCGCGGTGCGCCGATGGACCGAGTTCTACGCGCATGAATCGTGCGGCAAGTGCACGCCGTGCCGCGAGGGTACGTACTGGTTGGCGCAGATCTACGAACGCCTGGAGACGGGCGCGGGCACGGAGGCCGACATTCAGAAACTGCTGGACATTTCCGACACCATCTTCGGAAAGTCGTTCTGCGCGTTGGGTGACGGCGCCGCCAGTCCGATCATTTCGTCGATCAAGTTCTTCCGCGACGAGTATGTCGCGCACCTCGACGGCGGCTGCCCGTTCGATCCGCATGCCTCCACGCTGATGGCCACCGAGGGGGTGGGTGTCTAGATGGTGCGTTTTTTGCGCGAGCAGACGCAAAAGCCCCCGACACGCCGAGGAAAAGGGGCACTTTGCGTCTGCTCGCGCAAAAGAGAGGGGTGGGGGTCTAGATGACGCAGACCGCAGACACCGGCACTGCAGCCCCACCGGTCGAGATGGTGAACCTGACCATCGACGGAGTGGAAGTCAGTGTGCCCAAGGGCACGTTGGTGATTCGTGCCGCCGAGCTGATCGGCATCCAGATCCCGCGGTTCTGCGATCACCCGCTGCTGGATCCGGTGGGCGCCTGCCGGCAATGCCTCGTCGAGGTCGAGGGGCAACGCAAACCCATGGCGTCGTGCACCACCACCGTCACCCCCGACATGGTGGTGAGCACCCAGTACACCTCAGAAGCCGCGGACAAGGCGCAGCGCGGCGTGATGGAACTGCTGCTCATCAACCACCCGCTGGACTGCCCGGTGTGCGACAAGGGCGGCGAATGCCCGTTGCAGAACCAGGCCATGTCCAACGGCCGCGCCGAAACCCGGTTCGAGGACGTCAAACGGACCTTCCCGAAGCCGATCAACATCTCGTCTCAGGTGCTGCTGGACCGGGAACGCTGCGTGTTGTGTGCCCGCTGCACCCGGTTCTCCGAGCAGATCGCCGGTGACCCGTTCATCGATCTGCTGGAACGCGGTGCGCTGCAACAGGTTGGCATCGCCCCCGGTGAGCCGTTCCAGTCGTATTACTCCGGCAACACCGTGCAGATCTGCCCGGTCGGGGCGCTCACCGGAACCGCCTACCGGTTCCGCGCCCGCCCGTTCGATCTGGTCTCCAGCCCCAGCGTCTGCGAGCACTGCGCATCGGGATGCGCCCAGCGCACCGATCACCGGCGCGGAAAGGTGCTGCGCCGCCTGGCCGGTGACGATCCGCAGGTGAACGAGGAGTGGAACTGCGACAAGGGCCGCTGGGCGTTCACCTACGCAACCGTCGGGGACCGCATCACCACGCCTCTCATCCGGGAGGACGACGGAAAGCTGCGGCCGGCGTCCTGGTCGGAAGCGCTCTTTGTGGCCGGCGCCGGACTGGCGGCGGCGAACGGCAGCGCCGGAGTTCTGGTCGGCGGGCGGGCCACCGTCGAGGACGCCTACGCCTACTCGAAGTTCGCCCGGATCGTCCTGGGTACCAACGACATCGACTTCCGTGCCCGGCCGCACAGTAGCGAAGAGGCCGAGTTCCTGGCGGCGCAGATCGCCGGTCAACCGATGACGGTGACCTACGCGGACCTCGACAAGGCGCCCGCGGTGTTGTTGGCGGGCTTCGAGCCCGAAGAGGAATCGCCGATCGTCTTCCTGCGGCTGCGCAAGGCCGCCCGCAAGAACGCCGTGAAGGTGATGTCCATCGGGCCGTTCGCCTCGCGCGGGTCTCGCGAAGATGGCGGGCCGGCTCATCCCCTCCGCCCCGGGCGCAGAGGCCGCCGCGCTGGACGGCCTGACCGACGACGAACTGCTGCGCCTGCCGGGAGCCGTCATCCTGGTTGGGGAGCGACTGGCGACCAGTCCCGGAGCGCTTTCTGCGGCAAGCAGATTGGCCGAGGCCACCGGAGCCCGACTGGCCTGGATCCCGCGGCGTGCCGGTGAACGCGGCGCCGTCGAGGCCGGTGCGCTGCCGGACCTTCTGCCCGGCGGCCGCCCGCTCGGCGATGCGTCGGCCCGTGAACAGACCGCGTCAGCATGGAACGTCGACGAGTTGCCCGTCGCGGCGGGCCGAGACACCACCGCGATCCTGGCCGCCGCGCGCGACGGCGAACTGGGTGCGCTGCTCATCGGAGGCGTTGAACTGTCCGATCTGCCCGACCCCGACGCCGCGCTGGCCGCCGTCGAAGCCGCGCCGTTCGTGGTGAGTCTGGAGCTGCGAGAGAGCGCGGTGACCGACCTCGCCGACGTCGTGTTCCCGGTCGCGCCGGTGGTGGAGAAGGCCGGCTCGTTCGTCGACTGGGAAGGACGGATTCGGCCGTTCGAGCCGTCGCTGCAGACCAACGCCTACCCTGACCTGCGCGTGCTGAACTTTCTGGCCGACGAGATCGGCGTCGACCTTGCGGTGCCGAACGCGTTGGCCGCGGGCGACGAGATGGCCCGCCTCGGGCTGTGGGCCGGGCCGCGGCCCAACCCTCCGCAGGTGACACCCGCGCGGCCCGCACCACTCAGCGCCGGGCAGGCCGTGCTGGCCGGCTGGCGGATGTTGCTCGACGAGGGGCGGCTGCAGGACGGCGAACCGTACCTTGCGGGCACCGGCCGCCCGCCGGTGGTGCGGCTGTCCGCGACCACCGCAGGGGAAATCGGCGCGGCCGACGGCGATTTGGTCAGTGTCAGCACCGAACGGGGTGCGATCACGCTGCCGCTGGCCATCACCGACATGACCGACCGCACCGTGTGGCTGCCACTGAACTCGCCCGGCTCCGCGGTACACAGGCAGCTCGGGGTGACGGTCGGTGCCGTCGTGTCGATCGGGCGGGCGGAGCCGTGACGTACCCGGACCCGACGCTGTTCGGTCACGACCCGTGGTGGCTGATCCTGGCCAAGTCACTCGGGATCTTTGTGTTCCTATTGCTGACGGTGCTGGCGGCGATCCTGATCGAGCGAAAGATTCTGGGGCGCATGCAGATGCGGTTCGGCCCCAACCGGGTCGGCCCGCGCGGCCTGCTGCAGTCGCTGGCCGACGGCATCAAGCTGGCGCTCAAGGAAGGCCTCATCCCCACCGAGGTGGACAAGTTCGTCTACTTGCTGGCCCCGGTCATCTCGGTCATTCCCGCGTTCCTGGCGTTCGCCGTCATCCCGATGGGCGGCGAGGTGTCGGTGTTCGGTCACCGCACGCCGCTGCAGCTGACCGATATGCCCGTCGCCGTGCTCTACATCCTCGCGGTCACTTCGGTGGGCGTGTACGGAATCGTGCTGGCCGGATGGGCATCCGGCTCCACCTACCCACTGCTGGGTGGTATTCGCTCGAGCGCGCAGGTGATCTCGTACGAGATCGCGATGGCGCTGTCGTTCGCCGCGGTCTTCATCTACGCGGGCACGATGTCCACCTCGGGCATCGTCGCCGCCCAGGACGGCACCTGGTACGTCTTCTTGTTGCTGCCCTCGTTCCTGGTGTACGTGACGTCGATGGTCGGTGAAACCAACCGGGCGCCTTTCGATC
Source organism: uncultured Actinomycetota bacterium (assembly GCA_963851115.1). Classification (GTDB taxonomy): domain Bacteria; phylum Actinomycetota; class Actinomycetes; order Mycobacteriales; family Mycobacteriaceae; genus Mycobacterium. The sequence continues at coordinate 62,063 of CAWKOI010000021.1, forward strand.
TGCCCGAAGCCGAGGGAGAACTGGTCGGCGGGTTCCACACCGAGTACTCGTCGCTGAAGTTCGCGATGTTCATGCTCGCCGAATACGTCAACATGACCACGGTGTCGGCGCTGGCGACCACGCTGTTCCTCGGCGGCTGGCACGCGCCGTGGCCGATCAACATGTGGGACGGCGCCAACACCGGTTGGTGGCCACTGCTGTGGTTCGTCGCGAAGGTGTGGGCGTTCCTGTTCTTCTTCATGTGGCTGCGCGCCACGCTGCCCCGGATGCGCTACGACCAGTTCATGGCGCTGGGCTGGAAGATCCTGATCCCGGTCTCGCTGGCCTGGATCATGATCGTCGCAGCCACACACAGCCTGCGCTCCGAGGGGTACCGCGCATGGGCCACCGGCCTGACCACCGTTGGCGTCGTGGTTGCTCTCATCCTCCTCCTCGCGCTGTGGAGAGCCCTGCGGGCCAGAAACATTCGGAGGATCCCCGAACAACCCGCGGATGCCGGCACCTTCCCGGTGCCGCCGCTTCCCACGAAGGAGCGTGCCGATGCCTAAGTTCCTCGATGCGATCGCAGGCTTCGCGGTCACGTTCGGCACCATGTTCAAAAAGCCGGTCACCGAGGAGTATCCGGAGAAACCGGGTCCGGTCGCCAAGCGCTATCACGGTCGGCACCAACTCAATCGGTATCCGGACGGGCTGGAGAAATGCATCGGGTGTGAGTTGTGCGCCTGGGCCTGCCCGGCCGACGCCATCTACGTCGAGGGTGCGGACAACACCGAAGACGACCGATTCTCGCCGGGCGAGCGCTACGGCCGGGTGTACCAGATCAACTATCTGCGGTGCATCGGTTGCGGGTTGTGCATCGAAGCCTGCCCCACCCGGGCACTGACGATGACCAACGAGTACGAGATGGCCGACGACAACCGCGCCGACTTGATCTGGGGTAAGGACAAGCTGCTCGCCCCGATGCAGCCGGGGATGGTGGCGCCGCCACATCCGATGGCTCCCAACAGCACCGACGAGGACTATTACCGCGGCAAGATCAAGCCGGTCACCGAGGACATGCAGTGACAGTAGACGTCATCGCGGCCCTCGCCACCGACACCGCAGGCCAGACCACCACTGCCGAAGCGGTGCTGTTCTGGGTGCTCGGCTCCGTCGCGGTGATCGCGGCGATCGGGGTGGTGGCCGCGCCAAAGGCGGTCTACTCGGCGATGTTCTTGGCCACCACGATGATCGTGCTGGCGGTGTTCTACATCGCCCAGGACGCGCCGTTCCTCGGCGTCGTGCAGGTCGTCGTCTACACCGGCGCGGTGATGATGCTGTTCTTGTTCGTGTTGATGCTGATCGGCGTCGACTCCTCCGAATCACTGCGGGAAACCATTCGCGGACAACGCATCGCGGCGATCATCGTGGGCCTGGGTTTTGGAATACTGCTGATCGCCGGAATCGGCAACGTGTCAGTCGCCGGGTTCACCGGGCTTGGCGCAGGCCAACGCCGGCGGCAACGTACAGGGACTCGCGGCCCTGATCTTCACCAGATACCTGTGGGCGTTCGAACTGACCGGGGCGCTGTTGATCACCGCGGCGCTCGGCGCAATGGTGCTGGCACACCGGGAACGCTTTGAGCGTCGCAAGACCCAGCGAGAACTCGCTGCCGAACGGTTCCGCCCAGGTGGATATCCGACCACGATGCCCAATCCCGGTGTGTACGCGCGGCACAATGCCGTCGACGTGCCGGCACGGCTGCCCGACGGAAGGGGCTCCGAACTGTCCGTCAGCGCCATCCTGCAGCAACGAACCGTCCCGACCAACGGCGACAGCAGAGGCGGTGAGGCATGAACCCGGACAACTACCTCTACCTCTCGGCGTTGCTGTTCACCATCGGTGCAGCAGGAGTGCTGTTGCGCCGCAACGCCATTGTCATGTTCATGTGCGTCGAGTTGATGCTCAACGCAGCGAACCTGGCGTTCGTGGCGTTCTCACGCATGCACGGACACCTGGATGGCCAGGTCGTGGCGTTCTTCACCATGGTGGTCGCCGCGTGTGAGGTGGTGGTCGGCCTGGCCATCATCATGACCATTTTCCGAACCCGCCGCTCGGCCTCGGTCGACGACGCCAGTCTGCTGAAGCACTAAGGCGGCCATGACGACTCCGATCTGGCTGCTGATCGCACTCCCCTTGGCGGGTGCCGCGATACTCCTGCTGGCGGGCAGACGCTCCGATGCCTGGGGCCACCTGCTGGGCTGCGCGACGGCCATCGCGTCATTCGTTGTAGGCGCGGTGCTGTTCGCCGACATGCTGAGCCGTGACGCTGAACACCGGGCAGCATACGAGACGTTGTTCTCCTGGGTGCCGGTCGGCGGCTTGCAGGTGGACTTCGGCATGCAACTGGACCAGCTGTCCATGTGCTTCGTGCTGCTGATCACCGGCGTCGGCTCGCTGATCCACGTGTACTCGGTCGGGTACATGGCCGAGGATCCGGACCGCAGAAGGTTTTTCGCGTACCTGAACCTGTTCCTGGCCGCGATGCTGCTGCTGGTGCTCGCCGACAACTTCCTCGGGCTGTATGTCGGGTGGGAAGGTGTGGGCCTGGCGTCCTACCTGCTGATCGGGTTCTGGCACGCACAAGCCGTCGGCGGCCGCCGCGGCCAAGAAGGCGTTCGTGGTCAACCGTGTCGGCGACCTCGGCCTGGCCATCGCGTTGATGGTGATGTTCGCCTACATCGGCTCGATCTCGTTCGCCGGCGTCTTCACGGCCGCGCCGTTCCTCAGCGAGGGCACGCTGACAGCGATCGGGCTGCTGCTGTTGCTGGCCGCGTGCGGCAAGTCCGCGCAGGTTCCGCTGCAGTCCTGGCTGGGCGATGCGATGGAGGGCCCGACGCCCGTGTCGGCGCTCATCCACGCCGCCACGATGGTGACCGCCGGTGTCTATCTGATCGTGCGGTCCGGCCCCGTCTTCGATCTCGCGCCGACGGCACAGCTGGGCGTCGTGATCGTCGGCGCCGTCACGCTTCTGTTCGGGGCGATCGTCGGCTGCGCCAAGGACGACATCAAGAAAGCGCTCGCCGCGTCGACCATGAGCCAGATCGGCTACATGGTGCTGGCCGCGGGCCTGGGCCCGGCGGGCTACGCGTTCGCGATCATGCACCTGCTCACCCACGGCTTCTTCAAAGCGGGCCTGTTCCTCGGCGCCGGTTCGGTCATGCACGCGATGAACGACGAGGTCAACATGCGCCGCTACGGCGGGTTGCGCACCGTGCTGCCGATCACCTTCGCGACGTTCGGGCTGGGCTATCTGGCGATCATCGGAGTGCCACCGCTGGCCGGGTTCTTCTCCAAGGACGGAATCATCGAGGCCGCGCTCGGCGCCGGCGGAGCCAAGGGCATCATCCTCGGTGGCGCGGCAATACTGGGCGCCGGCATCACCGCGTTCTACATGACGCGGGTGATGTTGATGACGTTCTTCGGCGAACGGCGTTGGGGCGCCTCGGCGAGGCTGGGGGCACTCCCACCCAGAGGTAGGGGGACGACGGGACAAACAGAGGACGTTCATCCCCACGAGGCGCCGGCCGTGATGACGTGGCCGATGATCCTGCTCGCGGTCGGCTCGGTGGTCTCCGGCGGCGCGCTGGCAATCGGCGGCACCCTGGAGCACTGGCTCGAGCCGGTCGTCGGTGCCCATGAAGCCCACCACGCCGTCCCCGTGTGGGTCGTGACGACCGTGATACTGGCCGTCGTCGCGGCGGGTATCGCGATCGCCTACCGCATGTACGGCACACGAGCCGTTCCGGAGGAGGCGCCGACCGGGTCGGCGCTGACCGTGGCGGCCCGGCAGGACCTCTACGGTGACGCGTTCAACGAGCGGGTGTTCATGCGGCCTGGACAGGCACTCACCAATGGGCTGGTGGAAATCGACGACGAGGCAGTCGACGGTGCCGCGACGGGCCTGGCCCTGGGGGTCGGGCGCACCTCCGAGCGCGTGCGCCTGTTCGAGACCGGGTTCGCCCGCTCCTACGCGTTGTCGATGTTCGCCGGCGCGATCCTGGTGGTCGGCGGGATTCTGGTGATGCGGCTATGGTGACCTCCTTCCCTTGGCTCACCGCCTTGTGGGCGGTGCCGATGGTCGGCGCCGGTCTGGTCATGCTGCTGCCCGCCACGCAACGCGCAGTGGCCAAATGGCTGGCGCTCGGTGATCTCGATCGCGGTGCTCGCGCTGACAGCGGTGATCGCCGTCGGTTTCCAACCGGGCGGCGAGCAATACCAGTTCGTCGAATCCCACGAATGGATACCGTCTTTCGGCACCGGCTACATCCTCGGCGTCGACGGCATCGCGCTGTCTCTGGTGGTCCTCACCGCGGTGCTGGTGCCGCTGCTGATCATCGCGGGATGGAACGACGCCGACGACCAGACCGGTCTGCGCGGCCGGTCGGTGCAGACCTACCTCGCCCTGACGCTCGCCATCGAGGGCATGGTGCTGATCTCGCTGGTCTCGCTGGACGTGCTGCTGTTCTACGTGTTCTTCGAGGCGATGCTGATCCCGATGTACTTCCTCATCGGCGGTTTCGGGGCGAGAACAGGGCTGCGTCTCCAAGGCCGCGGTGAAGTTCTTGCTGTACAACCTGTTCGGCGGCCTGATCATGCTCGCCGCGGTGATCGGCCTGTACGTGGTGACCGCCCAGAGCGACGCTTTCTCCGCAGGAACGTTCGACTTCCGCGAGATCGTCGCCGCGGTTTCAAGCGGTGCAACTGGCGGTCAATCCAGCGATGCTGAACGCCCTGTTCCTCGGGCTTCATGTTCGCGTTCGCGGTCAAGGCGCCGCTGTGGCCGTTCCACCGCTGGCTGCCGGATGCCGCCGTCGAGGCCACCCCGGCCAGCGCGGTGCTGATGATGGCGATCATGGACAAGGTCGGCACGTTCGGCATGCTGCGCTACTGCCTGCAGTTGTTCCCCGACGCGTCAACGTATTTCCAACCAATGATCGTCACGCTGGCGGTGATCGGCATTGTGTACGGGGCGATCGTGGCCATCGGGCAGACCGATGTGATGCGGTTGATCGCCTACACGTCAATATCCCACTTCGGATTCATCATCTTGGGCATCTTCGTGATGACCAGCCAGGGCCAGTCCGGCTCGACGCTGTACATGGTCAACCACGGCCTATCGACGGCAGCGCTGTTCCTGATCGCCGGGTTCCTGGTGTCGCGCAGAGGTACTCGCCTGATCGATGCGTACGGCGGGGTGCAGAAGGTCGCGCCGGTGCTGGCCGGCACCTTCCTGGTCGCGGGCCTGGCGACGTTGTCGCTACCCGGGCTGGCGCCGTTCATCAGCGAGTTCCTGGTGCTCATCGGCACGTTCACGCGCTTCCCGGTGCTGGCGGTGCTCGCGTCCACCGCGCTGGTGCTCTCGGCCGTCTACATCCTGTGGGCCTACCAGCGCATGATGACCGGGCCCGTCAGGGAGGGCAACGACCGGCTTCGTGACTTGCTGCCCCGCGAGATCGTGGTCGTCGCACCGCTGATCGCGCTGCTGCTCGTGCTGGGCGTGTATCCCAAACCGGCGCTCGATGTGATCAACCCGGCGGTCAGCCACACGCTGACCACGATCGATCAGCCTGATCCGGCGCCCAGGATGGCGGAAGGGCCGACACCATGACCCTGCCCACTCCGAGCGTCGAATACGGCCTGCTCTCCCCGATGCTGATCGTCTTCGCGGTCGGCTGTCGTCGGCGTCCTCGTGGAGGCGTTCCTGCCCCGCCAGCAGCGGTACGCCGCTCAACTCGTGCTCAGCCTCGGCGGGCTGGTCGCCGCATTCGTCGCGGTGGTCGTGCTCGCCCGAGATCTGCACGGCGGGGTGGGGCACACCGCCGTGCTCGGCGCCGTCGCCGTCGACGCGCCGGCGCTGTTCCTGCAGGGCACCGATCCTGCTCGTCGGCGTGCTCGGCATCCTGCTCATCGCCGAGCGGCAACCCGCCGCGCAGTCGGAGACCGACGGGCGCGGCCGCGGCCTCGACGCATTCACCCCGCAAGCGTCCGCGATCGCGGGCAGCGTCGCCGAACAGTTGGCCACCAAGGCCGGTGTCATGCAGACCGAGGTGTTTCCGCTGACGATGTTCGCCGTCGGCGGCATGCTGCTGTTCCCGGCGGCCGACGATCTGCTGACCATGTTCATCGCGCTCGAGGTGCTGTCACTCCCCCTGTATCTGCTGTGCGGGCTGGCTCGCCGGCGCCGCCTGCTGTCGCAGGAGGCCGCGCTGAAATACTTTCTGCTGGGCGCGTTTTCGTCCGCATTCTTCCTGTACGGCGCGGCGATGCTGTACGGCTATGCGGGGACGCTGAACCTCGGCGGGATCGCCGAGGCAGTGGCTGCAGGGTCTCGCTAAGACCTCGCTGGCGCTGATCGGCATAGGCCTGCTGCTGGTCGGCGTGCTGTTCAAGATCGGGGCGGTGCCGTTCCACTCCTGGATTCCCGACGTGTACCAGGGCGCGCCGACGCCGATCACCGCGTTCATGGCCGCCGCCACCAAGATCGCCGCATTCGGCGCGATGCTGCGGATCTTCTACATCGCGGTGCCCGAACTCCGCGACGACTGGCGCCCGGTGCTGTGGGCGATCGCGATTCTGACGATGGTGGTCGGCACGGTCACCGCGGTGACCCAGACCGACGTCAAGCGGATGCTGGCGTACTCGGCCGTCGCGCACACCGGGTTCATCCTCACCGGCGTGATCGCCGGGAACGAGGCCGGGCTGTCGTCGACGCTGTTCTATCTGTTCGCGTACGGGTTCAGCACGCTTGGCGCGTTCGCGGTGGTGGGCCTGGTCCGCGACGCGCTCGGCGAGGAGGACACCGCGATGGCCCGGTGGGCCGGGCTCGGCCGGCGCTATCCCATTGTTGGCGTGGTCTTTTCGCTGTTCTTGCTCGCCTTCGCCGGCATTCCGCTGACGAGCGGCTTCGTCAGCAAGTTCGCGGTGTTCAAGGCCGCGGGTGAGGGCGGTGCCATTCCGCTGGTCATCGTCGGCGTCATCGCCAGCGCGATCGCCGCGTACTTCTACGTGCGGGTCATCGTGTTGATGTTCTTCACCGAGCCACCCGACGACCCACCGGTGGTGGTGGTGCCCAGCGTGCTCAGCACAGCCGTCGTCACGATCACCGCGGCGATCACGTTCGCGCTCGGCGCGCTGCCGCAGCCGCTGCTGGATCTGGCGAACACCGCCGATCAGTTCCTGCGCTGAGATGATCGGGCCATGACCGACGTCGACGCGCTCGTGCTGATCCGGCGACCAGGGTGCGGTGCGGCTGATCACGATGAACCGGCCGCAGGCGCGAAACGCGTTGAGCCGAGCACTGATTCGGGAGCTGTACACGGCGTTGACCGAGGCCGACGCCGACGCGTCGGTGCGCGCGGTGGTGCTCACCGGCGCCGACCCGGCGTTCTGCGCCGGCGTGGACCTCAAGGAGGCCCAGCGCTCGGCCGGCGTACTTCGAGGAGTTCCGGCGCACAGCTCCATCGACGCCACCGGCCAGATGCGCACACCGATCATCGGGGCCATCAACGGCGCGGTATTCACCGGCGGCCTGGAGATGGCGCTGGGCTGCGACTTCCTGATCGCCTCGGAGCGGGCGGTGTTCGCCGACACGCATGCCCGGGTCGGCATCCTGCCCGGCGGCGGGATGACGGCGCGATTGCCTCACTCGTCGGGTCGGCGATGGCCCGCCGGCTGTCGATGACCGGTGAGGTGGTCGACGCCGCCCGCGCCGAACGCATCGGCCTGGTGACCGAGGTCGTCGCCCACGATCGGCTGCTCGACCGGGCACTCGAGCTGGCGCACGCAGATCGCCGAGGTGCCGGCCCGGTCATGGCCGGGCTCAAGGAGATCTACACGACGGGCGCGGCCGCCGTGATCGACCCGGCGTTGGCCGCCGAGGAGAAGATCGCGTTCGCCCAGCACCGGGACTTCGAGGGGCTCGGTGACCAGTTCCGCGCGGTAAGCGAGCGCAACAAGGCAGATCGCCGGAGATGCGCCACGCGCTGTGCAGCAGACGCAACTGTCGGCAGGACCGCATGACCGACACGCCGAGAGAGAACGGACTTTACGGCTCGGCAGCAACGACGGGCGCTTGAGGATGAACTCCACCGTGCGCTCGGCCGCCGAACTCCGGCCGCGGCGTCGTCGTCATCGTCGACCTGTTGGCGGGCCTGCTCGTTCGACCGGCGTGTCGGGGTCGAGCACCGACAGATACGCCGTCGTGCGCCGCAAGCGACTCGACGGCGACGTCGACGTAGTCGTCGACCGTCTCGCCATGGGTGATCTCCGGCCCGTTCTCGAACAGCCAACGCGGCGGCTCGAGCAGCGAGTCATACGCGGCGGCAACGGCATTGGAGAACTCGATGTGGTCGCGCTGGTTCGGCGCGCCGGGCGCCCATTCCGGTCCGCTGTAGATGCGTGACGACCAGATCGGGCGTCAGCGCGGTGATCGTGCTCGGCGATCCTGGCGCGCAGCTCGGGCGTGTCGCGGATGTTGCTGTCGGGGAAATCCCAGAACTGCACGTCGTCCACGCCGACGATGGCGGCCGACGCGCGCGCTGTTCCTGTTCACGCAGCGGGCCGGCTTCTTCGGGCGGCATGCCCGCGATGCCTGCCTCGCCGCGGGACGCCAGCGCATAGTGCACGGTCTTGCCCGCGTCGGTCCACTTGGCGACGGCCGCGGCGCACCCGTACTCGGGGTCGTCGGGGTGCGGCACCAGAACCAACGCCGTGCGCCAGTGTGAGGGGAACGGCTGTCGGCTGAGTCATCGCCTCCTATGTCACCACACCGTGCACCACGATGGCGGTGGTCTGGTCAACCCAGTCGTCGCCGAGCAGGCTCGACCGGGTCGCAGCAGCACCCGCAACATCGTGGCGCCGCCGATGACCTCGACGAGCCGGTCCGGATCGACGTCGGCGTGCACCTCCCCGCGCTCGACGGCGTCGGCCAACCGCGTTCGCACCGCGACGAACACCTCGGTGAAACGGTCCATCACCCGCGCGTTGAGGTCGGCGTCGGCGGCCATGTCGGCGATCAGCCCTGGCATCGCCGCGCGCACGATCGGACTAGTGAAAACGTCGCGGGCGGCCGCGAGCATGGCTCGGATATCGGCTGTGATGTCGCCGGGAGGCGTCTCGATGGCGGTCGGCGCCGCCGGAAACGCGGCTTCGTGAACCAGCTCGGCCTTGCTCGACCACCGGCGGTACAGCGCGGTTTTGGTGGTGCCTGCCCGCTCCGCCACGGCGGCCATGGTGAGGTTCGAATAGCCGATTTCCACAAGCAGATCCGCCGTGGCGCGCAGTATGGCAGCGTCGATACGCGGATCCCGGGGCCGCCCCGCGCCCGGGGTCTTGTCAACCGATGACGGGTCTGCTTTCATAACGCTACCCACCGTATCGTAATTGCGGCCGAAGGAAGAACTCTTATGCCTACTGAACCGGCTGTCGAAGACGTCAGCCGCCTTGAGCACTCGAGTCGAGATATCAGCACGCTGCCTACCTTGATATCGCAGTGGCTGTCGACGGTGTTTCCCGGCGGGGTGGCGCCACAGATCACCGTGGAGAGCGGCGTCGACGCCAACGGCATGTCGTCGGAGACGATCATCCTGACCGGCCGCTGGGACGAGGACGGCCAACAACGGGAACAGAAGTGGGTGGCCCGCGTCGCACCCACCGCGCAGGACGTTCCGGTGTTCTCGTCCTACCGCATGGACCACCAGTTCGACGTGATCCGGCTGGTGGCCGAGAAGACCGATGTTCCCGTTCCCCGCGTGAGGTGGTTGGAGCACACCGGCTCGGTGCTCGGCGCCCCCTTCTTCCTGATGGACTACGTCGAGGGCCAGGTGCCGCCGGACGTGATGCCATACACGTTCGGCAACAACTGGTTTGCCGACGCGCCGGCCGAACGCCGGCGTGAACTGCAGGACAGCACCGTCGACGTGATCGCCAAGCTGCACTCCATTCCCGATCCCGAGAAGACGTTCGGGTTCCTCGCCGACGGTCGGCTCGCCGGCGGGTCCGGCGACAAATGCGTTGCGGCGCAACCTCGACTGGTTGAAGTCCTGGTACGAGTTCGCCGTGCCGGATATCGGCAGCTCGGAGCTGATCGAGCGGCGCGCTCGAGTGGCTCGAAGCGAACTGGCCCGCCGATGTCGCCGCCACCGACCCGGTGCTGGTGTGGGGCGACTCCCGCGTCGGCAATGTGCTGTACTCCGACTTCCGGCCGGTCGCCGTGCTGGATTGGGAGATGGCGACGCTGGGCCCGCGGGAAATGGATGCTCGCGTGGATCATCTTTGCGCACATGGTCTTTCAGGAGCTCGCCGGTCTGGCCGGCCTGCCCGGTCTGCCTGATTTCATGCGTGAGGACGACGTCCGCGCACGATACGCCGAGCGGACCGGAGTCGAACTGGGCGACCTGCACTGGTTCTACGTGTACTCCGGCGTGATCTGGGCGTGTGTGTTCATGCGGACCAGCGCGCGGCGGGTGCGCTTCGGCGAGATCGAAAAGCCCGACGATGTCGAATCGCTGTTCTACCACGGCGCAGTGCTCAAGCGACTCATCGGAGAAGAGGCCTGATGCTCGGACCAGTCGACGAATTCCCGATTCACCAGATACCCCAGCCGATCGCCTGGCCCGGGTCGTCGGACCGCAACTTCTACGACCGCTCCTATCTGAACGCGCACGACCGCACCGGCGACCTGTTCCTGATCACCGGCATCGGGTACTACCCGAATCTCGGGGTCAAGGACGCCTTTGTGCTGCTGCGCCGGGGCGACACCCAGACGGCGGTGCATCTCAGCGATGGCATCGACTCCGACCGGCTCAACCAGCACGTGGGCGGCTACCGTATCGAGGTCACCGAGCCGCTGCACAAGCTGCGGGTGATCCTCGAGGAAACCGAGGGCATGGCCGTCGACCTGACCTGGGACGGCTTGTTCCCCGTCGTGCAGGAGCAACGACACGTGCTGCGAACCGGCAACCGGATCACGCTTGACGCGCAGCGATTTGCCCAGCTGGGCAGCTGGAGCGGGGTCATCGCGATGGACGGCGAGGAGATCACCGTCGACCCCGCAGTCTGGATCGGCAGCCGCGACCGGTCATGGGGCATCCGGCCGATCGGGGAGCCCGAGCCGGCGGGCCGGCCCGCGCACCCGCCGTTCGAGGGCATGTGGTGGCTGTACGTGCCGATGGCCTTCGACGACTTCGCGATCGTGCTGATCATCCAGGAGGAGCCGAGCGGGTTCCGCAGCCTCAACGACTGCACCCGCGTCTGGCGGGACGGCCGGGTCGAGCAACTCGGCTGGCCGCGGGTGAAGATCCACTACACCTCCGGCACCCGAATCCCCTACGGGGCGACCATCGAGGCCACGACCCCCAACGGCTCGCCGGTGGTGCTCGAGGTCGAATCCAAGCTGCCGGTGCCGATCCACATCGGCGGCGGCTACGGCGGGGATTCGGACTGGCTGCATGGCATGTGGAAGGGCGACAAGTTCACCGAGCGGCTCACCTACGACATGGCCGACCCATCGGTCAACGGCCGCAGCATGTTCGGCGTCATCGACCACGTCGGCCGCGCCGTTTGCCGGGAGGCCGACGGCAAGCAGGTCGAGGGCTGGGGCCTGTTCGAGCACGGGGCGCTGGGCCGGCATGACCCGTCGGGTTCGCCGACTGGCTTACCGTGGCGCCGTAGAACGGGCGGCGGGCCGATAAGAGCGCGGCGCGACGCGCACGATGGTGCCGCGGGTTGTCGGCGTCAGCCACCGCGCGCCGTGAGAAGGCCAGTATGAACCGAGTACGGAAGAACGCTCGAGTCCGAGCGTGAAAGGCCGCGGACAACAATGCACCCCGACGCCATCCCGGGCCAGCGCGGCACGGCCGCGACGACGTGCTGGATAGCGTCGATCACCAGCTTGGCTGGTCCTGGTGGATGTGCCCGCTCTCAGTGGCGACGATCAGGCGAGCGTCGGGGACGAGCTGGGCGAGATCCTGCTGCAGCGCGAACATGATCCCTTCCATCTGCACTCGGCCAGCCTGGAAACGGGTCGCCCAACGGGATGCCAATGGGCCAGCACGATCAGCGCATCGGGCGCAGGGGCGCATCCTTGCGCGCTGGCAAACCTGGCCGATCACGGCGATGCCCGCAACGGGGCGGTTCCACCGGTCCGCCTCCGGATAGGCACGAGGAGGTCTTGGTGACGGTGAGCGAATCGAATTCCGCCCAGTGGTCCCGCGTCATGGCCTCCTGGAAATCCAGCCGCAATTTGGGTAGAGTCCAGCATGACCGCAGACACCTCGCCGGGTACTCGCGCGCATAAGCCGCACCACCTGCTGCCCGCGGTGTGGCTCTGGCCACGGACCGGGGATGAGCGGCACCCACAGCGCGTGCAGGTCATTGACCCTGTCTGCGTGGTGCCCGCCTGAGGCATCGGGCCGCTTCGGATCGGGTGGAGCGGCCGTCGGGATCGAGCGGGATGCGCTCAGTCGCGTCCCCGGACGGTGTCAGGCGCGACGCGCAGGTGAATGCCGATCCCGCCGCGGCTGACCCACCATCTGATCGCCGGGCCCGCGGGCTGGCGTCCTGCTACTTGGCGCCAGACGTCGGATCGGCCGAGTCGGCCGGAGCAAGTTCCAGGACACATGTGGGGCTGACGTCGCCGCGGCACCCATATCGACGAAGAGCAGCTGATGTTCGACCGACCGACGACAAAGCGCCGTTGCCGCTGGCGAGGGTGGATTTGGCCGCGGGCCGCGGCCAGGTCCAAGAGCCGGCACATCGACGCCGCGAATTGCCGCGGCTGCGACCCGAATTCGCGACGACCCTGCCACGACGGTCTCGTCGCGGGAGCTGGCCGCCGGGGCGAGACTGTCCGAATCGCGGTTTCTGCATCTGTGGGCCGCGACGAACTGGGCACGAGCCTGCGCCGCTACCGGCTGTGGGTTCGGCTGGTGCATGCGGGCACGGCGATCGCGGCTGGCAAGAGCCTTACTGCCGCAGCGATGGAATCCGGCTTCGCCAGCCCATCCCACCTGGCCGACAGGTTCAAGTCGACGTTCGGGCTCAGCGCTTCACAGCTTCTGGCGACGGGGCTGACCCTGCGGACACCGTAGCCACGCGGCCGAACACCATCGACTCCTCGATGGATTCAAACGGGCGGCCCAGCACGTCGCGCAGGTAGTTGTGGGTCAACGCCCACGGCCTGCGGGTGCCCGATTTCGGCATCACGTTCAGCGACCGCAGCACGTAGCCCGACTGGAGATTGAATGCGGGCTGTTCGCGCATGTCGACGTCGCCGAGATGCGGATACGCATGGGTGTAGCCGTGAGAATTCATGTAGGCCAACAGATTCGCCACCGACCTCGCGGTCAGGTCGGCCCCCAGCGTCCACGATGCATTCGTGTAACCGAAGCACCACGCCGCATTGGGAACGTCCTGAAGCAGATGGCGCCGGAACACGAACCTGTCGTGCGGCGTGACCTTCTCCCCGTCGATGCTGATCGTGATGCCGCCGAACGCCTGCAGCCGAATGCCGGTCGCCGTGATGATCACATCGGTGTCGAGATGCCGGCCAGAGCGCAGCGCGATTCCGGTGGCATCCACGTGATCGACGTGGTCGGTGACCATCTCCACGTCCCCGGCGCTGATGGCGTCATAGAGGTCGGCGCCGAGAATGAAGCACAGCCGCTGATCCCAGGGTTTGTACGGCGGCTTGAAGTGGGTGTCGATGTCGTAGCCCTCGGGCAGATGCGCTTCCGCGATGCTGCGGAGCCTGCGCTTGCTGAACTCCGGCGCCTTGCGTGCGATGAACCACAACACGCTGCCAAGGAGCGCGTTGCGCCACCGGACGATCCAGTGAGCAACCCGCAACGGCAACACCTTCCGGATCGCGTTGGCCGTCGGTTCCACCTTCATTGCGGAGATCATGTACGACGGTGTGCGTTGCAGCATCGTCACGTGGGCAGCCTTCTCTGTCAGCGACGGGATCATGCTGACCGCGGTCGCGCCGCTGCCGATGACAACGAGTCTCTTACCGGTGTAGTCGAAGCCATCGGGCCAGTGCTGCGGATGCACGACCTCACCCGTGAAGTTCTCGATTCCGGGAAATGTTGGCGCGTAAGGCTCGTCGTAGTTGTAGTAGCCGGTGCCGAAGAACAGGAACCGGGTCCGGTAGGTCTTTGGCCGGCCGTCGTTCTCGGTCTGCACCGTCCAGATATCGGTGGCCGGATCCCAGTCAGCCGACCGCACATACGTGTTGAACCGGATGCGCTTGTCGATTCCATGCTTCCGCGCGGTGTCGGCGATGTAGTTCCAGATGTCATCGCCGTCGGCGATCATCTCGGGCCGCGTCCACGGCTCCCACGGGAAGCACAGCGTGAAGATGTCGCTGTCCGAGCGGATTCCGGGATAGCGGAACAGATCCCACGTTCCGCCGAGGCGTTCGCGCCGCTCCAGGACCGTGTAGCTGAGATGGGGATTCTTCTCACGGACGCGGTAGGCGGCGCCGATCCCGGAGAATCCGGCGCCGATGATAAGGACGTCGCTGTACTCCGGCTCGCTGGTGCTCACCTGCCACACCTCCTAGGCGGACTTGGCCTCCGACACGCGGCCGAAAACCATCGACTCCTCGATGCGGTCGAAGCGGTGGTCGATGGCATCCAGCACGTAGTTGTGCCGCACGTGCCATGGCCGGTGCGTGCCGGACTTCGGCAGCACATGCGCGGCGCGGTGCACGTAACCCGCCTGCAGATTCCAGAGCGGCTTCTCCGTCATCGGGATGTCTCCACGATGCGGGTATGCGTGGGTATAGCCGTGAGAGTCCATGTAAGCCAAGAGCTTTGCCACCGACCGTGCGGTCATGTCGGCCCGCAGTGTCCACGAGTTGTTGGTGTAACCGATGCACCATGCCATGTTCGGCAGATCTTCGAGCATGTGCTCCTTGTACACGAAACGGTCGGCGGGGTCGATCTTCTCGCCGTCGACGCTGACGGTGATACCGCCGAGCGCCTGCAGTCGCAAGCCCGTTGCCGTGACGATCACGTCGGCGTCGAGGCGATGACCGGACTTCAGAACGATTCCCGTCGCATCGATGTGATCGATGTGATCAGTCACCACGTCAACCCGACCGTCGCTGATCGCCTTGTACAAGTCGGAATCCAATATCATGCACATCCGCTGATCCCACGGGTTGTAGAGCGGTTTGAAATGCGTATCGACGTCGTAGCCGTCGGGCAGATTACGGATGGCGCGGTGGCGGATCACCCACTTCATGACGTTGGGCAACTTGCGGGCGAGCAGATACATGAGCCAGAAGAACAACGCGTTGCGCCCCCGGATGATCGAATGCGCGAGCTTTCGCGGCAACACTTTCTGGATAGCGCGGGCCATCGGCTCGATTCGCGGCATCGAGAACAGATAGGAGGGTGACCGCTGCAGCATCGTCACATGAGCAGCCTTCTCTGTCAGCGTCGGAATCAGGCTGATCGCGGTCGCGCCGCTGCCGATGACGACGATCCGCTTTCCGCTGTAGTCGAGTGACTCCGGCCAGTGCTGGGGGTGAGCCACGTCTCGGCCGAAGTTTTCGATTCCACGCAATTCCGGACTGTGGGGGTTGTCGTAGTTGTAGTAGCCGGTGCCGAAGAAAAGGAAGCGGCAGCGATACGTCTTGTCGGTGCCGTCCTGTTCGGCACGAACCGTCCAGGTGTCGGTCTCCGAGTCCCAATCGGCGGACCGGACGTAAGTGTTGAGTTGAATTTGCTCGTCGATGCTGTGCTTGCGTGCCGTTTCGTCGAGGTACTGCCAGATGTCGAGACCGTCGGCTATGGACTCCTCACGCTTCCACGGCTCAAACGGGAAGCTCAAGGTGAAAATGTCACTGTCGGAGCGCACGCCGGGGTACCGGAACAAGTCCCACGTGCCGCCGATCCGCGCCCGTCGCTCCAGCACCGTGTAGGACAGCTTCGGATTCTTCTCGTGGATGCGGTATGCGGCGCCGATCCCGGAAATGCCCGCGCCGATGATCAACACGTCGGAGTATTCGGCCTGCTCGGGCCCAATCTGCTCTTCGCGCAAGCGCTATCGGCCATCCGTAACCTCCCTTGGTCCGGCTGGGTACCACGATAGGTGTCAGCTGTTGAGTGCGTCGATGATCTCGGCCAACGCCCCGACGGCGATCGGGCCCGGCTGGTAGAGGCAGATCCGGTCTGAAACTCCGTCGATTCGATCGCGAATATGGGCGGCGACGTCGGCCGGGCTGCCGCAGGCGACGATGGTGTGCAGGATGTCGTCGTCGATCAGCCGCCCCATCTCCTCCCAGCGGCCCTGCTTGGACAGCGTGTTGAGCTCGGGCTGCAGGTCACCCCAGCCGTGCACGGCCAGGACCGGGCGGTAGGCCGGCGTCGACCCGTAGAACCCCAGCAGTCTGCGCGCGGCAGTGTGGTCGTCCCCGACCGACACGATGATCTCCGGAACGACGGCGAAATCGGCGGCGTCGCGTCCGGCGATGGCCAGGCCCTCCCGCACCTCCGGCATGACCACTTCGTGCAGGAAGCGTTTGGATCCGAACGGCATGACCAGCAGGCCGTCGGCGATCTCGGCGGTGGTCCTGGTCAACCGCGGGCCGAGCGCGCCGAGATAGATCGGCGGCGCGCCGTACGGGTTCGGGCCGGGGTTGAACGCCGGGGTCATCAGCGTGTGCTGGAAGTACTCGCCGCGAAAATCGAGCCGCTCGCCGGCGTTCCACGCCGCGAAGATGGCCCGCAGCGCACCGACCATTTCTCGCATCCGCGCGACCGGTCGGTCGAAATCCGCGCCGAACCGCTTCTCGATCTGCGTGCGCACCTGCGTGCCGAGGCCGAGCGTGAAGCGGCCTTCGGTCAGCAGCTGCAGATCGTTCGCCTGGTGCGCAAGATGAATCGGGTTGCGCGGGAAGGCGATTGCGACGTTGGTCATCAGGTCGAGGCCGCCGACCGTCGACGCCAGCGTCAATGGCGTGAAGGGATCGTGCTGCCCCTCGAAGGTGAACACACCGCTGGCCCCCGCCTCCCGCAGCGCGTGCGCACGATCGATCGCATCCATCGGGCCGAACAACGCCGTCATGACCTCCACAGCGTGAGAGCCTAGTGACGTGACCATCCCAGCCAATGCCGACGTCGTCGTCGTGGGTGCCGGGTTCGCGGGGCTGTCGGCGGCCCGTGACCTGGTCCGGCTCGGGCACGACGTCGTGGTTCTCGAAGGCCGCGACCGCGTCGGCGGCCGATCGGCCACCACGACGATCGCCGGCGCACCGGTCGACCTCGGTGGCACCTTCGTCGGCCCCACCCAGGACGCCGTCATCGCACTGGCCAAAGAGCTGGGCTGCGAGACCGTGCCGACCTACACCCGCGGCAAGAACCTGATCCGCTGGCGCGGCCGCGTGCGGTCGTATCGCAGCACGATTCCGCGGCTGTCGATCATCGAGTTGCTCGACGTTTCGCGTATGCAGTGGCGATTCGACCGGGTCTGCCGACGGGTGCCGGTGGACGAGCCATGGACGTCGCCGATCGCCGACATCCTCGACTCCAAGACCCTCGACCAGTGGCTGCGGTACGTGCACGCCAGCGCATCGACGCGGGATCTGATGGCGATCATGGCGCGGGTGACGTGGGGTTGTGAGCCCGAGGAGGTGTCGATGCTGCATGCGGTCCGCTACGTCAAGGCCGCCGGTGGGCTCGGCCGCATGCTCGACGTCGAAGGCGGTGCGCAGCAGGACCGCTTCCCCGGCGGCACCCAGCAGATCGCGGTGCGGATGGCCGAGGACCTTGGCTCGCGCGTGGTGCTGGACGCGATCGTGCGCAGCATCGAACGACGCGCCGACGGAACCCTGACTGTTCGGTCCGACCGCGGCGAGGTCGCCGCGAAGGCCGTCATCGTGGCGATCCCGCCGGCACACCGCGCCGGCATCGAGTTCGATCCGGCGCTGCCCCCTGAGTACGAGAAGCTCGCGCAGCACTGGCCGCAGGGCAGCCTGAGCAAGGCGTACGCCGCCTACGAGACGCCGTTCTGGCGGGAGAACGGGTGCTCGGGCGAGGCGCTCTCCGACGAGGGTCCGGTCTTCATCACGTTCGACGTCAGTCCGAGCGACAAGGGACCGGGCGTGTTGCTGGGCTTCACCGATGCGCGGTCCTTCGACGCGCTGCCGGCACCGGAGCGCCGAGAGCGCGCGCTGGCAGGCTTCGCAACGTTCTTCGGCGAGCGCGGCATCAAGCCGATCGACTACATCGACCACTGTTGGGGCACAGAGGAATTCGCGCCCGGCGGCCCGACCGCCGCGGTGCCGCCGGGTTCGTGGACGACGTACGGGCCGTGGCTGCACAAGCCGGTCGACGGCATCTATTGGGCGGGTACCGAAACCGCCGACGAATGGACCGGTTTCCTCGACGGCGCAGTCCGCTCGGGCAAGCGCGCCGCCGACGAAGTGCACCGCGCATTGTCGGAGCCGCCGGGCCGGCGACATCAGGCAGAGCCTAGGCGCTTCGCTCCTGGCTCACGGACTCGATGAGCAACCGCAGCTGCTTGTTGACCTCGTCGGGGCGCTCGACGATGGCGCAGTGGCCGCCGGACAGCTCGACGAACTGCGCCAGGTTCGGTGCCATCTCGGCGATGCGGCGCGACGAGACCATCGGCAACAGCCGGTCCTTCTCGCTGCCGATCACCAACGTCGGGACAGTCAGGTTCTTCAGCCCGATGTGCTCAGGCCCGAGCGTGTCGACCAGTGCGCGGGCCCAGCCGCCGCGGCCTGCCGGCGGCGTCGACGTGAACAGCTCATAGATGAACTCGGCGACGGCGGGATCGGCGTCGCGGCCCACCGCAATCGTCGACACGAACCGTCGGCTGGGCCGATCCACCGCGCGGAGAAGTGGCGCCGCACCGAACGTCTTCAGCAGGGTGCCTGCCGCACGGACGCGGGCGTCGGCCAGGCGCGGGGGCACTGGGAGGAACTGCACATTGCGGAGCAGGTCGCCCGTGGTCGTGTTGATCAGCGCGACGGCATCGGCGCGTTGCGCGACCCGCTCGGGGTAGCGGTCGGCCCACGACGTGATGGCAATGCCGCCCATCGAATGCCCGGCGATGACCGCGCGTTCGCCCGGCGCCAGCGCCGCCTCGAGGACGGAGTCGAGATCGGCGGCGAGGTGGTCGAGGCTGTAGGCGTGACGCCGCGCGGGGACGGCGCTACGGCCGTGGCCGCGATGATCGAACGCGATGACGCGGTAGTCGCTGGAAAGGTCCGCTATCTGGTAGGCCCACACCCGGATGGCGCACGTGATGCCGTGTGCGAGCACGATCGGATAGCCGTCTTCTGGCCCGAAGACCTCGGTGTGCAGGCGAATGCCGTCCTTGGAGCGGACGGTCATGGCGCGACCGGGCGGCATCGCCTCGGCCGCGGCGAATCGTCTGGCCTTCAGGCCGGTCTCCTGGCCACGTCTCATGCGTGCTCCCATCGAGTTCGGCAACACTGCCGGAACCCGTCATCCTACCGGTTGGTAGGGAGCGCACAGTCCGCGATGTTAAATGGTGCGATGCGCGCGATACAGATAGCCCGGCTCGATGGTCCACAGGCTGCGGAGCTCGTCGAGATCGACGAACCGAACGCCGACGACGCGGTCGTCATCGAGGTGCACGCGGCCGGGGTGGCGTTCCCGGACGCGCTGCAATCACGCGGCCTCTATCAGTACAAGCCGGACATGCCCTACATCCCGGGTGCGGAAATCGCGGGTGTGGTGCGCAGCGCACCGGCCGGGTCGCACGTCGCGGCGGGTGATCGCGTCGCCGGGTTGACGATGCTGTACGGCGCGATGGCGGAAGTCGTTGTGCTGCAGCCGGAATTTGTGTTCAAGCTGCCGGACTCGGTGTCTTTCGAGGCCGGCGCGGGCCTGTTGTTCAACGACCTGACGATGCATTTTGCGTTGCGGACGCGTGGCCGGCTGGCTGAGGGTGAGACCGTCCTCGTGCATGGCGCGGCGGGCGGCATCGGCACGTCGACGCTGCGGCTGGCACCGGCATTCGGGGCGCGTCGCGACCATCGCGGTGGTCAGCTCCGAGGACAAGGTGGCGGTCGCCAAGGCCGCTGGTGCCTCCGATGTGGTGCTGGCCGACGGATTCAAGGACACGGTCAATGAGCTGACGGACGGTCGCGGTGTCGACATCGTCGTCGACCCCGTCGGCGGGGATCGGTTCACCGACTCGCTGCGCTCGCTGGCGCCGGGCGGGCGACTGCTGGTCATCGGGTTCACCGGCGGCGAGATCCCGACAATCAAGGTCAACCGGCTGCTGCTGAACAATGTCGATGCCGTCGGCGTCGGCTGGGGCGCATGGACGCTGACCCATCCGGGTTATCTGCAAGAGCAGTGGGCCGATCTCGAGCCGCTGCTGGCTTCGGGCAAGGTGTCGGCGCCCGAGCCGGAGGTCTATCCGCTCGAGCGCGCGGCCGACGCGATCGCGTCACTGGAGGACCGCAGCGCCAAAGGCAAGGTCGTCGTCAAGCTGCGGTGACGACGTCGCCCTCGGCCGCCTTCGTACGGTTCGACATCGAAACAGCAGATCGTTGACGACCTCGGCGACACATCCGTAGGCTCACCGGCCGTGCAGCCGGCCGTGGGTCCCAAGGTAAGCGCCATGACGGTTCCTGGGATCGGCATGTTGGTCGAGTGGGATGTGCCGATCGAGATGGATGACGGTGTGGTGCTGCGGGCCAACGTTTTTCGCCCCGACGACGGCGCATCGCATCCGGTCGTGTTGAGTTATGGCCCCTACGGCAAGGATCTGGCGTTTCAGGAGGGCTATCCCGACGCGTGGGCGGCGATGGTGGAGCACCATCCGGAGGTGGCCGCGGGGTCGTCGAACCGCTTTCAGTCGTGGGAGGTGTGCGATCCGGAGAAGTGGGTGCCAGACGGGTATGTGTGCGTGCGGGTTGACGCCCGCGGGTGGGGTCGCTCACCGGGCCACATCGATCCGTGGAGCGCCCGCGAGATGATCGACTTGCGCGACTGCATCGAGTGGACAGGCACCCAGCCGTGGAGCACCGGCAAGATCGGCCTGCTCGGCATCAGCTACTACGCCGTCAACCAATGGCAGGTCGCTGCGTTGTGTCCGCCTCATCTGGCGGCGATGATCCCCTGGGAGGGCTTCTCGGATTTCTACCGAGAGCTGTGCTATCACGGCGGTATCGCATGCGATATGAAGTCGGTCTGGTACCGGCGCACCGTCACCACGGTTCAGCACGGGCGCGGGGAGGGCGGCTTCGTCAGCGCCAACACCGGAGAGCTCGTCGCGGGACCCGAGACGCACACCTATGCCGATCTGGCGTCCCGCAGATCCGATTTTCCCGCTGAGATCGACTCGCACAAGCTCGACGACGATTTTCATCGGGAGCGTTCTGCGGTATTCGACCGGATCACAGTGCCGTTGCTGTCCTCGGGCAACTGGGGCGGGTCGTCGTTGCATCTGCGGGGGAATGTGGAGGGGTTCGTGCGGGCGGCATCGTCCCGGAAATGGCTGGAGATTCACGGCCGCGAGCACTGGACGGAGTTCTACACCGACTACGGAATCAGTCTGCAGAAGAGGTTTTTCGACCACTTCCTCAAAGGCATCGACAACGGCTGGGACCGCCAACCACCAGTCATGCTGCGCATCCGCACCGTCGACGGCGACTTCATCGACCGCACCGAAAACGAATGGCCCATCGCCCGCACCCAACTGGACCACCTGGTACCTCGACCCCGCCGCGGGCGACACTCTCGCATCGCCCCACCGACCAGCGCGACCCAGGCCTCGTTCGCCGCCATGGACGACCCCGGCATCACCATGACCACACCACCGATGCCCGCCGACACCGAGATCACCGGCCCGGTCGCAGCCACCCTCTACGTCTCCTCCACCACCACCGACGCCGACATCTTCGCCGTGCTGCGGGTATTCGACCCCGACGGCGCCGAGGTGGTGCTGCAGGGCGCGGTCGATCCGCATACCCCGATCGGGCATGGCTGGCTACGCGCCTCCCACCGCGAACTCGATCCGGCGCTGAGCGAACCGTGGCGGCCGTACCACACCCACGGCAACCCCCAGCCGCTCACTCCCGGCGAGATTTACCGCCTCGACATCGAGATCTGGCCGACCTCCATCATCGTGCCCGCCGGCTACCGCATCGGCCTTACCGTCCGAGGCACCGACTACGAATACGACGGCCCCGCCGCCCAACTGAGCCATTTCAAAGGCTCACAACTACGCGGCGTCGGCATCTACACCCACGCCGATCCGAGGCATCGGCCTGCCGCCACCTACGGCGGCACCACCACCCTGCACACCGGTCCCCACCGCCCGGCCACCCTCCTGCTCCCCCACATCCCGCCCGAGGACGACGCTCGCTGATGTTGGTCGAGTGGGACGTGCCGATCGAGATGGATGACGGTGTGGTGCTGCGCGCCAACGTTTTTCGTCCCGATGAGGGCGGGCCGCATCCGGTGCTGTTGAGTTATGGACCCTACGGCAAGGATCTGGCGTTTCAGCAGGGCTACCCCGACGCGTGGGCGGCGATGGTCGAGCGCCATCCGGAGGTGGCGGCGGGGTCGTCGAACCGCTACCAGGCGTGGGAGGTATGCGATCCGGAGAAGTGGGTGCCACACGGATACATATGCGTGCGCGTCGATGCCCGCGGGTGGGGCCGCTCACCGGGCTACATCGATACGTACGCGATGCGCGGCACCCGGGACATGTACGACTGCATCGAGTGGGCGGGCGCCCAGCCGTGGAGCTCCGGCAAGGTCGGCCTGCTCGGCATCAGCTACTACGCGATCACTCAGTGGCTGGTGGCCGGCCTGAACCCACCCCACCTGACCGCGATGGTTCCGTGGGAGGGCGTCAGCGATTTTTACCGCGACATGTTCTACCACGGTGGCATGCTCTGCCAGGCCGTCGACGTGTGGTATCGGCGCACGATCACCACGGTGCAGCACGGGTTGGGCGAACGCAGCTTCGTGAGCTCGACCAGCGGGGAGTTCGTCACCGGCCCGGAAACGTTGACCGACGAGGAACTCGCCGCGAACCGAGCGGACTACGGCGCCGATGTGAGGGGCCATCCGCTCGACGACAGTTTTCATCGAGAGCGTTCTGCGGTGTTCGACCGGATCACGGTGCCGTTCCTGTCGGCGGGCAACTGGGGCGGCGCCGGGCGACATCTGCGGGGCAATGTGGAGGCATTCGTACGGGCGGCATCGTCGGCAGAAGTGGCTGGAGATCCACGGCCGCGAGCACTGGACGGAGTTCTACACCGACTACGGAATCAGTCTGCAGAAAAGGTTTTTCGACCACTTCCTCAAAGGCATCGACAACGGCTGGGACCGCCAACCACCAGTCATGCTGCGCATCCGCACCGTCGACGGCGACTTCATCGACCGCACCGAAAACGAATGGCCCATCGCCCGCACCAACTGGACCACCTGGCACCTCGACCCCGCCGCGGGCGTTCTGTCAGTTGACCCACCGGCCAGCGCGACCCAGGCCTCGTTCGCCGCCCTGGACAACCCCGGCATCACCATGACCACACCACCGATGCCCGCCGACACCGAGATCACCGGACCGGTCGCAGCCACCCTCTACGTCTCCTCCACCACCACCGACGCCGACATCTTCGCCGTGCTGCGGGTATTCGACCCCCACGGCGCCGAAGTCGTTCTGCAGGGCGCCGTCGACCCCCACACCCCCATCGGGCAGGGCTGGCTACGCGCCTCCCACCGCGAACTGGACTCAACCCTGAGCGAACCCTGGCGGCCGTGGCACACGCATACCAACCCCCAACCACTGACTCCCGGCGAGATCTACCGCCTCGACATCGAGATCTGGCCGACGTCCATCATCGTGCCCGCCGGCTACCGCATCGGCCTTACCGTCCGAGGCACCGACTACGAATACGACGGCCCCGCAGCCCAACTGAGCCATTTCAAAGGCTCACAACTCCGCGGCGTCGGCATCTACACCCACGCCGACCCCACCCACCGACCCACCGACCACCTACGGCGGCACCACCACCCTGCACACCACCCCCCAACAACCCGCCACCCTCCTGCTCCCCCACATCCCACGGGTATCGGATCCGCAGTAGACGGCAAATCCCGTCTCCGGCAATTGTTTCGATGTCGAATCGAATCGCCTCTTTCTTGATAAGCGAGAGAATCCCGAATTACGGTCATATACCCCGTCTAACCGGAGTCATACTCCGGCGACGGAAGTTGATATTCGCCCTTGCCGCGATGGAAGAGGGGCACGATGAAGCCCGTTCAGCACGACCGGCGAAAACTGACAACGATCGCGATCGCCGTACTCTCAACGCTGTTGCTCACGATGTCGATGTCGTGTGGCAAGACAGCGACACCCGAGGGTGAAGGTGGCGGCGATGCCACCGGGGCACCGTCCGAAGTCAAGAACCCGGGTGTCTTCGTACACTACGCTCGGCGGCGAGCCCGAATCGCTCGACCCGGCGGCCTCCACCGACGGCGGGTTCGGCAACCGGGCCATCATCCAGATGTACGACTTCCTCGTCGATCTGCCGCCGGACAGCGCCGATCCGGTCCCGATGATCGCGACGGAAGTCCCGACCAAGGAGAACGGTCTGGTCTCGCCCGACGGCCTGACCTATACCTTCCCGATCCGTCAGGGCGTGAAGTTCCACGACGGCACCGACCTGAACGCCGAGGACGTCAAGTTCTCGTGGGACCGCGTGATGACGATGAACCTGCCCGAAGGCCAGGCATCGAAGCTGACCGACCTCATCGAGTCGACCCGCGTCGTCGACCCCTACCGATTCGAGGTGAAGCTCAAGGAGCCTGCCGCCTATTTCCTCGGCACCGTGGCCTACTCACCGCCCGCGGCGATCGTCAGCAAGGATGCGGTCGAGAAAAACGGTGGTGTGCAGGAGGGCCAGACCAACGAGTTCATGACCACCAACGAGGCAGGCAGCGGACCGTACAAGCTGACGTCCTGGGATCGCGGTGAGCGGCTGCGTTTCGAGAAGTTCGCCGACTACTGGAACGGCCCGGCGAAGCTGGACGCCCGCTGGGAGGTCGTCGATGACCCTAGCGTGATCGTCATCGGTATGAAGGCGGGCGACTTCGACCTTGTCGAGCCGACGCCGCAATACGTCACGGAGTTGAAGGGCACGGAGAACGTCTGCTTCAACGAGAGCGGGTTCCTGCTCGAGCCGCTGCACCTGGCGTTCAACCTCGCGATCGACAAGGCGAAGTTGCCGCCGACCGACACCATCCCTGCCGACTTCTTCCGCGACCCGCGGATCCGCCAGGCGTTCGATTACGCGTTCGACTACGACACCATGGTGCAGTCCGGCCTCGAAGGCTTCGGTGCCAACCCGACATATCTGCCGCCGGGTGTTCTCGGCTGGTCCGAGGATGCACCCAAGTACAAACAGGACCTGGCACAGTCCGAGAAGCTGTTCCGCGAGACCGGGTACTGGGACAATGGATTCGAGGTCTCGATCCTGGTCGAGCAGGACAACCCGACGTTCACGCCGGTCGGCCTGATCCTCAAGGATTCGCTGGAGAAGATGAACCCGAATTTCCGGGTGAACGTCGTCCAGGTCGCCGAGTCGCAGTTCGATGAGATGCACGGCCAGACCCCGTTCCCGTACGCGATGTGGATCAAGAACGCCGACCCGTTCACCGATCCGTACCAGTTCATGCAGACCTACTTCCACCCCGACGGCGAGTGGGGTGAAAAGCTCGGCTACCGCACCGGATACAAGGACCCCGACGCGCTGGCCGACGTGCTGGATCGTGCCGCGGTGTCCACCGACGTCGGCGAGCGCGAGCAGCTCTACAAGCAGGCGCTGCAGATGATCCACGACGATCCGATGTGGGTCTGGGCGGCCGACGAGAAGAACGTCCAGATCATGCAGTGCTGGGTGAAGGATTTCGTCTACAACCCGCTGTGGATCATGCCGAGGTGGGTGTTCTACAACAAGGGCTGACTGCAACGAAAAGCCGGGAGCGGAACCGGAATTGAGACGATATGCAGGTACGTGACTACGTCATCCGTCGCTTGATCAAACTGCCACTCGTCATCATCGCCGTCACCATTGGTGTGTTCCTGCTCTCCCGGATCGGCGGCTCACCGATCGCGATCTACATCGAGCACGAGATGTCGCCCGACGAGATCCGCGCGTTGGAACAGCGCTACGGCCTGGACGACCCGCTGCCGGTGCAGTACCTGCACTGGATCTGGGGCGTCCTGCACGGCGACCTGGGTTGGTCGGGTGTCTCGGTCGCACCCGTCTCCGAGGTGCTGCCGAGCCGGTTCATCGCCACGATGGAACTGGCCACCCTCGGCGCAATCATTGCGATCGCGCTCGGCATCGGCCTCGGCACCTTCGCCGGCGCGCGGCACAACAAGATCTCCGACCACCTGACCCGGGTGTTCACCGTGACCGGCGCCAGCCTGCCGCTGTTCTGGTTCGCGCTGCTGATGCTGATCCTGTTCTACCTGATCATCCCGATCGTTCCGCTTGGCCGGTTCGACGAGGCGATCTACGCGTCCATCAACCACTACACCGGCTTCTACTCGCTGGACGCTCTGCTCAACTTCAACCTGACCGCCTTCTTGGACGCCATCAAGCACCTCGCGCTGCCCGCGTTCGTGCTCGGCTTCGAGGGCATGGCCGTCATCGCGCGCATGATGCGCTCGTCGCTGGTCGAGGAGATGAACGAGGACTACGTCGACAGCGCACGGGCCAAGGGACTGCCCGAGCGGCTGGTGATCAAGCGCCACGCCCGCCGCAACGCGCTGATCCCGACCGTCACGGTCATCGGCATGAGTTGGGGGGTGCTGTTGCAGGGTTCGGTTGTCGTGGAGAACGTGTTCCGATGGCCCGGTCTTGGCCGCTGGGCCACCGAAGGCGTCGTCCGCGGCGACAGAGCCACGATCATGGCCTTCGTCCTCGTCACCGCGGTCGTGTTCCTGGTCGTCAACCTCGTCGTCGATGTCATCTACGCCTACCTCGACCCGAGGGTCACCCTCGGCGCGGACAACTAGGAGGTAGGCGATGACGGACGTCGCGCAGCGGCCCCACCATCCGGTCGTGGCGCCGGTCGGCCACTGGGAGGCCTGGCGGTCACGCGCGCGCCGTTTCCGCGAGCTCGCCGCCATCGCGTTGCGCAGCCCCACCACCGTCCTCGGCGCGGTCCTCATCCTCGCTCTGGTGACCATGGCGATCTGCGCGCCGCTGATCATGGAGCCGAATCTCCCCGACCCGTACCAGATGCCCCGGGACTGGGCGCAGATCAACGCACCGCCGGGGACGCCCGGGCATCCGCTGGGCACCACACCAGAAGGCGGGGATGTTCTCTACGGCATCGTCTGGGGCGCCAGGACGTCGCTGCGGCTGGCGTTCACCGTCGTCGGGCTGACCGTGTTGATCGGTGTCATCATCGGCAGCATCGCCGGTTTCCTCGGCGGCAAGGTCGACGAGTTCCTGATGCGTGTGGTGGACGTCTTCCTCGCGGTGCCCGAGCTCATCCTCGCACTGGCGATCGCCGCGCTGCTTGGCCCGTCGTTCACCAACATCATCATCGCGATCACCGTGCTGGGCTGGTGTCGCTACGCCCGCATCATCAGAGCGCAGATCATCCACACCAAGGAGAACGAATACGTCGACGCCGCAAGGGTTATCGGCGACTCCAAGCTGCGCATCTACACCAAGGACATCCTGCCGAACTCGATCACGCCGGTCGTCGTCGCGGCCACCCTGCAGATGGGTGCCGTGGTGATCTTCGCGGCGACACTGAGCTTCCTCGGGCTCGCCGAGGCCGGCCTGGCCGAATGGGGAAACCTGGTCAGTCAGGGCCAGTCCGGAATCGTCTCGGGGCGCTGGTGGGTCGCCACGTTCAGCGGCCTGATGGTTTTTCTCTGGTCCCTTGGCTTCAACCTGTTCGGCGACGGCCTGCGCGACGTCCTCGACCCGAGAAGTGAGGGCCGGTGAACGTCTCCGAGAGCACTGTCCCCGGCCTGGCGAAGGCGCCGAGCCCGGCCGAGACCCCCCTGCTTTCGGTGCGCGACTTGCGGATTCACTTCGCCACCAAGCGCGGCGTCGTACACGCGGTCGACGGGATCAACTTCGAAATCCACGAGGGCGAGACGCTCGGCCTGGTCGGAGAGACCGGGTCGGGAAAGAGCGTCACCGCCCGGTCGCTGCTGCAACTGGTGCCGCGGCCGCCGGGTATCTTCGCCGGCGGGCACGCCATGTTCCACCCGAGGGTGACCTGCCCGGCGTGTAGCGGCGCCGGCTGCGAGAAGTGCGAGGAGACCGGCCGCGTCACCGCCCCCTGCAGGTCCTGCTCGGGCAGCGGATGCGAAAAGTGCGACCACAGCGGCCAGCAGACCGTCGACCTGCTCACCGCGTCCATCCGCCGGATGCGTGCGATCCGCGGTAATCACATCTCGATGATCTTCCAGGATCCGGGCAAGGCGCTGAACCCGGCACTGACCATCCGTGACCAGGTGGCCGAGGTACTCGCCGAACACCAGTCGAGCAAGCTGCTGGCCGAAGCCGGACTCGACCCCGTGCACGCCAACATCCTGCTGCGTCGCGATGGACATCGTCGCTCGACCTTGGCCGAAAAGACAGCGCTGCTCTTCCCGCCACTGCGCAAGCCGCACAAGCGGTTACAGGCCGTCCTCGACGAACGCATCGCCCGAGCGCTGGCGGAGACGCGCATCCCCAATCCCCGCAAGGTCATGCAGCGGTATCCGCACGAGCTGTCCGGCGGCATGAAGCAACGCGTGATGATCGCGCAGGCACTCGCGGCCGGGCCGGAGCTGCTGATCGCCGACGAACCCACCACCGCACTCGACGTCACGATCCAGGCGCGCATCCTCGATCTGCTCGTCGAACTGCAGGCGCGGACCCACACCGCGATCCTCTACATCAGCCACGACCTGTCGCTGGTGCGGCGGATCAGCAACCGGGTCGCGGTGATGTACGGCGGCCGGGTCGCCGAAGTCGGCCCAGCCGACCAGGTTTTCGAACAGCCGATGCATCCATACACCCGCGGACTCGTCGGCGCGGTGCCCTCGCCGAAGCACAGTCGTGGGCACCTGGTCGCGATCGAGGGCACCGTACCCGAATTGGTCAATCCGCAGCCCGGCTGCCGGTTCGCGGGGCGCTGCCCGCACACCGCACCGGTGTGTGAACGCGTCGACCCGCGGCTGCGGATACACGGACCCGAACGATCCTCGGCGTGCTTCCTGTACGACACCGCCGATGAACTCGGCGTCGACCCAGCCGACATGCCGAGGCCGGGAGCACAGCGATGAGCGCCACCATGGAACCCGAACTCGCCGCCCACTCGGCGTCGGCCGCCGACCACGTCGTCAATGTTCGTGACCTCATCAAGTACTTCCCGATTCGTGAAGGCGTGCTGCAGCGGGTAGCCGGCCACGTGCAAGCGGTGGACGGTGTCAGCTTCGACATCCACCGGGGTGAGACCGTCGGTCTGGTTGGTGAGAGTGGCTGCGGCAAAACGACTCTCGGCCGCTGCATCGCGGGCCTGATGCGACCGACCTCCGGCGGTGTCTATTTCGGCATGGACGCGGACTCTGCGGACCGCCTCGACGCGCAGCGTGCGCTGCCGCAGGAGAAGCGCAACGAGGGCGAGATTGCGGCCATCGACCACAGGTACCGCATCGACATGATGCCCAAGCCGGCGTGGCGCAACTACCGGCGCAACTGCCAGGTCGTTTTCCAGGACGCTTTCTCCTCGCTCAACCCCCGCCAGCTGGTGGTCGATATCGTCGGTCGGCCGCTGCGCATTCACAAGGAGGCCTCCGGCCCCGCGCTCATCGAGCGCGTGGTCGAACTGCTCGAGAACGTGGGACTGGGTCGCCAGCACCTCTACCGCTATCCGCATCAGTTCTCCGGCGGTCAGCGGCAACGCATCTCGATCGCACGGGCGTTGGCACTCGACCCGGAGTTCATCGTCCTCGACGAGCCGACGAGCGCGCTGGATGTCTCGGTGCAGGCTCAGATCCTGAACCTGCTGCACGAACTGCAGCAGCGGTACGGTTTGACCTACCTGTTCATCAGCCACGACCTCGGCGTGGTCCAGCACATGAGCGACCGCATCATCGTGATGTACCTGGGTCGGATCTGCGAGATCGGGCGCTCGGACGAGATCTTCGAGGCCCCTCGGCACCCGTACACCCAGGCGCTGCTGGCGGCCAACCCGTCGCTCGAGGTCTCCGACGAGACGATCCGGCTGGCCGGCTCGGTGCCGGACCCGGCCGACCCTCCGCGGGGCTGCCGGTTCCACACGCGCTGCCCGGTGGTGACCGAACTCTGCGGGTGGGACCTGAACGACGCACTGAACGTTCTCGAGCTGCGCGGGCATCTGCTGGACGAGCTCAAGGAGGTCGACCGGCAGACCCCGTTCGGCGGCGAGCTGGCCTTCGAGACAACGGAGGCCGCCGAAGCGGCGGCGGCCGAACTGGCAGGCGACCGAACGTCGCCGGCGATGCGGGAGGCGAGGAACTGGTCGAGGTCAGCGGCAAATCGGTGCGGCTGCGGTACACCCCGTCGACGAGATGGCGGTCAGCGGCGTCGGGATGGACCACCAGACGGCATGCATTCTCTACCGCGACAACGGACCACGAGACCAATTCACACAACGCCGTTGACACGCCTGATCAGGGAAGTTCCGGGTTAGAGTGTCGGGATGATGCGAGGGCAAATAAGCCCGCCATCGAGCGAGCGGAATTCGGTTGCAGCACTCGACGATCACATGATCGTCGAGCTTCTCGTCCTCGGCCTTACCCTCAGCTTGGACAACTTCCGGGCATCGATCGCGCTCGGGACACTTCCCTTCAGCCTGGGCCGTGCCGTGCAGGTCGCCCTGATGTTCGGGCTCTGGGATGGCTTGGCGCCGCTGGTGGGTGGCCTGCTCGGGAGGTACCTCGGCGAGGCGATCGAACCGATCGCGGACTATGTGGGGCCAGCCTTGATGGGCGCATACGGTCTGTACCTCCTTGCCCGCGCCTTTCGGACCGCGGCACCCGAGGAACTCGACCATCCGTGGGCGCTCTTCGGCATTCCTCTCTCGTTGAGCCTCGACAATCTGATCGCCGGCACCAGCTTGGGGTTGATCGGCGTCTCCCCGCTGCTCTCGGCCGCGGTCTTCGCTGTCATCACAGCGTTGATGTCGTTCGTCGGATTGTGCCTCGGGCGAGCGGTCGGTCGCCTCATCGACATCCGCGCCGATCTCCTGAGCGGCATAGCGCTCGTCGTCATGGCCGTCGTGCTGGCGCTGTGAGCCGATCCTTACAGTGTGCAGCCCCGATGTGGACGGGGGATGAGGGCTTCTTCACCTGGCCTCTTTCCCTCGTTTGCGGCCTGTACCCTCGCGGCCACGATCCCGTGGTCAGGTGACAGATGGCATACCGGATCGGTGCGGGCGGCGTCGCCGGTGAGCTGGAACGCCTGGCAGCGGCACCCACCGAAGTCGATCTCACGCCGGTCGCAGCTTCGGCAGGGCTCCGGCATCCAGTCCGTCCCGCGGAAACGCTCGAAGAGCGGTGATTCCGTCCAGATCCACGCCAGGGAGTCCTCGCGCACATTCGCGCGAGGGAGGGGAAGCGCATGCGCGGCGGGGCAGGGCAGGGCATCACCGTTAGGCGTGACGGTGAGCTGTCGCCTTCCCCACCCGCCCATGCAGGGCTTGGGGTACTGGCTGTAATAGTCGGGGAGGACATAGCTGACGTCCATCCGGCCCACCAGGCGCACCCGGGCGGCACGCACGACCGTCTCCGCCCGCTCGAGCTGTGTCTTGCTGGGCAAGAGCGCGTCGCGGTTGCGCAACGCCCAGCCGTAGTACTGGGTGTTCGCCAGTTCAATCCGGTCGGCCTCCACCTCCTCGGCCAGGCGCAGGAGATCGGCGACCCTGTCGATGTTCTGCCGGTGGAGCACGACATTCAGCGTGAGCGGCCAGCCCAACTCCTTCACCACGCGAGCTGCCTCGACCTTGCGCTCGAAGGACGGAGTGCCGGCGATCCGGTCAGACACGGCGGGCTCGTCGGCCTGGATGCTGATCTGTACGTGATCGAGGCCAGCCGCTCTGAGCTGCTCCGCGCGGCGCCGGGAAAGGCCGATCGCGCTGGTGATGAGGTTGGTGTACAGGCCCAGCTCATCGGCGGTCTTCACGATCTCCACCAGGTCGCGGCGCAGGAGTGGTTCACCGCCCGACAAGTGAAGTTGCAGAACGCCCAACTCCTGGGCCTCGCCCAGCACCCGTTGCCACTCCGCTGTGGTGAGTTCATCGTGGTAGTCACCGAGGTTGAGCGGATTGGAGCAGTACGGACAGGACAGAGGGCAGCCGTAGGTGAGTTCGGCCAACAACCCTAATGGTCTATCCATGGCTGATCTCCACGCACCGCTTGGCGACGAGGCGAGTGATGAAATGCTGCACTTCATTGTCGACCACACGGTCGTATCGGCCTTGCAGCTCATCGACGATCTCGGCAACCGTCCGCTGCCCGTCACACAGGCCGAGAATGTCGGCGCCCGTCCGGTTCAGGAGCACTACCGATTCCGGGCCCAGCAGCACGTGTTGTTCTCGCGCCCGATCGAACGTCAGCCGAACGTAGGGCGCCAGTTCGGGACGGCTCGACGATGTAACTGCGGTACTCATCGCGATTACTCTGCATAGGCTCGGTCGATGGCATCCAGGATGGCCCAGAGAACATCGCACTTGAACGACAGCGCCGCCACGGCGCGCGCCTGTTCCTCGGTTGACCGACAGTTCTCGATCACCACCTCCAGGGCGTGCTCGGCGTCGCGGGGAGCCTGATTCAGCCGAGCCCGGAAGTAAGCGAGGCCGTCCCGGTCGATCCAGGGGTAGAAGCGCTCGAACGCGGCGATGCGCTCGGTCATCAGATCCGGTGCGAATAGCTCGGTCAGCGAAGACGCCACCGCCTCGACCCAGGGCCGGGTGTGGGCGAACGTGACGTACGCGTCGACGGCGAACCGCACGCCGGGGACGAGATGACGTTCGTCGCGCACCTCCTCGCGCGTCAGTCCCACCGCCTCGCCCAAGCGGAGCCATGCTTCGATGCCGCCCTCCCCGTTCGTGGTGCCGTCGTGGTCGAGGATGCGGCGGATCCACCGCCGGCGCACCTCACGGTCGGGACAGTTGGCGAGAATCGCGGCGTCCTTGCGGGGGATGTTCTCTTGATAGTAGAAGCGGTTGGCCACCCAACCTTGAATCTGGCGACGGCTCAGCCGACCGTCATTCATCTTGATGTGGAAGGGGTGCTGGTCGTGGTAGCGCAGCGACTGGGCGCGCAACGCTGCTACGAAGCTGTCTGTCTCGGTTGACGTCATCGCGGCTCTAGACCCGCACCTCTAGCCCATCCACAGCCACTTCCAGTCCACGCTCCTCGACGCGACGCCGCTCCGGCGCGTCTTCCAGCAGGATCGGATTGGTGTTGTTGATATGGACGTAGATCTTTCGCTCGATGGGAAGCGCTGACAGTTGCTCGAGGCTGCCATCGGGACCGTCGATCGGCAGGTGTCCCATGTCGCGTGCGGTCTTACGGGCCAGGCCGAGCTGGATCAACTCGTCGTCGTGCCAGCAGGTCCCGTCGAAGAGCAGGCAAGCGCAATCGTCCAGCTGCTCGCGCACCGCTGGCGTGAGCTCCTGCACGCCCGGCAGGTACACCACTGCCCTGCCGCTGCCCTTGTCGGTCAGGCGGTACCCCACGACCCGTCCCTGCTCGCTCCCCGGGCCCGAAGCGTGTCGGCTTGGTCGTGGGAACATCGAAGGCCCGGTAAGACAGCCCGTCTCCGAGGGATACGTCGACGTCCGGAACGACCGGTCGCCAGTCGACCGGGCAGTAACGCTCAAGCGTCCGTAGCAACGATGTTCCGTCGCACAACGTCTCGTGTACCGCGGGGGTGGCATGGAGCTCGAGGGCCCGGCCCTCGCGCAGTAGCAGCAGGCCGAGCGTGTGGTCGAGCTCGGCGTCGGTGAGCAGCACCGCCTGCAGCGGCGTCGCTCTGTCGTCACGCGGATGAAGAGCGGGGAAGGACTCGATCTGAGCGCGGATATCCGGGGACGCGTTGATCAAGAACCATCGCCGGTAGTCGGCGCTGACGGCGATCGACGACTGCGTGCGGGAGCGGCAGGGTCGTGAGCCGTCGCGGACCGCACGGCATGCCGGGCAGCCGCAGTTCCACTGCGGAAAGCCTCCTCCCGCAGCCGATCCCAGCACCCGCAGCCACACCCGGTCCTCCATCCCGCGCCACCAGTAGTGGGGCGCCGGACACACATCCGGCGCCCCTCTGCGTCCCGCTAGTCCTCCAATCGGCCGACGTACATAGTCACCTCGGCCCCGCACCCGATCTCTTCGAAATCGGGGGACTCCCATTCAGAGACTTGAGACCGAGCGGCATGGGGTTCCATCGCTGTCACCTCCTCTCTGTCGATCTCGCGGGCGGCTCGGCAGATCGTGGCCCGTCAAGGTCACCTGCGACGCCAAGGGCGAAAACCCGTGGCGCTACTGCTCTTCGGGCAGCGCGAAGACGATCAGGGCGCTTCCGTGGCCGGCGCCGAGCATGCCGGGTAGGAACCCCTCTGCCCACGCGCCCCACCCGACCGGCACGGCGATGTACTGCCTTCCGTCGACGCTGTAGGTGGTCGGGCTGCTGTGGTGGCCGCTTCCGCACTGGAACTGCCACAGCAGCTCCCGGTGCGGGCGTCGATCGCGTTGAACTCCCCGGAGGGTTCACCGGCGAACACCAGATCGCCGCCCGTGGCGAGCGCCGACGCGCACATCGGAAGCTCGTTGCGCCAGCGCCACTTCTCCTCACCGTTGGCATCGAACGCGCTGATGGACCCCGCCATGTCCTCGATGTCCACCTGAACGCCCGCGCCCCAGTACGGGATGCTCTCCTTGAACTCCCGGCGCCGCCGGGTGGCAGTGGCCCCCGTATCTTGCACCGGGACGTAGAACAGGCCCGTTTTCGGGCTATAGGCGGCGTGCGTCCATTCCTTGGCGCCGGCCGGACCCGGGTAGAAGTGGACCGGTTCGCCCTCCTTGTCCGGGTACTTGCGCGGGGTCACCTTGCCG
>CAWKOI010000022.1:0-22635 GCA_963851115.1 uncultured Actinomycetota bacterium
CGCTCGTTTACGGTGTGCGCCGGTTGCGGTAGGCCTCGACCGCGGTCGGCAGGGTCGGGAAAATCCGGTCCTCGCCGATCTTGTCGAGCAGGCCAGCGGCCTCGAGTTCGTCTCGCAGGTCCTGCTTGACCCTGGCCATCGCGAAAACGATTCCACGCCTTTCAATTCGGCCCGCAGCTGTCGAGGGCGTCGAGCGCGGTCAGGTCGACCTCGACGTTGGCTTCGGCGTTGAGCACGAACCATTCGACGGGTCCGGAAACTCGTTGACTGCAGCGAGTGCGCGTTCGCGGAAGTTCTCGGCGTTGGCGAAGAACAACGGCGCGTCGTAGCGGTACACCAGCAGACCTGGTTCCAAGTTGGCGTCCGGATAGTCGTCGATGTCATGCATGCCGGCGACACCGGGCACGAAGCCCTGCATCGCATCGTGGGGCCGTGCGACACGCCGCAGCAGGTCGAGGATCGACAGCACGATGGCAACAAGCACGCCGTACAGCACGCCGAACACCAGCACGGCCACGGTGGTTGACAGGGCGAGAATCAATTCGCTGCGCCGAAAGCGGGCCAGCCGCTTGAACTCCGGCACGTCTACCAGGCGCAGCGCCGCATAGACCACCAACGCGCCCAGCGCCGCGGTTGGAAACGTCGCGAGTAGCTCTCGGCCGAACAGCATCACCGCAAGGGCGACCACCAACATGACGACCGAGTAGAGCTGGGTGCGGCTGCCGACCGCGTCGCCGAGCGCGGTGCGGCTTCCGCTGGAGCTCACCGGAAAGCCGTGCATCAGACCGGCACCCACGTTGCAGACGCCCAGTGCACGGAGTTCGGCGTTGGCGTCCACGTCGTATCCATTGCGGACAGCGAACGTCCTGGCGGTCAACACGTTGTCGGAGAATGCGACGATCGCAACGCCGGCGACCGGAATCACCATGGCCGCCAGATCGGCCAGCGGGATGGCGGTGAAGCCGGGCATGGGCAATCCGCTCGGGATGTCGCCGACCACCTTGATTCCGTTGCGGTCCAACGAAAGCAGGCTGACCACCAGAGCCGCGCCGAGTATCGCAATCAGCGGACCCGGAATCCGCGGCGCAAGCCGCGCGAGGACGAGCAGCACCACCAGAACCGATACCGCCAATGCGATGGTCGGCCAGTGCACCCCGTCCACCCCCGAGATGAATGACCGCATCTGATCCAGGAATTCCTCGCCCTCCACGTCGACCCCGCTGACCTTGCCGAGCTGGCTGGCGATCATGATGGCCGCCACCCCAGCCATGTAGCCGATCAGCACCGGGCGGGAGAGCAGCTCCGCAAGGAAGCCCAACCGGACCAAGCCGGCGACGAGGCAGATCACTCCGACAAGCAGGGCGGCCGCCGCAGCTAGAGCGGCGTAGCGGCCGGGGTCGCCGGCCGCCAGTGGCGCCAGCGCGGTCGCGGTCATCAGCGCCGTCGTCGACTCGGGGCCTACGGACAGTTGCCGTGAGGAGCCCAGCACCGCGTAGACGGCCAGCGGTGCCAGCGCCGCCCACAGCCCGACGACGGGCGGCAGCCCGGCCACCGTCGCATACGCCATCACCTGCGGCACCAGATATGCCGCAACGGTGACACCGGCCACCACGTCGCCGCGCAGCCAGGACCGCTCGTAACCGCGGAACTGCGCGAGTCCCGGCGCCCAGTCGCGGATTAACATGCGCCCCTCGCGGTGGTGGTGTGTAGTCGGACCCGTGATCCAGTTGACATGGAAGCACGTTGAGGCACGGTCCGACCCAGACTTCGTCGTCGCGCCCGACGAGCGGCTCGGCTGGGCCCGCACCGTCGGCCTCGGCGCCCAGCACGTGGTGGCGATGTTCGGCGCCACCTTCCTGGTGCCGGTGCTCACCGGCTTCCCGCCGGCCACCACCCTGCTGTTCTCGGGTGTCGGCACAATCCTGTTCCTGCTGATCACCGGCAACCGACTGCCCAGCTATCTGGGGTCGAGCTTCTCGGTGATCGCGCCTGTGACCGCGGCGGTCGCCTCACACGGCACGGGTAGTGCGCTGGGCGGGTTGGTGGCAGTCGGCGTGATCCTGATCGTCATCGGCGCGGTCGTGCACCTGGTCGGCACACACTGGATCGACGTGATTTTGCCGCCGGTGGTGACCGGGGCGATCGTCGCACTGATCGGTTTCAACCTGGCACCGGCCGCGAAGACGAACTTCGAGAAGGGCCCGCTGGTCGGCCTCGTCACGCTTGTGCTGCTGGTCGCGGCGCTCGCGTTCTTCCGCGGCATCATCGGTCGGCTGGCGATCTTTTTGGCTGTCGTCGCGGGGTACGTCCTGGCGCTGATCCTCGGCGACGTCGACACCTCGGCGATCGCGGCCGCACCGTGGGTGGGCCTGCCGGAGTTCCAGACGCCGACGTTCACGTTGGCCGTGCTGCCGATGTTCCTGCCCGCGGTCATCGCGCTGGTCGCCGAGAACATCGGGCACGTCAAGTCGGTCGGCCAGATGACGGATACGGACGTCGACCCGGTGATGGGCCGTGCGTTGGCCGCCGACGGGGTGGCGACGACATTGGCCGGCTTCGGCGGCGGGTCGGCGACTACCACCTACGCCGAGAACATCGGCGTCATGGCGGCCACCCGCGTCTATTCGACGGCCGCGTACTGGATCGCCGCAGCGGTGGCCATCGCGTTGTCACTGTGCCCGAAGGTGGGTGCGGCGATCTCGGCGATTCCGCCGGGCGTGCTGGGCGGCGCGACGATCGTGCTTTACGGGCTGGTCGGTGTGCTCGGTGTGCGTATCTGGCTGACAAACCATGTCGACTTCTCCAAGCCGCTGAACCAGATGACCGCGGCCATCCCGTTGATCATCGCCATCGCCGACTTCACTTGGCACACAGGCGATTTGACGTTCATCGGCATCGCACTTGGCTCGATCGCCGCCCTGCTGGTCTATCACGGCATGCGGCTGCTGGGCACCGCTCGCGAACTGATCCCGCAACGCGGCACGTAAGGTCCCGCCCCTGACTACAGTTCCAACCGATGCGTCGCACCTGGACCTGGACGTTCGACCTGCCGCCGGATCGGCTCTGGCCGGTGCTGGCGGATACCAACCGGTTCAACGAGGCGATGGGCCTGCCGCCGTACACGCTCGAGCAGACGCCGCAACCAAACGGGACGGTCCTTCGCCGCGGGCGGGGCAAGGCCGCGGGCTTCACGCTCGAATGGGAGGAGAAGCCGTACGAGTGGATCGCCGGTCGGCACTTCCGCCAGTCGCGCGTGTTCACGAAAGGCCCGTTTCGGCGCTTCGGCCCAGTCTTCGATCTCAAGCCCGACGGCAAAGGCGGCTCGCACGTAACCTACGCACTCGAATGGGAGCCGTTGAGCTTGGTCGGCCGCGCGTTCGGCGCGCGGCTCGCGGCCCAGGCGGGTGAGGCGGTGAGCAAGCGCACCCTGGAGGCCGTCGCCTTTGCACGAGGGGATCATGCGGGCGAGCGCATGACGCCGTTCGAGCTGCCGCCGCCCGAGCTGCCCCGCGGCGCACGCGAGCGGGCCGAGGTGCTGGCCCGCGAGATCGACCGCAGCCCTTACGGCAACGGGCTCGGCTCGCGGCTCGCCGACATCGTGACACAGAGCATGGCCACCGACCTCGGCCATCTCAAGCCGAAGGCGCTGGCTGGCGATCTCGGCGTGGCGCCGCGGGCGGCGATCGAGGCCTGTCTTGCGGGCGTGAAGGCGGGTCTTCTCACTATGAAATGGGGTCTGCTCTGCCCCAACTGCCGCGGTGCCAAGATCAGCGTCGCCGCCCTCTCCGAGTTGCCGCGTGGCGCGCATTGTCCCTCGTGCAACATCGATTACGACCGCGACTTCGAGAAGAACGTGGAGCTCTCCTTTGCCCCGGCACCCGCTGTGCGGCCGTTGTCCGACGGCGGCTTCTGTCTTTCCGGCCCGATGGGGACGCCACATGTCGCTGTGCAGGTGTTGCTCGATCCGGGAGAACGGCGAAACGTAACCGTCGATCTGCCGCCGGGCTCATATCGTCTGCGCACCCTGCATCCTGGCGTGTTCGTCGACATCGACTACGAGTCCGGGCCCTTCCCGGGTCTGCGCATCACGGCGTCTGGTGTGGAAGTGCTGGACGCCACGGATCGACGGAGAGGCGGGAAGCGTCGCGTTCGTGAACGATGCAGGCTTTGAGCTCGCAGCCCTGATCGAGGACCGCACCTGGGTGCGAGATGCGCTGACGGCACCCGAAGTGATCTCGCTGCAGGCCTTCCGCGATCTGTTCGCCGAGGCGACCCTGCGGCCTGGCGACGATGCGGGCGTCAGCCAGGTCGCACTGCTCTTCACCGATCTGCAGGGCTCGACAGCGCTCTATGAACGTGTGGGCGATTCCGCTGCGTACAACATTGTGCGCAAGCATTTCGCACTGCTGGCTGCAATCGTGCGCGACCATGACGGTGCGGTGGTCAAGACGATTGGCGACGCGGTGATGGCCGCGTTCAGCGATCCGGCGCAGGCGGTGCGCGCGGCGCTTACCATGCAGGCGGAGATCGGCTCGTCTGCACACGGAGTCCGAGACCTCGTCCTCAAAGTGGGCGTCCATGCCGGCCCCAGCGTGGTCGTGACCTTGAACGACCGCCTCGACTATTTCGGATCGACCGTCAACATGGCCGCCCGCCTCCAGGGCCAGAGCACTGGCGGCGACATCGTGCTGTCGTCCCCCATCGCCGACGATCCCGCGGTGCGCGAAGTAATTGCCGCCATACCGAAGCGCCGAGAGACGGTCGCGCTCAAGGGTTTTGCCGAGCCCGTGGGTTTCATCCGCCTGCTGAGCCGCGCGTCGTAATATGCGCCGATTTCTGCATGAGGGTCGTAATCCGAGCCGACCCACAGCCCTCATGCAGAAATCGCTGGCGTTCAGGACGGGTCGAGTAACGCCGACGGACCGCGCGTCATCAGCTGACGCCCCACGATGATCCGCTGGATCTCGCTGGCGCCCTCCCAGATGCGTTCCACCCGAAGCTCCCGGAACATCCGCTCGGCGACGTTCTCCCGCATATAGCCCCGGCCGCCGAAGATCTGCACGGCGCGATCGGCCACCCGCCCCGCCATCTCCGAGCAGTACAGCTTCGCCATCGACGCCTGCCCGTGCAGGGTCTTGCGGTCATGGCCGGCATCGATGGAGCGCGCGACCTCATAGAGCATCGTGCGGGCGGCGAACAGTTCGGTCGCGCTGTCGGCCAGCATGCCCGCCACCAACTGGTGCTCACCCAACGGTCGGCCGTCGACCACCCGGGTCTGCGCGAACGCCGTCACCTCGTCGACCAGTCGCTGTGCGGCGCCCACGCACCGCGCGGCCACCATCATCCGCTCGAACCGGAACCAGTCCTGGGTGAACGTCATCGGGC
Source organism: uncultured Actinomycetota bacterium (assembly GCA_963851115.1). Taxonomy (GTDB): domain Bacteria; phylum Actinomycetota; class Actinomycetes; order Mycobacteriales; family Mycobacteriaceae; genus Mycobacterium. Next base: position 5,386 of record CAWKOI010000022.1, read on the forward strand.
CGCCCTCGGACCCGACCAGGTTCACAACCGGGACACGGACATCGTTGAACGCCACGATCGGATGCTCGTCGGCGATGTGGTGCGAATATTGCGGCGTCCGTACCACTTCCACACCCGGCCAGGGCAGATCGACCACCAGCAACACGTGGCCGCCGCCGTCCAGCACCCCTTCGACGAACACGTAGTCGGCGAGATTGAACGACGTCACGTGCCACTTGGTCCCGTTGATCACGTACTCGTCGCCGTCGCGACGAACCGTGGTCTGCAGCGCTGATACGTCCGAGCCGGCGAACTCCTCGGTGATCGCATACGCCTCATGTTTCTCACCGCGCACCGACGGCGCCAGCCAGCGCTCCCGCTGATAGTCGCTCGCGACGTCGACCCACCACTGCGGCGGCGTCGCCATCACCCAGCCGAGCCCATTGGTGACACGCCCGCACTGTTCCTGCACCAGCACCTGCTGCAGCGCCGTGCACCCCGGACCACCGACGGAAGCCGGCATATTCGTGGCGTAGAGGCCCAATTCGATTGCGCGGGCTTGATGCTCGGCCGTCAGCTCCTTCGGCAACATGCCGCCGGCGAGCTCGGCCTCCACCTCGTGGGGGATCAGCGTCTCGACGAACGCACGCGCTGTATCCCGGATGCGCCGATCGTCCTCCGTCAGACCGTACATCCGCACCTCCGCCCTCTTGACTGAGCGTTCAGTCTATGCCAGCGTTTCGTAGTATGACCAGCTTCCGCAGCGCCGACGTCGTGGTGGTGGGTGGTGGAACGGTCGGTGCATGGACGGCCGTCCAACTTGCCGAGCGCGGCGTGGAAAACGTCGTGCTGCTCGAAGCGAGAACGCTGGGCGACGGCGCCAGCAGCCGGGCGGCCGGCATGGTGCGCGCACAGGGCGGCACTGAAACCGCCATCGTGCTTGGCCTTCGGACCCAGGAGTTCTATGCGGCCAGCGGGGATCGCTTCCCGCTCGACTGCGGTTTTGTGGCACAGGGTTATCTGATGCCGTGCTTCAGCGACGCCGAGGTGCAGCAGGCCCATGACCGTATCGCGCTGCAACAGCGACTCGGCCTCGAGGTGCAGTGGTTGTCCGCGTCGGAGATCGACGACCGCAACACCGGTCTCGCACCGGGCGTCACACTCGGCGCGTCCTATGCGCCCGGCGACGGCTACATCGACGCACCGCGCAATGTGCTGGCCTACACCGCTGCGCTCACCGCCCACCGCGTTGACATCCGGGAACGCTGCAGATTCGCCGGACTGCGCACCGCCGGTGGTCGCGTGGTGGGCGTCGACACCTCGGACGGGCCGATCGACACCGAACGCGTCGTGCTGACCGGCGGCCCGAAGCTCGCCGAAGTCGGTGCGACGGCGGGAGCGAGAGTTCCGGCGGGCGGCGCGCGCCACCAGGTGGTGGTGACCGCACCCGTCTCGGCGTTCGACGTGCACGAAGTCCCGATGGTGTTCGACATCACCTCCGGAATCTATTGGCGTCCAGGCGAAGCCGGCGGCCTGCTATGGGGAATGAGCAATCCCGACGAGGCGCCGGGCGTGGCGGCCGACTTCGACACGGTGTACTACCGCAAGGCACGCGACCGGATCGAGGAACTGCTGCCCGGCGTGGCAGGTCTGGGCTTGAGGAGGTTGTGGGCCGCCACCATCGACTACACGCCGGACCACCTGCCGATCCTCGGCCCGCTGATAACCGATGACGGTCCGGTCGAGGGCACCGTGGTGGCCAGCCCGGCGGGCCACGGCATGATGTGGGGTCCCGCGGTGGCCGAGGTCGCGACCGACCTGACAACAACGGGCGAATGCAGCTGGCTCGACCTGACCGACCTCGGCCTTGACCGCTTCGACGCGGACGGCAACAGCCGGCTGGCTCCCGAGCCGATCTCACTACCGTTCCCGAAAAGCGTTGCAGACGAGAGGATTTCTCAATGACCCAAGCCGTGATCACGTCGATCCTGGCCGATGCCGCCGACGCGGAGCTGGAAGACTGGGGACCGCTGCCCGAGGCAACTGCCGATCCGATGGCCACCCATGGCCTGGAGATGTGGGTGGACGGCGAGAAGTCAGCGGGAATTTGGCAGTGCACGCCGGGACCGTCGTACTGGGTGCAGGACGAGAACGAAGTCATCTATGTGCTGTCCGGACGGATGACCGTGACGCCAGAGGGTGGCGAGCCTGCCGAGGTCGGCGCGGGCGACATCGCGGTGTTCCCCGTGGGGTGGAAGGGCACGTGGGACATCCACGAGACCGTCCGAAAGGTCTATTCGATTTTCTGACCGCCAAAGGCGTGTCGAGTGGGAAGTTGATGCACGTTTCGCCGACTGATGCGTGTCTTAACTGGCCACTCGACGGGCAATGACGAGAGCGTCGACCGCAACCACGCCGTGCGGTGACGCGATAACCGGATTGGCCTCCACCGCATCGAGGACATCGCCCAGTTCGATCGCCAGGTCCGAGAACCGGACGATGACGTCCGCCAGCGCGTCGAGGTCGACGGCCGGCGCCGCCGCGCCAGCCTGCCAGAAGCGGCCGGATGCGCAAACCATCAAGCAAGCGCAGCGCCATCGGGTGCGATACCGGCGGGCAGGCCACCGCCCGGTCGGCGAGCAGTTCGACCAGTGTGCCGCCCGCAGCGACTACCACCAACGGCCCGAAGGCGTCGATCGCGAACGAACCCGACCGACAACTCGACGCCGTCCTCGACCATCTGCTGCACGGCCACGGCTGATCCGAGCGAATGCGCCATCGCCGTGTACGCCATGCTCAGCGCCGCGTCGTCGGCAAGACCGAGACGACGCCACCGACATCGCTCTTGTGCAGGGCACGCAATCGTTTTCAGTGCGACCGGATAGCCGACGGCCTCGGCCGGCAGCCAACAACGCCTCGATCGAACTCCGCGGCACCGGGAATCGACCACGGGGATCCCGTAGGCGGCCAGCACTCGAATGCCGAGGCACCCTCAGGCGATCCGTGCGCGCCATCGGCAGGAGGCGGCCCGCGCCAGGTCCGAGTGATCGACGGGCAGCGGCCAGCGCACCAAGATGCCCAAGCGCCGCAATGCCGCTGCGGGTCCCTTCCAGCACGGGGATGCCGTTGTCGCGCAGCCGGTCCGCTGTGGGGCGGTCGATCGCCGACGACACCGACGTCAGCACCGCCAACGGCGTATCGGTGCGCTTCGCGACGTCCAGCACGGCATCGGCGTACGCGGTGTCGTCGTCGAACTCGGTGACCAGGTCGACGGCGAGCGCGGCGACGCCGACCCCTGGATCGTCGGCCATCGCCTGCAGGCAGGCGCCGAACAGGTTGCGGGTGTCAGCGCCGGTCCCCCACACGTCCAGCGGATTGGTCGGCACGAGGCCGTCGTCCAGCAGCGCGCCGATGCAGGTCAGCGTGTCGTCGGCCAAATCGGCGAACTCCACGCCTAATTCGTGTGCAAGGTCGGCCGCGAGCGCGCGCTCGGCGCCGGAGTCGTGCACCGTCGCGATGGCGCCGCCGCGGGCGCGCCGGCCTGCCGAGAACAGTTCGAGGGTGTCGGTGAACTCCGCCAGATCGCTGACGTGCACCGCGCCGGTGGCCGCGCAGAATGCCTGCCATGCGGCCTGTTCACCTGCCAGCGCACCCGAGTGCGCGGCGACCATGGCCCGCCCTCGCGGTGAACCCCCGATGGTGAGGATCACGACCGGCACGTCATGCTCGGCGGCGCGCAGCACGGCTTGCCGCAACCGCGGGACCGAGCGCGGCGTCTCCATCAGCAGCGCGATGAGCCGCGTCTGCGGGTCATCGAGCGCGTAGTCCACGTAGTCGGCGGTGTCGGTGACGAGTTCCTGTCCCGACGACACCGCGAGCCGGAAGCCGAACCCGCGGCGGGCCCGCAACAACGTCGAGAACGCCGATCCGGAATGGGTGACCAGGCTGATTCCCCCGGCCGGCAAGGGATCTGGCTCCAGGTATCCAAGCGCCCGCACACCGAGTGCGTTGTTGACGAACCCCATGCAGCCCGCGCCGCACAGCGCCATCCCCGCATCGGCTGCCGTCGTCGCGATCTTCTCGCGCAGCCCGTGCGCCGAACCGAACAGCACCGCCGACCGCGCCTTGGCGGCCACCGCGGATTCCAGCTGCTCCAACAGCGCCGTGTCGGGCACACCGAGCAGGACCAGATCGACGGCCGCATCCAGATCGGCCAGCGTCGGCGCACACGGCATGTCGCCGATGCGGTCGTAGCGAGGGTTCACCAGATGCACACGCGCCGAACCGCGTTGCGCCTCGACGACCATCCGCGAACCGAAGCTGTCGGGGCGCGGGCTGGCGCCGACCACCGCCACCGACCGGGCGCCGAGCATCGCGGCGACCGCGGCCCGGCGCGACTCAATCATCGACGGCGCCAGCGCCGTTTCCTGTCGGCCAGCGCCGCGCGGGCCGCCTGCCAACCCGGTATACCGCACACGCCGCCGCCGGCATGCGTGCCGGACCCGCCGTTGTAGAGCCCGGCGATCGGGGTCCTGTAGTCGGCGTAGCCGGGAGCGGGCCGCATGTGGAAAAGCTGTTCGAGCGAGAGTTCACCGTGGAAGATGTTGCCGCCGATCAAGCCGTACTCCTGTTCCATGTCGTACGGGCCGACGATGTCCCGATGCGTGATCGACGACTTGAAGTTCGGCGCCACCTGGTCGTAGAGGTCGATCAGCCGGTCGGCGTAGGCGTCGAGTTCCTCGGTGTGCGGCGCAGTGGAGAAGTCCGCCGGCACCCACTGCGTGAACAGCGACATGGTATGCGTGCCATCGGGATTGAGCGTCGTGTCCAGGGTGGTCGGGATGACGCCGTCGCTGAACGGCGCGGCTGCCGGACGTCCCGCCCGGGCATCCTGGAACGCGGCTTCGATGAACTCCATCGTGGGAGCCATTTCCACCGAACCGGTATGATGCTCTGCCAGTCCGTCGCTGGGATCCGCGGTGAAGTTGGGCAGTTCGCCCAGCGCCAGGTTGATCTTCACTACGCCGCTGCGGGTCTTCCAATGCTCGATATCGGTGACGAAGTCTTCTGGCAACTCGGTCCGCGGAATGTGCTCTAGGAAAGCGATTTTCGGGTGCAGCGTGGTGACAACCAACGGAGCACGAATCTCCTCGCCGTTGTGGAGCACTGCGCCCTGGACCCGCCCGCCGCGAACGATGAGCCGGTCCACCCGCGCGCTAGTACGAATCTGGGCACCGAAGCTGCGCGCCGAGCGGGCGATCGCCTCGGAGACAGCGCCCATGCCGCCTTCCGGGTAACCCCAGCTGCCGAGCTGGCCGTCGCCGACATCGCCAATCGAGTGATGCGCCATCACGTAGGCGGTGCCCGGCTCGTATGGCCCGGCCCAGGTGCCGATCACGCCGTTGACGGCGAGCGCGCCCTTGATTTGGGGTGATTCGAACCAATCGTCGAGGAGGTCGGCGATGCTCATCGTGAGCAACCGGGTGATGTCGCCGGTGGTGCGCACCGAAATACCGCGCTGGCTCCATGCCAGCTTCGCGAGGTCGAGAAGATCGGCGGGCCTGTGCGAGCCGATGTTCGGCGGAACCTGGGTGAGCAGCGGGCCCATCACGTCGGCGATGCCCTCGAGCCACGCGTTCCACTTGGGCCACGCCTCGGCATCCTTCTTCGACCATTTGGCGAGCTGTTCGTAGGTCCGCGCCGGGTCGTCCTCGTAGATCGTCAGCGATCCGCCCTCGGGAAACGCCTGGTAGTACGGGCCCATTGGGTGAACCTTGTACCCGTGCCGCTCCAGGCTCAGGTCGCGCACGATCGTCGGCGGCATCAGACTCATGACGTAGGACAGCCGGGTCACCCGCAGGTGCGGGGCGTCGGGCCAGGGCGATTCGGTGGTGGCCGCACCCCCGACGGCGCCACGCGACTCCAGCACGAGCGTCTTGGCTCCAGCCCTGGCGAGGTACGCCGCGGAAACCAACCCGTTGTGGCCGCCACCGATGACGATTGCGTCGTACGTGTTCGACATGGAAGACCCACTTTCGTCAGCGCGGGACATGACTCCTGACTGACTGTTCAATCTAACGAAGTGTTACGCTACAAACAAGTAGCTGCGCTGCACTTTGGAGGGGACGAAGCACACGATGGCCGAGCCAGCACCCGCAACCGAGCAGAATGAGGCTCGTCGCATCGAAATGCTCCGTGCCGCAGCGGAGCTGATCTGTGAACGGGGTTTCGGAGACACCCGCATCGCCGACGTCGCCAAGCGCGCCGGGGTCAGCTCGGCGCTCGTCATCTACTACTTCGGCACCCGCGACCGGCTATTGGTCGACGCGCTGCGGTACTCCGAGGAATCGTTCTACGAAGCGGCCGAACAGATGCTCGCCGAAGTCAAGTCCCTGCGCGAGCGCCTCTCGCTGCTGATCCGGTGGACCTGCGTGCCCGAGGGCAATGACGAGATACCTGGCGCGTGGGGCTTGTGGTTCGACCTGTGGGCGCAGGCCTTCCGGCACGACGAGATCAAGGCCGGTCGGGCAGAACTCGACTCCCGGTGGCGCAAGATGATTGTCGACGCCGTCAAGTCGGCCGACGAATCCGAGTTCGACGCCAAGGTCAATGCCCGCATGTTCGCCCTGGAGTTCGCCGCCCTGCTCGACGGCCTGTCCATCCAAGTCGCCCTCGACGACCCGGAGATCGACTCCGACCTGGCCTACGACATCGCCATGCGGTTCGCCGAACGGGAACTCAACCTCTCGCCGGCCAAGAAGCGTCCGAGTCACAACGGCAAGAGCGTCACGAAGGGCTGAGCACGCCGACCTGTTCGGCCACCGGATCGGCGATCGGCACGGCGGTACTGCGGTGCAGCACTCGGACCGCATCGTGAGTGCACACGCAGTTGACCTTCGCCCCCGGCTCATGCGTCACCGAGCTCGGGCCCGAATGATTCGGCACCTCGACGATCAGCGCGGCGGGCGCACCGACATCGACGTGTACCTGCGTACAGTTGCCGAGATAGACCACCTGGGCGACGGTGCCGCCAATGGCATTGCGCCCCGGCCCGATTGGCTCGCTCGTAGTCTGCAGGGCGATGCGTTCCGGCCGGATGACTATCGCTGCGGCGCCCCGTCCGGCCGACTCGTCCACCGCGGCACCAAGCCTGGTGTCCAGCGCCGTGCACACCGCCGATCCGCCGCCCGCTTCGAGCACTTCGGCGTCAAAGATATTGGCGGCGCCCAAGAATCCGGCGACGAACGTCGTGGCCGGCGCCGAATAGATCTCCTGCGGAGGACCGACCTGCTCGACGCGCCCCTCGGCCAGGACAGCGATCTGGTCGCTCATGGTGAGCGCTTCCTCTTGGTCGTGCGTCACATAGACGAACGTGATGCCGACCTCGCGTTGGACCGCGCGCAGTTCCAGCTGTAGCTGCTTGCGCAGCTTGGCGTCTAGCGCACCCAGTGGCTCGTCGAGCAGGAGCACCCGTGGGCGTAGCACCAGCGCCCGCGCCAGAGCGACACGCTGCTGCTGACCGCCCGACAGCTGCGCGGGCCGCCGCTTCGCGAAGTCGCTCATGCGAACCAGATCGAGCGCTTCGCCGACGCGCTCCTTCGTCTCGTCGCGGGACGCCTTCTGATACTTCAGCCCGAACGCGACGTTGTCCCAGACGGGCATGAACGGGAAGAGCGCGTAGGTCTGGAAGACGGTGTTCACCGGGCGCCGGTGCGGTGGATCGCCTGCAACGTCGCGGCCGTCCAGTTCGATGCGTCCGGAGTCGGGTTTCTCGAAACCGGCGATCATCCGCAGTGTTGTGGTCTTGCCGCAGCCGGACGGGCCGAGCAACGAGTAGAACTGGCCGGCTGGGATGTCGAGGTCGATGCCCGTCACGGCGGGGACACCGCCGAACGATTTCTCAAGCTGGAGCAGCCGGATCGCGCCGCCGGTCATGGCGACCGCACCAGCCCGATCAGGGCGCCACCGCCTCGGCGAACCGGGCGAAGTTGGCGGCGAACCGATCGACATCGTCTGAGTCGTGCTGGACCGACAACAGCCATTGCTCCACCTTCCCCCATGGCGGGAGAAACACACCGCCATTGTGCTGCATCAGCCAGTGCAGATGGCCGAGTCGAGCATCAATCTCGAGGAAGTCCCGGAACTCCCGCACTCGATCGCGACGGAAGGTCACACAGCCCTTCGCGCCGACGCTGACGACGTGCCAGCCGAATCCGTGCTGGGCGATCGTGTCTTCCAGCGAGGTCCGCAGGCGGGTGGCGAGCTCATCGAGGTGCGCGTACGCCTGCGGGGTGAGGACATCGGTGAGAGTGGCCCTGGTCGCGGCCATCGCGAGTGGGTTGCCGTTGAAGGTTCCGACCTGCTCGTAGCGGCCGTCGGCGATCGCCGACATCACCGTGTTGGTGCCGCCGATCGCAGCGACTGCGATACCGCCGCCAAGGGCCTTGGCCAGGCAGATGATGTCGGGCACCACGCCGCTGCGCGCGGTGATTCCGCCCGGCCCGGTGGTGAAGCCCGTCTTCACCTCGTCGTAGATCAGCAGCGCACCCTCGCGGCGCACCAGGTCGCGGATGACGGCGAGGTACCCATCCTCGGGCCTGATGATGCCTGCGTTCATCATCACGGGTTCGAGGATCATCGCCGCTACCTGTCCGCGGTGCTCGGCCAACGCCCGCGCCACCGCGCCCGTGTCGTTGAACGGCACCACGATAACGAGATCCCTTATCGCGGCGGGAATCCCCGAATTACCCGGTACCGGAGTCGGAAAATCGCGCGGGCCGACCTCCTCGGCCTCGGGCAGCACCGAAACCTGCACGGAGTCGTGGTGGCCGTGGTAGCAGCCCTCGACCTTGATGATCAGATCCCGTCCGGTCAACGCGCGGGCGAGATGCACAGCGTCCATGGTGGCCTCGGTGCCGGAGTTGGCGAACCGCCACAGCGGCAGGTCGAACCGGCGGGCCAACTCCCCCGCGATCCAGATCGCGTCTTCGGTCGGCTGCGCGAAATGTGTTCCGCGCCTGACCCGGTCGCTGACCGCCGTGACGATGGCCGGATGAGCGTGCCCGGCAATCGCGGCGCCGTAGCCGCCGTGCATGTCGACGTACTCGTTTCCGTCGACGTCGTAGACCTTCGATCCGTCGCCGTGGCTCATCCAGACGGCTTGTGGCTCGGCGATCTGCCAGTTGGACGTGGCACCGCCGGCGAGGTGTTCGCCCGCCTCCGCGATGAGTTCGGTGCTGCGCGGCTGGCGGCGCAGGAAAACCTGCTCCTCGCCCGCGATCAGCTGGGCTACGGTGTCGGCCACCGGGCTCTCCACCACCGACGAAGACACGGTGAAACCTCCGCTCACGAACGGTTGACTGAGCATTCAGTCTATGCGAGAGTCCTACCAGCGACAAGACGCGAATTCAACGGGGAGGTCCCGATGCCAACACCTCCGACCCGACGACAGTTCCTCGCGCGCGCAGCGATTCTCGCCGCAGCCGCGCCCTCGCTTGGCGCGGTCTTGCAGGCTTGCTCGAAATCGACGCCGTCGTCCTCAGCGCCGAGCCTCACGCTGGCGGCGCCCGACAAACCGGTCAAGTGGGACATCGCCGACGACAACAAACCGATCGCAGACGGGCTCGCGCCGGAGAAGGGCGCGACGCTACAGCTGTACACCTACGCCGACTACACGAGCCCGGACGCGGTTAAGGCGTTCGGGGACAAGTACGGCGTCCAGGTGGAGATCTCGACGTTCAACGACACCGACGAGGCGATCACCAAGATTCGCGGCGGCAGTGTCAACTACGACCTCTATTTCCCGAGCTATGACCAGATCAGCCGGCTGGTGTCCGGCAAGCTGGTTCAGCCGCTGAACCACAGCTATATCCCGAACATCAAGAACGTGTGGCCGAGCTTCACCAATCCCTGGTACGACCAGGAGTGGCGTTACTCCGTGCCGTACACCATCTACACCACCGGCATCGGTTGGCGTAACGATCAGGTGCCCGCCGACGTCGCCGGGATGAAGAATCCCTACGACATGCTGTGGGATCCCCAGTACAAGGGCAAGACCGCCGTCATCGACGACTGGCACACCGCCATGTCGATGGTGCTTCTGCGCCAAGGCATTACCGACGTCAACACGTCGAACGCGGACGACCTGAAGGTCGTCGGTGAGCAGCTCACCGCGATGGTCGCCGCGACCTCACCGAAGGTCACCATCACCATGTACAACGACCTGCCCGCCGGGCAGCTGGGCGTGTCGCAGATGTGGTCGGGCGACATCATCAACGCCCAGTCGTACCTGCCTGAGGGCACGTCGACGGACATCCTGCAGTACTGGTTCCCGCCGGACGGCAAGGGTCTGGTGGACAACGACCTGATGGTCGTGCTGAAAAACGGCAAGAACCCGGTGCTGGCCCACTTGTTCATCAACCACATGCTCGAGCCGGATGTGGCCATGCAGAACTTCAACGCGATCGGGTATCAGCCGCCGCAGAATTCCATCACCGCGGATTCGCTTGTGGCAGAGGAGTTCATCCCCGAGAACCTGCGCACCGCCATCGTCAAGCCGGAGTATTTCGACGCCGGCTACCGGCTGCTCGAGCTCGACGCGGCCAACCAGGACGCCTGGCAAAAGGTGTGGCAGGCGTTCAATGCCGGCGGGTCGTAAAGGCCATCAGGTGGGCAGGAGCGAAGCGACCCGGGGTTGATCCATGTCGGTCCCGGTAGTCACCGCACCATCGCAGACGGCCCCGCCGCCCCGCGAGCACCGCTCCAGGCTCTGGTCAGTGCTCGCTGCGCCCGGAATCTTCTGGCTGCTGGCGTTTTTCATCTTCCCGCTCTACGTCGTGCTGTGCATCGTGTTCGGCCAGATCGATCCACTGTTCCGCACCCCCATCCCGGTGTGGAACCCACTGCAGTGGGACCCGACGCAGTTCTCTTATGTGCTCACCCACATCGTCGGCGAAAACGGTGTCTACGGCCCGGCCATCCTTCGCACCTTCATCTATGTGCTCGTCGCCAGTTCGCTGTGCCTGCTGATCGCTTTCCCGGTGTCGTACTACGTGGCCCGGCTCTCCGGCAAGCGCAAGGGCCTGCTGTTGGCGCTGTTGATCGCGCCGTTCTGGATCAGCTACATGATGCGAATGTTCGCCTGGGTGAACCTGCTGCAGGACGACGGTCTGTTCAATAAGGTGCTGAGCTTCGGCGGCCTTTTCACTCCCGATGTGAAGTGGCTGACCGGCCAGCCCGTGGTGGTGGTCCTCGGGCTGGTGTACGGCTATGTGCCCTATATGATTCTGCCGCTTTACGCCGGCCTCGACCGTCTGTCACAACCGATGCTCGAGGCGTCGCGTGATCTTGGCGCCGACCGGCTTTCGTCGTTCTGGCGGGTGACGCTGCCCTTGTGCCGCCCGACGATCGTCGCCGCGGTGCTGTTGACGTGCCTTCCGATGCTCGGCGACTACTTCACCAGCGACATGCTGTCGGCATCACCGAAAACCACGATGGTGGGCAACCTGATCAACGACAGCGTCCAGTCGCCCGGACAAACGGGGCAGGCAGGCGCGTTCGTGATGCTGGTGTTCCTCGTCGCGCTGCTGCCGATGCTGTACTACATCCGGGTCACGTCACGGGGCGACGAGGTGCGGACATGAGAAGCCCCGCCGCGTATTGGAGCGATCCGTGGCGGCCCCCGCGATTCCTGGTCGGCATCACCGTCGCGTACCTGGTGTGGTCGCTGTTGCCGGTTCTCATCGCGGTGGCCTACTCGTTCAACGACGGCAAGTCCCGCACCACATGGCAAGGCTTTTCGTTCCGCTGGTACTGGGGCGATCAGACCCTGTCGGTCTGGCACAACGACGCGCTGCACACCGCACTGCTGCAGACCCTCAAACTGGGCGTGATCGCGACCTTGATCACCGTCCCGCTCGGCACGCTGTTCGCGATCGGCATCGACCGCTGGCGGGGCAGGCTGCCCGCCGGGGCGAACTTCCTGATGCTGGTGTCGTTCGTGCTGCCCGAAGTTCTGCTCGCCGTCGCGCTGCTGTTCGTGATCACCACGGTGGCAGTCCCGGTCAATCTCGGCACCACCGCGCAGGTGATCGGTCTGGTCACCTTCCAGGTGTCCTACCCCGCGGTGCTGGTGAGGGCCAGGCTGGCCACCATCGGACCGCAATACGAGGAAGCCGCAATGGATCTCGGCGCGTCACCGCTCGGCGCGCTGCGGCGTATCATCCTGCCGATGCTGATGCCGGCGATCTTCGCCAGCACCGTGCTGGTCTTCGCCGATGTCATCGACGACTTCGTGCTGGTGCGCTACCTCTCAGGCGATGCGTCTACCGAGCCGGTGTCGGTGAAGATCTACAACACCGCGCGCGCCGCGCCGACGCCTGCGCTCAACGCGCTGGCGACGCTGCTGCTACTGGCCGCGCTGACCGCCATTGTGATCGGCTTCCTGGTGTACCGACGTATGACCCGCTCGGACACGACAACGAAAGACCGCGGAATCGGCGCCTTCGCCGGAGAGGGGTAACCACCCGTTTTGGGGCTCTCGGCGTCTGCTCGCGCGGAGAACTGTAGACCACGGCCACGTAGCGCAGTAGGCTGACTGTATGTTCAAACAGCACGGTCCGGCTCCGGTCCCCGCCGAGGACCTCGCCGCGGCCCTGGCCCCCTTCGGCCAGTCACGCATGCTGCCCCGCGAGGCCTATGTGGACCCCGCGGTGTTCGAGTGGGAGCAGCACAACATCTTCTCCGGGTGGACCTGCGTGGGCAATGCAGGCGATCTGGCCGCGGTCGGTTCCCAGAAGGCGGTAGGCACCGGCCCGAACGCAATCCTGTTGGTACGGGCCGAAGACGACACAGTCCACGCCTTCGCGAACACCTGCCGCCACCGCGGCCATGAGTTGCTCGCCTGCGGTGCGACCGCAAAGGGCCGCAGCATCGTCTGTCCGTACCACTCCTGGTCCTATCGGCTCGACGGTCGTCTGCGCAACGCACCCGGGTTCCGCGATGTCGAGGGTTTCAAGCCCGAAGAGTTCGGGCTCGCCGAACTGCGGCTGGCCAACTGGCACGGCTGGCTTTTCGTGGACGCCAGCGGTGAGGATGCCGAATTCTCGCAACATGTCGCGGGTTTGGAGGAGGTCGTCGGACCCTACCGCCCCGAAGACCTGACCATCGTGGACCGGCACTCCTATGAATTGGCCACCAACTGGAAGGTGATCGCCGAGAACTACCAGGAGTGCTACCACTGCTCGACAATTCATCCGGAACTCTCCCGCATCAGCCCGCCGACCAGCGGCGAGAACCTCGAGCTGAAGGGCTCGTGGATGGGCGGCTGGATGTCGATCGTCGAGGGCGCCGAAACCATGTCGCTGACCGGAAAGAGCGGCGGCGTCGCGATTCAGGGTCTGTCCGAGCAGGAACTGCGTAGCGTCATGTATCTGGTGGGCTATCCGAATCTGCTGGTGAGCCTGCACCCCGATTATGTGATGACCCACGTGATGACGCCACTGGCGGTGGACCGTACCCACGTCGAATGCGCGTGGGCTTTCCCGAAAGACGTTGCCGCCAAAACTGATTTCGACCCGTCGTACGCGGTGGACTTCTGGGATCTGACCAATCGGCAGGACTGGGCGGCATGCGAGTCCGTGCAGCGAGGGCTCACCTCACCACATGCGAGCCCAGGACCGCTCGCCCCCGACGAGGACGGCGTCTACCAGTTCGTCACCCGGGTGGCTACGGCGTATTCCGGTGCCGCTGGTCCCGCGCCGGGACGCCGTTGACACCCTCGACCGACTGCGCGTAGGTACCGACCGCGTACGCGACGGCAGGCCCCGCGACGGACAGTGCCTGCCGGTCGATGTTGTCGATGGTGTCGCCGGGAGTGTGGTAGTTCGGGTCGAACGCGACGCCGGCCTGGCCGCCCCAAAGCCGCGCCTGCACTTCGGTTTTCCGCTGTGATGACCCGGTGGTCAGGCCGCCGATCGGGATGCCCGCGGTCAGGAACGGGCTGTAACCGGTGAACTTGGCCAGCGGTATGTCGGCTGGACGGATACCCGCCAGGTTGAGATATCCCGCCAGGGTGCGTTCGATCCCGGCCGACCCGGACGGCACGGCGCGCACCGGGATCTCGGGATTGGGCTGGCCGGATTGATCACCGTCATAGGTGAAGTACCCCGCGTTCGGCGAGCCGAGCATGTCGAAGTTGAGGTACAGCGCGATGTCCTCGAGTTGGCCGCGGTCCAGTCCGCGCACGTACTTCGTCGATCCCTCCAGTCCGATCTCCTCAGAACCCCAGAGGGCGAACCGCACGGCGTTCGTGATCTGTGGAGCTGACCCCAGCGTCGCCGCGGTTTCGAGAACACCTGCCACTCCCGACCCGTTGTCGTTGATGCCGGGGCCGGAGCGCACGCTGTCAAGGTGAGCGCCCACCAGGACGACGTTCTTGGTGTCGCCGGTTTTCGTCTGCGCCACCACATTTCGTGATTTGACCATGACGGGCTTGCTGTCCAGAACCAACCGCACAGGCGCGTTGGTGCGGCGCAGCGCCGCGTTCGCGTCGTTGTCGATGACCCCGGCCGGAACCGTGAGTTGCTGGTAGTAACCCGGTGTGAACAATCTTGCGGGGCTGCCACTGGTCCCAGGGTCGCTTACCACCAGCAGTGCGACGGCGCCCTTGGCGACGGCTGTGTTCTGCTTGTCGACGACCGAACAGCCGGTGTCGTCCACGACGGCGATCGCTCCCTTCACCGACACCGACCCGTAATCGGCGGGGCTGCAGCCGGGCGCCTTCTGCGGGCGCAGTGTGAGGGCCCTCAACCCGCCGGCCGGGGTGGTGACCAACAGCGACGCCTGGTCGACGTGATGGTCCCGACCGGCCACCGTGAGCGTGGGGCGGCCTCTCTGGTTGCGATCGAGCCGCTCGAATTCCGGTGTCTGGACGTCGAAGCCCTTGTCGCGCAAGGTCTGCGCGACATAGTCGACGCTTGCGTCATATCCAGGTGTGCCTTCCGCGCGGCTGCCTCTGTTGGCGTCGGCGATCTCCTGCAGCTTGCGCAGGTGCGCATACATGCCGTCCACGGTTACCTTGCCCGCCAGGTCACGGGCAAAGTCGGACGGCTCAGACATCGGGCCCTCAGAAGAGGAACACGAAGTCAGCGCTGCGATGACGACGACTACGGCCGCCCATTTCATCATCATGATTCGAGCGCATGGCGGGTGCGGTCGTCGCGGATCGGCACACCGTTGCGGCCGCTTTGATCCTGCGCGTAGATGCCGATGACGTACGCGACACCGCCGCCGTTGATCTCTACGGCCGTGCGATCGACGTGCTCCAAGGTGTCGGACTCCTTGTGGTAGTTGGGATCGAACGGCTCACCCGCCTGCCCGCCCCAACGCTCGGCTTGTTCGTTGGTCATTTTGGCTTCCGCGCCGGAGAAGATCCCGCCGGCGGGAACGCCGGCCTGGGTGAAGCCGTCGTAGTCCGACCGCCCGTCGAAATTGGTGTCTTCGGGCGGCTTTCCGGCTCCTTGCAGGTAGGCCACCATTGTGCGTTCGATGCCCGCCGAACCTTCGGGTATTCGCGGCACGCCATTGTTTGTGTCCGGAGGCGCGGACTGGTCGCCGTCGTAGGTGAAGTACCCGGGATTCGGCGAACCGATCATGTCGAAGTTGAGATACAGCGCAATATCCTTGAGCGCTTCGACGTCAAGCGATTGGACGTAGTTGATGGACCCCATCAACCCGTGTTCCTCGGCGCCCCAGAAGCCGAACCGTACCGCGTTGTTGACTTGCGGCGAACTACCCAGCTGCAGCGCGGTTTCCAGCACCGCCGCCACGCCGGAGCCGTTGTCGTTGATTCCCGGCCCCTCCGCCACGCTGTCGAGGTGGGCGCCGACCATCACCACGTTGGACGTAGAACCGGTCTTTGTTTGGGCGATGACGTTGCGCGTGCGCTCGGTCCGCACCCCGGCGTTGAGCTTGATGGTGGTGTCGGCCGGGTTGGCCCGCAGCCTCTCGCCGGACGCCTTCGTGATGCTGATGACCGGGATCTTGACATCGGTCTCCTCGCCGAGGGTGCCGCCCATCTCGTCGCCGTCCTCGTTGTTCGCGACGATCAACGCGACCGCGCCGCGCTCCGCGGCCGCGGCCTGCTTCCCGCCGAACGGACACTGGCCTCGGTCCACCAGCACGATGGCGCCGGCCACCGGCAGGCCGTCGTAGTCCGTCGCCGTGCAGCCCGGTGAGTCCTCGACGCGGGCGGGTACCAGCGGCCCAGAAACGCCGTCGGGCGGGGTGCCGATCGTGAACGACAGTGGTTTGGCGGCGATGTTCGACCCGCCGATGGTCAGGGCGGGCTCATCGGCGTATGGAATGCGCACCTCGAATTCGGGGGTCTGCACATCGAAGCCCTTGTCCCGCAGTGCATTCGCCACGTAGTCGACGCTGGCGTCGTAGCCTTTGGTGCCAAGCGCGCGATTGCCGCCGTTGGCGTCGGCGACCTCCTGCAGCTTCGTCATGTGCGCCATCATCGCGTCGGCGGTCATCTGCTTCTGCAGCTTCGACGCGAAGTCCGTTGCCGGCGCCGAGGCCGCACCCGAAGTGGTGGGTGGCGGCGACGATTGCGGGCGCATCTCCCGTCCGCAGCCCGCCAGAGTCACGGCAGTGACAGCCACCGTCAGAACTGCCAACGTCGCCAGCGATTTGCGCCCCATCGGCTCCACGTTAGCGCGGGTCGCGACGGTTGATGTCGAGCACCGCAGCGACAAAGACGACGGCGACCACCGCGGCGAAGTACACCAGCGAGCCGACCTCACCCCACGGCATCGCGTACGTCGGATACAGCCACGGCACCCGGGTGAACAGGAACGCATTCACGAAGGGCAGGTACGGCCCAACCTCGGTGCCGATGCTGGGGAGGCTTCCGAGCACGGGCTCGACCAGCAACGGCCACACCAGCAGCAGCGCGACGGCACCCGCCGAGAACCGCACTAACGCCCCAACCCCGACCCCGAGCACCGCGGCCAGCATGGCGTAGAGCGCGATCGCTCCGACCACCCGCCACGTCGCCGGCTCAGCTAGGGACAGGTCGGACCCGACGAGCGGCTTGGCGACCAGCCGCGCCACCATTATCGACAGGATCACCATCACCGCCGTGTACAGACCGGAAACCACCGATGTCACAGCGGCTTTCGTGACCAGCACAAGAGTGCGGTTGGGGGTGGCCATGAAGGTTGCGCGGATCAGGCCGCTGCGGTACTCGCCCGTCACGGTCATCGACGC
>CAWKOI010000023.1:0-261018 GCA_963851115.1 uncultured Actinomycetota bacterium
GCGGAGCTTGCACGAATCACCGCCAGCGATGCCCTGGAGGTGGCGGTATGACTCGCGGCAACTTTGCCCGCCGCCTGCGGCTCGGCTCGACGTTCAAGATCGCCGGTCGCGCCCTGCGCCGGAATAAGCTTCGTTCCGGACTGACCGCACTCGGCATCATCATCGGGGTTGGTGCGGTCATCGCGATGGTCAGCATCGGGAATGGCGCGAAGGCGCAGGTGGAGGCGCAGATCGCCAGCCTCGGGGAAAACGTCATCCTGATTTTCTCGGGCAGCACGACCTCAAGCGGTATTCGCACGGGGTGGGGAGGTGCAGGAACATTAAAGATCGAAGACGCCGACGCCATTCGCCGCGAGATCCCGGCAGTCACGCGAGTGAGCGAAGAAGTGGTCTCGACCGCGCAGGTTTCGGCGGGCAATCAAAACTGGTTCACCCGCATTTACGGCGAGTCGGCGGATTACTTCGAGCTTCGGCAATGGTCGCTTGCTGACGGCGCGCCCTTCACCGCCCAGGACGTGCGGAGCGCGAACAAAGTTTGCGTAATCGGGAAGACCACCGCTTCGCAAATTTACGGAAGCGAAGACGTCATCGGCCAGATTTTGCGCATCAAGGGCGTTCCCTTTGTCATCACCGGAGTCCTGAGCTCGAAAGGCCTCAGTCCTCAAGGCACCGATCAGGACGACATCGTGATCATGCCGTTCAGCAGCGCGATGAAGCGCGTCATGGGTGGCGGCACCACCTTGCGCAACATCAACGCCCAGGTCTCGAGCTCGAAGGAACTCGCGTCTGCGCAACAGCAGATCATCGAGCTCCTGCGTCAACGCCACAACATTCGCGCCGGGAAAGACGACGATTTCACCGTTCGAACGCAGGAGGAAATTGCCGCGACTGCGACGGCGACTTCACGGGTCATGACCTGGTTGTTGGGCGCGATCGCGAGTGTCTCTCTCATCGTTGGCGGCATTGGAATCATGAACATCATGCTCGTGAGCGTGACCGAACGGACGCGTGAAATCGGTGTCCGCCTCGCCGTGGGCGCGCATGGTCGGGACATTCTCACCCAGTTCTTGATCGAAGCGGTTTCACTCAGTTCGCTCGGAGGTATCATCGGAATCATTCTCGGCCTCGGCCTGTCACAGTTGGTCTCGAAGATCGCGAACTGGCCGATCCTGATTTCGATCGCTTCAATTGTCGGATCGTTTCTTTTCAGTGCGGCTGTCGGGGTGTTCTTCGGATTCTATCCGGCGCGGCAAGCGTCGCGCCTCGATCCGATCGAAGCGCTGCGTTACGAGTGTAATTTTTTTTGTCATCCCGAGCCTGTTGAGGGATCTCTAACTTTTGCGAGCGTTAGCGAGAATCTCGGGTGCTGCGCGCCCTCGCCATAGCGAGAGGTCCTTCGACTTCGCTGCGCTCCGCTCAGGATGACAGAAATAGGGTTGCCGCTACGATTTGGGCTCGCGGATACGGCGGGAAGGGACCCACTCGTCCCATTTCGTTTCGTAATCGGTGTAATGGATAAGGTGCACGCCATCCTTGGCCTGTAACACCGTGGCCGGATACCACTGCTTCTTCCAAAGGACTTCGACTTTCGTCCCTGTGGCGTAACGGACGGGCGTGATCGGTTTGAGATCTTCCGGACCGACCCACATGTCCTCGTCCTCCCTCATAGCCGATGAAGTGAATTTTGAATTTGCCATCGCGCGCCTCGATGATTCGACAGGCATACCAGTCGCCATCGCTGTCTCGCGCCTTCGCTCGCTCACCAATTCTTGGGTTTGCTGGAGCGTCCGCCCTGGCCAGGATCATTCCCGGATCGAAGCCCTTCGTGCTAAAAAAGGTCGAGCGTTGCTCTTCCGCGGCATTCATGTCCGCCTCCACGTGGGCCGCGAATTCGGCCAGAGTGACGGTGCCGTCGTGGTTGAGGTCCACATAAGAAACGCCGCGAACGGCATCGAGCAGCGCCTCCGTAAAGGTCCAATGCTCGGTCGAGGATTCGCTCGCGGCTGAGGAAGTCACGCACGCATAAGCCGGTCCGCTCGATTGCCTGGTGATGGCGAGCGCGGCCTGGCCGGAGTAGCAGCAGTCGATAAACCAAAGGACACGGCTGCCCTTGCTCTCCTTGAGTTTCCCGGGGATGGAATTGACCGACCAGCCCTCCACGTCGTCGTCGCCCGCGTCGTAGGAGGCGAGGAAAACGTCGTCGCCCTCCTCCGACTTGGTGCCGTGCCC
Organism: uncultured Actinomycetota bacterium; assembly: GCA_963851115.1. Classification (GTDB taxonomy): domain Bacteria; phylum Actinomycetota; class Actinomycetes; order Mycobacteriales; family Mycobacteriaceae; genus Mycobacterium. The sequence continues at coordinate 2,230 of CAWKOI010000023.1, forward strand.
CGCGTAATAGACGATGAAGAGATCGTCCGGGCGCAATTTTTTCAACTGCTCGGTGAAAGCGTTGTCGATCCGTTCTTGCGTGGCTTTCTTGTCCTGAAGATACACGATCTGCGAGTCGGGCACGCCCACTCTTTTTAAAGAAATCAACGAGCGCGGCGTCACGGCGGTTCTTCCACCGGGAACGAGCCGAACATCTCCGAGTTTTTCCAACTCAGGAGAGCCCTGCCATCGGGTTTGGGAAAGGCTGAATATCCTGAATCAGCGCGAAATTGGCTGATTAGCTAGGGGAAAAGCGAATCGGCCGCGCCGTGCCGGCTTCCTGGCCGGTTTGAGAAGGAATCGGCGAATCGGGGCGAAAGTGACAAAGGTTTGGGAAAGAATCGGCCTCACGGCACCCGTTTTGCAACGCTCTTGCCGAGCCCTGGCAATTCCAGTTCCTTCGCCGTCTTTTTCCCCTTCTGAATCCGGCCGCGGACCGTCAACGCCCGATGCACTTCGGCCAGGACTTCCACCGTTCGATCGCCCTCGCCCGCCTGGCGGCCCCGCGCGAGCGCCCTGAGCGTCTCAGACGCCACTTGCCCGACGTGCCGGGCGCTCACCGCCCGCCCGTCGCGGCTCATCGCCTCATAATAATAACCCTCGCCGTGATGGCTCATATGAGTCTGGACGCAATGCAGCAAATACCGCGGGAAATAGCCGATCGCCCCGACGTTCCCCTTCGCCTTGATGGTATTGATCACCGTCTCGACGATTCGCTTGTATTTCGACGCCGGCAGCATCGCCCCGCGCTTTTTGAGATAGGCGGCCGGCTGCGTGATCGCCCGGAGAAGGAATTGCCGGTCGCGGAAGAACCGATCGCGATCTTCCGGGCGCGGGTAAAACTCCCGGCTCACGACCGCGAGCATCTCGTCGCAAAAGGCGCGCTTCGCCTGCTGTTCGGGGTTCATATCCGCGCGAACTCCGCCCGCCAGTAATTAACGACGACATCGTAAGAGCCTTCAATGACAGGAACGTCGAGATACCAAAGCTGCCATGTCCCCCATTCCGCGCCGCATTCCCCTCCGTAAATTTCGGCCTTGCCGTCTGTCCAAAACGGTTGGCGCTCTTGCTCCTCGGCGCTCATTTCAAAACCCCGCTTTCTCGGCGGCGCGGCGGCAACCGCGGATGCGTGGGGCGGAGGCTATGGCGAGCGCCAGGGGCAGCCGGCGTCGCGCATCATCTTCGAGAACGGCGCCCCATATCTCGCGCAACCGAACGAATCGCCGCCGACGATCGAGACGTTCCTGATATTCCGGCCGCGCCCGACGCTCCGCGCGCCGTTGCATGCGGCCTTCGAAGTCGAGCTCGTGCGTCGGGATTTGTTGGGAAATCTTGGACAGTTCCGAAGTAAACCACGCCCGATATTTCGGGTCATCCGCCATTGCCACGACATGAATCGCCTTGCGGCAAGCGTCGCGGATCGACTCGGGAGCGTCATAAGGCAACTTCTCCGCACGTTTGAGAAGCGTCCCGCATTTTTTCAACAACCGCGGTCCGACAACGAGACCGTTTTCGAGTAACGACGCCGACCGCCTTCAATTTTTGCCCTCCGCGATGCTGGGGAAGACGACGCCGCGGTCGTGCATCCGTTTGAGGATTCGCTTCCACTTGCCGAGGAGCTCGCGCACGGCGGAGCGGGTCGCGTTATCGCCCCGGAGAAAATCTTCGGGCGTGCATTCGTCGAAAAGCTTATAGCCAGGCGAGCCCGGCCAGGAAACGATGCGGCCGTTGCTCGCGTTCGCGATCGCCCGCAGCCGGCGCTTTTGGTCCCATGTTTTCGCGCCGAGTTGGCTGCTTTTCTGCCAGCCGCGGCCGTGCAACGTGTTCATCATCGCGACGATCTCGCCTTCGCTGATTTTCGGCGCCTTCTCCGCGATCGGCAGTTCGAGTTGAAGCGTCATGGCGTGAGCGTTCCCGCCTTGCGCGCGTATTCCATGAAGTGACGAACCTTCTTTTCTTTTTTTTAGCCTCAATCGCGTCCCGCCGCCGAACGCTATCGGCGAGGTCGTGGCTATCATCGCGAGGAAGAATCCGCGCTTCGACGAGCATTTCGGCGACCGCGATGAGATCGGTCAACTCTTGCTTGATTCGACGCGTTGCGTGCGCCCGGAATCGTCGGGTCGGTGTCTTCGAGGCCGAGCGGAGCGCCTTTGACACTTCCTTCGCGACCTCGACGCACTCTTCGGCCAAGCAAGTTAGAAGATGTTCCTCGACGTTCATTTTCAGAATGGGTCCGATGGTCTGGATGTGACCGATGCCGGCTCGGCGATGGTCATTCCGCGACGGGATTGCTTCGCGAGGGCGATGCGGACATTCTCAAGCTCATTCGGGTCGAGCTCGGCGAGCTTGCGGGGGCGGCCCTGGCGCTCGCGGTCTTGCTGCCAGGCGTCTTGTCCCTTCGCGCGCTTTGGCGTCGTCATGTGGGCGGCGATGCCTTCGACATAATCCATCCCCACGCCCATTCGCGAGGCCGCGCGCGTGATGCCGAAGAGCAACCGCTTTTTGCGCCCGTTGAGCGCGTCGAGTTGGGCTTGCAGGTTGCCGGGCTCGGTGATGGCTTTGCAGGCGGCGAGGAAAACGTGTTGAAATCGTCGTTCGTGAAATCGACGTGGCTCTTGTCTTCGCCGAAAACTTCCACGTGGAACGCGTGGCGGTCGAGATCGGCTGCGCCTTGTGCACCTTCGACCATTCGCGCCAATAGAGCCCATCCTTCGGGCGCGACCATTGGGGAACGAAATTGCGGAGCGCTTCATGCTGAAACGGGTTGAGAGTTGAGGGTTGAGAGTTGAGAGACATCAGGCGCGATTCTTTCCCGAGTCGTGAATCGATACCCGCAAGCGCAACCGCGACGACGGCGGATGTAGTCGCCGTGATCTCAATCTATCACCGCATTTTTACGGCCTCCGCACTCCGGGCAGACAAGGCTTTCATTTAGCTTGCAGCCGGCACGAAGATACGATTGCGGAAGCCCTTCGATGGCCGCCGCTCGACGGCGAGCCCGCCGTTTTGGTGAAATAAACTTTTCCAAGCTCATCGTTTTTCCGGCGGCAGGTAAGGCAGACCGACGAACTCGAAAACGTCTTGCTCGCTCGAAGCCGTCTTTTGGCGATGATCGCGGGTGAATCCGCTGCCGTAGGCGTTCCAACGCCAATCTCGGGCGATGGCAGCGCTCGCGATGGCTTTATTGCTTGCGGCCGGACCGGTGCGAACGACGAGCGCGTTCCACCAATTTGCCTCAGTCGTCGCGAAAAAATCCACCGGGATGCCGCTCTCGACATGCACGGCGAGACGGTTCTCGGCGCCCCATGTAAGATGCCCGAGCTTATTCGGCCGCTTCGCGATGAGCTCCGCGGCGATGAGCGCATCGATCGCAACGCCCGCTTGGCTGATTTGCGTCTTGGCGCCGAACATATCCCCGAAGTCCGTGATCGATGTGAGGCGCGGCACAAAGAGAATCTCGATGTCGCTCACGAATGGCTGCCGGCGACGTAGCGAGCCCGCGATCTCGATGCGCCGGCAATGCCGGGCGAGATACGCGACAAACTTTTGCGCGACGAAGAGCGCCTCGGCGTGGCGAAACCGTTTCTCGACTTCGGCGGGCGCGTTCATGGCGTTTTGAACGTGATCTTCCACGCGTCGCCCTCGCGCGTGATGACGGGCTCGGCATGGCTCACGAGGTAAAGGTCGCCCGGCACTTCGGGTTTAGCCCGGTCGACGAGCTCGGGGCGAATCCAGGGGCCGAGCCGTTGCGCTTCGAGTTGCTCAGCGTGGCGCAAGATGTCGGCGTCGGGAGTGAAGGCCGGCGCGGCCGGCGTTGGCGTTGGCGACGGCGTCGGGAGGTCGGAGGTTCTCGGAAAATAATGCCGCATCCCGATTTGAATGATGATGTAGAGAAGGACCGCGGCGACGGCGTAGAGAACTTTTTTCATAATGCTTTTCAGTAGCGGGCTTGTTTTTGTTGATGGCGAGAGAGGGGCAAATTCAGGATGCGCGCGGCGCGCGTGTTGAGTTCGCGAAAATGGGGATGAGAACGGCACCGGGCGAAGCTGGTGAGCAAGTGCGGCGGCAATTTCGCGGTGCAAACAACGCAAAAGAATTCCGTCTCGGCTTTCGCTAGCTGGCACGCGCAGAGCGTGCCCTTCGGAGTTGGCGCGTGATCCGCACTCACGGCGTTCGGCTTCCTTTCTGGCAACGGTTGATGCCGGGCGTAGCGTTGAGGCGGGCGTTCGCGCACACAAGGTTTGTCGAGCATTCCAGGCAGACGGGGCCGAGATCCTCATCGGCTTCCGTGGCGGCGGCTTCCTCGCACACGATGCAAATCGCGAGATCGAACTCGCCATATTGATCGGTGAACATTTTTAACGATTTCCGATTTCAGATTTCCGATTGCAGATTGCCAAGACGGCGAGGCAAAGCGCGGTCTGGATCGCGACTGCCGCCGCGATGAGCGCGAAGCCTTGCCACGTAGGTAGGGCGAGGAACGCGTCGACGAGCGCCTTCATGGCTTCGCCTTCGGTTTGCGCCGCTTGCGCTCGGTGTTTTTGCGAATCGCGTCGACTTTGCGCGGGAGGCTAAGGAAATTGCGGCAGCCGAGAATGCTGTTAATTGAGTAAAGGTTCCGACGGACCTCTTGCAACTCGTCGCGGATGTCCATGAGGATCGCGATTTCCACATGCTGCCAGGTGTTCCCGTCGGCCGGTAAATCCCAATTGGCGTCTTTATGGCGAGGCATGTTTACGATCCTCCGAATTGTTGAAGCGCGTTCTCGACTTCTTCGCGCTTGGCTTCGAGGCGGGCGATCTCCTCACCGGCATCTAGCACAAGTTGTTTATCGTTCATGAGCTCCGCGTTGGCGCGGGCGGAGCGGAGCGTCACGATCGCCAAGGTGAGCGCGGCGAAGTAGGTGGGCGAGGCGGGCGCGCTCATGGGCGGGAATCGGGAGTCGGGTTGCGAGTTGCGGGATTGCCGTGCGTCGGGCAGTTCGGGTCGACGTTGCCATCGACGTAGGTTTCACACGGACACCGGGCCGGTCCCATGACGCCATTGCCGATCAAAACCGGCTCTTTCGGGTGGCGAAACAAAGCCGCTCGCAGGTCCGCGATAGTGCGCGGCCGGCTCAGTCTTTTGCTTGAGCGCCTTATTGATCGTGCGCGCGGCGTTGAGGTTTTCGCGGATGGCCGGCGTGATCACGCGCGGGTAACGATGGCGGATCATGAGGCGGAATCCTCGGGAGGTTGAGAGTCTTGAGTTGAGAGTTGAGAGCCGTCGCCCTCGATCGGCGTGCGCGAGAACTTCGGGACGCTCTTTAATTCGATGTCGTCGAAGTGAACGAATTTCCCGGCGGGCTTTTGCAGCCGGTAGAGATCGCCGTCGAGCTCGGGAATGGCGATCGGTTCGTTGAGCGGTAGGCCGGCGGCGTGCGCGGAGAGAAGCAATTCCCTTTTGCGTTCGCACAGTTGCCCGATTCGTTTCCCGAGCGCGATCGCGCGCGCCAGGCGCCGCGCGATGCGGGCCGCTTTCCTCGGCGGCAATTGCACGGTCGCCGTCGGAATCTTTTTCGTCTTCGGTTTTTTCATAATGTTGCCTCTTCGGGGTGATGAATTTTGCGGCGAAGCTCTTCGATCCGCGCTTTCACTTCCTCTCGACTGGCGCGCTCGCGCTTCGCATCTTCCGGCGCCATGTCGGGGATGAACGAGGCGACGGCCTCGTTCGCGATCCAGGCGCGATCAAGCCGCGGCCCGGTAATGACTTCGCTCGCGAGCCCGAGGAAGCCGTCGCGAAGCTTGATGTAGGTTTTCGCGTCGTCGCTCATCGGGCATCCTCCAAAAGCATTTCAGGATGTAGCGCGCGGCACTTCGCGCAGAGATTTGATTCATCTTCGACGAGAAGCGGCTCGCTCTCGCAATCGACGCAAATCACTTCTTCGACACACTCGCTCAACGCCAATTTGCGCCCGAAAGCGCGCTGGCGTTCGCTCATGTAGCGCCTCGGCGTTTCGCCGTGAAGCACCGACGCGATTTCTTCGTCGGAACCCGCCCAAAAAAAAACCGAAGACGACTGACAGTTTATCATTGAGCCACCAACCGAAATCGAACCGCCGCGATGGATAATCCGCCGCGCCGATGATGCGATTGTCGACCCACGACATCGCCGCGCATGTCCAATCAATGCCGAGTGTGCGAACGCGTTGGAGTAACGGTTTCCCGACTTCCGACTTCCGACTTCCGACTTCCGATTTCATCGCGTTCCCTCCTCGCCGCCGCTCATCTGAGCGCGCATCGCTATCGCTTTGCGCACATGCGTTTCGTCGAGCTCTTGTTTGTCGACCATCGCGATTCGCGAGGCCGCCTTGAGGGTCTCGACCATGATTCCGAAGCGGCCGGGCCGGTTCGCGATGCCTTCAACGTGTCGAGCAATGTCGCGCCAGGCCGTTTGATGAACTGCCGCACGATGGGCAAAATATCCTCGCGCTTCACCGTGGGCTTGATTCGCATCGGCATTCCGATCCGCCCGACGAGTTGCTCGTATTGATACGCGCCTTTTTTCAGCGCCAGGGCGAACCGCGCCGTGACGAGCAACGCCACCGCGCACCCGGTTTGATCGTGAAGGTCGCGGAGGAACTCGATCTTTTGTGGATTGGTCGTGACCTGGTTATTCGGCAAAAGCCGGTGCGCTTCGTCGACGATGAGGATGCGGTTGCGGTCGAAGGCCCGATACGGCTTCGGCCGTGTCGTTCACGCCACGGTTTTTGTTCACGCCCACGCGGGTTGCGATCGCGCGCACGAGCGCGGCGATACCGCCCACCACTGGCGCCGTGACGAAGACGCTTTGCCCATGATTATTCCGCGCGGCCCATTCCTTCGTCGCGGTGGTCTTGCCCATGCGCGACTCGGTCTCGATCACCGTGATCGAGTTGTTGTTCCGAGCGTAGTTGAGCGCCGCGAAGATGCGGGTCGAGATCGAGTTCTCGGCGAATTCCAGATTGCGCGTCACCGCCTGTTTCCGGTAATGCCGGATGGCCGCGATGATCTTCACCCAATTGCCGGTATAGGTGCCTTTGAGCACGCCGAAGATGGTCGACTTCTCGTAATCGATCGCGCCTTCGGCCTCGATCCAGCCCATGCGGTTGTCGAGAAGGTATTGATGAAACCAGCGAAGTTCCGCTTGCACTTCGTCGGGAAGCGCCTTCCAATTGTCGAGATTCAGCGGGATGTTAATCCGCGCGTGAGCGCTCGAAGCTTCCGCTTGAAGCGACCGCATCTCAGCATCGTCAGCCGTCGCGGGGGTCAAGGCCCGCGGCGGCGAGGTCGCTAAGGCGTTTCCGTTGCGATTGTCTGCCATGTGTTTTCTCCTTCCTCGTTAGGTTGATCATTGCCGCCGAAGTAACGAGAGACCTCGTCGGCTGAAAATTCATCCGGTTGCTCTGCGGGTGAGACACCCGCCGCTACACCAAGGACCGCATCGCGGTCCGCATCGGTGAGCGTCCGCGCGGTCGCCGCGAGTTCGCGCTTCGCGGTTTTCTCCTCGATCGTGATGGCCTCGCCGCGTTCAACGCGGGCGTTGTGCTCTTGAAGCTCGTGAATGTGGCGGACGATGTCGGGATGCCGGTCGCGGAGCGGCGCCACGAACTGCGCGATGTTCGCCTCGCGCTCGCCGAGCGCGTGCTTCATCGGCGTCGAAATCTCGCCCCGGCCGCAAATCGTGCCGGCATCGCTCAGCCGGGAAAGGCGCGGCTTGCGTTTCGCCGTGCCCATGAATCCGCCGCCCGCGTCATAGACCCAAAGCGCGGACGTGTCCCACGGATTCAAAACCGTTCCATAGAGTTTCCCTTCATCGAGCGTCACGCTGGCGCCCACGGAATCCGTGAGCGTGCCGAGAAAGCGCATCGCTTCCGGGTGCGCGAGTTGATTCGAAATCTCGAATTCGCCGTCGCTCATGAGCCGGCGATTTTCGCGGAGATCGTCGCCGAGCGATTTATCGGCGAAGCCGAGCGCGATGATGTGATCGGGAAACGAAGAAATTCGCGGCGCCCCGATCCAGCACTTCCGCGGGGCGAGCTTGCGCGCCCGGCGATAAGCGCAGGTCCGACGTCCGCGGCGGTGGCGATGAGTTGCCGCCTGCCCGGGCGGTAGGGTGAGGAAATCGGGCGAGCGCGATCCAAGCGTTCGTCGTCGCGTGGGGTCCTCGCGAAATTCGGTGATGACGTGCCCGGCTTCGTGCCAGCCTTCGAGCTCGTGATCGGTGCGAAAGGCGATGAGCCGATCGATGTCGGCCAGGATGCTTAACAGTTGCCAATATTCCGCCATGGGCGCCATGAGGAGCGCGGCCCGCTCGGGCGGGAGCGTGGCAAGGGCTTTGCAAACGCCTTGCGTGAGCGCTTCGATGCCGTGCAGCCATTCGGGCGGATTGCGGTCGCGCCCGGTCGGGCGGGAAGGTCGGCCGCTTCGTTGTGCAACAAGTTGTGATGCGATTCCAGGTGCGGCTTGTGGCGCGGATTTCCGCCGCCGCGCCCGTAGTAACCGGCGAGCGCTTCGTTCGCGCCCGGTTATGCCGGCGAGCCGGGTCGTGATCCGTTCCCCGTATGCTCAAGCAAAAATTCGCGGAGCGGCTCGCGCACCGTGGCGCGCCGAGTCGGCGATGATCTCGGTGCCCTTTGGCGAATAACCTATTTGCCGTAGCCAGGCGAACAAAACGAAGCGCGCCTCGCGCTCTTTGGACGGTGTTCTTCGTGCCGTTTTCCACATAGGCCGGCCGGCGATGGACCATGAAGCGATCGCCCGAGAACACATCGAGAAGTCCGAGCTCTTCGATCGTGACGGTTTGGCAGCCGCTTCCCTTGATGAGAAGCCCCTTCATGTCGCGCTTTACGTCGTCGAATTGAACGTGCGACATGACCCACAGATTGGCGCGGGTCGTGTTGATTTTGCCGACGTGTTTCGCGACCGCGGCTGAGCCCTTCGCGCATGGCGGCGAGCTCCGCGCGGGTCGGTTTTTGGCGAATTAAATTGCGGTAGCCCCATCCGGTAGGGATGCCGGTTTCCGGGTCGGCTTCCGGCCAATCTTCATAACCAGGGCATTCCGTGAGGATCGTCCCATCGCGCAAGACGAAGAGTTGCTTTTTCCATCCGGCGAATCAGCGCGCGCCAGGCGGGCTTGCATTTCCGCTGATTGTTCTCGCAAAGCTTTTTCCAGAACTCGACGAACTTCGGCGGCAACCCGTCGACCGCGCTCGGGTATTTCGCGCCGTTGATAAAGACGCGCCAATCGCCCGCCTCGAAATATTGTCCTTCCTTCGATTTGCGGCCGCCGTTGCGGTAGATGTCCCAAAGCCGGCGAACCGTTTTGGGCGAAGTGGTGAGCGTGCCGGCGGCCGCCTCAATGGCCGGCCCGATCTTCGCCTTCTCGGGCAACTTCATGAGCGCGCGAAACGCGCGAAGCCATTGATGGATTTCCGCCCGGCACTCGTCTTTCAATTTCGAGAATTCGAGGCCGTCGGCGGGTGGGATGGTTAAGGTCATGGGCGAAGAAGGTTGAGAGTTATGAGTTGAGAGTTTTTCAGAACGGGCATTTCCCGAGGTCAGCGAGGAAGGTCCGTTTCAACGAGCCCGCCTTGTTGTCGGATTCGACGACGGGTTGATGCAGCGCGACAATCCACCACCGTTCGCCATGCCACGCCGAGGGATTGAGCGTGCCATGAAGCGCTCGCGCGGTGCACAGTTCGAGCGGCCCGGAAATCTCTTCGGTGAGCCCGACGCGCGCCTTAGTGTTTTTGCCGCCGTTCGCTGGCGTTCCGTCTGCGCGTGAGCGCCAGAACATGACGAGGCGATCTTTCCCGCGCTGAAACGGTGCAAGGAGAGCGGCAAAATAACCTTGGTTATTTTTCCGATCGCCGTAGCCGTAGCCGTCGCCGTAGCCGTAGCCGTCGCCGTAGCCGTAGCCGTCGCCGTCGCCGTAGCCGTAGCCGTGCCGTAGCCGTCGCCGTAGCCGTAGCCGTAGCCGTAGCCGTAGCCGTCGCCGTAGCCGTCGCCGTCGCCGTAGCCGTAGCCGTCGCCGTAGCCGTAGCCGTAGCCGTAGCCGTAGCCGTAGCCGTCGCCGTAGCCGAGCCGTCGCCGGAGCCGTAGCCGCCGTCGAGCAGCCTTAGTTCCAGGGTTGGTTTCCATGCTTGCGCTGGCTTCCTCCGAGGCTTCCATCACTCCGGTCACGTCTTGCAGCGTCATGGCCGGAACCGGCGGGCCGATCCTGCATCCGCGCGTCGGGCCTTTAGCAGGCGAGGCCAAGCACGCCTTTCACGTCGCTCGACCAGAGACGCACATCTGAACTTTCGTCAGACGAATCGTTTTATTTGTGGTGGGTCGGCCGTAGCCAAAGAAGACACCGCGATGCGCGGTGGTCACTACCAATGGGATGTCGTTTATTTTAGCCATAGCGTTTACTGTTTCTCTTGTTGTTGTTCTGCGGAGGCGCCGCGAATGCGGGCCGAAAGTTGCGCGGCGATCTCAAGCCGCATCTGTTCGAGCTCGTGCTCGCTCAGTGTTTCCAAGTCGATGATTGCAGTCGCACCGAGCTTCGTGAGCGCTCGGCGAATGCCGAAAACCTTGAAGGGGTTCGTCGCGAAAAGATCGGGCGTGCTGTTTTGCGAGCGCGCGACCGCCGAGCGCCATTCGCGGAGATAGAGGCCACTCATTTCGCGCCGCCTTTCAAAAGCCGGAAAGATCGCCTAACGCTTCCTTGAGGCGGGTGAGCTCGGCGGTCGGGAGGTCTTTCCACGAGCGCGATTCGAGGCCGTCGTTCTCAAGAAAATCGATGTGCGATTTCCAAAGGTCCGCGGCGACTTGGGCCGGGTCGTTCGGGTCGCCGCTCGATGCCGTGTGTTTCCGCTTTTTCCCTTTCAAGCCGGCGGCGGCTTTGTTCTTCGTGATGCCGAACTCGGCGTATAACTCCGCGACGGTCTCGCCGTCCGTGAGCTTGTTCACCGCCTTGAAAAGTTGCTCGCGTTGTTCCGGCGTGAGATCGGCCGGCGCATGTTCCAGAAGGCGAAAAACGACACCGCTGGCGTTTTTGAGCGCCCGCGCTTTCACGCCATCCGCGAGCGCCATATAGCGTTGCGATGTGCGGAGCGAGAACGCGCAGTTTTTTTCAACCCACGGTTCCCATTCCCCGTGCTTGAGGTTCTTCTTTTCCTCGGCCAGTTGAAGACCAGCCATCGCCAGCCAACAGACCCCTTGCACGGCCGAGGAAATACCGTTGAAATGGAATTGATTATGAAGCGGCACGCTCACCGCCGCGCCGGTCTTCGGCAAAACGAGCTCGAACGTGGGCGCGGTCTTCTTCATGAAAGATTTTCCCGGCACGGTTTGAGGTTCTTCATCCGCTCGAGTCCGGCTCTAAGGCGGGAGTCTGGCGGTCGTGCGGGAAATTTGTTTCAACCGGCGGTGTTTGGTTGATGAGCCGTAGCGCGAGCAACGTTTGCTCGATGCCGATGGGAGTGAGAACGCGATCCATCATGATTGCCGCGCTCCCTTTGCGCCTTTGCGGCTCTGCCTATGCCTTCCGTCTTCCTCGCACGTTGTGCGCGAGGCTCTGGGCTCGGGTTTTCGTCTTCGACGGCTTGAATGTCCCGGCGCGAATTGAGGAAATGAATTAGCCCGGCGCGCGGAATGCGAGCATCGCCTTCGAGCTTCCAGGCGTGCGGAGATCCACGATGTTTTTCCCGAACGCCCCCGCGCGCGCCAAATTAAACCAATGTTTTACGGTGCCGCCGAACCGCCCGGCGACCCAATGCAACGCAAACGAATCAACCCCCGCCGGCAGCATGTCGCCGAAATCGAGCTCCATTTCGGAGGCCGGAGAACGCCCGCCTGCATCGCTACGCGAAGCGTTGCGGGCAGGGAGGTCGGAGGTCGGCAAAGTCATCGGTCCGAGGCCGGACTGGCCTTTCCTCCGGTTGATTGGTTACGCTGGCGCGATGAACCAAGAAGCCTTTCGCAAGCTGCTTCGATCTTTACAGAGTGACGTGCGCGATCTGCGAACCAGCGCAGCGGAAATAGCTGATCTAAAATCGGAGTTGCGGCGCGTTCGCATCGAGCTCGACCGGCTCGCGACGGTTGTCGATGCTTTACTTGGGCGCGAAGTGTTTGACCTGGCGCCGCGCCGTCGCCCGTCATTGAAGGCGAAACAGAAGAAGATGAAGCGCCGGTCGTCGTCATGACCGCAGCAGCTCCCGGAATTTCAGTTGATGGCGCTCGGCTTCGCTGAGGAGGAAGGCCGACTTGGGCTTGCACGTCCGCTGCATTCGGATCGACGGACTCGAGGGTCGCTGCGGCCGCCTGGTGGATGGCGATGCGTTCGGGGATCGGCTCGTCGTCAATGCCTTCGAGGGCGCGGTCGACAAAGCGGAACACTTGCTCGCGGCTGGCGACTCGCTGGAGAGCGACCGTTTCGTTCACTCACAGGCTGAGGGCCTCCGAGATTTTCCGCTGCACGGTCGGCAGCTCTGGGTGATTGATCGCCCGACTCACAGCCACGCGCGAGAAGCCGAGTTTCCGCGCGAGCTCTGTGACCGTGAGGCCGCGCGCGAGGAGCGCGGTTTTCGCCCGGAGACGAAATTTTTCTTGCCCGTTGTTCGTGTTTGGTTTACGAGTGCTCATTAACAAGTGTTAACACTGTTTTAATCTTGTTCTAGAACACGGTCAAACAAAAAAGGTGGCTTCCCCGAAAAAATTTTCTGAACGGGTCCGCGCCTACCGCGAGCGCGAAGGGATTTCGCAGGAAGAGCTGGCGCGGCGTCTCGGGCATCTCCCGCAATTACGTCACTCGATGATCGAGCGCGGGGAACGGAACCGTCAGACAAGTGATCCGCCATTTCGATCATTCTCGTAGATGCATCTCCGCTACCCTCGGCACAAGCCGAGGAGCGGCCCCGCGGTTCGGAACGGCGAAGCGGCCGAGTCAAGCACGAACTGCTACGTAAGGCGCTCTACATCGAGGAGCACGGCACGCCGGAGGAAGTCGCATGCTCAACACGATCCTCGACGCCGCGCTCGGTCAGCTCAGCGCGCGCGCGGCCGAGGAGCCGCCCGGATATCCCGGCGGCGCCCGCCGTCACGCGCAATCACGCAAACAGCGGGATGATCCGCCGCCGCCCGAATGGTCCGCGAAAGATTGGTTTTAGTGCGAAGAAGGCAGCCGCGCTTCTGGCGCTGCAGCAACAGTCGGCGACCATGAGCTGAATGGACCACCCTGGCATACGAGCAGATCAGAGCCGCTGACTCAGCTCGTGAATCGCGGCCTCGTTACCGACCGCATAGATCTGGCCGATTTTCTCCCTCGCACCCGGGAGCACACGAATAATTCGCACCTTGACGGCGCGCGCACGTGCGTCCCTTGCTCTTGTTAGGCATCTTCTTCACGTAACGAGTTTGTTACGGGGCCGGCCGTTGGGAAACGTCCAGCTCGGCGCGCTCTTTAACACCGAGTTATTCACAACTCGCGGCTGCCGCTAAGCGCCTCAGCGACTTAAGCGGCGAAAAATTACCTTCAGCATTCCCGGCGAAGCGTCGGAGATCTTCGATGCCTACCTGCCGTCGGCTTCTCCCACTTCTACGCGAACGAGCGCGAGATTGTGGAGAGCGCGTCGCCTACATGCTCTGGTGCGAGCGCGAGCATCATCTCACCGGGCCCAGCTTCAAGACCCGCGAGGACCGGCAGAAAATGTGGGACGAAATCATCGCCGACTACGGCAAGCCGAAGAAGGCCGGGAGCTTCTTCGAGCATCGGCTCGAGGAGATCGCGGAGCAGAGGAAGCAGCGTGACGCTGCCCCCGAAATTAAAAAATGAAAACACCCTCGTTCCCCGCAGCCCGCTCAATGACGTATAGCATCGCGATGATGCTCTTCCTCGCGATCTCCGCCGTCGCTGCCGCTCCGCAGTTCACCGACGCCGATTTCGGCCCGCTGCCGCGCGATCATGAAACGATCGCCGCCCGCTACATCTCCAAACAACTCAAGGATCCGCTCAGCGCGCGCATCCGCCTCGCCTTGCCGCCGGCAAAAATGCCTTACGCCTACGGTCTGCATCCGAACATTAGACATCTCCCCGTTTGGAGCGTCTCGCTCCTGGTCAACGCGAAGAACTCTTTCGGCGGCTACACCGGCGACCAGCTTCACACCGTCTATCTCCACCGCGGCGAGCCGGTCGGCTACGTTGCGCCGTAATGAACGCCGACGTTCTCAGCGCTTATCATTTCGGGACCGACGAAGCGGAGCACACATCTGCGTATCTTTGGGATCCGGTCCTCGCGCTCTGCCGCGAGTTTGAAGCGAAGCGCGTCCTCGATCTCGGTTGCGGGAATGGCGCGTTTTGCAGGCGGCTTGCAAAGGAAGGATTCGCGCCGACCGGATGCGACCCGAGCATCGAAGGAATCGCGCACGCCGCAAACTCGGCGCCCGGCTTGCCGTTCGCGCAACTCGGCGTCGACGACGACCCGGCCGAGCTCGGCGCGGGCGAGTTCGATGCGGTGGTCTCGCTTGAAGTGGTCGAGCATCTTTTCCTTCCGCGACGCCTTCCGCAGTTCGCGGCGCGAGTCTTGCGCCCTGGCGGGCGGCTGATTATCTCGACCCCTTACCACGGCTATTTAAAAGACCTTGTTCTCGCCCTCACGAACAAATGGGAAGCGCATCACTCGCCGCTATGGATCGCGGTCACATCAAGTTCTGGACGCGCCGCACGCTCACCGCGCTTCTCGAAGAGCAAGGCTTTCGCATCACCCATTTCATCGGCGCCGGCCGCGTGCCGTTCCTTTGGAAAAGCATGATCATTGCGGCCGTTCGCCGCTGATTTCCCTTCCGGTTTCCGGCCTCTGATCTCCGTTTTCTGCGTCTCCACGCAGAAAAACCCGAATAGTCTGAACAGTCTCAACGGCTAGTTAGACGCTTTTCGCGCGGCGGTGTCTGCTCACCGCATGACCGAGCAATCCTCGACCGCGCCTGCCTCGCCGAAGCTCAATGGCGAAGGCTGGTTCGCGAAGCTTATCGCGTTTTTGTCGGGGAAAGACGATCTCATCGGCCTCCTCGGCATCCTTTACGCCGCCGGCATTCAATTCTGGAACTGGCCCAACGAGGGCGAGATTTGGGCCGCCCTCGGTTTTGGCGGCGCCATGACGCTTCGCGCCGCCATCGCCAAGCTTTGCCGCGAACTTACCAGCGACATTAATTCAGCCCCGCGGAAGCGGCGCGGCGACACACGGAATCCGGCCGAGCTCCCGTCAATCATCCTGGCCGCGTCGCTCCCCTTTTTTTCCTCCACCGATGCCAGGCTACCGGCGGCCGCGTTTACTCGAACGTCACCGGCGATAGCCAAGGGCGCGCTCGAGCGAAACGCCGGCGCTCAGATCACGTCTCCGCCCCGAGCCGGCCAAGGTGATCGACCCGAAACGCTGAAACGCTGAAATCGTTTTGATCCTCATGCTCCTCAAGCGCGGTAAACTTCTTCGTTTCCTCGGCCGAATGGTGAGACGGAAGCAGCTAAGGCCGAGGCCGAGCTCGCGTTCCGTTGCCTTCGCGTTTCCGCGAACGAGGTCCGGCTTCTCGAAGACGTTTCGATTCCCACGCCTGGCGCCGCGCCGGCCTCGTCGTTTCAAGAGATCACCGCTTTCCGATTTCCCCGCGATGATCTCCTAAAGCAGCGATCGATCTCGATCCTCGAAGCCGAAGGGCTCGATCAGCCGTTCAAATGCCGGGCGGGCGATCGGAATCACGATCGGGTTCGGCTACGACCTCGGGCACGAGAAATATTTCGAACGCGATTGGGCCGGCATTCTTTCGCCCGAAAAGATCGTCCGGGTCAGGCCGGCCTGCCGGCGGCGCACTCGGGCGCGCGGCGGCGGTGATCGCACATCGTTTCGAGGGCATCGTGATCCAGCGCGCGCAAGCGCTGCAAGTTTTCGTGTCGCGCACGCTCCCGCAGGAAGAAGCGTCACGCTGAGACCTTTCCCGGCCTCGAGAAAATGCACCCGGCCGTTCGCGGCGCGCTCGTGAGCCTTGTTTTCAATCGCGGCGCCAGCATGAAATACGACTCGACCAGACCGAACGCATTTCACCACCCGGCTCGAGATGCGCGACATCCGCGACGCCGTCCTCAAGGGCGATGTGAAAGCGATCGCGCGAAACCTTCGCAAGATGAAACGCCTTTGGGTCGGCAAAGGTCAAGATGGCCTCCTCAAGCGCCGAGACCGCGCGAAAAGCCGAACTCGTCAATCCTCCCTTTCAATCCCACATGAAATGCGCTCTCATTTTTTGCACAAACATTTCCGCAACCGCGGCCGGAGATTTTCGACGTTCATGGGCTGCTTTCGCCCGCTCGTCACGACGACGCGACCATCTGCAAAATCGAGGCGGGTAAAAGGCTGCTCGCCGGAATTGAACGAGCCAAGGCGCACCATCTCCCTTCGCCGCGCACAATTAAAAAGGCCTACGGGATCGTCATGTCAGCGATTAAGACGAGCAAGTCAGCGCGCCGCCAAGGTAGCTAAAAGACATGAAAACCGACTCGGACGCGCATCGATGCGACGAAAATCAATGCGTGCTCGGAAGCATAAATTTCAGGAGCAAAAAAACAGCTGCCAACCCGAGCGCAAATTTGAATCGGCCTCGAGATCGCTTCACCGAGTTCAAGAATTACGATCAAAAGCGCATTCATGATTTCGGGGACTTCCTGGCGAAACGTTGCGGAAGGAGCTCACCTTCGGCACGGCACCGCCTGGCCGCCGATGAACGCCGGCTACCCAACTCGGACCGCACGAATTTCGAGGGAACCTGCCCGACCATCGCGAAGGCAGCGACTCCGCGCCCGCCCGAAAAACGGGGCCGCCGATGACAATCGGACCCGAAGGAGCGGCGAACTCCTGCCGAAAAGCTCTGTGCTCGAATGCCATCTCGCCGGCCGGAAAGGCGACAAGGTCTCCGGCTCTCATCAACAAGGCGGCCGCCGCCGGCTACGAAGAGCTAACCGGCGCCGAGCTCGACGCCGAGCTCCGCTACCTCAAGGCAAGCAGCTCATCGGGGAGATCAATAAACACGTTTCCCCCGAGGTCCGCCGCTATACCGCCACCGCGAAGGCGACGACTGGCTCGCGGAAAAAGGATTGGTCTGAAATGCGGAAATCGGAATTCGAAACGCGGAATGAAAAATGAAAAAGCCACGAGCCGATTCGCGATTGAAGACGCTGGCGCCGACCGCTCAGCGGGATCTATGGGATTTTTTGAAAAGCCCGGCAACGGCTATGCCGAGGGCAATTCCGTTCGTGAAAGAGAAGTTCGCGCATCGAGACTTCCGAGGCGGCGCTCTCCTCGTGGTATTGCTCGGTATCCGTTCTCGGCGCAGTTGGATCAATTTCAAAGTTGAGGGCCAAGTCCGTCAGAGTGCTCGAGATCGAACCGAAAAGCTCAACCTCGATTCGGAGGAAGTCTCGAAAGAGGTTCACAAGTGATCTTCGAGAACCTCGCGGCCCGCACGCTCGACCCGAACTTTTTCATCGCGCTCCGCTAGCTTCGCCAAAAGGATCGCGACCAGGAAGCTACCGATCGCCGCTTGAAGCTCCTCGAAGCCCGCGAGGAGAAAAGTTCTCGAACGAGAAGCTCTCCGCCGCGCAACGCGACGAGAAATGCGCGCCGTGTTTGGTCTGGCGCCGAAAGGTCCGAGCCGGACTGGCAGCACATGAGCGAGTCCGGGCTCATCACTGCCGGTGACCTGGCCGACTTCAACTTCGACGGTGAACCGTTTCGGCTCATCGCGCCAAAGGCCGCGCTCTCCATCCGAACCGCCCACCGCCGGGAGGGCGCAGACCGGCGCTACGAGGACATGTTCAGCGAGGACGAAGTCATTCACTACAAGTGGCGCGGTTTCGACGCCAACCACTACGAGGACAAGGCGCTGATGGAGCTACAGCGTCCACACCGATCTACCGGATCCGGATCTACTCGAACAGCGCTACCAGGCTTTTTGCGCCGCGGGCTAATCCGGCGATCAGAGGCTCTGGCTGTGGCCGCTTCCTCCGCCTTTCGGAGCAAGTTTGTGAAACACCAGAGCCGTCCATCGGACGCTTCGCGTCGCGGCGCCGGTGACCGAAGCCGACGCCGAATTCGAATGTGACGCAAATATGACGTCGCGAACTCGCATCCATCCGTGACGGGCCGTCACTCCGAATACCCGGTGTCAGAGCAGAGGACTGGCCGAACAGTCCGCCATGACAAGGGAGCAAGAGCGCACATGAAAATCATTTACCGCAAGGCAATTGCCGCGGCCGGCCTGACCGCGGCCGCGGTCCTGGGGGTGTCCGCGTGTTCGAACGACACCGCTACCTCCGCATCGGCGGAGACAGCCAGTTCGACCGTGGCGGCCACCAGCGCGCCCCGGCGCCAATGGAACAACCGATGGATCCCGCGGCCAACCTCGTCGGCCCGGGCTGCGCGGACTATGCCGGGCAGTGCCCCACCGGCCACGGCTCGATGACGGGCATGGCGCAGGATCCGGTGGCGGTCGCGGCGTCCAACAACCCGCTGCTGACGACCCTGACCTCGGCGGTGTCGGGCAAGCTCAATCCGAATGTGAACCTCGTCGACACCCTCAACGGCAGCGAGTTCACGGTGTTCGCACCCACCGATGACGCGTTCGCAAGATCGACCCGGCCACCATCGAGACGCTCAAGACCGACTCGGACGCTGACAGCATCCTGACCTACCACGTGGTGCCCGGCCAGGCCAGCCCCCCCAGTCGCCGGCTATGCACAAGACCGTGCAGGGCGCCGATGTCACGGTGACCGGCGGCGGCAACGATCAAGGTCAACGACGCCACCGTCGTCTGCGGCGGCGTGCGCACCGCCAACGCCACCGTGTACCTCATCGACACGGTCCTGATGCCGCCGGCCAATTATCCGCCATGCCAACTCACATACGCAGGACAGCCCGACCCGCGCCGGGCGCCTTCGTCTTCCTGGGACCCTGCTGCGATCGTCAGCAGTCGGCAACAGATTACCGATCCTTTAGCTCCGAATAATCGGCATGAACACACTCGTACTGATCGGCTTTCTCGGTGGCTTGATCACCGGTATCTCGCCGTGCATCCTTCCCGTCCTGCCGGTGATCTTCTTCTCCGGCGCGCAGACTGCCCGCACCGACCAGCCCGCCGAGGCGGAAAGGCCGCGGGCGGCGTCATCACCGCGGTCAAACCGAAACCCTCGCTGCCCGATACCCTGCGCCCCTACCGGGTGATCGCCGGGCTGGTGCTGAGCTTCAGCCTGGTCACCCTCGTCGGGACAGCACTGCTGTCGCTGCTGCACCTGCCGCAGGACGCGATCCGCTGGGCCGGACTGGTCGCGCTGACCGCTATCGGGATCGGCCTGATCTTTCCCGCGGTTCGAGCAGATCCTGGAGAAACCGTTCGCCCGCATTCCACAACTCCAGGTGGGCCAGGGCAAGAGCGGATTCGGACTTGGCCTCGCGCTGGGGTGCTGTATGTGCCCTGCGCCGGACCGGTTCTGGCCGCCATCGTCGTTGCGGGCGCCACCGGGTCCATCGGGCTGGACACCATCGCGTTGACCGTATCCTTCGCGATCGGCGCCGCCCTGCCGCTGCTGTTCTTCGCGCTGGCCGGCCAGCGAGTCGCCGAGCGGGTCGGAACCTTTCGCCGCCATCAGCGTCGGATCCGTTTGATCGGCGGCATCACGATGCTGGTGTTCGCGGTCGCATTGGTGTTCAACCTGCCCGCCAAGCTGCAGCGCGCCATCCCCGACTACACCAGCGGGCTACAGAACAGAGTCGTGGCGTCGGACGAGATCCAGGAGAAGCTCAACCTCGGCGGTCTGGTCAACGACCAGAACAGGGAGCTGTCGAACTGCACCAACGGCGCCCAGGCGCTCGAAAGCTGCGGCACCGCACCGGATATCAAGGGCATCGCCGGATGGCTGAACACCCCGGGCGGCGCACCGGTCGACCTCAAGTCGTTGCGCGGCAAGGTCGTTCTGATCGACTTCTGGGCCTACTCATGCATCAACTGCCAACGCGCCATTCCGCACGTCGTCGACTGGTACGACAAGTACCGGGATTCGGGACTGGAGGTCATCGGAGTGCACAGCCCCGAGTACGCGTTTGAGAAGGTCCAGAGCAACGTCGTCAGCGGTGCCGCTGATCTGGGCATCACCTACCCGGTCGCGCTCGACAACAGCCTGTCGACATGGACGAACTACCGCAACCGGTACTGGCCCGCTGAGTATCTGATCGATGCCAGTGGGACCGTGCGCCACATCAAGTTCGGCGAAGGCGACTACGACGTCACCGAGAACCTGATCCGGCAACTGCTTACCGACGCCAACCCCGACGTCGAATTACCCGCGCCCAGCGAGTTCGTCGACACCACACCGGCGTCCGGCCAGACGCCCGAGACGTACCTCGGCGTCGGCAAGATGGTCAACTACGGCGGCACCGACCTCTACGACGAGGGCACCGCGACCTTCGACTACCCGGCCCAACTGGCGGACGACAGTTTTGCCTACCGCGGTCGGTGGACGTTGGACTATCAGGGTGCTACCGCGGAATCCGACGACTCCACGATCGCACTGAAGTACAACGCTAAGAACGTCTATATCGTGGCCGGCGGCGAGGGCACAGTGACCGTTGTCCGGGACGGGAAGACCACGACCGTGCCGATCAGCGGGCCGCCAACGTCCCACCAGCTCGTAGAGGGCGACGAGGTTGCGCGCGGAGAGCTAGAGGTGCGCTTAAGCAAAGGGCTGCAAGCTTTCTCGTTCACTTACGGCTAACCCATCCGGGACCGGTCAGGTCCGAATACCAGATGTAGGAACCCAATTGGCGGCTCTTGGGAGGATCCCGCGCCGTCTTCAGCGCAAAGGAGTTGAATGTCCATGAACATCCAGAAAAAGGCAGTCGGATTGGCCGGTTTCGCGGCGGTGGCCGTCGTAGGTCTGTCGGTGGCCACCGCCACGACTGCCCAGGCGGCGCCCGCGGAAAGTCTGGTCGGTCCGGGCTGCTCGGGCTACGCTGCGCAGGTGCCCACCGGGCCCGGTTCGGTCACCGGAATGGCGCAGGACCCGGTCGCGGTGGCGGCGTCGAACAACCCGTTGCTCACCACGTTGACCGCGGCGGTCTCCGGCCAGCTCAACCCGGACGTGAACCTGGTCGATACCCTCAACGGCGGTGAGTTCACCGTGTTCGCGCCCACCAACGCGGCTTTCGCCAAGATCGACCCGGCGACGATCGAGAAGCTGAAGACCGACGCGCCGTCTGTTGACGAAGATCCTGACCTACCACGTGGTGCCCGGACAGGCCAGCCCCGAGCAGGTCGTCGGCACGCAGAAGACCGTGCAGGGTGCCAACGTCACGGTCAGCGGCGGTGGCGAGGACCTCAAGGTCAACAACGCGTCGGTGGTGTGCGGCGGCGTCCAGACCGCCAATGCCACGGTCTACATGATTGACACCGTGTTGATGCCTCCGTCGAACTAGATGCAGCCACAACCGAATACACGAGGCAGCCCGGCCGTTCCGGTCGGGCTGCCTTTCGTTCACCGACGGCCAGCCGCCGGTGGGTCCACCGTCGCTTCGATCTTCAGAATCATGTCGTCGCGCACCGTCAGCACCAGCACAGCGAAAAGCTGGCGGTCCGCGAACGCAAGCAATACCGGCTCGCCGACCGGCCCGCTGACGAAAGTGGCGCCGTGCCCGAGGTAGCGGAGAAGGTTCGCGCCGACTTCGGCCGGCCCATGGTTGACCTGCGGCGGCGGAGCGGGATCGCCCAGGATCGTGCCGACGCCCCACACCGTCGGATCCAGGACGGCGGTCAGCGCCGCCAAATCGCCGTTGGCGCACGCGGTGATGAACTTGTCGGTGACGAGTTGATGCTCGATGCCGGTCACGTCGGACACCCGAGGCGATGCATCGGAGAACTTCGACCGGGCCCGCCTGGCGAGTTGCCGGCAGGTGCCGACGGGCCTGCCCACCGCCTCGGCGATGTCCTCGAAGGGCATCTGGAACACGTCGTGAAGCACGAACGCCACTCGCTCGGCGGGACTCAGTCGTCGCAACACTTCCAGCAACGCGGTGCGCACTTCGTCGTCGAGGGTGATCCGGTCGGCCGGATCAGGCTCCGTTGATCTGCTGGCATCGAGGGCTCCGGACTCGTCGGGGTGTTCGTGCCGGGTGCGCGCAGATCGCATCTGGTCCAGGCACAACCGGCCGGCAACGACGGTCAGCCAGGCGCGGACGTCGTCGATCTGCGACTGGTCGGTGCGCGACAGCCGAAGGAACGCCTCCTGCGCGACGTCTTCTGCCTCCCCGACGTCGCCGAGCATCTGGTAGGCGAGGTTCACCAGGTACGGGCGGTGGTTGTGCCACGCCACTTCAACCGTCGGTGAATCGCTCATGCAGTAATGACGAAGCGGCGGAGCGAAAAGTTACACGGGCCGTTGTGTAACTTTTCCGGGCGCGACGTCGTCCTTGCCTTCATGAACGCAATTCTCGTCACAGGCGCAACCGGCAACGTCGGCCGCCCACTGGTCACACAACTCGCAGCAGCCGGCGTCGAGGTCCGTGCCGTCACCCGACAGCCAGACACGGCACGCTTTCCCGCCGGGGTCAAAGTCGTGGGCACCGCAGCAGAGGGTCTGCCAGGCGCCTCGGCGGTATTCCTCAACTCCCGCGCACTGGGTGACGAACTCGAGCCGCTGGTAGCTCGGGCGCGCCGCGAAGGTGTCACGCGCCTCGTTGCGCTGTCGGCCATCAACGCCGACGACGACTTCTCGCGCCAGCCGTCACGCAGCCGCGGCGACCGCAACAAGGAGGTGGAGCAGTTCGCCGTCGACTCGGGTTTGGAGTGGGTGAGCCTGCGCCCAACGGTGTTCATCACCAACTTCTTTGGCATGTGGGCGCCGCAGATCCAGGCCGGCGATGTCGTCAACGGCCCTTTCGCGACGGCGTCGACCGCACCGATCGTCGACAATGACATTTCCGCTGTGGCGGCCAAAGCGCTGCTCACCGACGAGCTCGTGGGCCGCAAGATTCCGTTGACCGGACCGCAAGCGTTCACCAACACGGAGTTGGTGGAGATCATCGGCACAGTTCTTGCTCGCCCGTTGCGCTACCAGGAGGTCCCGGCGGAACTCGTGCGCCAGCGCTTCCTCGGGCTGGGATTCACACCCGAGTTCGCCGACGCCTACATCGCGTTTCTGGAGGCGACGGTTTCCAAGCCGGCACTCGTCACACACGAGGTGGAGAAGATCCTCGGCCGGCCCGCCGAGACGTTCGCCGAAGGCGTTGCGGCCCATCGCGCGCTGTTCACCAACCATTAAGGGAGACAAGATATGTCCGATCGACGTCCGCCGCGGTATCTCAAGCCGATGAACAAGTTCATGGTGGCGGTCCAGAAGCTGGGCATCCCCACAGGGCCCGCGATGGTCCTGACAGTGCCCGGCCGAAAGTCCAGTCAGCCGCGCAGCACTCCGATGACACCGTTCGAGCACGACGGCGGTCTCTACACCGTCGCCGGATATCCCGGCTCCGACTGGGCTGCCAATGCCCGCGCCGCTGGAGCCGGCACTCTCAGCCGCGGTCGCAAGTCAAGACGGGTCACGATCGTCGAACTCAGCACGGAGGAGGCCGGTCCCGTGCTGCGCAGCTTCGCAGTGAAGGTGCCGGTCGGGGTCGGCTTCGCTAAGCGGTCGGGGTTGGTAGCCGAGGGGACCCCAGCCGAGTTCGCGGCGCTGGCTGGCCAACTCGCCGTGTTCCGGTTCGACCCGGATCCGCCCGTGCACACGTGACGGCGATTAACCTACGTCTAGCGCACACCAGACGATCCAGGAGAATCTGTTGGAGCTGAGGACTGCCCGGCTGTCGTTGGCACCCTTGGATCCAAATCGTGACGCAGAGGGTCTACACGCGGCGTTCAGCGACCCTGACGTAATGCGTTGGTGGAACACGCCGCTGCGTGTCGATGTCGCGGACACCCGGAAAGACTTGGTGAGCAGTCTCGAAGGCGAAGGGGCCCACCTGTGGGTGCTTCGTGAGGCGGAGGCGCCCGTCGGCGTGGTCGGCTTGCTGGGCGATGTGGCGGTGCCCGGCCTGACCTGGTTGCTATGCAAGCAGGCTTGGGGGCGTGGCCTGATGACTGAGGCGGCAGGCGCAGTAGTCGATTATGCGTTCGCAACGTTGGGTCTGGACCGAGTCGAAGCCTGGGTGGAGGCCACGAATGTCCGGTCCCTGTCCACTGCCCGCAGCATCGGCCTCACCGAGTACGGCCGACTGGCGCAACGCTATCCGCACCGCAAGCACCCACACGAGACGATCGTTCTGGGTAGGTCGCGCGAACCGGAATCCACCACCGTGCTCAATGTCGAGGTGACACTTCTAGTTCTCGATACCGCCGCGCAGCTAGACCTGTTGCGTTCTGTGCTGGGAGCCAGGCCGCTCTATGCGGTTGGCGATCCGCCGACCATGGTCGGTGTGGTTTTCGGTCCGTGGAGCGTCGGCCCATGCCTCCGTCTGATGGCGGCATCGTCGCCAATTGCGCCTGTCACCGTGACTGTTGACGTCGGCACCGAGTTCGACGCGTCGTACGGTCGCGCGGTCGCAGCGGGCGCCGACATTGCCGCACCACCCGTCGAACAGCCGTGGGGAATGCGAGAATTCGTTCTCCGACTGTCCGACGGACATCACCTGGTCTTGACCGGTCCGGCCTGACGGCCAGAAGAGCCCAGGCGGCGCTAGGACATCGCTTCGGCGGTCGCGCGCTGGACGACGACATCGCCGGAGCCGGTCCGCGCATGCACGACGAGTGTCTCGTCACCGTCTGCCGGACCACCCGACGGCGTCAGCGAATTGCGGACTTCGCCCGACCCCGTCCGCAAATCAAGCTGGGCCGCAGTGCCTTCGGCGATGCCGACCACGAGCTCGCCGCTGCTGGTCTGCACGGACACCCCGCCGTTGACGGCGGTCGCGACGGTGACGTCGCCAGAAGCGGTCTGCGCGTTGACAATGCCGTGCAGGCGCCTGACGGTCAGCGAGCCGCTCGCAGCACGGAACTTCACATCCCCGTCGAGGTCGCCGATCGTGGCGTCGCCGGAAGCCGTGGCAATCACAGCGGCTCCCTTGACAACGTCAACGGCCACAGCGCCAGAAGCCGTGTCGGCCTTGATGTTTCCTGCCACCGATTCCACCGAGAAGTCGCCGCTCGCCGACGCAAGCTTGCAATCCGAGTACCGTCCGTCCGCGCGTACCTGCGCCGACGCTACCGACACATCCAGGCGGGACCCTTCCGGCAGTGCGATGTCGACGATCACCGCTCCCCTGCGCGGAAACGAGAACCCTCGATTGCTCGTCACGGCAAGCGTGCCGTTGCTGAAGTCGATGCGGGCCTGTTCGGCCGCCTTGACGTCGTGTGGCCGGGACTCGTCGCGGGGCCGCACCTCGGCGACCGTGTCGTCGCGATCAGTCGCCACGAGCCGGATGGACCCCGCGGCGATCTCCACGACCGCGGTAATGGGTTGGGGGGTATCGAAATTGGGCATTGCATCTCCTTTTATCTGTGTGGTGGTCAGCGGACCCAGCCGCTGTAGGACTTGTCTGATGTGCTGCGGGAGCGCCGAGCGGAATTCGATCCCAGCGCGGCGGCGGCCGCCCGGACCAGCCAGGCGTTCACCGACAGCCCGTCGGCTCGGGCGGCGGCGTCGACGCCTGCCCGCAGGTTTTCCGGCAGCCGCAGCGTGACGCGCCATGTACCGCCGTCGTCCTCGGACTCGGATGCGACGAGCGCGGGCGCGTCCGGCAGTAGCTCGACGCCGGACGACACCGCGAACTCGGGGTCGCGCCCGCGCAGCCGCACCTCGACGGAGCCGGGCGCGAGGTCGCGGGTGATCTGCTCGGCCGCCTCGGAAAGCGCCTCGAGCAGCGCGAGCCGGATCGCCGACTCCAGCGCGGCGGTCAACCGCGAGGCAAGCGCTTCGGCGTCCGGTCCCCCCGCGGCGGCGGCCACGGACAAGTCGTGGCGCACCGCCTCCACATACGGCTGCAAGTCCATGGTGTCATGGTGACATCATTATGGTGTCGTTGCAAGTGTCAGTTTGGCGCAATCTCGCCTAATCGCCGTCGAGCTGCGCTAATAGCCCATGCATGTCGATCTGGCCGCGGTGCGCCACGACAATGTCGCCCTCGAGACGCCGTGCGAACCGGCGCCGAGGAGCTCCTCGATCACGTGATGAACGTCCGGAAAGCCGCGATGGAACGCCTGCAGGTTGGCAACCAGCACGGCTGGCAGTGGGCTGCGGCACCGACGCCGCCGCCGATTTCCGGGTGTTCAACCCGACCGCTCAACAAGAGAAGTTCGACCCCGAAGGCACCTATGTGCGGCGTTGGGTTTCCGACATCGATGCCCATAACTACCCCGAACCGATCGTCGACCACAAACAGGAACGGGCGGAGGCGCTGCGCCGCTACGGACAGATCGGCTGAACGGAGCTACGCCGCAGGTGTACGGCGGTGCGTAGTAGACCTGTGCCAGAATTGTCTGCAGAGCTCACCCCGACCGTGAGGAGCAGCCATGGCCAACACCGAAGTGGAACGACGCACCGACGTCGACGTCGAAGATGTGCCGTCCGCGGAATGGGGCTGGTCCAAGGAGAACTACCGGCTGATCCATATCGGGGGGCTGTTGGCCGCGGGGTTCTTGCTGCTCATGATGCACGGCAACCACGTCGGCCACGTCGAGGACCTCTTCCTCATCGGATTCGCCGCGATCATCCTCGTCGCGGTTGGGCGCGACTGGTGGCTGCGTCGTCGCGGCTGGATCAGGTAGTCCGACTGAGGTCAGACCGAGTACAGCGGACGGAATGACCCCGTTCCGATGCGGAACAGCGTCTCGGTTGGCGCGATCGAGTCGTTCGAAACCGCCGCCGCGCCAAGGGCATTAGCCTTAAAGGCACGCGCAGCACAGCTCATCTGATGCTGGACCGGGTCCACCTTGCGTCCGAGTTCGGCTGGCCACTCGTCGCCCCAAACGACGACCTCGGTCAGGCGGCGCCTTAACAGCCGCAACACTTCATCGCGCACGCGCGCGTTCGTGCCCAGTAGACCGGCGCTGATCGCCAGCGCGCCGCCCCGCGATGCTTTGCGCATGATCGACGGGAACTCGGCGTCAAGGTCGAGCGCCGTGGCGCCAAGGATCATGAGAGGTCGAGCATCCTGGTGGTCGGCGACCAGCACATTGACGTCCCAGCCCGCCCTTGCCCGGTCACATAACCACCCCCCAGTGGACTGCACGACATCGGCCATGTGGGATCCCACGACGTGCAGTTGGTACCGATTGATCCTGTTGGCGGCTTGCGGGCGGTCGGCCGGGAGGAATCCCTCAACGCTGTCGTCGTCGGTGATGAAGGGTCGCGTTGCCATGGGTGTCCTATCCGACTACTTGGGGATGGTTTCGGCGGGCTTGGTCAGGTTGTCGTCCAACGGCGGCACATCAAAGAGCGTGATATTCCTACACTGATCTGTAAAGGTCCTATCTCCGCACCTGGACCGGCGGCTCCACCTCGGCGGTATGGCATACTTCACACAGCGTGACATTTTCACTTCAATCTGTAAAGCTGATGATTCGCGATGGGGGCCGCTCGGCGCCGCTTTCCCGTGCTCGGCTAGCGGTCAACCCGCCGCGGCCGCCAAGGGCATCGCGGCGCCGACGGGCGTCAGGTTGGTGGAAAGCCCCGCAGCGCTTCGTATTTCGGTGAACGCCTCGCTGCCCTCCACACCTGACACATCCAGCACGCCGATCTTCAGCGTGTGCATGTGGATCTCAGGTGTCTCGGTGTCGAGCATCAAGGCGTCCACGCCGTTGAGCCGCTTCATCCCCACCCCATTCGTCACGACCCCTCGTGTACCCACCCATTGCACCCCTTGTGGGGCCGCGGCGCGCGCCTTCGGAAGATCTAGGGCCGACCATCCGGCGGGCCGTGACACTTCGCCCAAAATTTGTGAAGCTTACGGTCGAGAACCCCGATCGGAGGCGCCTACGTTGATCCTTCATTGGTACGCACCGACGTGCTGCGGCGATCGGACACCACCAGTTATTGCAACTACAAGGGCGATGCGACGTACTGGTCGGCAGTGATCGGCGAGACGGTCGTCGAGGACGTGGCGTGGAGTTACGAAGATCCGCCGCCCGAAACCCTTCCCATCAAGGGCTATCTCAGCTTTGATGCGGCGCGAGCCGAGGTGCTGGCGGAGCTCCCGGCTTCGGCAGGCCCCGTCTGACTGCGGCTGCGGGGTGTGACGGATGTCACACTGATCGCGGCCAGCTCGCACCCTACGGTTGCGTCACCGTAGGTTACGGTTGCGTACATCTTCCCTGCTCAGCCACACTGCACGCAGTTGCTGCTGCGTGAGGGGAAGACCATGGGGCACTACATCGCCAACGTCCGGGATATCGAGTTCAACCTGCTGGAGGTGCTGCACCTCAGCGACATTCTCGAGTCCGGGAGCTACGGCGACCTCGACGTCGACACGCTTCGCACGATGCTCGAGGAGGTCGCCCGCCTGGCGGAGGGGCCGGTGGCGGAGTCCTTCGCCGACGCCGACCGCAATCCCCCGGTGTTCGACCCGGACCTCCACACCATCACGGTGCCCGGCGAACTGGCCAAAACCGTGCGCGCGCTCAAGGACGCCGAATGGTGGCGCGTCGGGATCGCCGAGGGAATCGGCGGCGTTCCCGCGCCTGCGCCTCTGGTGTGGGCTATCAACGAAATGCTGCTGGGTGCCAACCCGTCGGCGGCGTTCTTCTACGCGCTGGGTCCGGCGATGGCCCAAGCGCTCTATATCGAGGGAAATGAACAGCAGAAGCGTTGGGCGGCAATGGCTCTCGAGCGAGGTTGGGCGGCCACCATGGTGCTGACCGAACCCGACGCCGGCTCCGACGTCGGAGCGGGTCGCGCCAAGGCCATCGCCCAACCGGATGGCACGTGGCACATCGAGGGCGTGAAGCGGTTCATCTCCGGCGGCGATGTCGGCGATACCGCAGAGAACATCTTCCACCTCGTGTTGGCCCGCCCCGAGGGCGCTGGGCCGGGCACCAAGGGCTTGAGCCTGTTCTACGTGCCGAAGTACCTCTTCGACCCCGACACGCTCGAACTCGGTCCCCGCAACGGTGTTTTCGCGACGGGACTCGAGCACAAGATGGGGTTGAAGTCGTCTCCGACCTGCGAGTTGACGTTCGGCGCGCACGGAGTGCCTGCGGTCGGCTATCTCGTCGGCGACGTCCACAACGGCATCGCGCAGATGTTCACCGTGATCGAGAACGCGCGCATGATGATCGGCGTGAAGGCTGCGGGCACTCTGTCCACCGGCTACCTCAACGCGTTGGCCTTCGCGAAGGAACGTGTGCAGGGCGCCGACATGACGCAGATGACCGACAAGACCGCACCGCGGGTGACGATCATCCATCACCCCGATGTGCGGCGCAGCCTGATGACGCAGAAGGCCTACGCCGAAGGTCTCCGAGCCGTCTACATGTATGCCGCCGCTCACCAGAACGATGATGTCGCGCAGCATGTTTCGGGCGCGGACCCGGAGATGGCGCACCGCGTCGACGACCTGCTGTTGCCGGTGGTCAAGGGGGTGGGATCCGAACGCGCCTACGAGATCTTGACCGAGTCGCTGCAGACGCTCGGCGGCTCGGGGTTCCTGCAGGACTATCCGATCGAGCAGTACATCCGCGACGCCAAGATCGACTCGTTGTATGAGGGCACCACAGCGATCCAGGCGCTGGACTTCGTCTTCCGAAAGATCTTCCGCGACAACGGCGCAGCGTTGACCCATGTGGCAGCCCAGATCAGCCGAACGATCGACACCTGTGACGCGGCGCTGAAGCCGCAGGCGGATCTGCTGCGTACTGCACTCGAGGACGTTCAGGCGATGACGGCCACCCTGACCGGATACCTGATGGCCGCATCCGAACAGCCGACGGAAATCTACAAGATCGGGCTCGCGTCGGTGCGTTTCCTTCTGGCTGTCGGGGATCTGCTCATCGGATGGCGGCTGCTGGTGCAGGCGGAGGTGGCGGATGCGGCGCTCGCTTCCGGACCGCCGAAGAGCGACGACGCCTTCTATCAGGGCAAGATCGCGACCGCGGCGTTCTTCGCCGCCAACATGCTGCCCAACCTCACCGGCGTGCGCGGCATCATCGAGTCCCTCGACGACGAGGTCATGCGCCTACCCGAGGCCGCGTTCTGACCGCCCATTCGTCGAAACTGCGGTGAGATCGCAAACTTGGCCCACAATCCCGCCCTCACGGCAGTCTCGATGGCGCGGCCCCGCCGATGGGCGGTCAGCGCTCAGCCCGCCTTGATGACCGACTGGCCGAAGCGTTCGATGGCCTCCAGCACGTGCGCCACGCTGTCGCCCGGCAGCCCGACCTGAAGCCACGTCACGCCAACTGCGGCAAGCTTTTCCGCACCGCTGAGGTAGGCATCCGCATTGAAGTCGTCGTCTCCGGGGCTGCCACCGTCGGGGTTGGTGAACGTGACGTCGATGCGCGACCAGTCCCGGCCCGCGGCGTCGAAACGCCTGCGCAGATCCTCGATACCGCCGGCAAGGCTCTCCGAGTCCATGGCCGCCGTGCGCGCCGTCTGGGCGAGCACGGCAGGTGCGGGGAACGGGCACCAGCCGTCGCCATACTTGGTCACCCGCTGACGCGCCGCGGCCGTGTTGCCGCCGATCCAGATCGGTGGATGCGGCTTGCTGACCGGTCGCGGATGGGCGGTGATGCCCTTCGCGGTGAAATGGCTGCCCTCATACGAGAAGTCGTCGGTAGTCCAAATGCCGCGGATCACCTCCAGCGCCTCCTCGAACAACTGCGCGCGCTCGTCGAAGTCCACCCCGAGCGCGGCGAACTCCCGCTTGAGGTAGCCCACACCGACAGCGAGCGTGAACCGCCCGTCGGATAGCAGATCCAGCGTCGCGCCGGACTTGGCCACCACGAACGGGTTTCGGTACGGCAACACCACGATGTTTGGGATCAGCCGCAGCGTTGAGGTCCCCGCGGCGGCGAATCCCATCGCCACAAACGGGTCCACCGCGTCATGCCCACCCGCCTGGAGCCACCGCTGGGTGGGTGCGGGGTGATCGGTGAAGCCGAACCCATGAAATCCGGCGGCCTCCGCAGCAGACGCAATCGTGGCGATCCCCGACCCGGTGACCAGCTCCGGGTTATACGGATGGCTCTGCATTGGGTGAGTGAACGTGAACTTCATCTAGGTGCTCCGCCTCAGAGCAGTCTTCTCGATTTCTGAGACTGTCGTTACCATGCGAACCACGGAAAGTACAGGGTTCGCCGCAGAAGGGGTCACCGGGCAGTGAGCGAGTTGGCGCCGGCGCACCGCGCTGAAGCCGCCATCGGCTTCGAGGTTGGAGTCGGCGGCGAGGTAGCCCTTCTCGCCCGGCGCCAAGTGCACACCCTCATCGAAGTTTTCACCGGTCGCACGATCTCGGCGGATGACGTCGTCGGTCACGATGGTGCCCAGAAGCTCCCCGAGCACCGACTGGAACGCCCGGTCATCACCCGACAGTTCTACGCGTGAGAAATCCATCAGCGGCGGAGCCTCCGAGCGGCGACCACCACAGCACTCGGGAGCACTCTTGCTGAGGTGAGATGATCATGTGTGCTGGGGACTATTTTGTAAAGGTCAACTGTACTTCGAGGCAGTAGTGGTTTTGTAGGCTTTCATGTTCGACGATTCTGTGCAGGAGGCTTCGATCCGGTGAGCTGAGCGCGCCCGAGGCGGCCGAGCTGCTCATCGCGCAGATGGACGACGAAGAACTGCTGTGGTTGCTCGACGGCGACACTCCCGCACGCGCCATGCTGCGGTTGCCGGCCCGGATCAGGGCCGGCCCGATCGTCGGTGGTGCACTACCGCGGCTCGGCATCCCAGGCATTCGTTCAGCGACGGTCCGCGTGGAGTCGTGAGCGGACGTTCGACCGCGTTTCCTGTGACCATCATGCGGGCATCGACGTGGGACCCGGCGCTGGAGGAACGCGTCGGCCTCGCCATGGGACGAGAGGCCCGTGCCCGCGGCGCCAATTATTCGGGCGCGGTTTGCGTGAATCTCCTGCGCCATCCCGCCTGGGGGCGAGCACAGGAGTGTTATGGCGAGGACCCGGTGCTGGCAGGACAGATGGCAGCTGGACTGGCTCGAGGACTGCGCCGCAACGTGATGGCGTGCGTGAAGCACTTCGCGCTCAACTCAATTGAGAATTCACGGTTCAAAGTCGACGTGATCGTCGATGAGCATGCGCTGCACGAGGTCTACCTGCCGCACTTCAAGACCGTCGTGGACGCAGGCGTCGACTCGGTGATGAGTTCCTACAACTCCGTCAACGGGGCCTTCGCGGGCGAGAACAAGATGCTTCTGACCGACATCCTTCGCGACGAATGGGGCTTCCAGGGCTTCGTGACCAGCGACTGGGTCGCCGGAACACACGATGCGGTGAAAGTCTCGAGGCCGGTTTGGACATTGAGATGCCCCTGCGAATGCTGCGTGCACGTGAACTGCCTGCGGCATTGCGTGACGGCCGGGTGCCTCGCGAAACCGTGCTCCGCTCGGTGCGTCGCATCCTGGCGACGTGTCTTCGCTATTACGCGGAACGCGACGAAGCTGAACCGGCACCCGGCGTCGTCGCCGGACCCGAACACCGCGCGTTGGCGCGCAAAGTCGCCGTCGGCAGTGTGCTGCTCAAGAACGAGGCCGTCGACGGCAAGCCGATGCTTCCGCTGCCGGTTCGATCCGACGCCTGGCGGTGATCGGTCGGCTCGCCGATCGATCCAACACCGGCGATCGGGGTTCTTCGCTTGTGCATCCCCCGTCGACCGTTTCTCCGCTGCAGGGCCTACGGGAGGCGTTGCCCGAGGTCGACGTCATCCATTGCGACGGACGAGATCTGGCGGCCAGCGCCCGAGCCGCATCCGATGCGGACGCCGCCGTCGTCGTCGCCGGGTTAGGCGCCGATGATGAGGGCAAACGCATCCTGGCGGAGGGCGGTGCCGGCGCGGAGATCTTCGGATTTCCATTCACTTTGCGCCCCGTGCGACATGTGCTTGACAAGATCACCGTTAGCGCCGGGAAATTGTTCAGCCAGTTCGGCCTCGGCGGCGACCGCACGTCTCTCGACATTGCACGCCGAGGACGAAGAGCTCATCAGGGCGGTGGCCGCGGCGAATCCGCGGACGGCGGTGGTGGTGATCGGCGGAAGCGCCATTCTCCTGGATGCCTGGCGCGACAAGGTCCCGGGTATCCTCGTCGGTTGGTATCCGGGAATGGAAGGCGGACGGGCGCTTGCCGACGTTCTCACCGGCGCCGCCGAACCCGGCGGACGGCTGCCCGTTGCCATTCCCCGTCTCGCGGAACACCTTCCGTTCTTCGATACCGATTCACCCAAAGTCGTGTACGACGCCTGGTGGGGTCAGCGCAAGCTCGACCGAGACGGCAACTCTGCCGCGTTCCCGTTTGGATTCGGCTTGGGCTACACCACCTTCGAGATGAAGCTTCTCGACCACCATGCCGGTGAAGTGGACGGAGTGGCCACCGTTCGCGTCACCAACATCGGATCACGCACGGGCTCGGCGGTAGTGCAGATCTACGGCTTCGACACCGATTCACCACAGCCAGTACCGCAGCTGATCGGCTTTGGACGTGTTGAACTCGCGGCTGGTCAGAATGCCGCCGTCGACGTCCGCCTCGACCTGACCCCCACCCGGGAACGCGACGCCCACACAGGCAATGGTCACGACGGGCCGGCACTTGGCGGATACTGGCCGGCCCGCACAGCCCCAGCGGGTTCGACGACGCAGCGACCCTGTTTGACGGTCGAAATAGCGCATGACACTTACAGAAAGGCATTCCGTTGGGCATCGTCACCACCAGTTCAGAGACGGCATTTCATGCACCCACCCGAGGTCGTATACGACTTCGTCACGAACCGAGCCAACTGGACGAAGACCTACCCGAACAGCACTCACATCGCAGCTTGCCGGACGAACTCCCGTTGAAGATCGGCGATACCTGGTACGAAGGCGGTCCCGGGGGTGGCGACAAGCTAACGACCTGGCACCTGGCGATCGCAGTGCGCCCGACATTGTTCGTCTTCAACTCGCTCGGGCGGCTGCGTCATGACCGCGACGGCAACGCCGGCCGCGAATTGGCCTACACCTTGGTCACCAGCATGACCACCGCCGATCGCCAAGCTTGTGAACGTGAATTGCTCGACGTCTACCGCCGAGTGCTCTCCACGGCCGGCGGTCCCGAGCTTGACCGCGATGAGTTGTGGGACCGTTACCGCCAAGGCGCACTGTATGCCTACGTCGCGGCTCTGATCACCGCCGGAATGGGCGGCATGCAGGCCGAAAGCATCGCCCTGGAAGGCCTTCGTCGGGGTGTCGCGGCACTCGACGATCTCGATACCGTGCCGCTTCTGAAGAAGTCGCTGTGATTTACGATCTGGTGATCGAGTGGCAACGTCGCAATTGCGCATGAATTTGTAAGGCTGGAGGAGTGGAACAACAATCGGCCGCACGGCGCGAAGCAGCCGCAGTCGAGGAAGACACCTCGACCAGGCGCCGCATCCTGGTGGCCACGTCTGAGGTGCTCAAGCGCAACGGCCAGACCAAGCTCAGTCTGTCCGAGGTCGCGCTGCAGGCCGGCGTTTCGCGACCGACGCTGTACCGGTGGTTCGCCTCCAAGGAGGAGCTACTCGAGGCGTTCGGGCTATTCGAGCGGCACGAGTTCGACAGCGGAATCAGCAAGGCGACCGCGGGCCTGCGCGGCACCGACAAGCTCGACGCTGCGCTGCGGTTCATCGTCGAGTATCAACAGTCCTACTCCGGGGTGCGCGTCATCGATATCGAGCCCGAGGTGACCATCGCCCAGCTGGTGGAGGTGATTCCGGTCATGCGTGCGCGCCTGCAGCGGCTGTTGTCCGGGCCAAACGCAGCGGTCAAGGCGGCCACCGCAATTCGCGTTGCGGTCTCCCACTACATAGTTCGCAGCGACGACGCCGACCAGTTCCTGGCGCAGCTGCGCCATGCCGTTGGGATCAAGCAAAACGGCTGACACTTCGGCCATAATTTGTAAAGCTGTCTCCCATGACGGGAGTGCAGACTGAGACCGGGGTTCTGGCCGGTGACGAGCGGATGCTCATCGACGGCGAATTGCAGTTCACCGGCAGCGGCGCGAAATTCGACGTGGTTCACCCGGCCAGTGAGGAAGTCGCCGGGCAGGCGACCGACGGCACCGTGGCGGACATGGAGCGGGCCGTCGGGGCGGCGCGCCGGGCGTTCGACGCAGGCGACTGGTCGCGCGACCTCGAGTTCCGCTACCACTGCCTGAAGCAACTGCACGAGGCGCTGGAGAAGGACAAGGAGCGGCTGCGTCGCATCCTGATCACCGAGGTCGGGTGGGTGACCGTGTCCGGGAGTCAGATCGAGAGCCCGATCGAAGAGGTCAAGCACTGGGCCGAACACGGCAAGAACTTCGAGTACCTGGTCGACACCGGCGTGCACCCCACGCAGCTGGGCCCGGCGCGGCGCAAGATTCACTACGAGCCCGTCGGCGTGGTCGGTGCGATCACACCGTGGAATGTGCCGTTCTACCTCAACGTCGCCGAGACTGTGCCCGCGCTGATGGCAGGCAACACCGTCGTCCTCAAACCCGCCCAGCTGACGCCGTGGTCGGGCAGCGAGTACGGCCGCATCGTGGCCGAGGAGACCGACATCCCGCCTGGCGTATTCAACGTCGTGGTGTCGAACGCCAACGAAGTGGGCGCGGCGCTGTCGGCCGACCCGCGGGTGGACATGATCACCTTCACCGGGTCGACCGCGACCGGGCGCGCCATCCTGGCCGCGGGCGCGCCGACGGTGAAGAAGACGCTGCTGGAGTTGGGCGGTAAGTCAGCGCACATCGTGCTTGACGACGCCGATTTCAACTCCGCGCTGCCGATGGCGGCGATGATGGCGTGCGTGATGTCCGGGCAGAGCTGTATTCTGCCCAGCCGAATCTTGTTGCCCCGCAGCCGCTATGACGAAGGCGTCGAGATCCTCAAGACCATGATGGAGGGTTTCCCGGTTGGCGACCCGTGGACTCCGGGCAACATGCAAGGGCCTCAGATCAGCGACACGCAGCGGCAGAAGGTGCTCGGCCTTATCAATAGCGGTATCGACTCGGGCGCCCGGCTGGTCACCGGCGGTGGCGTGCCCGAGAGCCTGCCGACCGGTTACTACGTGCAGCCGACGCTGCTGGCTGATGTCGACCCCGACTCGCAGGTCGCACAGGAGGAGATCTTCGGGCCGGTGCTGACGGTGACGCCGTACGACACCGACGACGAGGCCGTCGCCATCGCCAACAACTCCATCTACGGCCTGTCCGGTGAGGTCAGCGGCGGCGACGTCGACCGCGCGTTGGAGGTGGCCAAGCGGATGCGCACCGGCAACGTCACGATCAACGGCAAGAGCCACTTCGGGATCACCAGCCCGTTCGGCGGCACCAAGCAGAGTGGGCTGGGCTACCGCAACGGCGAAGAGGGCTACAAGGAGTACCTCGAGGCGAAGACGATCGGCATGCCGGAGTGAGCGCCGGGCGCCCGCGAGGCGCACCTCTAGCTTTGTCCGCTTAGCGAGCGACAACACTCGACATGTCACCGTCGCATGCCACGGTCCAACGATGGAGACACCACACCGGCTGCAAGGCATAGAGCTGCGGTATGTGCTGACGCTGTATCTGTTGCAGCATGGTCCCACGACCGTCGAGGAACTCATCCAAGCGCTCAGATGGCAGGGCTCCGAAGCGCTCCACAAGCCGCTCTTCTCGCAGGTTGGGTGGATCAGGTAGTGGCCGCCAGCTGACCGCAGGCAGCGGCGATTTCGCGGCCGCGGGTGTCGCGCACAGTGCATGACACTCCGCGCTCGCGGACCCGCTTGACGAACTCACGCTCGGCGGCCTTCGGGCTGGCGTCCCACTTGCTGCCCGGTGTCGGGTTCAACGGAATCAAGTTGACGTGCACCAGCGGGCCAAGTGCGCCGTGTAGCCGCTTACCGAGAAGGTCTGCGCGCCATGGCTGGTCGTTGATGTCACGGATCAGCGCGTACTCGATCGACACCCGCCGCCCGGTGACGTCGGCGTAATACCTTGCGGCATCGAGGGCTTCGCTCACCTTCCATCGGTTGTTGACCGGAACCAGTGTGTCGCGCAGTTCGTCGTCGGGCGCATGCAGCGACAACGCCAGCGTGACACCGAGCCGTTCGTCGGCCAGCTTTCGGATCGCCGGCGCCAGCCCGACCGTCGACACCGTGACCGACCGCGCCGATATCCCGAATCCCTGTGGTGGTGCCGCGGTGATGCGGCGCACCGCCTCCAGCACGCGGTTGTAGTTGGCCAGCGGTTCGCCCATGCCCATGAACACGATGTTGGACAACCGGCCATGGTCGCGGTCGCGCAATTCCACCGCGGCCGCCCGCACCTGCTCGAGGATCTCCGCCGTGGACAGGTTGCGCTTTAGCCCGCCCTGGCCCGTCGCGCAGAACGGGCACGCCATCCCGCAGCCGGCCTGCGACGAGATGCACGCGGTGTTGCGCTGCGGATAGCGCATCAGCACCGACTCGAAGGTCGTGCCGTCCACCGCGCGCCACAGCATCTTGCGCGTCTCGCCGGCGTCGCATTCGATCTCCCGCACTGCGTCGAGCAGGCGCGGGAACATCGTCTGCGCCACCTGGTCACGCACCGCCGCGGGTAGATCGGTCATCTGGTGCGGATCGGCGATCAACCGGCCGTAGTACTGGTTGGCCAGCTGCTTACCGCGAAATGCGGGCAGCCCAAGCTCCGCGACGGCGGCGGCGCGCCCGGCGTCGTCGAGATCGGCGAGGTGGCGCGGCGGCATCGCACGTCGCGGAGGATCGAAAACCAGGGGCAGGGATGTGGGCATGATGTCCTGTCAGTATCCCACCCATGGTTGGCCGAAATTAATTGGCGAGCGCAGGCGTTGGTCAGAAACTATGGAGCGTATGGCCACACGGACGATGCCCCTCGGCGCGGCGTCGTCGCTCACCTTCTTCTATGCGCTGGGCTATCCGATTGGGGCGCTTGCGGTTTCGGTGATGTCGCCGATGGCGGTGCTGGTATTCCGATTCGGTTTGGCGGCGGCGATCCTTTCCTGCTGGGCATTGCTATCCAGGGTGACGTGGCCCACAGGCCGCACGCTGGTGCACGTGCTGATCAGCGGGCTTCTCGCACAGGGCCTGCTCTTCACCTGCCTGTACCTGGCGCTGATGCAGGGCGCGCCCGCAGTGCTAGGCGCCGTGATCATCTCGATGAACCCAGTGGTCACCGCCCTGTTGGCGGCAATGTTCCTCGGTGAGGGTCTGACATGGACGCGGGCCGGCGCGCTGGTGCTCGGCGTGCTCGCGGTGCTGGCGGCATGCGCGGGACGACTGGTCAGCGTCGGCGGCATCGACGCCGCAGTGCTGTTGATTCTGGTCTCGTTGTTCAGCGTCGCCGCCGGTGGCGTGTACCAGCAGCGGTTCTGCTCGGACGTGGATTTCCGGGCGACGGCCGCGCTGCAGAACGCCGCATGCATCGTCCCGATGGTGCTGCTGACACTCCTGATGCCCTTTCACGTGACCGACCCGTGGAAGGCGGCCGGCGCCGTCGCCGCCGTCGTGCTGCTGAACGCTGTGCTGTCCATGACGCTGTACGTCCGCGGGGTCAACAACTACGGCGCGGCGGCGGTGGCGATGCTGTTCGCGGTCATTCCCGCGGTCGCGGGCCTGTTGTCGTGGGTGATGCTCGGCCAGCGGCCAGACATCGGGATTGCGGTCGGCCTGGTGGTCGGCGCGGCGGCCTGCTGGCTCAACACCCGCTCACGCCAGCAGCGTCAGCACGATCCAGCCGGCGACGGCGGACGGCAGCATCGCGTCGATCCGGTCCATCATTCCCCCGTGACCGGGTAGCAGCGTGCCCATGTCCTTGATCCCGAGGTCGCGCTTGACCTGCGACTCGACCAGGTCGCCGAGCACGCCGGTGATCACCAGCATCAGCCCCAGCGGCACGCCGACCCAGGCGGGCTTGTCCAGCAGGAACGTCACCGACAACACGGCTGCGGTGATGCCGAACAGCAGCGAGCCGCCGAACCCCTCCCACGATTTCTTCGGGCTGATGGCCGGCACCATCAGATGCTTGCCGAACAACACCCCGGCCACGTAACCGCCGATGTCGGCGAAAACGACGGTCACGATCACGGTGAACACTCGGCTGCCACCGTCGTCCTGGAAGATCAGCAGCGCACTGAAGCTCGCGAACAGCGGCACCCACGTCGCGAGCAGCACAGCAGCCGAAATGTCGCGCAGGTAGTTCACCGGCTGCTCGCGAAGGCCCTGCCCGACCAGGCGCCAGACCATGCACACCACGATCGTTCCCCCATAGGCACCCAACACACCGGCCGGGCCGTAGGGCCACGTCAGCCAGATCATGGCCTGCCCGCCGATCAACAGCGGAATCGAGGGCAGGGCGTAGCCGGCCTCTCCCAGCCTGCGAACCACCTCGTGAGTGGCGATCGGAATCGCCACCGCCAGCACCGGCAGCCAGCCCTTGGGTGCGAAAAGCAAGATCACAATCGCCATCGCGCCGAGCAGGACGCCGACCCCGATGGCGGCAGGCAGATTCCGCCCGGCCCGGGATGCCTTCTTCGGCGGTTCTTCGACCGGGGTGGCTGGCACGGGACTCGCTCGCTGATCGGCCACTAGACCTCCAGCAAATCGCCTTCTTTGTGTTTCACCAGTTCGTCTATCTGGTGGGTGTACTGCTGCGTGGTCTTGTCGAGGTCCTTCTCGGCGTGTTTTACTTCGTCCTCGCCGGCCTCGCCATCCTTCTTGATGCGGTGCAGTTCCTCCATCGCCTTGCGACGGATGTTGCGCACCGAAACCCGCGCGTCCTCACCCTTGGCCTTGGCCTGCTTGACCAGGTCGCGGCGGCGCTCCTCGGTCAGCTGCGGGACGGCGATCCGGATGACGTTGCCGTCGTTGGACGGGTTCACGCCCAGGTCGGAATTGCGGATCGCGTCCTCGATCGGCTTCAACTGAGACTGCTCGTAGGGCTTGATGACGACCAGCCGGGCCTCCGGCACGTTGATGCTGGAGAGCTGCGTGATCGGGGTGGCCGAACCGTAGTAGTCGACCGAGATGCGGGAGAACATGCCGGGGTTGGCCCGGCCGGTGCGGATGGACGACAAATCGTCGCGCGCGACCGACACCGCCTTCTCCATCTTCTCTTCGGCGTCGAAGAGGGTTTCGTCGATCACGGCGTCCTCCCGTTCATTGGTGGTGACCAGTGTTCCGATCTTCTCACCTGCGACCGCCCGCGCGATATTTCCGTCGGTGAGGAGATTGAACACCAGGATCGGCATGCCGTTGTCCATGCACAGGCTGAACGCGGTCGCATCGGCGACTTTCAGGCCACGGTCGATGACCTCGCGGTGGCTGATCGCGGTGAGCAGTTCGGCATCGGGGTGCACGCGCGGGTCGGCGGTGAAGACGCCGTCGACGGCCTTGGCCATCAGCACCACCTCGGCGCCGATCTCCAGCGCGCGCTGCGCGGCGGTGGTGTCGGTGGAGAAGTACGGCAGGCCCATGCCTGCGCCGAAGATCACCACGCGGCCCTTCTCCAGGTGCCGGCGTGCCCGCAGCGGAATGTACGGTTCGGCCACCTGGCCCATGGTGATCGCGGTCTGTACCCGCGTCGCGATGCCTTCCTTTTCCAGAAAGTCTTGCAGCGCGAGGCTGTTCATCACGGTGCCGAGCATCCCCATGTAATCCGAACGGGTGCGCTCCATGCCGCGCTGCTGCAGTTGCGCGCCGCGGAAGTAGTTGCCGCCGCCGATGACGACGGCAACCTGCACACCGCTGCGAACCACTTCGGCGATCTGCCGCGCCACCTGATGCACCACGTCGGGATCGAGGCCCACTTCCCCGCCGCCGAACATCTCGCCGCCGAGCTTGAGCAGCACACGGGAGTACATCGGACGGATCGGCGTAGGGGATGCCTGGGCACCGTTGGGGCTGGTTGGCTCCGCCATCCGACTCCTTAGGGTCCTCGCTGAGATTCCCCTAATCCTGCCTTATGGCGACCGCAAAGCCGCTATGGGGTCGGTGCGTGGCGGGTTAGCCAGCCGATATCTAGCCCAGGTGCGCGGTCAGCAGAAACGCCGGCACCGACCTGCGACCCTTGGGCTCGTCCCTGACGTCGGTCACCGGGAAGAAGTTCTCGAAACCCTCCGGAAAGACGGCATGGATACGGGCCGGCCGGATTTCGTCGATCGCCCAGTACTTGGACACCACGTCACGCAACTCGTCTTCGGTAACCGGATTGGCCGGCCCCTCGGGCATGCCCGCCTTGTCAAACACCAGCGCGAAATACGACGCCCCAGGGGCGGCGGCGCGTGCGATTGACTGCTGGTATCCCTCGCGTGCCTCCACCGGGATGGAGTGGAACAGCGTGCTGTCGACGATCGTGCCGAACCGGCCGTCGTATCCGGTGAACGCGCTGATGTCGGCGACCTCGAAACTGGCGTTGGTCAGGCCGCGCTTGGCAGCCTCGGCCTTGGCCAGGTCGATCGCGGTGGGCGACAGATCAAGCCCGACGGTGGTGAAGCCGCGTTCGGCCAGATGCAGCGATATCGCCGCCTCGCCGCATCCCACGTCGAGCACATCGCCGTGGAACTTGCCGTGCTCAATCAGTGCGGCGAGCTCCGGCTGCGGCTCACCGATGCTCCACGGCGGCCGGGTGCCGACACCCAGCTCGGCGGCCTCGCCCCTGTATGCGGATTCGAACAGATCTTCTGGCATCGTCATGATTCCGGTATATCAACCTGGTTGATATGTGTCAATATGCTTGATATGAGCGAATTCCTCGAGGATCAGCCGCTGGGCTATCTGCTGCATCGAGTCCACCTCGCGCTGCGCAACGAGGTGACGGCCACGGTGCTGGACCCCATTAATTTGGCGTTCCCCCAGTACCTCTGCATGCGAGTGTTGTCTCACTACCCCGGCCGATCCAACGCCGAATTGGCGCGCGACATGAACGTCTCGCCACAAGCCATGAACATGGTGCTGCGCGCGCTCCAGGACCGCGGGCTCGTGACGCGTCCGGCCAGTGTGTCCTCGGGCCGATCGCTACCGGCTCAGCTGACGCGTGAAGGCATGGAACTGTTGAAACGCACCGATGCCGGTGTGCGCGCGGCCGAACAGCGGTTGATGGCCAACCTGACCGGCGAGCAACGCCAGGAGTTCAAGCGGATACTGGTCGCCCTCGGCCAGGGCCCTGTTTCAGCGGACTCAGTGGTGGTGGCAGGCCGCCGGCGGTGATGGCGGGATGTCAAGCGCCGGATTGCCGTCGAAGAAGCCCACCGGCTTGAGGTGGAAACCCGTGTAGGCGCACGGCATCACCGGCCAGTCCTCCGGGCGCACGACGTGGTGGGCGCCGACGGTGTACCACAGCACCAGGTCGGTGTTCTCCAGCGGTGCATCGTCGGCGATGTACTGCGGCAGGCCCTGCATGTCGGGTGACTGGTACATGTAATCGCCTGCCGCGAACTTCTCGTCCGCGTCGTATTTCGTCACCCAGAGGTTGTGCTGCACGAACCGCGCACGGTCATAGATATATGAACCTTTCTGCACCATCACCGGCACGACGTCGCGTGGCGTCAGCTTGTAGGCCACCGGGCTGCCGAGCTCATTGGTCTTCGACGGGCGCCGAGGCAATCGCAACCGAGTGTCAACGGATTGGCCGAGAAGCCCATGCCGACT
The DNA here is from genome assembly GCA_963851115.1 of uncultured Actinomycetota bacterium. Taxonomy (GTDB): domain Bacteria; phylum Actinomycetota; class Actinomycetes; order Mycobacteriales; family Mycobacteriaceae; genus Mycobacterium. The sequence continues at coordinate 45,151 of CAWKOI010000023.1, forward strand.
TCGCTCATGTCGAAGACGTTCTTGTTCCAGTGTGTCGGCTCGGTATCGCCGTATGGCACAACCATTTCCGACAGCGATGCCCGGTAGACAATCGGTCGGTTCTCACCGCGGTCGGTGTAGTGATCTCGTGCAGGACAATGCCCTCGCGGGGATTGAATCTCAGCCGCATCGACCACTTCTGCCACTGCACCTTCCAACCGTCGACGGTGAAACTGGGCCGCATCTGGCTGGGTGATCTCGATGGGTTTGACGTCGTCGCGGAACTTCGAGAAGGCCGGCCGGTTTTTTTCGTCGAACATGAACTGCTCGGCGTAGTTGCCCGCCGCCGGCGGCAGCGGCACGACTCGCGTGATCCTCGACGTCGATGACCTTCATCGCATCAAGGTCGAACGTGACGATCAACCCCTGGATCGGTCGTGCGTAACCGTGCTCCGACGGCGCTGCCCGCATGAACGTCAATGGCCGGCAGACCAACGGATTTCGTCGTCCCTTGAGGCTGAGCAGACGCAAAAGCGCCCGACACGCCGAGGTTTTAGGGCCTTTTGCGACTGCTCGCGGGTCATGACTGAATGCGCGCCCACGGTCGCGCCTCTTCGAGTTCGTAGGCCAGCTCAAGCAGCCTGGCCTCCTGGCCGTGCGGCGCGGCGAACATCATGCCGATCGGCAGACCGGATGCGGATTCCACGCGAGCGGCAACGAGATGGCGGGCTCGCCGGTGGCGTTCTGCAACGGGGTGAACGCCACCCACGCGACGAGCCGACCGATGATCTGTTGGTAGTCGGCGGTGGGATCGAGGTGGCCGATGCGCGGGGGCACCTCTGCCAGCGTCGGCGTCAGCACTACGTCGTGAGCCGATTGGCGCGGCGAACATCATGCCGATCGGCAGACCGGATGCGGATTCGGCGAGCGGCAACGAGATGCGCGGGTTCGCCGGTGGCGTTCTGCAACGGCGTGAACGCCACCCAGTCGACGAGCCGATCGATGATCTGTTGGTAGTCGGCGGTGGGATCGAGGTGGCCGATGCGCGGTGGCACCTCGGCCAGCGTCGGCGTCAGCACCACGTCGTAGGTGCCGGTGAGCCGCGACGTGATCCGGCGTATCCGCGAGAGCCGGGCGATGGCCAGCGGCAGTTTGTGCAGATTGCGGGCGGCGTAGCGGTCAAGCCCCAGCGTCAGGTTGTCGAGCCGGGTGCGGTCGAAGCTCGTCGCCGAACGAGCGGCGCCCGCCGCGCACGAGCGCGAATGCCAAGAACGACCAGTACAACAGGAAGTCGTTCATGAACTGCGGCGGCACCGGGTTGTCGATCGTGCGTGACCTTGTGGCCGAGTTCCTCCAGTAGTGCGGCGGTCTTGAGCGTGAGCTCGCGAACCTCCGGGCTGGCTTCGCGGGCGATCGACTGCGTGCACACCGCGATCCGGAGCCGCTGCTTGACCGGGTGGGTGACGTCGCCGATCGCAGGCAGTTTCGGGTTGTGGTACACCCGCTCTATTTCCCGATAGAAGGCGGCGGTGTCGCGCACCGACCGGGTCACCACGCCGTTAGCCACGATCCGCAACGGCATCTGGCGCACGTCCTTGTCCAGCGGTAGCCGGCCACGCGACGGTTTCAGTCCTACTAATCCGTTGCAGGACGCCGGGATTCGGATCGAGCCGCCGCCGTCGTTGGCGTGCGCGATCGGCACCACGCCCGCGGCGACAAACGCCCCCGATCCCGACGATGAGGCACCCGCGGTGTGGTCGGGATTCCACGGGTTGCGCACCGGCCCGAGCCGGGGATGCTCGGCCGACGCGCTGAAGCCGAACTCGGACAGCCGCGTCTTGCCCAGCGGCACAAGGCCCGTCGCCAGATACGCCCGCGCGAAATCGCCGTCGATCAACGCCGGCTGCGGATCCCACGCGTCGGTGCCGCTCATCGTCGGCATGTCCCCGACAGCGACGTTGTCCTTGATGTAGGACGGCACACCGTTGAAATAGCCGCCGTACGGGCGGGGCGCGTTGGCACGCGTCCGAGCGCGGTCGAACGCCTCGTACGCCAACCCGTTCAGCGTGGGGTTGACGGCTTCGGTGCGGGCGATCGCGGCTTCGACGAGTTCCGCCGCCGACACTTGGCCGGCCTGCAGGGCATCGACGAGTCCGACAGCGTCAAGGTCGCCAAGGGCGTCATCGCCGAAGGCGTGGCACCTCTTGTCTGATCTTCGCCCAAGAGGCTCATCGTGACTCATGCCAAGACGGTACCAACTCGTACCGCCCGAGCACGAGGGGCTAAGCCTGGCCGACCTCGAACCGCACGAACCGGGTGACGGTCACGCCCGCGTCGTCGAGCAGCGCCTTGACGGTCTTCTTGTTGTCGGACACCGACGGCTGATCCAGCAGAACGACGTCCTTGTAGAAGCCGGTCACGCGGCCCTCGACGATCTTGGGCAGCGCCTGCTCGGGCTTGCCCTCGTTGCGGGCGGTCTCCTCGGCGATGCGGTGCTCGTTGGCGACGATGTCCTCTGGCACGTCCTCACGCGTGAGGTACTTGGCCTTCAGCGCGGCGATCTGCAGGGCGACCGCATGCGCGGCCGCAGTGCCTTTCTCGCTGTCGCCCGATTCGTACTCCACCAGCACGCCCACACCCGGCGGCAGGTCGGCGGCACGCTTGTGCAGGTACGTCTCGACGGTGCCGTCGAAGTAGGCGACGCGGCGCAGCTCGAGCTTCTCGCCGATCTTGGCGCTCAGATCCGCGATGGTCTGCTCCACGGTGGTGTCGCCGACCTTGGCGGCCTTCAGCGCGTCGACGTCGGTGGCCTTGGCAGCTGCTGCGGCCGCCACGATCTGATCGGCCACTGCCTGGAACTCGGCGTTCTTCGCGACGAAGTCGGTCTCGGAATTCAGCTCGATCAGCGCGCCGTCCTTGGCGGCAACCAGGCCCTCGGCGGTGGCCCGCTCGGCGCGCTTGCCGACGTCCTTGGCGCCCTTGATGCGCAGCAGCTCGACGGCCTTGTCGAAGTCGCCGTCGGCCTCGACCAGCGCGTTCTTCGAGTCGAGCATGCCGGCGCCGGTCAGCTCCCGAAGTCGCTTGACATCGGCAGCGGTGTAGTTCGCCATATCAGCCTTCCGTGATCTTCGGTTCGGTTTGGATGTCCGCCTCGGGGGTGCCGGGCTCTGCACCCGCGGCGGTCGGGCTGGCGGTCGCGGTGGCGCCGGCGAGCAGCTCCTGCTCCCACTCGGCGAGCGGCTCAGCGCCCTCGGTCTCGGCCTTGTCGCCGTCGCGGCCAACGCCCGCGCGGGCCTGCAGCCCCTCTGCGACGGCCGACGCGATCACCTTGGTGAGCAGCGCAGCCGACCGGATCGCGTCGTCATTGCCGGGGATCGGGTAGTCGACGAGATCGGGGTCGCAGTTGGTGTCGAGGATCGCGATGACCGGGATGCCCAGCTTGCGGGCCTCGCCGACGGCGATGTGCTCCTTGTTGGTGTCGACGACCCAGACGGCCGAAGGCACCTTCTGCATGTCGCGGATACCGCCGAGGCTGCGCTCCAGCTTGTTCTTCTCGCGGGTCAGCATCAGGATTTCCTTCTTGGTGCGACCCTCGAAACCACCGGTCTGCTCCATCGCCTCGAGTTCCTTGAGGCGCTGTAGCCGCTTGTGCACGGTGGAGAAGTTGGTGAGCATGCCGCCCAGCCAGCGCTGGTTCACGTATGGCATGCCAACGCGGGTCGCCTCTTCGGCGATGGATTCCTGGGCCTGCTTCTTGGTGCCGACGAACATGATGCTGCCGCCGTGGGCGACAGTCTCCTTGACGAACTCGTACGCCTTGTCGATGTAGGTCAGCGTCTGCTGCAGATCGATGATGTAGATGCCGTTGCGGTCGGTGAAGATGAACCGCTTCATCTTGGGATTCCAGCGACGGGTCTGATGCCCGAAGTGGGTGCCGCTATCCAGCAGCTGTTTCATGGTTACAACAGCCATAGTCGGCCATGTCCTTTTGTTGTCGGTTGACGCCCGGCACCGGGTGATGCCAAGCCCTGGTGTCTGCGGGTTGCCGGACCCGTCCTAGAACGAGACCGCCGGCATCCGGGTACGACCTTGACGAACCGGGTCGTGGTGCAGACACGCGAAGTCAGCCCGCTCGTGCGAGCTGCGGTTAGCAGTTTACACGGTGAAACAGGATGCTTTTTCCACAGTGACCTGGCCATCCACAACCTGGCGCCGGGGCATGGCGAAACCTCATGCACCGCGCTGAGCTGGACATATGCGAAAACTGGCGGCGGCGATGGCCGTTGCGGTGCTGTGTGCGCCGGTTGCGAGGGCCGAGGACGGGCGGCTCGACTGGCCGCTGCGGCCGCGACCTGCGGTGACCCGGGTATTCGACGCGCCGTCGCCGAACTGGAACCGCGGGCACCGGGGCGTGGACCTGGCCGGAGCGCCCGGCCAACCGGTGTATGCGGCCGCGGCCGGCACCGTGGTGTTCGCTGGTGAGCTGGCCGATCGTCCGCTGGTGTCGATCGCCCACCCGGGTGGGCTGCGGACCAGCTATGAGCCGGTGCGGCCGTCCGTGCGGGTCGGGCAGCTGGTCGCCGCTGGCGCAGTACTCGGCGAACTGGTGGCCGGTCACTCCGGCTGTGCCGCTGCGGCCTGTCTGCACTGGGGCGCGATGTGGGGACCCGCGTCTCGCGCTGACTACGTGGACCCGCTGGGGCTGTTGGCGTCCACGCCGATCCGGCTCAAGCCGCTGCACGGCTGACGCGCTTACGGTCGGAAATATGACCGTCGCCGCTGAGAGCCACCGCACCCGTCGCCCCCGATTCGGCCTGCACACCGCGCTGCCCCGCGGCACGGACTTCGGTGATTTCGCGAATTCGGTGCAGGAGGCCGGTTTCGACGTGCTGACGATCCCCGATCACCTCGTTGGATCGCTGTCGCCATTCGCGGGTGCGGCCGCTGCCGCGTGCGCCACGTCGCGCCTGCACACCGGCACGCTGGTGCTCAACAACGATCTGCGCCACCCCGTCGACACCGCCCGCGAGGCCGCCACCGTCGCCGCGATCTCGGGAGGCCGGTTCGAGCTGGGTCTCGGCGCCGGTCACATGAAATCGGAGTACGACGCCGTCGGGCTCCGCTTCGACTCCGGTGGAACGCGGGTCGAGCGGCTGATCGAGTCCGTGAACGTGATTCGGCCGCTACTTGCGGGTGAGCCCGTCGACATCGACGGCGCGCACTATTGCGTGCGCGCCGATGCGGGCGAACTCGTCGCCGCACCAGGCGTACCCGTCCCGCTGCTCATCGGTGGCAACGGGACTCGGGTATTGCAGTTGGCCGGCCAAGTCGCCGATATCGCCGGGCTGGCCGGCTTCAGCCACAACCGCGACGCGACCAAAGTCGAGCTGACGCACTTCGACGCCGCCGGCCTGGACAACCGGATCGCGGTCGTGCGTGAGGCCGCGGGCGACCGGTTCGACGCCATCGAGCTCAATGCGCTGATTCAGTTCGTGGTGCACACCGACGACCGGGAAGCCTCGGCCACCGAACTGGCCGCGGCATTCGGCGGGATCTCACCGGAGTTCGTCTTGGATTCGCCGTTCGTTCTTCTCGGCACGCACGAACAGATGGCCGAGACGCTCGCCGAGCGCCAGAAGCGCTTCGGGGTGAGCTACTGGACGGTGTTCGACGAGTGGGTCGGCCGGGCCTCCGCCATGCCCAACATCGCGAAAGTCATTGCGCTGCTTCGCTAGTATTGCGCCGAAATGGAATTCCCGGCTGCTAACGCGGCTTTACCCACCGGAATTCTGTTTCGGCGAAACTAGGCGCGGGGGTGGGCCTGGTCGTGCACCGCGCGCAGCCGCGCGACCGTGACATGGGTGTACAGCTGCGTGGTGGCCAGCGTCGAGTGGCCGAGCAGTTCCTGGACCACGCGCAGGTCGGCCCCGCCCTCGAGCAGATGGGTGGCGGCGCTGTGCCGCAGCCCGTGCGGCCCGATGTCGGGCGCACCGTCGACGGCCGCGATCGTCTGGTGCACCACGGTGCGCGCCTGACGAGGATCAAGCCGGCGCCCGCGGGCGCCGAGCAGCAGCGCCGGGCCCGAGTCCGCAGTGACCAATGCGGGTCGCCCGTCGGACAGCCACGCCGCCAGCGCAACCTGCGCAGGTTCGCCGAACGGCACCGTGCGCTGTTTGTTGCCCTTGCCCAACACCCGCAGCAGCCGCCGCGGTGTGTCGATGTCGTCGATGTCCAGTCCGCACAGCTCACTGACCCGAATACCGGTGGCGTACAACAGCTCGACGATCAGCCGATCCCGCAGTGCAAGCGGGTCTCCTTGCTGCGCACCGGATTTCGCGGCGGACATCGCGTCGAGCGCCTGGTCCTGTCGCAGCACTGCGGGAAGTGTCCGACGCGCCTTGGGCACCTGCAGCCTGGTGGCCGGATCGCTCGGCATCAGTCCGCGCCGCGACGCCCACGCGGTGAATGTCTTGACCGCGGAGGTGCGTCGGGCCAGTGTCGTACGTGCCGCCCCCGCCGAGGCCTGCGCCGCGAGCCAGGACCGCAGGACCGGCAGGCTCAGGTTGGTCAACCCGGCGTCGGGCACCCGTGCAGCGAGAAAGTCGAACAGTGACCGCAAGTCGCCGAGATAGGCGCGACGGGTGTGGTCGGAGCGGCCACGCTCCAGCGCGAGGTACTCGTCGAACTCGTCGAGAATCGCGTCCACTCCCCTACCGTCGCAGACGTGAACGCCGCGCCTCAGCTGACGCGCCGCAGCGCGTCCGGCGTCAGTTCCTTCAGCGACGGATAGCCGTCGACGGCCATGGTCACGTCGGCCTCGGCCAGCAGCGACCGCAGCACGTGCACGATTCCATCGACGCCGCCGAGCGCCAGCCCGTAGGCGTAGGGCCGGCCGATCGCGACGGCGGTGGCGCCCAGCGCCAGCGCCTTGACGATGTCGGCGCCGCTGCGGATGCCCGAGTCGAACAGCACCGGCAGCCCGTCGGCGGCCTCGACAACCCCGGGCAGGCAGTCGATGGCGGGAATGCCCGCCGTTGGCCTGGCGGCCGCCGTGGTTGGAGCAGTAGATGGCGTCAACGCCGCCGTCCTTGGCGCGCCGCGCGTCGTCGGGATGGCAGATGCCCTTCACGATCAGCGGCAGCGTCGGTCAACGATCGCAGCCAGGGCAAGTCGTTCCACGTCAACGGATTGCCGAAGATCTGAATCCAGTGCAGCACCGCCGCCTGCGGGTTCTCCTCGGGTGTCTGTTGCAGGCTTGCGCGGAACACCGGATCGCTGGTGTAGTTCGCGAGGCAGTGGCCGCGCAGGAACGGGAAGTTCGACGTGCGTCAGGTCACGGGGACGCCAGCCGGGTATCCAGGTGTCAAGCGTGACAACGATGCCCTTGAATCCCGCGGCTTCGGCTCGGTGCACGAAGCTGGCCGCCAGGTCGCGGTCGGTCGGCGTGTATAGCTGGAAAAAGCCTGGGGTGTCGCCCAATTCGGCGGCGACGTCCTCCATCGGATCGGCCGACATCGTCGAGCGATCATCGGCACACCGGTGCGGGCGGCGGCCCGGGCGGTGGCCAGGTCGCCGTGGCCGTCCTGCGCGCACAGGGCGATGACGCCGACCGGCGCCATCATCACCGGCGAAGGCAGCGACATCCCGAACAGGTCTACCGAAAGGTCGCGTTCCCGTTGGCGCCGACGAACATCCGCGGCATCAGCCCCCAGCTCTCGAACGCGGTGACGTTGACCCGCTGGGTGCGTTCGTCGCCTGCGCCGCCCGCAACGTACGACCACATCCCCGGCGGCATCGCGGCCTGCGCCTTGGCCTCCAACTCGGCGAACGACATCGGCAGCGACGGCAAGACGCCGGACAGTCCCTGAAGGTAGATCTCGAGTTGGTAGTCGCTGAACGCCATGCGCCTAAGAGTAGACCCGTAATGAGGCATGCAGCGCCAAACAGCGTGTGGTGCTGTTGTTTTGGCTGGTCCCGCGACGTCCATGCCGGTGCATGGTCTGTTTGGGGGTAAGCCGAGTGCTGCTTGCTCAGCAGAGGCCACCGGGTGGCTGCCGGTCTGGCCGATCCAACACCATCTTGTGGCGCTGGTGGCTGGTGCCGGTTGACTGAGCCCTCCCTCTCTTGCTGGGAGGCAAACCCCGCCTTGAGGGCGTGGGCAAGTGTGAAGTCGACCAATGCGGTACGGGGGTCGACGGGATCGGCGAACTGCACACAGCTCGCCAGCATCGCGGAGACTATGTCGCGATCGGCGCGCAGGCCGCATGCCGGACAGTCATGAGTACGTTGGGCGAGGGATTTCGGCACGCGGTTGCTGCACAGTCAGTGCTGGCTCATGGCGGTCGGTCGGGTACTGGCCTTGCGCAGCGCGCCGCCAGCGGCTGCGCATTCGGCGGCCAACGCGGCCACGAGCATGCCGGGGCTAAACAACGCGATCCGCCTGCCCCACAGCCGCGCCCAGGTTGAGATCGAACAGTCCTCCACTGTGATGGTGTTGCCATGGGTGGCCACGATCCGCGCGGCGATGTCGCGGGCGCGGGCGTGTTTGGCTTGACTCGACCCCCGCGCGGCGGCGGCGTGGTCCTCTCGGGTGCGGTCATAGCCGCGGGAGAGCCGGTCGTGGCGGTAGGCCCGCCGCGGCCCCCCGTCCGCACGGGCCGCTCGGGGTCCGCCCGGGTTGGTGATCTGCCTGTCCTTTAGTCCGCGGGCCGCCCGCCGCGCCGCGCGGGCCGCCTGCCGCGGCGAAGGGCCGTACTGCTCGGAGTTGGTGTTGCGGCGGGAGCGATCCAAGGCGCGCTGGCGGGCCCGCGACCGCTGGGCGCACCATGCCGCCGCATCTTGTTGCTCGTCGGTGCAGGTGATCTGGTCGACAACCAGCTTCTCGAGATGCCCGGCGGAAAACGACGCGACCGACAAGTTGGAGACGTTGGCATCAATCCCGGCCCGGCGATCGGTGGGGATCTCGGCACGACGTGTCCGGGTGTCCGGCGATTGGTAGCCGGGCTGATGCACGAGCAGATGGGCGTAATAGCGCCACCCGCCGGGCGCTTTGCGGTCGCGCACCCGCACCAGGTCGATCTTGTGCCACACCTTCGGGTCGGCCAGGTAATGGCTTAGGTGCGCCCACTGACCCGCACCTTGAGGCAGGCGCACCGGCAGTACGAGATCCCCGGCCGGCAGGCCCGTGAATACCACCGCCAACGCACCGCGGTGATCGGTCCACTTGACCGAGCTGGGTCGCGCCGGCACCGGCAGTCGCGCCGGCTGGGCCAGAATCGAGGTGCCCGCCGCGCAGTCGGCTGCGTCGGTCGCAGTACTCACCTCCGCGGGCAGCTGCGGGTGGCGGTAGGTGTTCAAGTGCCCGTCGAGGGCGCCGACCAGCCGGTGGGTCTCCCATACCGGTGTGGCTTTGGTGTGTGAGCGGGCCCGCCCCGGAATCCGGGTGAAATCCCACCACGAGCCGATGCGCGGCGGCCCGTGCCGGCGTCCAGACGCGTCGCCGGACAGATGCCGATCCACCGTCTCCCACACTTCATCGGCCATATGCAGGCCGACCGCCTTGGTCAGGTGATCGCGCATCCACCCGCTGGCCTCGATATGCCCTTTCGCCGCGGCCTCCATGCCTTTGCGTGACAAACCCAGTCGGGCCCGCAGTCCTTTCGGATCGGTGGCGCGTTCACGGTGGGCGGCCCGATACGCCCGACAACGATGTCGGGCGTCGCGCTGCAGCGCCCGGCGCAGCCGAAACGCCGCACCCCACTGCCGCTCTACCCGCCGACGAACCAGAGGGTCGCTGACGTCGAGTTCCAAGCGGATCACCGACAGCGGCCCATCATATCTGAAATTTGGGGCCTTCGACTTGCCCCGCCGCCGCGTCACGTCACCGCTGAAAGCGGTGGTGGTGTCCGAGGGCGGGGCTACCATGCGCTTCATAAAACCACCACCCACTGACATCGACCCGCTGCCATAGCCGCTGGCGAAACCCGCTGCCGCTCACTGGACTCGGCGTCCGTCGTGTCAAGCTCGTCTACACCTTGGCTCACGAACGGCACGCTCCAACACCGGGCCGACCCTCGGGCCTTCTGCGGCCCGACCTCGCACCTCGTCAGCGAACCAGTCGCTCCGCCACCCCGGCGTACACCTCGCCGAGCTTGTGTGCGTCTCGGTGCCTGCGCGACGGGAACCACCGGCAGACATCGACGCACAGCGACGAGATGGCCATCACCACCTCGTCGACGTTGTCGACGTGGAACTCGCCGGTCGTCACACCGCCGGCGACGATCTCCGTGATGACGTCGGTCGCCTGGTGGCGCAGTGGTGCGATCGTGCGGTAATGGGCCGGCGTCAAGCCGTGCAGTTCGTACTGCACGACGCGGGCCTGCTTGTGGTTGTCGGCGTGCCAGGTGGCGAACGCCGCGACCACCGCCCGCAACCGCTCGGTGAAGCCCGCGGCGGCCTCGTCGGCTCCGTCTCAGCGCGGCCAGCAAGCTGCTGTGGCCCTCCAGGGCGATGGCATAGAGCAGCTCCTCTTTGGAGCGATAGTGCGGGTACATGGCCGTCGCGCTCATGTTGAGCCGTTTGGCGATCTGCCGCGTGGAGCTGCCGCCGTATCCCGACTCCGCGAAGGCCTCGATCGCGGCCCGCCGCATGCGTTCCGCCGCAGCTGAATCCGCAGCTCGATCGATGGTCATGACGGTCGGGATCCTACACGTATTTGACATCTGTCGATGGTCGGCGCATTATTAGCGAGCGCTCATAAAATGAGCGATCGCTAATGTGAAGTACATCTCCGAAAGGCTGTCCCGACATGGCTGAGTTCCTCTCGCGGCGCGATGTCGACTTTCTGCTCTATGAGTGGCTTGACGTTGTCGAATTGACCAAGCGCGACCATTTCGCCGAACACGCCCGTGACACTTTCGACGCTGTCCTGGACCTAAGCGAGGACGTCGCGACGAAATGCTTTGCGCCGCACAACAAGAAGGCCGACCAGCACCAGCCGTCGGTCGGGCCTGACGGCAAAGTCGTGATGATCGACGAGGTCAAGAGCGCGCTGAACGCCTTCAGTGGGGCCGGCCTGCTGGCGGGCCCGTTCGACGAGGCGGTCGGCGGAATGCAGCTGCCGACGGTGGTGGCTCAGGCGTCGATGGCGTTCTTCCGGGCGGCCAACCCGAGCACGACGGCGTACGCCTTCCTGACCATGGGCAACGCCAACCTGCTCGCCGAGTACGGCACCGACGAACAGATCGACACGTGGGTTCGCCCGATGCTCGAGGGCCGCTACTTCGGCACCATGTGCCTGTCCGAGCCGGACGCCGGCTCGTCGCTGGCCGACATCTCGTCCAAGGCAGTCCCTGCGGCCGACGGCACGTATCGCGTCACCGGCACGAAGATGTGGATCACCGGCGGTGACCACGAGTTGACCGACAACATCGTGCACCTCGTGCTGGCGAAGGCCCCCGGTGGCGGACCGGGCGTGAAGGGCATCTCGCTGTTCATCGTCCCGAAGTTCCTGCCCGACGACACCCGCAACGATGTCGCCCTGGTCAGCCTGAACCACAAGATGGGCAACCACGGCACCACGAACGCACTGCTGAACTTCGGCGACGGCACCTTCGCGGCGGCCGACGAACCCGGCGCCGTGGGCTATCTCGTCGGCGAGAAGCACAAGGGCCTTACCTACATGTTCCACATGATGAACGAGGCGCGAATGGTGGTGGGAATGCAGGCGATGGCGACCGGGTACGCCGGCTACCTGGCGTCGCTGGCCTACGCCAAGGAGCGCACTCAGGGCCGTCCAGTCGACGCCAAGGACCCGGCCCGCCCGCCGGTGGCGTTGATCGAGCACGCCGACGTCAAGCGAATGCTGTTGGCGCAGAAGTCCTATGTCGAGGGCGCGTTGGCGCTCGGCCTGTACTGCGCGATGCTCGTCGACGAGGAGCGGACCAACACCGGCGCCGACCGCGATCGCACCCATCTATTGCTGGAAGTCCTCACCCCGATCGCCAAGAGCTGGCCGGCGCACTGGTGTCTGGAGGCCAACAGCCTGGCCATCCAGGTGCACGGCGGATACGGGTACACCAAGGAGTTCGACGTCGAACAGTGCTACCGCGACAACCGTCTGAACGCCATCCATGAGGGAACGCATGGCATCCACGGCCTGGACCTGCTCGGCCGCAAGGTCGTCATGCAGGACGGCGCTGGGCTGACCCTGCTAACCGAGCGGATCAACCAGACCATCGACAAGGCGCTGGAGTCCGACACCACCGCGACCTACGCGAAGGACCTGCGCCTAGCGGTGCAACGGCTCGTCGACGTCACCGCGACCCTGTGGGCGGCAGGAGATATCGCCACCACCCTGGCCAACTCGACGATCTACCTCGAGGCGGCCGGTCACGTAGTGGTGGCGTGGATGTGGCTCGAGCAGCTGATCGCCGCCAGTGACCACCGGGGCGACTTCTACGACGGGAAGCGTGCTGCGGCACAGTACTTCTACACCTACGAGCTGCCGAAGGTCGGCCCGCAGTTCGATCTGCTGGCCAGCCTGGATCGGACGACTGTCGACGCGCAGGCGGGCTGGTTCTGATCGGTCAGGCGTTGGCCTCTTCCTCCACCTTGGCCAGCTGGGCCTTCCACTCCCGGAACGTTTCCTCGGTGCGGCCGCGGCGCCAGTACCCGGAGATCGACGACGCCCACTTGGCGTCGACACCGCGTTCCTTGCGAATGTAGGGCCGCAGGTTGTGCATCACGGTCTGGGCCTCGCCGTGGATGAATACCTGTACCTGGCCCGGCAGCCAGTCGGCTTCCTTGACCGCCGCGATCAGCGGCGCGTGGTCACCGGCCTGATCCTCAGGCACCAGGTCGGCGCGGCCGCCGCGATAGATCCATGCCACCTCGACACCGTCGGGCTTGTTCAGCGGTATCTCATCGTCGGGTCCGCCGACCTCGATGAAAACCCTGCCAATCGCGTTGTCGGGCAATGCTTCCAGTGCCGCACTGATTGCGGGGACGGCCGCCTCGTCGCCGGCGAGCAGGTGCCAGTCGGCGGCGGGGTCGGGGGCGTAGGCGCCGCTGGGTCCCATCAGGTAGGCCGGTTGGCCGGGGTAGCCGCGGCCGCCCACGGGCCCGCGACGCCGTGGTCGCCGTGCACGACGAAGTCGATGGAGATCTCGCGGCGCTCGGTGTCGACGTTACGGACGGTATAGGTGCGGACGGTTGGCTGTCCCCCGCGAGGAGCTGGCGAGGGGAGTGCCCCCAGGCCGGGGGGCAAGGACTTGAAACTGTCCAGCGTCAACGGTTGCGGCAGCGCGCCGACGTCGGTGCCGTCCTGGACGAACACGATCTTGACGTAGGCGTCGGTGAAGTCGTTCGGCGTGAACGTGTCGAACCCGCTGCCGCCCAGCACAACCCGGGTCAGGTGCGGCGTCAATTGTTCGGTACGCACCACTTCGAACGTGTGCACGGGGCGTCCTGCCACTTCTCCTCCAATCGTTAGCCGAACATATGGTTAGCCGGCTTTCATCAACTATACGAGCGACGCGGCAGTCCGGCGGCGGGCTACCTTGCGAAGCATGCGTCAACTTACCGGAGGGCCAGTTTCCACCGGCCGTCCTGACACACGACCAGCCCCGCGAGCTCGAGCACCGCCAGCGGCCCCACCACCTGGGTTGCTGGCAAACCGGAGGCGACGGCGATCTCGTCGGGTGTGCGGGCGCCGCGGGCTGGCAGCGCGTCGTAGACCCGCTGCTCGGTGTCGGCCAGCCCGTCCAGTGGCGAAACCGACCTCTGCTCATCGGGCGCGAGTTCGCCTGCCCGACCAACCAGCTCGACCACCTCTTCCGCGCGTGACACGAGGTTCGCTCCCGCCCGCAACAACGCGTGGCATCCGACCGACGCCGACGAGGTGACCGGCCCGGGCACCGCGCACACCGCCCGGCCCAACGATCCGGCCCACGCTGCGGTGTTGGCGGCGCCGCTGCGCGCCCCGGCTTCGACGACCACGGTCGCCCCGGCCAGTGCGGCGACCAGCCGGTTTCGAGTCAGGAACCGGTGCCGCGCGGGCCGCACGCCGGGCGGGTATTCGCTGACCACCAGCCCGTCCTCGCGGATCCGGTGCAACAAGGCCGCGTGCCCCGCCGGGATAGGGCACGTCGATGCCACCGGCCAGCACCGCGACGGTCAACCCGTCGGCGGCAAGCGCGGCCCGGTGGGCCGCCCCGTCGATTCCGTACGCGCCGCCCGACACCACGGCGACGTCCCTCCCCGCCAGACCATCAGCCAGGTCGGCCGCGACGTGCTCGCCGTAGGCAGTGCTTGCTCGGGTACCGACGATCGCCGCGGCCCGGTCGGCGACTTCGTGCGAGGCGAGCTGGCCCAACGGCCCAGAACACCATCGGCGCGATGGGCCCGCGGCCGCTGCCGGGCATCCATCCCGCCGAACGCGGTGAACGCCAGTAGCGGCCATTCGTCATCGTCTGCCGTTACCAACCGCCCGCCCAGGCGAGACAACAGCTCCAGATCCTTTGCCGCGCAGTCGATCCGGCGTCTTGCCTCGGTGTCGTTCGCCAGTCGCTCGTCGACCTTGCCGTGCGCGACGCGGTCGGCGGCCTCGACAGGCCCGACCGTCGTCACCAATTCCGCCAACTCCGGGCACGGTGGCTCTGCCACCCGCGAGAGGTACGCCCACGCGCGTGCGAGGTCGTCGGTCATCGCGCACCCCCGTCCTGCCGGAAGCTCAATGCTGTGGTCATGTCGTCCAGCACCGGCGACGTACGGCCCGCGCGGTCGCACAGCGTCCACGCGACCCGCAGTGTCCGGTCGACGCCCCGAGCGCTGAGCAGACCGCGATCGAGCGCGGTGTGCAGCGGCTGCATCACGGCCGGCGGGAGTCGAAACTTGCGCCGCAGCAAGGCGCCGCTGACCTCGGCGTTGGTGCGGATGCCATACGGCTGCCATCGCTGCGCGGCCGCTTGCCGCGCCGCGGCCACCCGCTCTCGGACCGCGGCGGTGGACTCACCATCTTGTTGGGCGAACGCGCCCGCGCGCACCGAATGCATCTCGACGCGCAGGTCGACTCGATCGAGCAGTGGGCCGGACAGCTTGCCGAGGTAACGTCGCTTGACGTGCCCCGGGCAGATGCAATTTCGGGGATCGGCCGGCGCGCACGGACAAGGGTTGGCGGCCAGCACCAACTGGAATCGTGCCGGATACCGTGCCACGCCATCGCTCCGAGCAATTCGAGTCTCGCCGTCCTCCAACGGGGTTCGCAGCGCCTCCAGCACACTGACGCCGATCTCCGCGCACTCGTCGAGGAACAGCACACCGCGATGCGCCCGGCTGACGGCGCCGGGCCGGGCCAGTCCTGAGCCGCCGCCAACCATTGCGGCGACGGTCGATGTGTGATGCGGGGCCACGAACGGCGGCCGAGTGATCAGCGGCGTGCTGCCCGACAGCAGGCCCGCCACCGAATGAATCGCCGTCACCTCCAACGACTCGCTTTCCGACAGCGATGGCAGCAGCCCCGGAAGCCGTTGTGCCAGCATCGTTTTGCCCACGCCCGGCGGGCCGGTCAGCATCAGGTGGTGGGCACCGGCCGCCGCGACCTCGATCGCGAACCGGGCGTGAGTCTGGCCGACCACATCGGCGAGGTCGACCGACGATTCCGTTAGGGACGGCGGCGGCGCGATCCTGTCCTCGAGTTGCGCCTTTCCGGCGATCCACGATTGCAGTTGGCCAAGTGTGCGCGCGCCCCACACTTCGATGCCGTCGACGAGGCTGGCCTCCGCGAGATTGTCGGCCGGCACCACCACGGCCTGCCACCCTTCGCGCTTGGCGGCGAGGACGGCCGGCAGGACGCCCTTGACCGGGCGCACCCTCCCGTCGAGTGCCAATTCGCCGAGCAGCACGTTCTTTTCCAGCCGCTCCCAGGCCTTCTTGCCATGCGCAGACAGCACGGCTGCGGCCAGAGCCAAGTCGTAGACGCTTCCCATCTTGGGCAGGGTCGCCGGCGACAGCGCC
Source organism: uncultured Actinomycetota bacterium (assembly GCA_963851115.1). GTDB lineage: Bacteria > Actinomycetota > Actinomycetes > Mycobacteriales > Mycobacteriaceae > Mycobacterium. The sequence goes on from CAWKOI010000023.1 coordinate 61,144, forward strand.
AGCGTCAGCCTCGCCATGGGCCAGCTGTTACCGCAGTTGGTGATCGCCGCGCGGACCCGGTCCCGCGACTCCTGCAGCGCCGCGTCGGGTAGCCCGACAAGATGCACACCGGGCAGACCCGAGGTGATGTCGGCCTCGATTTCGACGATCTCGCCGTCCAGCCCGCGCACCGCCACAGAGAACGCCCTGCCCAGCGTCATCAGCCAACCCCCTGCAGATGAGTGATCTCCGGGCTGCGCCGCCGCCCGATGCGCACCCCGATGACATCGATGCGCACCGCTGCCCAGCTGCCGTTCTGCGCCGCCAGCCACATGCCGGCCAGCCGGCGCAGGCGCCGCACCTTTTCAGGAGTCACCGCCTGAGCGACCCCGCCGAACTGGTCGCTGGTGCGCGTCTTTACCTCGACGAACACGACAATGCGTGTCGCGTCGTCGGCGGCAATCACGTCCAGCTCGCCGTAGCGGCAGCGCCAGTTACGGATCAGCACTCGCAAGCCCAGCGACTCGAGGTGATCGACCGCGAGTTGCTCACCCAGCGCGCCGATCTCGGCACGGGTCAACGTAGTCATGGCGCCACGGTGCGGCCCGGCACCGACACCGGTCGGCCCGACACCGACACGGCGCCGACGCGCACCAGTAGTTATCCCCAGTCAGGCCTTCATCCACAACTCTCATGCGGATGGTTTCGCCGCCGTCAAAAAACGGGTACATGACGTCATGACCGACAAGTCGCTCCACGGCCTCGCCGACAAGGCCACCGACAGCGATGCATTCGAGTACACCGCTCGCGCCGGTTTCGCCATCAGCGGCGTACTGCATCTGATCGTCGGGTACATCATTCTGCGCATCGCGTTCGGTTCGGGCGGCAGCGCCGATCAGTCGGGTGCGCTGGCGACGCTGGCCCGCCAGACCGGCGGCGTGTTGATCATGTGGGTCATCGCAATCGGGCTGGTGGCTCTCGGTCTGTGGCGACTCGCCGAAGCGATCATCGGGTCGAAGCCGGGTGAGGGCTCTGGACCTCGACAGGACGACACCCCGGCCTGGAAACGCGCCAAGTCCGTCGGGCTCGCGATCTTCAACTTCGCCATCGCGTTCGCCGCCGCCCGATTCGCGATGGGAAGCGGCCAGCAGAGTAGCCAGCAGAACGCCGGGCTGAGCGCGCAGATGATGCAGTCAGGCTGGGGCAAGGCCGTCCTGATCGCGATTGGACTCGGACTCATCGGGGTCGGCGGCTACCACGTCTACAAAGGCGTATCCAAAAAGTTCTTGAAGGATCTACGCGTTTCGGGCGGAACCGGAATCACGGCGACCGGCATCAGCGGCTATGTCGCCAAGGGCCTGGTGATCGCGGGTGCGGGCGTGTTGGTGATCATCGCGTCGCTCCAGACTGATCCGTCGAAGGCGACGGGACTCGACGCGGCGGTCAAGACACTGGGTCAGGCGCCGTTCGGCAAGTTCCTCCTGATTCTCGCCGCGCTCGGAATCGCGGCGTTCGGCGCGTACAGCTTCGTCCGTAGCCGCTACGGCCGCATGTGACTAGGAGACTTCGTCGAACAGCAGCGCGAGCTGCCCCGGCGACACCGCGACGCCGCACTGGTTGCGCAGGTTGGTCACTGGCGCCGCGATGTTCCTCAGATCCAAGAACTCGTTCGGGTGGCCCATGAAATATGCGCGCACGGAGGCCTGGGCGTCGGCTGCGGGCTGCGTCGCTGCCGCGGTCAGCACATCGTTGGCACCCGGGTGGGCGTCGAGGTACCCGCCCGCTTCGCTCAGCACTCCGCTGGCCGTGGTGGCGAGCCCACTGGCGGTGCACGGGTCGGCGGCGCCTGCCGTCGGTGCGGCGATGACGGCTACCGCGGCTCCTCCGACCGCGCAGGTGGCAAACGCGCCGAACAGTCCGCGGCGCATGGCAGTTGCAGACAGTTTCATAAATTCGTTTCCCTCGGTTTCGTGGCTCATGGGTCGCTTCCGGCAATTCTCAGTCAACGTACAGGTCGAGAGCTACCCTCCGGGGTGAACTCCTTGGAGTGAACGAGCACCAGCCAGTTGCCGGTGTTGTCACGGATGACCGCTTCCACCCCGTACGGCCGGTCGGCAGGTTCCTGCAGGAAGGTCACGTCCTTGGCGGAGAGTTCCTCGAAGGTCTTGTGGCAGTCGTCGACCGACAGGCCAAGCCCACCCATGCCGCCCTTCTCCAGCTGGCGGCGGATGAAGTCGGCGGCCTCGGCATCCAGCGGCGGCCCGGGCGTCATCAGCGTGACCTCGAGCTCGGGCTGGTTGGGCTGCCTGACCGTGACCCAGCGGAAGCCCTCGCCCATCGTGATGTCCGTGCCGGGTTCAAAGCCGACACGTCGACGTAGAAGTCGCGGGTTTCGTCCTGGTTGAGGCAATAAACGGTGACGAGCGAAACGCAGGTGATCACGGCGAAACGCCAATCTCATCTAACGAACGTTCCTTACCGCTCGACATTTCGGTGATTTGTCGAGCGGTAAGGAACGTTCGGCAGGATCACCCGCGGTTTCAGCGTGGTTGAGCACGCCACGCATGAACAGAAAGCAGCCCGGCACATGTGGCCCGCCGCGCGCCGCCCACCGGTCGCGGTAGGCGGTGGGGCTCTCGCCCACCAGCTGGGTGAACCTCGTCGACAAGGAGCCGAGGCTGGCGAATCCGACCGCCATGCACACCTCCGTCACGGTGAGGTTGGCGACGCGCAACAGATCCTGGGCCCGCTCGATTCGCCGCCGGGTCAGGTATCGGATCGCGGTCTCATCGTAAGTGGCCTCGAACGATCGGCGAATGACCGACAAGCCCGGCGAGTCGATCCAGGTCCAGCGGCTCGCGATAGCTCCGGTCGATGTGGTCGCGGGCCCGCCGCAGATGCGCCAGCAGCGCAACGGCAACGGAATAGCGCCCGGATTCCGACACAGCACAGATTAGGCCTGGACAAAGGGTATGTTCACTAAGGTAAACCTCAGCTAAAAGCGCGCCGTGGCGTGGCACGGAAAGTTACCGAAGGGACCTCCTGGATGCGACCTCGTTGGAGCCGGATCGCCGCAGTCTTGTCCACGCTGGCCGTCGTGGTCGGTGCGACCGCCTGCTCAAGTTCCGAGCAGAGCGACGAACTGCTTATCTACAACGCTCAGCACGAGTCGCTGACCAAGGAGTGGATCGACGCGTTCACCAAAGAGACCGGCATCAAGGTGACCTATCGCCAGGGCGGCGACACCGAACTCGGCAACCAGCTGGTCGCCGAAGGCGCCGAATCCCCCGCCGACGTGTTCCTGACCGAGAACTCGCCTGCCATGGCCGCCGTCGAGCGTGCGGACCTGTTCGCTGATCTCGAGCCCGACACCATCAATCAGGTACCCGCGCAATACCGTCCGGCCACCGGCAAATGGACGGGTGTCGCGGCCCGCAGCACCGTCTTCGTCTACAACAAGACGAGGTTGCAGCCCGACCAGCTGCCGAAATCCATGTTGGATCTAGAGCAACCCGCGTGGAAGGGCCGTTGGGGTGGGGCCCCGGCCAAGGCGGACTTCCAAGCCATCGTCTCCGCCCTGCTTCAGCTCAAGGGCGAGCAGGCCACCGCGCAGTGGCTCGCCGGCATGAAGACCAACGCGGTCATCTACAACGACAACATCGCCACCATGAAGGCCGTCAACGCCGGCGAGGTCGACGGCGGCATCATCTATCACTACTACTGGTTCCGCGATCAGGCCAACACCAAAGAGGGCAGCGGCAACACCGAGTTGCATTTCTTCAAGAATCAGGATCCCGGCGCGTTCGTCAGCCTCTCCGGCGGCGGCGTGCTGGAGTCGAGCAAGAAGGCGGACCAGGCGCAGCAGTTCATCCGGTTCATTACCGGCAAGGCCGGCCAAGAGGTGCTGGAGAAGGGCACGTCGTTCGAGTACCCGGTCGCCAGCGGCGTGCCGGCGAACCCCGCCCTGCCGCCGCTCGACTCCCTGCAGGCACCGGCGGTGGACCCCTCGACCCTGGACGCCCAGAAGGTGTCGGACCTGATGACGAAGGATGGCTTGTTATAGGTGGTCGCTCCCCCGGTTCCACGCGCCACAGCGCCGGTCTCGCGGTCGTCCCCCACCACGCGGCCCGGCCCGCTGGTGACTGCCACGGTCGCGATCCTGGTCGCCGCCACCTTCATCCCCCTGGGCTATGTGGCGTGGTCGGCGGTCTCGATCGGGTGGACGCGCGCCTATGAGCTGATCGTCCGGCCCCGCGTCGGCGAACTGCTGTTCAACACCGTCGCACTGGTTGTCGTCACCGTCCCGCTGTGTGTGGTGATCGGAGTCGGCGTCGCGTGGCTGGTGGAGCGGACCGATCTGCCCGGCCGGGCGTTTTGGCGACCACTGTTCGTGGCACCGCTGGCCGTGCCGGCGTTCGTCAACAGCTACGCCTGGGTCGGCGTGATCCCGTCGTTGCACGGGCTGTGGGCGGGAGTTTTGATAACCACGTTGTCCTACTTCCCGTTCATGTACCTGCCTGCGGCCGCGACGCTGCGCCGCCTCGATCCGGCCATCGAGGAATCGGCCCGCGCACTGGGATCGGATTCGACCGGCGTCTTCTTCCGCGTCGTGCTGCCACAGCTGCGGCTGGCGATCCTTGGCGGCGGGCTGCTGATAGGAGTCCATCTGCTCGCCGAGTTCGGCGCCTTCGCGATGGTGCGCTTCGACACCTTCACGGTCGCCATCTTCCAGCAGTTCCAGGTCACCTTCGACGGGGCAGCGGGCGCGATGCTGGCCGGCGTGCTGGTGGTGCTATGTCTGGCGATGCTGGTCGCCGAGGCGGCGGCGCGCGGAAACGCGCGGTTCGCCAGAATCGGCGCAGGTGTGCCACGGGCGGCAACCCCGAACCGCCTGGGCCGCAACACTATACCCGCGCAAGCGGCGCTGGCCGGGTTGGCGGTGCTCGCCCTCGGCGTGCCGATCTGGACGATCCTGCGCTGGCTGTGGATCGGCGGCACTGATGTATGGGTGCTCGACGACATCACTACCGCGCTCGGCCAGACGATCGGACTAGCGACGATGGCGGCGGTGCTCACGACGGTGCTCGCGTTTCCGGTCGCATGGGTGGCGGTGCGCTCCAGCGGGTTTCTGGCCCGCATGGTGGAGGGCTCCAACTACGTCACCAGCTCCCTGCCCGGCATCGTCACCGCGCTCGCGTTGGTCACCGTCACCATTCACTTCGCTCGCCCGCTCTACCAAAGCGTCGCGCTGATCGTGTTCGCGTACGTCCTGCTGTTCATGCCGCGCGCGTTGGTCAACGTGCGGGCCGGACTCGCCCAGGTCCCGATCAGCCTCGAGGAGGCGTCACGATCGCTGGGCAGCTCGCCGTCGGCCACCTTCCTGCGCGTCACACTGCGCCTCACGGCGCCCGCGGCTGCGGCCGGCGCATCGCTGGTATTCATTGCTGTCGCAACAGAATTGACCGCCACACTGCTGCTCGCACCGACCGGCACCCGGACGTTGTCAATGTTGTTCTGGTCGTTCTCCAGCGAGCTGGACTATGCGGCCGCCGCGCCGTACGCATTGGTCTTGGTCTTACTCGCGATCCCGGTGACGCTGCTGCTGTTCCGGCAGTCGACTAAGGTGGCCGCGCTGTGACGACCGCCGCCAACACCCTTGAAACCCGCGAACTCGCAAAGTCGTTCAACGGCAATACCGTGCTGCATCACATCGACCTCGATCTGAAACCGGCCAGCACGACGGCCGTCGTCGGATCGTCGGGCTGCGGCAAGACCACCCTGCTGCGGCTCATCGCCGGTTTCGAAACCCCCGATGCCGGGACGGTCACGATCGCCGGCCGGCAGGTGGCCGGTCCGAAAAACGCTGTGGCGCCGCATCGTCGCAGCGTCGGCTACGTCGCGCAGGACGGCGCCCTCTTCCCGCACCTGACCGTCGGGCAGAACATCGCGTACGGGTTACCCGGCACGGCCCGCAGCGCACAGGTGCGTGCCCGCATCACCGAGCTGCTCGAAACCGTCTCCCTCGACGCCTCATACGCGGCGCGCCGGCCGCATCAGCTGTCGGGCGGGCAGCAGCAGCGCGTCGCGCTCGCCCGGGCACTGGCCCGCAAGCCGGTGCTGATGCTGCTCGACGAACCGTTCAGCTCGCTGGACACCGGGCTGCGCGCATCCACTCGCAAGGCCGTCGCCGGGTTGCTTACGGACGCCGGCGTGACGACGCTGCTCGTCACACACGACCAGGAAGAGGCACTGTCGATCGCCGACGAGGTGGCCGTCATGCGCGACGGCCGGTTCACGCAAGTCGGCACCCCTCAGCAGGTCTACCACTCGCCCAGCGACCGCTTCACCGCCGAGTTCCTCGGCGACTGCATCTCCCTGCCGTGCACCGTGGCGTCGGGTGTCGCCGACAGCGCGCTCGGGCGCATTCCAGTGCAGACGCCCGCGGCCGACGGACCCGCCACACTGATCCTGCGGCCCGAACAGCTTGTCGCGACCGTGGTTTCGGACACCGAAGGCCTCAATGGCGTGGGAACGGTGATCGCTGCCGAATTCCTCGGACACGACATCCTGTTGACCATCGACCCCGCGGGCGACGCCGCCCCACTCGTCGTACGCCAGCACAGCCTCAACCCTCCGCCGATCGACGCCAAGGTGCGCATTGCGGTGATGGGTAGCGGGGTGGTGCTGAAATGAGCCTCCTCGACCACATTCGCGGCCACGGAGATCGGGTGGCAGTGCTGACAGACACGCAGCAGTTGACCTACCGAGACCTCGCCGATCGCGTTGCCGATACAGCACAGCGGATCGGTACCGCGCGCCGGCTGGTACTTCTCGAAACCCGCAATGATCTAACGACATTGGTGCATTACCTTGGCGCGATGGCGGGTGGGCATGTGGTGCTGCCGGTCCCGGCTGGGCGCGACCACGCGACGATGGTGCAGACCTACCGGCCCGGTGTGGTGATCGACGCCGACGGCATCCATCACCGTCACAGCGGCGACTGCCACCTGCACGACGACCTCGCATTGTTGATGTCGACGTCGGGCAGCACCGGCTCCCCGAAATTGGTGCGGTTGTCGCACACGAACCTGGTCGCCAACGCCGCCGCGATCGCCGAGTATCTCGGCATCCGCGAAACCGACCGGGCCGCAACCACCTTGCCGATGTCGTACTGCTACGGCCTGTCGGTGATCCACAGCCACCTGCTGTGCGGGGCGGCATCATCCTCACCGATCATTCGGTGACCGACGACGAGTTCTGGGAGCTGTTCCGGCGCCACCGCGGCACGCGTTCGCGGGCGTGCCGTACACCTTCGAACTGCTCGAGCGGGTCGGTTTCGACACCAAGGACTTGCCCGACCTTCGCTACCTCACCCAGGCCGGCGGCCGGATGCCACCCGAGCGTGTCCGCCGGTTCGCCGAGCTTGCGCAACGCCAAGGCTGGGACCTGTTTGTGATGTACGGGGCGACGGAGGCGACGGCCCGAATGGCATATCTGCCACCGGAACTCGCGGCTTCCCGCCCAAGCACGATCGGCACGCCGATACCCGGCGGGTCGTTCACCATCGAACCGGTCGACGGGTGGACCGACGACGCGGTCGGAGAACTGATCTACCGCGGGCCCAACGTCATGATGGGTTACGCGCACGGTCCCGCCGATCTGGCGCTCGGCAAGACGGTCGACACGCTGCACACCGGAGACATCGCCAGGCGCGGACCGGACGGGCTCTATGAAGTCATCGGCCGTAGCAGCCGTTTCGTCAAGTTGTACGGGCTGCGGATAGATCTGCAACGAGTTGAGGCCGCATTGCGCGAGCACGGAGTCAGGGCGTTCTGCGCCAATGACGATGACCGTCTCGTGGTCGCGGCCACCGGGAGCCACGACGTCGCCGACGTCCAACAGTCGGCCGCCGACGCGGCGGGTATCCCCGCCAACGCGGTCCGGGCAGTCACCGTCGACGAGTTGCCGATGTTGTCCTCGGGCAAGCCGGACTACCAGGCGGTGCGCACGCTGGTGCGTGAGGCCGACACACCGGAAGCCGATGCGATCGACCTTCGCGCCTTGTTCGCCGATGTGCTGCATGTCGACGCCGCGACGATCGATCCCGACGCCAGCTTCGTTGACCTGGGCGGCAATTCGCTGTCCTACGTGATGATGTCGGTGCGGCTCGAACGCGCCCTCGGCACGCTGCCGTCGGACTGGCAGCGGCTGCCGATACGCGAGCTGGAAGGCAGCCTGCGCCCGGTGCGGCGACGGTGGTGGGAGTCAACGCTGGAAACCAGCGTGGCGCTGCGCGCGGCGGCGATCGTGCTCATCGTCGGGTCGCATGCGGAGTTGTTCAAACTGTGGGGCGGTGCGCACATCCTGCTGGGCGTGGCGGGCTACAACTTCGCCCGGTTCTGCCTCACACCGGTGCCGAGGATGGACCGGGTGCGCCGGCTGCGCAACACCATTGGGTGGATCGCGGTGCCGTCGGTGGTCTGGGTTGCCATCGCGCTTGTGATCACCGACGACTACCACGGCACAAATCTGCTGCTGGCCAACAAATTCCTCGGCCCCCACGACAGCATGACCGCGGGACGGATGTGGTTTGTCGAAGTGCTGGTGTGGACACTGGTCGCGCTGGCTGCAGTGTTCTTGATCCCGGCAGTCGATCGAGTGGAACGGCGGTACCCGTTCGCATTCGCCGTTGTCCTTCTCGCGGTTGGGATGGCGTTGCGCTACGACATCCTGCAGCTGAACCTGGGCCGTGACGCGTGGTTCACGATGCTCGCGTTCTGGTTCTTCGCCGCGGGCTGGGCCGCGGCCAAGGCATCGACGCCGTGGCAGCGCATCCTCGTCACGACCGTGCTGGCGGTCGGCTTGTACGGCTACTTCGACAGCACGCTCCGCGAAGCGATGGTGCTAGCGGGCCTGGTGCTGCTGATCTGGCTGCCCGCGATTCGCTGCCCTGCCGCGTTCACGCTCGCTGCGGGAATCATCGCTGAGGCGTCGTTGTTCACCTACCTCACCCACTATCAGGTGATCGAGTTGTTCAAGGGCATCCATCCGCTGCTGGGTGTCACCGCGTCGATCATCGTGGGTGTTGTGGTCACCTACCTGGCGACGCTGCTGCGCAGGCGGATTCGCGAGCATCGGCAGTGGATGGTCAGTTCGGACTCGGTTCCCGCTTTGCGATAAGGCCCTCCTGGACCAGCGTGGCCGCGATGACGCCGTCCGCGCGGACCAAGCTGGCGGTGACGACCCCGCGTCCCCGCGCCGCCGCCGGTGACGTCGACTCCAGCAGATTCCATTGATCGGCCCGGACCGGCCGGTGAAACCAGATCGACGAGTCGGTGGTGCCGCTGCGATGACTGCGGGTCTTCATCGAATGCCCGTGCACCTGCAGCGCCGGGTCGATCATGTAGACGTCGGTGACGTACGCCGCGACCAATGTGTGCACCAATGCGTCGTCGGGAAGCGGAACGGTTACCCGCCACCACAACCGGCGCACGAACTCGCCACTGGCGGTGTCGTCGGCGATCCTGATGTCGATCTCGTCCAGCGGCATCGACGGTGCGGGGCCCGCCGGCCCAGTTCGCGGCAGCGCGTCAGGATCGTGCAGCACCGACGACCGCTGACCGTGCTCGGGGCCGGGCAGCTCGGTGGCGAACGACACCGTTGCAGTGGTCAGCAGGCGCCCATCCTGGTGGGAGTCGACCCGGCGGACGGCCGCGGTGCGGCCGTCGAACACCCGAGTCACCGTGTAGTCGACGGAATCACCAGCCTCGCCGCCGCGCAGGAACTGCAGATGCATATTGGTGGGCAACCGGTCGGCGTCGACGGTGCGGCACGCGGCCGCCAGGCTCTGCCCGACGAACTGCCCCCCGTATGCCCGCTTTCCGTCGGGACCGCTGCCGAGCCCGATCCAAATGTCGTCGGTGCCACCCGATTGCAGCTCGAGCAGCTTGAGCAGCGTGCTCACCGCGGCTCCGCGGAGCCCGTTGCCACGGCGCCCGATTGGATGAGCCGGTCGATGTCGTCGGAGCCCAGTCCGAGCCACTCGCGCAGCACTGCGGCGGTGTCGTCGCCGAGCGCGGGCGCGGCCACCGCCGGCGGGTAACTGCCGTCGATCGATATGGGCAGTCCCGGCGCCAGATACTCCCCGATCCGGGGCTGGCTAAGCGCGGTGAACATCGGGTTCGCGGTCACCCTTTCGTCCGTGACCACCTCGGCAAAGCTTCGGTATCGGTCCCAGAGCACAGACTTCGTCGCCAGCGCGGCGGCGATCTCGTCGGCCGTGTGCGCCGTGAACCATTCGGCGAACAAGCCGGTCAGCGCTTCGCGGTGCCGGTACCGCTCGCCCTCGTCGGTGAAGTCGGCACCGAGTGTGTCGGCCAGCGCGGCAACGGCTTTCGTCGTCCCGGTGAGTTCGGTCAGATCGTGGAAATGCCTAGCAGTGAGCGCGACGATCATGAACGACGCCCCGTCGCTGCTGGTGAAATCTTGTCCGTACTGGCCGTACACCGAGTTGCCAATGCGCTCGCGCGCGGTGCCGTTGACCATCGCCTCGGTGAAGAAGCTGAGATTGCCCGCCGTCGCCAGCGCCACGTTCTCCAGCGGAATGCTGATCTGCTGGCCCTGGCCGGAGGCGTCGCGGTGCCGCAACGCAGCGACCACCGCAAGCGCCGCATAGATACCGCATGCGACATCCCATGCCGGCAGTACGTGGTTGACGGGGGCGGCGAGCTCAGCCGGGCCGGTCACCATGGGAAATCCGATGGCGGCATTGACGGTGTAGTCGACGCCCGTGCCGCCGTCCGCGCGGCCGGACACCTCGACATGAATCAGGTCGGGCCGCAGTCGCGTCAGGACGTCATACGAATGCCATTGCCGTCCTGCGACATTCGTTACCAGCACGCCGCTGTCCGCGATCAGCCGCTGCACCAGGTCTTGGCCTTCCGCCGACCGCACATCGGCCGCGACGGATCGCTTGCCCTTGTTCAGCCCCGCCCAGTAGATGCTTTCACCGTCTGCCGTGACCGGCCACCGGTGATAGTCGGCTGCGCCGGCGATCGGGTCCACCCGGATCACCTCGGCCCCAAGCTGGGCCAGCGTCATCCCGGCCAACGGCACCGCGACGAAGCTGGAGATCTCGACGATCCGGACCCCGGCCAGGGGCCGGGCGGCATCCGGTGCAGCGGTCATCCGCTCAAGCTATCAAGCACCGCCGCGGGCGAGTTTGATCGCTGCGGCTTCGATGGTGTCCTCCGACAGCAGCACCTCAAGCGCCGCGTCACCCAATGGGATGAAGCTGTCCTTGCTGGCCACGCGCTCCACAGCGCGCGTGTAGCCATTCTCGAGCAATGCGGCCAGAACACCTTCGCCCACTCCCCCAGTCGATCGGGTCTCGTCGACGATCAGCACCCGCGCGGTGGCGCCCGCCTCCCGAAGCATGTCCTCGACCGGCAGCGGCGCGAGCCATCTCAGGTCGACGACGCGGGCGCGGATGCCGAGGGACTCCAGTCGGCGTGCCACCCGCAGGCTCATGCGCAGCCCGTTGCCGAAGGTGAGGATCGTCAGGTCCGCCCCGTCGCCGTAGGTGCGCGCACGACCGATCGGCACGCCATCGGCCGGATAGGTCGTGAGCCAGCCCTCGTCGCCGTCGTCGTAGAGATCACGCGTGTGGTACAGCGCGATGGGCTCGAGGAAAACACAGACGACGCCCGCCGCTTTCGCCGCGGCGACGCAGGTGTGCAGCATCGCGGCGGCGTCGTCGGGGCGCGCCGGGGAGGCGATCACGATTCCGGGGATGTCGCGGATCGCAGTGATGGAGTTGTCGTTGTGGAAGTGGCCGCCGAATCCCTTCTGGTATCCGTAGCCCGCCACGCGAACCACCATCGGATTGCGGTACTGCCTATCCGAGAAGAACTGGAGGGTCGCGCCTTCACCGCGAATCTGGTCCGCGGCGTTGTGAAGGTAGGCGAGGTACTGGATCTCGGGGATCGGCAACAGACCCGAGACCCCCGCGCCGAGCGCCAGACCCAGGATCGACTGTTCGTCGAGCAGCGTGTCGAACACCCGCGCCGAACTGGTCTTGCCCAGCAGTCCTCGGGTGACGCCGTAAACGCCTCCCTTGCGGGCGACGTCTTCCCCGAAAATCATCGCCTCCGGATGGCGGTCCAAAATGTCCTGCAGCGCACGATTGATCGCGAGTGCCACCGTCACCGGAGCGTCCGGCTCGCCGGACCTCACCGCGGCGACGAGTGACGCAGGCGATGCGGCCAGCGCGTCATCGATACTGGCCTGTAGCGGCGTCATCACCGCGTGTGCGCTGTCGAGCTGCTCGAGTTCGCCGACGTCGCTGGCAATCTCAATGACGTTGGCGCGCTTGGCCTCATAACGCTCCAGCACGTCTGCAGGTGTCACCGCGCCACTGGCGATCAACAGTTTCGCGGTGCACAGCACGGGATCCCGGTCGTAGTCGGCGGCTATCTCGTTGGGCCGACGATAGCCGGGCTCGTAGTCTGAGCCGGCGTGTCCCATCAGCCGCACCATGCGCAGGTGCAGAAACGCCGGCCGCCGGTGGGTGCGAACCCACGCGGCCGCGGCTGCCGCGGCGTCGAACGTCGCCGCCACATCGGAACCGTCGGCCTCGAAATACTGCAGCCCGTCGCGGTTTCCGTACGTCCGCGCGATCCACCCTGACGGGGTTTTGACGCTGATGCCGACCCCGTTGTCCTCGCAGACGAACAACAACGGCATCGGCACGCCTTGGTACGCGGAGTGCAGCGCGGCGTTGATCGCGCCCACCGCGGTGGAGTGGTTCACCGACGCGTCACCGAAGCTGCACACCGTGACCGCGTCATCGGGCCATGCGCATGCGACGCCGAGCTTCTTGGCGCGAGCGATGGAAAACGCGACACCCACCGCCCGCGGCAGGTGCGACGCGATGGTCGAGGTCTGCGGAATGATGTTCAGGTCGTGGCGGCCGAACACCTTGTGGCGTCCACCGGCGATCGGCTCCTCGACGGCGGCCACCAGCCCGAGCAGCACATCGCGCAGCGGATCGCCACCGCCGACCTGGGCGGCGCGCGCCAAGAAGAAACCGCCGGATCGGTAGTGCAGCAACGCCGGATCGGTCGGCCGCAGTGCGGCAGCGACGGCGGCGTTGCCCTCATGCCCGGATGAGCCGATCGTGTAGTAGCCCTTGCCGTGCGACCGCAGCCAGCGGGCGGCCAGGTCGAGGTGCCGGCTGCCGAGCTGGGCGTCGAACAGCGCCAAGCAGTCCCGCACCGTCAGTGACGAACCGTCGAGCACCGCCTCCTCGCCCCGCGAAGGCCCTGTCTCGCTCATCGCGGAGATGGTCGCGGTGAAGTAGTCGTCGATGGGTTCGGCCATCGCGTTCACCCCTCAATGACGAGGGCGCTGTCGTCCCTGCCGGTCAACAAGACACCGCGGTCGCCGTCGATGATCATCCCCCGAACATAGGTCGAATACGGTGTGGCGCCGTCGAAAATCTCGGTCTTGATCTCCTCGGCGAGGAAAGACCGGCCGCCGGGGCCAGGTCGACGTCGATCACACGAGCATCATGCGCCTCCGCAGGTTCCGACTGCGCCCGCACGGGTATTCCCGCTGGGCAACCGACCGAAGTCGACCGTGGGAGCTGCTGCAGAACACCGAGACGCGCGCCGAGAACGCCACCCAGCGCAAGCTCAATGCGATCGCCGATGCCCTCGCTGACCTGATGGACGAACTCGGCGCAGAACATCCCGATCTGCGCAGTTCGCGCGATGAACTCACCGCAGCCGTCGGCGTCGAACACCGGGAGAGCACGAAGTAGGAATGCTGCCGATCAGACCAGCTCGATGGCGTCGGCGATGGACTGCAGCACACGGCTCGGCCGGAACGGGTACCGCTCGACTTCTTCGACGCTCGTCGAACCGGTCAATACCAGGATCGTCTCCAGCCCCGCCTCGATGCCGGCCACGACGTCGGTGTCCATCCGGTCGCCCACCATCACGGTGTTCTCCGAATGCGCCTCGATCCGGTTCAGAGCGCTGCGGAACATCATCGGGTTCGGCTTGCCGACGAAATACGGTTCGCGACCGGTGGCCTTGGTGATCATGGCCGCGACCGAGCCCGTGGCCGGCATTGGGCCCTCAGCCGACGGCCCCGTGACATCGGGGTTGGTGGCGATGAACCGGGCGCCTAGCAAGATGAGCCGGATCGCTTTGGTGATCGCGGTGAACGAATACGTCCGAGTCTCGCCGAGCACGACGAAGTCGGGCTCCACGTCGGTGAGCGTGTACCCGACCTCGTGCAGCGCGGTGGTCAGGCCGGCCTCGCCGATCACGTAGGCCGACCCGCCGGGTAGCTGGTCATTCAGGAAGGTCGCGGTGGCCAGCGCAGACGTCCAAATCGAGGCCTCCGGCACGGACAGACCGGAACGCAGCAGCCGGGCGGACAGGTCACGCGGCGTGAAGATCGAGTTGTTGGTCAGCACCAGGAAGGGCCGTTTCTCCTCGACCAACCGCGCAAGGAACTCCGCGGCGCCCGGCAGGGCATGTTCTTCGCGGACGAGGACGCCGTCCATATCGGTTAGCCAGCATTTGGGTGTGGAGCGCACGGGTTCAGTGTGTCAGTTCGACACCGACATGATGACGCCGTGACGAATTTCGAGCTTCCTCGAAACTTGGTGGAGGACATCGAACGGACGGAGCCTGCCGATTCGCCACGACGCGCCTGGTTGGCGGAGCTCGCGGCTGTCGTCACCGGGGTGATCGAGACGTCGTCGCTCACCGAGGTGAGGCCGCGTTTCAACCCGGCGCATACAGCGCGTGGGTCGCGCCGGTGCGTACGGCCTGCGATTCTGGGCGGGAGAGGCACAGTGCGGCCGTACGCCTCGCATGCCGACGGGCCATTTCGACCGCTGATCGAGACGTGCGACTCGTGGGCGGATTAGTTCGAGGATGAAGTTGCCAACGCCGAGGATCCCGTCGACCCCGGAATCATCCGCGCCGGAATGGAATTGCCGCGCACCCTTCCTCGGACGGCGCAGCGGCCGGTGTTGCGCGCTGCGTGTCGGAATCACTCGCCTCGCGGCCGCTGCGTGACGTCGCTGAAAAGCTTGCAGCCCAACAGTAATGCGCTATTGGAGGTGAGTGAGGACGATGTCGGCGACCTGCGCGACGGGCACGGTCGTGACGACCTCTAAGGTGGCGGCTTCCCTCAAGAGCGGCTCGACGGTCTCCAGGTAGCCGAGCGTCTCGGCGACGTCGGCGGGGTCGCGTCCGTACGGGTTGGTGGTTCGTGTGGTGAGTCTTTCGACGAGCACCTCTGCCGGAGCGCTGAGCAGCACGATGTGGTCGAACCGCGGATAGAACTGAACCTGATTACGCGTCGTGCCTTGCACGAACAACAGCCCGTCGTGCTCTTCGCAGAGCAGGGCATCGATCCGATCCTCGCGCCACAGCCGCTCACCGTCGATGGTCTCGTGGTAGTCGCCGTAGTCGGTGTCGACGGTGCGATGGCCACGGCGGGCCAGTTCGCGCAGCAGCGACGACTTGCCGACGCCCGACATCCCGGTGATCAGCACACGCGTCACACGGCTGAGGGTAAACCCCCGTTTCATTCACGGGTTAACCCCATTTCGCGGCGTGGCCGGCGTCCATAGCGTCATCGACGTGCCGGATCCGGCTGTAACGACATCACCGCGCGGCGTCCGACGGCTGCTCGTGGCTTTGTGCCTGATCGCGGTGGTCACTGCGCAACTGCCGGCGCTGGTACCGCCAACGTTTCCGCGCGCGCACCTTCCGGTGTGGATGGCG
This sequence comes from uncultured Actinomycetota bacterium, assembly GCA_963851115.1. Lineage (GTDB taxonomy): Bacteria > Actinomycetota > Actinomycetes > Mycobacteriales > Mycobacteriaceae > Mycobacterium. Next base: position 76,932 of record CAWKOI010000023.1, read on the forward strand.
ATCGCCGTGTTGAGCGGAGGGCTCGCGCTGCTTCTGACTCTCCGCCCGTTGATGCATCGGTGGTTTCTGCTGAGCGCCGGCTGGTTGTTGGTCGTGCTGACAGTGATTCAGGCGTTCGTTGTCGGCGACTTGGTCGCGATGTTCGCGACCTGGCTTTCGGTGCCTGTACTGGCGTTGTTCGCCGGTCAACTGCGACCGAAACCGCGCAAGGCTCTCGTCGCCGCGCACGCGGTGTCTGCTGCCTGTTGGATCGGCGTTGCGCTGACGTTCGTAGCGATGTCCGTAGTCGCGATGTCCACCAAGGACATTCACGTCACGAAGACGGTCTTCGAGTTGATGGCCGTCTTCGACATCACGCTGCTGCCATGGACCAATTTCGCGACATTCCTCACGGGCATTGCGCTGAGCATGACCACGAAGTGGGGACTGATCCGCTACTACTGGGTGGCCGCCAAGATCGCGATCGCCGTGGGGATTCTGGTCATGGCGTTCGGATTCCTGCACGACAGCCTGGAGCGCGCCGGCGAGGAGGCCGCGGCGTTAGCGGTGACCGGAGGGAACGCCGCGCAACTCAGCGGTGCGGCCGACGTCGTGTTGTGGGGTTTCGGCTGTGCGATGCTGAGCCTGGTCGGCGCCTTGCTGCTGTCGCTGTACAAGCCCGGCGGCGCGACCAGGCGCGGACGGCGGCTGGCCGCGGCTGGGCCTCGAACACGGACTGCCGCCAAGCCGGTCGCGAAAGCCGTTGGCTAGCCAGGCCTACGAGAACGCCTGGTAGAAGGACTTCACCAGACTCTCCTCGGACTTGGATCGGGCGGAACCGGGACCGCACCACAAAGAACACAACCTTCACTACGCACGCAACAGTGACTGTGAGCGGCGATACCTCCGACACTTTCTGTCACCGCGATCACAACGTGACGCAAGGCATGCGGACGAGGAGTGGCGATGCTGGTAGCACTCGGCTTTCTGATGGTGGCCGTATTCATGTTCTTGATCATGTCCAAACGGGCCACCCCGGTTGTCGGGTTGATTGCAGTCCCTATCGCGTTCGGTCTCGCGGCCGGCGCCGGCCTGGGCATCGGCGACATGATCACCGACGGCATGAAGGCGCTGGCCCCGACGGCCGCACTGCTGTTCTTCGCGATCATCTTCTTCGGGATCATGATCGACGTCGGCCTCTTCGATCCCCTGGTCAGGCTGATACTCCGGATCGTCCGCGACGATCCCATGCGTTTGGTTGTCGGGACGGCCGTGCTGGCCATGGTGGTGTCGCTGGACGGGGACGGCTCGACAACGTTCATCATCGTGACGTCCGCGCTCCTGCCGCTGTACCTGAAACTGAGGGTGAGCCCGGTCGTGCTCACCGTGGTCGCCGGCCTGGCGAACGGCGCGATGAACATCGTTCCGTGGGGTGGGCCGACCGCGCGGGCCGCGGCGGCACTCGGCGTTTCGCCGTCGGACGTCTTCGTGCCAATGATTCCCGCGATGCTGGTCGGACTCGTCGTCGTCTTGCTCTTCGCTATGCAGCTGGGATTGAGCGAACGGCGTCGCATCGGCTCATTGGTGCTGACTTCCGAGCCACTCCTCGTCGCTGCCGGTGCCGGCCGTGGCCGGACCGGTTCGGGCAACAGCGATGAAGCACGAAGCGCCAGTGGTGGTTCCGGTGGTGCGGGATCCGACGATGAGGATCGGTTCGTTGATGGGCTCGACCCCGAGCGGCCGACGCTGCGACCGAAACTGTTCTGGTTCAACGCGATTCTGACCGTGGCACTGTTGGTCACGCTGGTGATAGACGTGTTGCCGCTCCCGATTCTGTTCATGGTGGCCGGCGCAATCGCGCTGACCGTGAACTTCCCGCGCGTCAGGGAGCAACAGGAAGCGATCACTCGGCACTCGTCGAGCATCGTCTCGGTGGTGGCGATGGTGTTCGCCGCCGCCGTACTCATCGGCGTGTTCCAGGGCACGGGCATGGTCGAAGCCATGGCGCACTGGCTGCTCGAGATCATCCCCTCGGCGCTTGGCCCGCACCTGGCGGTCGTCACCGGGGTGCTGAGCCTGCCGTTCACGTTCTTCATGAGCAACGACGCCTTCTACTTCGGCGTCATGCCGGTACTCGCCGAGGCGGCGTCCACCTACGGCATCGCGCCGGCGGAAATGGCCCGCGCATCGATCACCGGCCAGACGTTCCACATGCAGAGTCCGCTCGTGCCGGCCATCCTGCTGCTGGTCACCCTCGCCGGCGTCCCGCTGGCCGACCATCACAAGAAGGTGCTGTGGCGAGCCGCGCTGGTGTCGCTGTCCATGCTCGCGGTCGGCGTGCTACTCGGACAGATTCCGATGTGACCCCTTGCTCGTCGCACCTTCGAAGACCAAGACACTTTGAAAGAAGAGGAGTACCGATGACTGATTATCCCGACGGCGCGGACGCGGCGCCACGGGACGACGGCCCCTTGAGCGGGATCCGCGTCCTCGACATCAGCACGGTGTACGCCGCGCCGATCACCGCCATGTTGCTCGGCGACTACGGCGCCGACGTCATCAAGGTCGAACATCCACGGGGCGATCCGGCGCGGTCGCATGGGGCGAACAAGGACGGTCATGGGTTGTGGTGGAAGGTTATCTCCCGCAACAAGACGTGCGTGACCCTCAACCTCGGTACCCCCGAAGGCCAACGAATCCTCCGCGACCTCGTGGTCGATACGGACGTGCTGGTGGAAAACTTCCGACCGGGCGTGCTGGAGAAGTGGGGTCTAGGCCCCGAGCAACTCCACGCCCTCAACCCAGGCCTGGTCATGTTGCGTGTCACCGGCTTCGGCCAGACCGGTCCGTACAGCAGGCGACGCGCATTCGGGACACTCGCCGAAGCGATGAGCGGTTTCGCGCATCAAACCGGCGACGAAGACGGCCCCCCGACGCTTCCTCCGTTCGGGCTCGCCGACGGAGTGACAGGGATCGCCGGAGCGTTCGCCGTCATGACCGCGCTCTACCACCGGGCCACCCCGGAGGGTGGCGGGCGCGGCCAAGTCATTGACCTGTCACTACTCGAACCGCTTGTCGGAATCCTGGGGCCCGGCCCCACCGCATTCGACCAACTCGGCGCGGTCCCCGGCCGGCAGGGCAACCGTTCCCCGAACAACGCCCCACGCAACGCGTACCTCACCCGCGACGATCGTTGGGTGGCGATCTCCGCCAGCGCCACCTCCGTAGCCGAAAGAGTAATGCGCCTGGTCGGACGGCCCGACATCGTCGAGCAGCCCTGGTTTGCCTCGGCGGGAGAGCGCAGCAGAAACGGAGACCTCCTCGACGAGGCGGTGGCGAAATGGATCGCCGCCCGCCCACTGGCCGAGGTAACCGAGGAGTTCGAGCGGGTCGGCGCAGCGCTGGCGCCGATCTACGACGTCGCACAGCTGATGAACGACCCCCATGTGATGGCCCGCGAAACAATCACCACCGTTGACGACGAGGACCTCGGCCCGGTGAAGATGCAGAACCTCATGTTCCGCATGGCCCGCACACCCGGCTGCATCCGGTTCCCCGGCCGCCGGCTCGGCCAAGACAACGACCGGTTCTACCGGGAATCGCTCGGGCTGGACCCCGAACACGTTGCCGCACTCCAAGAGAAGGGCGTGCTGTAGTGAATCGGAGCTATCTGTTCGCGCCGGGCCACAGTGAGAAACTGCTCGGCAAGGTCTTCGACGCGGGTGCGGACGCCGTGATACTCGACCTTGAAGACGCGGTCCCGCCGGAACACAAAGCGGCCGCACGACACAACGTCGCCGGCGCTCTCTGGCACCATCCCGCTTGGGTACGAATCAACGCCGCGCGAACCCCGCTCCCAGAAGCGGATCTGAACGCTGTTGGCTCGCTCGCGTACGGCATTCGCATCCCCAAGGTCGAGTCGGTGGAGGACGTTCGGTGGGTCGCCGACCGGGCGCAGGGTAAACCGCTGATCTGTGCGATCGAAAGCGCAAAGGGAGTAGCCAACGCGATCGCGATCGCCGCCGAGCCAGGAGTCAAATATCTCGCCCTCGGCGGGATCGATCTGCAGAAAGACCTGGGCGTAGCCAGCGGCGATGCCCCGCTGCAGTACGTGCGCTCACACCTGGTCGTCGCCGCGCGGGCCGCGGGAATCGAGCCGCCGATCGACAGCGTCTACCCACACCTGCAAGACACCGACGGGCTTTGGCGGCAAGCCGGCGTCAGCCGCTCGCTCGGATTCTTCGGCAAGTCGGCTATCCATCCCTCTCAGCTGCCGATCATTCGCGCTGCGTTCGGCCCGAACGACGACGAACTGCAATGGGCGCGTGAAGTTATCGAGGCGTTCGACAACGCCAACGGAGCCGCTCTGCGCTTGCCTGGCGGAGAGTTCGTAGACCTTCCTGTAGCCGAACGGGCACGCAAAATCCTCAGACTGGCGGAATTCTTCCCATCTTGATCGGGAGCTCGACTGCATGGGCTGCGTTAGTGGTGCCACCGCGACCAGGCGGCTTGTTTGGTGGTGCCGGCGAGATCAGCGACACTGCTCCAGGACTGGGCTTCGGCCAATGTTCGCGCTGAGGTCCCCAGACATACGCCGATGTATTGACTGAGATCTAGCAAGGTCTGAAAGGCCATCGGGTCAGTGCTACTGGCGAGCACATCTATCAGGACACGGGCTTCGGCCGCGATCTGGCTTGGTTGTCGACTCATGGGGCTAAATTCACCGTGCGGATATCGTCTGGGTCGTCGAAGCGTCGCGTCCAGGACGACTCGGGCCAATGCCACGTAGCTATTCCGGCCGCCGGCTCATAGTTGACGGTGTAGAGGGTGCCGAAGCCGATCTCAAACTGGTTGTTGCGCAGCGGTGGTTTGAGCATCGCCGCGACGAGTCGCTCTCCTGAAATATCCTCGGCTCGCAACTCTTCCAACCGTGCAAGCCGCCCGACGCTGTTGAATCGAGCGGCGGCGGCGGGGTGTTCGACTTTATCGAGTCGGTGGTTGGTCGTCGCGCCGAGTTGGCTCACTGCGGCAGGCTCACCCGGAGCAACAAAAACTGTGGCGTGCTTACCAGTGGTATCGACAAGTGCCACGTTGTAGGACTGCGCAACTGGGATTCGCCGGAGTGCGCTGACTCCTTGTTCAACCGTGGCACAGGTCTCCAGTACGTAGCGCAGCACGATGGGGATCCCAAAGCCTTCGCCACTACCGGGTCGACCACCGAACGTCAGCGAGATCGCCAGGCCGTCCTCGTTCATCCCGTCTAGGAGACCCCAGAGCAGGTCGCTCGTCCCCAACACACGGCGGCGCCCAGAGTAGTTGGTGGAAGCGACAACACCTTCAAAGAGCGACTGATCGTAGTCGTAGTTGCGGATTAATTCGGCCTGCTCGCCCGGCACTACGACTTGGGAACAACCGACTGCGAATGCGGGAAGTCGCCACATCGAGAGCATCCTGGCGGCAACAGAGTCGTCACCACTGAGGCGACACAGCCGTTCCCAAGTCGGAATCAACTCAGGCAGATGTTGGGAAAGTGCACGCCGGCATTCGTTGACAGAGGGGCGGGCGGCGAGCCCCTCTTGGGTGTACCAGCGTCGGTACGCCGGCCAAGTGGCGTTGTATAGCGCGCGCCAACGGGAACCCGGCTCGGCCTCTCTGTACGCGTGGAGCGTCAAACTGCGGCCGGTGGTGCTCAAGAGCTCGGCTTCAGGGGCGCACTCGGCCACCGAAGCCTGCCATAGGGCGGGAGTTGAATCGCCCCCCGAGGCCCAGCGCAGACCGTAAGAGATCCACTCCTGCCAGCTCGAAGAGGGTGAAGGTAGCGGCGGGGCTGGAGTTAGGAGCGCGCTCATCCGTCAAGGTTATGTTGACGGAACAAAGCGTCAAGGTTTCCTTGACAGCAGGGGTCGGGAGACTCGCCAACCACTCCCAAACGCCCACGCGCGCCACTAACGTGAGGTATCCCACAATCATCGAGGTGAGCGTCATGAGTGACCGCCCGGATCGAACCAGACGAGCGACGAAGACCATCGCTAGAAAGGCCGGCTCGCCGAGTCCCACTCCTGCAAAGCGCACTGCCGCCAAATCCACTGCGCGACAAACCACGGCTACATCCGCACGCGCCAAGAGCACAGCGAAGACCGCCTCGAAGCCACGAGAGGTGAGCGTCGGCACCGATGCCGCGTTCGCCTCGGGCTCGGCACAGCCGCGGCGAACGGTCGGAATCGTGGGGTTCTGCATGGGCGGCCAGTTCGCTCTTATGATGGCTCCCAAGGGCTTTGGGGCCTCGGCGCCGTTCTACGGCACCCCGCGGCAGAGATGCCCTTGCCCTCGACGACGCGGCGCAGTCGAGCGGGCGCACCGGTGTCGATACCGAGACGATGGCGGTCGCCACGTCGAGTTCGGCCATCGTCTGCAGCGAGCCCTCCGGACTCCAGTCAGGCAGAGCCCGCCCACCGGCATCGTCAATACCGGCTTTCCGCAGGGCGCTTCGGTACTCAGGCGGGATGAGGTGTTGGTGGGTGTCAATGCGCAACATGGCTTTCACCACCTTTCGTACCGATGACCGGCACCGTGCGATCGACGGTGAACGCCTGGATGGCGGTGCAGGTCAGGTGCTGGTCCTTGACGACGGCCGCGACCTCGGGCGAGGCGATGACACCGTCGACGTCGGCGCGGGTGCCGATGCCGAACACGACGGCGCCGTGATGGCGCCGGTGCGATGGGTTTTCATGGGACACGCCGAACGTCGCGTGAGCCACCGGCGCCATGGGCAGGAAGGTATAGGTCCGCAGGTCTCGCGCTCCCGCAGCATGTAGCGCCGGTCCCAAACGGGTATGAACGAACGCGCGAAAGGACGGGCCTGAGACGCCTCGGCGTCGGCGCAGGAGCAGCACAGTGCGATGACCGACCGAGTCGTCGTGACCAGTCGTCCACCATCGGCCGCCCCGCGGTCCGGTTAAGTGACCGAGGCAATGCTCGAAGACGTTCTGCTCGTCGAGGAAAACCTCGCGCATGTGCAGCGGTACGCGAAAAGCGGCAGCCATGCTGGGAAACCGCACCTCGGTGAGCCCGTCGATGGGCCAGGAAGGCGGAGCGGCGGTGCCGACTTTCGGTGTGGCAGGCCAGTATCCGTGGTCCGTCGCAGAAAAGTGATACTGGTTGTACTCCATCAGATGCGGAAGTCGTGTGACGATCTCTGCGTGTGGCCCGGCCCAGTACGAGGACGCGACGTCGCGCGCCAGGTCTTGTCTCAGGCGCACTGGGTAGAGGGCGGAGGTCGTGGGATCCGGCGTGTTCATGTGTCAGTTGTCCGGAATTCCGGCGCCAGCTAGTGCCGTGACGCTGTCTTCACAGTGCACCAGCGACCGTACCCCGGTCTTGAATTGGGCGAGCTTGTCGATGATGGTCTGCCCTTCCGGGGTGTGGCCCCAGATGCTGATGCCCTGGTATGTCGTCGGCTCCCAGGTCCTTTCATCGACGACGATCGGGTTCCAGCCGACCTCCCACTCGAAACCCGACGGTGTCGTCGTGTAGTAGGACAGCTCCTTGTCGTTGGTGTGCTGCCCGACAGCCAGTGCCATGTCGAAGCCGAGTTCCTTGACCCGCTGATAGGAGCCAGTCATGTCGTCGAGGTCGGCGACCTGGATGTTGAGGTGCTGGATCCGGGTACGAATCGGGTTGACGGGCAGCCGGTTCACCGCGGCGATCGCCACCGAATGGTGCCGTTGGTTGACCCGCAGGAACCGGATCTTGAGCTTGACGCCGCTGATCGTTTCGTCGATGTAGTCCGACAGCCGTGCGTCGAACACGGTGTTGTAGTAGCCGCGCATCTGGTGCGGTTTCTTCGTCGTGATCGCGACATGTCCCATCCCGGATTCCCCGGTGACGAAGCCGCCGCCGACCCGCATGTCAAGCGGCGTATCGCTGCTACGGGCGCGAGTGAAGATCTCCTGCACCAGCCCGTTGGGGCCGGGGAACCGAACGAGGCGCTGGACTCCACGCAACGCGGCTTCCTCTGCGCTGCCCTCGCTCACCGGCACGCCGTGCCGGGTGACTCGGGTGAGGATTTCGTCGAACGTGTCGTGATCGTCGAGTTGCCACCCGAAGACGGTGACGTCCTCGGCGGGTCCGCGCTGCAGCAGGAAGCGGCACTCGTTCTCATCGAGTCGGAACCGCATGACGTCCGGCAGAGTCTCGTCGAGGTGCATGCCGATCGCGTCGCGGCCGAAGCGTCGCCAGTCGCCGAACTTTTCGGTCTCGATGACGATGTAGCCGAGGTGCACGTTGCCGAACACGTCAGCCATGAGCGAGAACCGAGTCAGGGCGCAGGAACTCGGCAACGAGTTGGTTGAACAACTCGGCGCGTTCCCACTGCATCCAGTGGCCGGTGTGCGAGGTCATCACCAGTTCGGCGTTGGGCATCGTGTTGAGCAGCATCGGCCCCCGGCCGGCCGATTCACCTTGTCGTCGCGCCCCCACAGCACCAGCGTCGGGGTCCGCAGTGTCTTGAGGCGGCTGTCGCGGGTGAGGTCCATGTGCCACAGCGTGCGCAGCGCGGTGGGACCCGACGGGCGGCGAAGCGGCGGGGTGGCCACCACGTCCGGATCGATGGACGCCTGATAGCGCAGCGTCGATCAGCTCGTCGGGCACCGAGGCGCCGTCGTAGACAAGGTATGTGCGGATGAAGGTTTCGAGCTTCTCGCGGCTGGGTCCGTCGCCGCCGTAGTAGGACAGCAGGCTCTTCAGGCCGGCGGTCGGGACGCCCCGCGTCGTCCCGATCCCGCCGGGTCCCATCAGCACCAGCCGTCCGACTCGTTGCGGAGTATCCAGGGCGAGGCGAAGTGCAGCTGCGCCGCCGTACGAGTTGCCGATCAGGTGGGCGGTATCGACACCGAGTTCGTCGAGCAGACCGCGGATCATGTCGGCCAGGTGGCCGAACGGGTCGGCCTGATCAACGCCCTTCACCGAGCGGCCGTAGCCGGGCATGTCCGGCACGATCACCCGGAAGTGCTGCGCGAGCGCGTCGATGTTGCGCGAGTAGTTGGACACCCCCGACGCGCCGGGGCCGCCGCCGTGCAGCATGACGACGGCTGGGCCGCTACCGGTTTCGGCGACGAAGATCGGTTTTCCGTCGACGGTGACGGTGTGTTCGGTCAGATTGGCGGTGGTCATGCGGATACTCCAGTTCTGATGGGCGCGATTGCGGGGGGTGCGGGCAGGCGCTGCCCGGATTGGCTTGCGGCATAGATGAATCCATCGGGACGGACAACGACGACGGCGGCCTTCTTGCGCCGCAGCCAGCGGTCGAGGGTGGGTTCGGTGATTTGGATCGCCGGCACCCCCAGCTCGGTCCAGGCTTGCGCGCCGGCCGGCGGTGCGCCGGTGTGCAGGATGGCCCACTGGCCGCCGAGGACGTCGTCGAGGCGAACGGTGGCACCCGCGGCGTCCCTCACCCATGGTTGCGGGATCTGCCAACCGACGGCGGGGTGGCTGCGCGGCGAAGAATCCTTCCTCATATCGGGCGTCGGGAATCCACGTCATTTTCAGGAGACCGGCGTTCACCCGGGCACTCGCCTCAGCGCACGCAGCACGTGATTACGCATGGCGGCGATGATGCGGTTGCGCTCGGTGATGATCCGGCCGACGAAACATGCGCGGCGGGTGACCTCGGTGACGTGCGGTTTACGTTCGGCCTGGTAGGAGTCGAGCAGCGAGTCCGGTGCCTGTCCCCTGAGCACGGCGGCGAGTTTCCAGCACAGGTTGGCCATATCGCGTACCCCGGCGGACATGCCCTGGCCGATCCACGGCGGCATGGCGTGCGCGGCGTCGCCGGCGAGAAAGACCCGTCCCGCCCGCCAGCGATCGGCGACACGAACGTGGTGGCTGTAGATGACGGCGCGCAGGATCTCGACATGCTCCGAGGTGATGCCCTGATCGTTGAGTACCTTCCAAATCTCCTCTTCGCGCAGACAGTGTCTGGTCGTCCTCGTCCGTGCGCGCAGGGGAACTCCCACCGGTGGTGGCCGAGTGGAGTCGGGCAGTCGACCGTCGGACGGGCTGGGTTGCAGTGGAACCGGAGCCGGTCGTGGGCGTCCCACTCCCTCAGGACTTTGGTGTCGATGACCACCCATCGTTCGGTGTAGGTGCGCCCGGAATAACCAACCCCCAGCTGCCCACGAGTAGGTGACGAGCCGCCGTCGGCGGCGATCACATAGGACGCGCGGAACCGCTTGAAGGTGTCGGTGCGCAGGTCGGCCAGCATAAGTTCGACCTCGTCGCCCTTCGGCAGCACGCGCAGGCATTCGTGTTCGAGCAGTACCTCGACGTTCGGGAAGCGGGCCACGCCTTCGCGCAGGACATGATCGACCGCGGGCTGGTACAGAAACTGCTGCGGCGGATGCCCGGTCCCGCGTGAGGTGATCTTCAGATCGATGAACGGCACCCCGTCGGCGTCGACGAAGTTCAACGGACGGTCGGGCAGCATGTCCTGCTGGAGGCGGTTCGCCAAGCCGATGGACTGCCACACCCGCATGACTTCCTCGTCGGTGGAAATCGCCCGGGCGCGACCGTAGACATCCGGGTCTCGCTCGACCACAAGCACTTTCAGGCCCAGCCGGCCCAAAAGGTTCGCGGCAGTGGCGCCGGTGGGGCCGTAGCCGATCACCGCCACGTCATAGGTGTCTGCAGTGCTCACGTTTCGCTCTCATCGTCGAGGGACTTGTTCTGTAGTGATCGCTACGGTACTGTAGTGATCACTACGGAGTCAAGACCCGAATCGAGGAGCGGAGATGGCAGAGAAGAAGAAGCCGGCGGCCCGTCGCAAGCGCGCGGACGGCGAGCTGTCGCGCGAACGCATCCTCGACGCCGCCACTGAGATCGCCGCCGAGCGCGGCTACGAGGGCACGAGCATTGCGCTGGTCAGCAAGAAGTGCGGATTGCCGGCGAGCTCCATCTACTGGCATTTCAAGGACAAGGACGACTTGATCGCGGCGGTGATCGAACGCAGCTTCGCCAGCTGGCTGGCGGCGTGGCAGTTCCCAGAAGAGGGCGACACGCCCGACCGCATGACGGGCATGGCGATGCAGATCGCCAAGGCGCTGCTGGACTCCCCCGACTTCATCCGCCTCGGGCTGATGCTGGCGCTGGAACGCCGACCGGTCGAACCGCGGGCCCGGGCGATGTTCATCCAGGCCCGCGCGCAGGCGTTCGGCCAACTGACCGACATCATCCGTGAACTCACCCCGGAGCTCACCGACGCCCAGATCGACCAGTTGGTCACCTATGCGATCGCCGGCGCCGACGGATTGTTCATCGCCAAGGAGATCGGCGGCGACTCCGTGGACCTCTTGGCTCTATTCGAGTTGCATGCCGGCGCCCTTTACGACACCGCGGTCCGCCTGATCGACGAATAGTCACGAATTCTGCACCAGGGCTGTGGATCTGAGCTCCTGACAACGACCCTGGTGCAGAACTCGGCAACACTTCGGATGGGAAAGCCATGACATCACAACGCAAATGGCCGGTGGCAATCATCGGCTCGGCAACATCGGCACGGGGCTGAGTGAAGTCGTCCATGGGTGACTATTCGTCTCTATGTCAAAGAGGGCGTGCGCGACGGTGCCGTCCTGCGACTACCCGTCGCTTCGAACGCCGCCGCGATGCGGAGCAACGCGACGTCGTCGTGGGCGCGCCCGGCGAACGTCAGCCCCACCGGCATGCCGATGTCGGCCATCGTGCCCATCGCCACCGTGACTGTAGGAATGCCAAGGTGGCGCGGAACCAGATTGCCGTTGGCCACCCAGACTCCGTTGCGCCAACCGAGGTCGGCCGACGTCTCGTTCACATCCATGTCGGCGGGGCCGACGTCGGCGACTGCGGGAAACACCACCGCATCCAGGCCGAGGCCGTCGATCCACTGCTCCAGGTCGATGCTTCGCGTCTGCTCGAGCCCGCGCAGGCCGTCCTGCAGATGCGGGATGTCGACGAACGAACGGACAGGGTGATCCCGGACGTAGACCGGATAGCTCGCTATCTCGTCGTCGAATCCGGCGTAACGGTCGGGCAGCGCTCCGTCGGGGTGCGGGAAGATCCGGCTGCCGTCCACCTCGGCCAGCCGGTTCAATGCCGGGTCGCCGTTCGCGCTGAGGAAGTCGTCCCACGCCCACGCCGATAGGTCCAGCAGCTCCCGGTGCAGGTACTCCCGGCTGACCAGCCCGCGCGTGAAAATCGTTGCCGCGCCGGGGCGGTCACCTTCGTAGTTGCTCACGACCGGAAAGTCGACGTCCACCACCTGCGCTCCGGCGGCCTGCAGATCGCGGCGGGCCGCCTCGAACAAGTCGAGCACCGACGGCCGGGTCTGGATCCGCTGACCCGTCGGCCCGCCGATGCCCGGCGTCCGTCCCGGCTCAGCGGTGCCCGCGTCGGGATCGGCGTTGATGTACATGCGTGGCACGCCGAACCGCCGACCGGCGAGCACGCGGCGAGCCTCACCGCGGTCAACCGGTCGCAGCGCGCGATACGACGCCGGGCGCACATCACCGGCGCGAGGCAACGCAACCCACGGCTGAGCCCGCCAGAAATCCCCGCGGGTAAGCGCGTCGTCCGCCACGATCACGTCGAGCACCTCGAACATGTCAGCCATCGTCCTGGCATGGGGCACAACGACATCCATCGTCGGTACCAATGGCCACCCACCTCGCGTCGAGATGACACCACGCGAAGGCGTATACGCGCACAGGGCGTTGTTCGACGCAGGAGCCCGGCCCGATGACCACGTCTCCTCCCCCATCCCGAAGGCGCAGAACGACGCCGCGGTCGCCGTGCCCGACCCGTTCGATGACCCCGACCCGAACGCAGCAGTGAGATAGGCGGCGTTGTACGGGCTTTCGGCGCGACCGTAAAGCCCCCGCTGCATACCTCCGTTCGCCATCGGCGGCATGTTGGTGAGCCCGATGAGGATTGCGCCGGCGTCGCGCAGGCGCTCGATCACGAATGCGTCGTGTTGGGCGACGAGTTCGGCGAACGCCGGACTGCCGGCCGCAACGGTGAGTCCCCGCGCGCAGTAGCTGTCCTTCGCGGTGTAAGGAATACCGTCCAGCGGCCCGCGCGTCTGACCGGAAGCGCGGCGCGCATCGGATGCCGCAGCATCGGCGCGGGCCTGCGGGTTCATCACCACGACGGAGTTCAACCGGATCCCGGCGTGGTCGTAGACCGCGATGCGCTCCAGGTAGGCCTCGAGCAGATCCACCGCGGTGATGCGGCCAGAGTCGAGCGCCGCGCGCAAGTCGGCGATGGAGGCTTCCACCACGTCGAACGGTGAGGCCATGATCACCCGATTTATGCCGCTGAGTTCGGCAATGTCGATCCATCGATATCGGGCAGTGGCCGTTGGCAGATCTCGTGTGCTTCCTCGGCGGGAAGTCCGAACAACCGCAACACGTCTTCGGTCACTTGGTCAGCGGCGTGTGCGTCGTCGCGCGACGGCTCGTCCTGCAGCAGCTGGCCAAGTCCCATGAGCGCGCCGCCGGCGACGGCCAACGCGAGTTTCGGGTCGTCGACGCGGAACCGGCCGGCGTCAGCGGCTTCGGTGATGTCCCGCAACGCGCGTGGTGCCAAGCCGCGATCGGAGGAGATCAGCGTCAGCCCATTCGACAGGAGGACTCCGCTCTCCTGAGGGCGGCGCCGGTACAGGCGCCCGGTCAGCCGGAAGCTGCACGCGAACTTCTCTGCCGGGTCGTCCAGTGGCGCGGTGACCTGATCCAGCAGTGCGCCATGGGTGTCGAGCACGTCGGCGACGGCAGCTTCGAAGAGTTCTTCCTTGCTGTCGAAGTGGTTGTAGAAGGACCCCATCCCGACGTCCGCGGCCTGGGTGATTTCCAGGACCGGCGCGTTGAGCTTGCCCGCGGCGATGAACGCCTGCGCGGCGTGGATAAGCGCGGCGCGGGTGCGCTGTTTGCGCCGCTCCAGACGGTTCACCGGCTCGTTCTGCTGCTCGGTCACCCGACCACGATAACAGAGAACATCAGTTTTGAGGATTTCGTCAGAAAATCTTGACTGAGAGAACCGTCGTATGTGACGATTTCGTCAGTAAAGGAAGGAAGATGCATGAACCACCTGGTCGGAGCTCACAACGACCTGCACAGCGAGCAGGGTGCCCGCAAGGGCGAGCACTCGGGCCGGTCCCGCAATCCGGTGATCAAGGTGCAGGACATCGCCTGGCTGGAGTTCGAGAAGCCCGACTTTGCGCGGGCCGAGGTGTTCGCGAATGCCTTCGGCTTCGCGACCGTGCTGCGCACCGCCGACGAGCTGCAGCTGCGCGGCACCGATCCCGGAGCGCCGTGTGTGATCCTGCGGCGCGGTCCGCGCTCACGCTTCGTCGGCACAGCGTTCAAAGCCGAGGATGAAGCCGATCTGTTGCGACTGGCCAAGGCGACCGGTATGACGACCCGCCCGCTGCCCGAGACGGTCGGTGGGCTGGCGGTCGATCTGGTCGATCCGAGCGGCATCCCCGTCCGGGTCGTCGCCGATACGCACGAGCTCGAAGCGCTTCCGGCTCAGTCGCCGCACACGTTCAACCTCGGCCACGAACTGCGGCGCGTGAATGCCACACAACGCCCGCCCCGTGAACCCACTCGCGTGCAGCGGCTAGGCCACGTGGTGTTGCAGACCACCAAGTACATCGAAGCGCTCAACTGGTACCTCGACAACCTCGGCATGATCGTCAGCGACTTCCTGTTCTTCCCCGGCCAGCGCGAGCGTGGACCCGCGATGAGTTTTATCCGCTGCGACCGCGGCATGACTCCGGCCGACCACCACACGCTGGCGATGGCGCTCGGCCCGCAAAACCGCTACGTCCATTCGGCCTACCAGGTCTGTGACCTCGACGCGCTGGCGGCCGGCGGCGAATACCTCGCCGACCGCGGCTACTTCCGGTCGTGGGGCATCGGCCGCCACATCCAGGGCAGTCAGCTCTTCGACTACTGGCGCGACCCCGACGGCTTCCTCGTCGAGCACTTCAGCGATGGGGACATGTTCGACTCCACGCTGGAGCCGGGTTGGACACCGTTCACCGCCTCCGGGCTGGCCCAGTGGGGACCGCCGGTGACGCGAGACTTCCTCGGCACCAGTCCCAGATCCCTTCCCACGAAGCGCGGTCGATGATCGCCGCGCTCCGAGACGACAACGAATTCGATATCAACCGCCTCATCGACCTCCTGAAAGTAGCCAACTCATGACCATCTCAATCCTCCGCACCGGCGACGCCTGGTGGGTCCAAACCCCGACCGGGGCAGCGAAAATCGTCACTGCCGCGACGACTACCGGTGAGCTACTTGGCGACAGGGCGGCGATCGACGCTGCAGCGCACAGTGCTGAGACCGTGCCGGTCGACGGCCTCGACCTCCTCTCCCCCGTGACCGCCCCGTGCCGTGTGGTGGCGCAGATGACCAACTACACCTCGCACGTCATGGATGCCGGGATGGACCCGAAGACCATCCCGCTCACCTTCTTTCGGAAAGCATCGGGCTCGATCAGCGGACCGTACGACGAGATCGTCAAACCCGACCACGTCCGGTTCCTCGACTACGAGGTGGAGATCGGTCTCGTGATCGGTCGCGACATCCCGGTCGGGACCACGATCACCGAGACGGACCTGGCCGACTACATCGCCGGGCTCGTCATTACCAACGATGTCTCCGCCCGCGACATCCAGCTGCCGCAAACCCAGTTCTACGAAGCAAAGTCCTATCCGACCTTCACCCCGGTCGGCCCGGCGCTGGTCCTGCTCGACGCCGACGAGCTCAAGCGATTCGGGGACTTGCGCCTGCGGCTGCGCGTAAGTGGCGAGGTCCGCCAGGACATGCCTGTCGAAGGCGACATGATCTACAAGCCGGCGCAAGCACTGCAAGCCCTTTCGCGATTCCAGCGTCTCGATGCCGGCGACCTCGTGCTGACCGGGACCCCGGTCGGACGGCGCTGAGCGCCCCGCCGAAACCCGTCGAGATCATCGGCTCCCTACTACCGCCGGCGATCAAGTGGAAGGCGTTCTTCAAGCGTGCGGCCAACAACCATAAATACCTGCAGCATGGCGATGTCGTGGAGGCCACTGTGGCCACCGACGACCGCGCAATCGATCTGGGTGCCCAACGCACCGTTGTGAAGTTCACGTGATGACCGACGACTCACCTTCGGTCGTCATCGTCGGCGGCGGCCCGACCGGCGTCACGGCTGCAACGCTATTGGCGCAGTACGGCATTAGTTGCCTCGTGCTCGACCGCTGGTCAGGCGTGTATCCACAGCCCCGCGCCGTGCACATGGACGACGAGATCTTCCGAATCGTGGCGCGCCTCGGTATCGCCGACGAGTTCTCGGCAATCTCCCGACCTGCGCACGGGTTGCGGCTGCTCGACAACACCATGCGAGTGCTGTCCGAATTCCACCGCGATACGGCCCGTAGCGTTCACGGCTTCCCGCAGGCCAATATGTTCGACCAACCCGACTTCGAGGCGTTGTTGCGCACCAACCTCAAGCGTTACCCGTGTGTCGAGTTCCGAGGCGACGCCGAGGTCACCGACCTCGCCGAGGATGGGCGGGGACGTGTGCGGGTGACCTTCGGCGATCGCGCCGACGGGTCAAAGCATATTGTCGAGGCGAACTACATACTCGGCTGCGACGGCGCGAACAGCGTTGTGCGGTCGTGTATGGGCACGACGATGCACGACCTGAAGTTCGACCAGCGCTGGCTCGTCGTCGACATCGCGACCACCGTGGACCTCGATCAGTGGGACGGCGTGCACTCGTCCCCCGTCTACGAGACAAGATCGTCGACGGCAGAACACCCGCGTTGCACCGCTCCGCCTTGGTGACCAAGACCCGCAAGCCCCGGCAATTGGCAGGAACGCTGTGCCCCAACCCTGTTCTTGATAGCGGAGAGCGTCTCGACACCGTCCTGGGAGACGGCTTCGCGGTCATCACCACCAGGCGACCCCATGAGCACCAGCGTGCCCTGCTCGAAAACCGCGGCGCCGTCGTGCACCTCGCCGGACCCGGTAGCGAAATGGAGCGCTGGTTGCGCCGCAGACACGCCGCCGCCGCCGTCATCCGACCCGACCGCACGGTCATGTGCGCCGGCCGAAACCTGACCGCACTCTGCGAGGCCGTGCCCACGTTCTTGCCGGCCGTCGAGACGAATTGAGAGAAACCACAGGGATAGTCGAAATGTCAACCTATCTGTACCGCATCGGCCGATGGGCCTTTCTTCGCCGTCGTTGGGTCCTGGCCTTCTGGGTCGTGGTCACGATCGGCGCCATCGCGCTGTCCATGGTGGCCGGCGGCAAGACGGTCGACGATTACACGGTTCCAGGTCAATCGCAGCAGGCTTCAGATCTGCTGAAGGAGAGACTTCCCGAGTACTCCGGCGGACAGACGCTGGTGGTGTTCGCTACGCAGGGCACCGATCACGTTACCGACGATTCGGCCCGCGCAGCGATCGAAACATCGGTGCGCAACCTCGCGGGGTCTGCACACGTGGCTTCGGTCGCCGATCCATTTCAAGTCAAGACGGTCTCGCCGGATGGGCGTGTAGCCCTGGCGTCGGTGCAGTGGAAATCGACGGCCGGGCATGTCGGCGACGCTGATCTGGAGGCCCTCGAGCACGCGGTTACGCCCGCACACGATGCCGGCATGCAAGTGGAATTCGGCGGCGAGGTCTACCCGGCTCTCGTCCCGAGGTGTCTGAACTGCCGGAAATCATCGGTATTGCAATAGGATTCATCATTTTGCTGGTGACCTTCGGCGCCTTCGTGGCAGCCGGACTGCCCATCGTCACAGCGATCATCGGCGTTGCCGTCAGTCTGATGGGGATCACAGCGCTGACCGCGGAAACGGACATCGCCTCGCCCACCATCTCGCTGGCAGTGATGCTCGGCCTGGCCTGCGGCATCGATTACGCACTGTTCATCCTGTCCCGCTATCGCACGTACCTACTGCAGAACGTCGAGGCCGAAGAAGCCGGCTCAAACCACCACGCCGGCCATCACCTGGACGCCGCCGCCGGCAACCACGCCACCAGTATCCACACCAGCCACGCCGTCACAGGCGGGGATCGCTCCGGAAGAGACTCAGGAGTCACCGGTCACGGGAACCGGGAGTCCACCCCGCCGTTGCCGCCGCTGCCACCGCCACCGCCATCGCCGCCGGCTCCGCCGCCACCGGCGTCGCCACCGCCCCTTGCCGTAGGCGGCCCCGCACCATGAGCCATTGCATGGCCACACTTGTCTTGGGTACGGAGCCGTTCAACCTGTGGCATGAGGAGCTAATGGGCCGCGAAGGCAGGGTGCGACGTAGCGGCGAACCATCGCCTCCTCGGCCTTGCGGTCCCCGAGGGGCCAGTACAAGAGCGAGAGCACCACGCGCACAATCCATTCCGGCGATAGCGGATCATCGTTGTCCAGTCCCGCGAGTTCGGTTGCCGCCGCTGCCAGCTGAGGCGACTCGATCACTGAACGGTTCAGGTTCTGCGCTGCCGGGGCTCCGGTCAACAGCGCTGATGCCACCGGGTCGCTGCGGACGGCGTCGACTGACAACAGGACCGCCTGGACGAACCGCTCCGCCCCCGAAGTTTCGCCACCGCGGCGCTGACCTCAGCGCCGATCCGCGAGATGGACCGAGCCAAGACGGCGTCGCGGACAGCCCCCTTGCCTCCGATATGGCGGTACACCGTGGCGCGCGAACAGCCGGAGGGCGCAGCGATGTCATCGATGTTCAGTCGGTCCAGACCGTGGGCGGCTACCGAATCGGCGGCAGCCGAACAGATCCGTTCGACGGCGATCTCGCTGCGATCGCCACCCGCCAGCCAGTCCACGCCTTGAGACTCTACTGCGATAGCGCCTCACGATGAGACAGAAATACACATTTGTCTCGTGGCCGAACGACGCCGAAATATTTCTGGCGTCGGGATGAATCCGCGACAGGCCATCCGTTCTGGGTGTCGAGAAGCTCTCACAGATCGAAGAAAGGGTCATCATGAGAATCGTCGTAATCGGGGGAACGGGCCTCATTGGCTCAAAGGTGGTGCACGACTTGACCGAACACGGCCATGACGCCGTCGCCGCCGCTCCCTCAACCGGCGTGAACACATACACGGGCGAGGGCCTGAAAGACGCTCTGGCCGGCGCTCAGGTGGTTGTCGACGTGTCGAACTCGCCGTCGCTCGACGACGCAGCGATCGAGTTCTTCAACACCGCGACCACAAACCTGCTCCGAGCCGAAGCCGAAGCCGGCGTTGGCCACCATGTCGCGCTGTCAGTGGTCGGCACCGATCGGTTGGCCCCACAAAGCGGGTACTTCCAGGCAAAGCTCGCGCAGGAGAAGCTCATCAGCGAGGGCCCGATCCCCTACTCCATCGTGCACGCGACGCAGTTCTTCGAGTTCCTCAAGACCCTCGCCGACTCCGCGACCGTCGACGGCACGGTGCGTATGCCACCCGCCTATTTTCAGCCGATGGCCGCTGCCGACGTCGCGAAAGGTGTCGCTATCGCCGCGGTCGGTGACCCGGTGAACGGCATCACCGAAATCGGTGGACCAGAGGCGTTTCTACTTCCCGACCTCATCAGGACCGCGCTGACCGCCCGCGGTGACTCCCGCGAAGTCGTCGCGGACCCCGCTGCTCGGTACTGGGGCATCGAACTCGAAGAGCGCACCCTCGTTCCGGACGACGGGGCGACTCTCTTCGAGACCCGGTTCGAGGACTGGATTCTCGAAGCGGCTGCCAGGGCGTAGCCGAACCGATTCGCCTCCACGAATCGATTGATGGAGGACCTCGGGCCACAGATGTATCTGTGGCCCGAGACCCCCGTGTCACGGCGGGCGGTCCGGCCCCGTCACGGTACGGTCGAGTCGCGAGACAAGAGCGGGAGCACCGGGTTTCAGGCGGCCCCTCGGGTATGCGCTAAGCAGAGCGTGGCTGGTCCCACCTGCCACCGGACCGACACTGGGCACACGATCAAGATCAACCCGGAGGCTATTCGCGAACCGCAAACCGGTAAGGTCCACTGCAAACAGACGCGGTGGTGCCAAAAATGTCGAGCCAGAGTTGGGGGCAACGTCTACGCGGTCGCGCCAGCGAATGCGAGACGCTTCGGGGGCTGATATCGACCGTTCGATCAGGTAGCTGCCAGGTGCTGGTGCTCCGCGGAGAGGCGGGCGCCGGCAAGACCGCATTGCTCGAATACACCTCAGAGCTGGCGTCCGGGTTCCGCACCGTCCATGTCGCGGGTGTGGAGTCCGACATGGAGCTCGCATTCGCCGGACTGCAGCAGCTGTGCGCGCCGCTGATGGATCACCTCGATGAGCTGCCGGAGCCACAGCGCGAGGCACTGAACGTGGCTTTCGGCCGCGGCGTCGGGGAAATCCCGGACCGTTTCCTGGTCGGGTTGGCGGTGCTGAGCCTGATCGCGGCCGCCGCCCATGACAAGCCTCTGCTGTGTGTCATCGACGACACACAGTGGCTCGACCAGGTGTCGGTGCAGACGCTCGGCTTCGTCGCGCGGCGCCTGCTGGCCGAGCCAGTCGCCCTCGTGTTCGCTGTCCGCGACGGCGGCACCGACGCGCTCGACGGCCTACCCGACCTGGTGATCAGAGGCCTATCCGACGCCGAAGCTCGGGGCCTATTGGAATCGGTGATGGTAGGCGGGATCGATCCGCGAGTGCGAGACCGCATCGTCGCAGAGACGCGCGGCATTCCGCTGGCCATACTCGAGGTGCCACGAAACGTCTCTGCGACGGAGCTTGCCGGCGGTTTTTGGGTTTCGGGTACGCGCCCCTCGGCGGGACAGATCGAGGAAGGATTCGTCCGGCGGATCCAGTCCCTACCGGCGCCGACCCAACGGCTGTTGCTTGTCGCTGCCGCCGAGCCGGTCGGCGATGCTGCGTTGTTTCTGCGCGCAGCGGCACAGCTGGGCATTCCGGTCGACGCGCTGGGGCCTGCCGAGGCTGCGCGAGTGATCGAGTTCGGTCCGCGCATGCGCTTTCACCATCCGTTGATGCGATCAGCCGTGTACCGGGCGGCAGACCTCACCGAACGCAGGACCATACATCGGGCGTTGGCCGACGCGACCGATCCGCAGTCGGACCCCGACCGTCGGGCATGGCACGCCGCCAACGCCGCCGCCGGACCGGACGACGCGGTGGCCGCGGAGCTGGAAACCTCAGCCGGCAGGGCCCAGAGCAGGGGCGGTATCGCCGCGGCGGCAACATTTCTCGAGCGCGCGACGGCATTGACATCGGACCCGGCCCTACGCGGCGCCAGGGCGCTTGCGGCCGCACAGGCCAAACGGGACGCGGCGGACCCGGCGGCCGCACACGAGCTGCTAGCGATAGCCGAACTCGGGCACTTGTCGGACCTCCAGCAGGCTCAGGTCGCTCGGTTGCGCGCCCAGATGGAGTTCGTCCGCGGCCGCGGAGGTGAGACGGGTGCGCCTCAGGTCGGCCAAACCGCGCCGCAACTGCTTGACGCGGCTAAACGACTCGAGAACCACGACGACTTCTCGGCCAGGGAAACCTATCTCGAGGCATTCGCCGCGATCATGTACGCCGGGCGACTCGGTGAACCGGGCGCACTGGCGGATGCCGCCGAAGCGGCATGCTCAGCGATCAGCCGGACACCGGAACTGCCGCGGCCAGTCGACTTGCTCCTGAAAGGCATGGCAGAACGGATCACGGGCGGCGTGAGCGCCGGTTCCACGACGCTGCGCGCCGCGTTGGAGGCCATGTGCAGGATGGCTGAGTCGGACGCTGGCCAAGTGCGACGCTGGATGGTGCCTGCATTTCCAATCTTGCAGGAGGCCGCCGCACATGAATTGTGGGACGAGGCGATCGTGGATCAGCTGTCGTCGGCCGTGGTCCGACAGGCGCGCGACACCGGCGCACTGGCCGGACTTCCACGAGCGCTCATTTATCGAGCGGGAGTCCACCTGCTGGCTGGCGAATTTACAACGGCGGCAACACTTATCGAAGAGGCAAACTCGATCGCCGCAGCCACGGACCACCACCGGCCGGTGAGATACCACTCGCTGTTGCTCTCCGCCTGGCGGGGTGTTCCGGCCGATGCGATCAGCGTGATCGAGGCGGCCACCGCGGACGGAATTGCGCGGGGAGAAGGCCGTTTGCTCGGCCTCACTGGATACGCCACCGCAGTGCTTTACAACGGTCTGGGTCGATACGAAGAGGCCTTCGCAGCCGCGCGCGAGGCGTGTGAATACGAGGATCTTGGCTTCTACGGTTGGTGCCTCTTCGAACTCATCGAAGCCGCGGCACGCACCGGTGAGCACGAGGCCGTAGCGCCGGCGGTGCAACGGTTCGCAGAACGGGCCGGCACGAGCGGATCCGACTGGGGTTTGGGTGCCCTGGCAAGTGCGCGCGCCTTGCTGGCCGACAACGCGCACGCCGAAGGCCTGTTCATCGAAGCCATCGAACGCTTGGACCGCACCCGGGTCGTCGTCCATCTCGCTCGCACCCGCTTGGCTTACGGCGAATGGCTGCGTCGTGTGAACCGGCGCGTCGACGCTCGCCGGCACCTCGACGACGCTCATGAGATGTTCACCCGAATGGGTGCGCAGGCCTTTGCCGAACGGGCGCGCAGAGAACTGGTCGCCACCGGCGAAAAGGTGCGCAAACGGCAGGTCAGCTCGGGCGGCGAGCTGACAGCCCAAGAAGCGCAGATCGCGCGATTGGCTGGAGACGGTCTGACGAATCAGGAGATCGGCGCGCAGCTGTTCATCAGCACGCACACCGTGGAATGGCACCTGCGGAAGGTCTTCGTCAAGCTCGGCATCACCTCGCGCAGGCAGCTCCGCACAGTGTCGTGGGCGAGCTAGGCGGATGTCAACGAGGCGCGCATCCAGCCCGTTGACCGCATCGGCCTTCAGCGGCCGCCGTCCCGGCCGCGCGGGCGACCTGACGATCGAGATGCACGGCATCGCACCCATCCCCGAGGATCAGCGGTACGGCACACCCGCCCGGCTGTTCACCGTATGGTTTGCGCCTCAGATCAACATGGCTGGGGTATTCAGCGGCGCGTTGGCGATCGTGCTGGGCCTGGGCTTCTGGCTGGCGCTGCTCGCGATGGTGATCGGCACGGTAATGGGCGCGCTCCTCGTGGCGTACCTCTCGACGTGGGGGCCACGGACGGGGACCGGGCAATTGGCGAATTCACGGCTGGCCTTCAGCGGCGGTGTCGTGCTGCCCGCTCTCTTACAGTGGCTCTGATCGATCGCGTGGAACGCGCTGGTCGGGTCGCGTCTTCGGCTTCACGTTCGCCGCAATCGTGTTGGCATACTTCTTCGTTCAGGGCATCGGCCTCGCGGCGGGGGACGTGGTGGCAGAGCACACCGCCGAGGGGGTGCGGTCGGTGATGGGTGGGAGCCCGCTGGGCGGTCTGACTCTGCTGATCATCGCGCTGGCATCAATCGGTTCGGGTGTGATGACTCAGTACGGCGGATCGCTTGCATTGCAGACCATTGGTGTGCGGGTGCGCAGGCCGGTGTCTGCCGTCATCGTCACGGTGCTGGCGTTCGCGCTGATCCTGTGGCTGGACGCCGCTCACACCGCGACCCGGTTTCAGGATGCGGTGTTGCTGGTGAGCTACTGGATCCCGGCGTTCGTCGCCGTCGTCGTGATCGACTGGCACTTCCGCGTCCGCGGCCGGGCGACCATCAACCCGGCCGAAGAAACCCACGGACCGCCTCGACGGCGTGGCGGCGTTGGTCGCGTTCGTGCTTGCGTACGCCGCGGCGATCCCGTTCATGCACACAACGCTGATCCAAGGCCCGATTGCGAAGGCGTGGCATGGCGCCGACATCGCCTATTTCGTGAACCTTCTGATGGCCGCCGTGCTCTACGGCGGCTACCGGCTCCTGAGCAGGCGCCGCAACGCCGGCGCAGTCACTCAGTAGGTCGCTCGCTTATAGGCCACCCAAGATCCCGACGGATGGCCGTGACCGCCTACTAAAGGCCGCCGCACTCCGATGGGCCGATGATGACGTTCCACGGGGGGCAATGCGCCGGTCGAGGCGGCAGCGGCGGAGGGGGTCCCGCAGGCGGCGGCGGCGGAGGCGCAGCCTCATGCGGGACGCCATGCCACGGGTAGACGGTGTTGGTGGCAATGTCGACAGTGCCCTCCGAGTTCCAGTACCAGTCGTGGCAGATATTCCAGTCCCACGTGATCACGTGGCTGCCCGGAATAAGGGGGTCGCCTGGGCACCAGTGAGTGCAGGTGCCTATCCCAGGCGGGCAGTTCCCACCGCCATAGCTAGGGCCAAAGGCAGGGTCGGCCTGGGCGGTTCCGGTGGCCAAACCCAAACCGGCCAGGCTCAAACCGCCAGACATCACCACCGCCGTTGCGAACCGTGAGATTCGGTTCATGGTTGCTTCCCTTTCATGAGGCGCCACCTCGTTGGCGTCGCCAGTGCAATTCAGTACAGACCGTGGGGGCGGCTACCGATCCCAACAACTGTGCCGGGTGGGGTGGCCGGCCACGTCGCGATTGCGGCCGACGGACGCCCCTGAACCACTGACGCCGTCCGCGACTACGGACTAGTGACTACGGACTTCCAAGGGTTCGCTTCACCTTCGCGACCGCGAGTCTTATCTCGAAGGCAACCGCACCAACTGGAGGGATCATCATGAAGGTCGTAGTCATCGGTGGCACCGGGCTCATCGGCTCGAAGGTTGTAGCCAAGCTCGATCAGCACGGACACGAGGCGATCGCAGCAGCGCCGAACACCGGAGTCAACACTCTCACCGGTGAGGGTCTGGCGGAGGTGCTGACCGACGCGCAGGTCGTCGTCGACGTCGCCAACTCCCCGTCCTTCGAGGATGGGCCCGCGTGGGACTTCTTCACCACCGCCACGGGCAACGTGCTCACCGCAGCGGAGTCGGCCGGTGTCTCTCACCTAGTCGCACTGTCCGTGGTCGGAACCGACCGGCTGCTCGACAGCGGCTACTTCCGCGCCAAGAACGCGCAGGAGCAGCTCATCAAGGAAGGGGCCATGCCGTTCTCGATCGTGCGCGCGACCCAGTTCTTCGAGTTCGTCGGGCGGATGGCCGATTCGGCGACCGACGGCGACACGGTGCGGATCTCGGCAGCACTGACCCAGCCGATGGCCGCCGATGATGTTGCAACCGCCGTCGCCCGCACCGCGGTCGGCCAGCCCGTCGGCGGCATCCTGGAGGTCGCAGGACCCGACCGGTATCCGCTTGACGAAATCGTCCGCATCCGACTCCGCGCGCAAGACGACACCCGCGAGGTCGTCACGGATCCGCAAGCGCGCTACTTCGGCGTCGTACTCGACGACCACACCTTGGTCCCCGCCACCACCGCGACGGTGTTCCCCACCCGTTTCGAGGACTGGCTCATCGACAATGCGGCCGCGCCGGTCCGGTAGCACGTCGGCGGACTGCAATCGAGGAGATTGATCATGACAATGACCTCCGTTCTGAGCACGTTCGAGTCGGACGCGGATCTCGCAGGACGCTTCGCCTGTGAATCGGAACCCTTGTTCGACGTCCTGTCCCGCGGAGCTCGGCGACTGACCCGCAGCGACGCTGATGCCGAAGACCTGCTGCAAGACACGCTGCTGCACGCATACGCGGGGTTTCGCACATTCAAGGAGGGGACCAACCTCAAGGCGTGGCTCTTCCGGATTCTGTACAACCGGTGGGTCAGCACATACCGCAGCAAGCAGCGGCGCCCAGCGGAAGTTCCGGTCGACAACATCGCCGAGTCCGACCTGGCCCGTAGCTGCGCACGACTGCCGATGGGGCAACGCTCCGCGGAGGCGGAGGTCCTAGATGCGTTGCCGGACAGTGAAATCAAGGCAGCACTTGCGACGCTGCCGGAGGGCTTCCGTACCGCGGTGTACTACGCCGACGTCGAGGGATATACCTACGCGGAAACCGCCGCGTTGTTGAACATCCCGATGGGCACGGTCATGTCGCGGGTGTCACGTAGCCGGCAACGGCTGCGCATCGCATTAGCCCATGTCGCCGACGGTCGAGGCGATTTCGCTGCAGCCGAACGACGTATCGCTTAAACCTGGGAGCCCTCAATGGAATTGATCGATCAGACAGCGTTGATCACCGGCGGAACCGCGGGCATCGGTTTGGCATGCGCCCGGTTGCTGGCCCGTGAAGGTACCTCGGTCATCATCACCGGTCGAGACGCGGAGCGTGGCAAGGCAGCGGCTGCGGGAATCAACGGGAACGTGCGCTTCATTCGGGCTGATCTATCGGACCTGGAGTCGGTGAAATCGCTTGTACAGCAGGCTGGCAACGTCGACATACTGGTCAACAACGCCGCCAGTTTTCCGGCGGCGCTGACCGTCGACCAGGAAGTCGGGTCGTTCGAGACGACGTTTGACACCAACGTCCGCGGCACCTACTTTCTGGCCGCCGGCCTGGTGGCCGGAATGCTCGAGCGGGGACGCGGCAGCATCGTCAACGTCACCTCGATGGTCGCGTCAAAGGGCGTCCCCGGTGCATCCGCTTACAGCGCCTCCAAGGCGGCCGTCGAATCCCTCACCCGCACCTGGGCCGCCGAGTTCGGCTCACGCGGGGTCCGTGTCAACAGCGTCGCCCCAGGCCCCACCAAAACCGAAGGCGTAGAAGCAGAGTGGGGCGATACCAACGAAGAGCTCGGCCGTGCATTGCCGCTGGGTCGCACCGCCGAACCCGAAGAGATCGCCCACGCGGTGCTCTTTCTCGCCTCGCCCCGCGCAAGTTTCATCACTGGCTCAACCCTGCACGCCGACGGCGGCGGCTCCGCCGTCTGAAAACACAACCAAGGAGGAATGACCGATGTCGAAGAAATATGACGCCTCGTGGGAGAACGCATTGACGGTTGTGCAGGAAGCGCAGCCGCCGTTCATCCCCGAGGGCGCACATGCCATGACCGTTGTCATCGACTACCCGCCGGGAAGCGCGGGCGCCCCGCCACACCGGCACCCGAGCGGCCCAGCCTTCGGCTACATGCTGGAAGGCGAAATGCTGTTCGAACTGGAGGGCCAGCCGCCGCGAGTCATCCGCGCCGGAGAAGCGTTCTGGGAACCCGGAGGCGACGTCATCCACTACTCGGACGGCAACAACCGCGACGACATGAGGTGCCGCTTCACCGTCACAATGCTCTGCGTTCCAGGCCAGCCGATGGTCGTGTCTCGTCGACGACGACGAGCTGGAGCAGCGCAAGCACCTTCGCGTACCAGCCGAAGCAACACCGTCACATAAACGAAGGACTGTCCGATGTCGAAGATCTTGCTACAAACGACAATCGCTGAACATCCCGATGACTGGGACATCACCCGCTTTTCGCTGCTGGCAGAGGAACTGCGTGCCGCAGGCCACGAAGTGATCGCGCGCAACCGGGCCAACCGGGGCGACGACGATCCGGTCCTCAGTCGCGTCGACAAACTCGACTACGACCAGGTGTGGCTGATGGCCGTCGATGTCGGTGACGGCCTCACCGACGCCGACGCCAATGCCGTCGTGAGATTCCGCGAGAACGGCCGTGGAGTGCTCACCGCTCGTGACCACGAGAACTTGGGCAGTTGCCTGTGCGGGCTCGGATCGGTGGGCCTGGTCAACCAGTTCCACGACAAGAACGTCGACCCGAGCGCGATGCGCGATGACCAGGACACCCCGACCATCTCGTGGCCCGCGACCAGCACACCGTGGGACCACCATGGCCAACGCATACCAGCCCACCAGTGACCTGGTGCATGAGCAGGTGGCGCTCTACGAGGCCACCGACGGCCGAGAGGGCGGCACGCTGGAGGGCCGGCCGGTGGTCATCCTGACCACGATCGGGACCAAGACGGGCAACATCCGCAAGAACCCCGTGATGCGGATCAAGGACGGTGACACCTACGTCGCCGTGGGGTCCAACGGCGGAGGCGCCCGCAACCCGTCGTGGTACCGCAACCTCAGCGCACACCCAGAGGTGTCGCTGCAGGACGGTCCGACTGTGTTCCGGTTGCATGCCCGGGAAGTGCGTGGCGAGGAGAAGGCGCGCTGGTGGCTGGTCGCCGAACGCGATTGGCCCCGGTTCGCGGAATTCCGCGCCAAGGCCGGCGACCGGGAGATTCCTGTGATCGTGCTGGAGCCCGCGTAATGGCCGCCGGGTGCCCATATTAGGGGATTGGTGTGATTGTGTGGATGATGGATTGAGTGAAAGTGTAGTTACTAATTGTGGTGTGTGCAGTGGTTGTGGTGTGTGAGATAGGTTGTTCGCTGGTATGATAGCGTAGATTAGTGTGATGTATGTAGCTTGGAATAAGTGTGTTATGTGATGAAGTTTGGTGAGGAGAAGATTTATGAGTGTGTGTTGCTGTGTGCATTTATGTGAGGTAGGTAAGGTTAAGCATGAAACGCTGGTTAATTTTAAGGCGTTGTTTGTTGATGTGGTGTGCGGTGAGGTGACGCTGAAGGGTTAGTGGTTGGTGTTGGTTGGTAGCGAGTTTATTATACTTGGTGCTGTGCATGGGTATGTGTGGTGGTGATGGTGATGGTGCATTAGCTGGGTTTGTTTGCTTTGCTGGGGTTGTAGTGTTGGGTATGGGATTGGTGCTGGCGTTGATTATTCGTGGGTGGTGTGTTTGGTTTCGAAGCTGGTTACGCTGCCTCATGCAGATGTCACGCTGGGACAGATTCGGTGTGCTGGCGCTAGCACGACGAGATTACGTGCGATGGACTGGCTGCTAGATGTACGAGGTGATAGAAAAGTAATTGGTGCACGGTATTGGATTGTGGTGAATGGGGTGGATGGCGCTGTTAGATTGATTTTGTGGGTGATGGGTGGTGCTGCGAACTGGTGCGCGTCACTCTGCGACGGTAAGAAAGGCTGCGAGTAGATGAATACGGTATCTCACGACGGGTGGGTGGTGGTGCGGTGCGGGTGTTTGACGGTAGCACGCGAGGGTGCGTTCACTAAGATTATTCGGTGATGCGACACTTGCTTGGATAACTGGTGCTGGTGGGTGATGCGGTATGATACTAACGCTGTATGCGCGTTGCGTAAACTCAACGACGATCTGACACGCAACGGATTTGGGTGGATACGCGCTGCGCGCTGCAGGTGCCACTGGTGCGACGACGGGTGCTGCAAATGTCGCTGTTCAACACTGGATTGGTGAGATGCTCACTCGACTACTCGGTGAGCGGCTGATGCTGCGCAACGCAGCACTGGTGCGAACGCGCGCAAACGTCACGCTTGCTGCGCCACGGAGCACTGCTGGCTCGATTATCGCTGGGTGGTGCGGTGGCTGGTGGCGCGATAAGATGGTGTGCGGTGGTAAGGTTATCAACAAATACAAGGTGGGTAAGCACTTTGACTACTAGATCACGACACGAGTTGACGTGTAACGCGCTACGACTAGATGCGCGAAGTGTCTCGACGGTATCTAGTGCTTGCACTTCGGTGCTGCGACTAACTCGACGCGCGGGGTTATCACTAGCTACAAGAATTGGTTAACATCGAACGCGACTTGCATCATCAAGGTGACGATTCGATTGCGCTTATCTACCACGCCTCGACGAGCGTGTCGCGCTTACGTGCTGATCTGTCTGCTGGTCTGCTACTGGTTGGCACTGCGTAAGGTTGGGCGCTTATGACATTCACGATGAACGCTGCTGAGGGATAACTGGTGCTTGCGTAACGCTCAGCTGACGTTGACGTTAAGGTCTCTACTTAACACGACGCCGCTGGTAACTCACTACGCAGCTTCGCGGTTGCTCGCTCACCTGGTCACTCTCACTGCAACTAGATCCGCTTCACGGCACCGACACCGAGATCCACATGCTCACCGACCTCACCGACGATTAACGTCGCGCCTTCACCTCATCGGCGCCCCTATCTCTCTCACCGCCGCGTAGCCACAACAAACACAACCGAAAACAACGAATCCCAGCTCAACTGGGGATTAGTTAGCTCAAGCCCCGCTAGGCCTTCGTCATGAGATAGGCGGCCGACCGCCTTGGCCAGCGACCAAGTGACGCGCTGGCGACGGGCTCGATCGCCCACTGCGGCGCGAATCGCCGCTCGACCTCACCCGGTTCGACGTTGAGCCCGCCGAACGGAATGGCCCTCGTCACCCACCGTTCCCATCGGACCGGCTCCCACTCGAAGCACCAGAGGTAGAACGTGGCCCGCGGTGCCGCGATGCGGATCGCCGTCGACACATACCGGTCCCGGTCAGCCGATCCAAGATCGTCGAATGTTCCGTGATCGACCAACAAATCGAATTCACCGGCGATGACGGCCGGTGACGTGAAGTCGTCAACCACGAACGTCGCGGAGACCCCGGCATCCCGGGCCGTGTCGCGCGCCCGCTCGATGGCGGCCGGCGCAAAGTCGACGCCGGTGACCTCGAAGCCGCGCGACGCCAGATAGATCGACGTGACGCCGGTGCCGCAGCCGATGTCGAGCGTCTTGCACGGTCGGAGCCGGCCCGCCTCGACGAGGTCCACGAGGTCGGGGCTCGCGGCACGCCCCCACGGCGGCGTCCCGAACCGATACCACGCTTGGTAGAAGGACTTCATCTCCACCATCATTTATTCAAATGATTTGAATATCAAGCGAGTGTAATAATTGCCGGCGTGCCACGAAAGACACCGCCGCCGATCGCACACGCTCTGGCTGAGGAATTGTTCGACCTGAGCGCCGCCGTCGACCTGGTTGGGCAGGCCGCGTCGCAGCGCCTTGGCGTCAACCAGACCGACCTCATCTGCCTGGACCTGCTGCGCCGACGGGGGCCCTTGAGCGTCGGCGAAGTCGCCCAACGGCTGGGCCTCACCGCGGCAGCGATCAGCGCGATGGCCGCCCGACTGGAGCGCCGCGAACTCGCGCACCGCGAGATCGACGAGGCCGACCGGCGAAGGGTCATCCTTCGCGCAAACGACAAAGGCGTTGAGCGAGTGTTCGGCCTTTTCGACGGGCTGTTCAAAGCTTCGGCGGCGCTGGCGAATACCGAACCCGTCGAGGATCTGGAGCGGCTAATGGGGTTGATGCGCAGGTTTCGCGAGGTGCTGGCAGAGCACCGGCCGACCTGATCCGCGCGGTTCGCCAACTGCGTCCATTCCGCGCCGACGCGGCCTAATGTCTGATCATCCGACGAGGAGCGAGGTGCACGCCATGAGTGATCGCCCGGTTCGATCGAGAAGGCCTTCAAAGGTCGCCAAGAAAGCAGCCGAAAAGAAGACCTCTGCCGGCAGATCAGCTCCGACAAAACGCACCCCCGCCAAAGCCACGGCAGTCAAACCCGCCGCGTCTCGTCCCAAGAGCCCGGCGGCCAAGCCGGGCGAGGTGAGCGTCGGCACCGATGCCGCGTTCGCCTCGGGCTCGGCACAGCCGCGACGCCTGCTGAAGAACATCTCCGAGGTGCGGCACTTCTTCCGGACCAACGACGTGCCGATCCTGTTCTTCGGCGCCACACCGTTCAACCTGCTGGGTCTTGACCGCTGGGTCCGCAACTTCACCTACATCACCTATTACGACGCCTGGGACGGCGCGCATCCGCGCGTGTTCACCCCGAGCGACAAGCCCTATCAGGAGTTCGAGAGTGGCGAGGAGATCAACAACTGGTTGCTGTGCAATCCCGAGGTGCGCGCGTATATCGACAAGGCGACTCCCCGAGGGGTGCGGCCCAAGGTTGCGATGGTGTTCTTCAACAGCGAAACCGAAGACGTCTGTAAGGACCTCGGCTACGACCTGATCCTGCCTGCGGCGAGCCTGCGCCAGCGTCTGGACTCCAAGATCGTCACCACCCGGTTGGGTAACGAGGCGGGCGCGCCGAGCGTGCCGAACGTGCTGACCCGGGTCGATGACTGGGCGGGCTTGCAGGCGGTGGCCGAAAAGGCCGGTCTCGGTGATGAACTCGTCGTCCAGACGCCCTACGGCGACTCGGGCAAGACCACCTTCTTCATCTCCTCGGAAGCCGACTGGAAGAAGCACAGCGCCGACATCGTCGGCGAGGAGATCAAGGTGATGCGCCGCATCAACAACCGCCCGGTGGCCGTGGAGGCGGTGCTGACCCGGTGCGGCACCGTCGTCGGCCCGTTCATGTCGGAGCTGATCGGGTACAAGAAGTTGACCCCGGCGCGTGGCGGGTGGTGCGGCAACGAGATGTTCCCGGAGGTTCTTACCGGCGAAAGTAGACGCACGGCAACACAATTAGTGCGACGGCTCGGCGACCGGCTGGCCAAAGAGGGGTACCGGGGATTCTTCGAGGTCGATGTCCTCGTCGACACCGACACCGCCGAGGTGTACCTGGGCGAGCTCAACCCGCGGATCAGCGGCGCGTCATCGATCACCAACGTCACGGCCGGCGCGTACGCCGACGTGCCGCTGTTCTTGTTCCACATCCTGGAGTACATGAACGTCGACTTCGACCTCGACGTCGACGAGATCAACGAACGCTGGGAAGAGCTGGCCGCGGCCGACGTGTGGAGCCAGATGGTCATGAAGGAGACCGACGACATCGTGCAGCGGCTCACCGCCACACCGCGCACCGGGCAGTATTCGCTCGACGCCAACGGCGCGCTGGTGTTCCGTCGGGCGGCGCTGGACTGGCATCAGCTGCAGAACGAAGCGGAGGCGTTCTTCCTGCGCATCTACGGTCCCGGCGACTACCGCTGGAAAGGCGCCGACCTCGGCGTGCTGGTCACCAAGGGCCGGCTGCAGGTCGACTCCGGTACGGGCAAGACGTCGCTGGCCATCCGGGCGCGCCATCTCATCGACTCGATCCGCGCCGAATACGCAGGTACACCGATCACCGAACCCGCCGCACCGCGGACCAATGTGGGGGTCAAATCCGACTGAGCTAGGGTCGTCGCCATGGTTCTAGGCGGCGACACCGGACGAGTGCCGTCGGACGTGACGCTGGACAACTGGCAATCGGCCGCACATCTGCATTGGACGTTCCAGCACATCGCCGACTTCCTCCCGACGGCGGTGATCTCGCGTGGGGCCGGGCCCGTCGCCGAACTCCCGGCGAAGCCGACCGAGCTGTCGGACATTCCGCTATACGACAAGTCGAACAGCAGGCGTACCACTGTCGGGGATGTGATGGCGGCCACTGCAACCGACGGGTGGATCGTCACCCATCGCGGCAGGGTGCTCGCCGAGCAGTACTACGGCGGCATGACCCCCGACAGCTCACATCTGCTGATGTCGGTGAGCAAGTCGCTGATCGCCATGGTGGCCGGTGCGCTCGTCGGCAATCGCTCGCTGGACGTCGATGCACAACTGACGAGCTATGTTCCTGCCCTGGCCAACTCGGGGTATGCCGGTGCGACGGTGCGCCACCTGCTCGACATGCGTTCGGGGATCGCGTTTTCCGAGGACTACCTGAACCCGCTGGCCGAGGTGCGGCTGCTCGAGCAGGCCATCGGGTGGGCGCCGCGCACGGTGCCGGATCTGCCGAACACCATGTACGACTTTTTGCTTACGCTGCAACAGGCCAGGCCGCACGGTGGACCGTTCAAGTACCGGTCCTGCGAGACGGATGTGCTCGGCTGGATCTGCGAGGCGGCCAGTGGGATTCGCATGCCCGAGCTGATGTCGCAGCTGCTGTGGAGCAAGCTCGGCGCCGACAACGACGCGACCATCGGCGTCGACTCGGTGGGCACGGGCATGTTCGACGGCGGTATCAACGCGTGCCTGCGCGATCTCGCCAGGTTCGGTTTGCTCTTCCTCAACGGCGGATCGTCGTTGACCGGCGAACACGTGGTGTCGCTGTCGTGGATCGCGGACACGTTCAACGGTGGCCTCGATTCGCGGGCGGCGTTCACCGCGAGTCCCGACGACAACCGCATGCCGGGCGGCATGTACCGCAACCAGTGCTGGTTCCCCCATCCCGGCAACAACGTGTTGCTGTGCTTGGGGATTCACGGCCAGATGATCTACGTCAACCGGGCCGCGAACCTTGTCGCGGCGAAGCTGTCGAGCTGGCCGCTACCTCAGGACCCCGCCAAGCTGTTCCCGACCATCGCCGCATTCGACGAGATCGCCGCCAACCTGTCCTGACTTCTCTGCGCGAGCAGACGCAAAGTGCCCCAAATGCTCGGCGTGTCGGGGGCTTTTGCGTCTGCTCGCCGGTCTAGGTGACCGGCGTGAACTGGATGTGCAGTTCGTTGAGCCCACGCATGATGAACGTCGGCTCGTAGGTGTAGCGATGGTCGGCCGCGGGTCCGTGATGTTCCTCGGAGATCCTGATGCCGGACATCCGATCCAGGATCCGGTTCAGTGAGATCCGGCCCTCCGCACGAGCCAACGGGGCGCCGGGGCAGGAGTGGACACCGCGGATGAACGCAATCTGCTCACGCACATTCGGCCTGTCGGCTCGGAACATATTGGGATCCTCGAACTTTCGCCCATCCCGATTGCATGCACCCGGAAGCACCATGACCGTTGTGCCCGCCGGAACCTTCACATCTCCGACCGTGGTGGACGTGCGCGCCATCCGGAAATGGGCTTTGACCGGGCTTTCCATCCGCAACGTCTCTTCGAGGAACCCCGTGAGGCCAGCCTCGGACCGCCGAGGTGGGTGGCCGGGTTGGGTGGGATCGCTGCGGTTGACTGCTGGTTGAGAAGCGGTCCGAGCCTGCCCTCCGACGATCGCGACGTCGCCGCGAGGCTGGGCGATGGTCAGGACCGGCTTGGCCGACCAGGCTGTGGGGATGGCTGCGACGGTGACGGTCAACGATGTGCTCGACGGGCATGTGGGCCTGGATGTGGAGTGCCTGGATCGGATCTATCTGAACGGTTATGTGCCGAACCTGCAGGTGGGCGGGCAGGTGGTGTCGTTTATGACCCAGCACTTGGGTTGCCCGATCCCGTCGCCGGCGATCATGGAGAAGATCGGCACCGCGTTCCGCAAGGCGGTGGCATCGTTCGCTGAAGCCGACCACATCCCGGTGGTGCGGTTCGGCAAGGATGACCGCAAGATCGATCGGATGCGGCCGTATCTGGCTCGACAGGCGGCGACCGGCCGCTCCGGGGTGGCCGCGATCGGGACCGCCCAGGAGTTTCAGAACGTGTTCGCCGCGTCGCAACGCACGGGCCACAACGGGATTCCGTGGTTTTCGTTCACCAAGGCTGACCGGCGGGTGACGTGTTTTTATTTCTATGTCTGGGACGCCGATTTCGGGCCGGCGTTCATCAAGGTGTGCGCCTACTTCCCGTACCCAATCAAGGTGTGGCTCAACGGCCACGAGTGGGCCAAACGACAGGCCACCCAGGCCGGGATCGGGTTTTCCGAGCTCTCCAACGGGTTCGCCACGGCCACCGATCCCGCCGCGCTGCAAGCGATCTGTGACCGGCTCGGCCCCGCCACGATCGGGGTGCTCTTCGAACGCTGGATGAGCCGGCTGCCGCTGCCGCTCACCGAGGCGGACCGCGCCGCGGGCTACTGGTGGGAGCTGTCGATGCGCCAGATCGAGGTCTCGCGCACCCTGGTGTTCGACGCGCCGCGCCACGCCCGCGGGTTCTTCGAAGCCCTGGTGGCCGACAATCTCGACATCGGCCGCCCCGACACCGTGGAGCTCATCTTCCATGGGCCCCGACACCTGGGCAGGCCACCCCAACTCGACTGCGTCCCCAAGACGAAGATCGTCACTCGCGGCACCGAGGCCACCGTCAACGCCTTCTACAAGAATTCCCGCATCAAGCAGTATTTGAAAAACGGGCGGGCGCTGCGGATCGAGACGGTGATCAACTCACCCGACGACCTCCGCTGTCACCGCCGCCTGGCCCATCTCGACGAGCTGCAGTCCAAGGCCCGTGCGGTCAACCGGCGGCTGCTCGATACTGAACGTGTCGGCCAGGGCTGCGTCCTGGCGAGTCCAGCCTTTGAGCGGATCGCCCAGCCCAGCCTCGCCGAGGATGGCAGGAGGGCCCCGGCCTTGCGGTTCGGCGACCCTCGGGTCCAAGCCCTGGCCGGCGCCCTGTGCACCACGATGCTCGCCGTCACCGGCATCACCAACAAGAGCCTGCGCGCCTTGATGACCGGACTACTCGACGGCATCGACTACAGCACAAACCAAGCCAGCTACGACCTGGCGCGGCTGCGGGTCAACGGACTGATCAGCCGCATCCCGGGCCGCAACCGCTATCGGCTCACCGACGACGGGCTGCGGTTCGCGATCTTCTACACCAAGGTCCATGATCGGGTCCTTCGACCCCTGCTCGCCCCCGACCAACCGCAAACACCACCACCGATACGAAAAGCATTACGCACCATCGACATTCACATCACCGAAACCATCGACCGGGCTCGCCTACTGCCAAAGGCGGCCTGAAAACTCAAGACAACTCTCAAAGACCTAACGACAAAGGGTCTCTAACGACAAAGGGTCTCTAACGACAAAGGGTCTCTAACGACAAGCTGCAGAAGTTGCGCGTTGAGTCCGACGCGAGTCGGTTCCGCGCCGCCGGAAGCGCTGACGATGTTCACCCGGTTCGACGTCTATCACACCTTGAGAGCACGGCGCATGGTCTCGACGCCGCCGATCACACCGGTGTCGGCGATGACCTCAAGCGGCGCGTGAGTGTTCTCCAAGTGACTTCGAGCGGCTTCCACGCGCACGCGCTCCACGAAACGCCCTGGCGTGGTGAGCGCCTTGAGAAACACCCGCGACAGCTGCCGCGGCACTCCTCCTCGGCTTCGCGGGCGATCTTCGAATCCGGAATCGGAATCTCATCAATATCGAGGGGTCGGCCCTGGCCTTGGACAGCGAGCTGCACTGCGTTCGAGTGACTACTCGGGCAGACGCAGCTCGGGCTTCTCCACCTCTTCGATGTTGACGTCCTTGAAGGTGATCACCCGTACGTGTTTGACGAACCGGGCCGGCCGGTACATGTCCCACACCCAGGCGTCGGCCAGCCGAAGCTCGAAGTAGACCTCGCCCTCGGAGTTACGCGGCACCAACTCGACGCTATTGGCCAGGTAGAAGCGCCGCTCGGTCTCCACGACATAGCTGAACTGCCCGACGATGTCCTTGTATTCGCGGTAGAGCGAGAGCTCCATCTCGGTTTCATACTTCTCGAGATCTTCGGCACTCATCGACTCAGCTGTCCTTCATATAGATCTGGTCCCATTCTTCCCCTACCCCAGTTGGCTCTGCTGCTCGGGTTCGGTGTCGAACGCGTCTTCCGGCACGAGTTCGCCCTCGACCGTCACCAGTCGACGCACGTTGATGAACGAGTATCGGTGCTGGCTGCACGGCCCCAGCTCGGCCAGCGCCGCGCCGTGGGCGGGTGTGCTGTAGCCCTTGTGCTCGGCGAAGCCGTATCCCGGGTGCTCGGCCTCCATCTTGACCATCAGCCGGTCGCGGCTGACCTTCGCCAACACGCTGGCCGCCGCGATGCACGCCGCGGCCGCGTCGCCGCCCACCACCGGCAGTGAGGGCATCGGCAGACCCGGCACCCGGAACCCGTCCGACAGCACGTAGCCGGGGCGCATCGACAGCCCGGCCACCGCCCGTCGCATGCCCTCGATGTTCGCCACGTGTACGCCGCGCCGATCCACTTCGGTCGATGGGATGAACACCACGTGATACGCCAGCGCGTACCGGCGGATCAGTGGAAACAGCCGCTCGCGCTCCTTCTCGTTGAGCTTCTTGGAGTCGTCTAGGTCGGCCAGGCTCTCCAGCCGGTTGGGCCCCAGTACGCAAGCCGCCACCACCAACGGGCCCGCGCACGCACCGCGGCCAACCTCGTCGACACCCGCTACCGGGCCGAGACCGCCGCGATACAGTGCGGACTCCAGCGTGCGCAGGCCCGAAGACTTCCGGATCACAGTTCGCGGAGGCCATGTCGCCGGCAAGCTCAAGCCCTTCGCTCTTCGCGCAAGCGGCTCATCGCCCTCCTATTGGGTCTGCGGGTTCACGCTGCCAACCCCACCCCATCGCGATGGCGGCCAGGCGATGAACCGTGCCTTTCCAATGACATTGTCTATCGGCACCGTCCCGGCCATCGGGTCACCCGTGCACAACAGCCCGCGCTGGGCGTCGGCCGGCGTGTTGGAGCAGTGCGCACGCGAATCGGCCGAATGGGTGCGGTTGTCGCCCATCACCCACAGCCTGCCGTCGGGCACCTTCACCGGGCCCGAACTCGTTGCCCGTACAGGCAGGGGTAGACGTTGGGTCGGCCATCATCGTCGTCGGGTCGAGATACGGCTCGTCCAGTCGCTTGCCGTCGACCGTCAACCCGGTGTTCGCTCGGCACTCAACGGTCTGCCCGCCCACCGCGATGACGCGTTTGACAAGGTCGTTCTCGTCGGGCGGGACGAACCCAACGAACGACAGCGCATTCTGCATCCACCGCACCGCGGTGTTGTCGGAGCGGATCGACTTGTAGCCGATGTTCCAATTCGGCGGTCCCTTGAACACGATCACGTCGCCGGGCTCGCGGCTCCGAGAACCGATAGGTCAGCTTGTCCACCATGATCCGGTCGCCGACGCACCCGTTGCAGCCGTGCAGCGTCGGTTCCATCGACTCCGACGGGATCAGGTACGGACGAGCGACGAACGTCAGCATGACGTAGTACAGGACGACCGCGATGGTGACCAAGATTGCGGCTTCACGAAGCGCGCCGTGTTTCTTCTTCGGCTCGGACTTCGCGTCGTCGAGGTCGGTTTCCGGATCTGCGATCTCAGCACGGGTCGTCGGGCTCCGTGGGTCCGGTCACCGCATCAGAGTAGCCAGCGCGACGCCTGCTGCCGCGCCTCTCGAGTCCCACGGGTCAGAACCCGGTGAGCCGGCGGGCGGAAACGCCAGTCAGCGCTTTTCCTTGATCTTCGCCTTCTTGCCGCGCAGCTCGCGCAGGTAGTACAGCTTCGCGCGGCGCACGTCACCACGGGTGACGACGTCGATGTGGTCGATGTTGGGCGAGTGCACCGGGAAGGTGCGCTCGACGCCAACGCCGTAGCTTTCCTTGCGGACCGTGAACGTCTCGCGGACCCCGCCGCCCTGCCGGCGAAGAACGACACCCTTGAAGACCTGGATGCGCTCCTTGGAGCCCTCGATGACCTTCACGTGCACGTTCACGGTGTCGCCGGGGCTGAAGTCCGGGACGTCGTCACGAAGCGACGTCTGATCGACGAAGTCCAGCGTGTTCATCGGTGACACTTCCTTGCTGTTGGCGGCTGCGGGCATTTTGTCGCGGTGTGACGCGTCGCCGAGCCGTTCTATCGGGCGGATCCGGGTGTATCTCGCAGCGGGGCCGTACCCGGGCCTGCACAGACAACTGCTCAATTGTGCCAGATGGGCCTCGATCCAGTGAAATCGCCGCCGTCCAGGCGCCCGAAACACCGAGAAGACCTAACTACGCACGATGCCAGCTGGACGATTATTGTGAAAGACGGGCCGGGGGCGGTACGGCAAGCCCGGATTCCGGTTCCGGAAAGACCTGAAGGAGAACCATGCGACGGCGGGCGTCGAAGCTGGTCACACTGGTCTCGGCCGTCGTCGTCGGCCTGCCCGTCGTCGCCGGTTGCGAAGCCGAGGTGCACGGAACACCGCCCGAACCCGCAGGCCCGCAGCTGACGGTCGTCGCACCCCAGGGCGCGCATGGCGCCCCTGCCGGAAGCCCCGCCCGACGAGCCGGCCGCGACCTTCGACGGCCTGGACGCCAGGGCCAAGCAGGCCACCGCCGACGCGGCGAACGAAGGCGCCGACATCTCGGTCGTGGTAATGGATCGCAACACCGGCCAGATCGTCTCGGGCGGGGACGGCGCGCCGTTCCCGATCGCGTCCGTGGTGAAGCTGTTCATCGCCGACGACCTGCTGCTGCAGGAGTCCAAGGGCCAGACGACGCTCTCTCCTGCCGACCGCAAGTCGCTCGACGTCATGCTGCGGTCCTCCGACGACAACGCGGCCGAGAACTTCTGGAACCGCAGCGGTGGCAGCGCCGTCATCGCCCGCGTCGTGGCGCGGTACGGGTTGACGGGCACGACGGCGCCCTACAACGGGCACTGGGACGTCACGCTGAGCACCGCAAGCGATCTCGTCCGCTACTACGACAAGCTGTTGGACGGCAGCGGCGGGC
Source organism: uncultured Actinomycetota bacterium (assembly GCA_963851115.1). Classification (GTDB taxonomy): domain Bacteria; phylum Actinomycetota; class Actinomycetes; order Mycobacteriales; family Mycobacteriaceae; genus Mycobacterium. Next base: position 117,002 of record CAWKOI010000023.1, read on the forward strand.
TGCCGCCCGAACAGGCCAACGTGATCATGAGCAACCTCGCGCAATCCACACCGACGGGGATCGACGGATACCCGCAGCGTTTCGGCATCCCCGAGGGGCTCTACGCCGAGCCCGTCGCCGTCAAGCAAGGCTGGTTCTGCTGCTGGAACGGCGCCAACCAGTTGCACGTGTCCACCGGCGTGATCGGCCCGGACCGCCGCTACGTGATGGCGATCGGATCGCTGGATCCCGACGATGCCGCGGCTGCGCGCGCCACTATGACCCAGGTGGTCAAGACGATGTTCCCTGGCGGGAAGATCTAGTCGTCGAGCAGGTCGGGGCGGCGCTCCCGCGTGCGCTGCAGACCCTGCTCGCGTCGCCACGCCGCGACCTTGGCGTGGTCGCCCGACAGCAGCACATCCGGCACGTCGAGTCCGCGCCAGCTGGGCGGCCGGGTGTAGCTCGGACCTTCCAGCACGACCGTCAGAGTGCGAATCGTCTTGGTGCGACGCCGGATTCCCGAGCACGTCGGGCAGCAAGCGAACGACGGCCTCGATCATGACCAGCGCCGCCGACTCGCCGCCGGGCAGCACGTAGTCGCCGATCGACACCTCCTCGACCCGCATCCTGCGGGCGGCGTCGTCGACGACGCGTTGGTCGATGCCCTCGTAGCGGCCGCACGCGAACACCAGATGCTTCTCCGCACTCCAACGTTGGGCGTCTGCCTGCGTGAACAGCCTGCCCGCCGGTGTCGGGACGACGAGAAGCGTTTCATCCGAACATATTTCATCGAGCGCCTCACCCCATACCGGGGCTTTCATCACCATGCCTGGGCCGCCACCGTATGGCGCATCGTCGACCGACCGGTGCACGTCGTGGGTCCACCGCCGAAGGTCATGCACCGCGAGCTGAACGATGCCGGCATCAATGGCCTTGCCCGGCAACGACTGTCGCAGCGGATCGAGGTAGTCCGGGAAGATCGTGATCACATCAATGTGCACGCGCGCATTCCTACTCAAAGCTCCAGCAGACCCTCGGGCGGGTCGATCTCGATGGTCTGCTCCGCCAACGACACCGATGTCACGATGGCGCTGACGAACGGCACCAGCACCTCGCCTTCCTCTGCGCGTACGGCGAGCAATTCGCCTGCCGCCGTGTGTAATACCTCGGCAACGGTTCCCACCTTCTGGCCCGCCGAAGTCATCACCTGTAGACCCTCGAGCTGGTGGTCATAGAACTCGTCGGGATCCTCGATCGGCGGCAGGTACTGGGAGTCGACGACGAAGACGGTGCCCCGCAACGCCTCGGCCGTGCTGCGGTCGGCCACCCCGTCCAGCCGCACCAGCAGCCGGCCGCTATGCGCGCGAGCGGATTCCACGACGTAGCCGCGTTCGGGTCCGCCTTTGGCGCCGCAGCCGCGCAAGGTCGTGCCGGGCGCGAAGCGGGTGTCGGGATCGTCGGTGCGGATCTCGACGACGACCTCACCGGTGACGCCGTGTGCTCTGACGACCCGCCCGACTACCAGGTCCATATCCGGACCGCTATCGGTCGGTGTCCACCACGTCGACGCGGATGCCGCGGCCGCCGATGCCGGCGACCAGCGTGCGCAACGCGGTCGCGGTGCGGCCACCGCGACCGATGACCTTGCCGAGGTCGTCGGGATGCACGTGTACCTCGACCGTGCGCCCGCGGCGGTTGGTGACCATGTCGACCCGGACATCCTCGGGGTTGTCCACGATCCCGCGGACCAGGTGCTCGACGGCGTCGACGACGACTGAGCTCATGGCTGCGCTCAGCTCTCGGACGACTCGGGCGAAGGCTCAGCCGGAGTGGCGTCGGCGCCCTCAGCGGCCGGCTCGGACTCGTCCTTGACCGGAGCGGCCTCGGCCTGTACCTCGGTGGCATCGGCAGCCTTGTCTTCGGCCTTCTCGGCAGCCTTCTTGGCCGGTGCCTTCTTTTTCTTCTGCTGGGTGGCCTCGCCGGCCGGCGCGCCGTCGGCCTCGGCCAGCGCCGCGTTGAACAGGTCCAGCTTGCTGGGCTTGGGCTCCTTGACCTTCAGCGTCCCCTCGGCGCCGGGCAGACCCTTGAACTTCTGCCAGTCACCGGTGATCTTCAGCAGCTGCAGCACGGGTTCAGTGGGCTGGGCGCCGACGCCGAGCCAGTACTGGGCCCGCTCCGAGTCGATCTCGATGAGGCTGGGCTCTTCCTTCGGGTGATACCGGCCGATGACCTCGATCGCGCGGCCGTCGCGGCGGGTGCGCGCGTCGGCGACGGAGATGCGGTACTGGGGATTGCGGATCTTGCCAAGCCGGGTGAGCTTGATCTTGACAGCCATGGTTAAGCGACTTCTCCTGTGATTGCCACGCTGCAATTCAGCGATCGGGGCGGAGTGCCCTGACCCGGTTTTGCCTTACGTGTGTGACCGCCGCGCAGCCGTAGTCGCGGGGCAGACAGCCGCCCATTGTGCCAGAACAGGCCGCGTCGGCGAAAATCCGTCCGCTACGCGTCTTGTCACGTCAGTCGCACCTGTCCCTGCCAGAGGTGATTATCCAATTGCCCGCCTCCGAGCGACTTTTACGCTCGAGCGACATTGTCGCTGATAGGTGGACACAACGGGTGCCGCTCCCGCCTGGGGCTGGTGTGACGCTTGGGGCCACTGCGTGCTCGAACTGACGCAACTAGGTCGCGAATCGCTGGGCACCGGCGAGCGTGAACCTCTACAGCAGCTTGTCGAAGCACTTCTCCTCGACGCGTCGACTCATCCGCCATCCCTCGGGCGTGCGCACGAACTCGTCGACGTACCAGATTCCGACGAACAGGATCTGCTTCTTCTCCTCGTTGAACACCATCGGGTTGAAGCAAATCGTCCGCGACGTCGCGGTGTCGCCGTCTATGCGCACGTCGAAGTTGCCCAGCATGTGGTAGTACGCGGGAAAGTTCGGCAAGACCTCCGCCAGCCATGCCTTGACCTCCGGATAGCGGCCGTCGATTCCACCGGTGACCCGGTAGTCGATGTACGCGTCCGGCGTGAACACCTTGTCCAGGTCGTCGAACTGTTTGCTGTCGATGGCCGACGAATAGTCGACCATCAACTGCTGAATCTCGAGCCGATCCGAAATCTCCGCCAGGCTCAACATGCGTTGATTGAACACGATAAGGCGCCGCGGTTAGGCTCAGCCGTCATGCAAAGGCTTCTAGTGTGTTTCGCCATGGCGCTCTGCCTGGTGGTCGGGGGGACCGCCACAGCCAGCGCCGCGCCGGTGCCCGGGATCAGCCAGCCATCGGGTTCGGTGCCGATTCCCGAAGGGCCGGCCCAGGCGTGGATCGTCGCCGACCTGGACAGCGGCGCCGTGCTGGCGGCCCGCGACGAATACGGCCAGTACGCGCCCGCCAGCACTATCAAGGTGCTGCTGGCGCTGACCGTCCTCGATGAGCTGCCCCTCGACACCACCGTCGTCGCCACCGAGGCAGACACCAAGGTCGAATGCAACTGCGCGGGCGTGGTGCCCGGACACGTCTACACGGCACGCCAGCTTCTGGAGGCACTGCTGCTGGTGTCGGGCAACGACGCCGCCAACACGCTGGCCACCATGCTCGGCGGGCAGGAGGCGGCCGTCATGAAGATGAACGCCAAGGCGGCGCTTCTGGGCGCATACGGCACCAACGTCGGCTCCCCGTCGGGGCTCGACGGGCCCGGCATCGACATGTGGAGCTCGCCGCACGACCTTGCCGTCATCTTCCGCGCCGCGATCGCCAACCCGGTGTTCGCCCAGATAACCTCGCAGCCGAGCACCGTGTTCTTCACCAAGACCGGCGACAAGGTGCTGGTCAATCAGGACGAGTTGCTCAAGCGCTATCCCGGCGCCATCGGCGGCAAGACCGGCTTCACCGACATCGCCCGCAAGACGTTCGTCGGCGCTGCGCAGCGAAACGGCCGCCGGCTGGTCATCGCGATGATGTTCGGGCTCGACAAGGAAGGCGGCCCCACCTACTGGGATCAGGCCGCCAGTCTGCTCGATTGGGGCTTCGCGCTGGATCCGAAGAGCGCGAGCGTCGGCTCACTTTAAGTTGCTGAATCGCAACGCATCCGAGACCTCGTCGGCAAACGCACTGAGTACGCTCGGCCTCCGTGCGAAAGTTGTTGGCCGCGTTGACGATCACGATGTCCGCGGCCGTGCTGGTCGCTCCCCCAGTGTGGGCCGAGCCCGGCATCGAACCCGCTGGCGCGGTGGCGATCCCGGAAGGACCTGCGCAGGCATGGCTGCTGGCCGATCTGGACAACGGACGAATTCTGGCTTCCCGCAACCCATATGAGCCACACGCACCGGCAAGCACCATCAAGGCGCTGCTCGCGATGGTCGTGCTCGATCAGCTCCCGAACTCACCGCGGTGATCGCCGCGATGCCGGCGAACACGGACGTGGAGTGCTCGTGTGTCGGGGTCAAGGAGGGTCGGGCCTACACGGTGCGTCAGCTGCTCGACGGGCTGATGCTGGTGTCTGGTAACGACGCCGCCAACACACTGGCCGAAGGACTCGGCGGTTATCAGGCCGCGGTCGCGCGAATGAACGCCAAGGCGGTCGCGCTGGGCGCACGCAACACCCACGCCTCCTCACCGTCGGGTCTGGACGGTCCCGGGATGGAGTCGATCACGACGCCGTTCGACCTGGCGGTGATCTATCGCGCCGCGCTCCGGTATCCGGCGTTCGCCGCCATCGTGCGCCAGCCGTCGTCATTGTTTCCCACCGACGACGGGCCACACGAGATCGTCAACCAGAACGAGCTGCTGAAGCGTTACCCCGGCACGCTTGTCGGCAAGACCGGCTTCACGAACCTGGCCCAGCACACGTTCGTCGGCGCGGCCCAGCGTGACGGCAGGCGGCTGGTGGTCGTGCAGATGTACGGTTCGAGGCGACATGTACGGCCAGGCGATCGGCCTGCTGGACTGGGGCTTCAGCCAGCACCGCTAGCGGGCGCTCGGCGAACCTGTATTCCGGCAGGGATAGGTCGAGTCGAGGCCTGCTGGGCTTCAGCCCTTACCGCTAAACGCCCGTCCACGCAGGATCACGATTTCGGGGTTGTTGAGCACCTCAGCGCCCAAGCGTGGGTCCTCGGCGTAGCACACCAGGTCGGCGGGAGCTCCGTGCTCCAGGCTGGGCCGGCCCAACCACTCGCGGGCGTCCCAGCACGCCGCACCCAGCGCCTCCGTCGGGCTCATGCCGATGCCCTTGAGCGATTCGATCTCGTCGGCGATGCGGCCATGCGCGACATTGCTGCCCGCGTCGGTGCCCGCATAGATCGGCACGCCGGCTTCGCGCGCGGCGGCGATACGCGGATGGCACCGGTCATGCAGGTCCCGCATGTGCCGCGCGTAGGCCGGGAACTTCTCGGCCGCATCGGCGATGCCAGGGAAGTTCTCGATGTTGATCAGCGTGGGCACCAGCGCGGTGCCGTGCTCGACCATCAACTCGACGGTGTCGTCGGTCAGCCCGGTGCCGTGCTCGATGCAGTCGATGCTGGCATTGATGAGCCCGGGCAGCGCGTCCTCGCTGAACACGTGCGCGGTGACCCGGGCGCCCTGGGCGTGGGCGGCGTCGATCGCGGCTTTGAGCACGTCGTCGGACCACAGCGGCGCCAGATCGCCGACGTCGCGGTCGATCCAGTCGCCGACCAGCTTGACCCAGCCGTCACCCCATCGCGCCTGCTCGGCTACCGCGTCGGGCAGTTGCGACTCGTCCTCCAGTTCGATCGCGAAGCCGCGCTGGTACCGCTTCGGGCGGGCCAGGAACCGCCCTGCGCGGATGATGCGCGGCAGGTCGTCGTGGTCGTCGAGGCTGCGGGTGTCGATCGGTGAACCGGCGTCGCGCAGAAGCAGCGCTCCGGCGTCGCGTTCGGTTTCTGCCTGCTCGATCGCCTCGTCGAGGTCGACAGCGCCGTGCTCGCCGAGCCCGACATGGCAGTGCGCGTCGACGAGGCCGGGCAGGATCCAGCCGCCAACCGTCGCACGAAAACCGTCTCGGCGTCATTGACCGGCTCGGCGCACAGCGTGCCGTCGACGATCCACCACTCGACCGGCTCACCATCAGGCAACCCACGGCCGCGGACATGAAGGGGGGGCGTCGGCTCATCGCTAATTGTTCCTGGGGAACTTCAGCTTCGACAGGTCGATATCGGCAAGGCCGGGCGGCAGCTCGTCGAGACCCTTGGGCATGTTGGACAGGTCCGGGAAGCCCGCAGGCATACCGGCGCCGAGCGGGTTGCGCGCCTTCGGCGGCGTCGGTCCCCTGCCGCCCTTCTTGCCCTTCTTGCCCTTGCCCTTGGCGGCCTTGCGGGATGACTTGCGCGCGAACGGCATGCCCATCTGACCCGCCATCTGCGACATCATCTTGCGGGCCTCGAAGAACCGGTCGACGAGCTGATTGACCTCCGACACCGCCACGCCCGAACCGTTGGCGATCCGCAACCGGCGCGACGCGTTGATGATCTTCGGGTCGGCCCGCTCGGCCGGTGTCATGCCGCGGATGATCGCCTGCACGCGGTCGAGCTGGCTGTCGTCGACGGCGGCCAGCGCATCCTTCATCTGACCGGCGCCGGGCAGCATGCCGAGCAGGTTGCCGATCGGGCCCATCTTGCGGATGGCCAGCATCTGCTCGAGGAAGTCCTCCAGCGTCAGCTCACCGGTGCCGATCTTGGCGGCCGCCGCCTCGGCCTGCTCGGCGTCGAAGACCTGCTCGGCCTGCTCGATGAGGGTGAGCACGTCGCCCATGCCGAGGATGCGGCTGGCCATCCGGTCGGGGTGGAAGACGTCGAAGTCCTCGAGCTTCTCACCTGCGGACGCGAACAGGATCGGTGTGCCGGTGACCTCACGCACCGACAGGGCGGCACCGCCGCGGGCGTCGCCGTCGAGCTTGGTCAGCACCACGCCGGTGAAGCCGACACCCTCGCGGAACGCCTCGGCCGTGGTCACCGCGTCCTGGCCGATCATGGCGTCCAGAACGAACAGCACCTCGTCGGGATCGACGGCCTGCCGGATCGCGGCGGCCTGGCCCATCAGTTCCTCGTCGATGCCGAGTCGGCCGGCGGTGTCGACGATGACGACGTCATAGTGCTTGGCCTTGGCCTCGGCCAGCCCGGCCGCGGCGACCGCGACGGGATCGCCATGACCGGCGTTCTCGGCGCCTGCCGTTGACACCCCTGGGTGCGGTGCGAAGACCTCCACACCGGCGCGTTCGCCGACGATCTGCAGCTGGTTGACCGCGCCAGGGCGCTGCAGGTCACACGCCACCAGCAGTGGTGTATGCCCTTGTCCGCCAAGCCATTTCGCGAGCTTGCCGGCCAGAGTGGTCTTACCCGAGCCTTGCAGACCGGCCAGCATGATCACGGTCGGCGGTGCCTTGGCGAAGGCCAGTTGGCGGGTCTCGCCGCCGAGGATTCCGATGAGTTCGTCGTTGACGATCTTGACGACCTGCTGGGCGGGATTGAGCGCACCGGAGACCTCGGCGCCCTTGGCGCGGTCTTTGATGCGCGCGACGAAGTCGCGCACGACGGGCAGCGAGACGTCGGCTTCCAGCAGCGCCAGCCGGATCTCGCGGGCGGTCGCGTCGATATCGGCGTCGGTCAACCGACCCTTGCCGCGCAGCCCCTGCAGGGCACCAGTCAACCGGTCGGACAGCGATTCAAACACGCCATCAAGCCTAACTGGCTTCGGAAACCGGCTTCGCGGGCGCAGGCGCGGGCAGCACCGCGAACAGGTCGCGTTCGAGCTCATCGCGCACGGCGCCGTCGCCGGAGGCCAGCGTGGGTACCACGATGCCGAACACGTCGACGACCGACGAACCCAGGGTGGTGACCTTGGCCCACGCGATGTCCACGCCGTCCCGCTCGAACACCGCCGTCAGTCTCGCCAGCAGACCGGCGCGGTCGGTGGTGCGGATCTGCACCACCAGCTCGCCGGGTTCGGCGCCCTCCGACCACAGGATCCGCGGCGGCGCCTGCGCATGGTTGATCGGCACCGCGGCCGGCACTTCCCCGGCGCGGGTGGTGCCATGCTGCGCGGCGTCGCGGTCACGGCGGTCCAGTGACGCGAGCACGTCGACCTCGCCGTCGAGGGCGAGGATGAACTGCTGGCGTAGCAGCTCGGCGGCCGGCGGCGTCCCGAAATGCGGTGACACGACGAACGTGTTGATCGCCGAACCTTCGTGGCCGTTGACCGACGCCGAGTGCACGCGCAGCGAATTGAGCGCCAGCACACCGGCCGCCTTGCTCAGCAGGCCCCGGCGGTCGGGCGCGATCATCGTGACGTTGTAGATGTGCGGGCTGTCAGCGGGGGTCAGTTCGACGTGCACGCCAACATCGGCTGCCAGCGAAAGATACCGCGGGTCAATGGGATCGGGCTGGGGCAGCGGCTCGCCCGCCATCACCAGCCGGCAGCGGCGGACCAGGTCGCCGATCAGCGACGCCTTCCAGTCGCCCCACACGCCGGGTCCGGTGGCCAATGCGTCCGCCTCGGCCAGCACATGCAACAACTCCAGTAGCACCCGGTCGCCGTCGAGCGCATCGACGACCGATGCGATGACCTTCGGATCCTGCAGGTCACGCCGTGTCGCGGTGTGGGGCAGCAGCAGGTGGTGACGCACGATCTTCGAGAGAATCTCGACGTCCGACGGCCACAGGCCAAGCCGGGTGCCGATCTGGGTGGCCAACTCGGCGCCGATGATGCTGTGGTCGCCGCCCCGACCCTTGCCGATGTCGTGCACCAATGCGCCAAGCACCAACAGGTCCGGCCGAGACACCCGCGTGGTGAACGCGCTTGCCCGCGAAACGGTTTCGACGAGGTGGCGGTCGACGGTCCAGATGTGCACGACGTCGCGCGGCGGCAGGTCGCGCACCGCGCCCCACTCCGGGAACAGCCGGCCCCACAAGCCGGTGCGGTCCAGCGCCTCGATCGTGGCGACCGCCGTCGGGCCGGCGGCGAGCATCACGAGGAGATCCTTGAGGGCCTGGCGCGGCCACGGCGTCCGCAATTCCGGCGCTGTTTCCACCAGCCGGCCAAGAGTGGACGCCGCCATCGGCAGACCGGTGGTCGCCGATGCGGCCGCCACCCTCAGGATCAGTCCGGGATCGCGCTCGGGGCGGGCGTCGCGGGCCAGAATCACTTCGCCGCCAAACTCGATGACGCCCTCGTCAAGCGGACGGCGCACCGGCCGTTTGAACGCCGCGAACCCGCGACGCGGCAGGGCGTTGGCCGCGGTGCGCAGCCCGGCGTCGACGTAGAAACTGATCGTGCGGGCCGCGTCAGAAAGCATGCGCGCCAGGTCGAATCGGTCACCGATGCGCAGCGCCGCACCGATCTCGTCGGCGTGCTGGGCCAGCAGCAGTTCGCGGCCGCGGCCAGACACCCGGTGCAGTTCGGTGCGGACGTTGAGTAGGGCGAGATGAGCCTCACCGAGTGTTTCGGTCGGCGATGCCAACGATCGGCTGGGGTACACGTCGGCCAGTTGCGCGATCGCCAGGGCGTTGAGCAATTGGACGTCGCGAAGACCGCCGCGACCGGTCTTGAGGTCGGGCTCGGCGCGATGCGCGATCGGGCCGCTGCGCTGCCACCGCGCCTGCGTGTGGTCGACGAGTTCGTTCGAAACGCGAAGCGATTCCGGTGCGCCACTGCCGCCGCGCTCCCGCCGATCAACAGCGACGACAAATCCGAGTCTCCGGCGATGTGCCGCGCCTCCAGCATGGCCAGCCCGGCCGAGATGTCCTCCCCGGCGACCGTCAGCGCCTCCGGGACGGTGCGGACACTGTGGTCGATGCGAATGTTGGCGTCCCACAAGGGGTACCACAACAGCTCGGCGACCTGACTGACCACGTCGTGAGGCATGTTGTCGTGCAGCAGTGTCAGGTCGAGGTCGGAGTACGGTAGCAGCTCGCCGCGGCCCAGTCCGCCGGTGGCGACGATCGCGAAGCCGCTGGTGGGCGTGATGCCGATCTCGGCGGCCTTTGTGGTGAGCCAGAATTCGTGCAGGTCCAGCAGCGCGTCGCGCAGCGCGGCCGAATCGAGATGGCGAGAACCGCCCGCCAGCAGCTGCCCGGACGCCGCGGACAAATCGGTTGCGGGACGAGACGAGCCCGCCGGAGCTCGCCTGGCCGGCGACATAGACCCGCGGAGGCTTCCATCGAGGAAGCCCCGGCGGCGGAATCTGGTCTCTGCTTTGTCATTTCGTGTCCTCACCCGGCCCTTACCGATCAACGCTCACACGGTGCATGGCCGGGAGACGACGTCTCAATTCATGGACGGCTCAAAGGGCGTCGGCCCCCCGCTCGCCGGTGCGGACCCGGACCACGGTGTCGACGGGGCTGACCCACACCTTGCCGTCACCGATCTTCCCGGTGCGTGCGGCCTGGACGATGACATCCACCACCTTGTCGACGGCGGAATCATCGACCACGACCTCCACCCGCACCTTCGGCACGAAGTCGACGGAGTACTCGGCGCCGCGGTACACCTCGGTGTGACCCTTCTGGCGGCCGTAGCCCTGAACCTCGCTGACGGTCATTCCGAGAATCCCCGTCTGCTCGAGCCCGGTCTTGACGTCTTCGAGCGTGAACGGCTTGACGATCGCAGTAATCAGCTTCATATCCCCTTATTCCTCTCCGCCGTGACGTCCGAGAACCGAGCTGCCGCCGACTGCCGCGAAGTCGTATGCGGTTTCCGCATGTTCGCTTTCATCGGCACCCGTTGCCTCATCTTCGTCGCTAAGTCGCAGCCCCACCGTGAACTTCACGATGAAAGCCAAGATAGCGGTAGCGATGCCGCAATAGAGCAGAACCGCCCCGGCGCCAACGGCCTGCCGCCACAGTTGGTCGAATCCGCCGCCGTAGAAGAGGCCGGCGACGCCGGCGCCGGTCTCCGGCGCGGCCACCAGACCAATCAGCAGCGTACCGACCAAGCCACCGACCAGGTGCACGCCGACCACGTCGAGCGAGTCGTCGTATCCCAGTTTGTATTTCAGGCCCACCGCCAGCGCGCACAGCACACCCGCGGATGCGCCGATCACGAGCGCGCCAACAACGTTCACCGATGAGCACGACGGGGTGATGGCGACGAGACCCGCCACGATGCCCGAAGCGGCACCCAGCGAGGTGGCCTTGCCGTCCCGAATGCGTTCGGTGAGCAGCCAGGCGAGCATCGCCGCGGCCGTCGCGATCGTCGTGGTGACGAAGGTGGAACCGGCGAGGCCGCCCGCAGCGGTCGCCGAACCGGCATTGAAGCCATACCAACCGAACCACAGCAGGCCGGCGCCCAACATCACGAACGGCAGGTTGTGCGGCCGCATCGGCGTGCTCGGCCAACCCTTGCGCTTGCCGAGGATGATCGCGAGCACCAAGCCTGCAGTACCGGCGTTGATGTGAACCGCTGTGCCACCGGCGAAGTCGATGGCGGCCAGTTTGTTGGCGATCCAACCACCGGTCTCGGCGGTAGCACCGTCGAACGCGAACACCCAGTGGGCGATCGGGAAGTAGACGAAGGTGGCCCACAGCCCCGCGAACAACAGCCAGCCGCCGAACTTGATGCGGTCGGCCACCGCGCCCGAGATCAGCGCGACGGTGATGATCGCGAACATCAGCTGGAACGCCACGAACACCGTTGCCGGCAGCGTGAACACCAGCGGAATGTTGATTGCTTCAGCCGCTTCGATCCCAGCGGCCGGGTCTGCGATGACCTCCGCAGCGGCATTACCGCCGATGAGGCCCTTGAGGCCGAAGTACTGCGTCGGGTCACCGAACAGATTGCCGACGTCGTTACCGAAGGCCAGTGAGTAGCCGTAGAGCACCCAGAGCACCGTCACCACACCCATGGCGCTGACGCTCATCATGATCATGTTGAGCACGCTCTTGGCGCGAACCATGCCGCCATAGAAGAACGCCAGTCCGGGCGTCATCAGCAGCACCATCGCGGCGCTTGCCAGCATCCATGCGGTGTCGCCGGTATCCGGCGCACCCAGGATCGGGAATCCATCCACTCGCAGTTTCCTCCTTCGACATGCCACAGCCGCAACGTTTTACGACCGTTGACCTGGCCAAGACAATGCTGAGTGGTTGTTTCGCCTAGGACGCTGCCGTGTTTCGCTCGTGTGAACGGATGCGCAGTCGAGGTTTCGCGGGTGTTACATCCTGTGGTTTTTCGGATGCATTCGTTAACCGAGCAGCGCGTCGACGAACGCCGCGGGCTCGAATGGCGCGAGATCGTCGGGGCCTTCGCCGAGGCCGACGAGCTTGACCGGCACACCTAGTTCCTGCTGAACGCGAAAGACGATTCCGCCCTTTGCCGTGCCGTCCAGTTTGGTCAGCACCACGCCGGTGATGTCGACGACTTCGGCAAACACCCGGGCCTGCGGCAGACCGTTCTGCCCGATGGTCGCGTCGAGCACCAGAAGCACCTCGTCGACCTCGGCGCGCCGGCTGACCACTCGCTTGACCTTGCCGAGTTCGTCCATCAGACCGGTCTTGGTGTGCAGCCGGCCGGCGGTGTCGATGACCACGACGTCGGCGCCCGAGTCGATGCCCGCCTCGACCGCGTCGAACGCCACCGAGGCCGGGTCGGCGCCTTCTTCCCCGCCCACCACCTGCGCGCCGACCCGGGAGGCCCAGGTCTGCAGTTGGTGGGTGGCGGCGGCGCGGAAGGTGTCGGCGGCGCCGAGCACGACCCGGCGACCGTCGGCGACCAGGACGCGGGCCAGCTTGCCGACCGTCGTGGTCTTGCCGGTGCCGTTCACGCCGACCACCAACAACACCGACGGTTTGTCGTCGTGGGGCAGCGCCTTGATCGAGCGGTCCAGGTCGGGATGCAGCTCGGAGATCAGGACATCGCGCAGTACCGCGCGGGCGTCGGTCTCGGTGCGCACATTGCTGCTGGCCATCCGGGACCGCAGCGCGCGGACCACCGACTCCGTCACGACCGGGCCGAGGTCGGCGATCAGGAGGGTGTCCTCGACGTCCTGCCAGGAGTCCTCATCGAGGTCGCCGCCGCCGAGCAGGCCGAGCATGCTGCGGCCAAGCGTGTTCTGCGACTTGGCGAGCCGTCCCCTCAGCCGGTCCAGCCGGCCTTCCGCAGGCGCTATGGCGCCGACATCGACCTCAGCAGGCGCTTCCGCTTCAATTTCCGTCGCTTCAGCAGGCGCTTCCGCGTCAATTTCTGCCGGGGCTGGCGGTTCCGCGACCAGTTCGGGCAGCTGAACGTCTGCCATCGGGCGTTTCGGCGCGTCGCGCGGAATGGTGGCATCATCGCCGACGGCAGGCAGCCCGCTGGTATCGATGCGTTCGACGGGCTCAGCGGGTGCTGACTGCGTGAAGGTGATGCCTGAGGAGGCGGTATAGCCGCCAGAGCGGTCGACGGGAGTGGCAGTGTCTGGAGACGTCAAGCTGATCCGTCGGCGCCGGTACCGCACCAGGCCGACGACCAGCGCGGCTACCAGCAGTACGGCGATGACCGCGATCGCGATCCACAAGGCTTCCGACACCACGTCATTGTCTCAGGGGCGATAGCCGGTGACGCGTGACCCCGGTGGCATGGAAACCCGCAAACGGCGCCACATCGACGTGTGCCTGACCGAGGCCGTCGAATACCAGTCGGTGACCACGGGGCTGGAGCGCTACCAGTTGCCGTACAACGCGCTCACCCAGACCGATCTCGGCAGCCTCGACCTGGCCACCGATTTTCTCGGCTCGCGACTGCGCGCCCCGGTGCTGATCGGTCCGATGACCGGCGGCGCTGAATTGTCGGGGACCATCAACCGCAACCTGGCCGCCGCGGCCCAGCAGCTCGGCATCGGCATGATGCTCGGCTCGCAGCGGATCATGCTCGACAACGGATCGGCGTCGGAAAGCTTCCGCGTCCGCGATGTCGCCCCCGACGTGCTGCTGATCGGCAATATCGGGCTGGCCCAACTCAATGAGATGGTGGTCCCCGAGCTCGTCAAGGCGCTCGACTGCATTGGCGCCAACGCCCTTGCGGTGCATACCAATCCGTTGCAGGAGGCGATGCAGCACAAGGGTGACACCGACTTCTCCGGCTCGATCGCCCGCCTTCGGGACATCGCCGGATCGATCGGCTATCCGGTGATCCTGAAAGAGGTCGGCCACGGAATCGGGGCCGCGGCCGCCGCCGAACTGGTGGACTGCCCGATCGCGGCCGTCGACGTGGCCGGCGCGGGTGGCACGTCGTGGGCGCGCGTCGAACAGTTTGTGCGCTACGGCGAGATCCGCTTTCCGGCGCTGGCCGAGTGGGGCATTCCGACCGCCCAGGCGTTGCTGGAAGTGCGCCACACCTTGCCCGACGTCTCCGTCGTCGCCTCCGGCGGCATCCGTACAGGTATGGACGCCGCCAAGGCGTTGGCGATGGGCGCCGACGCGGTGTCGGTGGCCCGGCCGCTGCTGGCGCCCGCTATCGAATCTGTTTCGGCAGTGGTGGATTGGCTACGGTGTTTCATCGACGAGCTGCTGATCTGCCTGCATGGCTGCGGCGCGGCGGATCTGGCCGCGTTGCGCCGCCGCGGGGTGACCGAGATCCGTTGGCGCTAGCAGGGCCACGCGCGAGCAGACAGGTAAGTCCCCGACACGCCGCGCTTGTGGGTGCCTCTGCGTCCCCAGCTTGCGCTTGGGCGCACTCGCACGCTCGAGTTCGGACTGCCGGCGGCGACCAATTCCTGGCCGCGCATGCGCTGACTGATCACCGCGGTGATGCCGTCGTCGCGCATCGTCACGCCGTACAGCGCGTCGGCGACCTCCATCGTCGGCTTCTGATGCGTGATGACGATGAGCTGCGACTGGCTGCGCAGCTGTTCGAACAGCCCGAGCAGCCGGCGCAGGTTGACGTCGTCGAGTGCGGCCTCGACCTCGTCCATCACGTAGAACGGCGACGGCCGGGCGCGGAAGATGGCCACCAGCATCGCGACCGCGGTCAGCGCCTTCTCGCCACCCGACAGCAGTGACAGCCGCTTGATCTTCTTGCCCGGCGGCCGTGCCTCGACCTCGATGCCGGTGGTCAGCATGTCGTCGGGATCGGTGAGCAGCAACCGACCCTCGCCGCCAGGGAACAACGCCGAAAACACTTGCTGGAACTCGCGTTCCACGTCGGTATAGGCCTCGGCGAACACCTGCAGGATGCGCTCGTCGACGTCGGCGATGACGTCGAGCAGGTCCTTGCGCGCGGCCTTGACGTCCTCGAGCTGCGTGGACAGGAAGTTATAACGCTCCTCGAGCGCGGCGAACTCCTCCAGGGCCAGGGGGTTGACGCGGCCCAACTCGTTGAGTTCACGCTCGGCGCGTTTGGCGCGGCGTTCCTGGGTGGGCCGGTCGAACGCCATCGGCGCCGGCGCGATCACCTGCTCCCCGCGCTCGCGCGCCTGTTCGTACTCGGCCATCTCCAACTCCGACGGCGGCAGCGGCACGTCCGGCCCGTACTCGGCGATCAGGTCGTCAACCGCCATCCCGAACTGCTCGAGCACCTGCTGCTCGAGCTGCTCGATGCGCAGTGCCACCTGGGCTTTGGCGACTTCGTCGCGATGCAGCGCGTCGGTGAGCGCGGTGATCTTCCCGCTCAGTTCGTTGACCTCTTCGCGGGCCTTCGCCAATGCGCCGGCACGGTGCCGACGTTCGGCGGCCACCTCGTCGCGAGCGCGAGAAGCGACCGCCACCGCGGCGCTTAGCCGCTCGGCGACCAGACGTCCGGACTCGGCCACGGCAGCGGCGACGGCCGCGGCGTGTTCGCGTGCCTCGCGGGCGCGTTGGGCCCGCAGCCGTGCCTCGCGTTCGGCGGCCGCGGCGCGACGCAGTGAATCCGCCCGCCCGCGAACGGCATTCGCTCGTTCCTCTGCCGTGCGCACCGCCAGCCGTGCCTCGACCTCTGCGGCACGGGCGACCTCGGCGGCCGCCATCGATTCCTGGCGGTTGACGGGTTCGGCCTCGAACGTCGGCTCCTGCTGGGCGTTGTGCAGTCGCTGCTCGAGTCCGGTGAGCTCCTCGACGGTTTGGTTGCGGCCGGCCTCCAGCTCGTTTCGCTGTTGGATCAGCCGCTGCCATTCGTCGTCGGCGGCGCGGGCGTCCTGGCCGAGCCGACCCAGCTGCTCATAGATCGCCGAGATCGCGGCGTCGGACTCGTTGAGCGCGGCGAGCGCCTGCTCTGCCGCGTCCTGGCGGGCGCCCTGCTCGGCCAGCGCGCCAGACAGCGCGGCCGACAGCTGGCCGGCCTGCTTCTCGGCGTTGGCCAGCTCGTCGCGGGCCTTCTCGACCTCCGAGGTGATCTCCAGCGTGCTGGGCTTGCGGTCGGATCCGCCGCTGACCCAGCCGGCGCCGACGAGATCGCCGTCGGCGGTGACGGCTTTCAGCTGCGGGCGCCCCGCGACCAGCTCGAGCGCGGCGGTCAAGTCGCGGACCACCGCGACACCGGACAACATGGCGGTGATCGCGCCCTGCAGCCGTGACGGCGTTTCGACCAGATCCACCGCCCATACCGCGCCGTCGGGCAGGGTCGACGCCGGCGGCGCCGCATGGGCGGGCCAGTCGCTGAGCACGATCGCAGCGCGGCCGCCGTCGGATTCCTTCAACGCCGCGACGGCGGAGCGGGCGGCGCCGAAGTTCTCGGCCGCGACGGCGTCGGCAGCCGCGCCCAGGACAGCCGCGACGGCAGCCTCGTAACCGGGCCGCACCTTGAGCAGGTTGGCGATCGAGCCGAAAAGCCCTGCACCACCGTGGTTCTTCTGCAACCATGCGGCGCCGTCCTTGCGGTCGAGGCCGACTGACAGCGCCTCGATGCGGGCCCGCAGCGAGGCCACCTGTCGCTCGGCGCCGCGCTCGGCCGCCTGCAGTTCGGCGACGCGTTCGTCGGCCAGCCGCAGAGCGGCCACCGTCCGGTCATGGTGCTCGTCGAGGCCGACCTCGCCTGCGTCGAGCTCGCCGACGCGGCTCTGCACGGTCTCGAACTCCGCCTGCATCTGCTGTGCTTTGGCGGCGGCGTCCTCGATGCCACCAGTCAGGCGCGCCACGGTTTCGTCGATCGACTCCACGCGGGTACGCATGGTGTCGACCTGCCCGGCGAGCCGGGCCAGGCCTTCGCGACGGTCGGCTTCGGCGCGGGCGGCGGCCAGATGGGCACGCTCGGCCTCGGCGGCCAGGCGCTCGCGTTCGGTGAGTTCGGCGCGGGCCCGCTGGAGCCGGGTGCGGGATTCGGCCAACTTGTCGAGCAGCTGCCGTTCCTGGGTTGCGACTTCCTCGGCCTGGGCTTCCAGCGCGTCGGGGTCGGGGCCGCTGGATGTTTCGGGTTCGGTGTCGAGATGCTGGGCGCGCTCGCTGGCGATGCGGACCGTCGCGCTGACCCGTTCGGCCAGCGCCGACAGCCGGAACCACGTCTGCTGGGCGTTCTCGGCGCGCCCGCTCAGTGCATCGACAGCCGACTCGTGGGCTTCGAGTTCTGCGGTCTTGGCCTCCAACCGGGTCGTGATCTCGTCGTGCTCGCGGCGCAGCGTCGTCTCGGCCTCATCGGTGTTGTCGAATTCGGCCTTGCGAGTTACCAAGTCGTCGGCCGCAAGCCGGAGCCGAGCGTCGCGCAGGTCGGCCTGGATGGTCTGGGCACGACGGGCCATCTCGGCCTGCCGGCCGAGGGGCTTGAGCTGGCGGCGCAGCTCGGTCGTCAGGTCGGTCAGCCGGGCCAGGTTGGCCGACATCGAGTCGAGCTTGCGGACCGCCTTTTCCTTGCGCTTGCGGTGCTTGAGCACGCCGGCGGCTTCCTCGATGAACGCGCGCCGGTCCTCTGGCCGCGATTCCAGGATCTCGGAGAGCTTGCCCTGGCCGACGATGACATGCATCTCGCGGCCGATGCCTGAGTCGGACAACAGTTCCTGCACATCCATCAAACGGCAACTGGTGCCGTTGATTTCGTACTCGCTGCCGCCGTCTCGGAACATCCGCCGGGTGATCGACACCTCGGAGTATTCGATCGGCAGCGAGTTGTCGGAGTTGTCGATCGTGACGGTGACCTCGGCGCGGCCGAGAGGGGCACGCGACGACGTGCCGGCGAAGATGACGTCCTCCATCTTGCCGCCGCGCAGGGTTTTGGCGCCCTGCTCGCCCATCACCCAGGTGAGGGCGTCGACCACATTCGACTTGCCCGACCCGTTGGGGCCTACGACGCAGGTGATGCCTGGCTCGAAGCGCAGAGTCGTCGGCGAAGCAAACGACTTGAAGCCCTTGAGCGTCAGACTCTTGAGGTGCACGACGTGCCACACTACCGTCGCGCAGGCTAACGCTCGGTGAACCCAGAGAGCGTTTCGCCGGGTTCTGACCAGTCCGCGACGACTTTGTCGACGTGACCCGGCGTGTTGCCACTCTGCAGCAGTTCAAGAAGCTTTTCGCAGGCGTGGCGCGGCCCCTGCGCGACGACCTGCACGCGGCCGTCGGGCCTGTTGGAGGCGAATCCGGTCAGGCCGAGTTCCAGTGCCCGGGACCGGGTCCACCAGCGGAAGCCCACCCCCTGGACGTAGCCGTGCACCCAGGCGGTCAACCGGACGTCAGCTAACTCCTGCATCACTGACCTCAAACGTCACTTTGGTCCCGGATTTGAGCGTGCGGCCGACGGTGCAGACCTGGTCGATCGCACGCTCGACGACCGTGAGCACCCGTGCCACCTCGTCCTCGGAAAGCCCGGACAGGTCGAGCTCCATGCGTTCCTCGAGCAGCGGGTAGCGCTCCTGCTCGCGATCGGCTGGGCCGGACACCCGGATGGTGGTCGTGTAGTCGTCGCCGAGACGCGGCTGCAGCGGCGCGTCGCTGGCCATTCCGCTGCATGCCGCCAGCGCGATCTTCATCAGCTCGCCCGGGGTGAAGACGCCTTCAACGTCTTCGTTGCCGACGAGCACCTCCGCGCCGCGTGTGCTGCGTCCGGTGTAGCGGCGCACGCCGGTGCGCTCGACCCACAGTTCCGTCATGGCCTCTTTCTACCTCTCGCCGAAATCGGAATTCCCGGTCGATAAGAGCGCGAGTTCGCAGCCGGGAATTCCAGTTTCGGCGAACTCAGGGGCGGCGGGCGCGGGGGCGCGGCTGGCATTTCGGGCAGTAGAACGACGAGCGGTTCATGAACTTCTCCCGCCGCATCACCGCCCCGCAGCGGCGGCACGGCTCGCCTTCGCGGCCGTATGCGTCCAGTGACCGCTCGAAGTAACCCGATTCGCCGTTGACGTTGACGTACAAAGAATCGAACGACGTGCCGCCCTGACCCAGCGCCTCGGCCATCACCGCGGCGGCGGCGTCGAGCACCTCGCCGAGCTGGCGGCGGGTCAGTGACGACGCCAGCCGCGAGCCGTTGACCTTGGCCCGCCATAGCGCTTCGTCGGCGTAGATGTTGCCGATGCCCGACACCACGGTCTGGTCCAGCAGCTGGCGCTTGATCTCGGAATGCTTGCGCCGCAACACCGTAACGACGCCGTCGCGGTTGAACTTCGGATCCAGCGGGTCGCGCGCGAGGTGCGCGACGGGTACCGGGACATCGGTGCCGTCGACCGTGACCATGTCGGAAAGCATCCAGCCGCCGAACGTCCGCTGATCGACGAAGCTCAGGGCGGTGCCGTCGTCAAGCAACGTCGCGATGCGCAGGTGGTCCTCGCGCGGCAGCGGCCCGAGCAGCATCTGCCCGCTCATCCCCAAGTGCACGACGAGTGCGGACCCGTCATCGAGCGTCAGCCACAGGTACTTGCCGCGGCGGCCGGTGCCGGTGATGCGGCTATCGAGGAGTCGCGCGGTCAGGTCGGCGGGGCCGGCCTCGTGACGGCGCACCGCGCGGGGGTGGTGCACCCGGACCGCGGTGATGGTCTTGCCCGCGACATGTGCCTCCAACCCCCGCCGAACGACCTCGACTTCGGGAAGCTCAGGCACTGTCGAGTGCGGTCCACGCCGCCGCGGCGGCCTTGAGCTCGGCTTCTTTCTTGGTCCGCCCGACACCCTTGCCGTACTCGGTGTCGGTGACGATGACCGTGGCGGTGAATTCCTTGTCGTGGTCGGGGCCCGTCGACGTCACCACATAGGACGGCGCACCCATACCGCGCGACACCGTCAGCTCCTGCAGACTGCTTTTCCAGTCCAGCCCAGCGCCCAGCGTCGGCGCGGTGTCCAGCAGCGTGCGGAACAACTGCAGAATCACCTCGCGCGCCGCCGAGATGCCGTGCTCCAAATAGATTGCGCCGAGCAAGGATTCGACGCCATCGGCCAGAATGCTTGACTTGTCGGCGCCCCCGGAGTGCTCCTCGCCCTTACCCAGCAGCAAGTAGGCGCCGAGCCCGTCGGCGGACAGCCGGCGGCCGACATCGGCCAGCGCCTGGGTGTTGACGATGCTGGCCCGCAGCTTCGCGAGATCACCCTCCGGGCGGTCCGGGTGCCGGTGGTAGAGCTCCTCGGTAATGGTCAGACCGAGCACGGCATCGCCCAGAAACTCCAGACGCTCGTTAGTGGGAAGCCCGCCGTTCTCGTAGGAGAAGCTGCGGTGCGTCAGCGCGATGGTGAGCAGTTCGTCGGGCAGGTCGACGCCCAGCGCCTTGAGCAGCGGCATGCGGTCGACGCTCACTTGTCGTCTCGATCGAGCATGCCGGCAAGCTTCGCCCACCGCGGGTCGATCTGTTCGTGGTGATGACCGGGCTCGGCGGTCGCCAGCGGCACACCGCATGTGGGGCACAGGCCGGCGCACTCCGGTCCGCACAGCGGCGAGAACGGCAACGCCAGCCCGACGGCGTCGATGATCGGCTGTTCCAGGTTGACGGTCTGGTCGACGACGCGGCCGAGCTCGTCGGCGTCGGTGGTCTCGTCGGTGGTGCTGTCGGGATAGGCGAACAGCTCGGTGAGGTCGATCTCGACGTCGCCGGTGATCGGGGTCAGGCAGCGCGCACACTCCCCCGAAGTCGGTGCGGACACCGTCCCGGTCACCAGCACGCCCTCGGACACGGACTCGATCCGCAGGTCCAGCTCCAGCGGCGCGCCTTCGTCGATCCCGATCAGGTCGAGCCCGATGCGCGACGGGCTGGGCACGGTCTCGTGCAAGGTCAGCATTGACCCCGGCCGCCGGCCAAGCCGGGAAATGTTGATCACAAGAGGTGATCGTGACTCGCGGTGCGCCGCCGCGTTCGCATGCGTCGCCATGACGGCAATCCTACGGCGGTCAGCGCAGCTAACTACCGCATGTTCGGGTCAGCGGGCGGCGTAGTCGTGGGTGCCCGCCGCGGTGCGGAGCTGGTGGCGGCCGCGACCGACGGAGCGCAGGGTGCCGTTCAAGAAGTCCTCGAACTCGGCGAGCTTGCTGTCGACGTAGATGTCGCATTCGCCGCGCAACCGGTCAGCCTCGGCGTGCGCCGAATCGATGAGCCGGGTGGCCTCGGCGGTGGCGGTCTGGACGATCTCGGTCTGCGACACCAGCCGCTGCTGTTCCTTGATGCCTTCCTGTACGGCCTTCTCGTAGGCGAGGTTGCCGCTCTCGATGAGCCGGTCGGCTTCCGTCTTGGCCCGCCCGGTGCTGGCCTCGTACTCACGCTTCGCGGTGGCGGCGATGCGGTTCGCCTCCTCGCGGGCCTCACCGACCATTCGTTCGCTGTGGTGGCGCGCCTCGGCCACCATCCGGTCGGCCTGGCCCTTGGCGTCGGCAAGCAGCCGGTCGCCCTCGGCGCGGGCATGGTTGATCAGGGAGTCGGCCTCCGCGGTGGCCGTCGACACCATCGACTCTGAGTGATCCTTGGCCTCGCGCAGCAACGAATCCCGCGCGTCGAGGACGTCCTGGGCATCGTCGAGTTCGCCAGGTATCGCGTCCTTGATGTCGTCGATCAGCTCGAGGACATCGCCGCGCGGCACCACGCAGCCGGCCGTCATCGGCACACCGCGGGCTTCTTCTACGATCCCGCCCAGCTCGTCGAGCGCTTCAAATACTCGGTACACGGCGACACCCTTCAGGCGTAGTTGACAGTTACCAGTGTGCCTGGTGTTACCTCTGTGACTCGGCTAATCGGTGTCGGTGTGTCGTCATCGGCACTTCTTGCCGTGCCCAGTTCCCCCAGGCCGCAACTCCCGTGTGAATTGCTTCGCGCACATTATGTCAACACGGACGAGCCCCGGCGCGCCCAGATCGGCGAGCAAACACCAGATCGCCCACACATGGGGTGTGACGGGCGAAGTTAGTCAATGCAGCACAGTTGGTGCCGCGACGCGATTGCGTGTTTGCGCGCATCCCGAGCCCGATTGAGCATCGACGCGAATGGCCCGGCAGCAAAATTCATCAGTCGACTTCACGGACGAATTGGCTACCTCCGAATGCGAGATGGGCGGGATCAACCCTTTATCAGCCTGGATGCCGCCGTGTCGCGCAGCCATTCTTCGGCGCGCTGCGGCGACCAGCCGTTGTCTTCGGTCAGCGTGAAGAAACTCGAGTGGCCGAAGAAGAACCACAGCAGGTCGGTGGCCTCGTCGACCGACATTGCCGTCGGCTGACTAGCGCATCGCCGCGCCGATTGCGTCGCGCGCACGGTCGAGCATCGATGCGAACGGCCCGACGGCAAAGTTGGCCTTTGCCGACTCCACGCCCGGGTGGGGCCGGGTCGGCGCGATGGCCTCGGCGGCCTGCACGGCCTTCGCCATGCGCCCCAAATCGTCGGAGTCGAGCTTGCGCTGCAGCTTGTTGAACTCCTCGTTTTCCTCATGCTCGGCGTGGTCGATGACCGCGTCGCGGAACTTGGTCAGTTCGTCAATGAACGCCTTGGAGTCGATGTCCATGCCCTCGAGCTTGGACAGCATCTGTTTGCCCTTGTGCTCTTCATCGAGGCGGGCGTCCACGATCTCGTCGCCGTCAGCGATCTCGTGGCGCGCACGCGGGTGGACCACCATTTCCTCGGCGGTTTCATGCACCGCGAGCAACTGTCGCAGCTCGACGAACGCCTTCTCCCGCGCTTTCGGCTCGGACGCGCTGAAGACTTCCTCGAACATGTCCTTGATCAGATTGTGTTGTCCCTTGAGGAACTTCACGACGTCGTCGGTCGACTGGACGAATGTTTCGACCATGGGAGTAACCATCGCTTTCTGAAGAAAATCGGGTTCGGGCGCAAGGGGGCTGTGCGCCACCCGATGGCTACCCGCCGAGGACCGGGGTTAACCCTTCAGCTTGGCCTGCATTCGGACGTTGACGGGCTCAGGCAGCAGCTCTGAGACGTCGCCGCCCAGTGTCGCGACCTCCTTTGCCAGAGATGACGACACGAAGGAATACTTCGGCGTGGTGGCGACGAAGAAGGTGTCGGGACCCCGTCGCGGCGCCAGAACTTCTCCAGCTGGCCCGCAGCGATTCGGCGGCTGACTAGAGTATCGATGCGTCGCCGACCGTGACGGCGTAGACGGCGTTGTTCGCGTAGTTCGTGAAGTAGAGGGTGCCGTTAGGCCCGATAGTCATGGCCGCGTAGTCGCCGCCGATCTGGCTGGACGCGATTGATCCGATCACGGTATTGGTGGCGGTGTCGATCACGGTGACGGTCTTGCCGCCCTGGTGGAGCACATAGGCGCGCTCATTGTCTGCACTGACTACCACGCGGTCCGCCCCGGCGGGAACGGTGATCGTCGCGATCTGGGTGTTGTAGTCGGCGCTCGCAGGGTTCGTATCGATGACCGCGATCGTCTGGGAGGGTTGGGTGGGCCAGTACTCCGTCGTCCGTGCATAGGCGCGTTCGCCGCTCGGGCTGAAGACCAGACTGCCCATCGCCGGTGGGGGCCAACCAGGGTTGCCGTCAAGAGGCACAGTGTCGATGAGGGCCAAGGTGCGCGCGTCCAAGACGTCCATCTGCGGGTAGTAGGCGTAGCCACTTCCCGCATACAGTCTGGTGCCGTCCGGAGTGACCTCGATGTTCGAATAGAAGTCGCCCCACTGTGAGGGATAGGTGGCCGCGACGACTGTGTTCGTAGCAGTGTCGATCATGGTCACGGTGCCCGCGTAGAAGGAATCGCCTCCCCACAACTCGGACACGTACACCCGAGAGTCGTCGGGGCTGATCGCTATATCTGTGATTCCAGCCGAGTTGGCCCAGCACTCGACTTCACACTTGGGCATGGTGACGGTGGCCACGACGGTTCGGGTGGGCGATGTCGACCACCTTCACTGAGGCGGTGACGTTGTAGGAGTCGTACTGGCTGAGGTACAGATATCGACCGTCGGCGGATGCCACCATCGGCAACGGGTGACCCGAGCGCGGGAATGGTGTTCACCACCTGATTGGTGGTGGTATCGATCACTGACACGCTGCCGTCACCAGTGTTGATGACGTACAGGCGATTGCCCGCAACCGTGACATCGATCGGGTGGGAACCCACAGTGATCTGCGTCGTGGTCACCGGAATCTGCGGCGCGCTCTGCGCGGGCGCGATCTCTACGGTTACCGGGATGGCCGTCGCAGCTTCTCGGTCTGTGGCAGTGACGGTGAAGGTGGTGAAGTCTTGGTTGGGGGTCCTTGCGGCCAGGTCTCTGGCGGCAACGGAGGGGACGTAGCTGAAGGTTCCGGTGACGTTGTCGAGGGTGACGGTTCCACCGGCTGACGGTTGAGCGGTGACGCTGTAGATCAGCGGATCGCCGTCGGTATCGGTGGCATTGAACCGTGCCGCTGAGCAAGCGCCGGTGACCGTGTTTGGGGTCATATGACCGTGGCGGTGCGTGATGACGGGTGCGGTGTTTCCGCGGGTCAGGCCGATGACGCGCACGGTCCGGTCGACGGCGTCGGTGACAAAGGCGCGGCCGTCGGGGCTGAACGCCACGATATGGCCGCCGGTCCCGGCGGTCGGTGTCGAGCAGGTGCTGCGACCCCGATCACGGTGTTGGTTTTGGTGTCGATCACCGCGACGTTGTCGTTGCTTCGTGCGACCACAACCAGGGACCCGTCGGGGCTGACCGCCAGCGACGTCGGCGAACTACCGACCTTGATGGTGGTGACACTGTTGTTGGCCGCCGGTGTTGATCACCGACACGCTGCTGCTGCCGTTGTTGGCGACAAAGACGCGATTACCCGGGCTGACCGCAACATCCTGCGGCGACGAGCCGACATTCACCGTCGCGACGACCTTGTTGGTGGCGGTGTTGATCACCGACACCCTGCCGCCCCAGCAAGAGTGCGATGCGCGACATAGGCGCGGGTGCCGTCAGCGCTGACCGCCACCGCCGTCGGCGAGGAGTTGCCCAAGCCAAGGTCGATCGTGGTGACCTGATTGCTGTTGCCCGTGTTGATCACCGACACATTGTTACTGCCGGAGTTGGCCACATAGACCCGGGTGACCGTGGGGGTGTGCGCCACCGCCACATCCTGCGGCGAGGATCCGACCCCAATCGCTGTGCCCACAACGGTGTTGTTCGCGGTGTTGATCACCGAGACAGTGCCACTGGCGCGGTTGGTGACATAGGCCAAGCCGCGTGGTGAGCTGGTGCTGGCAGGACTGACCGCGACGGCCGAGGGCTGACTGCCCACGGTGATGGTCTTGACGACGGCACCGGTGGCGGTGTTGATCACCGAGACGGTGTTGCTGTTGCTGCCCTGATTGGCCACATAGGCGTACTGTGCCGTGCACCGCCAGCCCGGTCGGATTGTTCAACACAGTCGGATTGGCGACCGGAATCGCCTGCTGGTTTGACAGCACCGCCGGCAAGACCGCGAACGGTCACACTGGTGGCGGGCTGGCCGCTGATGGGCGACCGCGAAACCGTCGTAATCAGGCTGCGTTGTCAGCGCAGCGCGCAGCCGGGCGGCCAGCAGTCGGGTGTGTAGGTGTAGCTATCCCCAACGACGGTAGACCTTGCCGCTGGCCGGCTGACCGGTGACGGTGTAGCCATTCAGCGACCCACTGACCGCCCCCGTGACCTGGTCGGGCGACGCCCACCGTCGGGACGGCCAGATGCCGCGGCTGACGCGGCTATGGCGTAGGCCAACGCGCTAGCGTCAAAGGCCTCAGACCCGCACTACAGTCCTCGGTCTGGCTGGTGAGGGCGGGGTTGAGCACTGACAATCGACGTTCTCATCGGTCAAGGCACTGTTCGGACACCGGCGACCGCCAACCGGCCAACAACGCCACCGAAGCACGGGCGACTGCCACAGGGGCGGCCGGACTCGTTACCCGACCAACGGGCTCAGATCCCACCGCGGTCAGCACCTCCGAGACAACATCGGGCACGACATTCTGTAGGTGTAGGAGGTTCACTGATCAAGGCGTCGAGCTGCTTGCAGCTCACGAGATGTGGTCCGTGCTGGGGAGACCGTGGTAACGGTATGGCGCAGCGTTCACGGCTGGGGCGCGTGGACCAGTCGATCGCAACGTTTAAACGGTATCGATGAACCGCCGAACCTGCGGAGGGCTGGGACGGCGAGGGCGCCGCCGCGGGGGCTGGGCTTTGGGCTTTCTTGACGTCGGCGGCGACTCTCACGGCATCTGAACGGTGCTGGCGCGGATTCCCAATGGGTTCCGAAACAGGTTGCGGCGCCCGGTTTTCCGCCACCACCGGAGTTTGCGAGATGCTCGGCGCAGGTTCCGCCGAGGACGGCTGCGGGAAGGAATCGACACTGGGCTCGTCGGCCACCACCGGCCCCTCGACGGTGTTGGCCGCCGCATCCTCGTCGGCATTGGGGTCGTCATTTACCGCCCGGACGCGCCGCTGTCGGTCGAGGATAACGTCTGCGCACTGACCTTCATCCCCCCGGTGGAATCCGGGGAGTCGTCTGACTTCGTCGAGGACGAATCACCCGACGAGCCCGCAGAACTCTCGACGATGAATCGCCGAGCTGAATTGGGAATTCGAAGAAGACTTGACGACGAAGGGGGGACCTGGAACGATGACGACTCAGACGACGAGGAATCCGACGATGAGGAATATGATGAACTGAGTCCGAATGGGTCGGCCCACGCCACCCCTGGCGAATACGCCACCGCCGCACCAACCCCAAGAGCGAACGCCAACGCACCAACGCGCCCGATATACGTCGCGTAACCCATGGCAGTTCCTCCTGCCAACCGAGCGGCCGCTGATCTTTTTTGCGCCGATTGCGTCCGATTTTTTTTTTTTTTTTTTTTTTTTTTTTTTTTTTTTTTTTTTTTTTTTTTTTTTTTTTTTTTTAGGAACGTTTTCGTGTTGTCCCACCTAGGCAGCAAAGACCATGGGGCGCAACCGAAGCATTAACCGAAGTCTTTTCCCACGCACCTCAGACGCCAGCGCTGTGGCCAGTTCGTGGCGTGAGCGGATTTCGAGCTTGCTGTACGCATTGGACAGGTGCATCTCCACCGTTCGCAGCGTCACGAACAGCGATTGCGCGATCTCTTTGTTGCTGGCCCCGACGGCGGCGAGCTCGGCGACGCGCCGCTCACTAGCGGTCAACGCGTCGGCGCCCACTCCTGCCCGCCGGCGGGGACGCCCGCCCGCGGCGCGCAGCTCTTCTTCGGCCCGGTCGGCCAGCGGCGTGGCGCCGCATCGATGCGCAAGCTCCATGCCGTCTCGAAGGATGGGCCGCGCCGAGACGGCCTGCCCGTCGCGTCGCAGCGCGGCGCCCAGGTCGACGAAGGCTTGCGCCCGCCACAGCAGGGCCGGCGAATCGGCCAACGTGTCGGCCGCCTGACGAAGCAGTTCCAGTCCGCGCTTACCGCCCTCGAGCAGACCCGCGACCCGCAGCGCACCGCCGAGCCTGCGCCGAGATTGCGCGGCCGTCGCAGCCTGCATCGCTTGTTCGCGACGGCAGCGCGGGCGGCGTCGTCGTCGCCGAGATTGCGCAGCACGGGAACGAGGGCCACGCAGGCGTCGGACGCCCACGGCCAAAGCCCACGGCTCAATCTGCATCCACCGCAACGCCTCCTCGAGATCCGTGCGCGCCCGGACGTCGTCGCCCGCGGCGGCGCGTAGCCGCCCCGCGTCAGCAGTGGCAACACCGAGAACAGATTGGGCACCAGCTCGCCGTCCATGCCGAATTCGGCGAGCAAGGCTTCGCCTTCTTCGACACGGCCCTGGTCCGCCAGCGAGTCGATCACCACGCCAAGGCCCGGCGTCTTGGTGTAGTCGAGTGGTCCCAGGATGTCGACCGCCGCGCGGGCATCGGCTTCCGCCCCTCGCAAGTCGCCGCGGCGGTGCCGGGTCAGACCGCGCAGCCACAACGCCCGGGAAAACCACTGCAGCGAGCCGTTGCGCTCGGCGTGGCGCACCGCGCGAGAAAGGATGTGCTCGGCGACCTCGTAGCGCTCGGCCTCGATCAAGCAGATCGTGACGTTCGTGCGCCACAGCGGATGGCCACCCTGGCTGACCAATGCGGGGTGAGCCGCGGCCTGTTCGGCCAGATCGCCTGCGACGGCGACCGGGCCTCCCTCGAGCGCCCTGCGGGCGACGAACGACCGCAGCAGGCACTCGGCAGCGGTCAGCGCGGGCAAGTCGGCGAAGCGGTCGGCTTCGTCTTCGAACTTGACCGGCAGGTCCGGGTTGAGCAGCAGTGCGCCCAGCCTCGCCGCGTCGAGTTGCAGCGCGAGCTCGCGATCGTGGGGCCGGACTTCCTCGGCCGCCCACTCGTAGAGCGGAAGCTGCTCACGTTGGCTGGCGGGCGTCGGGATGCGTCGTCCACGCCAGCGCAATGAATGCGCGCGCGCGAATGAGTGGATCCGTCGCGGTCTCGCCGGCTTCCCGGAGATGGCCCGGCGCGGCGGGGTCGCCGATCTCGTGTTCGGCGTTGCCGAGCTCGAACAGCACCGACGGTCGATCGGTGGCGTCGGGTGGCTCGTCGAGCGCCCGGCGCAGACTGCTCCGCCGCGGTGTCGGGTGCACCGCCGGCCAGCGCCGACCGCGCGGCCTCCCGCAACATCGCGACGACGTTGGGGTCGCCGCTCGGCGGCGTCGCGATCAGATGCACCGCGATCGCGCCCGGGTCGGCCCGCTGGTCCGCCAGCAGCTTGGCCGCGCGCGCGTGCAGATCGGCCTGTTCGGTGGCGGACAGATCGTTGTAGATCGCCGTTCGCACGATCGGATGGACGAATCGCAGCGGCTCTCCCGCCGACCGAGAACCGCGAGGTCGACCAGGCCGGCGGCCAACGTGCTCGCCTTTCGGACGTCCAATCCGGCCAGCTCGGCGCACATCGTCAGCCGGGCCTGCTCGCCCAACACCGCGACCGCCCGCGCCAGGGCGGGTGCCTGCGGGTCGAGTCGGCTGACGCGTAGCAGCACGGCCGCGGCGATGCGTTCCGGCGCCAGCCGGTCGACCGCCCGTGGGTCGATCGCGTTGGCCGGGCGCGCGTCGCGGCGGAACTCGCCGAGCAGTTCCGAGAGCAGGAATGGGTTGCCACCGGTCGCCTCTGCGCATGCACGGCACAACTCGTCACTGGCGTCGTCGCCGAGACTCGTCCCGGACCAGGCTGGGCGACCGCGGACTCCCCGAGCGGCCGGGGTCGAAGTACCGGCGGGCGGGCCTCCAGCATCAGCGATCCCAGGTCCTGGCGGTGCCGGTCGGCGTCCGTTCGCACGGTCAGCGCGACCACGACGGGCAGGCCTGCGAGCCGGTGCGCGAGGTGAAGGAGGAATCGCAGCGACGGCTCGTCGGCCCATTGCGCGTCATCGATGGCGAGGAGCAGCGGGGCGCGTTCGGCGAGGTTGACCACCAGCCAATACAGCCCGTGCAAGGTGGCGAACGCGACGTCGCCGGTCTCCTCGGCCGCCGCGACGTCGGTGAACACCGGCTCGGCCAGCCGCGCGGCACCCGCCAACAACCGATCGCGTTCCGCGGCGTCGGCTCCGATCAGCGCGCCTTCGAGCAGCTGGCGGACGATCCCGAAACCGAACCCGCGCTCCAGCTCCCCGCCGCGGGCGGTCAGCACGGTCATTCTCGCCGCGCTGGCGCGACGGCGCAGCGCCTCCAGCAGCACCGTCTTCCCAATGCCTGCCGGGCCCTCGATCAGCAGACTCCGCCGGTGCCTGCCGACGGCTTCGGTCAGCGCAGCATCGAGCGCGGCGAGGTCGTCCTCGCGATCGAACAGCAGATGCGGCTGCTCACCTGAAGAAAAGACTTCGGCCGACTCTTCGGGCATCAACTCTGTCGCGGTCCCCCCGGTTCGTTAGACCATCTTCTATATGAGAGCACCTCGGTGGTGAACCGGTCGTGAATTCCGCCGCGACGTCGTCGCACTATCCCTTCGACAATGCCGCGCCGCAGGCCGGCGACCGCTTTGCGAATCTCTCCGCGCTGTACGACGAGGTCACGCGCCGCCACCTGGACCGGTTCGGGATCGGCGCCGGATGGGGCTGTCTCGAAGTGGGCGCGGGCGGCGGGTCGATCGCGCGCTTCATGAGCGAGCGGGTCGGCGCACGGGTCACGTGGTGGCGACCGACATCAACACGGACTGGATCGCAGGATCGCTGCCGGCCAACGTCGAACTGCGTCGCCACGACATCGGCATCGATCCACTGCCCGAAGCGGCCTTCGACGTGGTCCATGCCAGGGCCGTCCTGACATTCGTTCCCGAGCGGCGCACAGCGTTGAAGCGGATGATCGCTGCGCTGAAGCCCAACGGATGGCTCCTGGTCGAGGAGATGTTGCCCGCCGATCACCGAGGCCTGGGACCGGCCCGACGAACCCGATGTGGCGCTGCGCCAGAAAGGCGCGGCGCGCAATCATGGAGATGGTTCGCCGCGGTGGCGGCGATCCGATCTTCCCGCAGGAGCTGCCCGGACTATCTGGGCGCCGCGGGCCTGGCCGACTTCGGTGCCGAGGGCTACTTCGTCCCGTATCGCACCAACGCGGTCGTCGGGCTCGCCAAGGCCAACATCGACCAGCTCGGCGCTGCGATCGTCGAGGCGGGTTTGATGGACGCCGCGGAACTCGAGCGCTATCGCGCGATCTTGGACCGCCCCGATTGCTTCTATCCCGCGTCGATGGCACTGATTTCCGTGTGGGGACGGCGGCAACTGGCATAACGTTCGAGCTCATGGACCATGGGGGAAGGTGCCAGAGCTGATGCGACGCGGGAATCTGGTTCGTCTCTTGGCGAATGTGCTTGCGTGCCTGGCGCTTGTGGTCGCGGGCTGCGGCACTGACACGGCGTCGCAGACCGACCAGCAGCTGACCACGCTGCGGGTGGCGATGTTTCCCGGCGGCAGCACGCTTCCTGCGCACGCGGCCATCGCGAAGGGCATCTTCGAACGCAACGGTCTGCGCGTCGAATTGACCGAGGGCACCGACCTGCCGGTGTTCATGGCCGCGCTGGCCAAGGGCCAGTACGACATCGTGATGAGCGTCCCGACGCTCGTCATGATCGGCGCCGAGAAAGGTCTTGACCTGCAGATCATTTCGAGCCTGCAGCGATCATCGCCGCAGCGCCCCAACGCCGTGTGGATCACCAAGGATCCCGCGATCGAATCGCTCGGCGCAACTCAAGGGCAAGACCATCGCGGTGCCCTCGCTGACCGGAATAATCATCGACGCGACGGTGTACCTGTTGAGCCGCAACGGTGTGGCACGCAACGACGTCAAATTCGTTCAGACACCATTTCCGACAATGGGCGATCAGCTGGCGGCGGGCCGCGTCGACGCTGCCGTCGCGATCGATCCCGTTCAACGACGCCATCGCGGCTCGGGGGTTTCGGATGCACGACGACGTCGTTGTGGATGCGGTGCGCGACGCGAGCGCAGGAACCGTCGAGACCGCGATGACATCGGTGTGGGCCGCGTCGCGCACCTTCGGCGCACGAGCACGCCGAGACGGTGTCCGCGTGGCGCAAATCGTTGAGCGCCGCAATCGAATTCCTCGACGGCAATCCGTCCGAGGCACGGCAGATGATGCAGGACTGGCTGAAGATTCCCGCCCGAGTCCTCGACGGCGCCCCGCTGCCGGACTGGGACGTCGCGATAACCCCGCAGGAGCTGGCGCCCTACATCACGATTTCGAAAGCCGTCGGCTCGACGCGCAGCGACCCCGATGTGAACACGCTGGTGTGGCAAGGGTCGTGAACCGGATCCTGTACGCGGTCGACTCGGTCGGCGTCCGGCTTCCGGCCGCCGACGGGCCACGGCCGATCCTGCAGGACATCTCGTTCGAGGTGCGCGCCGGCGAGATCATCGGCATCGTCGGACGCTCTGGGGCGGGTAAGACGACGCTGCTGCGCGTTCTCGGCGGGCTACTCGAAGCCTCAAGTGGCACAGTGGTTTTCGACGGCGAAGTGGTGCGGCGGCCGCCAAGCTGGTGCGGTCATGGTGTTCCAGGACTACGGCAACGCGCTGCTGCCATGGCGGACGGTCGCCCGCAACACCGGGCTCGGGCTTGAAGGCCGGGTAGGCCGCGACGAACGTCGCCGGCGGGTGGCCGACGCATTGAGCATGGTCGGCCTCTCCGACCGCGGCTCCGATTATCCGTGGCGGCTATCGGGCGGCATGGCGCAACGGGTGCAGATCGCCCGCGCCCTCACGCTGGAACCAAAGGTGCTGCTGATGGACGAACCGTTCGGCGCGCTGGACGCGATCACCAAGGCCTCGTTGCAAGACGTCCTGCTGAGCGTCCAGCAGGAGACCGAGGCAACCGTGGTGTTCATCACCCATGATCTCGACGAGGCGATCTACCTCAGCGACCGGGTGCTGGTGATCAGCGGCAGCCCGGGCACCATCACCGTCGCGGTCGACACCGAACTCCCCCGTCCGCGTGACCAATTGGCGACCCGCGAGCTGCCCCGTTACTTGCAGGTCCGCCATCTCCTCGGACAGGCCCTGCGAGCCGCGGATGGCTAGCCGGCTGGTCGCGGATTCGTGGTGCCGCTCGCCGCCGTGGCGGGCTGGCAGGCGCTGAAGTCGATGGGCTTGCTCGACTACGAGTACCTGCCGTCGCCGCGCGAAGTGGTGGCCGCCGTCCTGGATCTGGCACGCAGTGGCGAACTCGTCGACGACGTCGCGCACACGCTCGGCGTCGCGGTCGTGGCGGCGGCGATCAGCATGGCGGTCGGGCGCGGCACTCGGGTTGGCCATCGGCCTGATACCGGCGGTGCGGCGCTACTCGATGGCGTCGGTCGATTTCCTGCGCACGATTCCGGCCGTTGCGCTGGTGCCGGTCGCGGTCCTGTCGTTCGGGCCGGTTCGGACGGCCGAGGTCGCGCTCGCCACGTACGCCGCGCTGTGGCCGATCGTGCTGCACACCGCCGGCGGCGTGGCGGCGGTGCACCCGCGGCAGTACGACGTCGCCCGAATGTTGCACCTCGGGCCAGTGACCACGGTGCGAAAGATCGTGATCCCTGCCGCGGTTCCGGCGTGGCTCGTCGGCGCGCGGATGGCCGTGATCATCGCGCTCCTGGTGGCGATCGTGGCCGAGATGATGATGTCTTCGCGGGGGCTCGGCGGCGGCCTGACCGAGTCGATGCACGCGCTGGCACCCGCACGCATGTGGGCCTATGCGGTGGTTTGCGGAATCCTCGGCCTGTTGCTCAACGCGGGACTGCGGCGCGCGGTCCGCCTCGCGCTTCCCGGCACGCCCGCGCAGTCGCTGGGAGATCAGCCGACGCCGACACCGCCCATCACGGCGCTGCGCGGCCTGCTGCCCATCGCCGCGCTCCTGATCGTGTGGCAACTGACGACATCCGATGACTCGCTGTCGTTTCCACCGCCGGACGAATGGCTCAAGGCCATCGCACGCATGCATGACGACGGCGTGTTGTCCCCGGCAATCCTGCATACGCTCGGCACCTATGCGCTCGGCCTGGCTGTGCGCGGTCATCATCGGGGGCGCCGTCGGCACGGCGATCGGCTCGTCGCGGGTGATCGATCGCGCGCTCACTCCCACAATCGATTTCATGGCCGCGGTGCCCGGCGCGGCGCTGGTTCCCGTCGCGGTGTTGCTGCTCGGTCCGGGTCAGCTCGGCGGCGTGGTGGCCGTTGCGTTGATCGTGTCATGGCCGATCCTGCTGAATACCGCGACGGCCGTGCGCTCAATACCTGCGGTGCGGCTGGAGATGTCGCGAACGATCGGACTGTCGCGGCACAGCGGTGGGGCAAGGTGATCGTGCCGTCGCTGATTCCGGGATTGATGCTGGGCGTGCGGGTCGCGGCGTCGCTGGCCGTGATCATCACGTTGCTTGTCGACATCTTCGGCGCGGGAACAGGTCTCGGACGCCTGTTGGTTGAGAGCCAGCAGCGCTTCGACGCATCGGCGGCCTGGGGACTGCTGCTCATAATCGGAATCTTCGGGTACCTGATGAGCCTCTTTCTCGCGTGGGTAGAACGGCGAGGAGGGATTCCAGCTCAGATCGCCGCCGCGCCCACTACTAGCGGGAGTTTCCACCCTTCGTAGATGAGCGGCGTGTCTTTCGCTGTGGTGCTTGGTTTTTGGCCTCGGTGAGTGTATGCCCATTTATTCCGTCGATCGTGAGGAAACGCCGTGGCAAGCACACCTACTACTACCTGGTGGAATCGGCACGGGTGGACGGCAAGCCGCGGATCGTTTCGTTGACAAAATGTCCGAGCTGCTCGACGATCTGCTCGAAGAGCGCCGCAAGAACGCGTTGGAGTACAAGGAGTCAATCCCGGATCTGATCGCCAAGTGGGAGCCGGTGATCGGGGTGTCAGTGCCGCGCTGGAGCATCCGTCGGATGAAGACCAAGTGGGGCTCATGCAATCGCTAGACCCGACACATTTGGTTCAACATCGAGCTCGCGAAGAAGCACCCGGACTGCCTTGAATACATCGTCGTCCACGAGATGGCCCACTACCACGAACGAAATCATGGCGAGCGGTTCATCACCTTGATGGACGGCATGGGGCCCGACTGGCGTGCTCGGCGCGATCGGCTCAACGCGTCACCGCTGGCCCTTGCGGAATGGTCCGGCTAACACTTCCCGGAACTACCCGCCGCGAAGCTTCTCCTGTAGCCGCCGGTTGACGGCTTCGGGCAGCAGCTCGGAGACGTCGCCGCCGAGCATCGCGACCTCCTTCGCCAGAGACGACGACACGAAGGAGTAGCTTCGGCGTGGTGGCGACGAAGAAGGTGTCGACGCCGGCGATGTGTTTGTTCATCTGCGCCATCTGCAGTTCGTATTCGAAGTCGGTGCCGGTGCGCAGGCCCTTGACGATCGCGGTCAGGCCGCGGGCCTTGACGAAGTCGACGACGAGGCCCTCCCCGATTCGACGCGCAGGTTCGGCAGGTGCGTCGTCGATTCCTCGATCATCGCGATGCGCTCGTCGAGGCTGAACATGCCCTCCTTGTTCGGGTTAACCAGCACCGCGACCACGACCTCGTCGAACTGTGCGGCCGCGCGCTCGAAGACGTCGACATGGCCGAGGGTTACCGGATCGAAGGATCCCGGGCATACCGCGCCGCTCATGGTCGATGACGCTATCAGGGCAGCTCAGGTCCGCTCGGCCAGCTCCAGGCGGGTGTCGCCGTAGCTGCGCGCCGGCCACACCTGCCAGCCGTCGGGCCACGTCAGCGGCGCGCCGGACGGTTCCGCGCTCGACGACCACGACGGCTGCCGGCCTTCGTCCACCCGCCAGTGGCCAGCGCAATGAGCATCGCCTCGATCTCGGCGGCGTCCACGTCGTAAGGCGGATCGGCCAGCACCAGGTCCACCGGCGGGTCGGCGCCCGCGGCCAACACTGCCGCCACGGCACCACGCCGCAGCGTCGCCCCTTCGACGCCGAGCGACGCGATGTTCTTGGCGATGACGGCGGCGGCCCGATGGTCGGCCTCCACGAACAGCGCCGACGCCGCTCCCCGCGACAGCGCCTCCAGGCCGAGCGCTCCTGACCCCGCGTAGAGGTCGAGCACCGTCGCCCCGGTGAAGTCGATCCGCGCGCTGAGCACGTTGAACAACGATTCGCGCACACGATCGGTCGTTGGACGGGTTCCGGTGCGCGGCACCGTGATTCGCCTGCCGCCCAGCGTGCCGGCGACGATGCGGGTCAGCTGACCACCACCAGCAGGTCGCCGCCTTCTACCTGGGCGGTCGCCGAGACGGCGACGCGGTCGACCTTGCCGGCCTTGGGCGCGGTGATCGCGGCCTCCATCTTCATCGCCTCGATGGTGGCGATGGTTTGTCCGGCCTCGACCTCGTCGCCTGCGGCCACGGCGACGGTGACCACGCCGGCGAACGGCGCGGCGACATGGTCAGGGTTGGACCGGTCGGCCTTCTCGGCGGTCGGCACGTCGCTGGCGACGCTGCGATCACGCACGACCACCGGGCGCAGCTGGCCGTTGAGGATGCACATCACCGTGCGCATGCCGCGTTCGTCGGGATCGGAGATCGCCTCCAGCCCGATCAGCAGCTCGACGCCGCGCTCCAGCTTGACCCTGTGCTCGTCGCCGTGCCGCAGCCCGTAGAAGAACTGGTTGGCCGACAGGCTCGAGGTGTCGCCGTACAGTTCGCGGTGCGCCTCGAATTCCTTTGTCGGCCCAGGGAACAGCAGCCGGTTAAGGACTGCTTGTCGTTTCGGCCCGGCCTGCGCCAGCACCGCCTCGTCGTCGGGCCCGAGCTCTTGGGTGGGTTTGGCCGGCGGGCGCCCGGCAAGCGCCTTGCTGCGCAACGGTTCCGGCCAACCGCCCGGCGGATCGCCGAGCTCACCGCGCAGGAAGCCGATCACCGAGTCGGGAATGTCGAATCGTGCTGGGTCCGATGCGAATTCGTCGGCAGTGACGCCCGCGCCGACAAGGGCCAACGCGAGGTCGCCGACCACCTTCGACGACGGTGTCACCTTCACCAGTCGGCCGAGGATCCGGTCCGCTGCGGCGTAGTTGGCTTCGATCTCCTCGAACCGGTCACCGAGCCCGAGTGCGATGGCCTGCTGGCGCAAGTTCGACAGCTGGCCGCCGGGGATCTCGTGGTGATACACCCGCCCGGTCGGCGCCGGCAGCCCAGACTCAAACGGCGCGTAAACCTTTCGCAGTGCCTCCCAATACGGCTCCAGGTCGCACACCGCGGGCAGCGACAACCCGGTGTCGTACTCGGTGTGCGCGGCGGCGGCGACGATTGAGCTCAGCGCGGGCTGGCTGGTGGTGCCCGCCAGCGGCGCCGAAGCGCCGTCGACCGCATTGGCGCCGGCCTGCCAGGCCGCCAGATAGGTGGCCAGCTGCCCGCCGGGTGTGTCGTGGGTGTGCACGTGCACCGGCAGGTCGAACCGGCTGCGCAGCGCGCTGATCAACGCAGTCGCGGCCTGGGGCCGCAGCAGCCCGGCCATGTCCTTGATCGCCAGCACGTGCGCGCCGGCGTCGACGATCTGCTCGGCAAGTTTGAGGTAGTAGTCGAGCGTGTAGAGGTTCTCGTTGGGGTCGGACAGGTCGCCGGTGTAGCTCATCGCGACTTCGGCTACCGCCGTGCGGGTTTCGCGCACCGCGTCGATGGCCGGGCGCATGGAGTCCGACGTTGTTCAGCGCGTCGAATATGCGGTAGATGTCGATGCCGGTCGCCGTCGCCTCCTGGATGAACGCCTGCGTGACGGTTTCCGGGTACGGCGTGTAGCCGACGGTGTTGCGGCCCCGCAGCAGCATCTGCAGGCAGATGTTGGGTACCGCCTCGCGCAGCGCCGCCAGCCGCTCCCACGGGTCTTCCTTCAAGAACCGAAGCGCCACATCGTAAGTCGCGCCGCCCCAGCACTCGATGGACAGCAGCTGCGGCGTCATCCGCGCGATGTAGGGCGCCACCATCAGCAGCCCGGTGGTGCGGACGCGAGTGGCCAGCAGCGACTGATGCGCATCGCGGAACGTCGTGTCCGTGACAGCGACGGACCTGGATTCGCGTAGCCAACGAGCGAATCCCTCCGGCCCCACCTCGGTCAGCAGGTCCTTGCTGCCGCGCGGTGGCGCCGCTTCGAGATCGATCTCCGGCAGTTTGTCCTGCGGGTACACCGCCGACGTTCGGGGCCCGTGCGGCTGGTTGACGGTGACGTCGGCGAGGTAATTGAGGATCTTTGTGCCACGGTCGGCCGGGGTGCGCGCGGTCAGCAGATATGGGCGCTCGTCGATGAACGACGTCGTGACGCGCCCGGCGCGGAAGTCAGGATCGTTGACCACCGCCATCAGGAACGGGATATTCGTCGACACCCCGCGCACCCGGAACTCGGCGAGTGCGCGGCGGGCACGGGCGACCGCCGAGGAGTAGTCGCGCCCGCGGCAGGTCAGCTTGACCAGCATCGAGTCGAAGTGGGCACTGATTTCGGCGCCCAGATGCGAGCCGCCGTCGAGCCGGATGCCCGCACCCCCTGGCGACCGGTAGCCGGTGATGCGGCCCGTGTCGGGGCGGAAGCCGTTGGCCGGGTCCTCGGTGGTGATCCGGCACTGCATCGCCGCCCCATGCACTTGCAGCGAATCCTGGCTCAGCCCAAGGTCCTCCAGCGTCTCCCCGTCGGCGATGCGCATCTGGCTGGCAACCAGGTCGACGTCGGTGATCTCCTCGGTGACGGTGTGCTCGACCTGGATGCGCGGATTCATCTCGATGAACACGTAGTCGCCGCGCTCGTCGAGCAGGAATTCGACGGTGCCCGCGTAGGTGTAGTTGATCTGGCGGGCGAACGCCACCGCATCGGCACAGATCTTCTGCCTCAGTTCCTCAGGCAGGTTCGGCGCCGGGGCCAGTTCGATGACCTTTTGGTGCCGACGCTGCACGCTGCAGTCACGCTCGAACAGGTGCATCACGTTGCCGTGGGTGTCGGCCAGGATCTGCACCTCGATGTGGCGCGGGTTGAGCACCGCCTGCTCGAGGTACAGCGTCGGGTCACCGAACGCGGATTCGGCCTCGCGGCTGGCGGCCTCGATCGCGTCGGGCAGCGATTTGGGATCGGTGACGCGGCGCATGCCGCGGCCGCCGCCGCCGGACACCGCCTTGACGAACAGCGGGAACTGCATCGTCTGCGCCGACGGCCATCAATTCGTCAACCGACGCCGACGGCGTCGACGAGTTCAACACCGGCAACCCCGCAGCGCGGGCCGCCGCGATCGCCCGCGACTTATTGCCCGTCAGCTCAAGGATTTCGGCGCCGGGACCGATGAACGCGATGCCTGCAGCCGCGCACGCCGCGGCCAGGTCGGGGTTCTCCGAGAGGAAGCCGTAGCCCGGATACACCGCGTCGGCGCCGGCATGCTGCGCGACACGGATGATCTCGTCAACCGACAGGTAGGCGCGGACCGGGTGGCCCGTCTCGCCGATCTGATACGACTCGTCGGCCTTCAGCCTGTGCAGGGAGTTGCGGTCCTCATACGGGTAGACCGCGACCGTCGCGATTCCCATCTCGTAGGCCGCCCGGAATGCGCGGATCGCGATTTCCCCACGGTTGGCGACCAAGACTTTCGAGATCACGGCCTACCCTAACCGCCGTCGGTGTGCTGATCTAGATAAGGGTCGACCAGTAGTTCCAGAAGCGCACGAGGATCAGCAGAATCAGGCCGGTGAACCACAGCGCCACCAGCGACCACCGCCAGGTGTAGAGCACACGGGCGACCGCGTTCGCACGCAACGGCCGCAGCGCGATCGAGGCCACCACGACCAGCAGTGGGATGGTGACCGCCCACACCACCATGCAGTACGGGCACAGCGCGCCGATGCGGTAGAGGCTCTGGAAGATCAGCCAGTGGATGAACGCGGTGCCGAGCAGCGTGCCCGTGGCCAGGCCGGCCCAGTACCAGCGCGGCAGCCGCACATTGGCGACGGCAAGCACACCGGTCACCAGAACGACGGTGAACGACACAATGCCGATGAGCGGGTTGGGAAAGCCGAATGCCGACGCCTGAGGGGTGACCATCACCGAACCGCAGGACAGCACCGGGTTGATGCTGCAGGACGGCACGTAGTCGGGGTTGATGAGAATCTCGATCTTCTCGACCGTCAGCGTGAGCGCCGCAGCCAACCCGACCACTCCGGCGATCAGAATCCACACCGCGCTGGCCCTGCCGACCGCAACACCCGTCGGCTTGTCCGCCGTGGCTTCGGTCGGTTCGGCTGGGCTGCGCGCGGTGACGGTCATGGCGCGGGTGCGGGTGCGGGTGCGGGAGCCGGTGCAGGTGCCGGTGCGCCGGCGTCGAGGCCGGGCACGTCGCCGACGATCTCCTTGATCTTGGCGATCAACGCGTCGGGCGTGGTCGGGTCGTAGTCCTCGCCGTTGATGCGGATGGTCGGTGTCGAGTTGACGCCGGTTGCGGCGGCCAGACCCTTCACCATCTCCTCGTATCGGCCGCTGTTGATGCATTCCGGTACACCGCCGGCCGCGCCGGCCTGGCGGGCGACTTCGATCAGCCGCGCGTTGTCGGGGAACGGGCCAACACCCTCAGGTGGCTGCTGAGCGTAAAGAGCGGCGTGGAAGCGGCGGAATGCATCTGTCGATTCGTCGGCCACGCAGTATGCCGCGTTGGCCGAGCGCGACGAGTAGCCGTCACCCTGGCGGTCCAGGATGGAGACCATGTAGTAGTCGGCGGCCACGGCTCCGCTGTCGATCAGCTTGCTTACTGTCGGACCGAACTGCTTCTCGAAGTTGCCGCACGCCGGGCACAGGAAGTCCTCGTACAGCGACAGCACGGCCTTGGGCTCCGTGGTGCCTTCCTTGGTGATCAGTGTGTCCGACGTCACCCGGATCGACTTGGCCTCGCCCGACGCCGGCTTGTCTTCTTTCGACATCACGATGTAGAGCACCAGCGCCACGGCGAAGATCACCACGATCGAGGTCAGACCGATCTGGATCGCCAGGTTGCGCTTGCGGTCGGCTGCCTTCAGGTCGTACTTGGCGGTCTTCTTGGAGTTCGTGGCCACGGGTTAAGCGTACCGGCGGCGTTCTGCCGCTTTTCAGCCTCGGCTCAGATGGGCCCGCATCGCCGAGATCGTCTCCGTGGCGGCGACGGCGCTGCCGCCACCGAGCGGAAACAAGTTGGCGAAGCCGTGCACCAACGAACCGAACTCGCGCAGGTCGACGGTGACACCCGCGGCCCGCATGGCCTCGGCGTACCGGTTGCCCTCATCGCGCAACGGATCGAATCCACCGGTCAACACCAGGGCGGGCGGCAGGCCGGACAGGTCGTCGGCCAACAGCGGCGAGACCTGCGGATCGGTCGGCTCAACCGATGCCCCACCCAGGTACTTATCGGTGAACCAGTCGATATCGCGCTTGGTCAGGAAGTAGCCCTCGGCGAACAGCGTGATCGACCGCGTTTCGCCCACAAAGTTGGTGCGTGGGTAGATCAGCAGCTGTAGCGCCGGCAGCCGTGTCACGTTGTTCCGGGCCTGCTGCGAGACCACCGCGGCGAGGTTGCCGCCCGCGCTGTCACCGCCGACCGCGATGCGGTCGGCGGCAGCACCCATGGTTTCAGCATGCTCGAGCGCCCATTGATAGGCCGCGAACGCATCCACTGCCGCGGCGGGCGCCTTGTGCTCGGGCGCCAACCGGTAATCGACCGACAACACGTGGATGCGGCCGTCGCGGCAGATCAGTCGGCACAGATCGTCGTGGGTATCGAGGTCGCCGATGACCCACCCGCCGCCGTGGTAGAAGACCAGCAGAGGGGCGTCGGCCTGTGCCGGCTCGATAATGCCGGGCCGGGATCGATCCCGCCGGGCCGGGTATCGAGAGATTGGTCACCGCGGCCACCGGAATGTCCTGTTTGAAGCTGGCGGTTGTGGCGCGAAACTGAGCCCGCGCGGCGCCAACGTCATCGCTCGACACCAGGCCGTCGATGCCGGTCGCGCGTTGTCCAGCGAGCAGCAGCTGCAGCGTGGTGTCCAGGGTGTTGCCGTCGACGGTGACCGACCGACCCCCCAGCATCAGTCGCTTGACGGCGTTGGGTATGCGCGGGAGGGCGCGCAGCGTCACCCCGGCCGCGGCGTTGACGATCGCATCCCGGCCGCGGCTCTGGCCGCGCGGCGCAGGGTCGCCGGCTGGTGGTCCGACGGGTGGCGCCTGTCCTGGCAGACTCTGAGTCATGGCAGCTCCTTTGATCACGCTAAATGACGGTATTTCGATACCCCAGGTGGGACTTGGCGTTTGGCAGACGCCGCCGGAAGACACCGAACGAGCGGTGGCGACCGCGCTGGACGCCGGTTACCGGCATATCGATACTGCCGCAGCGTACGAGAACGAACTCGAGGTGGGCAGGGCCATCGCCAATTCCGACGTGGCCCGCGAAGACGTGTTCCTCGTCACGAAGTTGTGGAATGCCGACCAGGGCTACGACAGCACGCTCGCGGCGTTCGACGCCAGCATGGCTCGGCTGGGTGTGGACTACCTCGACCTCTACCTCATTCATTGGCCGATGCCGGCAAAGAACGCGTACGTCGAAACCTTCAAGGCCTTCGCGCACCTCCGCGACCAGGCCCGCGTCCGGTCGATCGGCGTCAGCAACTTCGAACCCGAGCACCTGCGGATTCTGGTGGACGCCACCGGAATTGTCCCCGTCGTCAACCAGGTCGAGTTGCATCCGCTTCTGCAGCAACAGGAATTGCGGGAAGTGCACGCTCAGCTGGGAATCGCCACCGAGGCGTGGAGTCCGCTGGGCCAGGGTTCGCTGTTGACCAACCCCACCGTCGCGGGTGTCGCCGAAACGCACGGAAAAACCCCAGCACACGTACTGATTAGGTGGCATATGCAACTCGGCAATATAGTCATCCCCAAGTCGGTGACTCCCGAGAGAATTGTGAGTAACTTCGACGTGTTCGATTTCGAGTTGAGCGAGCGGGACATGGCGTCCATCTCGTCACTCGGTGACAGCACACGGCTGGGCCCCGATCCACGAACATTCAACTTCACAGGGTAGGTGCGCAATGACATCGGAGGCCGCGATTCCCACCCTCACTCTGAACGACGAGAACACGATCCCGGTGATCGGCCTCGGCGTCGGAGAACTGTCGGACTTCGAGACCGAGCAGGCGGTCTCGACGGCGCTGGAAGCCGGTTACCGGCTGATCGACACCGCAGCCGCCTACGGCAACGAGGTGGCGGTCGGCCGCGCGATCGCCGCATCGGGCGTCCCGCGCGAGGAGGTGTTCGTCACCACCAAGCTGGCCACCCCCGATCTTGGGTTCCAGTCCGGGCAGGACGCCCTCAGGGCGAGCATTGAGCGGCTCGGTCTGGACTA
Organism: uncultured Actinomycetota bacterium; assembly: GCA_963851115.1. Taxonomy (GTDB): domain Bacteria; phylum Actinomycetota; class Actinomycetes; order Mycobacteriales; family Mycobacteriaceae; genus Mycobacterium. The sequence goes on from CAWKOI010000023.1 coordinate 160,051, forward strand.
CGTCGACCTGTACCTGATTCACTGGCCCGCCGGCGAGCAGGGCAAGTACGTCGACAGCTGGGGCGGCATGATGAAGCGCAAGGAGGACGGCGACACGAGGTCGATCGGTGTGGCCAACTTTCACGCCGAGCACCTGTCGAACATCATCGACCTGTCGTTCTTCACCCCGGCGATCAATCAGATCGAGCTGCACCCGCTGCTGAATCAGGCCGACCTGCGGGCGACCAACGCCGAGTACGGCATCGTCACCGAGGCTTATGGCCCGCTGGGCGTTGGCAGGCTGCTGGACAACCCGACCGTCGGCACCGTCGCGCAGGCACACGGCAAGACAGCGGCGCAGGTGCTGATCCGGTGGAGCATCCAGCTGGGCAACGTCGTTATCCCCCGTTCGTCGTCGCCGGAGCGGATCAAGTCCAATCTCGAGGTGTTCGACTTCGAGCTGACCGACGACGAAATGGCGACGCTCAACGGGCTCGACGACGGCACCCGATTCCGGCCCGACCCCGAGACCTACACCGGCACTTAATCTGCGCGAGCTGGGGCCCACGCGCGAGCCGGGGATCGCAAGCTGGGCCCACGCGCGAGCTGGGGATCGCAAGGGTCCCCTCAAAAGTCGGCGTGTCGCGGGGCTTTTGCGTCTTTTCGGCATTACTAGCCGGCCGGGCACGTGGCCGCGGCGTCGCGTAACACCATCGCCGACGGCGCGTCGACCGGCAGCCCGTAGCCGCGCAGCACCTCGACGAACTGCACCGCGTACTGACACCAGAACGCCCGGTTGGGCGGCATCCAGTCAGCGGGCTGCTTGTCGCCCTTGTCTTGATTGACTTGGCCCTCCACCGCGAGCAGGTTGGCGGGATCGTTGGCGAATCGCACGCGCATCTCGTCGGTCCAATTCCGCGCCCCTTGGTCCCATGCGTATGCCAGCGGCACGATGTGTTCGATCTGCACGGCCGCACCGGTCTGGTTGCCACGCACGAACGCAATGGTGGCGTTGGTGTACGGGTCGTACAGCGTTCCGGTGGCAACGGCGTTGGGGCAGCGCTTGATCGACACGTACGTCTTGTCGACGAGGTCGCGGTCGAGGATGTCGTTGCGGGTATCGCAGCCGTTGTGACCGCCCGGGGCGGTGTTGTCGTCGGTCCAACTGTCGCCGAATGCGGCCCTGCGATAGTCGAAACTCCGGATGCGGACGGGTAGGACCGCCACGCCAGAGAGCACGTCCACACCAGGTGCGACCGTGGGGATGTCGGCTTGGGCGACGAATTGCGAGTCGTGGTCACCCGACGAGGCGACGACCTGGTACGCGACCATCACTGCGACCGCCACCGCGACCGCTAGCCACAGCAGCCGGTTGCGGCTCATGCCTTGTCCAGGTATTCGACGCGGTCGGTATCGGTGAACTGTGCCGCGAGGACCGCCATTCCGGGATCATTGGGGTTCTTCTCGTAGAGCGACTCACAGAATTCGCGCGCCGCCAAGATGACGTCGAGATGCTCCGACAGCGACAAGAACCTCAGCGTGATGGGCCGCCCGGATTGGCTGAGCCCCAACACATCTCCCTCTTTACGTTCCTTGAGGTCAAGATCGGCGAGTTCGAAGCCGTCCAACGTGCCTGCGACGGCCTTCAGCCGCTCCCCCGCCTTGGACCCCTCCGGCAGCTTGGTGGCAAGCAGGCACAGACTCGGGTGCTGGCCGCGACCGATGCGGCCACGCAGCTGGTGCAACTGGCTGATGCCGAACCGGTCGGCGTCCATCACGAACATCACGGTCGCATTCGGCACGTCGACGCCAACCTCGATGACCGTGGTGCACACCAGGACATCGATCTGGCCGGCCCGAAACGCGGCCATCACGGTGTCCTTCTCATCACTGGGCAGCCGGCCGTGCATCAGCGCGAGCCGCAGCCCAGACAACGGGCCGCTCCCAAGGACGTCGTAGAGCTTGAACACCGTGGTGGCCGGCGGGCCACTGTCATCCTTGGCTGGTTTGTCGTTCTCGTCGATACGGGAAGCCACGACATAGACCTGGCGACCGGCACCGACTTCTTCGACGATGCGCGCCCACGCTCGATCCAGCCATTTGCGCTGCTGCGCAATGAAAATCGTGTTCGTGGTGATGGGCTGACGTCCGCGAGGCAGCTCGCGCAGCGTGGACGTCTCCAGGTCGCCGTAGACGGTCAGTGCCACGGTACGCGGGATCGGAGTCGCCGTCATCACTAGAAGATGCGGCGTCAGACCTTCAGGGGCCTTGGCGCGCAATCGATCTCGTTGTTCGACACCGAACCGGTGTTGTTCGTCTACGACCACCATGCCAAGCCGCTGGAATTCCACGGCATCCTGCAGCAGCGCATGCGTACCGATGACGATGCCGGCCTCGCCGGCGGCCACCTCGTCGCGCACCTGCCGCTTCTGTTGCGGCGACATCGATCCGGTCAACAGGGCCACCCGCGTCGCGTTATCGCCACCACCGAGCTGGCCGGCCATCGCCAACGGGCCGAGGACGTCGCGTACCGACCGTGCATGTTGGGCCGCAAGGACTTCCGTCGGCGCCAGCAACGCGCACTGGTAACCCGCGTCGACCAGTTGCAGCATCGCCAACACGGAGACGATGGTCTTGCCCGATCCCACCTCCCCCTGCAGCATACGGTTCATCGGCCGGGTCGCCGACAGTTCGGTGGACAGCACCTCGAGTACTTCCTCTTGGCCCATGGTCAATTCGAACGGCAGCTGCCGGCGAAGTGCCGCGGTAAGTCCGTCGTCCCTGCGCGGCGCAACCGGCCCGGTTTCGCTTAGTTCGCCGTATCTGCGCGCGACCAGCCCCCACTGCAACCCGACGGCCTCGTCGATGGTCAGCCGGTCACGGGCGCGATCACGCTCAAGCTCGTTCTCGGCGAGGTGGATGGTCCGCAGCGCCTCGTCTTCGGATATCAAGTTGCGTTGGCGTACAAACGATTCCGGCAGTGGCTCCTCGATGGGGTCGAGCACGTCGAGTACCTGGCGCACGCACGCGTAGATGTCCCAGCTCTGCACCTTGGCGTTGGCGGGGTAGATCGGGAAGAACGCCCGCTCGAACACCGACAGCAGCTCCTCGTCGGTCGCCCCCGAGGTCGTCGCGATGGTCTTGAGTGACTTGGTTCCGATCTTCTTACCGCTCGGCGACTCAAGCACGAGGAATGCCGGATGGGTCAATTGAAGTGTGCCCCTGAAGTATCCGACTTCTCCGGAGAGCATCAGTCGGGTGCCCTCGGTCAGTTTGTCGATCATCCAGTCAGCGTTGAAGAACGTGGCGGTGACCTTCGGCCGACGGTGCCCTAGGGTGACGCGCAAGTACTTGCGCTTCCGCGTTCTCTTGGTTTTCTTGTCGAACTGCGGCTTCATATCGCCGGGCGTGGCTTCGGTGATTTCGTCGACAAACGTGACGTGCTCCCCCTCTTCGAGGTCGAGGTCCTCACCCTCACCGCGCACCGTCATGCCGTCGCTGTACTTGCGCGGGTAGTGCCGCAGCAGGTCGTTGACCGTGCGGATGCCGAAGTGCTCCTCGAGCGGGCCGGCCGCCTTCTTGCCGAGGACGTAATCCAGCGGGTCGGTCAGCACGGCCACGGCTACTCGACCCCGATCAGCAGGGCATCACCGCGGTGGGCGGTGTGGTACGTCACCAGCTCGGCGCCGAGGTGCTGGTGGTGGACATGCTCCTGCAGCGCTTCGCCCACGCTGCGATCGACGCCTACCCCGGTGAGCACGGTGACCAGCTCGCCACCCGCGGCCAGCAGCAGGTCGATCAGACCGGCCGCGGCGGCGGTGACGTCCCCGCCGACGATCAGCACCTCGTCGCCAGCAATGCCCAACCCGTCGCCCGGCTTACAGGTGCCGGCCCAGGTCAGCGCCTCCTCGGTGGCGACCCGCACCGAGCCGTGCCGAGCGGAGGCGGCCGCACGGGCCATCGTGTAGCCGTCGTCGACCGCCTGCCGGTCCGCGTCGTGGACGGCGAGGGCGGCCAGCCCCTGCACCATCGACCCCGCGGGCACCGGCACCACGTCGATGCCCCAGCCGATCGCGGCCGCGCATCCCGCGACCAGTTCCTCGGCGGCCACGTAGCCGTTCGGCAGCACCATGATCTGCGCAGCGCCGGCATTGACCAGCGCGTGCAGGAGTTGTTTGGCGCTGACCGGCGCGTCGGCATCGGGCCGCAGCACGTGCGCGCCCTCACCTGCGAAAAGTTCCTCCGCGCCGTCACCGTCGACGACCGCCAGCACCGCCCGTTCGCGGCTCCACCCGCCTGTCGGACGCGCACCGGAGGCTCCGGTCAGCGACGTGATCTGAATGCGGCTGGGAGTACCGACAACCAGCGCCGCCTCGACCGCACCACCGGCGTCATCGGCGTGAACGTGCACCGAATAGTGGCCCGCGCCGTCGGCCGACGCCGCGATGGCCACCGATTCACCCAGCTGGTCTAGGCGTTGGCGCAGCTTCTCGACGTCGTCGGCGTCACAACCGCTGAGCAGGTACATCACCTCGAACTGCGGCGCGGCGGAGGTGCTCGCGGCGACCTCGACCTGCGGCGGCGACGGCAGGTACTCGTGCCGGTGCGGGGCGTGCCCGCCCAGGGTCGTGCTCATCGCGTCCAGCAGTACCAGCAGACCGCGGCCTCCGGCGTCCACCACGCCGGCCTCGGCCAGCACGTCGAGCTGCTCGGTGGTCTTGTCCAGCGCGACGGCGGCGGCAGCGGCGGCGGCGAAGACCACATCGGCCATGTCCGCGCCGTCGGCGGCGGTGTGCTCGGCGGCGAGCGCCGCGTCTTGCAGCACCGAGACGATCGTGCCGGGCACGGATTCGCCCATCGACGTGACGACCAGGCCGACGGCGTGACGCAGTGCGGCCCCGAAGACGGGCCCGTCGATCTCGGATAATGCCTGGCCCCGGTCGGCGGCCGCGGCCGCGGTGACATCGGCGAGCCCGCGCAGAATCTGCGACAGGATGACGCCTGAGTTGCCGCGTGCACCGTGCAACGCGCCACCGGCCAGCGCGGCGGCCACCTGGGCAACGTCGTCCGTGCCGGACTGCGCGTCGGCCTGCGCCCACGCCGAACGCATCGTGAACAGCATGTTTGTCCCGGTGTCGGCATCCGCAACCGGGAACACGTTGAGCCGATTGATCTCGTCGGTACTGGAAATCAGGTCGCCGACCGCGGTGTGGGCCCAGTCCCGCAAGGCGGAGGCGTCGAGGCGCCGAGCCGACATCCCCACCTCCAACCGCTAAGCCGCCGTGGGCCAGCCTAGTCAGTGGTGGCGACATCACTGACGACAATATTGACCCCGGTGGATCGCATTTTGGCGATCCCTTCGGCGGCCGGTATCCTGGTCAGGTTGTCGGGTCACCCGCCTGCGGTCGTTGGCCCCCCCAAGTACTGATCCGAGGAGTTCTACATATGGCTGCCGTGTGCGATATCTGCGGGAAGGGCCCCGGGTTCGGCAAGTCGGTGTCGCACTCCCATCGCCGGACCAGCCGTCGGTGGGATCCGAACATCCAGACCGTGCGCGCCGTGACTCACCCCGGCGGCAACAAGAAGCGCATCAACGTGTGCACGTCGTGCATCAAGGCGGGCAAGGTCTCGCGCGGCTAGCGTTTGGCTGCCGAGTGGGCAGGGCGGTACGGCGTACGAAGCCGGCCAGTCGCGGGTCCTCCCGGCTGGGCACGACCCGCGACCAGGGCATTCGTCCCATTTTCGAGTGAGAAGCAAACGGGCTCGCTTTCCCCGTCGTGTCGGGTGCTTTTGCGACTGCTCGCGTTAGGGCAGGCGCCAGTCGATTGGCTCGGCGCCCATCTTCTCCAGTAGTTCGTTCGCGCGGCTGAACGGTCGCGAGCCGAAGAATCCACGCGACGCCGACAGCGGCGACGGATGCGGTGACTCGATCGCCACGCAGTCGCTACCTACCAGCATCGGTTTGAGCGTCGACGCGTCCCGGCCCCACAACACCGCCACCATCGGCTGCTCCCGGGACACCAGCGCCCGGATCGCACACTCGGTCACCGCCTCCCAGCCCTTGCCGCGGTGCGATGCCGGGTTGCCGGGCCGCACGGTGAGCACCCTGTTCAGCAGCATCACCCCGCGCTCGGCCCACGCGCTCAGGTCGCCGTTGGCCGGTGAGGGGTGACCGAGATCCTTGCCGTATTCGGTGAAGATGTTCTCCAGGCTGCGGGGCAGCGGCCGCACATCGGCCGCCACCGAGAAGCTCAGGCCCACCGCGTGGCCCGGCGTCGGATACGGGTCCTGCCCGACGATGAGGACCCGGACACGCTCGAACGGGAAAGTGAAGGCGCGCAACACGTTCGGACCGGCGGGCAGGTATCGGTGACCCGTGGCGAGTTCAGCCCGGAGGAACTCACCCATCTGGGCGACCTGGGGGCCGACGGGTTCCAGTGCGCGGGCCCAGCCCTCGTCGACGAGTTCATTCAGCGGACGTGCGGTCACGAAAGGCAACCTAGCGTGCGCGGTTGGTCAGAATGACTGCCAACCCGTATTTCCATCCCATTCGGCGCCGTCCACCAGCACGCGGGGCGGGCCGTCGAGCACCCGGCCGATCACCCGCCAGCCCTCCGGCGGCGAAGCAGGAAACGTCGCCACCAGCGCATGGTCTTCGCCACCGCCGAGCACCCATTCCAGCGCGTCGGCGCCCACCACGCCGGCAGCGCCGGCGACTGCGTCCCGGTCTGCCGCCAGGGCGGCGGTGAGCACGTCGACGCCGACTTCGGATGCCTGCGCGATATGACCGACGTCGGCGAGCAGCCCGTCAGAGACGTCCGTCATGGCGGTGGCACCGGCATCGGCGGCCACCCTGCCCTGACCATACGGAGGTTCAGGCACCAGATGGCGACGACGAAGCTCGGGAAACTGGCGAATATCGCTGTGCCACAACGCATATCCGGCAGCCGAGCGACCAACGTCACCGGTGACGGCCAATGTGTCGCCGGGCCGGGCACCGCTGCGAAGCACCGGTTCACGACCGTCCAGGTCGCCCAGCACGGTCACCGAAATCACCCACTGCGGGGCGCTGACCAGATCACCGCCCACGATGCCTGCGCCGAGCAGCCCGGCCTCGTGCCACATGCCGTCGGCCAACTCCAGCGCCTGCTCCGTCGGCGTGTCCGCCGGCGCGCCGAATGCGACGACAAAAGCGGTCGCCCGGGCACCCATCGCCTCGATGTCGGCGGCATTCTGCGCGATGGCCTTACGGCCGATGTCGTGTGGTGTGGACCAGTCCAGGCGGAAGTGCCGCCCTTCGGCGAGCATGTCGGTGGACACCACCGCCTTGCCGTCGCGCGCGAACACGACCGCGGCGTCGTCACCGGGTCCCAGCGCCACTGCCGCCGGCTGATCGCGGTGGGCCACCAGTCGGTCGATCACGGCGAACTCGCCCACCCCCGCGAGTGTCTCGGCGGCCTCGTCGCTCGCCATGTCACCTCCCCCGGGCTGCGGTACGTTTGGGCCCTGCGGCGTGCAGTCTATGCAGCGAGACGGAGGGATTGCGGGTGGTCGAGGCTTTCATGCTGATCCAGACCGAGGTGGGCCGCGCCGAGGTCATCGCCAAACAACTCGCCGCCCTTCCGGGTGTCTTGTCGTCCGAGTACGTGACCGGCCCGTACGACGTGGTGGTGCGCATCGGAGCGGACACCCTGGACGACCTGCAGGACAACGTGGTGTCCAGCGTGCAGCAGGTCACCGGCATCACCCGCACGCTGACCTGCCCGATCGCCAACGGAGTGCGGCTTTAGAGTTTCGGCTGTGGATTCCGACACCCGCGACGGCCCGCCGCGGGCACTGCTGATCGCGGCGATCGTGGTGGCCGCCGGTGCGATCATCGCGATCCTGGCCTTCGCGGCGCTGCGGCAGGGCCCACCCGAGCAAGAGCGGGTTGCGATCGCGTCGGCGCCGGCTCCGCAAGCGAACAGCGCGGAATGCCGCACGCTCGGCGAATCGCTCCCGGATCAATTGGGTGACTACCGTCGCGCACCTGCGGCCGAACCCGCGCCCGCGGGCGCGGCGGCGTGGCAGTCAGACCCGGACAGCGAACCCGTCATTCTGCGTTGCGGAGTGGACCGTCCGGTCGAGTTCGTCGTCGGCTCCCCCATCCAGGTCGTCGACGCTGTGCAGTGGTTCGAGGTCGCGGATCAAGGCCGCAGCACGTGGTTCGTCGTTGACCGTCCGGTGTACGTCGCGCTGACCTTGCCGCAAGGCTCAGGACCGACGCCGATCCAGGAAATCTCCGAAGTGATCGCAAAGACATTGCCCGCCAAGCCCATTGACCCGGGCCCGGTGCACTAGCGCAGGCCCGTGCCGCGCTTGAGCGCGGTTTCCACCATGGTGGCCAACAAAGTTGGGTAGTCCACGCCGCTGGCCGCCCACATCCGCGGGTACATGGAGATGGTGGTGAAGCCCGGCATGGTGTTGATCTCGTTGACGACCGGCCCGTTCTCCGTGAGGAAGAAGTCGACGCGGGCCAGGCCCTGACAGTCGATCGCGCGAAACGCCCGGATGGCCAACTGGCGCACCGCATCCGCGACGTCGTCGTCGATCTTGGCGGGCACATCGAGTTCGGCGGCGTCCTCGAGATACTTGGTGGCGAAGTCGTAGAACGCGTCCTCGTTTCCCCGCACACCGGCCACCCGGATTTCACCGACGGTGCTGGCTTCGATCCGTGCCGTCAGGGAATTCCAGGACACCACACTCCAATTCGCGTCCCGGCACCGCCGCCTCGACGATCACCTTCGGATCATGACGGCGAGCCCGGGCGATCGCCTCGGGCAGCTGATCCCAGGCCGTCACCCTGCTCACCCCGATCGACGATCCGCCTCGCGCGGGCTTGACGAACACCGGCAGGCCCAGACGTTCGCGGTCCTCGAGTTCCACCGTGTCCTGGCGCGGTCGCAGCACGACTTGGTCGCCGATCGGCAGGCCCTCGGCGGCGAGCAGCTTCTTGGTGAACTCCTTGTCCATACCGGCCGCGCTGGCCAGCACGCCCGCACCGACGTAGGGCACGCCGGCCAGCTCGAGCAGTCCCTGGATGGTGCCGTCCTCGCCATACGGACCGTGCAGCACCGGAAAGACGATGTCGACCGCCGCCAGAAGCTCCCCAGCTCCTTGACCGAGCGACAGCAGTTCGCCGCGGCGGCCCGGGTCGGCGGGCAAGGCCAGCGCCGTGCCCGACGTCCCGGTCACCTCCGGCAGCCGGCCGTCGGTGATCGCGAGGGCGTCCGGCTGGGCATCGGTCAGCACCCAGGACCCGCCGGGAGTGATGCCCACCGCGACTACCTCGAAGCGCTCAGGGTCGAGGTTGCGCAGGATGCTGCCTGCGGAAACACACGAAATCGCGTGCTCGGAACTGCGTCCGCCGTAGACGACGGCGACACGGACGCGACCGGCGGAGCCGGGTTCGTTGCGGGCAGTCACAACCTAGAGAGGCTACCGCCCGAGCGCCAAGCTGCACGCCGCAGCTGCGATGAGCGCTTGCGCGAAGAGCGTCCAGCGGGGTCAGCTGGTCCTTCAGTCCAATGCCTGCTCGATATCGGCGATCAAGTCGTCGGTGTCTTCTATACCCAGCGAGATGCGCGCGAAGCCGTCGCTGACCGGGTCGCCCCACCGCGCGCGGCGGTCGACAGAGGTGTGGATGCCGCCGAAGCTGGTCGACGCGATCAGCAACGCACTGCGCTCCACCAGCGCGTGGACCGCCTCGCCGTTTTCGAGTTCCACGGCGACCAGGCCGCCGAACCGCTTCATCTGCAGGGTGGCGACCCGATGCGACGGATCGTCGGGCAGACCGGGATAGCGCACGGATCGCACCGCCGGATGGGCACGCAGCATCACCGCCACCGCCTGGGCGTTGTGGCACTGCCGTTCGAACCGCAGGCCGGCGCTGCCGAGGCTGCGCAGCACCAGCCACGCCTCGAACGCACCAAGGATCGGCCCGGCCAGCAGGCGGTCCCGTTCCACCGCCGCCATCAGATCGGCGTGACTGCCTGCCACGTAGCCCGCGACCAGATCGCTGTGTCCCGACAGGGCCTTGGTGGCGCTTGCCACCACGAGGTCGGCACCCAGCGACAGCGGCTGCTGACCCAACGGTGTCGCAGTGGTGTTGTCGACGACGAGGATGGCGCCGCGGCGGCGGCAGTCCATCGCCAGCCGGTGCAGGTCGACGACGTCCAGCCCGGGATTGGCGGGGGTTTCCGCGAGCACCACGTCGGCGTCCGACGATGCTGCACACATTTCGGCGGTGCTCGCTTCGACGACCGTCACCCCCTGTGGCGCGAGATATTCCACCGCGTATCGGCGCACCTGGTAGTAACCGTCGGCGGGCACCACGAGCTTCTTGCCCGGCTTGGCCAGCACCCGCAACGCCGACGTGATCGCGGCCATGCCCGACCCGAACGTCAACGCCGTCGCGGCTCCTTCGAGTTCCGCCAGCGCCGACTCCAGTTGGCGCCAGGTGGGATTCGAGCTGCGGCCATAACTATCCTGCGGCGCGGTCTCATCGGGCGAGAGGTGATACGTCGACGCCGGTACGGGCATCGGCGCGACGGGTTGGCCCGGGATAGCTTCTGAGCCAACCGCTTTCACACTGCGAGTGGAGTCGCCGTACTGGCCGTCCATCTCCTCACTCCGGCTTGGTGCTGCGCCCGAGCAGCAGCACGACAGCCTCGTCGACCGATAGACCCTTGTGGCACACCCGATGCACGGCGTCCGTCAGCGGCATTTCGACGTCGTAACTGGCGGCCAGCGCCAGCACCGATTCGCACGACGAGACGCCTTCGGCGATGTGGCCGCCCGCTTCGCGCAGCGCCGATTCCATGGTGCCACCCCTGCCGAGCCGTACTCCGAACGAGCGATTACGGGACCGCGGCGACGTGCAGGTGGCCACCAGGTCGCCGACGCCCGCGAGCCCGGCCAATGTGGCCGGCTTGGCGCCCAACGCGATTCCGAGCCGCATGATCTCGGCCAGCCCGCGGGTGACGATGGCGGCCGCGGTGTTCTCCCCCAGCCCGACGCCCGCCGCCATGCCGCTGGCCAATGCGATGACGTTCTTGCAGGCACCGCCGACCTCGGCGCCGATGACGTCGGCGTTGGTGTACGGCCGGAAGTAGCCGGTGGACAGGGCGCGCTGCAAGGTCACGGCCCGACCGGAGTCGCTGCATGCGACGACGGTGGCGGCCGGTTGTTCGTCGACGATCTCGCTGGCGAGATTCGGACCGGTGACCACGGCGACGCGCGACGGATCGGCCGAGGTGACTTGCACGACGACCTGGCTCATCCGCATCAACGTGTCGAGCTCGATGCCCTTGGCCACGCTGACCAGCGTGACGTCGTCGCCGATCAGGCTCGTCCACCGTTCGAGATTGGCGCGCAACGTCTGCGACGGCACCGCAAGCAACACCGTGCAGGCACCGGCCAGCGCCTCGGCCGGATCACTGGTCGCGCGGATTGACTTCGGCAGCTCGGCGTCGCCGAGGTAGCCGGTGTTGCGATGGGTGTCGTTGATCTCATCGGCCAGCTCGGGGCGGCGGGCCCACAATGTGACGTCGCTGCCCGAATCCGCCAGGACCTTGGCCAATGCCGTCCCCCACGCACCGGCCCCCATCACCGCCGCCTCCACCACGGCTTCACCCTAGCGCGGTCGCCGGTGCTGGCAGGATGGCGACCATGAGCGGCACCGCGGATGTGGGGCTGGTGATCGCCGTGAAACGGCTCGCCGCCGCCAAGACCAGGCTGGCGCCGGTCTTCTCCTCTGCCACGCGCGAAAGCGTGGTGCTGGCCATGCTCATGGATACCATCACGGCCGCGTCGGCCGTCTCGGCACTGAGCGCGGTCACCGTCGTCACCCCCGATGACGATGCCGCCGCCGCAGCCCGCCGGCTCGGCGCACGCGTGCTTGTCGACCCGACACCGCAGGGCCATCGCAACCCGTTGAACAACGCCATCGCCGCCGCCGAGGCGTCGGTGCGCGAAGAGACGCCGAATATCGTTGCGCTGCAGGGCGATCTGCCCGCGCTGCAACCACAGGAACTGGCCGAAGCGATCGCGGCCGCCCGGGAATACCGGCGCAGCTTCGTCGGCGACCGGCACGGCACCGGCACGTCGGCGCTGTTCGCGTTCGGCGTCGCGCTCGACCCACAGTTCGGCCCTGATTCGGCGCAGCGCCATCGGCATTCGGGGGCCATCGAACTGACCGGCGCATGGCCCGGGCTGCGGTGCGACATCGATACACCCGACGACCTGCTCGTCGCGCGCCGCCTGGGTGTCGGCACGGCAACCGCGCAGGCCATCGGGCGGCCCAGGTGAACAGCTGGCGACGGGATAACCGGTCGCGGTAGCAGGACGGCTGGTCCATAGGGGATCATCTGAAGGATGACAGAAGCCGAAGCCCAGATCCGACCCGACGACACGGCGACGCCGGACACGGTAGCCGTTCGGCCGACGTCACCGGATTCCACCGGTTCGGCGCCCGAGGCGCCCCCTGCAGCGACGTCGCCCGCGATCGACAACGCCTTGCCCGAGGATCGCTACCTCAACCGCGAGCTGAGCTGGCTCGAGTTCAACGCGCGGGTACTCGCACTTGCCGCCGACACCTCCCTGCCGTTGCTCGAGCGAGCGAAGTTCCTGGCGATCTTCGCGTCGAACCTTGACGAGTTCTACATGGTGCGCGTCGCGGGTCTGAAGCGCCGCGACGAAATGGGCCTGTCGGTGCGTTCGGCCGACGGCCTGTCGCCGCGCGAGCAGTTGCGCCGCATCAGTGAACGCACGCAACAGATCGCCAGCCGACACGCGCACGTATTCCTCGACTCGGTGCGTCCGGCGCTGGCCGACGAAGGCATCGTGATCGTCACGTGGGCCGAGCTCGACGAGGACGAGCGCACGCGGCTGTCGACGTACTTCCACGAGCAGGTGTTCCCGGTCCTGACCCCGTTGGCGGTCGACCCGGCACACCCGTTCCCGTTCGTGAGTGGGCTTAGCCTGAACCTCGCGACCACCGTCAAGCATCCCGGCGACGGTGGCCAACACTTCGCCCGAATCAAGGTGCCCGACAATGTCGATCGCTTCGTCGAGCTGAGCCCCCGCGAAGGCACGTCCGACGTGGTGCGGTTCCTGCCGATGGAGGAGCTGATCGCCGCGTTCCTGCCGGTGCTCTTCCCAGGCCTGGAAATCGTCGAGCACCACGCGTTCCGCATCACCCGTAACGCGGATTTCGAAGTGGAAGAGGACCGCGACGAAGACCTGCTGCAGGCGCTCGAAAGGGAATTGGCGCGCCGGCGGTTCGGCTCCCCCGTCCGTCTGGAAGTTTCCGACGACATGACCGAAAACATGATGGAGCTGCTGCTGCGTGAACTCGATGTCGATCCCGGTGATGTCGTCGAGGTGCCCGGGCTGCTGGACCTCACGTCGCTGTGGCAGATCTACAAGGTCGACCGGCCGGCGCTGAAGGATCCGCCCTTCGTGCCAGCGACGCCACCGGCGTTCGGCGAGCGGGAAACACCCAAGAGCATCTTCTCGACGTTGCGTGATGGGGATGTTCTCGTGCACCACCCCTACGATTCGTTTTCCACCACGGTGCAACGATTCATCGAACAGGCCGCCGCCGACCCCAACGTGCTGGCGATCAAGCAGACGCTGTATCGCACCTCCGGCGATTCACCGATCGCCAACGCGCTCATCGATGCCGCCGCGGCCGGCAAGCAGGTCGTCGCGCTCGTCGAAATCAAAGCCCGCTTCGACGAGCAGGCCAACATCAAATGGGCCCGCGCATTGGAACGAGCCGGCGTGCACGTCGTCTACGGCCTGATCGGGTTGAAGACGCACTGCAAAACCTGCCTCGTGGTGCGCCGCGAGGGCTCGATGATCCGGCGCTACTGCCACGTCGGCACCGGCAACTACAACCCCAAGACCGCGCGGCTGTACGAAGACATCGGCCTGTTGACCGCCGCACCGGATATCGGCGCCGACCTCACCGACCTGTTCAACTCGCTGACCGGCTACTCCCGCAAGGACTCCTACCGCAACCTGCTGGTGGCTCCCCTCGGTGTGCGCAGGGGCATCATCGAACGGATCGATCGCGAGATCGCCGCCAAACGCGACGGCGCCGACGCGCGCATCCGGCTGAAGGCCAACGCCTTGGTGGACGAGCAGGTGATCGATGCGCTTTACCGTGCGTCACAGGCCGGTGTGCGCGTCGAGGTCGTGGTGCGGGGCATCTGCGCGTTGCGCCCTGGCGCACCCGGGTATTCCGACAACATTGCGGTGCGCTCAATTCTGGGCCGCTTCCTGGAGCACTCACGCATTATTCATTTCCGCGCCATCGACGAGTTCTGGATTGGCAGCGCCGACATGATGCATCGTAATCTCGACCGTCGGGTCGAAGTCATGGCTCAGGTCAAGGACCCTAGGCTGACCGCTCAAATGAATGACATCTTCGAGTCCGCCATGGACCCGGCCACGCGGTGCTGGGAGCTGGGCATGGACGGGAAGTGGATGGCGTCGCCACAGGAGGGGCAGACCGTACGCGACCATCAGGTGTCGCTGATGGAACGCCGCCGGCATCCCTGAGACTGGTCGAGTGTGCTGCGACTCCAACGACTGGCCCGAATGACCTGCAGGAGTTGAGGTGCCGAAGGAGATCCCGCCAGACGCGGTCCCCGCGAGCAAGGCCGTACTCGCCGCGGGCGCGGTGCTGTGGCGACCCAACGGTGACCCCGCCGCGCCGGAGGTCGCGATCATCCACCGTCCGCGCTATGACGATTGGTCGCTGCCCAAGGGCAAGGTCGACCCCGGCGAGACCGAACCCGTCACCGCTGTGCGCGAGGTTCGGGAGGAGACCGGCTACACGTCGCACCTCGGCCGGCGACTAACCGCGGTCAGCTATCCGGTGGAGGAGGGCATCAAGAAGGTGCGGTACTGGGCGGCGCGCTGTGTCGACGGCGCGTTCACACCGAACGCCGAAGTCGACGAGCTCAAATGGCTGCCCGTCGTCGAAGCGATGAAGCAACTCCGCTACCCTCACGACCGAAAAGTGTTGCGCCGCTTCGCCCAAGGACCCGTCAACACGCACACGGTGCAGATCGTGCGGCACGGCACGGCAGGAAGCAAATCGCGCTACAAGGGCGACGACCAAAAGCGCCCGTTGGACAAGCACGGCCGCGCACAGGCCGAGTCGCTCGTCGGACAACTGCTCGCGTTCGGCGCCAACGAGCTGTATGCGGCCGACCGGGTGCGCTGCCATCAGACGCTGGAACCGTTGGCCGAGGAACTCGGGGTGACGATCCACGATGAGCCGCTCTTGACCGAGGAAGCCTATCCGGAGAACCGCAAGGCGGCTCGGCGCCGCATCCTCGAAATCGCCGCCGCCGGTGGCACCCCGGTGATCTGCACCCAGGGCAAGGTGATTCCCGACTTGATCGCATGGTGGTGCGAGCGCGATGGCGTACGCCCGGACAAGTCACGCAACCGCAAAGGCAGCACCTGGGTGATTTCGTTGACCGAGGGGCGCCTGGTGGCCGCCGACCACATCGGCAGCCCGTTGGCCGTCAAAAAGTAGCCTCTGACGGCCGGCGGCCATCGCCGCATTGGAGAGGATCGCTGGATGACTGCTAAACCCAAACTGCCGCCCGCCCGCATAGCCCGGGTAGTCGACTCGGTTCGCCGCCGATTGCGCCGCGTCGATCAGAAGTTGGTGCCCGCGGCGATCGCGGTTCTGGACATGATGACCGCCGCATTTTTCACGCGGGCCATCTACACAGCGGCGAAGTTCGGCATTGCCGACGTGCTGAGCGACGGGCCTCTGGCGGCCGAAGCCATCGCAAAACAGGTCGCCGCCAACCCCGACGCGATAGGCCGAATGCTGCGGACGCTGGCCAGTCGAGGAATAGAGATCCCCACTGTGCTGGTCGCATACGACTTCACCGACGTGGGCACCATCGTCGATGTCGGCGGCGGTCACGGCCGGCTGCTGGCCGCCATTTTGCAGAGATGGCCTCAGTCGCACGGGATACTGTTCGACTCCGAGTCCGTCGTTGAGGGGGCTCCCGCGGTCCTCGACTCTGCGGGCGTGGCCGATCGGTGCTCCGTTGTCGGGGGTTCGTTCTTTGAATCGGTGCCGGCCGGCGGAGATGCCTATGTGCTCAAGCACATCGTCCACGACTGGGATGACTCCACTGTGCTGCAGATCCTGCGCAAGGTACGCGCCGCGATGTCTCGTAGCGCAAAGCTATTGGTCCTCGAGAGTGTCGTGCCCGACGACGACCGCGAACACCTGTCGAAATTGATCGACCTGGAAATGCTCGTGGTCGCCACGGGCAGGGAGCGCACGGCCGACGAGTACGCGGCGTTGTTGCGCACCGCCGGCTTCCGCTTCACTCGCGTGATCCCGACCGTCGGACCGACGTCGATCGTGGAGGCCGAAGCGGCCTAGCCGATCTCGCGACACACAGGCGCGCCGTGGGTCTCGATGACCCACGGCGTACCCGATGTCGAACTTACTTGCGGCCGCGCTTGGCCGGCGCCTTGCGGGCCGGCGCCTTGCGTGCGGTCTTCTTGGCGGCGGCCTTCTTGGCCGGGGCCTTCGTCACAGCCTTCTTGACTGCGGCCTTCTTCACGGCCTTCTTGACTGCGGCCCGCTTCACCGTCTTCTTGGCTGCGGCCCGCTTCACCGTCTTCTTGGCTGCGGCCCGCTTGACGGCCTTCTTGGCGGCGGCCGTCTTGACGGCCTTCTTGACGGCGGCCTTTCTGACCGCCTTCTTGACGGCCGCTTTCTTGACGGCCTTCCGGGCAGTGCCCGCTGTTACGCCACGCTTCACTGCTGGTCCTTCCGCCGGGAGACGCTGTGCGCCAGAGACAACCGCTTTGAACTGAGCGCCGGGCCGAAATGCCGGCACGGAGGTGGGCTTAACTTTCACCGTCTCGCCGGTGCGCGGATTCCGCGCGACCCGGGCTGCACGACGGCGCTGCTCGAAAACGCCGAAACCTGTAATGGTGACGCTGTCACCCTTATGAACCGCACGCACGATGGTGTCGACGACGTTCTCCACCGCCGCGGTTGCTTGCCGACGATCCGAGCCCAATTTCTCCGTGAGTACGTCGATGAGCTCCGCTTTGTTCATGCAAAACCTCCGAAACCAGTGGTCCTTCTTGGACCGACTAGAGGACACGGTAAACCCAATGGCCACTGATTTCCAAGAGCCACGCGCAATTTCAGGCGTAGCTGGCGAACATTTCGGCAATCCGCTTGCCCCCCTTGGCCTCCTGTCGGGAGGCCGGAGAACCGGGTTGGAGGGCGGCGATTTCGGGTCGCCGCGAGCCTTTCGTCAGGCCGGCAGAGTGCGCGGTTTCCAGCCCGGCCGAGCTCGCCTCGTAGGACTTGATCTGATCGAGTTTCCGCAGCGTGAGGCCTATATCGTCGAGTCCTTCAAGCAGTCGCCAGGCGGTGTAATCGTCAATCGTGAACGGCACCATGACCGTTCCCGCGACGATATTCCGATCTTGAAGATTCACAGTGATTTCCATGCCCGGATGCTGCTCGATGAGCTTCCACAGGAGTTCCAAATCATCTTGAGCGACTTCGGCCGCCAAGAGGCCCGCCTTGCCCGCATTGCCGCGAAAAATGTCGGCGAACCGGGATGAGATAACCACCCGGAAGCCGTAGTCCATCAGCGCCCAGACGGCGTGTTCGCGCGACGAACCGGTGCCGAAATCCGGCCCGGCGACCAAAACCGATCCGTTATCGAACGGGCTCAGATTCAGGACGAAGGATGGGTCGGCGCGCCAGGCCGCGAACAGTCCGTCCTCGAAACCTGTTCGGGTGACCCGCTTCAAATAGACCGCAGGAATGATTTGGTCGGTGTCGACATTTGACCGGCGCAGCGGCACGCCGATGCCGGTGTGGGTGCGGAAGGCTTCCATGACGTTCTCCAGTCAGTGAGTCAGATCGGCGGGCGAGGACAGCGTGCCGCGCACCGCGGTGGCGGCTGCGACGGCCGGCGACACCAAATGCGTGCGGCCGCCCTTGCCCTGCCTGCCCTCGAAGTTGCGGTTGGAGGTCGACGCGCAGCGTTGGCCGGGCGAGAGTTGGTCGGGGTTCATACCGAGGCACATCGAGCAGCCGGCTTGGCGCCACTCCGCGCCGGCGGCGGTGAAGATCTCGCCGAGGCCCTCGGATTCGGCCTGCGCGCGCACCCGCATCGATCCGGGCACGATGAGCATCCGCACACCATCGGCGACCTTGCGGCCGCGCAGGACGTCGGCGACCACCCGCAGATCCTCGATCCGGCCGTTGGTGCACGAGCCAACGAAAACGGTGTCGACGGTGATGTCACGCATCGCTGTTCCAGCCCGAAGATCCATGTACGCCAACGCTTTTTCGGCCGATTGGCGTTGCGCGTCGTCGAACATCAACTCCGGGTCGGGCACCGATCCCGACAGCGGCACGCCCTGCCCGGGATTGGTCCCCCACGTGACGAACGGGCTCAGCGTCGAGGCGTCGATGTAGACCTCGGTGTCGAATTCCGCGCCCTCGTCGGTGCGCAGCCGGCTCCACGCCGCGACTGCCGCATCCCAGTCGGCGCCCTGCGGTGCGTGCGGACGCCCGCGAAGGAATTCGAATGTGGTGTCGTCGGGCGCGACCATTCCGGCGCGGGCACCGGCTTCGATGCTCATGTTGCAGATCGTCATCCGGCCCTCCATCGACAGCGATTCGATGGCGCTGCCGCGGTATTCGATGACGTGGCCCTGGCCTCCGCCGGTGCCGATCTTCGCGATCACCGCCAGGATGATGTCCTTCGCGCTGACTCCCGGCGGCAGCTGACCGTCCACGTTGACCGCCATCGTCCGAAACGGCCGCAGCGGCAGGGTCTGCGTGGCGAGCACATGCTCGACCTCCGAAGTGCCGATGCCCATCGCCAACGCGCCGAACGCACCGTGTGTGGAGGTGTGGCTGTCGCCGCAGACGACCGTCATGCCGGGCTGGGTCAGTCCCAATTGCGGCCCGATGATGTGCACGATGCCTTGTTCGGCGTCGCCCATCGGATGCAGCCGGATGCCGAACTCTTCGCAGTTGCGACGCAGCGTCTCCACTTGGGTGCGCGACACCGGGTCGGCGATCGGCTTGTCGATGTCGACCGTCGGCACGTTGTGGTCCTCAGTGGCGATGGTCAGATCGGGTCGGCGGACCGTGCGCCCGTTCAGCCGCAGCCCGTCGAAAGCCTGCGGGCTGGTGACCTCGTGCACGAGGTGCAGATCGATGTAGATCAGGTCGGGCTCGCGTGCCGCGCCTTCACCGGCGCCTAACGCGACGACGTGGTCGTTCCAGACTTTCTCGGCCATGGTGCGTGGTTTATCGACGGCGGTCATATTTGACTATCTCACAATCTGGGAAGCTAGTATCTCTCTATGAGACAGGATAGCGGCATCGGCGTGCTGGACAAAGCCGTGGGTGTGCTGCATGCGGTGGCCGACTCGCCATGCGGGCTGGCCGAGCTGTGCGAGCGCACCGGCCTGCCCCGGGCCACCGCGCATCGGTTGGCCGCTGGCCTGGAGGTGCACCGGCTACTGAGCCGGAACGGCGACGGCCGCTGGCGGCTGGGTCCCGCGCTGACCGAATTGGCCGGGCAGGTCAACGATCCGCTGCTGGCCGCTGGTGCGGTGGTATTGCCGCGACTGCGGGAGATCACCGGCGAGAGCGTGCAGCTATACCGTCGCGAAGGCACGTCGCGGATCTGCGTCGCGGCCCTGGAACCGCCTGCCGGCCTTCGCGATACGGTGCCGGTCGGCACACGGCTGCCGATGACGGCGGGCTCTGGGGCCAAGGTGCTGCTGGCCTACGCCGATGCTGGGACCCAGCAGGCGGTCCTACCTGCGGCGAAGTTCACCGACCGAACGCTGGCCGAAGTCCGCAAACGTGGCTGGGCGCAGAGCGTCGCCGAGCGCGAACCGGGGGTGGCCAGTGTCTCGGCACCGGTGCGTGACAGCCACGGCGCGGTAATCGCGGCGGTGTCGGTGTCCGGGCCGATCGATCGGATGGGCCGCCGGCCGGGTGCCCGGTGGGCCGCTGACCTCTTGGCAGCCGCGGATGCGCTGATGCGGCGGATGTAGCGATTCACCGCATCGGGGTGCCATCAATGCTTGGGCTGCGCAAAACTCCTTATGCGCCGTGATTGCGAATATTGACGCGCATGGCAAACGCCACGGCTACGCTCGCGCGATGGACATCAACGGGCGCAGAATTCTCGGCGTAGCCGTCTGCGCTGTGCCACTTGCGACCGGCATGACGATCTTCGCCGCACCGGTGGCCGGCGCCGACCGACCGCAGCCCGTGCCGCTCTACGGTTCGTACGACACGTTCCTGGATCACTCACGTCAGACGTTCAACGGCCGACCAGACTCCTCCGAACCGTCTGTGCAAGCCGCAAGTTTCACCACGACGTGCGTCGCTTCGGGCTGTGTCGCTCATTGGCTGAGGCTGACGGAGCTGACGGAGAACCCGAACGCGCCTGCGTTGTTCGACTACCAGTGGGCCAACGACCGGTGGGAGTCCGTCGGCGAGTATCCCTTTCACTGCGACGACGGCAGCCCGATCACGACCACGAGATCCGACTTCCTCACGCCCAACGACGACGGAAGTTTCTCCGGTGAACGCACTTTCACAGTCAGCGGACCGGGATGTCCCGGTGAGGGATCTGGAACATACTGGTTGCCGTTCACACTCACGCCGACCTGAGGCGCCGACCAAAACGAAAAGCTGCGAACCCGTGTACAGGTTCACAGCGAATTTGTAGCCCCGATGGGATTCGAACCCACGCTACCGCCGTGAGAGGGCGGCGTCCTAGGCCGCTAGACGACGGGGCCGGAACCGGAGTGCCAGCATAACGCACGGGATTAAGCGGGCCTAATCCACTGGCGTCTGACGCTCTTCGCGCAAGCGCTCATCGCAATGGCTGGGGTACCAGGACTCGAACCTAGAATGGCTGAACCAGAATCAGCTGTGTTGCCAATTACACCATACCCCATTGGCTGCCTATAACCGCAGGTCACAGGCCATTTTCCGATCCATCAGGCGGTGTGGCGCGCACACCGCATGTTGTATCGGGCCGACGTGCAGACTACCAAAGATTCGCCAACGCCTTCTCACGCCTCGGCGGCTGCCGCCGCGGCACGATCGGCGCCCTCACGCAGCCGGCGCAGGCTGCGATGGCGGCCCAGCAGCTCCAGCGATTCGAACAACGGCGGGCTGATCGAGGCGCCGGTGGCCGCGACCCGGATAGGGCCGAACGCCTTGCGCGGCTTGAGTGCCAGGTTTTCCAACAACGCGACCTTCAGGGCTATTTCGATCTTGGCCGTCGTCCACTCGTCGACATCCTCGAGGGCATTCAGTGCGGCCCCGAGGACGGGCGCTGCGTCGGGACGCAACTCCTTGGCGGCGGACTTCTCGTCGAGGGTGAACTCCGCGTCGTTGAGGAACTTCAGCAGATCCCACGCGTCACCAAGCACCACGATGCGGGTCTGCACCAGCCGGGCCGCCTCGGCGAACCCCTTGTCGTCGAGTCCCGTGTCGTGGCCGTGCGCGGTGAAATATGCCCGCAGCCGTTCGGTGAAGTCGTCCTCGCTCAGCAGCCGGATGTGTTCGGCGTTGATCGCGTCGGCCTTCTTCTGGTCGAACCGGGCAGGGTTGGAGTTGACGTCCTTGACGTCGAACGCGGCCACCATTTCCTCGAGGCTGAACACGTCGTGGTCGTCGGCGATGCCCCAGCCGAGCAGCGCCAAATAGTTCAGCAGTCCCTCGGGGATGAAGCCGCGCTCGCGGTGCAGTAAGAGGTTCGATTGCGGGTCGCGCTTGGACAACTTCTTGTTGCCCTCACCGAGAACGCTTGGCAGATGCCCGAATTCCGGAACGCGTTCGGCAACTCCAATGCGCATCAACGCCTGATAGAGCGCGATCTGCCTCGGTGTCGACGGCAGGATGTCCTCGCCGCGCAGCACATGGGTGATCTTCATCAGCGCGTCGTCGACCGGATTCACCAAGGTGTACAGCGGATCTCCACTGCCGCGGGTGATCGCGAAGTCGGGCACCGTGCCCGCAGCGAAGGTGGTGTCGCCGCGCACCAGGTCCTTCCAGGCCAGATCCTCGTCGGGCATGCGCAGCCGCACGACCGGCCTGCGGCCCTCGGCGAGAAACGCGGCACGCTGCTCCTCGGTGAGGTCGCGGTCATAGTTGTCGTAGCCCAGCTTGGGATTTCGGCCCGCCGCCACGTGTCGGGATTCGACCTCGTCGGGCGTCGAAAACGCTTCGTACGCCTCCCCCACGTCCAGCAGCCGCTGCACGATGTCGCGGTAGATCTCGCCGCGCTCCGACTGACGGTAGGGCGCATACGGCCCGCCGATGTCGGGACCCTCGTCGTAGTTCAGCCCGAGCCAGTTCAGCGCATCGAGCAGCGCGAGATAGCTGTCCTCACTGTCGCGTTCGGCGTCGGTGTCTTCCAACCGGAATACGAACACCCCGCCGGTGTGACGGGCATACGCCCAGTTGAACAGCGCGGTACGGATCAGACCAACATGCGGCGTGCCGGTTGGCGACGGGCAGAATCGAACTCTTACCGTCATGACTTTCCTTTGCGGACAACGGGATTGGTCAACGTCCCGATGCCTTCGATGGTGGTGCTGACGGTGTCGCCGTCCTCGAGCGGACCGACGCCCTCTGGCGTGCCGGTCAGGATCAAGTCGCCCGGCAGCAGCGTCATCACCGCGGAGATCCACTCGACGATCGCGCCGACGTCATGGATCATCAGCGACGTTCGGCTGTGCTGTTTGACCTGACCGTTTACCTCGGTGCGCAGTTCGAGATCGGCCGGATCGACGTCGGTGACGATCCACGGCCCGACCGGGCAGAAGGTGTCGTGGCCCTTGGCGCGCGTCCACTGGCCGTCCTTCTTCTGTTGATCGCGCGCTGAAACGTCGTTGCCGATCGTGTAGCCCAAGATGTTCTCTGCCGCCCGCGCGGCCGGGACGTCCTTGCACGGCCGGCCGATCACGGCGGCCAATTCGCCCTCGAAATGCACCGGATTGGCGTCGGCCGGCAGCTGTATCGGCACGCCGGGCCCGATGATCGCGGTGTTGGGTTTCATGAAGATGACAGGATCGGGAAACGACCCGCCTCCCATCTCCTCGATGTGCGCGGCGTAGTTCTTGCCGATGCAGACCACCTTGCTGGCCAGGATCGGCGCCAGCAGCCGCACGTCGGCCAGCGGCCATTGCCTGCCGGTGAAGGTGGGAGTTCCGAAGGGATGTTCGGCGATCTCTCTCGCGACTGCCTGGTTCGGGTCGTCGGTCGGTCCTTCGATGCTGACGAAGGCGACCCCGTCGGGACTGGCGATTCGGCCAAGGCGCATCATCCCAGCCTAGTGGCCGCAGTCGAAGCCGACGCAGCCGCTCCCCGCCGTGGTACGTCCCAATATCTGGAATAGAAGTTCAGCATTGTGAGACGCCATGCGACGATGGGCGCGTGTCCGTCGAATCGATCAGCACGCTGCGGCGCTGGTCGATGCTGGCCATCGCGCTGAGCGCAACGCTGTGCGCCAACGTGTTCATCAACGGTGCGGCCTTTCTCATCCCCACCCTGCATACCGAACGCGGCCTGGATCTCGCGCAAGCCGGCCTGCTGTCGTCGATGCCGAGCTTCGGCATGGTAGCCACGCTGATCGCGTGGGGCTACATCGTCGACCGGATCGGCGAGCGGATCGTGCTGGCACTCGGTTCGGCGCTGACCGCGGCCGCGGCGTTCGCGGCGGCGTCGGTGCAGTCACTCGTCGCCGTGGGCGTGTTCCTTCTACTCGGTGGAATGGCGGCGGCCAGCAGCAACACGGCCAGCGGCCGACTCGTGGTCGGTTGGTTCCCGCCGGATCGGCGCGGCCTCGTGATGGGCATCCGTCAGACGGCCCAGCCGTTGGGAGTCGCGTTGGGCGCTTTGGTGATTCCGCGGCTGGCCGAAAGCCACGGGGTTTCGGTGGCGCTGTTGTTCCCCGCGCTGGTGTGCGCGGTATCAGCGGTGGTGTGCGCGGTGGCGGTGATCGACCCGCCGCGGCCGCCGCGTGCTGAGGCCCCCGAAACGGACCTGGCCAATCCCTACCGCGGAGCGTCGGTATTGTGGCGCATCCACGCCGTATCGGTGTTGCTCGTCGTTCCCCAGGTGATGGTGTGGACCTTCACGCTGGTGTGGCTGATGAGCGAGCGTGGCTGGTCGGCAGGATCGGCGGGAGCCATGGTCACGGTGGCCCAGGTGTTGGGCGCCGGTGGGCGCATCGCAGCTGGGCGCTGGTCGGATGTGGTGGGTTACCGGCTGCGGCCGATCCGCACCATTGCGCTTGCGGCGGCCGCAGCAATGGCGCTGCTGGCATTGACCGATTGGCTAGATTCGCCGATCAGCGTGGCGATGATGGTGATCGCCTCGGTGGTCACCGTGTCCGACAACGGATTGGCATTCACCGCGATCGCCGAAATCGCCGGTCCGTTTTGGAGCGGTCGGGCGCTCGGCACCCAGAACACCAGCCAACTGCTGACCGCAGGCATCGCACCGCCGCTGTTCGGTGGTCTGATCGGAATCGCAGGCTACCCAGTGGCGTTCGCGGTGTGCGCGCTGTTTCCGCTCGCGGCGATCCCCGTCGTTCCGGTCGAAGCCAAGCGCTAGTCGCCGTAAAGCCGTCGACGATACGTCGTCGTCATCCGAGCGCTCAAGAGCGTCAACAACACTCGTTGCTGAAAAGGCACGCCGGCCAGGAACTTCCGCCGTTCGTCGGGGGACGCATAGTCCAGGACAAGACCGCCCAACACGATCCCGAGCCGTGGATGACTCGACAAGAATGACGCGCCTCGTCTGACAACCGCCCGGCATTCGTCGTCACGTCCACGCGGATAGCACCGACTGCACACGCTGCACGGCAGCGGCGATGTGTACGTGCTCATCCTTCATCCGCTCAATCACGGCACGGCGGTCGGAAACTCGGTCCAACAGCTTCGGCAGCGTGGTGGTGATGAAGCGCGTCCACCATGAATGTCACGTGATCACCGACCACCTTCGCGCGAGCGGCTTCGCCCGCAGGAACGGCTGCGATCAATTCGGGGATGTCGTGGAACTCGCGACGCAACACACGTTGGACGTGCGTCATGTCCAGCGCGTCGATCGGCATCGCCGGCCCCCGGGTTTCGACTACAGCGAGGCCCCGATCCTATCGCCGACCTGCGTGGTCGTCAGCCGATCGTCACCGCGCGTGGCCAGATGCTGCTCGACGGCCTTGTCGACTCGGGCCGCGGCGTCGTCCTCGCCGATGTGTGACAGCAGCAGCGCAACCGACATGATCGCTGCCGTCGGGTCGGCGATGCCCTGCCCCGCGATGTCCGGCGCACTGCCGTGCACCGGCTCGAACATCGACGGATTCGTCCGTGTCGCATCGATATTGCCGCTGGCGGCCAGGCCGATACCGCCGCACACCGCCGCGGCCAAATCGGTGATGATGTCGCCGAACAGGTTGTCGGTGACGATGACATCGAACCGGCCGGGATCGGTGACGAGGTGGATGGTGGCGGCATCCACATGCTGATATGCGATCTCGACGTCGGGGTACTCCGCGGCCACGTCCTGCACGGTGCGCCACCACAACGCACCGGCGAAGGTGAGCACGTTGTTCTTGTGTACGAGCGTCAAATGCTTGCGGCGCTGCTGTGCCCGCCGGAACGCGTCGTGGACAACCCGGCGCACACCGAACGCGGTGTTCACGCTGACCTCGGTGGCGATCTCGTTGGGCGTGCCCACCCGGATCGCTCCGCCGGTGCCGGTGTAAGGACCCTCGGTTCCTTCGCGGACGACGACGAAGTCGATGTCCGGGTTGCCTGCCAGCGGACTGCTCACGCCCGGATACAGCCGGCCCGGCCGCAGATTGATGTGATGGTCCAGTTCAAACCGGATGCGAAGCAGCAGGCCACGTTCCAGCACGCCGCTGGGCACCGACGGGTCCCCGATTGCACCGAGCAGGATCGCGTCGTGCGCCCGCAGTTCGTCGAGCACCGAATCGGGCAGCACCTCACCGGTGGCGTGGAACCGTCGCGCGCCGAGGTCGTAGCTGGTCTTCTCGACGCCGGGCAGCACCGCGTCTAGCACCTTGACGCCCTCGCCCACTACTTCCGGGCCGATGCCGTCACCGGCAATGATCGCCAATCTCACGAGAGATCCACCACTTCCAGCAGTTTGGCGCCGACGGACTCGGCGATCGCGGCGCGGACGTCGTCGGGGACATCGCGCTCGATGCGCAGCAGGATCGTCGCGCCCGGTCCCTCCGCGTCCTCGCTGAGCTGGGCGGCGTGGATGTTGATGTCGGCGCCGCCGAGCAGCGTGCCGATCTTGCCGAGCGTTCCCGGCCGGTCGAAGTAGTTGATGATCAGGTAGATGCCCTCGGCGCGCAGATCGAAGTTGCGGCCGTTGATCTGGACGATCTTCTGCACCAACTGCGGGCCCGACAGCGCGCCAGACACATTGGACACCGAACCGTCGGAATACACCGCCCGCACATCGACCACGCTGCGGTGGTTGGGGCTCTCGGTGGCCGTGCTGAGATCGGCCTGCACACCGCGTTCGGCGGCCATTGCGGGCGCGTTGACGAATGTCACCGGGTCCTCGATGATCGCGGAGAACAACCCGCGCAGTGCTGAAAGTCGCAGTACCGCAACGTCTTCCGACGCGAGCTCGCCGCGAACCTGAACCGACAACGAGACCGGCAGCTCGGTGGACAGCACGCCGACGAGCAGACCCAGCTTGCGAACCAGGTCGAGCCACGGCGCAACTTCCTCGCCGACCACGCCGCCGCCGACGTTGACGGCGTCGGGCACGAACTCACCTGCCAGCGCGAGCCTCACGCTGGCAGCGACGTCGGTGCCCGCGCGGTCCTGCGCTTCGGCGGTCGACGCGCCAAGGTGCGGCGTGACGACAACCTCAGGCAGGTCGAAAAGCGGGCTTTCGGTCGCCGGCTCCTTGGCGAAGACGTCGATGCCCGCGCCACGGACGTGTCCGCTTCTGATGGCCTCCGCAAGCGCCTCCTCGTCGACCAGGCCGCCGCGAGCGGCGTTGACGATGATCACGCCGGGCTTTGTCTTGGCGAGCGCTTCCTTGCCGATCAGTCCAGCGGTCTCGGGCGTCTTGGGCAGGTGCACAGAGATGAAGTCGGCACGGGCCAGCAGTTCGTCGAGCGTCAGCAGCTCGATGCCCAGCTGCGCCGCGCGGGCCGCCGACACGTAGGGGTCGTAGGCCACGACGTGGGTGCCGAACGCGGCCAGCCGCTGAGCAACCAGCTGCCCGATGCGGCCAAGGCCGACGACGCCGACGGTCTTGCCGAAAATCTCGGTGCCGGAGAACGACGAGCGTTTCCAGGTGCGTTCACGCAGCGACGCGTCGGCCGGCGCAATCTGGCGGGCGGCGGCCAGCAGCAGCGCGACCGCGTGCTCGGCGGCGCTGTGGATATTCGATGTGGGTGCGTTGACCACCAGCACGCCCCGAGCTGTGGCGGCGTCCACGTCGACGTTGTCCAGGCCGACTCCCGCGCGGGCGACGATCTTGAGCTTGGGAGCGGCGGCCAGCACCTCGGCGTCGACGGTGGTCGCCGAGCGCACCAATAGCGCATCAGCCTCCGGCACGGCGGCCAGCAGCTTCTCTCGGTCAGGGCCGTCGACCCAGCGGACTTCTACCTGGTCGCCGAGGGCGGCGACGGTTGATTCAGCCAGTTTGTCGGCGATCAGTACAACGGGAAGACTCACCCAGCCAGCCTAATGGGCTCTACTGGCCTCCTCCCACGGCGGTGCCGGAGGGGATACCAACCTGTCACGCTGCGGTTTCGGGTTGGGACAGCAGTTCCTCACGGTTTCCTGCTAGTTCCTGCTTCATTGACCGGCCCACCGGCTGGAGGTCTCCACAGGCTGTGACCGCAAGCCCTGCGGCCAAAATGTTCTTCGCCGCGTTGATATCTGCGCGCCAGTGGCCAGAAGGTGCTTGCGAGCCGCGGCCGCCCGATACGCGACCGATATGGCCCGGATACTGCTGCAACGAACCGCGAATTGACCGCGTAACACGGCAGCGGCTCCTAGACTTCGCGCGGTGGAGACCGACTACATCGTCGTAGGGACGGGCTCGGCGGGATCGGTTGTTGCCAATCGGCTCAGCGCCGATCCGGGCTCCCAGGTTGTCGTGCTGGAGGCCGGGCCCCGCGACAAGGATAAGTTCATTCACATTCCCCTCACGTGGGCCGTCAAGCTGTTCCGCAGCGCCGTGGACTGGGATTACCTGACCGAGCCGCAGAAGGAGCTCAACGGGCGCCAGATCTATTGGCCGCGAGGGAAAGTGCTCGGCGGATCGTCGTCGATGAACGGGATGATGTGGGTGCGTGGGTTCGCCGCCGACTACGACGAGTGGGGCGGCCTCGCCGGGGACGACTGGGACTTCGCGCACGTGGCCGAGTATTTCGAACGCATCGAGCACGGTCCGCTCGTGATCTCCCGCCAGCGCAGCCCGCGCAGCTGGACCGAGGGCCTGGCTCAAGGCAGCCGAGCAGTGCGGGTACCGAATCGAGCAACCGAATCAGCCTGAGCCGGATGGCTTTTGTGAAACTGTCGTGACCCAGCGCCGGGGTGCCCGGTGGAGTTGCGCGGACGCCTATCTCAAGCCGGTCTTGCGGCGCCGGAACCTCACATTGCTCACGGAGGCCACCGCAACGCGGGTGCTGTTCGATGGGACACGTGCCGTCGGTGTCGAATTCGAGCACGGCGGTCAGCGGCGGGTGGTCCGGGCGCGTCGTGAGGTGGTGCTGTGCGGCGGCGCGATCAACAGCCCGCAGCTGCTGATGCTCTCCGGCATCGGGGATCGCGAGCAGCTCGCCGAACACGGCATCGACGTGGTCCAGCATGCGGCGCAGGTCGGGAAGAACCTCATCGACCACCTGTGCGTGCTGCTGGGCTTCGACGTAGAGCACGACACCTTTTTCGCCGCCGAGAAACCGTTGCAGCTGGTCAACTACCTGACCCGTCGCCGCGGCATGCTCACCTCCAACGGCTGCGAAGCGTATGGGTTCGTCCGCAGCTGCCCCGACCTGGATCTGCCCGACCTCGAGCTGATGTTCGTTCCTGCGCCGTTCTTCGACGAGGGTATCGGTGACCCGTATGGGGGCCACGCGGTCTTGATGTGGTCGATCCTGCTGAAGCCGCACAGCCGAGGCAGCATCACGTTGCGGTCACGCGACCCGAAGGACAAGCCGATCATCGACCCGCAATACCTCACCGATGACGCCGGGGCGGACCGCGCGACACTGATGGAGGGTCTGCGAATCTGCGCGAGGATCGCCGAATCACCCGCATTGCGTGACGTGATCGGCACGATCGCCAGGCCGGTCGGGGCCGACAAGCTCGACGGCGCCACGTTCGAAGAAGCGCTCAACACCTGCTCGCACACCCTGTATCACCCGGTCGGCACCTGCCGAATGGGCAGCGACGATGCCAGCGTGGTGGATCCGCAGCTGCGGGTTCGCGGCGTCGACGGGCTGCGGGTCGCCGATGCGTCGGTGATGCCGTCGATCATTCGCGGACACACGCATGCTCCAAGCGTGCTGATCGGCGAGAAGGCCGCCGATCTGATCCGCGCTTGACGTCTCAGAGCTGCTCCGTGGCGCGATCCAATCCCTACGATTGCGGGGTGGACGTCACCGTCGTCGGCAGTGGACCCAACGGGTTAGCGGCCGCCGTCATCTGCGCCAGGGCCGGCCTGTCAGTGCAGGTGTTCGAGGCCGAGCCCACCCTCGGCGGCGGGGCGCGCACGCTCGCCGACCCGGAGTTTCCCGAGGTGTCGCACGACATCTGTTCGGCGGTCCATCCCCTGGCGCTGGCGTCGCCGTTCCTCGCCGAGTTCGACCTCCCGGCCCGCGGTACGACGCTGAAGGTGCCAGAGGTCTCCTACGCCAACCCGCTGCCCGGCCGACCCGCCGCGGTGGGGTACCACGACCTGGACCGCACCTGCGCCGAGCTTTCCGACGGTGACTCATGGCGGCGCCTGCTGGGCCCGCTCGTCGAACGCGACGATGCTGTGCTCAAGCTGCTGCTCGGCGACAAGCGCTCGATTCCCACCGATCCGATCGCCGCGGTGCGGGTGGCGCGCCGGCTACTCGAGCAGGGCACCCCTGCATGGCGTGCGCTCTCCGGTACCGACGCCCGCGCATTGTTCACTGGCGTTGCGGCGCACACGATTTCAACAATGCCATCGTTGGTCTCCGCCGGCGCGGGGCTGATGCTGGCCACGCTCGCGCACACCGTGGGCTGGCCGATACCCGTCGGCGGCAGTCAGGCCATCCCCGACGCGCTGATGGCTGACCTGCGCGCACACGGTGGCACGGTGGTGGCCGGCGAGGAGATCACCTCACCTCCCCCAGGCGTCGTGTTGTTCGACACCGCCCCCACCGCGCTGCTTTCCATTTACGGCGACAAGCTGCCGACGAGGTATGCAAAAGCATTGCAGCGCTATCGTTTCGGGCCCGGCGTGGCCAAGGTCGATTTCGTGCTGTCCGGCGAGATCCCATGGACGGACCCGCGCCTGGCCGACGCGCCTACCCTGCACATGGGCGGCACCCGCGAACAGATGGCGCAGGCCGAGCGCGAGGCCGCCGCGGGTCGCCACCCGGAATGGCCGATGGTGCTCGCCGCGTTGCCACACCTGGCCGACCCCAGTCGCATCGACGCGCAAGGACGACGACCGCTGTGGACCTACGCCCACGTGCCGTCGGGTTCACCCGTCGACCAAACCGAAACGATCACAAAGATTTTCGAGCGCTTCGCGCCCGGCTTCCGCGACATCGTGGTGGCGGTCCGCAGCGTGCCTGCGGCACGGCTGGCCGAACACAACGCCAACCTCGTCGGCGGCGACATCGGCGTCGGCGGCAACACGCTGTATCACGCACTGGCCGGGCCGACGCCGCGGCTCAACCCGTGGAGCACGCCGATCCCGAAGGCCTACCTGTGCTCGTCGGCCACGCCGCCGGGCGGCGGCGTGCACGGCATGTCCGGCTACTACGCCGCCCGCACCGTGCTGCGCCGCGAATTCGGCATCAAGAAGCTGCCGAACCTCTCCCCCTAGCGGCGCGAACTGGCCAGTCGGGTTACGGTTTTCCGATGTCGGGCCGGCGAACAACTGTCGTGGGAGCTGTTGCGGCTCCGCCGCACGCCATCTCGCGGCCGACGTCGTCGCCGACGGCTTTGCGCCGGACATCATCCCGGCGATCGCGCGCGGCGGCCTCTTCGTCGCGGGCTCGCTCGGTTACGCATTAAATGTGAAGAACGTCCACATGATGAACGTGGAGTACTACACCGGAGTCGACCAGTGGCTCGACGCTGCGCTTCGTGCGCGACTTCTGCGCGGAGCACGTCGCCGAGGTTCGGTGCGCGGTCATCTATCAGAGCCGCAGTCGACGGTCGACTGCGAGTACGTATGGCGCCGCACCGATCGTTGGATCGATTTCCCTTGGTCGGCCCCGGCTTAGGCTAACGGCATGACCAAGCTTGCAGTCATCTACTACTCGGCCACCGGGCACGGCACTTCGATGGCCAACCGGGTCGCCGCCGCCGCGGAGGCCGCGGGTGCCGAGGTGCGTGTCCGCCACGTTGCCGAAACACGCGATCCCGCGGTGAGCGCGGCCAGGACTCCACAAATCGCTGTAACTAGGCCGTTTCGGTGATCGGGCGGTCGACCCAGCTCATCAGGTCGCGCAGCTTCTTGCCGGTCACCTCGATCGGATGCTCGGCGTTCTCCTTGCGCAGACGCTCGAGCTCCTTGTTTCCACCCTCGACGTTGGCGACCAGCTTCTTGACGAAGCTGCCGTCCTGGATCTCGGAGAGGATCTGCTTCATCCGACCCTTGGTGTCGGCGTCGATCACCCGCGGCCCGGACAGGTAGCCGCCGAACTCCGCGGTGTCGGACACCGAGTAGTTCATCCGCGCGATGCCGCCCTCGTACATCAGGTCGACGATGAGCTTCAGCTCGTGCAGCACCTCGAAGTACGCCAGCTCGGGCGCGTAACCCGCCTCCACCATCACGTCGAAGCCGGTCTTGACGAGTTCCTCGGTGCCGCCGCACAGCACGGCCTGCTCACCGAACAGGTCCGTCTCGGTCTCGTCCTTGAACGTGGTCTTGATGACGCCGGCGCGGGTACCGCCGATGCCCTTGGCGTAGGAGAGCACGAGCGCCTCTCCCTCACCGGTCGGATCCTGCTCCACCGCAACCAGGCACGGCACACCCTTGCCGTCGACGAACTGACGGCGCACCAAGTGGCCCGGTCCCTTCGGGGCCACCATGCCGATGGTGACGTTGGCCGGCGGCTTGATCAGATCGAAGTGGATGTTCAGGCCGTGGCCGAAGAACAGCGCATCGCCGTCCTTCAGATTCGGCTCGATGTCGTTCTTGAAGATGTCGGCCTGTGCAGTGTCGGGGGCCAGCAGCATGATGACGTCGGCCCACTTGGCGACCTCCGCGGGCGTATCCACCTCGAGGCCCTGCTCGGTGACCTTGGCCCGTGACTTGGAGCCCTCCTTGAGGCCGACCTTCACCTGCACGCCGGAGTCGCGCAAGCTCAGCGAGTGCGCATGGCCCTGGCTGCCGTAGCCGATGACACCGACCTTGCGTCCCTGGATGATGGACAGGTCGGCGTCGTCGTCATAGAACATCTCAACTGGCATGAGTGAATATTCCTTCTCTGTCTTTCTTTTTGGGGCTTACTTGACCGTGCCGATGCCGCGCGGCCCGCGCGACAGCGACACCACTCCGGACTGTACGAGCTCACGGATTCCATACGGCTCGAGCACCCGCAGCAGCGCCTCGAGCTTCTCGGGGGTGCCGGTGGCCTCGACGGTCAGCGACTCCGTCGACACATCAACGACCTTGGCGCGGAACAGGTTCACCGCCTCGATGACCTGACTGCGGGTGGTGGCGTCGGTGCGCACCTTGATCAGCGCCAACTCGCGGGCGACGGAGTTGTCCTCGTCCTGCTCGACGATCTTGATCACGTTGACCAGCTTGTTGAGCTGCTTGGTGATCTGCTCGAGCGGAGAGTCCTCCACGCTGACCACGATGGTCATCCGTGACATGTTCTTCTGCTCGGTAGCGCCGACGGCCAGCGACTGAATGTTGAAGCCGCGCCGGGAGAACAGCGACGCCACCCGGGCCAGCACGCCGGGTTTGTCCTCGACGAGCACCGAGAGCGTGTGCGTCGGCGTTGATGCACTGGTGACATCACGCGTGCCCCTCTTCGGGATCGTCGAACAGCGGCCGGATGCCGCGCGCGGCCTGGATCTCGTCATTGCTGGTGCCCGCGGCCACCATCGGCCACACCTGGGCATCGGCGCCGACGATGAAGTCGATCACGACCGGCCGGTCGTTGATGTCACGCGCCTGGTTGATGACGTCCTCGACGTCTTCGGCACGCTCGCAACGCAACCCGACACAGCCCAACGCCTCGGCGAGCTTGACGAAGTCCGGGATGCGATGCGAGTGGGTGGCCAGATCGGTTTGGCTGTACCGCTCTTCGTAGAACAGCGTCTGCCACTGTCGCACCATGCCCAGGTTGCCGTTGTTGATGATCGCGACCTTGATCGGCGCGCCCTCGACGGCGCAGGTGGCCAACTCCTGGTTGGTCATCTGGAAGCAGCCGTCGCCGTCGATGGCCCACACCTCGGCCTCGGGGCGGCCGAACTTGGCGCCCATCGCGGCCGGGACCGCGAAGCCCATGGTGCCAAGGCCGCCGGAGTTCAGCCAGGTTCGCGGGTTCTCGTACTTGATGAACTGCGCGGCCCACATCTGGTGCTGGCCCACTCCGGCGACGTACACGGCGTCGGAACCCGGCGATCTTGCCCAGCGTCTCGATCACGTACTCCGGCGACAGACTGCCGTCGCTCTGCGGCCCATAGCTCAGCGGGTAGGTCGACTGCACCCCGCGCAGGTACTCCCACCAGTTGTCGATCTTGATCGAGCCGATGGTGCCGTCGCGGCGCAGCGCCTCGATCAGATCGGTGATGACGGCCTTGACGTCACCGACGATCGGCACGTCGGCGTTGCGGTTCTTGCCGATCTCGGCCGGGTCGATGTCGGCGTGGATGACCTTGGCTTCGGGCGCGAAGGAGTCCAGCTTGCCCGTCACCCGGTCGTCGAAGCGGGTGCCCAGCGCGATCAGCAGATCGCTGCGCTGCAGCGCGGCCACCGCGGCCACCGTGCCGTGCATGCCGGGCATGCCCATGTTCTGCGGATGGCTGTCCGGGAACGCGCCGCGGGCCATCAGCGTGGTGACGACGGGGATGCCGGTCAGCTCGGCCAGGTCCATCAGCTGCTCGGTGGCGTCGCCGCGGATGACGCCGCCGCCGACGTAGAGCACCGGCTTGCGCGCCGCCGCGATGAGCTTGGCCGCCTCGCGGACCTGCCGGTTGTGCGGCTTGGTGTTCGGCTTGTACCCGGGCAGATCGATCTGCGGTGGCCAGCTGAACGTGCACTGGCCCTGCAAGACGTCCTTCGGGATGTCGACGAGCACCGGACCGGGCCGGCCGGACGCGGCGATGTGGAACGCCTCGGCGATCACCCGCGCGATGTCGTCGCCGTTGCGGACGAGGAAGTTGTGCTTGGTGATCGGCATGGTGATGCCGGAGATGTCGGCTTCCTGGAACGCGTCGGTGCCGATCAGCGCGCGACCGACCTGGCCGGTGACCGCGACCACCGGGATGGAGTCCATGTATGCGTCGGCCAGCGGGGTGACCAGGTTGGTGGCGCCGGGACCCGAGGTCGCCATGCACACGCCGACCTTGCCGGTGGCGTGCGCGTATCCACTCGCGGCATGCCCCGCGCCCTGCTCGTGACGGACCAGGACGTGGCGCAGCTTCTGCGAGTCGAAAAGCGGGTCGTAGACCGGCAACACGGCGCCGCCGGGGATGCCGAAGATGACGTCGACGTCGAGTTCCTCGAGTGACCGAATCACCGCCTGCGCGCCGGTGAGCTGTTGCGGCGCAATCCGTTTCGGCTGGGTGGGGCTGGCCTTCGGCGCGGGCTTGGCGGCATGTCCCCCGTTTTGCGGAGTCGCCGACTGGTCCGGTGGTCGCGTGGTGGGTGCGCTCACGGTGTCCTCTATCCGTTCCTGGTCTTCTCTAGGATCTCAAATCAGTGGTGGGGCAAGAAAAAACCCCCGCCAGCTGGGCTGCTGTACGAGGGTCGCGCGTCGATGCGGTGGCTATGCCCGGCAGGGGCTAGCGCGGCATCAACGCGCTTCCCAATTACTACGAGCAATCCCGGAGCCTGCATAACCGTTGACGGTAGCCTCCGCACTGGTCACAGGTCAAATTCCCGGCACCGCCGGGGTGGTCAAATTCCGGCCCGCGCAGGCGGCGGTGCGAAGATGGCGATGTGAGCTCCCCGTCCGACTCGGTGCCGCCCGCCCCGGTTGTCATCCGGATATCGCCGATGGCGCATTTCGCGGTCGGATTCTTCGCTTTGGGCCTGCTCGCCTTGGTGCTTGCCGGGCCGGCCTGGGTCGCGCTTCTGCTCGTCATCCCGGTCATGTTGTCGGTGGCGGTAATTCGCTACCGGACGGTGGCCGACCGCGACACCGTGACCGTCCGCTCGCTTCTGGGCAGCGAGACGGTCACCTGGGACGACATCGATGGGCTGCGCTTCGGCAAGGGTTCCTGGGCGTATGCACAACTGAAAGACGGCAGGCAGTTGCGGCTTCCGGCGGTGACGTTCGCGACGTTGCCCCTGCTGACAGAGGCCAGCGGGGGCCGGGTCCCCAATCCCTACGCGTAGACGAGTCGGGAAATGCTCACGCCAGCGGGTTGCCGCCGTTGAGCAGCACCCACACCGCGATTCCAGCGCCGACTCCAAGCACCAGGGCAGCGAACGAGCCGATGAACGGCCGTCGCGCCCAACCGCGCCCGGCGTCCAGGCCGTACCGGCCGGGACCGATCAGGATGATCGCCGCAACCGCGCACACCAGGATGAGTTTGTACTCGTGTCCGTCGGTGAGGAAGTCCGACAACCTGGCCTCTTCGTGCGCGGCCATGGCCTCTGCCAACACGCCGTTCACCAGGTACGCCAGCGCGCCGGCGGCGGCCAACGGGGTGAAAAGGCCCAGTACCAACAGCACGCCGACGGCGATCTGACCGGCGGTCGCCACGTAGGTCAGGATGTCGGCGTGCTGGTAGCCCAATCCGGCCAGCGACTCCTCCCAGCCGTTGAAGCCGGGACCGCCCCACCAGCCGAATGCCTTCTGCAGCCCGTGTGCGATCAGCAGCGCGCCGACAGCGACACGCAACACCAGCAGGCCGAGGTCCTGCGTGCCCCGCCGGTCCGCTGCGCGCGTGCGGTCGTCTTCTCCAGGATCGATCTCGGCCGGCTCCGCCCCGTAGGACCCGATGGCGTGCCGATCCGCCCGGCTGGACGTACGGCAGCGGCTCGGGGTCGCTGATCAGCCCGAAACCCGGCTGGACGGTCGACTTGTCGGAGTCATACCGCGGGATCGCGGTGGTTTCGAAATCACCTGCGTAGTTCGAGGAAGGAAGATCGTCTTCGGGATCGACCAGGCTTGCCGACATAGGGCGCCCGGCCGCGTCGTCGGGCCGCTGCCAGGCGAGTGGGTCATGGGGATGACTGGTCACGGTTGCCAGCGTAAGTGCTAGTTACCCACGAATCGAGGATTGGCGCGGCGCTTTCGGCGCCCTATTCGCCGAGGCTGCCCGGCGCACCGAAGGGGCGAGCGTGGCGCGCAGCGCTGGACAATCCGTAACCTGGCGTGCATGAGAGAGCGCCGGCCGATGCGGGGTGTGTTCGCCGTGCTGTGCGCGACGTTGCTCGTCGCGTCCGGATGCGCCCGCTTCGACGACGCGCAGTCGCAGCCGTTCACCACTGAACCGGAGCTCGCGCCGGGGCCTACGTCGACACCCCCGCCGCCACCGCCGCTGCCGCCCAAGCCCTTCCCCAAGGCCTGCCCCGCGCCCGGCGTGATGCAGGGCTGCCTGGAGAGCACCAGCGGGCTGATCATGGGTCCCGACAGCCAGTCGGCGATCGTGGCCGAGCGGACGACCGGCGCGGTCAAAGATGTGTCGGTCAGCGCGGAGCCCAAGGTCAAGATGGTTATCCCGGTCGATCCGACGGGCGATGGCGGGTTGATGGACATCGTGTTGTCGCCGACCTACTCCCAGGACCGGCTGATGTACGCCTACATCAGCACCCCGACCGACAACCGGGTCGTCCGCATCGCCGACGGGGACATCGTGAAGCCGATCCTGACCGGCATCCCGAAGGGTGCCACCGGCAACATGGGGGCATTGATCTTCACCAGCCCGACCACGCTGGTGGTTCTCACCGGTGACGCGGGCAATCCCGCGCAGGCCGCCGACCCGGGTTCGCTGGCGGGCAAGGTGCTGCGCATCGAGCAGCCCACGACGGTCGACCAGGCCCCGCAGACCACCGCACTGAGCGGGATGGGCGCCGGCGGAGGCATGTGCATCGATCCCTCCGACGACTCGCTCTACATCACCGACCGCACCCCAACCGCGGACCGGCTGCAGCGCATCACCAAGGACTCCAAGGTGTCGACGGTGTGGACCTGGCCCGATCGGCCCGGGGTGGCCGGCTGCGCCGCGCTGGACGGCACCGTGCTGGTGAACCTCGTCAACACCAAACAAACCGTCGCCGTTCGGCTTGCCCCCGACACCGGTGCGGTCACCGGTGAGCCCGAGGTGCTGCGCCAGGACCAGCACGGTCATGCGTGGGCGCTGCAGCTGTCGCCCGACGGCAACGTATGGGGCGCCACCGTCAACAAGACATCCGGCGACGCCGAGAGGCTCGACGACGTCGTCTTCCCGCTGTTCCCGCAGGGCGGCGGCTTCCCGCGCAGCAACGCCGACAACACCTGATTATCTTGCGGTGCAACCGACTTTCAAACGACGGACGCCGCCGAACGTTCCTTACCGCTCGAAAATCTGCTGAAATGTCGAGCGGTAAGGAACGTTCGCGGCACAAGTTGACCTAGCCCTCGACGATGCGCAACCCGACGATGCCCACGACGATGATCGACAGGAAGAGCACCCGTGCCGCGCTGACGGCCTCACCGAACGCGATGATCCCCGCTATCGAAACGCCCACCGCTCCGATTCCGACCCAGACGGCGTAGCCGGTGCCCGCTGGTAGGTGCCGCAGCGCCACCGCCAGCAGCACGAAACTCACCGACGCACCGCCGACGCCGATGATGCTGGGCCAGAGCCGGGTGAACCCGTCAGATTGTTTGAGCGCTGTCGCCCAGACGATCTCAAGCAGGCCGGCGGCGATGAGAATGAGCCAGGGCATGGTGGTCACGCATTCGTGCCGCCGTCGACGGTGAGCAACGCGCCGGTGATGTTTTGGCTACGCGGTCCGGTGAGGAACGCGACCGTGTCCGCGATGTCGGCCGGATTCGCGTACCTGCCCAGGGCGCTCAGCGCGCGCTGATCGTCGGCGGTTGGCCCGTCGGCGGGATTCATGTCGGTGTCGGTGGAGCCGGGCTGCACCAGGTTGACGGTGATCGCCCCGCTCGCCGAGGTCACGAGCAAGGCCCTTGGTGAAGCCGATCAGCGCGGACTTGCTCATCGCGTAGAGGGTGACGCCCGGAAACGGCACGCGCTCAGCGAGATTGCTTCCGATACTGACGATCCGTCCGCCGTCGGTCATGTGGCGCACCGCAGCCTGGCTGGCCAGATACACGGCCCGACATGGATGCCCAGCGTGCGGTCGACCTCGTCGAGGGAAACGTCGTCGATCGGTCCGAACGGAAAGACGCCGGCGTTGTTGACCAGGACGTCGAGCCGGCCGAACTCGTCGACCACGTGGCCGACGGCGGCCACGACTTCGTCCGCAGCGGCACTGTCGGCCCTGATGGCCAGCCCTCGCCGGCCATGCGCCGTGATCTTGTCGACCACCTCGTCGGCGCGCTCCTTCGACTGGGCATAGGTGATCGCGACGTCCGAACCGAGCTCGGCCAGCCGGACCGCGACAGCGGCACCGATCCCCCTGCTGGCGCCGGTCACCAGCGACACCTTCCCTGACAGTTCAGACATTCCGTCCTCCTATTTATGTGTCGTTCGATACATAATTATCTTCCCAGGCTACACTTGTCAATGAAATTCGTGTCGTTCGATACAGAAAGGCTGGGCGGGATGGCGGCTCGAGGCAGGCCGCGCACCTTCGACCGGGAGGACGCCTTGCGCCGGGCAATGGAGGTGTTCTGGGAACACGGCTATGAAGGCGCGTCGATCAGCGAGCTGACCGCGGCCATGGGTATCAATTCGCCGAGCCTCTACGCCGCGTTCGGCTGCAAGGAGCAGCTGCTGCGCGACGCGGTTGCCCACTACAACGACACCGAGGGCTCCGCCGCGGCCATGGCGCTGCGTGAGTTACCCACCGCGCGTGAGGCCATCGCGGAAGTGCTGCGGCACAACGTGATTGCGTTCACCGACCCAGAGAAACCACCGGGATGCATGATCGTGCTGACCGCGACCACGTACACCGACGAAAGCCGAGCGGTGCACAGTCACCTCGCCGACTGGCGAACGGCTCTGGAACACGATTTCCGGGAACGCATTGAACGCGGGATCGCCGACGGTGATGTCCCTGCGGGTACCGATGCGGCGACGATCGCCGCGTTCTACAACACGGTGAATCACGGCATGGCGATCCAGGCGCGCGACGGCGCCGACCGGTCGAAGCTGTCGGGCATTGCCGAGACGGCTGTCTCGGCATGGGACGGGCTCGTCGGCCCGGCGTCGTGATTACACGTGCGCGGCCAGCCGTTCGCGCACCTCGGCCGGAGTGATGATCCGCTCGTGCGCGGGCGGACCCGCGGTCAGGTGCTGAGCCAGCACGTCGGCGGTCTCCGGAGCAATGCGGCGCGCGACCGCAAGCATCGGGCGAAAGTTATTGGTAGACAACGCCCGAACCCACGCCCGCCCGATCGGTGTGACCGCGGCATCGACCGCCGCCGGCTGGTCGAAGTTGCCCATGTGCCGCATCCATTTCGGCAGCGTCGCAATCGCCGCCGGTGCCAGAATGCGGCTGCCCGCCCACAGCCGCACGCCACGGTCGCGCGGCGTATACAGCAGGTAATGCATTGCGCGGTCGGCGTGTTCGGAGGTGCACAACCGGCCGCGGACGTCGGCGAAGTACTGCCGTACCTCGTCACGCGACGCCGGAACGTCGGACGGCTTGCAGGTCTGCAACTCGGCGGCGATGCGGGATTCTGCCCAGAACCGCGACTCCTCGGCCGGTGACAGAGGGCCGGGTCCGTAGCGCTCGTAGCACTTGAGCACCGAATGCCATCCGGTGATGTGGATCCACAGCTGCGCTTCGGGGTTGTTGGCGCTGTAGCGCGATCCGGTGATCGGCTCGATGCCCTTGGCCCTGGCGTGGATGCGCATCAACGCATCAGATACCCCGACGGCGGTGCGGCCGTCGGCCACCGCGACGGTGAGGAAGTACGCGAGTGTGCGGTCCAGCCGTCCGCTCGGATCGGTGTAGATGCCTGCGCTGTCGGCGACCGCCGCGGCCAGGAACGGGTCGAAGTGTTCGAGCACAACGGCGCGCTGAAAACCGATCAGCGATGTCGGCGAAGCCCATACCTTCCAGCTCGGTGAATCGGGCCCGAAGAACCCGTAGTCATCGCGCCGGATCGACGAATCCTGGTCCACCATCATCGTGTTCACCTCTGCTTTCGCGTGAATACAACGCCACCGTAGCAATTGCCCAACATGAATACAACGGTTGCGTAATATTGCCTGCGTGACCCGGCCCCGACAGCGGCGCAAGTACGCGCCGCGCCTGCCCCGCGAGCAGCGGCGCGAGCAGCTGCTGGACGCCGCCATGACCGTGCTCGGCGGCTGTCAGCTGCACGAATTGAGCATGGAAGCGGTGGCCGAGGCGGCCGGTGTGGGCAAGCCGGTGCTGTACACGGCGTTCTCGACGCGGGCCGAGCTGGTGTCGGCGCTGTTGGACCGCGAGCAACGGCGCGGGCTCGAGCAGGTGCTCACGTCGATGCCGGTCGATCTGGCCGGACCGGGGCCGACAAGTGCCTACGCCGCGACGGTGTCGGCGTTCCTCGGGGCTGTCCTGGCGAATCCGACCCGTTGGCGGTTGATTCTCACCGTTCCCGACAACGCCCCGGCTGAGTACCGCGACGCGCTGCGGCTAGCCCGGTCGGCGGTGCTGAGCCAGGCCGAATACTTGGCAAAGATCGGCATCGAGCTGGAACCGCGACTCGCCGGGATCGACGACGTGCTGTTGGCCCACACCATGTTGTCGTTCGCAGAGATGCTCGGCAGGCTCGCGGTCAACAATCCGCAGACGTACTCACGAGAGAGGTTGGAGGCATACGCCCTTCGGGCGATGGAACTCGTGCGCGGCTAACTGCAGGCGGCCAACACCAGTTCACGAACCCGCGCGGCGTCGGCCTGCCCCTTGGTCGCCTTCATCACGGCGCCGACGATCGCCCCTGCCGCTTGGACCTTGCCGCCGCGGATCTTTTCCACGATGTCGGGATTGGCGGCCAATGCCTCATCGACGGCGGCCTGGATCAGCGAGTCGTCGCGAACCACGGCCAGCCCGCGGTCGGTCATCACCTGCTCGGGTTCACCCTCGCCGGCCAGCACACCCTCGACGACCTGCCGGGCGAGCTTATTGGACAGCTTGCCGTCGTCGACGAGTTTGACCACCGCTGCGACCTGAGCCGGGGTGATCGACAGCGTCGGACACGGCCACCCCGATTTCGTTGGCCTTCTGCACCAGGAAGTTTCCCCACCACGCGCGGGCGGCATCGCTGGACGCACCGTGTTCGACGGTGGCGGCGACCAATTCGACCGCCCCCGCGTTGACCAGGTCGCGCATCACCTCGTCGGAGATGCCCCAGTCTTGTTGAATCTGCTTGCGGCGCAGCCATGGGAACTCGGGAATCGTCTGGCGCAGGCGCTCGACCAGCTCGGCGTCCGGCGCGACCGGCTCCAAGTCCGGCTCCGGGAAGTACCGATAGTCCTCTGCGGTCTCCTTGCTGCGGCCCGGCGAGGTATAGCCGTCCTCATGGAAGTGCCGGGTTTCTTGATGCACCCGGCCGGCCGACTCGAGAACGGCTGCTTGGCGGCGCATTTCGTAGCGGATCGCCACCTCGACGCTCTTGAGCGAGTTGACGTTCTTGGTCTCGGTGCGGGTGCCGAACTCCTTCCGGCCGATGGGCTTGAGCGAGACGTTGGCATCGCAGCGCATCGAACCCTGATCCATCCGCACATCGGAAACACCCAACGCGCGCAATAGATCTCGCAACGCCGTGACATAGGCACGGGCGATCTCCGGGGCGCGTGCACCGGTGCCCTCGATCGGCTTGGTGACGATCTCGATCAACGGCACGCCGGAGCGGTTGTAGTCGATCAGCGACGTGGTCGCACCCTCGATGCGCCCTGTTTCGCTGCCGAGGTGGGTCAGCTTGCCGGTGTCCTCTTCCATGTGCGCCCGTTCGATCTCCACCCGCCAGGTGGTGCCGTCGTCCAGCGGAACCTCGAGGTGGCCGTTGATCGAGATCGGTTCGTCGTACTGCGAGATCTGGTAGTTCTTCGGCATGTCCGGATAGAAGTAGTTCTTCCTGGCGAACCGGCACCACGGCACGATCTCGCAACCCAGCGCCAACCCGATGCGGATCGCCGACTCCACCGCAGCCTGATTGAGCACCGGCAGCGACCCGGGCAGCCCCAGACACACCGGGCACACCTGGGTGTTGGGTTCGGAGCCGAACTTGTTGGCGCAGCCGCAGAACATCTTGGTCGCGGTGGACAGCTCGACGTGCACTTCCAGGCCGAGCACCGGCTCATAGCGCGCCATGACGTCGTCGTAGTCGAGCAGTTCGGCGGCGGGGGCGACGGTCATGTCGGCGAGTTTAGTGCGGTCGCCTAGGCCAGTTTGGGGTGCACACCCGGGATGAGGCCGGCTGCCGCGGACATCCGTTGCAGGAGTTGCAACACCTGTTTGCGCTCGGCGGCCGTCAACGTCTCGGTGATCTCGTCTTCCTGCGCGCGACCCTGCGCGTCGAGCGCCGGCAGCAGTTCGCGGGCCTTCTCGGTCAATGTCACGGCGAACGCGCGCCGGTCCCCCGGATGCGGCATTCGCTTGACCAGACCTTGGCTCTCCAGTTTGTCGACAACCGTCACCATCACGTTGCGGTGAATGCCGAGCTGCGTCGATAACTGGCGTTGCGACTGGCCGTCGTCTTCGATGAGCGCCTTCAGCACCGCGTACGTGCGCGGTTCAACCCCGAACGGCTCCAGCCGGTGCACAAAGTCCTCGGCGAGGTAGACGCCGAGCTGTGACAGCAGAAAAGGAATCCGCTGGTGCAGCTCGGCGATTCCGGTTGAGCGCTCACTCACGGGTGCAGACTAGCACCTTCAGTGATAGTCACGTATTGTGATAATCATAGTCAATGACTAAACTGGAGGAGGGGTCATGCGCATCGTGATCTTTGGCGCCAACGGACAAACCGGCCGATTACTGGCCGGTCGAGCGCTGGAAGCGGGCCACTCGGCTGTGGCCGTGACGCGGCGTCCCGATGACTTCCCGTTCGCCCATCCACGCCTGACAGTGGCCGGTGCTGACGTGCGCGATGCCTCTTCGATGGTGGACGTGGTCGGTGGTGCCGACGCCGTGTTGTCGACCTTGGGCGTCCCGTTCAGCCTGCGCACCATCGACACCGTACTCGGTGGGCGTCCGCAACATCGTCGCAGCGATGCGGAGACGGGAGTGCGGAGGTTGGTCGTGGTCAGCTCGACAGGCGCCTACCACTACCCGAACCGTATCGACACGCCGTTCGCGCTACGAATCGTCGAACCGGTCATCACCCGCACCATCGGCAAGAGCACCTACGACGACCAACGCCGCATGGAGAACATCTTGCGCGACAGCGGCCTGGACTGGACGATCGTGCGGCCGTCGGGCCTGTTCGACCTGCCGGACGCCGACGAATTATGTTGCCGGAGAGGTGGATCCGGTCGGAGGCTACACCGCCCGCATCGACCTGGCGGACTACATGGTCAAGCTGGCCGGAGAACCCGCGGCCGTCGGCAAGACGGTCATCGTCTCCACCACCGAGGACACGCCCACGATGTGGCAGATGGTCCGCCGCGAGGCATTCAAGAGCGCGTGATGACGACCGCTTACCTCGCCATGACATTGAGCGCCATCGCCGCGAACGGATTCTCTGGGATCGCGGCGCTGCTTCACTTCAAGCCGATACATCCCGGCATGGCCAAGGCCGACGTTCCCGAGTCCTGGCTGACCTTCCCGATCGGGACACTCAAAACCCTTGGCGCGCTTGGACTCGCCGCGGGTTTTGCGCTGCACCCGCTCGGAGTCGCCGCTGCGATCGGCCTAGTCCTGTTCTTTGTCTGCGCCGTCTACACCCACGTCCGCGCCGACGACTACGGCCCGCAATTCGGACTCGCGATCGGCTTTCTCGCCCTCAATGTGGCCGTGCTTATCCTTGGCGTCAGCACGGCCTAGGCTCGCGC
The DNA here is from genome assembly GCA_963851115.1 of uncultured Actinomycetota bacterium. Classification (GTDB taxonomy): domain Bacteria; phylum Actinomycetota; class Actinomycetes; order Mycobacteriales; family Mycobacteriaceae; genus Mycobacterium. Next base: position 204,688 of record CAWKOI010000023.1, read on the forward strand.
ACATGCAGTCTGTCGCGGTCCGCGGGGTCGCGACGGTCGTCGCCGTCCAGGCGGTGATCCTGACGGCGCTGTCCGCTCGATACGGATTTCACCGCGACGAATTGTACTTCCTGGCTGCGAGCAAACGTCTGGACTGGGGATATGTCGACCAGCCGCCCTTGACTCCGCTGCTGGCGCGGCTGTTCTCGTTGGGTGACTCGCCGGTCAGTCTGCGGGTCGCCTCGACGCTGTTGGGGGCGGCGATCGTGGTGGTTGTCGCCCTGATCGCTCGGGAACTGGGCGCTGGACACGCAGCCCAGGTGCTGGCGGCCGCGGCCACCGCACTGTCGATATTCGTGCTGGCGGTTGGCCACATGTTGTCGACCGCCACGGTTGACACACTGCTGTGGACGGTCATCGGCTTTTTCATGATCCGGTTGCTACGCACGGGTGACGGCCGGTGGTGGGTGGCGATCGGCGCGGCCGGTGGGCTGGCGCTGACCAACAAATGGCTGGTGCCGCTGTTGGTACTTGCTCTGGGTGTGAGCCTGCTCGCGGTGGGCCCTCGCCGGATCCTTCAAACGTGGTGGCTCGCGGCGGGAGTCACTGTGGCACTGGTCGATATCGGCTCCGATCCTGATCTGGCAGGCCGCAAACGATTTCCCGTTGCTGACGGTGGCCCGCGGCATCAGCCATGCCGACGGTGCCGAGAACCGCATGCTGTTGGTCCCGTTGCAGCTGATGTACCTGTCGCCGGTGCTGGTCCCCGTATGGGTGGCCGGACTTGTGGCGCTGTGGCGGGATCGGCGCTTCCGGGCCGTCGCTCTGTCGTATCCGGTGCTGTTTGGGGTGACATTCGCGATGGGCGGCAAAGCGTATTACACAATGCCGCTTCTGCTTCTGCTGCTGGCGGCTGGAGCAGAGCCTGCGTGGCGGTGGGCACTGCGGCATCGGGGCATGACAGCTGGAGCTGCGTTTGTCGGTGCGGCGGTATCCATCGTTGGTTCACTGCCGGTCCTGCCGATCCGTGCGCTCACTCCGGTGTTGGCGGTTAACAAAGAGCAAGGCGAGCAAGTCGGCTGGCGCGAGTTCGCGGCATCGGTCGCACACGCATGGAGACAAGCGGAACCGAATTCAGTGATCTTCACCAGGAATTACGGGCAGGCGGGCGCGGTTGAGCTGTACGGCCCGGAACTTGGCCTACCGCAACCGTATTCCGGTCACATGTCCTACGCGGAGTGGGGCCCGCCGCCCGAATCAGATGCCCCAGTAGTGGTCGTCGGCCCTCCCCCGTCGGTGTTCACCGGGTGTCGCGTGGTCGTGACGCATCGGGCAGTCGTCGCCAATGAGGAGGACGGCACCGAGATTTCGCTGTGCGACCCGGTGAATTGGTCACGAGTGTGGCCGGATTTGCGCCGCTTCTACACCTGAACGTCAGCCGAAGAATTCCGCGGCGTCGTCGTACCGGCTCTGCGGCACCAGCTTCAGCTGGCGCACCGCGTCGGCCAGCGCCACGCGGCCGATGTCCTGGCCCCGCAGCGAGACCATCATCCCGTACTCGCCGGCGTGCGCGGCGTCGGCGGCGTTCACCCCGAAGCGGGTGGCCAGCACGCGGTCGAACGGCGTCGGTGTGCCGCCGCGCTGCACATGCCCGAGCACGGTGACCCGTACTTCTTTGTTGATCCGCTTCTCGACCTCGAGCGCCGAGCTGCTGCGCGACGCCGGTGAACCGCTCGTGGCCGAACTCGTCGATGCCGCCCTGCGCGCAGCTGCATCGTGCCCTCGGCGGGTTTCGCGCCTTCGGCGACCACGCAGATGAAGTGCGAATCGCCGCGCACGAAGCGCTGTTTGACCAGCCGGCACACCTCTTCGACGTCGAACGGCTGCTCGGGAATCAGCGTCATGTGGGCGCCGGACGCCAGGCCCGCGTTCAATGCGATCCACCCGGCGTGGCGGCCCATCACCTCGACCAGCATCACCCGCTGATGCGACTCGGCGGTGCTGTGCAGCCGGTCGATGGCCTCGGTGGCGACGGTCAGCGCGGTGTCGTGACCGAAAGTCACGTCGGTGCAATCGATGTCGTTGTCGATGGTCTTGGGCACGCCGACCACCGGGACGTTCTCCTCGGACAGCCAGTGCGCTGCGGTCAGCGTGCCCTCGCCGCCGATCGGGATGAGCACGTCGATGCCGTTGTCGTCGAGCGTCTGCTTGATCTGGTCGAGCCCGGCGCGCAGCTTCTCGGGGTTGGTCCGCGCGGTGCCCAGCATCGTGCCGCCCTTGGCCAACAGCCGATCGTTGCGGTCATCGTTGGCCAGCTGGACGCGCCGATCCTCGAGCAGTCCGCGCCAGCCGTCCTGGAAACCCGACGACCGATGAGCCGTATCGGACGTCGCATGTGCGCACAATCGCCCGGATGACAGCGTTTAGGCCCGGACAGTCGCCGCCGCCGGTCAGGATTCCGATGCGCATGGCCCTATCTTGCCCGGTCCGTCCAGTCCGGGCCCCCCGACCAGCGAAGAACAGTAATTGACAGGCCCGGGCAGTTCTCAACCAGCAAACGGCGACACTAGGCCGGTTTCGTACGCGACAACCACGGCCTGGGCTCGGTCACGCAATCCGAGCTTCGAGAACACCTTGCCAACATGGGTTTTCACTGTCTCCTCGGAGACAAACAGGCCCGCGGCGATCTCCGAATTGGACATTCCGCGGGCAAGCAGTTCGAGTACCTCGGTCTCCCGTGGTGTCAGACGAGCTAGCTCGTCGGCCGACCGACGCGGCGCAACGTGCCGACTTACCAGTTCGGCGATCATCCGCCGCGTAATTGACGGTGCGAGGAGCGCGTCTCCGGCAGCGACGAGGCGTACGGCCCGCACCAGTTCGTCGGCCGGGGCATCCTTGAGCAGGAAGCCGCTGGCTCCTGCGCGCAGCGCCGCGTAGACATAGTCGTCGATGTCGAAGGTGGTGAGCATCAGCACTTTCGTACTGGTGTCGCGTGCCAGGATTTCGCGGGCGGCGTCCAACCCGTTGAGTTCGGGCATTCGCACGTCCATCAGCACCACATCCGGGGCCAACGACTGCACCAGGCGAACCGCGTCCCTACCGTTTGCCGCGTCGCCGACCACACTGATATCGGGTTGCGCCGACAGCAACGCGCCGAATCCCTGCCGCACCATCGCCTGGTCATCGGCGATGAAGGTGGTGATCATCGACTAGCCGCCTGCGCGAAGAGGGTGAAGTCCCGCACCCCGCAACGCTACCCGGCCGGCACGACGGCGGGCAGATACGGCAGGTAGGCCCAAACCACGAATTCGCCGTCGTCGTCATGGACGGCCACGACGCCGCCGACCGCTGTTGCGCGCTCGCGCATCCCGGCAATGCCAAGACCCGGTACGGCCGGTACCGACGGGGGCGTCGTCAGCCGGTTGCGCATCTCGATACCGACGCCGTCGGCGGTGATGTTCACATCGGCGGTCACGGGCGATCCCGCCGCGTGCCGCGAGGCGTTCGCCAGGCACTCCTGCACGATCCGGTAGGCGGTCGCCCCGATCAGTTCGCCCACCAGCGCGGTCGAACCCTCGATCCGCCACGTCAGGGGAACACCGGCGCGCCGGGTTGACGAGAACAACTCGGGCAGGTCAGAGATCTGCGGTGCCGGCGCGAGCTCCGGCAACTCGGCGTCGCTGCGCAGCACCCCAAGGAGACCGCGGATCTCATTGAGCGCCTGGCGACCGGTGGCGGCGATCGTCTCGAATTCGGCCTGCACTCCCGGCGGCACGCCGTCATGGCGATACGGCGCGGTCTGCGCCGATACCACCACCATCGACATGTGATGCGCCACGACGTCGTGCAGGTCCCGCGCGATCCTGGTGCGTTCTTGCAGCACCGTGCGTCGGGCCCGCTCCAAGTCGCTGACCTGCTCTAGCCGGGCGACCTGTCGCCGCGACAGCACCAACCAGCGCACGAGCAGCGCCACGAAGACGATCGCCGTGACACCAAATGCCCAGCCGCTGTCCAATTGGGACGGCATCGCAACGAAGAACAGGACGGTGGAGACCAGCCACACCTTTATCACCACCGGCAGCGGACGGGTCCATGCCACCGCGACGATCAGCACCAACAATTCGATGAGGTGCACCACCTGCCACGGGTAGCTCCACGTCGGAAGCCGATCGAAGAAGAGCGGTATCGCCGCCGCGGAGGCCGCCGAAATCGCCCATCCCAGAAGGGGATTGATCCGCGCGAGGAGCAGCGGCCACGCCGCCAGAGCGGCGACGATAGGCGCAAGCGGCGCCGGAACGGAGTGAGTCAGGAACAGGGTCGGCCAGGCGACCGCGTAGGCGATCCCGGTGATGGCGACGACCAACCAGGTCGACCAGTGCCAGCGGCGCAGGAGAGTCTTTGTGTCTTGCACGGCTCAATGCTAGGGCGCAACCGCGCTGCGGCCCTCCCCTTACAGGGCGATTCTGGACTGGCTCGGTGGAGCTAGCCGGCCATTCCGGGTGGCACTATAGCGCGATGCCTGCGGGACCGTCACGAACCTAACCTCTCGCTTCATGGAATCCCTTCTGTATCAAGCTCTTTACCTGACCGCGATGGGGGCGAATTCGCATCTGCAGGCCTGGGATATTCCGGTGCGCGAGTACCTGCTCGTTCCTGCACTGGCCGCCGTTGTGGCGCTCCTGATGCTCGGCGAGTGGGCCATTCGAAGGCGGCAACGTCATCGGCGCCGGTGACACGGCGCCCGCCGTTTCTACAGCGCCGTCGGCAGCGGACCTCGCGCATTCTCGTAGGCGGCACCCACCCGGTACAGCCGGTCATCGGCCAGCGCCGGTGCCATCATCTGCAGGCCGACGGGCAGGTTGTCGTCGGGCGACAGACCCGACGGCACCGACATTCCGCAGTGGCCTGCCAGGTTCAGCGGCAGCGTGCACAGGTCGAACAGGTACATCGCCAGCGGATCGTCAACCTTCTCCCCCAGCGCGAAGGCGGTTGTCGGGGTGGCCGGCGACACCAGCACGTCGACCTTCTTGTATGCCTCGTCGAGGTCGCGGGCGATCAGTGTGCGGACCTTCTGCGCCTGGTTGTAGTAGGCGTCGTAATAGCCCGCCGAAAGCGCATACGTGCCAATCATGATGCGGCGCTTGACTTCTGGACCGAAGCCTGCGGCGCGGGTCAACGCCATCACTTCCTCGGCGCTGTGTGTGCCATCGTCACCGACGCGCAGCCCGTAACGCATGGCGTCGAAGCGCGCGAGGTTCGACGAGACCTCCGACGGCAGGATCAGGTAGTACGCGGGCAGCGAGTAATCGAAGTGCGGGCAGTCCACCTCGCTGACCTCGGCGCCCAGCGCGGTGAGCTGTTCGACCGCGGCGTTGAACGACGCCAGCACGCCGGCCTGGTAGCCGTCGCCGCGCAGTTGGCGCACCACTCCGATGCGCACGCCCTTCAAGTCACCGGACGCTCCTTCCCGGGCCGCAGCCACCAAGTCCGGCACCGCAGCGTCGACCGATGTGGAGTCCTTCGGGTCATGGCCCGCGATCACCTGATGCAGCAGCGCGGTGTCGAGCACCGTGCGTGCGCAGGGTCCGCCCTGGTCCAGCGACGACGCGCACGCGATCAGCCCGTATCGGGATACGGTGCCGTAGGTGGGCTTCACCCCGACCGTGGCGGTCAGCGCGGCGGGTTGGCGGATCGACCCACCGGTGTCCGACCCGATGGCCAGCGGCGCCTGGAATGCGGCAAGAGCAGCCGCGCTGCCACCGCCCGAGCCGCCGGCGACGCGGTCGACGTTCCACGGGTTGCGGGTGGGCCCATAGGCGGAGTTCTCGGTCGACGAGCCCATCGCGAACTCGTCCATGTTGGTCTTACCCAGGATCGGGATGCCGGCCGCGCGCAGCCGTGACGTGACCGTTGCGTCGTACGGCGATGTCCAGCCCTCGAGGATCTTCGAACCACAGGTGGTCGGCATGTCGGTGGTGGTGAACACGTCCTTGAGCGCCAGCGGCACACCGGCCAGCGGCGACGCCAAGGTGTCCCCGGCTGCCACCGCCGCGTCCACCCGCGCTGCTTCGGCCAGCGCCTGCTCCTCCGCGACGTGCAAGAACGCGTGGTAGCTGTCGTCCGTCGCGGCGATCTGATCCAGGCAGGCGCGCGTCGCCTCGGTCGACGAGACCTCCTTGGCCGCGATCTTGGCGCCCAGCGTCGCCGCGTCGAGCCGAATCAAGTCGGCGCTCATTCGGCCTCACCGAGGATTCGCGGGACGGCGAACCGGCCGTCGACCGCCTTCGGGGCCTCGGCCAATGCTTCCTCCTGGGTAAGGCACGGCTCGACGACGTCCTGGCGGAAGACGTTGACGTCCTTGAGCGGGTTGCCGGTCGGGTCGACGCCGGTGACGTCGACGGCCTGGATCTGGCTGACGTGGCTCAGGATGGCGTCCAGCTGGCCGGCAAAGCTGTCCAGCTCGTCCTCGGTCAGGGCGAGGCGGGCCAGGCGCGCCAGATGGGCAACCTCGTCTCGGGAGATCTGCGACACGATTGAGCAGCCTAGTCACCATGCGGACCGGGGCTGCGCCGCCGTCCGCCGGAATGCTGAGCCGCAGGGCCTGTGCAACAGTGTTGCGCGTGCCTTCGTTTCTGCTGCGGGTCCAGCTAGAGGACCGACCGGGCAGCCTCGGCTCATTGGCCGTCGCGCTCGGCTCGGTGGGGGCCGACATCTTGTCCCTCGACGTGGTCGAACGGGCGTCGGGGTACGCGATCGACGATCTCGTGGTCGAGCTGCCGGCGGGCGCGATGCCGGACATGCTGATCACGGCCGCCGAAAAGCTCGACGGCGTCTACGTCGATGCCATCCGCCCGCACACCGGGCTGCTGGAGGCGCACCGCGAGCTAGAGCTCATCGACCACATCGCCGCGGCCGACGGCAAGCACAAGCAGTTGCAGGTGCTCGCCGACGAAGCGCCCCGCGTGCTGCGCGTGGGTTGGTGCACTGTGATCGGGCTGACCGAGTCGGGGCCGAAGCGCATCGTCGGCAGTCCGGGTGCACCGGAGACACAAGCGGCCGACACGCCGTGGCTGCCGCTCGACCACGCCGCCGCCTTGGACGCGACCGCCGACTGGGTGCCGCAGGTATGGCGCGATATGGACACGACGTTGGCGGCGGCACCGCTGGGTGACCGCCGCACGGCTGTGGTGCTGGGCCGGCCGGGCGGACCTGGATTCCGGCCGTCGGAGGTGGCCCGGTTGGGTTACCTGGCCGGCATCGTCGCCACGATCCTGCGCTGATCCGCGCCCGAATTGCAGCTGGCCGATGGGTATATCCATGCGACGATGGTGCGACGTGTCACGAGGGAGAACACCGTGTGCCGGTGGGTCGCGTATCTGGGGGCGCCGATCGCGCCAAAGGAACTTCTGCATGATCCTGAGCGCTCGCTGATCGAGCAAAGTCGCAGGCACGCGCCGAATATGGCGCTGCCCAACGGCGACGGGACTGGGCTCGGCTGGTATGACCGCCGCCCTGAGCCGGCGCTGTTCCGCAGTATCACTCCGGCCTGGGGCGATGACAATCTGCTCGAGCTCGCGAACGAAATTCGTAGCCGGCTGTTTCTTGCGCATGTGCGTGCCGGAACCGGAACGCCCGTGCAGCAGACCAATTGTCACCCTTTTCGCTACCGCAACTGGCTGTTCGTGCACAACGGGTACGTGGCCGACTACGAGCTGCTTCGCCGCGACCTGCTGCTCGCGGTGCGCCCTGATCTGTTCACCAACATTGATGGATCGACGGATTCGGAATTGCTCTTCCACCTCGCATTGACCTTCGGCCTTGCCGACGACCCGATCGCAGGACTGGCGCGGATGGCCGGTTTGTCGGGTCGACACCGTCCTTGAACCGGACAAGCGCGATGAGTCGATGTGCGCGGCCATCGCGTTCTGTCCAGATCCCGTGGGTTGCAACCCCGAATGCCTCCAGGCTGGGGATGTGGCGGGTCCAGTGAACGGTGGCGTACCGCTCGAGTGCCTCGACGGAACGCAGGGTATAGATCCTCAGCTGGTACATGATCGCTGTAATCCTCTCGGCGGGAATCGTTTACGTCGTGGGCTGCGCGTACACGGGTCAGATCACCAGCGCAACACACAGCGCGGTCACCGCGAGGCCCTGCAAGGCGGCCCTCGCGGTGATGACTCGATCCCAGTTACGTTGCAGCACACGCACACTCGGTGGTACTTCGTTGGCCATCGCTGCGGCGGTGAGTTGTCTGTTGATTGGCGCGCTCACCCGTACATAAAGCACGAGCCACGCCAGCAGCAGGCCCACTGCCGCGGCCGCCGCGACTGACCCGGTCCAACGCCCGGCCACCCCGGCGAGCGCGGCGCTCGCGGCCGCGGCGACGATGCCGAGCGCCCCCGGCACCGGCATCCGCCGGTCGCCGTACCGGTGCACGTTCCCCATCATCGCGACCAAGGCACGGTCATCGACGCGGGCGAGGGCGGGCCGCTGCACCAGAGCGCAGAACACGTCCGTGCCGTAGACGACGGCGGTACCCAACACCGCGATCAGAGCAGCGATCCTGGCGAGGTCCATCACTTTTCACCACCCGTGCCGGCGCCCGTAGGAGCCAGCACACCCATCTGCTGAAACACCTGCAACGTGTTCAGTTCGTCCCAGTGTTCGGCGAACATCCCGTTCTCCACGCGCCAGATGTCGATCGACCGCATCTCCACGCTTTGACCGCTGGCCGGAATCCCCATGAAATCGCCGGCATGGGTCCCCCGGTAGACGAAGCGCCCCACCACACGGTCGCCGGAGATCACCAGGTCCTCCATGGTGGCCGTCAGATCCGGCAGGGCGGCGAAGAACCCCGCCCAGAACTGCCGATTGGCCTCGCGGCCATCCGGGACGAAGGCGTTGTGATTTCGGTAATCGGGGGCCACAAAACGGTCCACCAGATCCGGGTCGTGCTCATTGAGCATCGTCACGAAGGCTTCGGCGAGGCTCTGCCCAGAGGTGGTCACGTCGAACTCCAATCGAATCGTCAATAGGTGTTAGCAACGCTAACCCCGCTGACGCGTGGTGTCAATAGCGATGCTAGAGTCAGTAGCAATGCTATCCTCAGGTATGACCATCGAGGACCGTCGCCTGCGTGACCGGGCTGCCCGCCGCCGGCTCATCACCACCACGGCGCGGAAGCTGGCCGAGGCGGAAGGATGGGATGCGGTCACTACACGCCGGCTGTCCACCGAGATCGAGTACAGCCAGCCCGTGCTGTACAAGCATTTTTCCGGCATGGAGGACATCGCCCAGGCCGTCGCCATCGACGGATTCGGCGAACTCGCCAAGGCGCTTTCCCAGGCTCGGTCGGGCGCCGAAGAGCCCGAGCAAGCTCTCCGACGAATTGCGCACGCGTACACGAACTTTGCCCGCGACAACCCGGCACTCTACGAGGCGATGTTCACCCGCGCCACCACACTGCGCTTCGCCGCCGACGAAACGCCCCCGCAGTTGTCGGCGGCATTCACCGAACTACGCGAGGCAGTTACCTCAGTGGCCGGCGGACGGGATGTGGACACGCTGACCGAGGTGCTCTGGGCCGCCATGCACGGATTGACCGCCCTCACCCGCAGCGGTCGGCTACGTCCTGGGCACGATTCAGATCGCATCGAGCTCTTGGTCGCCCAGTTCTCCGCCGCCGCACCGTGACGACCACATCGAGTCCTGCGGCTGACCGTCCGCCAGCAGCTGCCGGAAGCCGTCCTCGTCGAGGATCGGCACGCCGAGTTCGACGGCCTTGTCGTACTTCGAGCCGGGTGAATCGCCGGCTACCACATAGGCGGTCTTCTTGGACACAGAGCTGGCCGCCTTGCCGCCGCGCGCGACGATGGCTTCCTTCGCGTCGTCGCGGGAGAACCCGGGCAGCGAGCCGGTGACGACGATCGACAGGCCCTCGAGCGTGCGCTCGACACTGGTGTCGCGTTCGTCGGCCATCCGCACGCCTGCGGCTTGCCACTTGTCGACGATCGCGCGGTGCCAGTCGACGCCGAACCACTCGACGACCGCAGCAGCGATGGTCGGGCCGACTCCCTCGACGACGGCCAACTGCTCCTCCGAGGTGGACATGACCGCGTCCAGGCTGCCGTATTCGGTGGCCAGTGCGCGGGCGGCGGTGGGACCGACGTGCCGAATCGACAGCGCAACGAGCACCCGCCACAGTGGCTGCGACTTGGCCTTCTCCAAATTCGCAAGCAGCCGTTTACCGTTGGCCGACACCTCACCGCCCTTGACGGTGAACAGCTCGGTGCGCAGCAAGTCGTCCTCGGTGATGCTGAACAGGTCGCCCTCGTCGGTGATGACTCCGGACTTCAGCAGGGCGATACCCGCCTCGTAACCGAGGCCCTCGATATCGAGCGCCCCGCGGCTGGCGACGTGGAACACCCGCTCCCGCAACTGCGCCGGACACGTGCGCGCGTTCGGACAGCGGATGTCGGCGTCGCCCTCCTTGGCCGGCGCCAGCTTGGTGCCGCATTCGGGACACGTTGTGGGCATTTGGAATTCGCGTTCGGAGCCGTCGCGAAGGTCGACGATGGGACCCAGCACTTCAGGAATCACGTCGCCGGCCTTGCGGATCACGACGGTGTCGCCGATGAGCACACCCTTGCGCTTGACCTCCGACGCATTGTGCAGGGTGGCCTGGCTGACCGTCGAGCCAGCGACCTTGACCGGTTCCATGAAGGCGAAGGGCGTGACGCGGCCAGTCCGGCCGACGTTGACCCGGATGTCGAGCAGCTTGGTCTGCGCTTCCTCGGGCGGGTATTTGTAGGCGATCGCCCAGCGCGGCGCCCGCGACGTCGAGCCGAGTCGACGCTGCAGCGAGACTTCGTCGACTTTGACTACCACACCGTCGATTTCGTGCTCGACGTCGTGGCGGTGTTCGCCCCAGTAGGCGATGCGCTCGGTCACCGCGTCCATGCCCTTCACCTGCGCGGTGTGTTCGGACACCGGCAGGCCCCACGCCTTGAGCGCCCGATACGCGTCGTGCAATGTCTTCGGGCGGAAGCCTTCGGCGTGACCGAGGCCGTGGCAGATCATTCGCAGTTTGCGCCGGGCGGTGACGGCCGGGTTCTTCTGCCGCAGCGATCCGGCGGCGCTGTTGCGGGGATTCGCGAACGGCGGCTTTCCCTCGGCGACCAGGCCGGCGTTGAGGTCCTCGAAGTCGGCGACCCGGAAGAACACCTCGCCGCGCACCTCGAGTACGCGCGGAACCGGGAATTCCTTGGTGCCGGCGAGCTTTTCGGGGATGTCCACGATGGTGCGGGCGTTGAGCGTGACGTCCTCACCGGTGCGGCCGTCGCCGCGGGTCGCCGCGCGCACCAGCCGGCCGTCGCGGTAGACCAACGCCAGCGCAACCCCGTCGATCTTGAGCTCGCACAGGTAGTGCGCGTTGTCACCGATCTCGCCCTTGATGCGCGCGGACCAGGCCGCAAGTTCCTGCGGCGTGAACACGTTGTCCAGGCTCAGCATTCGTTCGAGATGCTCGGCCGAGGTGAAGTCGGTCGCGAAGCCGGCGCCACCCACCAGCTGCGTTGGCGAATCGGGGGTGCGCAGTTCGGGATGCTGGTCCTCGAGCCCCTGCAGCTCACGCAACAGCTTGTCGAACTCCGCGTCGGAGATGATCGGGGCGTCGCGCACGTAATAGCGGAACTGGTGCTCGCGCACCTCGTCGGCGAGTTCCTGCCAGCGGCGACGGACGTCGGCGTCCGGGGCTTCGTCCGCCTGTTCGGCCAACGCCGTTTCAGGGTCCTTGGAGCTCACCCTGGCAGGCTAGCCGAGCGCGCCGACAGCCTGGCAGGGTCAACTCATGCCGCACCCGATCATGTTCAGCGACGACGACCTCGGCCTGGCAGAGGTCCGCAGGATCGCGCTGGGCTTCCCGGAGGCGTTCGAGAAGATCTCGTGGGGCAGACCGGTGTTCTGCGCGCCGAAGATCTTCGTGATGTACGGCGGCAGTGCGAAGACCGACATGAAGGGTGAGTACCGCCAGTATCCGTACTCGATCCTCGTCAAAGTCGACGATTCCGACCGCAAGGCCCTCGAGCAAGACAGTCGATTCTTCTACCCCGCCTACATGGGCCCGTCGGGTTGGCTCGGGCTGGACTTCACCGCGAAGAAGAAGGTCGACTGGGACGAAGTCACCGAGCTGGTCGACGCGTCGTTTCGGATGATCGCGCCCAAGAAACTCATCAAGCAACTCGACCAAGCCTGACCCGCGACCGTCGACGCATGGTTCGATCGGGGACCATGAGCTTCGCGAGCCCCTTCCCCGAAGTCGACATCCCATCTACGAGCGTCTACGACTATTTGTTCGGCCGCATCGACGACGACGATCTCGACCGAGTCGCGCTGATCGATGCCAAGTCCGGCAGGGAGACCACCTACCGCGAGATGATCGGCCGCATCGACGCGTTCGCCGGCGCGCTGGCCGGCCGCGGCATCGGCGTCGGCGACGTCGTCGGCCTTCTTTCGCCGAACAGCTCGGGCTTCGCGGTCGCCTTCCACGGCATCCTCCGCTCGGGCGCGACGGCCACCACCATCAACGCGCTGTTCACTGCCAAGGACATCGCCAAGCAGCTGACCGATTCAAACGCCAAGATGCTGGTCACCGTCACGCCTCTGCTGGCTCAGGCCAGCGAAGCGGCCGCGGCGGTGGGTTTAGCCGACAACGACCTTGTCGTGCTGGACGGTGACGGGCAGGAAGCCACCGGTCACCCCAATGCCGCCGATCTGATGGGGCCGGGGCTGCCGCCGCCAGACGTCAGCTTCGCCCCGTCGTCACATCTTGCAGTGCTGCCCTACAGCTCTGGGACGACCGGTAATCCCAAGGGCGTGATGCTGACGCACCGCAACCTCGTCGCCAACGTCGCGCAGATCCGGCCTCTGCACGGCATCGTCGCCGACGACGCGATCCTCGCCGTGCTGCCGTTCTTCCACATCTACGGAATGACTGTGTTGCTCAACGCCGCCCTGCACGCACGGGCCCGGCTGGTGATCATGGCCAGCTTCGACCTCGGGGACTTCCTCGGCAACATCCAGAACCACAAGTGCACCATCGCGTTCATCGCGCCGCCGGTCGCCGTCGCGCTCGCCAAGCACCCGCTGATCGACGACTACGACCTGTCCTCGCTTGACACCGTCATGTCTGGCGCCGCACCACTGGACGCGGATCTCGGCCACGCCGTCGCGAAACGGCTGGGTTGCCGCGTGGTCCAGGGGTACGGAATGAGTGAGCTGAGCCCGGTCAGCCACATCACCCCATTCGACGCCGGCGCACACGAGATGAAGACGACAGCGCCACTGAGCTCGGTCGGGTGGACCGTGTCCAACGCCGCCTCGAAGATCATCAACCTCGAGACCGGTGACGAAATCGATGTTCCCGCTGAGGGTCTCAGCGAGACCGGAGAACTGTGGTTCAAAGGGCCCAACGTGATGGCGGGTTACCTCGGCAACGAGAAGGCGACAAGGGAATCCATCGACGACGACGGTTGGTTGCACACCGGCGACCTCGCGCAGGTCGACGCGCATGGCTGCGTGTACATCGTCGACAGGCTCAAGGAGCTGATCAAGTACAAGGGCTACCAGGTGCCGCCTGCCGAACTCGAGGCGGTACTGCTCAGCCATCCGGCGATCGCCGACGCCGCGGTGATCGGCGTCAAGGACGCCGAGGGCGAAGAGGTGCCAAAGGCGTTCGTGGTCAAGCAATCCGAAACAGAGCTGACCGCGGACGAGGTGATGGAGTTCGTCGCCGGTCAGGTCGCGCCGTACAAGAAAGTGCGTCAGGTCGAGTTCATCGATGCCATTCCGAAGTCGGCTTCGGGCAAGATCCTGCGCAAGGATTTACGGTCGGCGTAACCCTCCGACCGCCTGCGCCGCCCGTGCCTGGCGGTAACCGAGCACCGCACCGGCAGCCGGTATCAGGAGCAGTCCGGCAATGCCCCACAGTGGTTCGGTCGATCCGGCCGTAGGCGCGACGCCCAGTTGCTTCGGCACGGCCGGCGGCAGGGATATCCGATGGGCCCACGACGGGTCGGGCGCCGCAGGAGGCGGCGGGGGTGGCGGTGGCGGTGGCGGAGGGCAGGCGCGGGTTCGGGCGCGCTGACGCGGAAGCGGGGTTCGCGGTCGTCGTCTTGCACTCCCGGCGACCGCCCGTTCCCGACCGTCACGCGCGGCGGCTCAAATTGTCCCGTTTGAGCGCCCGGGTGATCGGAGCCAGACCGGTCGTTCGAGCCGGAGCCGTCACCTGGGGCGACGTCTTGGATGTCGGTACGCCCGGACCCCACTCTTGTCTGAGGGCCGTTGCCGTTGCCGAAGCTCGGTCCGTCGTCGTCGCCGCGGAAACCATCACCGGACTTGCGGTTGTCACCTCCGCGGTCGCGGCGGTCGCCGTCTCCCGACTGAGACCCGCCGCGTGAGTCTCCCCAGTTGCGGTCCGAGCTGTTGTCCCGGTCCGAACGCCCCGAGTGCCCCGGGTCGGCGATTGCCGCCGCCATCCCGGGGCCACCGACCAGCAGCAACGTCGTAATGACACCAGCACCTACCACGAGGCGTGGGTTCGATCGGGCCACAGTTCCTCTTCCCGCAGGTGGCAAAGACCAGCCGACGTCGTGCGGATCGCATTCTTGCATGCCGACGCAAGGTTTATCGGAGTCTCCGAGGAAGTCGCGCAAATTATCGCGATCGCGTTACTCGTCCTCGACGTAGGCGCGCAACCGGTCGATCGCTCGGTCCCAGCGCTGCGACAACGCGGTGAGGTATTCACTCGCGTCGGTGAGCGGCTCGGGCTGCACCCGCCAGATGCGTTCCCTGCCCTTCCGCTGACTGTTCACCAGGCCCACCGCCTCTAGCAGCAAGAGATGTTTGGTCGCCGCCTGCCGGCTCACCGCAACCACGTGCGTGACCTCGGTCGTGGAGCACGGCCCGCCGTCGCACAAACGGGTGATGATGCGCAAGCGATTCGGATCACCGAGCGCGTCGAACAGCGGAGCCTTAGCGGCGACCGCGGACGCGCTCACACCTTCTCGCTGAGTGCGAGATACTTCCGCACCAGTTCGGTTTGAGCGGCCCAGCCCTCGCTGTTGGCCTCGAACGCCGACGCCCGGCGCTCGGCCGGGATGGCGTCGAATCCGGACTCGACAATGCGCAGCAGCACTCCCTCGCCGGTCTCATCGAGGGTGAACTCCACCAACGTGGTCGGCTCTTGCGAGTAATCGGTGCCCGACTCGACCGCGTAAGGGTGCCACCGAAACGCCAGCCGCCGCTTCGGCTCGACCGCGACGATCTGCCAGGTGTCCGCCTTGCCGGCGTGAGGCTCCTGGGCTCGGGCGACCTCGTCATCGACGGTTGTCGGGGTGATCACGCCGGTGACCGACGCACCGGGGACGAACGGGCCGTCGAAGCGGACCCCGAACCATCGGCCGAACTCGTCGGCATCGCTGATCGCCCGCCAGACCCGCTCCAGCGGCGCGCGCAGCACAACTTCCTTCTCAATCCGATCAGTACTCATATGCAACCTCCTGGTTGCTTTTCACCGTAGGCGCGACCGGCACAACGCGCAACCTTTTGGTTGCTTATAGACAGCTCGCCGGGCGGTCAGCCATATCACCCCGTTCGACGGTGGGCAGCACTCGATCGGACGATCGCTCCACTGAGTTCGGTCGGCTGGACGGTGTCCAATGCGGCGTGCAAGATCGTCGACCCCGAGACCGGCGCCGAAATCAACCCGCCCGCTGAGGGTCTCAGCCATCGCGGCTAGCCGCACCGGTCTTCGCCATCGCCCGATAGATGTGGGGTTCGATGGTGCGCGCCGAGACATGCAGTCGCTCGGCGAGCTGACCGTGCGGCGATAGATGCCCCCCGCTTTCCGCGACGGGCCGACACGACTATCCCCGTTGAACGGGACCGCCCTCTCCCGTTGAGCGCATCTTGGTTTGTCTCGATGTGAAGGGTGCCTCTCCCATGTGTAGGCAAAGCTGGGGCTCCAGCATTCCTCGGTGCCATCCGCCCACAACTATTCGGGCTACAACTGCTCGATATGGATAGTCCCTCCCCATGAACCCAAAAAGCCAGGGTTGCAGCCTCCGGTGATGCCCTCGCCTTGATAGTCGATTCTATGTAGCCCCGTGCGATCAATTGGGATTTCGTACCCGCCGTCGGTTTGGGCGGGATGCACCACATTCGATCCTCACGGGTCGTAGTCGAAGAAGACATGCGCGATGATGTCGGAGCAATGGTTTTGATTCGCGGTAAATTCGACCTTAATCGAGCCTTCGTTGGCGTAGAACTGGGTGCCCACCTTGGGTGGGCACAACTGCCCGGAAGTATTGCAATTCGTCACTTCGACATGCTTGTCAACTATGTTTTGTTCCGACGCGGCTTTCCATCGCAAGTGCATTAATTCCGATAGCGTCGAAGGCGACGCCTTTCGACGCCTCGACCGTCATGTATGGCGAATTTTTCCATAAGATTTCCTCCTTTTTATGCGCGTGATACGCCGTCGCCGACCTTCGTGTATGACACCGTCGTTCCCCTTTTTGCGATTTCTATCCCCGCCCGTTTTCGTCATCCTTTTCTTTCTCGATGTTAAGTTTGCTCTCTTATGAACCGACAAATCCGTCGTTTCATCCGCTCGTGATCCCCTCGTCCTTCACGCCGACGTTGCGGTTTCCATACCCGTGTCAATTAATTAACCGCTGTCGCGTTTTCTCGTTCCTACCACGTTGCTTCCCCACGTTTTTCTATCGACGTTGATGTGCGCGACTATATCGTATCAATGATTTTTTCTTTTCTCGAATTCAACCATGAATGTCTCGTCTTTCGTGACACTAACACTTTTTACCGTATTTCACATTTTTTTCTTCGTTTTCTTACAATCCGCCACGCCAATTTTCCTTTCGATCACTTCTTCGTATTATTTACCGTTCAATACAAGCGCGTCGAATCCGTCCGTCGTTTATACCACTTCATTCCGTTAAATTTTCTCGTGTATTTTTATTCTCATTTTTTATTCCTTTCGTTATATTTTATCGTTTTTATTGTATATCTATTCACTTTTTTCGCTCTCGACGCGAATTCGTCGATTTTTCGACTACCCGTTTTTTTATTAAATCGCGATCAAATACTCTCTAATCGTTTCGAATTTTTGTTTATCACTTATCGATACTTTCTTTCTAACCGACTCCTCACACTTCGCGTAATCGCTCACGTTTCGAATTTTTTTTACTTATTATCGCTCGTCGTACGTATCGTATCTCTATTCCGTTCTTCTCGACGCCGTTATACTCACACACCATTTCGTCGTTTACACCGTTGTCGCGTATCCTCAACACCAACGAATATGTTATCGTTAATTTGCGTATCGCTCTCTCGCGCTCACGTTTATATTATATCTATTTGTATCTTTTTTTATGTCGATTTATTATCGTTGTTATTTTTTCGCGATCGTTGTTATTTTTTTTTTTTATCGTTCGATATATTTTTTTTTTTATCGTGCGTATCGAGATATTTATTCGTGTATCGATTTCTTGATTTTATATTCTTTGATCGATCAACGTTACGATCTTTTTTTCTTTATAGTTTATTGTTGATCTTTCGTTATCTTGATCGATCGTTTTTTTACTTTTGTTGTTGTATTTTTCATTTAAGTTTTTTTTTTGTGTTGTGTATCTTAAGCTTTAGCTTTTTATTTTTTTTCGTTGATATGTGTTAGTTTTATGTGTGTTTGTATTAACCGTTGTTACTATATCGTTTATCTTTTTGAATTCCTTTTACATCATGTTGATTTTGTTGTTGTTATTGTTATGTAATGTTTTTTTGAAATGATTTATAAGATTGATGTGAGTATTTTTGATGATTATGTTTATTTTATGTAAAAATATTATGTAAGAATAATTATTTAATTATGTTATTATTTGTAAGTAAATTATATTTAAATATGTGTTTGTGAAGTGAATCAGGTGCCAAATGAATAGCTTAGATGGCGTCGGGGTCCTCGGCGAAGGCGTCGGCCGCCTTCTGCGCCAGCTCGATGGCCGTGCGCGCCCACTCCGGCGTGGCTCCGGCCAGACCGCAGGCCGGGGTGATGCCGATCCGCTCGCGCAGCAACGAGCGCGCAAACCCGAGCCGGTCGGTGAGGGCGACCGCCGCCTTGGCGACCTCCTCGACCGACGGCCGTGTGTCCGGTGCGGTCGAGGGAGACGCCGAGCATCACCGTGCGGCCGGATTCGACGAACTCGCCGATGCCGTCGAGGTCGGCGGCGACCAGGGTCGACACGTCGACCGAAACCGCATGAACAGCGCTGCGCTGCAACATTTTCCACGGCAGATGCGGCTGCACAGCTGTGCAGCACGACCTCGGTGCCCACGGTCGCCACGCAGTCGTCGAGCAGCCCGATGGCCACCGATTCGTCGACGGGATGCACCGGGGTCATGCTGGTCACCCCGGTGAGCCGGCCCTCGAGCGCGGCGGGCAACAACGGTTCGTCGAACTGCACCACCACCGGGGTATCCAGCCGCCGGGCGACTTCCGCGCGGTGGGCGGCCATCCCCTCGGCCAGCGACCCGGCCAGGTCGCGTAGCGCGCCTGCGTCGGTGATGGCGCGGTGGCCGCCGGGCAGCTCCAACTGGGCCGCCAGCGTGATCGGCCCCGGAGCCTGAACCTTGACCGTCCGCGTCCCGCCCCGCAGGCCTGCCTTCTCCCACGCCTCTTCGAGTGCGTCGATGTCCTCGTCGAGCAGGCTCGCCGCCCGCCGGGCCACCGCGCTGCGGCCCGACGCGATGCGATAGCCGCGGGGCACGGTGTCGATGCCGATGTCGACCAGCAGCGCACCGGCGCGGCCGATCATGTCGGCGCCGACGCCGCGCGCAGGCAGCTCCGCCAGGTGCGGCAGGGTGTGCAGTTCGCCGATGACCACTTCGGCGGCCTCGCGCGGGGACGTTCCCGGCCACGACCCGATGCCGGTCGCCTGCGGCGAAAACACTCACTCGTTGAACAGTATTCGACGGGGTTAGTCTCGATCCGGGAAGGTGGAAGGAAAGCCATGTCCATATCGGCCAGACGGCTGGCGGTCTGGTGCGCGGCGGCATTACTGGCCGCGGGATGCACGCAGACGGTGACCGGCAGTGCGGTGCGGGCCGCGCCCGGGCATCGACGACGATTCGTTGTCGCCGGTCGATGTCGAGACGATCATGCTCGACCAGTCGCAGATGCGCGCGATCACCGGGGCGGGCGAGGATCTCACGATCATCCCGAGCATGGACGGCAAAGTTCCCGTCGACATCGAACCAGCTCGCGGAAAGCGCTCCCCCGCAATGTCAGTGGATCTTCGCCGAGACCCAGACGTTCGGTCCCGACGTCGAGGAGTTCCACAAGACCACGTTCCAGAATCCGCCCGACGGCGGCCTGATCTCCGAGGGCGCGGCGGCCTACCGCGACCGGATACCGCCCGCCGCGCGTTCGACGATCTGGTCGCGCTGGTCGACGCTGCGGCTCAACGAGTTCGGGCCGATGTTCGTCGGCGACTGGACGGCCACAGCCGACACGTTGCAGACGCGTCCCGGCGGCGTGCGGGCGTGACTACCGGGTGAAGAACGTCGTGCTGGTCGAGGTGACGTTCTGCGGTTCCCCGGTTCGGTGCCCGACATCGTGATGACGAACATCCTGGCGAATGCCGGAGAGCGGAGACTGCTTCGATCGCGGCTACTGTCGAACGTATGCGCATTGCCATTGTTGTGCTCGGCGTGTTCGTTGCCTGTTCGGCTGCTGTTCACACTGCAGGGATTAGGCGCCGTCCAGGGCAGCGCGATGAGCAACACGACCACTGGTCCATCCTCGGCCCGATCATCGCGCTGATCGGCATCGCGCTCGCGTCGCCGGATGGCGTGGCCGAAGTCTAGGTCAGCGAGTGATCGTCGCGCTGCCGAGCACTTCGTCGCCGTCCGGGTCGGGACGGTAGAGCACCATGGTCTGGCCCGATGCCACGCCGCGCAGCGGAGCGCGCAGGTCGACCACCAGCCGTCCGTCGCGCAGTTCGGCGACGCCGTCGCCGATGCCACCGTGCGCGCGTACCTGCACCGCACACTCCACCGGACCGGTGGGCGCGACACCGGAGGTGAATACGGGCCGCTCGCCGGTCAGCGTCCACACGTCCAGATCCGCGGCCTCGCCGACGTGCACCGTGCCCGTGTCGGCGTCGATCCCGGTCACATAGCGCGGGCGTCCGTCGGGACCCGGACCGGCGATGCCCAGACCCTTGCGCTGACCGACGGTGAAGCCGTGCACGCCGTCGTGTTCGGCCAGCACCGTGCCGCCGGCGTCGACGACCGCTCCGCGGCGCACGCCGATCCGCGCCCCGAGGAACGCACGCGTGTCACCCGAAGGGATGAAGCAGATGTCGTGACTGTCCGGCTTCTCGGCCACGGCCAGCCCGCGGCGCGCGGCTTCCTCGCGGATCTGCGGCTTGGGGGTGTCCCCGATCGGGAACACCGCGTGGCGCAGCTGCTCGGCGGTCAACACCGCGAGCACGTATGACTGGTCCTTGTCCGCGTCGACCGCGCGACGCAGCCGACCGTCGGACAGCCGCGCGTAATGACCGGTCGCCACGGCGTCGAATCCCAGCGCCAGGGCGCGAGCCGCCAACGCGGAGAACTTGATTCGCTCATTGCACCGCACACAGGGGTTCGGCGTCTCGCCGCGCGCGTATGACGACACGAAGTCGTCGATCACGTCTTCCTTGAAGCGGTCGGCGAAATCCCATACGTAGAACGGGATGTCGAGCACATCGGCGACGCGTCGGGCATCACCGGCGTCCTCCTTCGAGCAGCAGCCCCGCGACCCGGTTCGCAGCGTGCCCGGCGCCGATGAGAGCGCAAGGTGTACACCGACCACGTCGTGACCGGCGTCGACCATCCGGGCGGCGGCGACCGACGAGTCGACACCACCGCTCATTGCCACGAGCACCCGCACTAGTCAACAACTCCCGAACTGGCCAGGGCCGCCTGTCGCGCCCGCTCCACCGCGGCGGGCAGCACCGCCAGCGCGGCGTCGACATCGGCGTCGGTGCTGGTGTGGCCCAGCGACAACCGCAGGGAGCCGCGGGCGCTGGCCGGGTCCGCGCCCATCGCGATCAGCACATGCGACGGCTGCGCGACACCGGCGGTGCACGCCGATCCCGTCGAGCACTCGATTCCCTTGGCGTCCAGCAACATCAACAGCGAATCGCCCTCGCAGCCACGGAACGTGAAATGGGAGTTGCCGGGCAGCCGACCGGTGCCGGTTGCGCCGTTGAGGCGTACGTCGTCGATGCTCGACAGCACGCCGTCGACCAGTCGGTCGCGAAGTTGCTGCACCCGGGCGCTGTTGGCCTCCAGGCCCTCCACCGCCACCTTCGCCGCGGCGGCCATCGCGACGGCACCGGCGACATCCGGTGTGCCCGAACGGACGTCGCGCTCCTGACCGCCACCGTGCAGCAACGGCACACATGCGGTGTCGCGACGCAGCAGCAATGCGCCGACACCGGTCGGGTCCGCCGAACTTGTGCGCGGCGATGCTCATCGCCGACAGTCCGCTCGCGGTGAAGTCGACCGGGTATCTGACCGACGGCCTGGACCGCGTCGCTGTGCATCGGCACGTCGAACTCGGCTGCAATGGCGGCTAATTCGGCGATCGGCATGATCGTGCCGACCTCGTTGTTGGCCCACATGACCGACACGAGGGCGACATCGTCGTGGTCCTGCAACGCTTCTCGAAGCGCGGCGGGTGCGACCGAACCGTCGTGCTTCCACGGGCAGCCAGGTCACCTCGGCGCCTTCGTGTTCGGCGAGCCACTCCACCGCGTCCAGCACCGCGTGGTGCTCGACCGGCGTGGTGACGATGCGCCGGCGGCGCGGCTCGGCGTCGCGGCGGGCCCAGTAGATGCCCTTGACCGCCAGGTTGTCGCTCTCGGTGCCGCCTGCGGTGAAGATCACCTCCGACGGGCGCGCGCCAAGCAGCTTGGCCAGCGTCTCGCGCGCCTCCTCCATCCGGCGGCGGGCGACCCGGCCGGTGCCGTGCAGCGACGACGCGTTGCCGACCGTCGCCAGCACAGCCGTCATCGCCTCGATGGCAGCGGGGTGCATCGGGGTGGTGGCGGCGTGATCGAGATAGACCGGCTCTGCAGAGGTCATAACCAATCCAGGATAGCCGCCGGGCCCGAGCGACCCGATCCCGTGGTCAGGCCACCAGGGCGTGACCGTGTCGCCCGTCGCGCTGCGGTCGCCGCGGACCGCGGATTCGCAGCGGGTGGCCAGATCGCGCCGGTCGGTGCCAGGTAACTGCAGCGACTCGACCTGCACACGCACGATCGTGCGCTGGGCGGTGATGAGCCGACGGATGGAGGCCATCAGGGTGTCCTCGCCGACATAGGCAGCGACGGTCGACGGCCGACCGTCGCGATGGTGGTAGCTCAGCCGCAGCGGCTGGACCGGCCTGCCCGAGTCCACAGCGGCCTGGAACATCGCCGGCCGGAACTGGCCGTACGCCAGGCCGCACCAGGTGGTGCCCTCGGGGAACGCGACGACCGTCTGACCGGCACGCAGCCGGGCCGCGATGGTGCCGACGACGTCGGGCAGCCGCCGCAGGTTGGCCCGCTCGATAGGGATGACCTTCATCAGGCGCGCCAGCAGTCCCAGACCGGGCCAGCTGACCATTTCGGCCTTGGCGACGAACCGTCCCGGCAGGACCGAGCCGATCGCGAAGATGTCCACCCAGGACACATGTCCGCTGACCACCAACACGCCCTGCAGATTGCGAATCGGCCCACCGGACACGGTGATTCGCACACCCAGGCAGCGCAACATCAGTCGGCAGTAGCTCCGCTGAATGTGGGAGCGACCCGGCAACGGGAATCGCCAGCAGCGGCGTCGCCGAGCAGCAGGAGCACCGCGAACGTGGCCCGTATCGCGACGCGCCACGCGACGACCACGCGGCTGACCGGCCGTCGCCGCGCCCGCGGCTGACACAGCTGGAGTCGCAGGACGCCCGCGGCAGCCCAGGACTGCTCGACGGTCACGACGCGATCCCGTCGGCCATCGCGGCCGCCGCCCCGACCGACCTGAGCCGTTTGCAGGTAGCGGGTGTCGGCCTGGCGTTTGTCCAGCAGGGCCGGGAAATCGCCCACCCCGAAGTCGGGATCGTGGGCGGGTTCGCCGCACACCTGGGCCCCGAGTCGCAGGTAGCCCCGCATCAGCGGCGGGACGGCCACCCGGGCCGGCGGATCGATGTCGTCGAGGCCCCTGCCGTCGACCGTCACCGGCCGGTACGGATACACGGTGTACTGCGCCGGGGCGGCGTGGCGGCGGCGGACGAAGTCGCGCACGCCGCGGATCTGGCTACCGGGCGCGTCGCCGTCGGACCCCGTCACGGGCACCGACACGCAGCCGGTCACGTAGTCGTAGCCGCAGCGGTCCAGGTAGGCCAGGATTCCGGCCCACATCAGCAGCACCACACCGCCGTTGCGGTGATCCTCACGCACCACCGCGCGGCCCATCTCGACCAGGGAGGGCCTCAGCGGGTCGAGCCCCTGTACGTCGAATTCGGTTGCGGTGTAAAGACCGCCGGCGGCGATGGCGCCCGGCGGCGGAAGCATCCGGTAGCAGCCGACGAGCTCGCCGGAGTTGTCCTCGCGGACCAGCAGGTGATCGCAGTACTCGTCGAAGCGGTCGGCATCCCGGCCGTCGGTGGCACCGGTCAGCGCGAACCCGGGCTCGGAGGTGAACACATCGTGACGAAGGCGCTGCGCAGCGTCGATGAGCGCAGGGTCGGTGGACAGCAGCAGGGTGTAGCGCGGCGTCGACCGGCCGGCCCTGGCTGCGTCGTCATCTGGTCAGCGGCGATGAGTACAGAAGCAGTGCTCATGGCAGCACGGTCGCCCAGAGGACAGCCAGGACGGCATCGAGCGCATGACGTGTCCGTGAGCGCTAAGTGACGAATTGGGCGCGCTCTGAAAGAATGTACAAGAACCACCGCCGCGCGAAGAAGAGAGTGAGTGAGGGGAGGAGAAGTTTTAGAGGTGGAGTGAGGGAAGTAGATAGAGAGATTTATGGAGGATGTGTATGATGATGATGTGAAATAGAAGTGTGGGTGAGCGATTCGGCGGTGCTGATGAAGAGTATGGAGAGGTTGAAGTGTGAGGGGGTAAATAAATAAGGTGAGAAGATTAGTTGGAGAGAGAATAGAGAAGAAAAGATAAGAAGGAGTGAGTGATATGCTCTAGAAGAAGAAATAAGGGAGGAAAAAAGGATATAGGAGTGGGAAGGATGGAGAAGAAGTAAGTGGAGATATGAGATTAGAAAGAGAGGTATAAGTGAAAAAGGGAGAGGGATGTAGAGGTGAAAGTGCGGTGGTGAGATTGAGATGAGGAGAGAGGTTATTAAGTAGGTTGAGAAGGGAGAGAGGAAAGTGTGAGAGAGGAAGTGTGGGCGAAGGAAAAGCGGATGTGATGTGTAGAATGCTGGTGTGGAGAAAAGGAGATAGAGTGATAAGGGTTGGCGCAGTGAGGGCAGCGGATAGTAGGTAAGTGTAAAGAGAGCAAAGCAAGAGCGAGTGATGCAGATTGGATAGTAAAAGACCTAGCAAGTGGCGATGAGCGTGAAGACGAGAAGATGATGTAGGTACAAGCGCTCTGTTAGGGCAGAGAGCGAGCGAGTCGATATCTAGGGACACAGACGCGGAGAATCAGCTCGCGCCAGATGTCGGATAAGAAGACTTTTGAAGCGTCTTGACGCGGCGGAAAAACAGAAGAAAGAAATGTAAAGAAGGCGAAGAGAGGAATGCTGGCTGGAAAAAGAAAACAACGCTAGGTATAGGAGAGAAGAAAGGATCTAGGTAAAACAGGGAAGATAGGTAAAAGAAGAAGATGAGGGTTCTACGTGAGAAAAGGCAAAAAGACGCTACAGCAACGCCGCGTTGTAGAGCTCCGTGGGTACACCCTCGGTCAGCGAGAAGTGCTGGCGAGCGGTAGGACGCAACCGGAGTAGATACGAGCGTCTCACGGGACATCACCACGTCGCGGTGGTCATCGATGACGGGGCGCACGTAGAAGTAGACGCACATCCACCTGGGGTGTGTTGAAACCGACACTCCGACATGCTGCGCACCCTAAGGAACGACACCGACAAACACCGTTACAAGCAGATCACCAAGCGCGACTCCAGGACGGCTGGGACCGCCGATACCCTAAGGTGGCTGGTGAAGCAACGACGCCGGCCGGCATCTCTGGACGGCATCGGGCGCGTGACGTGTCCGTGAGCGCTAAGTGACGAATTGTGGCGTGCAGAGCGTGTCAACAGTCGAGGAACACCACGTTCTGTCTCGACCGGATTGCGGGGTACGCGAGGTTGTTGGACGGGGAAGCGGGATCGGGATAGCCGATCGACAGCGCCGCACAGGACGATCAGTCGTCGGGGATGTCGAGCTGCGCGCGCAGCATCTCCGGGATACAGCGCGATCGACACCTGCACGCAGACTGCCGAGGCCACGCTCGGTCAACGCCAGCAGCAGCGTCTGCAGGAACATGCCCGACGCCGAGCGCGTCGACCAGTCCGAGGTCGCGATGCATGCACACCACGGCCGGCACGGGGCGCGGAAGAACTCCCAGTTGCGCAGCTGGGCCAGTCCAGCGGGCCTCAGCGTCGTGACGAGCGATGCCCATAGAGCGTACACCAGTGCGCCGAGTTCCTGCCGAGCGGTGGAAGGTAGGCGGCAGGCCAGTAAATCGCCGGCGGATAGACGGATGACCGCTCGAGAAGCGCGTAGACGAAGCGGTAGCGGCGAGAGCAGGTGGCGAAGAAGAGGAGCCACGGCTGGAAATTGGAGTTAGACGGTGCGCGCATCGCAAGCGAAAGAGATTAGTAGAGCAACTCACGGGGAACGGGCTTGTAGGGCAGGAACAGGAGTGTAGAAAGGCGCGAACGGACGAAGTCGCCGAATCGGTCATAGGTCTCGAGACGCGTCGGTCCCGGCGCTGGTCGAGTTCCGTACTCGTCGACGACGACGAGCATCGGCACGCCGGGCTTGAACAGATCATCGTGACGAGGAACCGCAGCGGGATGTCGGAGAGGTTGTTGGCGTAAGAATAGTGGATGAATAGAAGCCGGGTTAACAGAACGACTCACCGGACTTGATCACTCGCGGGGCTTCGCCTTCGAGCTAGAAAAGCATCTAGCCTTAGAGCACGTAGCCGAACGACGGCCCGCAGGGATGGCGATGCGGCGGCGGCACCTGCGATACAGGGTGGACACTCGATGAACAAAGTCATCACCTCGGCACGAGCGGGGAAGAACGGCGGTGTGACGGTCTGGAGCGTCGTGAAAGCTTTCATCAGATCGGCGGTGACGAACATTGTATCTCCTGAGTTGAATTGGGACTGGCTCAGCGGGCGGCCAGCCAGTCGCCGAACCGGAGGGTGCCGCAGCACCGCACCGTCGCCGGTGACCAGACTGTTCTGCTGCGACCGGGGTGCCGAAGTAGGTGGCCTGCGGGTCGACGACGACGGGCTTGTCCGTCGCCCTGCTCGGTCGAGGACCGCGCGCGGCCAGCTCGGCGAACGAGATCTTCTCCGGCCCGCCGATGTTGACGACGCCGTTGAGCGGGGCGGCTGCGCGACGCGTGGCGACCTGGGCGGCGACGTCGGCGACGGCGATCGGCTGGATCAGCGCGTCGGGGGCGTGCACCTCGTCACCGACGACCAACGAACCGGTGATGCATCTCGGCGAACTCGTGGAACTGCGTGGCCCGCACGATCGTGTACGGCAGGCCGGACGTCGATGATCGTCGCGCTCCTGCATGACTTTGGCCCGCATGTAGCCGCTCTCGGGCAGGTCGTCGGCGCCCGACGATGGACAACGCGACGTAGTGCCCGACGCCGGCGTCCTTGGCGGCCGCCGCGGTCAGGTTCGCGCGTCGACCTGGTGAAGAAGTCCATCACCGGGTCGTCGTCGAAGGACGGCGAATTGGTCAGGTCGACCAGGACGTCGGCGCCGGCCAGTGCCTCGGCGAGGCCCGCACCGGTGAGCACGTCGGCGCCCGTCGAGCGGCGACGCGGCGACCACGTGGTGGCCCGCGTTCGTCGCAGCAGTTCGACCACCTTCGAGCCCGATCTGCCCGGTGGCGCCGATGACCGTGATCTGTGTCATCATGGCGAACACCTTTCTCGATCCGTGACTCCCCCAGCATCACGCTCGAGGCCCCGCGATCGAACCCTGGAAAGTCCGTAGTCTTGCGGCGCCCCGAAAGTGACGAAACCCCGGCAGCCCAGAGCAGCCGGGGTTCCGGATGAGATGGTGTGTCGCTCGAGCAGGGTCAGCCCTTGCGGGCCTTGACCGCCTCGGTCAGCTGCGGGGCGACCTTGAACAGGTCGCCGACGATGCCGAGGTCGGCGATCTCGAAGATCGGCGCCTCTTCGTCCTTGTTCACCGCGATGATCGTCTTCGACGTCTGCATGCCGGCGCGGTGCTGGATCGCCCCGGAGATGCCCAGCGCGATGTACAGCTGCGGCGACACGGTCTTGCCGGTCTGGCCCACCTGGAACTGGCCCGGGTAGTAGCCGGAGTCGACCGCGGCGCGCGACGCGCCGACGGCGGCGCCGAGCGAGTCGGCCAGTTCCTCGACCACGCTGAAGTTCTCGGCGCTGCCGACACCGCGGCCGCCGGACACCACGACGGTGGCCTCGGTGAGCTCCGGGCGGTCGCCGGCCACCGCGGGCTCGCGCGCGGTGATCTTCGTCGCGTTCTCGGCCTGGGCCGGCACCTCGACGTTGACGACCTCGCCGGCGCCGTCGGCGGGCTCGGCCTCGATCGCACCCGGACGCACGGTGATCACCGGGGTGTCGCCGGTGGACCTCGGCCTCGACGGTGAACGCGCCACCGAAGATGGAGTGGACGCCCATTGCCGCCCTCCTTGACCTCGACGACGTCGACCAGCAGACCCGACCCGATGCGGGCGGCCAGCCGGCCGGCGATCTCCTTGCCGTCGGCGGTGGCGGCCAGCAGCACGCCCGCCGGGGCGGCCGACTCGACCAGCGAGGCCAGCACGTCCACGTACGGGGTGATCAGGTAGTTCTCGGCGTCGTCGGACTCGGCGACGTAGATCTTGGCGGCGCCGGCCTCCTTCAGTCCGTCGACCAGCGGCTGCGGCGGTGCCCGGCTTGCCCACCACGACGGCGGCGGGCTCGCCCAGCACGCGGGCGGCGGTGATCAGTTCGGCGCTGACCTTCTTCAGCGCACCTTCGGCGTGCTCGACGAGCACAAGTACTTCAGCCATGTGTCTTCATGTCTTTCGATGTCTTGTCGGTGCGAGTCGGAATGATCTGCTAGATGATTTTTTGGGCAACCAGGTACTCGGCGATCTTGGTGCCGCCGTCGCCCTCGTCGGTGACCTTCTCGCCCGCGGTCTTCGGCGGCTTCGGGGTCGACGACAGCACCTTGGAACCGGCGTTGGCGACGCCGACCTCGTCGGCCTCGACACCGATCTCGGCCAGCGTCAGCGTCGATCACTTCCTTCTTCTTGGCGGCCATGATGCCCTTGAAGGACGGGAAGCGAGGCTCGTTGATCTTCTCGTTGACGCTGACCACCGCGGGCAGCGACGCCTCGAGGGTGAACACGCCGTCGTCGGTCTCGCGCTCGCCGGTGACCTTGCCGCCCTCGACCGACACCTTGCGCAGGTGGGTCAGCTGAGGCAGGCCGAGGTACTCGGCGATGATCGCCGGAACCGCGCCGCCGACGCCGTCGGTGGCCTCGTTACCCGCGATGACCAGCTCGGTGCCCTCGATGGTGCCCAGCGCGCGGGCCAGCGCCCAGCCGGTCTGGACGACGTCGGAGCCGTGCATGCCGTCGTCGAGCAGGTGCACCGCCTTGTCGGCGCCCATCGACAGCGCCTTGCGGATGGCCTCGGTCGCGCGCTCGGGACCGGCGGTGAGCACGGTCACAGTGCTCTCGGTGCCGTTGGCGGCTTCCTTCTCCTTGATCAGCAGCGCCTCTTCGACGGCGCGCTCGTTGATCTCGTCGAGCACGGCGTCGGCGGCCTCACGGTCGAGGGTGAAGTCGCCGTCGGTCAGCTTGCGCTCCGACCACGTGTCTGGGACCTGTTTGATCAGGACCACGATGTTCGTCATGAGTCTGGTTCGTCCTCCTCGAAGGGGCCGGCGGCCGGCCTGCAATACCACGTTTCAAGCAACTACCACCATGTTACTCGTCGGTAACTTATGGTGGTTCGCACGAACACCATAGCTGGTCGAAGTTTGCGTTCTGGCCTCCCCGTACGGCTGGTGAACCGTTCGCGAATCGGCCATCGACTTCGCCTGGGTTAGCCTGCCTTCCAATGAGCGCATTCGTTACCGACGGTCCGGCTTGGCCGGACAACGCGCTGCCCCTGACCGGGGAGCGCACGATTCCGGGCCTGGCGGAGGAGAACTACTGGTTCCGCCGCCACGAGGTCGTCTATCAGCGGCTGGCCGACCGCTGCGCGGGGCGCGACGTGCTCGAGGCGGGCTGCGGCGAGGGCTACGGCGCCGACTTGATCGCCGACGTGGCGCGCCGCGTGATCGGGCTGGACTACGACGAGTCGGCGGTCGCGCACGTGCGGGCCCGCTATCCGCGGGTGGAGATGCAGCACGGCAATCTGGCCGCGTTGCCGCTGCCCGACGCTGCCGTCGACGTGGTGGTCAACTTTCAGGTGATCGAACACCTCTGGGACCAAGGGCAATTCGTCGCCGAATGCCTTCGCGTGCTGCGGCCCGGCGGCGTGCTGCTGATGTCGACGCCCAACCGGATCACGTTCTCCCCCGGCCGCGACACCCCGATCAACCCGTTCCACACCCGCGAACTCAACGCCGCCGAGCTGACCGAGCTGCTGCACGCCGCAGGTTTCCGGATCGAAGGCGATGCTACGGGGTGTTTCACGG
Organism: uncultured Actinomycetota bacterium; assembly: GCA_963851115.1. Taxonomy (GTDB): domain Bacteria; phylum Actinomycetota; class Actinomycetes; order Mycobacteriales; family Mycobacteriaceae; genus Mycobacterium. The sequence goes on from CAWKOI010000023.1 coordinate 234,643, forward strand.
CCGCGCGGCTGGCCGAGCTGGACGCCCGGCACGGCGGCTCGATCATCGACGCCCAGATCGCCCGCGCGCTGGCCGACGCGCCGTGGCCCGCCGATCTGCTCGCCGACGTCGCCTCGGTGACCACCGACGACTTCGATCTCGTGGAGGCTGCGGACGCGACAACCGGGACATCGATGAAAGCCTCGATCTGGTGGCGATCGCGGTGCGGCCGTGACGACGCACCGAGCCGGTACCCGGGACTGTTCACGCTCGTCCTCCACACACACCTGCCGTGGCTGGCGCATCACGGCCGGTGGCCGGTCGGCGAGGAATGGCTCTACCAGTCGTGGTCGGCGGCCTACCTGCCGCTGATGCGGGTGCTGCGCACCCTGGCCGCCGAGGACCGTCATCATCTGTTGACGCTGGGGATGACGCCGGTGGTTACCGCGCAGCTCGACGACCCGTACTGCCTGTCCGGCATGCACCACTGGCTGGCCAACTGGCGGCTGCGTGCGCTGGAGGCGACGACGCTACGGGATCCGTTGCGCGAGTTCGGGGTTCGTGAGCACGACCGAGGCCGGTCGCGAGCTCGACGAGTTCGCTACGCTGTGGCGCCACGGCGGCAGCCCGCTGCTGCGTGAGCTGATCGACGCCGGCACCATCGAACTGCTCGGCGGCCCGCTGGCGCATCCGTTCCAGCCGCTGCTGAATCCGCGGTTGCGGGAGTTCGCGCTGCGCGAGGGGCTGGCCGACGCCCAGCAGCGCTTCGCCCATACGCCGAGCAGGCATCTGGGCGCCCGAATGTGCGTACGCGCCCGGCATGGAAATCGATTACGCCGCAGCGGGTGTCGGCCACTTCATGGTCGACGGACCGTCGCTGCGCGGCGACACCGCGCTGGGCCGGCCGGTCGGCGCATCCGACGTGGTCGCATTCGGCCGCGACCTGCAGGTCAGCTACCGGGTGTGGTCGCCGAAGTCCGGCTACCCCGGCCACGCCGCCTACCGCGACTTCCACACCTACGACCACATCACCGGTCTCAAGCCGGCCCGCGTCACCGGCCGCAATGTGCCGTCGGACGCCAAGGCGCCATACGACCCGGAGCGCGCCGACCGCGCCGTCGACGTCCACGTCGCCGATTTCGTCGACGTGGTCCGGCAGCGGCTCATCGCCGAGAGCGAGCGGATCGGCAGGCCCGCTCACGTCGTCGCGGCCTTCGACACCGAACTGTTCGGCCACTGGTGGTACGAGGGCCCCGTCTGGCTGGAGCGGGTGCTGCGTGCGCTGCCGGCGGCCGGCGTGCGGGTCGGCACACTGTCCGATGCGATCACCGACGGCTTCGTCGGCGCACCGGTCGAATTGCCGCCCAGCTCTTGGGGTTCGGGCAAGGACTGGCAGGTGTGGGCCGGCGAGCAGGTGGCCGACCTGGTCCAGCTGAACAGCGAAGTCGTCGACACCGCGCTGACCACCGTGGACAAGGCGCTGGAGCAGGGTGCGTCGCTGGGCTCGCCTACGCCACGGGACTTCGTCGCCGACCAGATTCTGCGCGAGACGCTGCTGACGGTGTCCAGCGACTGGCCGTTCATGGTCAGCAAGGATTCCGCCGCAGACTATGCGCGCTATCGCGCCCATCTGCACGCGCATGCCACCCGGGAGATCGCGGGCGCGTTGGCCTCGGGCCGCCGCGAGCACGCTCAGCGACTGGCCGATGGCTGGAACCGCGCCGACGGGTCTGTTCGGCGCCCTGGACGCCCGAGACGACTGCCTCGCCGCGCCGATGAAGGTCCTGATGGTGTCGTGGGAGTACCCGCCGGTGGTGATCGGCGGGCTGGGCCGCCACGTGCACCATCTGGCGACCGCGCTGGCCGAGGCCGGACACGAGGTCGTGGTGCTCAGCCGTCGGCCCACCGGCACCGACCCCAGCACCCACCCGTCGACCGACGAGATCGCCGAGGGCGTGCGGGTCGTCGCCGCCGCGCAGGACCCGCACGAGTTCGACTTCGGCTCGGACATGATGGCGTGGACACTGGCGATGGGTCATTCGATGGTCCGCGCCGGGCTGGCGATAAAGGCACAAGGCCGTCGGCCAGGCCTGGCAGCCCGACGTCGTGCACGCCCACGACTGGCTGGTCGCGCATCCGGCCATCGCGCTGGCCGAATACTTCGACGTGCCACTGGTTTCCACCATCCACGCCACCGAGGCCGGCCGGCATTCCGGTTGGGTGTCCGGTCCGATCAGCCGGCAGGTGCACGCCGTGGAGTCTTGGCTGGTGCACGAATCCGATTCGCTCATCACATGTTCGGCGTCGATGAGCGACGAGATCACCGAGCTGTTCGGCCCCGGCCTGGCCGAGATCCGGGTGATCCGCAACGGAATCGACGCCGCGCTATGGCCGTTCGCCAAGCGGCGGCCGCGACACGGACCCGCGCAGCTGCTGTACCTCGGCCGGCTGGAGTACGAGAAGGGCATCCACGACGCGATCGCGGCGCTGCCGCGCATCAGGCGCACCCATCCCGGCACCACGCTGATCATCGCCGGCGAGGGCACGCAGCAACACTGGCTCGTCGAACAGGCGCGAAAACACAAGGTGCTCAAGGCCACAACGTTCGTCGGCCATCTCGATCACGAAGAACTGGTGGATCTACTGCACGCCGCCGACGCCGCCGTGCTGCCCAGCCATTACGAGCCGTTCGGCATCGTCGCGCTGGAGGCCGCGGCGACGGGCATCCCGCTGGTCACGTCCAACGTCGGCGGCCTCGGCGAGGCCGTCATCAACGGCCAGACCGGCATGTCGTACGCGCCGCGCGACGTCGCGGGCCTGGCGGCTGCAGTGCGCGTCGTGCTCGACGACCCAGACGCCGCCCAGCAGCAGGGCGATCGCCGCGCGGGAACGACTGACCTCCGATTTCGACTGGCACACCGTCGCCAGCGAAACCGCGCAGGTCTACCTGGCCGCGAAACGCCGTGAACGCGAACCGCATCGGCGCCGCGTCATCGTCGAACACGCGCTGCCCGACCGCTAGTCACGTCATTCCATGGCCGCAGCGATCGCCATATGTCCTTCGAAACCAAGGTCATTGGCCATCGTGCGGTACCTGTTGGCAAGATCTCGGTATCCGTTCTCGTCGCCGTGGGCGCGCGCCAGCAGCGCGCGCAGCCGGAGCAACGGCAGTTCGTGCAGCACAAATCCGGGATCGGTCGGCAGGGCAGCCAGTCGGTCGATCACGGCCGTGGCCTCCGCCACGTCTGATTCGCTGCCACGCCGGAGAAGCGATTCCGCCAAGACACTGACGGCCGGGCCAAGCGAGATCATCTCGCCCGCGTTGCAGAGGAAATCGACGACCCTCCGCCCCACTTCGATGGCGCCGTCGAAATCGCCGAGCCTGGCCTTTTCCTTCGCAGTCTCCGTGTCGACGAATCGCACCGACTTCGTCGCATACCCGTGGCGCAAGCGAGGCTTCCCGATACTGGCCCAGACAACTCAAAGCCCGCTGAGCGGTGCGCACCGTCTCCGTTGACAAGCACGATGCCGCGAGCCAGCCGGGCCGAATCGAGAGCGAAATCGTCGCCGCACCGCTCCGCAAGCGCCAGTGCTTCGGCTGTCTCCGCCATCGCTGCCGCGTCTGACAGCGACGCTCCGTTGTGAACAGTCACGCCGTGTTTGAGCAAGATGGCCGCAACATGGGACGTCGTGTCGATGGAAATCGCCATCTTCGCCGCGCGGTCGAAGTCATCGCGCCAGCCCGGGATTCCCAACGCAAGCCGATTGCTGCCACGCAACGCGAATGCGAACGCCAACGGTGAGCCGACGATGATGTTGTCCTTCGTGGGATCGCCGCCCGCCAGGTCGATCGCGCGCTGGGCCAAGCGCAGACCCTCCGTCACCTCGCCGGCTTGGAACTTGGCATTGCCGGCCGCGGCGGAAAGCGTGAGCGTCAAGGTCTGATCGCCGATCGACGCCAGAAGTCTGGCTGCAATCCGACGCAACACGCGCGGCATCACGGAACCGATTGTGGAAGACCAGCACAGTCAACAACCCGGCCATGCCGAGACTTAGCGACAGATTGTCTCCAGCGGACAGGCAGAGTTCACGCAGTTCGTCGAAACCGGCGTCCTCGACACTGCCACTGAATCTCCACGTACTGGCGCAAAGCACCGTCCGTGGTGCGATCTGCAAGGCGGTCACGCTCGGGTCATCGACGCAGAGCCGATCAGCGACGTCGCGTGCCCGCTGCCAGCTTGTACGAGCCGCCCTGACGTCTCGGTATTGCGCCCACGCACCGGCCCGCAGATGCCAATCGAAGGCGGCCCGAAGATCCCCTGCCGCCTCGAGATGTTGGGCAACCAGTGCGGCGTTCGAGTCCACCGACTCCCGGTCACGCTCTTCGATCGCCGCCGCGAGGTGCCGATGCAGATGGGCGCGATCAGACTTCAGCTGTGATTCGTAGGCCACTGTGCGGATCAACGGGTGCCGGAACACGTATTCCTGCAGGGGCCGAACGTCACCTGATCGATGAGTTCGGCGGCGATCAAATCGGCCACGTCGATGTCGTCCACCAGGCACGCCAGGAGATCCGTATCGAATCGCGAACCGGTCACCGCCGCGGCGGTCAGAGCGCGTTTGGCGATGGGACGAAGGCGATCGATGCGGGCGGCAATGGTCGCGTGCAGGGACGCGGGTACCCGCACGTCGGCGGTGTCGCGCTGACACACATAGTCGCCGGGTTTGCCGTCCAGCACGCCCCTCTCGGCGAGGTCCCGGACGATCTCCTCGGCGAAGAACGGGTTGCCTGCGGCCCGTTCGGCGACCTGCGCGACGAGCGCGCCGACCGAACTATTCGAACCCAACAACTCGGCGGCCAATGCCGTCGACTCCGAATCATCCAGCGGCGCAAGCGCAATGCGGTGCGAACCCGGCAGCTGGTCGAGCACCCCGCGGTACTCGGGCCGATACGTGACGAGCGCTAGCGAGCGTGTCTGCGGAACTACCGCGGCGAACTGCGCAATCATCGCCTCACTGACCTCGTCGATCCAGTGCGCGTCCTCGATCACGTAAACGGCCGGGGTGGTCCGGCCGATCGCCGCGGCGTTGAGAAGTGCCGCGAGGCGCCGCCCGCGTGCATCGGGATCAATGGCAGGCAACGGGGTTTCGCCGTCACGGATGCCCAGCAAGTCGTCGAGCAACACGAGGTCTTCAGAATCGGCGGTCTGAATACGGGCCCGGACGTTCGCCCGCGCGGCGTCGTCCTCGAGACCGTTTAACGCGTAGATGTCACGCAACAGGCCCGCGGCCGCGTGGAACGGGATCTCTCTGGCATGCGATTCGCAGTGTGTCGTGAACACCTGAACGGACCGGCCGGCGGCGAGCGAGGCTATCTCCCCGGCCATGCGGCTCTTGCCAATTCCGGGCGGTCCCACCAGCCCGACAATGCGGCCCCTGCCGTTCATCGACTGGTCGAGCATCGCCCCAATGGTGCTCATTTCCCAGTCGCGCCCCACCAGAGTCGACACTTGTCGGACCCGCTGCCCGGCCTCGCGTGCGACTGCCAGCAGGCGGCGGGCAATTACAGGCCGCAGCGCGCCCTTGATGTGGACGCTTTCGGGTTCACTCAGAGCAACAACGTCCTCGACCAGCCGTGCGGTGGACTCACTGAGCATCACCGCACCGGGCGGCGCGACCGACTCCATCCGCTGCGCCATGCCGACCTGCTCGCCGACGGCCGTGTAACTCAATGGACTATTGCCGATTTCGCCCGCAATGACTTCACCGGAGTTCAGGCCGACGCGCAGCTGCAGGGTCACACCGTCGCGACGTTCGACCTCAACGGCGATGTACCCCGCTTCGGACTGGATGTCCAGCGCCGCCAGGCAGGCTCGAATCGCGTGGTCTTCCAACGCAACCGGCGCCCCGAACACCGCCATGACGCCGTCACCGGTGAACTTGTCCAGCGTCCCGCCGTAGCGCTGCACCACCGCCGACGACCGGTTGAACAGCTCGGTCATGATCTCGCGCAGCCGTTCGGCACCTACCGCCGCGGCAATGTCCATCGAGTGCACAACGTCGGCGAACAACACCGTCACCTGCTTGTACTCCGCGGGCTCACTGTCCGGTGTGATTAGCGCACCGCACGCGTCACAGAACCGGGCGTCGGACCGCGGTTCGGTACCGCAGCTACGGCACGTGGTCGGTGCCGTCATCGCCGACAGTCACTCACGTCAATATAGTGGCACTAACGTTGCCGGCCTGTGGGGCAAACAGGACCTGAGACCAGCGTTAGCGCGACGCCTTCTTGCGCTCGATGTCGGCCAGAGCGGCGGCCAGCTCGGCACGCTGTGCGGCCGACGTCTCCCACGACAGCTTGCGGTTCTTGACCACCTTTGCCGGCGCGCCGACCGCGATCGAGTAGTCGGGGATGTCGCCCTTGACCACTGCGTGCGAACCCAACACGCAGCCCCGGCCGATCGTGGTGTTGCGCAGAATGGTGACCTTGGTGGCGATCCACGTGTCGGGCCCGATCCGCACCGGGCCCTTCAGGATGCCCTGGTCCTTGATCGGCAGGTTGATGTCGTCCATCCTGTGGTCGAAGTCGCAGACGTAGACCCAGTCGGCCATCAGCACCGAGTCGCCCAGTTCGATGTCCAGATAGGTGTTGATGACGTTGTCGCGGCCGAGCACCACCTTGTCACCGAAGCGCAGCGACCCTTCGTGACAGCGGATCGTGTTCTTGTCGCCGATGTGGACCCAGCGGCCGATCTCCAGCTGGGAGAGTTCCGGGGTCGCCTGGATCTCAACGCCCTTGCCGAGGAAGACCATGCCGCGGGTGATGATGTGTGGGTTGGCAAGCTTGAACTTCAGCAGCCGCCAGTAGCGCACCAAATACCAGGGCGTGTACGCGCGATTGGCCAGCACCCACTTCAATGAAGCCAATGTCAGGAACCTGGCCTGGCGCGGATCCCGCAACCGCGAACCCCGCCACCGCTTGTGTAACGGCGCGCCCCACATCGTCGTCATGGCCGGAAAGCCTACGCGAGCGCTCCAACTTCAATTGGTTACCCTCACGTGGGCTCGAAGAAAGGAAACCGTGTTCCGGCAATTGGTCGTGCTGGTATCAACAGTGCTGATCACGGGTGCTTTGGCCGGTTGCGGGAACACCGACTCCTGGGTGCAGGCACATGCCGCGTCCGGCTGGCCCGCCCAATACGGGGACGCAAGCAACAGCAGCTACGAACCGACGGCAGGCGCCGAGGCCCTGCGGCTGGAATGGACGCGATCGGTCAAGGGCGACTTGGCCGCCGCCGTGGCCCTCGGGTCGGGCCGCTATCTGGCCGTCAACGCGCAAACCCCCGGCGGTTGCTCGCTGATGGTGTGGGAGGCCGACAACAACGCCCGCCAGCGCTGGTGCACGCGGCTGGTACAGGGCGGCGGCTTGTCCAGCCCGCTGTTTCGACGGGTTCGACAACCTCTACATCGGCCAGCCCGGCGCGATGCTGTCCTTCCCGCCGACGCAATGGATCCGGTGGCGCCGACCGGTGATCGGAATGCCCACCACCCCAAGGATTCTCGACCCTGGCCACCTGCTGGTGGTGACGCACCTCGGTCAGGTCCTCGTGTTCGACGCCCACAAGGGCACCGTCGTCGGCACGCCGCTGGACCTGGTCGTCGGTGTCGACCCGACCGACTCCAACCGCGGCCTCGCCGATTGCCGACTGGCCCGTCCCCGCTGCCCGGTGGCCGCCGCACCGGCGTTCGCAGCACCGGCCGGGCTGGTGGTGCTCGGGCTGTGGGAACCCGACGCCAAGGCCCCGGTCCTTGTCGGGCTGCGTTATCGGGCCGGGCAGAGTCCGCTTCTGACCCGGGAGTGGACAAGCGACGCGGTCGGCGGCGGACCGCTGTCCAGCCCGGTGCTGTCGGCGGACGGCTCGACGATCTATGTCAACGGGCGCGACGAAAGACTGTGGGCGCTCAACTCCGGCGACGGCAAACCGAAATGGTCGGTGCCGCTGGACTATTTGGCGCAGACCCCGCCGTCGGTGTCGCCTGACGGCCTGATCGTCGCCGGCGGCGGCCCGGGCGCCAAGCTCGTCGCCGTCAAGGATGCCGGTGACCGCGGTGACGTGGTGTGGACCCGCGACGACGTCGCCCCGCTGTCCACGTCGAGCCGGGCGGGTACCGACATCGCCTACACCGTTGTGCGCGACGGCGAGAACGGTCAGGCGCTGCTGGTGTTCGATCCGGCCGACGGTCGCACGATCAACACCTATCCGTTGCCCGAGGCGACCGGCTGGCCCGTCGGGGTGTCGATCGGCCATGACCGCCGCGTCGTCACCGCCACCAGCGACGGCCAGGTCTACGGCTTCGGCGCCCTAGAGGGCGAACATCGGCGCGACCATCGCCCGCGGCACCTGCGCCTCGACCGGACCCGCAGATTCCGCGAACATCTCACCCTGACTGAAGTAGAAGACGACCGAGTCGTCCGTGAGCGCGAAGTTCTGATACTTGGCCGGGTCGAGCCCGTCGGTCGGCGGTATCGAATCGATCATGCCCTGCTCCTTCTGCAGGTACCGGTTGACCTCGGGGTAGATCACATCGAGCGGCTTGGTGCCCGGCTTGAACAGACTGTCGAACGTGATCGGCGCGCCCTTCGCGACGTTCCAGTTGAACGCCTGATAGTACGTCTGCGGGTGAACGCCACCGACGTTCTGCCAGACCGTGAACACCACGCTCTGCGTGCCGCCCGTCGCTGGCCCCGCACGGTAACCGACGCCCTTCGCGTCGAGCTGATACGGCAGGTTCCACGATCCCGGCATCTCCGCGACGTTGACGAAGCCGTCCCTGGCCTGGGTCAGATACGCAGTCAGCGGCGCTTGGTCCGGATAGTCGTTGGGGAAGCTGAAGTCGAGGGTGTAGGTCGGGTTCTCGGTGTGCACGCGGCATATCTGGTCCTGCCCGACGACGCCGCCAAGGTCAGCGCAGGCCGACTGCGCCGAGGCCGCCGGGACGCCGATCGAGCCGGCCAGAACACCGGCCGCCACCAGAACAGCCACCGTGAGAATGCGCATCGTCGGACGTCCTCGCGAGCCGGCACCGGCCTTCGGCACCGGCGCATCAATATGCCAGGGTACGTGGCGGTTCAACGTGACGGACGACAAATGAATGCCGTTGCCCGGCTTGCGTGCCCGGACCCGATGCGGGCGACGACGACCGAGACTTGCTGGGATCCGCGCAGCCGCATCCGCGACCGCAACGCATCGGGGTCGATGTCCACGCCACGGACCAGGATTTCGACCGCGCCGACGTCACGGGCCGAAAGCGCCTGGCGCAGTCGCCGTTCGCTGAAGCCGAGCTCCTCGAGCACCTCGAAACCGCGCACACGATCGGGCAGCCGGTCACCGGACAGGTATGCGATGTCCGGGTCGAGCTGCCACAGCCCGTGCCGGGCAGCGTAGTGCCGCACCAATCCCGCGCGGACCACCGCTCCATCGGGGTCGACGATCCACCGCCCCGCCGGTGCCACCGGGCAGTCGTCGGGTTCGGCGTCGGTGATCTCCTCACCGGCATCCAGCATCGTCGCCCGGCGGGTAACGCCGCCGCCGGCCAGGCCCGCCGACCACAGGCATGCTTCGCGCACACTGCCCGCCAGTGACGTGACCTCGATCTCGCCGACGAACCCCATTCGCGACAGCTCGTCGAAATCGATTCCCGGGGCGCACTTTACGACGAGGTCGCGGCTTTGGTACACCTCCAGCAGCGCATCGAGCGCGGGCGTGTAATCACGTGGGTCGAACCGCCGACGCCCGCGGCTTCGACGCGCCGGGTCGACGAGGACGACGGTGCCGCGGGTAACCGGTGCCAGCGCGTCGGCCCGGCACAGGTCGACATCGGCGACATTGTGACGGGCCATTGCGAGCCTCACCGGGTCCACATCGCTGCCGATGACACATGGACTCGAATCCCGCAGCGCGGCAAGCTCTGTGCCGATCGAACACGTCGCGTCGTGCACGCTGGCCCCGGCCAGCCGACGCGCCCGGTGGGCGGCGACCGGTTCGGCGGTGGCCTGCTGTAGCGCCTCGTCGGTAAACAACCAACCCGACGGATCGACGAACTTCGATGCGGCCTTTCGCCGCAACAACGTCGTCTCCACCAGCACGCCAGCGTGGTCACCGAAACGCTCACGCGCCGAAGCGATGTCGGCGACGAGCGTGGCATCGGTCAGCCTGAGGTCGGCGACCTCGCGCAGCGCGGCGCTCCCCCGCATCGCTGCCCAGATATGCGACGTGGTCGAGGCGGAAATCTACGACGGCTTAACCCCGGTCACCATGACGTTGTAGAACCAGCCCTTGGGAACCACACGGCGCCACAAGTTGTCGTCGACCCAGCTCAATGTGGTCCAGCTGCTGAACGCGAACTTGGCCCAGCCCCAACCGAGCCGCCCCGGCGGAACCGCGGCCTCGAACGTGCGCAGCGGCCAGCCCAGCATGGCGGCGGTGAACTCCGTCGTGGCGGTCGACACATCGACGGCCCCGGCGTTTACGGCCATCCGCTCCAGATCAGCCGGATCGAAGGTGTGCAGGTCGACGATCGCCTCAAGTGCCGCTGCACGTGACGACTCATCCAGCTCGGCCTGCGGCCGTCGCCAGTCGTCCAGCCCGGGCAGCTTGGTGACGTTGGTGGCGACCCGCCAGGTCAGCGTCGACAGCGCCCGCGCGTAGCCGTTGCCGACGGTCGTCGGCTCACCCGCGAACACGAACCGGCCGCCGGGCTTGAGCACCCGGACCACTTCGCGCAGCGACAGCTCGACGTCGGGGATGTGGTGCAGCACGGCGTGGCCGACGACGAGGTCGAAGGTGTCGTCGTCATAGGGGATGCCCTCGGCGTCGGCGACCCGCCCGTCGATCTCGAGCCCAAGGTTCTCGCCGTTGCGGGTTGCCACCTCGACCATCCCCGGCGACAAGTCGGTCACCGAGCCGCGGCGGGCGACCCCGGCCTGGATCAGATTGAGCAGGAAGAACCCGCTTCCGCAGCCGAGCTCCAGCGCCCGGTCGTATGGCAGGTCACGCAGCTCGTCGGTCGGCACGGTCGCATCGAAGAGGTCGCGCGCGTAGTCGACACAGCGCTTGTCATAGGAGATCGACCACTTGTCGTCGTAGCTCTCGGCCTCCCAGTCGTGGTACAGCACCTGCGCGAGCTTGCTGTCGTGGCGGGCAGCCTCGACCTCCTCCGCCGTGGCGTGGGGATTCGGAGCCGGCTGGCCGGCGACATCGGACCGAGTGCCGGGTTCGTCAAGACTCATAACAGGGCAGCCTAAACGCCGAAGGCGGCCTTGGCGGCAGCCAGTACCTGCGGTGGATAGTCGAGGAAACGCTTGGCCCAGGCCACAGCGGCGTCATACACGGCGTCCGGGGCCACCATCTCGTCGATCAGGCCCAACGACAGCGCCTCCTTGGCGTCAACGAACCGCCCGCTGAACACCAGATCCTTGGCCTTGCTCACGCCCACCGCCCCGGCCAGCCGCGAGGTGCCGCCCGCGGGCACCAGCCCCGCCAGGATCTCCGTCGCGCCGAACTTGACGTTGTCGCCGGCCACCCGCCAGTCGGCGGCCAGCGCCAGGGTCAGCCCGCCGCCCAGCGCGTATCCCGTGATGGCCGCGACGGTGGGCTTGGGGACCGCGGCCAACGCGTCGACGGCCGCCCGGCACACTCGGGTGGCCACGACGGCTTCGTCGGCGTTCAGCGTGCGCAGCTCGGGCACGTCGTCGCCTGCGGAGAAGATCTCGTGGCCGCCGAAGACGATCACCGCATGGATGTCCTCGCGACGGCCGAGGTCGGCCGCGGCGCCGACGATCTCGCGGTACACCTGGCGGGTCATCGCGTTGGTCGGCGGGCGCGACAGCAGCAGGGTGGCGATGCCGGGCTGCTCGTCACTGACATGGACGGACACGAACTCGTTCATGCAAGCGGCGTGTCAGGGCCGTAGCCGTCGGGCGCGCGGTGCTTGCGCGCCGAGTTGTACCGGTCACTGTCGAAGAACTCGATCTCCCAGTTGCCGTTCTTCGCGGCGAGATGCGGTTCAACGGGCACGATCTGGCGTTCCACGGCAAGCACTTCCGCGACGGTGCGACCGGCCAGCGAGTCAAGCTGCGTCCACGTCGGCGGCAGCAGGAACGTGCGACTCTCGGCGAAGTCGTCGAGCGCCTCCTCGGGCGTGATCCAATCGGCCTTATCGGTTTCGGTGTTCTCGCCGTCGGCACGCTGGCCGTCGGGCAGTGCGCCAACGAAGAAATAGGTGTCGTAGCGGCGGGTGCGCTCTTCCTTGGGCGTCACCCAGTTTGCCCACGGTCGCAGTAGATCCGCCCGCAGCACGAGGTTCTCGCGGCGCAGGAACTCCCCGAATGACAGTGAATGGTCCGCGAGCGCCTGCCGGGATTCGCGGTAGATCGATGCGTCACCGACGATTCCGTCGGGGTCGTCGGCCGGCCCGGCGAACAGCACGCCGGATTCTTCGAACGTCTCGCGCGCCGCGGCGCACACCAACGCCTCGGCCAGGTCGCGTTCGACGCGCAATCGCTTTGCCCACCAATCCGGCTCTGGGCCAAACCACGCGACGTCGGCATTGCGGTCGCGGTCGTCGACACCGCCGCCCGGGAACACCATGACCCCGGCGACGAAGTCCATCGCGGAGTGCCGCCGCATCAGGAAGACCTTGACGCCGTCGGCGGTGTCGCGGATCAGCATCACCGTCGCGGCAGGCCGCGGGGTCAACGGCTCTTCGGTCATGCTCGCCTCCTGTGCGCCGCGCGGGTGCGGATTCGACGCGCGAAGTAGCGCCCGTCGATGACGTCCAGGGCGATCGACTGCCCGAAAGCCTTGGACAGGTTCTCCGCAGTCAGCACATCCGGCAGCAGCCCGGAGTCGACGACCTTGCCTTCCGACAGGATCAGGCAGTGGCTGAAACCCTGCGGGATCTCTTCCACGTGGTGGGTCACCAGCACCAACGCCGGCGAGTCCGGGTCGGCGGCCAGGTCGGCCAGCCTGGTCACCAGTTCTTCGCGGCCGCCCAGGTCCAGCCCAGCGGCGGGTTCGTCGAGCAACAGCAACTCGGGATCGGTCATCATCGACCGCGCAATCAGCACCCGCTTGCGTTCCCCCTCGGACAAGGTGCCGTATGTGCGTTCGGCCAGATGCTCGGCGCCGACGCTTTCCAGCATGTCGATGGCCTGGTCATAGTCGACATCGTCGTAGCGCTCCCGCCAACGGCCCATCACGGCGTATCCGGCCGACACGACAAGGTCACGGACCACCTCACCCTCGGGCATCCGCTGCGAAAGGGCGGAACTGGAGAGCCCGACACGCGAACGGAGTTCGGACATGTCGACCCGGCCCAGCCGCTCGCCAAGCACGTAGGCCGTGCCCGATGACGGGTGCTCCATGGCGGCAGCGATGCGCAGCAGTGACGTCTTGCCTGCGCCGTTCGGCCCGATGACCACCCATCGCTCGTCGAGTTCGACCGACCAGGTGACTGGTCCTACCAGAACTAGGCCACCGCGTCGCAGTGCGACCCTGGCGAAGTCGATCAGCAGATCGGGGTCGGCCGCATCTTCTTCTGGCACTCGACCATCGTGCCGTACCGCGACCGTGCGCCGCCTTGCGGGTAGCGCTTGCGATTGTGCGCGTTTGAGAGCGGTCAGAGCGGTCGGCACGCGCTTGGGCGTGAATCCTCAGACGTTCTCGCGCAACTGAGCGGACACCGCCTCGCCAAGCGACGCCGTCGTCGCCGATCCACCCATGTCGGGCGTGAGCGCATCGCCGCCATGGGCGAGGACCTGCTCCACCGCGGCCAGCACCGCGGACGCGGCGGCGGTTTCGCCGAGATGCTCGAGCATCATGCTGGCGCTCCAGATCTGACCGACCGGATTTGCGATTCCCTTGCCGGCAATGTCGGGCGCGGAGCCGTGCACGGGTTCGAAGAGACTGGGAAAGCGCCTCTCGGGGTTGATGTTGGCGCTCGGCGCGATTCCGATGGTGCCCGTGCAGGCCGGCCCAAGGTCCGACAGGATGTCACCGAACAGGTTGCTGGCGACGACGACGTCGAACCAATCCGGATGTAGAACGAAGTTCGCGGTGAGGATGTCGATGTGGTACTTGTCGACGTCGACGTCGACGTATCGCTCCGCCATGGCCACCACCCGCTCATCCCAGTAGGGCATCGAAATGGAGATGCCATTGCTCTTGGTCGCCGACGTCAGATGTTTTTTGGGCCGGCTCTGCGCGAGCTTGAACGCGAACTCCAGAATCCGGTCGACGCCGATGCGGGTCATCACCGTCTCCTGGACGACGGTCTCACGGTCGGTGCCCTCGAAGATCTTGCCTCCGATGCTGGAGTACTCCCCTTCGGTGTTCTCCCGGACGACGTAGAAGTCGACATCGCCGGGACCCCGCCCCGCCAACGGGCTCACGACGCCCGGCATGAGCTTGACCGGTCGCAGATTCACGTACTGGTCGAAGTGCCGACGGAACTGCAACAGACTGCCCCACAGCGAAATGTGATCGGGCACCACCTCCGGCCAGCCGACGGCGCCGAAGAAGATCGCGTCGAAGCCACTCAATTGTTCAAACCAGTTGTCCGGGAGCATCGCTCCGGTCCGCAGGTAGTAGTCGACGCTCGCGAAGTCGAACTCCTCGTAGTCAAGCCGGAAGTCGAACTCGGCCGCGGCGGCGTCGAGCACCCGCACACCTTCGGGCACGACTTCCATGCCGATGCCGTCACCGGGAATCACCGCGATGCGATGGTTGGCGCCCATAAAGTCCAGTTACCTCTCATTCAATTCGTTGTGACGCATTGGATCAGATGGCTTCGTCGCGGCGGAGCTCGGCGATCTCGGCCGCCGTGAACCCGGCCTCCGACAGCACCTCGTCGGTGTGTTGGCCGTGCAGCGGCGGCGGTGTGCGGATACTGGCCGGCGTTTCGTTCAGCCGGTAGGGCAGCCCCAGAAACTTCATCGAGCCTGCCGGGGTGTCCATCTCGATCACCATGTTGCTCTGAGCCACCGCGGGGTCTGCGAATGCCTCCGCCAACGTGTTCACCGGCGCGGCGAACATGTCCTCGGCCTCCATCAGCTCCAGCCACTCGGCGGTCGTCCTGGCCGCCAGCGCCTCTTCCACGATCGCGGCGAACTCGTCGCGGTTGTCGTAGCGCGCCCAATAGGTGGCGAACCGGTCATCCTGGCTCAGGTCGTCGATGCCCAGGATCCTTGAGAGCGTGGCGATCTGGCGTCCGCTCGACAGCGCGATGTAGCCGTCCTTGGTGGCGTAGAACCCGTACGGCGGCGGGGTGTAGGGGCTGGCGTGTCCCGGCCGAGGCCGCCTTGGTTGCGCCCCGGGCGCGTTGAGATAGTGAAATCCCCACTCCGCCATGCCTGCTATGGCGCTTTCGTACAGGCTGGTGCGCACCCGCTGTCCCTCGCCGGTGCGCACCGCGTGCACAATCGCGCAGACGGTCCCGAACGCACCGTTCATGGCACCGAACGTGTCAGCGATCGCGGTCGCGACCGGGACCGGCCTTCCGTCGACGCTGTTGAGTTCCCCCCATCCGGTGCGGGCCTCGATGAGCACATCCTGACCGGGTCTGGCGGCGTATGGGCCGTCCGGGCCGAATCCAGTGGCCGACACGTAGATGATCCGCGGGTTGAGCTCCTTGCAGCGCTCGTAGCCCAGCCCCAACCGGTCCATCACGCCGGGCCGGAAGTTCTCGTAGACGACATCGAATTTCGGTATCAGCCGCTCGATCATGGCCAGTCCCACAGCCGATTTCAGGTCGGCGGTCATACTGCGCTTGTTGCGGTTGTTGGCCAGAAAGCCCGCCGCGTAGATGGTGGAGTCTTCGCGGTCCGTGCCGTATCGACCGTTGGCGCCATAACGGTCGTCACTGCGCCCGTCTACGGTCATCGCCACGCGCCGCTCGACCTTGACGACGTCGGCCCCCATGTCGGCGAGCATCTGGGTGGCATACGGGCCCTGCATCCGCTCGGTGAAGTCAAGCACCCTGATTCCGTTCAGCGGTCCCGTCGGGTTCGCCGCCATGTCAGATCGCCTCCTGCCGTCGCAGCCGGTCGATCTCGTCGCGGCTGAAGCCGGCCGCCTGGAGCACCTCGTCGGTGTGCTCGCCGTGTCGCGGTGGTGCGGTCCGCACGGTGGCCGGGGTACGCGACAACCGGTACGGCGGCGCAGGCAGTTTCAGTTCTCCGACCGGTGAGTCGATCGTCGCGATCATTCCTTGGTGCTTCACCTGCTCGTCGTTGAACGCTTCGGCGAACGATTTCACCGGAGCCGCGAAGAGGCCCTCGGGCTCCATCAGCTCCATCCACTCCGCGGTCGTCTTGTGCTGCAACGCTTCTTCGAGCCGCTGCTCGAACTCCTCCCGATGCTCGTTGCGTGCGAGTGGAGTTGCGAACCGCGGGTCAGCCGATAGGTCCGGCACCCCGAGAATTCGGGACAACTCCGGGATCTGACGCCCGCTCGACAACGCGAGGTAGCCATCTTTCGTCGCGTAAAACCCATATGGCGCAGGGATGTACGGGTGCGCGTGCATGACCGTGCCGCGGTCGGGTTCACCGACCTCGGTGTTGAGGAAGTGCACCGCCTGTTCGGATTGTGCGGCGACCGCGCTGGCCAGCAGGTTCACCTCCACGCGCTGGCCTTCGCCGGTGCGCTCACGGTGGCGGAGTGCGGCGAGCACGGCGATGGCGCCGTTCATCCCGCCGAGCAGGTCGGTGATCGACATGCCGACGGGCATCGGACGGCCATCCGCGGAGATGTTCATCGCTCCGAACCCACCGATCGCCTGGACCAAGACGTCTTGGCCAG
Organism: uncultured Actinomycetota bacterium; assembly: GCA_963851115.1. GTDB lineage: Bacteria > Actinomycetota > Actinomycetes > Mycobacteriales > Mycobacteriaceae > Mycobacterium. The sequence continues at coordinate 251,481 of CAWKOI010000023.1, forward strand.
GTCGGCGTTCGTACGGCCCGTCCGATCCGTAGCCATATGCCGACGCATAGATCACCGACGGGTTGATCTTCGCGCAGTCGTCGTAGCCGAATCCGAGACGGGCCATCACCCCGGGCCGGAAGTTCTCGTAGACGACATCGCAGATCCCGACCAAGCGCGCGACGACGGCCTTGCCTTCGTCGTTCTTCAAATCGACTGTGACGCTTTTCTTGTTGCGGTTGGCCGCGAGAAAGCCGGCCGCGTAGAACGAGGTGTCGGCGGGGTCCTGACCGTACCGTCCGTTGGGTCCGTAGCGCTCGTCGGGCCTGCCGTCGACTGTCAACGACACCCGCCGCTCGACCTTGATGACCTCCGCGCCGAAATCAGCCAGGATCTGCGTGCCGTACGGCCCTTGCATCCGCTCGGTGAAATCCAGCACGCGGATACCGGCCAGCGGACCGGCCTGGGTCGCCTCGCTCATTCGTCTCCTCTCGATTGCGCCCGGGACGGGCCTATGTGCGGGTTGGGGTCAGGGCCTCCGGCGCGGGCCCGATGTCTTCGCCGGTGATGCTCTGGCCGTCGCTGATCAGCGGTCCGGACATCGTTGACGGGGTCACCGGTCCACGGCCACGCCCGCGCCGCCGCGAATCGACGAGTAGCGACGCCCGCGGATCGATCCACGCGTACGCCAGATCGATGACCAGGTTCACGATGATGACCATCGTGGCGATGACGAACACGCACGCCAGCACGAGCGGCAGGTCTCGTCGTTCGATGGCTTGGATGAACAGGCTGCCGATGCCCGGCCAGGCGAAGATGGTTTCGATCACCACCGCGCCGTTGAGGAAGCTGGCCAGTTCGTCACCGCCAACGGTGATGATCGGGATCAGGCTGTTCTTCATCGCGTGCCTGCGCACGATGCGGCCCTCGGACATGCCCTGCGCCCGCAGTGCCACGATGTAGGGCTTCTGCATCTCCTCGACGAGCGCCGACCGCGCCACCTGGGCCAGCCGGCCAACGGGCCGAAACGCCAGCGTGAGCGCGGGCAGCAGGACGAATTCCAAGCCGCCGTAACCGGAGGTGGGCAGCAGGTGGAGCTGTACGCCGAACACCAGGATCAGCATCAGTCCCAGCCAGAAGTCGGCGATCGACACACCGGCGAGCGAAACCGCGGTGAGGAAGCGATCCAGCAGACCGTCGGGCCGCAGCGCCGACAGCACGCCGAGCGCCAGCGCAATCGGCAACGCGATGATGAACGTGGCCACGGTCAGGAACAGTGTTGCGGGCACCCGCTCCAACACCAGCGGAAGCGCGGGCACCTTCTGCCAGATCGAGTTTCCGAAATCGGCTTGTAGCCAACCGGAGAACGACCGCCAGAACTGCTCCCACAGTGGATCATCGAGCCCGAGAGAGGCCCGGGTGTCCAGGTACAGCTGATGGCTCGCCGACGGGGGCAGGATCAGCCGGGCCGGATCACCGATCTGGTTGACCAGGATCCAGACCACGATCAGGACCGCGAGCAGCACCAACACCGCGTGCACGATCCGCTTGAGCATGTATCTCGCCAGCATCGCCGGATCTCCTCAGTAGCTCCCCGACTTAACTGCCACCGGCTTCGGTTCGGTTCGGGCCGCAGCCAATTGGTCACGCGCCGCCGCGGCGATCAGCCCGGCGTCGGAGAACACGGTGACGAAATCGAAGCCACGCTCCAGGTAGCCCTTGGCGACCGCACCCGCGGGGGTGTGCATCCCGATGGCGACACCGTGGCGCCGGCACGCGTCGGCGATCAACTGGATCGTCTCGCCGACCACCGGTGCTGTCGATCCGGGCTTCTCACCGAGGGCGAGGGCCAAGTCGCTGGGACCGATGTAGACCCCGTCAACGCCCGGCGTCGACACGATTGCGTCGAGATCATCTAGGGCCGAGGCGGTTTCGATCATGATGATGCATGCGACGTCGCCGAGTACGACCGGATCGGTGCTGCCCATCACGTCGCGCGCGCGAATCGGGCCGTACGAACGCAGACCCGCGGGCGGGAAGCGGCAGGCGCGGACCGCGGCGAGCGCGTCCTCACGCGTCTCGATCATCGGGACCACCACGCCGAGCGCGCCGGCGTCCAGGGCCGACATGATCGCGGCGGGTTCGTTCCACCGGGTCCGCACGATCGGCGCCGCGCCCGACGCGCTGATCGCCTGGATCATGGGGAACGCCGTCGAGTCGTCGATCATGCCGTGTTGTTGGTCGACACAGACATAGTGGTATCCCTGCCTGCCGAAGATCTCGGCGGCGAACGGGTCGGGCAGCGTGCACCACGCGCCCAGCACCTGCTCGCCACGCCGGAATGCGCTAGTCAACGGGTTCTCGAAACTCATGTCTCTACTTTCTTGATCGGGTTGCCGGGCAAGCCTTTCGGCCGCCCGGCAACCCGTCCGGTCAACTGTTGAGGGTCATTTCCTTCAGCAGGATGAACCCGTCGATACGGGGCTTCCAGTTCAGTCGGTCAGCCAGCCCGAAGTTGAAGTTGGGCTGACCGATCGGCACCACCGCCACCTGGTCGTAGACGTACTTGGCGATGTTCGCCAGCGCCTGCTGGCGCGCATCCCCGGAGGTGCCGACCGCAGCGGTGTACATCTTCTCCAGCTCCGGATCGCAGTACGCCGAGGTGTTGCCCTCGCAGCTGTAGTAGGACACCACGCTGCCGGAGTAGTCCATCAGCTCCTGGCCGTGCTGCTGCAGACCCAGCAGCGTCCGGTCCTGCGGGATGTTCTGGTAGCCCATCGTCCACTGCTGTTCGAACGCCGCCGTCTCCTGGGTTTCGCTGGTGACTCCGGTCATTCCGATGGATTTCAGGCTCTCGGCGATCAGCTGCACCACCTCGTTGGCGCGCAGGATGTAGCCCTCGCGGGCCGACACCGTGATCGGTTCCGTCACGTCGACACCGTCGGCCTTGGCCTCGGCGATGAGCGCCTTGGCCTTCTCGGGGTCGTACGGATACGGCGGCAGATCGGCATACCCGACCGCGGACGGGCCGACGATCTGTCCGACGACCCTACCGCCGCCCAGGATGTCATTCATGATCTGCTCTTTGTTGAACGCCATCGAAATCGCCTGACGCACACGCAGATCCGCGAGAGCCGGATTCTTCGTGTCGATTCGCAGGATCACCGTCTCCACAGTCGGCGTCGACTCGCACTTCGGCGATGCGTCGCACTGCTCCTTTGTGAGCTTGGGCGCCAGGTCGGCCTCGCCGCGCTGCACCATCGCCGCGCGCACCTCCGTCTCGGGCCGGAACACGTAGGTGGCCTTGGTGATCGTCTGCTTGCCGCCTGAGTCGGGGGCATCCTTACCCCACCACTCGTCGTTGGGCACCAGCACGATGTTCTGACCGCGTTCCCACGATCTCGAGCTTGTACGGACCCGTGCCGACCGGGTTGGTCTCGTAGCTGCCGAGGTCCTCGGTGACCTGCTTGGCCGACGGGATCGTCACGAAGTACAGCCGGGTCGGCAGGATCGGGTCCGGCGCCTCGGTCTTGACGTTGAGCGTGTACTTGTCGACTGCGCTGGCCTGGATCTCCGGGCCGAGGAAGGTCCGCATGGGGAAGGCGTTCTTCTGGTCGAGCACGTAGTTCAACGACGTGGCAGCCGAATTCGCGTCAAAGTCCGAGCCGTCGGTGAACTTCACGTTCTGGCGCAGGGTGAACTGCCAGTTGGTCGGGTCCATCTCCTTCCACGACAAGGCCAACTCGGGGACCAGATCGTTGCTCTTGGGATCACGGTTGATCAGCGCCTCGGTGATATTGCGCAGAATCGGGTGGCCGTCGTTGGAGTATGCATTCCAGCTCGCCAGCGAGCGGGGCTCCTCGGGCAACGCGATAGTCACCTCCGAGCCGGTGCTGCCACCGCCGCCGCCGCCTCCGCCCGAACAGGCCGACAGCACGAAGGCGATCGCCATGAAGACGCCGACGAAACCGGCTCGCGCACGGCGCCATCGGCCCACCGGCCCCATTGCCGTTCGTGAGTTCACGTGGTTCTCCTCTCGTCAGTGTCGCGAACCATCGCCGTCCTTGGCGAATCTCTTGGTGGCAGCCGCATACGACGGCTGTCTGTGACCGGCGTCGCCGGCCAACATCTGAAAGGCGGCGACCAGTCCGCGGTCGGCCAGCGGTTCTGGTGTCAGCGCCACCTTGGCCAAGCGCAGCGACAGCGGGCTCTTGGTGGCCAGTTCGGCGGCGAGCTCGCGGGCGGCAGCGAGGTGCTCTCCGGCCGGAACCAGCCGGGCCACCAGTCCCCGCCGCTCGGCCTCCTCGGCGCTCACCCGGCGTCCGGTCAGGATCCAGTCGGTCGCCACGCCCACCCCGACGATGCGCGGTAGCCGTTGCAGACCACCGGAACCGGGCAGGCTCCCCAGCGACACCTCGGGCATGATGAACACGGCGTCCTCACCGGCCACCCGGAAGTCACAGGCCAGCGCGAGTTCCAGTCCCCCGCCGACGCAGTAACCCTGGATCGCGGCGATCACGGGTTTGTGCACGCGGCGATCCGGTTCTTCGTCGCGAAATCCAGTGCCACATAGTCTTGTTCGGCCTGACCGGTGAGCTGCCCGATTTCGGCGAGGTCGGAGCCGGAGCAGAATGCGCGGCCTTCGCCGGCGATGACGATCGCGCCGACATTGTCGTCACGTTCCAGCGCGGTGATCGCGTCACCGATGGCGATGTGACTGGCCGAGTCGAGTGCGTTGAGCACATCGGGGCGGTGCAGCGTGATGACGGCCACCCGGTCCGCGCCGACTCGACGGTCGGCAGTCGGTTGCTTACCGTCATGTCGCGGCTCCCGCCTTGGCGGCCGGTGGCTGCGGCCAGCCGGCGCTGCGCGGACCGTTCGCGCGCCAGCATCGGGGTCCGGCTCGGGCACGGCCTGCATCAGCGCGATGGTGTACGGGTCGTGCGGCGAGCCGTAAATCTGTTCGCGCGAACCGATTTCCTTGATCTTGCCGCCTTGCATGACGACGATGCGGTCGCACAGATGCCGGACCGTCGCGAGGTCGTGGGCGATGTAGATCATGTCAAGCCCGAGCCGCGACTTGAGGTCCACAAACAGGTTGAGGATCTGCGCCTGGATCGACACGTCAAGGGATGCGACGGGCTCGTCACAGATCAGCAGGCTGGGCCGGACCGCGAGCGCACGGGCGATGCCGATGCGTTGCCGCTCCCCGCCGGAGAAGGCCGCGGGCCGTCGGGGCAGGTGATCCGGGCGCAGCCCGACGAGTTCGAGCAGTTCGACGATCTCGTCACGCACCTGTGCGCGCTTCTCCTTCGGCCGGTGGATCTGGATGCCCTCGGCGATGATGTCCTCGACGCACATCCTGGGGTCGAGCGACGAGTACGGATCCTGGAACACCATCTGCGCTCGCGCACGGTACTGCTTGATCTTGCGCCTGCCGAACGACAGCACGTCCTCGCCCTCGAACCGGATAGCACCGGAGGTGGGCTCGATCAACCGCAGGATGCATCGTGCCGTCGTGGACTTACCGGATCCCGATTCTCCGACCATGCCGACGGTTTCGCCCCGGTTGACGGTGAAACCCACCTTCGTCGAGGACACGCGAGGCATGCCGTCCCGACCCGAACTCCTTGACGAGGTTCTCGACCTCGATCACCGTGTCCGTCATCGCAACACTCCCGGTTCCTCGGCCAGCCAGCCCGAGGAATGGCAGGCGCTGGGATGGGTGCCGTTCGGCGGGGTCAGCAGAGCAGGGGCCTCGGTGCGGCAGATGTCTCGCGCGTAGCGGCAGCGCGGGTGAAACGCGCAGCCGGACAGCAGGTCCGACGGCGACGGCGGCCGCCCGCCGATGGTGGCGAGTTTCTCCGGAATCGCCCCGGTGACTCGCGGCAGCGACTGCAGCAGGCCCAGCGTGTACGGGTTGATCGAGCGGTAGTAGAGCTCTCGGTCGCGCAGCTCTCCATCACGCGCCCCGCGTACATGACCATCACCCGATCGGCGAACCCGGCGACGATTCCGAGGTCGTGGGTGATGAAAACGACTGCGACACCGCGCTCTTCGGTCAGCGCGTACAGCAGGTCGACGATCTTGGCCTGTACCCGACATCCAGCGCGGTGGTCGGCTCGTCGGCGATCACCAGCCGCGGCTCCGCGATCAGTCCCATCGCGATCATCACGCGCTGCCGCATACCGCCGGAAAACTGATGCGGGTAGTCGCCGTAACGGCGGGCCGGGTTGGGAATTCCGACGGCGGCGAGCATGTCGAGCGCTCGCGCCTGGCCACCTTGCGGCCGACGCCGCGGATGCGCAGCGGCTGGCACACCTGATCACCGATCGTGCGCACCGGGTCCAGCGACGACAGCGGATCCTGGAACACGTAGGACATCTCGGCGCCCCGCAGCGCCCGCAGCTCGGCGGCGGGCATCGTCAGCACGTCTCGGCCGTCGAACTCGATGCGACCGGAGATGGTGGCGGTGGGCAGCAGGCCGAGCAGCGCCTGGGCGGTCACGGACTTGCCGGAGCCGGATTCCCCGACGATCGCGACGCGTTCGCGCGGTGCGACGGTGAAGTCCAGGCCGTTGACCGCGTGGACAAGACCGTTCGGGCTGCGGAACGAAATCGTCAAGTCCTCGACCTTCAGCAGTGCGGTCGCTGTGTCGGAGGTCTGCGGCATGGCGCCGTCGGTGATGGCCGTGGTCACCGCCGGCCTCCTCCCGTGTCGGTGACGGGTTCCAGCCCGAGCTCGCGCCGGATGGCCTCGGTGTGCTCGCCGTGCCACGGCGGGGCGGCGTGACCCGGATCGGCGTGCGCTCGAACCGGGCGGGCGGGGCGATCAACCGCAGCGGGCCGTCGGGGCTGTCGACGGTCACCACCCGCTGCGTGGCGACCACCTGCGGATCGGCCACCGCATCACGCAGCGTGTTGACCCGTGCGGCGAAGATGTCGGCGGGTTCCATCACGGCCAGCCACTCGTCGGTGGTTCGCGCCCTCAGTGCGTCCTCCAGGATCGCTTCCAGCTCACCCTGATTCGCCGCCCGCTTGGAATAGGTGTCGAACCGGGGATCATCGGAGAGATCCGGCAGGCCGACAATCTCGCAGATCTCGCGGATCTGTCTGCCACTGGACAGCGCCAGGTATCCGTCCTTGGTGGCGTAGAACCCATAAGGCGGCGGGATATAGCCGTGACCGTGCATCGGCGTGACCCGGGCCGGCTCATCCGCGCCGTTGTTCAGCATGTGAACCAGGTGTTCGCCGAGCGCGGCTAATGCGCTGCCCAGCAAGTCAACCCAGATCTGCTGTCCTTCACCGGTGCGTTCGCGGTGTACCAGCGCCGCGAGCACCGCCGCGGCGCCGTTGAGTCCGCCGAGCACATCGGTGATCGACATCCCGATGGGTGTCGGCCTGCCATCGGCGGATTCGTTGATGACGCCGATCCCGCTCATCGCCTGGACGAGCACATCCTGCCCTGGCTTGTTCACGCGCGGCCCATCCGGCCCGTAGCCCGAGGCCGATACGTAGACGATGCCGGGGTTCAGTTCGCGGCAGTGCCCATAGCCAAACCGAGCCGGTCCATTACGCCGGGCCGGAAGTTCTCGTAGACCACATCGGCGGTACGCACCAGCGCCTGCATGGTGCGCAGCCCGTCGGCGGACTTGAGATCGACGGCGATCGAGCGCTTGTTGCGGTTGTTCGCCAAAAATGTTGCGCGGTAGAGAGAATCGGGCGGATCCCCGCCGTCCATCGCGTACCGCTCGTCGGGCCTGCCGTCAGGGGTCACTGCCACCGGCCGCTCGATCTTGATCACGTCGGCGCCGAAGTCAGCCAACATCTGGGTGGCGTATGGACCCTGGACCCGTTCGGTGAAATCCACCACGACAATGCCAGCGAGTGGGCCACTCATCGCACACCTCCCGACGGCCCCGTCTGGAAGGACACGAACCGCACCTCGGTCATCTCGCGGGCGGTGTAGGACGGCCCTTCCCGGGTGTTGCCCGACTCGCCCACTCCCCCGTACGGTTGCTGATCCAGCCGCGTAGTAGGCACGTCGTTGACCAGAACCCCGCCGAAGTCCAGCTGCGAGACCGCGGTGAGCGCCAGGTCGAGATCCCGGGTGAACACGCCGGCCTGCAGCCCGTAGACCGTCTCGTTGGCCAGCGCGAAAGCCTCTGTGGGGTGGTTGTATTCGAGGACGGTCAGGACTGGACCGAACGCCTCCGAATCGCGCAGCCGGGTACCCAGGGGGGCCTGATCGACGACGGTGGGCCGCAGGCATTCGCCGACCACCTCACCGCCTGCCACCACGGACGCCCCTGCTCCGGCCGCCTCGTCGATCCAGCCCTTCACCCGCTCGGTCGCGGCCGGCGCGATCAGCGGACCGATGTCGGTGGCGTCGTCGAAAGGATCGCCCACCACGAAGGCTTCGGCGTACTTGCGCAACGCCGTGAGCAGCTCATCGTGCACAGACCGGTGCGCAATGACCCGTTGCACGGAGATGCAGCTTTGGCCCGACGTGGAGTAGGCGGCCTTGGAGATCCTCGCGGCGGCCTCGTCGACATCGGCGTCGCCGGCGACGATCACCGGCGAGTTGGAGCCGAGTTCCAGCGCGACTTTCTTGCGGAACGCTTTGGCCGCGATGCCCCAGCCGACCTCGCTGCTGCCGGTGAACGTGATGAGTTTGGGAATCGCGTGATCGACGAGCGCAGGCCCGGCCGACGTGCGGTCGTCGGTCACCACGGTCAGCCAGTCCTCGGGAAGGCCTGCCTCCAACAGCAACTCGCGCAAGGCCAGTGCCGTCAGCGGCGTCTGGTGAGCCGGCTTGAGCACGATGGCGCAGCCCGCGGCGATGGCCGGCGCGACCTTGTGTACGACGGTGTTGAGCGGGAAGTTGAACGGCGAGATCGCGGCCACCACGCCGATCGGCAACCGCACCGCGATCGCCAGCTTCCCGACGCCGTGGGCGTCGCCTCGGTGGCGACCTGCTCGCCCGCGAGCGTGCGGGCCACCGCCGCGGAGAACCGAACCGTCTCGGCCGCGCGCCCCACCTCTCCGCGGGCGTCGCGAATCGCCTTGCCGCTCTCCAGAGTTATCAGCCCGGCGAGCCATTCGGAGTCACGCTCGAGCAGACCCGCCAGCGTGTCGAGCACGCGGGCGCGCTGCCATTGCGCCAGACCACGATCCTGCGCGCTCGCCGCGGTACGGCAAGCGGCATCCACTTCGGCGGCGCCGCACGCGGCCACCCGGCCCGCCACCTCGCCGGTGTAGGGATGACGGATCTCGACCTGCGCGAGGTCCGTGTGTTCCCCGACATTGGTGGGCGCCGCGGCAATGGCTGCGTCGCGGCGGCTGACGGCGTCAGACAGAGGCACTTTGGGTTCCTTCCTTGGCGGAGCCGGTGCGTGCGTAGGTGGCTTGGGTGGACCTGCTGCGCAGCCAGGTGGCGATGACGTTCACGCTCAACGTGGTGAACAGGATCGCGAATCCCGGCACCGCGACGAGCCATGGCGCCGACGTCAGATATTCGCGGCCTTCGGCGAGCATCAGACCCCATGACGATTCGGGCG